>OZ026535.1:0-1383406 GCA_964020105.1 Rickettsiales endosymbiont of Ecdyonurus torrentis
TGAATTTAAATTCTTCCACACAATCTTTTGATTGGAGTCTTTTTCTATCTAAGCTCGACGAAAAAATAAATGATAAGTTAGGTTTTGATAGTTGGATTAAAGTACTAAGTTTTGCAAAACTAGATGGAGGCATATTGTTTTTAGATGCCCCTTCTAGGTTTATAAAAGACTGGGTTCTATCCTCTTACAAAAAGCAGTTTTTAGAGGTGCTAAAGGAAAACTGGGATCAGGTGATTGATATAGAGATAATTGTAAATAGTTTTGCCAATATGACTGGCAATAAAAATAGTTTTGCGCTAGAGGATAGGAAAGATTCTCATATCGTACCCCAGGCTTTTGATAGTTTGACAATAGAAAAACCCAGTGAATTTGTTTATGACACCGCTTTGCGGACATTTAAGACAATAGCAAAAGATAATGCTAGTGTGAATGAGGGGACAATTAAGTTAGATATAGCGCTTAATCCTGATTATACATTTGATAATTTTGTAGTTGGTAAGCCTAATGAGTTTGCTTATCATGCTGCACTTAGGGTGGCTAAGGAGTCTAATATAGATTTTAATCCACTATTTATATATGGAGGAGTAGGCTTAGGTAAAACACATCTTATGCAGTCGATAGCGTGGGAGATTCATACTAGTGGCAAGAGAAAATTTTTATATTTAACAGCTGAGAAATTTGCTAATTTGTTTATTTTGTCTTTGCGGGATAAGGATGTATTCTCTTTTAAGGAGATCTTCAGGTCAACTGATGTTCTTATGATTGATGATTTTCAGTTTATCAGTGGGAAGGAGCAGACACAGGAAGAGTTTTTTCATACTTTTAATTCTTTGATTTCAGAGGGTAAGCAGATAATTTTATCAGCAGATAAGCCGCCGCAAGAGCTAGATAGAATTGAAGAGAGAATGAGTTCAAGATTAAAAGCTGGTCTAGCCATTGATATTCATGCTACAACTTATGAGTTGCGGGTTGGCATATTAGAGTCAAAAGCAAAAAAAATAGGAATTAGAATACCAGGAGAGGTGGTGGATTTTTTAGCACATACAATTCATTCAAATGTTAGGGAGTTAGAGGGAGCGTTGAAGCGAATTATTTCCTATCACAGCATTATGAAAGTTGCTATAGATCTTAATATGGCAATGTCGGTTTTAGATGATGTTTTAAAAAATCGCAATAAAATAGTTAATATAGATTTTATACAAAAAAAAGTTGCAGAGCATTATAATATTAAATTGGTAGATATGAGTTCTGCTAAAAAAGATAAAAGTACTGCTATGGCAAGACAGATTGCTATGTATATAGCGAAAAACATGACAAGCTCTTCCTTGCCAGAGATAGGGAGAAAATTTGGTGGTAGGGATCATACCACTGTCATTTATGCAATAAAAAAGGTTAATGAAATGATCACAAGGGATTCTAATCTTGAAAGCGAGCTTAATTATCTTATAAAACTTATTCAAAAAAGCTGATTGAATTAAAGTTATATCTAAACTAGAATAAGTGGTCAAGTAGAATTGTTCTAATTTTTCAGCTTAAAGTGGGGAAAGTATGAAATTTATTGTTAATGCAGGGAAACTATTAAAGGCTCTTGATAATGTGCAAGGGGTTGTTGATAAAAGGAATGCCACACCGATTCTGTCAAATGTTAGAATTAGCGTAGAGGGTAGTAGATTGATAATTAATGCAACTGATATGGATCTTGATATTTTAGAAATACTCCATATGGAGCAAATAATTAGTACAGGAGCAACAACTGCTCCTGCTAACATGCTGTTTGAGACGCTTAAAAGGCTTCCAGCTGCTTCTTCTGTAGAGTTTTCTTTAGAAGAAGAAAAATTATCAATCAGCTGTGGTAAATTTAGGAGTACTTTAAACTGTTTGCCAGTTGAAGAGTTTCCTGTTATTCAAACCAATGATTTACCTAATCTTTTAAAAGTTGCTGTTGGTGATTTGAAGAAAATTATTGAGAAAACAAAATTTGCCATATCTTTAGATGAAACTAGGTATTACTTAAATGGAGTGTATTTACACACTACAGAAAATGAAGCGGGCAATAAGGTTTTACGATCTGTTTCTACAGATGGACATAGGCTTGCTTTAGCTGATGCTGTTTTTAATTCAGATGCGACAATTGAGCAAGGAGTTATTATTCCTAAGAAAGCTGTGGATGAAATTTCCAAAATAATTGATAATGTTGAAGATAAAGAGGTAGAGATATCTTGTAATTCCAGTAGGATATGTTTTAAGTTTTCCAATATTATTTTAACTTCTAAATTAATTGATGGTAGTTTTCCAAATTACAATAGAGTTATTCCACAAGGCAATGATAAAATTTTAGAGGTTAATCGGAATGATTTTATCAATGCCATAGATATAGTTTCTATGTATTCTGATGATAAATTAAAGATTGTGCAGATAGATTGTGTAGATGGTAAGTTGACATTAAAGGCTAATAAGGCTGTTGGATTAGCAGAGCAGGAGCTTGATATTTTGCGTCCTATGGAGGATATCAGTATATCTTTCAATGCTAGGTATTTAAAAGATGTTTGTTCTTTAATTAAGGGAGAAAGTGTTTTTATTCATCTTTTTTCAGCGACCACACCGGTTTTGATCAAAAAAATTGATGTTTGTGAGGAGCTTTTTGTTATAATGCCTATGCGGCTATAGTTGTGTAATCAGATAATGTGTATTTATGAGTGATGCTGGTAATTATTTTATTGATACTTTAAGATTAAATAATTTCAGAAACTACAGTAATAAATTTTTTAATTTTGCAGCTTCTTCTTATATTATTTGCGGTAGTAATGGGATTGGTAAAACTAATATTTTAGAGGCAATTTCTTTACTAAGTGCTGGTAAGGGAATTAGGAGTAGCTCCACAGAGGATCTATTACTATTTGGAGAAAATAATTGTGCAATTGAAGGAATTATTCATAGCAACTTAGGCGTTTTTAATTTAGGGTTAGCTGTTGATTTAGATAAAGAAAAAAATATATTTAAGAAGAAGTATTTCTTAGATAATACTCAATTAAAGGGCAATAAATTATCTGAGTATTACTTGAACTGCATATGGTTAATACCGCAGATGGATAATTTTTTTCTACAAGATAATACAAATAAAAGAAAGTTGATTGATCGTTTAATTTTTAATTTTGATAAGTTACATTTAAGTAGAGTTAGCCAGTATGAAAGGCTAATCAAAGAACGCAATAAGCTTCTTCCATACTCACAGCAGCAAAGCAAGTGGTTAGATATTATAGAAGAGAAGATAGTTGAGGTTGGGGTTCCTTTAGTAATCTCAAGATTAGATTTTTTACAAAAAATTAATCTTATAACAGAGCGTGATACTAAATATCCACTACTGCTATCTTTTGTTGGGGAAGTGGAAGATTTATTACAAGAGCATAAGTATGCTCTTAGGGTAGAGAATATTTTAAAGAGTAAATTAGCTGAGAGTAGATATGCTGATTTTGTTATTGGTAGCACTTCTTTAGGAGCACATAAAAGTAGATTAATTTGTAAGCTTAAAAGCAGTGATATTTTAGCTGAAAATTCTTCTACAGGTGAGCAGAAAATGATGTTATTAAGTATAATTTTGTCTTTTATTGAGTTGGTGCAGCAAAATAAAGGCACGAAGCCAATTTTATTATTAGATGAAATAAATGTTCACTTGGATTATGAAAATTTACACTTAGTTATGGATAGATTAATTAAGTTAAAATCACAAATGTTTATAACTACCATAAATGGGGATATTTATGGTGGGTTCAAGGATAATGTATCCTTTTTATATATGAATTAGTAATAGAGAGAATCATGTTTTCGATTAATATAAAATTTTTAAAGAACTATATGGCTATAGTTTTACCATTAGTAGCAACTCAATTTGTATATATAGGATTAAATTTTGTTGATAATATAATGGTTGGCAGATTGGGTGAGGAGAGTATTGCTGCTGTTGGATTTGCTAACAAACTATATTTTATATATGTTGTAACCAATTTTGGTATTTTTGGTGGCAGTAGCATTTTCATGGCCCAATTTTATGGGAAGAGGAATTTTGTTGCTTTAAGGAAAGTATTTGCGCTGGTTGTGTTGGTTGGATTAATTATTAGTATTTTTTTTACAGGATTATCTTTAGTATTTGCTGAATGGTTCATGTGGATGTTTTCAAGTGATAATATTGTTATAAAAATGGGAACTGATTATTTAATGATTATTGCACTTTCTTTTCCATTCATGGCATTATCTTTTGCAATTACAACAGCACTAAGATCAATGGGGAAAACGAAAGAAGCGCTGTATATTACGATTGTAGCCACCTCTGTGAATACAGTATTAAATTATTTACTTATTTATGGTAACGGTGGATTTCCAGAATTACAAACTGGTGGAGCAGCTATTGCCACAGTTATTGCCAGAGTTATTGAATGTCTATTATGTTTATATTTACTACTTAATAGGCGTTATCATTTAAGGACTACCTTAAAAAGGTATTTTGGCTTATCAAAAACAATGAAAGAATCTATAATTAAGATATCAATCCCAGTATTTTTGACAGAAAGTATATGGGTAATATCAACAACTTTACTGTACGTGGCCTACGCACAGCTAGGTACCACAGCTGGAGCCAGTGTTAATATAGGAGAGTTAGTTGTTAGTATGGGTTCCATAGTTTTTTTTGGAGTAGCAACTGGAGCTAATGTCTTAATTGCTCAGACAATTGGGGCAGGAGATCATAAGGAAGCCTTTTTAATGGGTAAGAGAATAATTGTAATAGCAACTATTATGTCGTTGTTTTGTACTATCTTAGCATTGCTCTTAATTAATCCTATCTTAAGTATATATGTTCTTTCTGAGGAGGCGCGACAAATGACTAAGTTAGTTTTAATTTCTTTTTCCATTGCTATGTTTTTTAAGATGATTAATTGGACAATGATTGTTGGAGTTCTAAGATCTGGAGGCGATACTAAAGTAACCTTATTTATAGATGCATTGCCAATAGTATTTATTGCGATTCCATCAGCATTTTTCTGCGCTGTATATTTAAAATTGCCTGTACACATAGTTGTTTTAATCGCTAATTTCGAAGAGGTTCTAAAGATTTTTGTTGCTTTACACAGGTTTATCTCAAAAAAATGGATAAAAGACTTAACTTAGCTTTAGTTACTCCTAAGTCTTGCAAACACTGATACAATTTCATTTTTATTAAAAATTACAATCCATATCATGACTATACTGTTCGTGATATGTAATAATTAAACATAAGACAAAAATATGGATTTTAAAACAGTAGCAAAAAAGATGACTATATATTGACTATTGCTATAATACTGAAAATGGAGAATGAGGCAGAATAAGGGATAGGGGCAAGGGTAAAAAAAGTTCTTGACAAGGGAATAAGAGGAGCTTTGCCAAGGCTTTGAGGTATATGAATGGTGCATCTAAGAGGATTTGAACCTCTAACCTTTGCCTTCGGAAGGCAACACTCTATCCAATTGAGCTATAGATGCTTAAGATAATTCCTATTGAGAGGTGGTTAGTTTTAAAAATACATCTTCTAAATTAGATTCTTTCATATTTAGTTTTTTTATAGAATAACCATTTTTATGCAGTTCAACTAAGACAGAGTTAACATCACTATCTTGTTTGTAGTCAATACTGACTGTATTGGTAGTACTATCAAAAAGAGCATTAAATCCTGCGATACTTTGTAAGTTATTACTAATTGGCTTATTTATAATAATTTCTAGTTTTTTTGATCCTATTTTTTCGATAAGTAATTTTTTATCTTCGTAAGTAATAAGCTTACCTTTATTAATTATAGCAATTTTATCACAGAGCATTTGCGCTTCTTCAAGATAATGAGTAGTTAATATTATTGTTTTTCCAGCAGCATTTAATTGTTTTAAAAAACGCCATAGATTTTGTCTTAATTCAACATCAACACCTGCTGTTGGTTCATCTAAAATAATAATTTCTGGATCATGAATGATTGCTTTACCAATTAAAAGGCGTCGTTTCATCCCTCCAGATAAACTTCTAGCGTAACTATGTGCTTTTTCTTTCAGATCTATATGCTCTAATATTTTATAGATTCTACTTTCATCATAAGGTAATCCATATAATCCTTGTTGCACCTTCAGTACTTGAAATGGTGTGAAAAAAGGATCAAAATTAACATCCTGAGGCACAATCCCAATTCTGCGCTTAAAGTTAATTTTATCACTGTCCATATTGTAGCCACAACCAATAATTTCACCGCTAGTTTTTATAACTACGTCTGCTAGAATATTGATTAAAGTAGATTTACCCGCCCCATTGGGACCTAAAAGAGCTATGAATTCTCCTGAATTGATACTTAGATTAATACCTTCAAGGGCAATTTTGCCATTATCATATGTTTTTTTTAAGTTATTTATTTCAAGAATTTTCATTTTTTCTACACAATATGTTATCATTTTATAGTAATGAGAGTATAAAGAACATCGCTTGCAATTGCAACAACTCGAGTAACTAATGGAATATTATATGATTGAACACGTTAAAAATAAAATCCCACAAGAAGAAATACAAATCAATACTAAAGAGGTATCTTGTAATGGCGATATCAATTCTGCTCACCCTAAGGTATATCTTAAAGTTGCAGAGAATAATAAGGTTATTTGTCCATATTGTTCAAAAGTATTTTTATATAATCAATCTGTTGGTAATTAATGTCAAAAATTTGTCTTATTGATGGCTCTGGATTTATTTTTAGAGCTTTTCATGCTTTGCCTCCACTGCATACTAAAGATGGATTACCTGTGAATGCTGTTTATGGGTTTGCAAAATCAATCATGGCACTCCATGAAAGCCGTGATATTGAGTATATTGCTGTGATTTTTGATGCATCACGTATAACTTTCAGACAAAGTATTTATAAAGAATACAAAGCTCATAGACCGCCAGCACCAGAAGATCTTATTCCTCAGTTTCCTCTAATCAAGCAGTTAACCGAAGAGTTGCATATTAAGGCCATTGAAAAGGAAGGCTTTGAGGCTGATGATCTTATTGCTACTTACACAAAACTTGCTGCTGAGAGCGGTATTGAAGTTGAAATTATATCTTCTGATAAAGATCTAATGCAACTGATTGATGATGCAAAAAATATTCATATGTTTGACGCCATTAAAAGCCGTAAAATTACCTCCAAAGAAGTACTTGAGAAATTTAATGTTACTCCAGATAAAATAATAGATTTACAGGCTTTAATGGGTGATTCTGCTGATAATGTCCCTGGTGTTAGAGGGGTTGGCCCTAAAGGGGGAGCCGATTTAATTAATACTTTTGGTTCCCTTGATCTTATTTACTCTAATATAGATAGCATCACTAAAAAAGCCCTTAAGGAAAATTTGATAAATAATAAAGCTCTTGCTTATATTTCTAAAGAATTAGTAACCTTGAAAAATGATGTACCTATTGATATTCCCTTAGAAGACTTGCATAAAAATCCAATTGATCCTGTTAGAATTTGTAATTTTTTTCAGCGTCTTTCTTTTAATTCCTTAGCAGTTAAAACAGCTACCAAATATGGCATCACTTTAGAACCACTGCCTGATATTGATAATAGTGTTGTTGGGGGTGTTTTTAGTGCAAATCCTAATGATAGTGCCCTTAAAATTCATAACAGCACCTCTGGTCAGTTACATGAGAATATCAAAATTACAACACTGGAAGTAGAAAATCTTGATGACCTAAACGCCATGGTAGAAGATTTAAAATTGTGTCGTGATCTTCCAATATTATTTATTTTTAATGCTACGGCTCAGGTTACAAGTATTCGTATCTTTTCACAAAATACTTCTTGCAATTATATGATTGATCTTATAACTCAAGGACAATCTGAAATGTTTGAACCTAAAAGCATAGATATAATCTTGTTTGATGTTCTTAGTACTATGAAATCTGTCTTTGAGAATCCTGCAATCAACAAGATTTTTTATAATCTAAAGCCCATACTGCACATATTAAATTCATGCAAAATTAATCTTGTTTCTTACAATGATCTTATGCAGATGGCTTATCTTACAGGGGGTCATATAGCAGAGGAAAATCCTATTAATGAGCACATAAAAAAACATTTACTTATTGATAATTATACACAAGATAGCGAAATTCCTGCTAACTTAGTACTAGATTTATATGATTTGTATCAAAATTTATTAATAGAGTATTCTCTTAAATATATTTATGAGGTTTTTGATCGACCACTTTTGCAGGTTTTGATGAAAATGGAAAGCACCGGTATTTTAGTAGACTCTGGTATTTTGCAGCAACTTTCAGAAGAGTTTGCAATTCATATCAAAGGGTTGGAGGTCTCTATCTACAGTGAAGCTAAGCTTGAATTTAATATTGGTTCTCCCAAGCAGTTGGGGGAGGTGTTATTTGAGAAAATGCGAATAAAAGGATATAAAAGTAAAACTGGTTCTTGGAAAACCGATGCATCTGTTCTTGAAGAGCTTGCTGAAAATGGAGTTGCCATTGCAAATTTAGTTTTAAAGTGGCGTCAGCTATCTAAACTTAAAAATACTTATACTGATAAGCTTCCAGAAAAAATAAATCCTATAACTGGACGGATTCATACAACTTTTCTACCTTGTGCCACCTCCACTGCTAGATTATCTTCTATAGATCCTAACTTACAAAATATTCCAATTAAAAGTGAAGAAGGGAGAAATATTCGTAGAGCATTTGTAACCAATCCTAATTATAAAATCCTTTCACTAGATTATTCGCAAATAGAGTTGCGTGTTTTAGCTGCTGTAGCTAATGTTAAAAAACTTATTCTTTCATTTAATAATAATGAGGATATTCATAAAAAAACCGCCTCTGAGATGTTTGATATACCAATTGAAAAAATAGATTCTGATCTTAGAAGACAAGCTAAAGCCATAAATTTTGGTATAATTTACGGTCAAACGGTTTTCGGACTTTCTTCCCATCTTGGCATCAGCAGAGAAAAGGCTAAACTATATATAGAATCTTACTTTACTAAGTATCCAGAAATTAAAACTTACATGCTCAGTGCTGTTAATTTTGCAAGGGAAAATGGGTTTGTGAAAACTTTATTTGGACGTAGGTGCTTTGTTCCAGGCATTAATAGCACTAAAGCACAGGTAAGAAATTTTGCAGAAAGAGCGGCAATAAACGCTATAATTCAAGGCACTGCTTCTGATATTATGCGTAAAGCATTAATTGATGTTTATAATTTTATCCAAGCTAGCAAGGTTGATATAAAAATCTTACTACAGATTCATGACGAACTCCTCTTAGAAGGAGAAGAAAGTATTTTGCAGCAGTATGCCCCTAAGCTTAAATTTGTAATGGAAAATAGTTGTGATATCTCTATAAAGTTAGCCGTTGATTATAATATAGCCGATAGTTGGCTTGATTCTTAATTTGTTATGATATGGTTTCTGTATTTTTTATTTTATTTACTTTGCAGTTATCTAACATATAATCCCATGCCTCAGCAAAACCCCTTAGAGTGTATTTATCTAAGGACGATTGTTCCTCTTCTTTATCATTTTTTTTAAACTCATTATTAATAAACATTATATTATTTTTTTCTTCTAAAATCTTAGATATAATGAAATCTTCATTGTTAGCCCAGGCCTTATCTTCTAGCGTTTCTAAGAAAAAACTATATTTTGGTAAATCTATCCTAACTTTTGATCTTTCCTTATATACTAATCCACCGAAAACAACAATTTCCTTTTTATCGTTAATAAGTATGTAATGAGTTGACCTATCAATATACATTCCAAGGGAGCTAACTGGGAAAGAGTAAATATAACAATTTTTTCCCTGCATATTGGCTATCCATGCTTCAAAAGTTATACTCTTAAGATTTTCCTTACTTTTAGGAATTTTTTTATTAGTTCTCACCTTTTCAGTTTCTATTTTATCTTCTATACTTTCTTTTTCTTTATGATTAGTCTCACAAGCAAAAACAAATATAAATGCCAAAAATACCAAAAAATGTTTATACATTCCTCTTATACCTAACTAGATATCCAAGTTATTAACGTTGAGAGCATTTTGTTGAATGAACTCTTTTCTAGGTTCAACAACGTCACCCATAAGAGTTGTGAAAATCTCATCCGCCTGCTCTGCATTTTCAACTGTAATTTGTACAAGAGTTCTAGCATTAGGATCAAGAGTTGTCTCCCAAAGTTGTTCAGGATTCATTTCCCCTAAGCCCTTGTATCTTTGCACATAAAGACCTTTTTTGGCATTTTCACTAAGAACTTTAATTAAAGATAAAGGTCCATGCACAGTGTGAGAATCCTCTTTTATTAAAAGGTGGGCAGGATTTACAAAATATCCCTTAAAGCTATCATACATGGAATGCAAAGTTTGACATTGAGAACTATTAAGTGATTTTTCATCAAATATATACTCCTCATGAACTCCACGATCTCCCTTTGAGATCACTAGTTTATTATTCTGAATTTCTACTTTCCATAATTTAGAAAATTCTTCCTCATAAGTATTCAACTTAACACTTAGATTATTAAGTACAGCCCTATTTTCTTCAGAATCTTGAAAAATAGATGAATTAAAAGCACCAACAACCATCATAGCCTCAATAATGTTTATCTTAGCTTTCAGGTCAATCTCTGAGATTATCTTATGAACTTTACTACATTTACCTACTAAATTTTTTAAATCCTTAGCAAAAATTTTAGTGCTATCATATAGTTCCAGAACAGCTGACTCCTCAAGCGCAAGCCCAAATAGAAATTGATCTAAGCTCTCTTGATTTTTATGATAAACCTCAGATTGTCCTCTTTTAGTTTTAAACAGGGGAGGCTGTGCAACGTAAATGTATCCTTTATTAATAAGCTCTGGCATTTGTCTGTAGAATAACGTAAGTAGTAAAGTTCTTATATGAGCGCCATCAACATCAGCATCAGTCATAATAATGATTTTATGGTAACGACATTTTTCAATATCAAACTCATCTTTACCAATGCCGGTACCAAGAGCCGTTATTAAGGTGCCTATCTCCACAGATGATAAGATTTTATCAAACCTAGCCTTTTCAACATTGAGAATTTTACCTCTTAATGGCAGAACAGCTTGATTTTTTCTATTTCTTCCTTGCTTAGCAGAGCCGCCAGCAGAATCTCCTTCCACAATAAATATTTCACAAACGCTAGGATCTTTTTCTGAACAACTGGCTAACTTACCTGGTAAGTTAGCAGGATCAAGTGAAGATTTTTTACGAGTTAATTCTCTAGCTTTACGAGCTGCTTCTCTGGCAGAGGCAGCCTCGATAATTTTACCAATTACTATTTTGCTCTCTGCTGGATTTTCTTCAAACCACATTCCTAAACTTTCTGTTGCAATTCCTTCAACTGCCGCTCTTACTTCTGAGGATACTAGTTTATCTTTTGTTTGTGAGGAAAATTTAGGATCAGGAACTTTAACTGATAATATACAAGTTAATCCCTCCCTAGAATCATCTCCTGATATGTCAACCTTAGGTGCTTTCTTATTGCTATTGATTGAATTCATTAAATTATTTATACTTCTGGTTAAAGCAGAACGAAATCCTGCTAGGTGGGTTCCACCATCCTTCTGAGGAATATTGTTTGTGAAACATAAGGTATTTTCATGATATGAATCATTCCACTGCAGTGCAATCTCTACAGTTACACCTTCTTTTTCTCCTTTAAAATGTATGCATTCTTTTTGTAAAGATGATTTAGAGCGATCTAAATATTTAATAAATTCTTTTAATCCACCACTATAATTCATTTTGGATTGTAGTGGTTCAGCTGTTCTATTATCTATCAAATTAAGATTAAGAGATGAATTTAAAAAAGCTAATTCTCTTAATCTTCTTTCTAAAGTTTTAAAATCGTAGACAATATTAGTGAAAATATTAGGAGCCGCCCAAAACTGCACTTTTGTTCCTCTGCAGTATGAACCATCTGGATTTTTTGGTGCTTCACCAATTTCCCTTAGGGGAGCTTCAGCAACTCCAGTTTTAAATCTAACAAAATATTCTTTAGCATTACGGTATATTGTTAGCTCTAATGTATCAGAAAGGGCATTGACAACCGATACACCAACACCATGTAGCCCACCAGATACTTTGTAAGAGTTTTGATCAAATTTACCACCAGCGTGCAGTTGAGTCATAATTACTTCTGCCGCAGAAATCCCTTCTTCCTCATGTATATCAACAGGAATACCTCTTCCATTGTCTATAACACTAACGCTACTATCTTTATGTAAAGTAACTATAACATTATCACAATGACCAGCCAAGCTTTCATCTATGGCGTTATCCACAACCTCATAAACCATATGATGTAGCCCTGAACCATCATCAGTATCACCTATGTACATACCTGGTCTTTTTCTTACAGCGTCTAGACCTTTTAATACTTTAATTGATGAGGAATCGTAGGAATCACTATCATGTTTTGACATACTTTCTTTACTCTAATTGTTCTTTGCTATATATAACATAAGACTTTAAATTGATAATACTATTATATATAAATATTGCCTTTTTGACAATAAAAGGTGTAATAAAGTTGCTTTACAATATCTTTTTTCCTAAAATTGATTGTGAAAAATCTAGCATCAACATTAATTAACATCTATATCTTTTTTACCATCAAAAAATTCTACACAATATCTACCTGCTCTCAAGTTATTCACTTCCTTAATTATCTTGCCTTCCTTATGAATTATTGTAAAACCTCGCCGTAGAATTTCTTTAAAAGAAAAAGAATTCAAAAGTCTATTAAGAGCATCTAGCTTATTTTTCTTTTTTATTAAAAAATACTGTGGAGTTTTTAATTTAGATACACAATTTGAGTATAATAAATGTTTAGTTGCAAAAATATTTGTAGAAACCATATTTAATTTATTCCCTAAAGTAAGTAATCTAGACAGACAATGAAGGATTGATTGCTTTGGTGTTCTAAGGCTCTTGCTAACATAAATAAGGTTCTTACTGTTTTGGATTAACTTTCTATGTAAAATATTCAACATTTTTTGAGAATATAATGTAATATTAATTTTTAAGTCACTAATATTAGCTAGAAAAGCAACAGAGGCGGTCGGAGTTACAACTGACATATCTGCCGCTAAATCGCTAAGACTAGTATCTGGTTGATGTCCTATGGCAGTTATAATGGGAATTTTTGAAGCATAAATTGCGCGAACTAAAGTTTCATCATTAAAATGATACAAATCCTCTGCACTGCCGCCACCTCTTGCAATAATCAGAAAACTTGGTTGATTGCATACACTAAGCGAGTTGAAATAATTGATAGCTTGCGTGATTTTTAATGCACTTTCTTGCCCTTGTACTGGAGTATCATATAAAAAAACTTTGCAGGGATAAGTATTTCTAAGGGTGGATTTTATATCTTCTATAACGTCACCATCCATTGAGGTAATTAATCCAATCGATTTAGGGAATTTGGTGATTTTTTGTTTTTTATTTAGATCAAAAATGCCCTCTTGTGCTAGCTTTAGTTTGGTTTTTAAAAGTTGTTCCCGCGTATCACCAATACCATCTCTTAAGATGTCCAGAGTATGTATGTAAAATTTTGAGCTACCAAGATAAGCAGAAATCTTACCTTTTATTCTTACTTTTTGACCCTCAACAATATAATCTTTTAGCTTGCTTGCGGTTGCTTTCCAACAAGCACAATTTATACTATAGGTTTCCTCCTTTAAGGAAAAATAAATACTACCAGTCCTACTATGATGATTTACATCTGAAATCTCTCCATGCACCTCAACGATAGGAAAATTTTCTAGTAAAGTGATTTTTATATTTTCTATTAACTCGGATACTTTAAATATTCTTATCATTTTTAAATTAAAATTTACCAATTTTTATAATATAATACTACTGTCCATAAGATTGTTTGTAAATATAAATTGCTATCACTATATAAAGGAGAAAAAAATATGCTTGGTAACAAGGCCTTTGCCGGACTGCAAAAACATTATGCTGGGATTCGTTCCAAAAAAATTAAGAATCTCTTTGATGAAGATGCAGGCGACAAAAGAGGTGCTGATTTTACTTATCAATTAGATAATCTAACTGCTGATTTCTCTAAAAATTTGATTACCAAAGAAACCATAGATTTATTTGCTACTATGGCTGAAGATTTAGGTATAAAAAATATTCTCAATGCCGCCATGACTGGTGAAAAAATTAATTTTACTGAACAAAAGGCTGTTGGACATTATGCTCTTAGGAATAAGAATCTTAATTCTTTTATCGTTGATGGGGTTGACTACAGCAGAGAAATTAGAATAAATAAGGAAAAAATGTATGAGTTTTGCCGAAATTTTCGCTCCGGTAAAATTAAAGGTTATACAGGTAAGCCTTTTGACACTGTTGTTAATATTGGTATAGGTGGCTCCTATCTAGGCACTAAAATGGCTTATAATGCCCTTAAAGATTTTAATGAAGGTAATATTCAATTGCATTTTATATCCAATATAGACGCTGCAAATTTAATTGATGTTTTATCTTACGTTGATCCAGAAACAACTTTATTCGTTGTTGCCTCTAAAACATTTACAACTCAAGAAACGCTCTATAATGCTAATACAATTAAAGAATGGTTTCTACAAGGAGCTAATGCTAGTAATCTTAATGATGTTATTGCTAAGCATTTTGTAGCTCTTTCTACAAATCTAAAGGCAGTTGAAAAGTTTGGTATTACCAAAGAATATACTTTTGCCTTTAATGACTTTATTGGGGGCAGATTCTCTTTATGGTCCTCCGTAGGCTTACCTTTACTACTTAGTATAGGCGAAAAGAATTTTGAGGAATTTTTAAATGGTGCCTTCATAGTGGATAATCACACAAAAACTGCACCTTTTAAAAGCAATATCCCCTTTCTAATGGCCAGCATAGGTGTTTGGAACAACAATATCCTTAATTATAAAAATCATGGTCTTATCGCTTACGATTATAGATTAGCTGAATTTAGTAGTTATTTGCAACAGCTAGAAATGGAAAGTAATGGCAAATCTACCTCTAAAAAAGGCTCAAAGGTTTTTTACAATACTTGTCCAGTTGTTTTTGGTGGAACAGGGACAGATACACAACATTCCGTGTTTCAGTTTTTACATCAAGGAAGCCACGTTGTTCCATGCGATTTTATAGGATTTATCAATCCAAGTGGCAACAATTATTTATATAATCATCATGACGCTTTGCTTGCCAATATGTTTGCCCAAGCTGAAGCTCTTATGGTTGGCAAAACTAGAGAAAAAGTTAGCGAAGAGCTTAAAAAACATTACAAAAACTACGCAGAATATTCTTCTTTAGTTAATCATAAGGTTTTTGAAGGAAATCGCCCTAGTAACATACTGTTGTTTGATTCCTTAACTCCTAAGAGTCTTGGGATGCTTTGTGCTTTATATGAAAATAAAGTACTATTGCAAGGAATAATATGGGATATAAATTCTTTTGATCAGTACGGAGTTGAGCTTGGTAAAAAATTAGGTAACGATATTTTAAAGGAAATTAAAAAAGAAGAAACCACAGAAGATGATCTGGATCCTACTGAAAAACTTGATATTAGTTCTTCAAGTGATAATTTAATTAAACTTTATAAAACTAAAAAAGTTAGGTCACAACCTGAGCAATAGTGTTAATACAGTTTTCCTAAGGGAATTTATCTTTGAGTAAGATTAGAATATTACCAAAAAATCTAGTTAATCAGATAGCAGCCGGAGAAATTATTGAGAGACCGTTTTCTATAATCAAGGAACTTGTGGAAAACTCCATCGACGCCGCGGCTTCCAAAATTGAGATCACTATAAAAGCAGGAGGAAAATCTTTCATATCCATAGTTGATAATGGTGAGGGTATGACTAAGGAAGATTTAGCTGTGTGTCTAAAACCTCATAGTACCTCAAAATTAAAGGGTGATGATTTATTTAATATTTCAACTTTGGGTTTTAGAGGTGAGGCCTTAGCTTCAATAGCTTCGGTTAGTAGGATGACTATATCTTCTAAATATAGGGGTGCTTCTAGTGGTTTCCAAATTATCTGTAAAAACGGTCTGGAAGAAAATATTAGTAGTAATTCTATTGTTGAGGGAACTGCCATCCACGTGAGTGATCTTTTTAACTCTGTGCCTGCCAGGCTCAATTTCCTAAAAAGCGATGCCAGTGAAAGTGGGCATTGCTATAAATGCTTAAAGCAAATTGCTATTGCAAATCCTCATATTGCCTTTAAACTAGATAACAATAATAAAACAGTATTTAGTTATCACTCTAGTGGTAAAACACATGAGCAATACCTTGAAAATCGTATTCTACAGATCCTTGGACAAGATTTTTTAGATAACTCAATTGTAGTAGAAAACAGCAATCCCATGTTTAGGATGTATGGAAGAATTGCTGTTCCAACATATAGTAAACATAATACAGAGGATCAATACGTAGTTATTAATGGGCGTGCATTAAGGGATAAAATGCTTATGGCTGCTATTAAGTTTGCTTACTCTGATATCTTATTCTCTGGTAAGTATCCTTGTTACGCTATTTTTATAGAAATTAAAAACTCAGAAATCGATGTTAATGTTAGCCCAACTAAATCTGATATTCGCTTTAAAGATTATAATTTCGTTAGACACATTATTGTAAATACACTTAAATCAGCCTTAAATAATAAAATAGAACAAAAAACTAGTAGTACTCTTGCTACTTCTCTACTCCATTCACATAGACAACAAAACTACCTCAATACACCACTTAAAAATTTGGATATGCATCTTTTTGCTCATAATGATCACTCCACAAGTAATAATAATTCCATATTAATGGATGAGGAGGATCACCACTATCAAGAGGATACTCCTTTAGGCTTTGCCAAAGCACAAGTTCATAAAAATTGGATAATTGCACAAAATAGTGACGGCATAATTATTGTTGATCAACACGCTGCACATGAAAGAGTAGTACAGGAATCACTTAAAAAAAATTATGCTAATACAACTGTGGTGAAACAAATATTGCTAACTCCAGAAATAATAACTCTGCAGGAGGATGATTTGCATATTATTCAAATGTATAAAGATAAAATCTCTTTACTTGGTATAAATTTTGATACCTTTGGTGAGAATGTTATAGTCGTAAAAGAAATTCCAAGCATTCTTGGCAATATTAATCCTAAAGAGCTTGTCCTAAGTATTATCTCAGATTTAAAAAAAGTAGCTCACGTAACAAATTTTCATAATTTACTAAATCAAATAATTTCTACTATAGCTTGTCATTCTTCAATAAGATATGGTAGAATTATGAACGTTAGAGAGATGAATGATTTATTACGAACTATGGAAAAAACTGAAAATTATGCTCAATGCTCCCATGGTAGACCCACCTATATTAATATAAAAATGAAAGATATTGAAAAATTATTCTCAAAAACATAAAGGAGCTATAACAATGATAAATGTTTTATTTGTATCCTCTGAAGATATTTGCAGATCCCCTGTTGCAAAACTATTGTTTAAAGAATTAGTTAAAAAATATAATATGACTGACAGATTTTTTGTAGACTCAGCAGGAATATCTAATAAATCCTCAGGGAAACCAGCAGATAACAGAGTCATTAAGATGGCATCTAAAAGAGGTTTAAATCTTACAAATCACCTTGCTAAACAAATCACTCAGGAAGACTTCCTACATTTTGATCATATAATAGCTTTTGATACACAAACATATACAGATATTATGAAAATAATTACCGAAGATCATCAATATAAAGTAACAACCATTTTATCTTACAATCATACTGCTAACTTTAAAGAAATTGTAAATCCTTTTTTTGGCAATGAACAAGATTTTGAACTGATGTTTAATCTTTTAGAAACCTATCTACATGATGTATTTGCAGGTATCACTAAAAATGACAATGTAAGTGATTTGGAATAAATGTATTGCATAAAAAAAAAAACACACTATATACTTTAGTAACTGAATTGTAATAATTATAATATGGGGTGCTTAATATGAATAAATTTGATCATAATAGAAACGAATCTGATGTATTCTCAGAGATTTCAGTTGGCTTAAGAAGTTATATGTTAAGAATATACAACTATATGGGATTAGGGTTGTTACTATCGGCATTTATGGCTTTTGTTGTGGCTTCTAGTCAGGAGATGACAGTGTGGCTTGTGACTAGCAACTTAGGTATCGTAATTGCCTTTGCTCCGTTGGCTTTTATTTTAGTATTAACTTTTGGTGTTAATAAAATTAGTGCAGGGACAGCTCAGCTATTATTTTGGCTGTTTGCTGCTATTATAGGAATCTCTTTAGCTCCTATTTTTTATGTATATACAAGTACTTCCGTTGCTAGAGTGTTTTTAATAACTTCTATTACTTTCTTAGCCATGAGTATATACGGATATACTACAAAATCTGATTTGACTGGTATTGGAACAATTTTATTTATGGCTTTAATTGGTATTGTTATAGCTTCTATTGTAAATATTTTCATGAAGAGCACTATGCTTGATTTTGTAATATCTATAATAGGTGTGATTGTCTTCACTGGTCTTACTGCTTGGGATACACAGAAAATTAAAAATAATTTTTCTTCTTCTATGGACGAGGAAACTTTAAAGAAAACAGCTGTATATGGTGCTTTATCGCTTTATCTTAATTTCTTAAACTTGTTCCTAATGTTGTTGAGATTATTTGGTGAAAGAAAGTAATATTAATGTAGCGTGTTTATGTATTAAAGAGCCTACAATAAGTAGGCTCTTTTCATCTAAGGATGAGCATGCCTAGATATAAAGCATTGGTAGAGTATGACGGTAGTCAGTTTTATGGATGGCAAAAACAAGCTGATACCACTACTATCCAGCAAACAATAGAGGAATCTTTAATTAAGTTTAATGAAGGATCTATAGATGTTGTAGCAGCTGGCAGGACTGATGCTGGTGTTCATGCTTTAGAGCAAGTTATTCATTTTGATCTAAAGCGTACTATTGAGCCTTTTAACTTGCAACAAGCTATGAACTCTTATCTTAGAGACAGGGGGATTAGTATCTTTTCTATAGAAAGATTCGATAATAAGAAAAATTTTCACGCACGCTTTTCTGCTAAAGAGAGAACTTATATATATAAAATTTTAAATAGAAAATATCCCCCAACTTTCTTAAATAAATATGTATGGTGGATTCCATTAACACTTGACGTTGATAAAATGCAGTCTTGTGCAAATCTTTTAATAGGAACCAATGATCTTAGTACATTTAGAGCCTCAGGTTGTCAGGCTTCTTCGGCTGTTAAAACTATCAATAATATTAATTTCTATAGGGAGGGGGATTTAATTTGCATGTTTATTTCTGCTCCTTCATTTTTATATCATCAGGTGAGAAATATTATAGGTTCATTAGTTCTTGTGGGTCTTGATAAATGGAATCAAGAAACCTTTCAGAGTGCTCTACACTCTAAAAATAGAGCAGCAGGAGGAATAACTGCTCCACCCAATGGCTTATATTTGAATAAAATTCTATATTAGTGAAAATTAACACATTAGTGATATTATTTTTACTATAATTAAAGTAAAAACATAAGTGTATTTTGTGATGTACAAAAAAATCTCTTCTTTCTTGTTAATGTTACTAGGAGTAGCTATATTAGCAGTCTTAATTACTTACGATCCTTTGTATTTATCACTTAATTCAACCTCAATTCATAATAATTTATCAACTTTTTATAGTCTAAGAAACATTAGTGCTGATATATTACTGCAAATTTTTGGTGTTAGTATTTATTTGCTACCTTTGTTAATTATTTATTGGTCTTACAAATTGTACTTACAAAAGACAATAGTTTTATTAAAGTATCGTCTTGTTAGTTTTCTTTACTGCCTTATTATTTTGCCATCTATCTTTATAGTTATGTTTGATAATCAATCTTATGGCGGCATTTTAGGCTTATATCTCATAACAGAAGTAGATTTTTTTTCTCAATACTATTATATTTTTCTAGTATCAATTATCGCAGTATTATATTTTAGTTTTGGTATCAGCTTTTCAGAAATTAAAGCTATTGTTAAATTATTCTATCACACTACCATATTTATTGCTGAGCAGATCAAAAAAATTATTTTCCATATCAGACAATCTAGAAAGGTCAACCAACCAGATATTAAAAAAGATAAAGAAATTAATATTTTACCTAATCTTGACTACTTTAAATTATCTGAAAATAAGATAAAACCCACACCCCAACATATAGATGCCCTATTGTCTGATAAAATGGATTTTTCAGCAAAAACACCCCCACAAGCTACAATTTCTAAGCTAAATGTAGAAAAATCTTATGCTAATATGGATGAAAAATATCATATTAGCTCTAGCTTTTTAACCTCAAAACCTCAAAGTAATGAGGTTTTATCCTCAGAAATAAAACAAAAAGCCATTTATCTAGAACAAATTATTCAAGAATTTGGTCTACAGTGCAAGGTAAGCAACATAAAAAGTGGACCTGTGGTTACTCTTTATGAGGTTACTGTCCCAGCTGGAGTGAAAACCTCTAAGCTTATATCCCTTGAAACCGATATAGCACTACGTATGAAAGCCATATCCGTTAGAATAGCAGTAATCCCTGGAAAAGATGTTGTAGGTGTTGAAATTCCTAACTCTAAACGAAAAACTGTATTTTTAAAAGAAATAATCGAAAGTAAAACATTTAAAGAGATAGAGGCTAAATTGCCCCTATCTCTTGGTTATGATATTAACGGCAATAGCGTCATTGCTGACTTAACCACTATGCCGCATTTATTGATTGCAGGTACAACTGGATCAGGTAAATCTGTTGGAGTTAACGGCATGATACTATCTTTACTTTATAAACTGTCCCCTGATCAATGTAAATTAATTATGATAGATCCTAAGATGCTTGAGTTATCAGTATATCAAGATATACCTCATCTTTTAACTCCGGTGGTTACAAATCCTAAGCAAGCTATTGCTGCACTTAAATGGGTCGTTAGAGAAATGGAAAATCGCTACTATCAAATGTCACTAATTGGAGTGAGAAATCTTATTGGATTTAATGATAAAATAACAAATGAAAAAGCTATGCTAGCAATTAATGAGGAATTATTAAACAAAAATATAGATATTACTTTTAATAATATGCCATATATTGTGGTTGTAATTGATGAAATGGCCGATTTGATGATGGTTGCCGGAAAGGAAGTTGAATACGCTGTACAGAGATTAGCTCAGATGGCTAGGGCAGCTGGCATACATCTTATAATGTCCACACAAAGACCTTCTGTAGACGTTATTACCGGAACAATTAAAGCTAATTTCCCCACAAGAATAAGCTTTCAAGTAAGTTCTAAAATAGATAGTCGTACTATATTGGGTGAGCAGGGTGCTGAGCAACTTTTGGGTAAAGGTGATATGCTTTATATGTCAGGAGTTGGAAGAATTCAAAGGGTACATGGTCCTTTTGTAGATGACCAAGAAATAGCTAATGTTGTTGATTATTTAAAGACATTGTCAACTCCTACTTATGTTGATAATATTACTAGTACTGAAAGTGAGGTCGACCTTTCAGACAGCCCGGGTGATAAAGATGAACTATATGCAGAAGTACTAGATATGATAAGAAGCGAAGATAGAATCTCAACAAGTCTAATTCAGAGAAGATTTCAAATTGGCTATAATCGAGCTGCAAGAATCGTTGAACAACTAGAAGAAGAGGGCTTTGTTAGTAAAGCCAATTCTGTTGGGAAAAGAGAAATAATCATAAAATAGGAACTTTTAATGACGAAACTATTAATAAATATTTTAGCACTGATTATATTGTTTACTACAGTAGCTACAGCAGAAACAGAAAATATACCCACAGACGTAAAAAGCTTTCCTACGGAAGAATTTAGCCTTAGTGAATCTCAAATGGAAGAAATTAAAAAGATAGATCAACAATACAATCAATTTTTAGTTGTTAAGTCTAAATTTTTACAAAAAGATTCCTCTGGAAATACTGCTAAAGGTTGGTTTATTATTGAACGACCAGGTAAGCTAAGAGTTGAGTATGAAAATATACCAATCAGGTTTATTGCTAGCAATAACAGTTTGCTTTATCAGGATATTAAGCTGAAACAAAAATCTTTTATTCCTATTAAATCTACACCATTTCACTATTTGATGGCTACTAATACCTCTTTCCTTAGCAAGGAAGTAATGATTGTGAATTATCAAATATTAGAGGAATACACAGAAATTACTTTTGTAAATAGGGAAAATCCTGCCCTTGGCAGTTTGACATTATTTTTAAGTAACGATAATTCACAAATCATCAAGTGGAATGTTTTTGATTCTAAAGGTATACTTACTGAGGTATTTCTTAATAATCCAGAATTCTCTAACAATAAAATTAAAAATAGCAGCATCTTTAATGTACAAAAAGTTAAAGAAGTAACCTTTGCTGAGATTGAATAAGTTTTAAAATAAGTTATCTGAATCTGTGTTATGTAAAAATTAGGATTTCTTTTAGGAAAATATAAATAGAGGTGCTTTTATCTAGAGCGATTAAAAAATTTGCAGTTTATAACCAAGATCAATCTTTACTATGGTTAGATTTATCCTGTTTTCTCTGAGTTTTTTTCTAATTAGCGAAATATAAGTTTCCAAGCTTTGTGTTTGTATATTAGGATTTGCATTCCATACTTTATCTAAGAAATTTTCTTTACTTATGGGCTCTGGATAATACTCAAATAGAAATTTCATTATCAAAGCTTCTTTTTCGCTTAAACTAATCTCAATTGAATGATTTTTATCGTATAAAACTGATTTATTTAAATCAATTTCATAATCAGCTAAACTTATTATCTTAGAAAGGGTTAACAAATTATTTTCAACTACCTTCTGTAGAGAATTTAGATTAATTGGATAAGGTAATGCAGTAATTTTTTTACTATCCTCTGTAGCGATTCTTTCTGTTTTAGGATTATATAACACTATTATATGTTTAATGGGCATATCTTTAAATGCGATTAATCTACTGTAAGTGGTTATCAAAATATCCTGTGATGTTAGAGAAGTTGCATCTATTAGTTTTTGAGTGTATGGATAAATCTCAATAAAATAATTTATCAATTTCTCTTCCAGTAGTTTTTCTTCTAAATCAAAATAAATTCCTGACATGGTTATTTGCGTTCTCCAAAAATTTTACTACCTATTCTTATCATTGTTGAGCCAAAATTGATAGCTTCCATAAAATCATTACTCATACCAAGACTTAATTCTGGCAAATCATATTTACTATTAAGAGAAGCCATTAAAGCAAAATAAGGAGCAACAGGTCTATTTATCGGTGCAACAGCCATTAACCCATTAATAGGCAAATTTAGCTCTCTACATTTATTAAGCAGATTTTCTAAATTAGCTATTACTACACCAGAGCGACTAGTTGAGTTTTCATCTAAGTTAACCTGAATGAAAAATGATTTATTTATAAAAAGTTCTTTTGCTAATGTAGTAGCAATTTTTTCAGCTAACTTAACAGAATCAATGGTTTGAATGATATCAAAAATCTCTAAAGCTTTTTTAACTTTATTGTTTTGTAGTCCACCAATAAGATGTAATCTTACCTTAGGATACTTTTGTTTTAAAATAGACCATTTATCAATTGCTTCTTGCACGTAATTTTCAGCAAAATCAAGCTCTCCTGCGAGAATAGCTTCCTCTATTAAAGCAAGAGGTTGATTTTTTACAACACATAACATGGTAACTTGTTTTTTACTAGCTTTAGATAGCCTAGAATCAATATCAGAACGTAATTGTTGTATGTTTTTTTGTATGTTCATATGAAAATCACTTTAGAAGACAATCGATAACCCAAATAACAATCCTGTGTTATTTTTAAGCTTAAGATTTTCGTAAAAAACAGAGCTTTGAAGGATTAAATTCTCATTAAACTGATATTGAAGATCGTACTCATATAAATCAGTTGTAAAATTTGTATTATCTACTTTTCCTATCTTAGATCTTAGATAGTATACTCCAGTCTTGATTTTATAAAATTTGTAATATAAGCTATACTCAAGAGCATAATAATCTTTAGTTTTAGATGATGTATCTTTTAAGAAAACATTATCACCATATAAATAATTTAGCCTTGTAGTAAAACCAAAATAATCAATGCCACCTCCTAAGGAAAGATCAGTCGCTTTTTCTTCTAAATTAGAGATATTAATGTAATAACGACTACCTAGACGTAAACTATATCCAACTGATTGATATTCATCATAATACATAATAGCACCATCAAATAAACTTTGTTCCTTAGTATACTCGGTAGAGTGATTTTTTCTAAGAACATAATTCATTGAAGGAGTAAAAGTAAATCCAAAATATAAGGTATCTTCTAACAAATTTTTAAAATATGATGCACTAAATGCTGTATCATTGTCTAAGTAAGCATTGTTTAGTACATAATGATCTCCTCTGTCTTCAAATCTACTAAGACTTTTAACACCAAAGTGAGAATCTTGTATTAAAAATAAACTATTATAAAATTCTTTCGATGCTACACTATCTTTAAATCCAAAAGATACTATATAGTCTTCACCTTCATATGATACATAGGAAGAGGATTTTAACGAATACAATCGGTTTCTTTTTGCTAAACTATAAATATAGGTTGTATCATCTAAAATGATATCAAAATCTAATGATACCCTATCATTGAAGGCTAATTTATTCTTTAAATAACCCTCCATTAGGAGAGTTGCTCTATTATCTAAGATACTACTTATTCGCAAATAACTATTATTGTTGTACTCAAGTGAGCTTAATTTAATAGCGACAGTGCAAAAAACAATCGAAAAGCAAAGTGATTTTATAATGTTTTTCATAAGTAAACTTAATTTTAGTAAATGATGGTTTGTATTTTTATAATTTTCGTAATATCATATTACTTTAATAATATAACTAAATTAAGTAAGATACAATAGTATGAAAAAAATAATTATATCAATATGCCTATTAGTTGGGATATCCAATATATCCATGGACGTTTATAGTAAAGATGCTCCTCCATTTAAGATAGGAGTAAACCGTTTTGCCTGGTATGCATCATTAAAACTAATGAATTTTATGCCTTTGGTTGCAGCTGATCCTTTCGCTGGAGTTATTATAACAGACTGGTACTCACTAAATGATAATGAAAAATATAAAGTTGATATCTATATATTAGAAGAAAATTTAACTTCTAATACTGTCCAAGTAAAAGTATTTAAGCAAATAAAAACTAATAATGCTTGGAGTAGTATTGCAGTATCAGGTGATATTGCTAAAAAACTAGAAGATGCAATATTAAACACAGCTCGTCAACTAAGAATACAGTATATGTTAAGCGAGAAATAAATGGATAGAAGCTATTCTTTTAAAAGTATTGAGACCAAGTGGCAAACCTTCTGGCAAACAAATCAGTCTTTTTTAACAAAGGATAGTACATCTTCACCAAAATATTACGTTTTGGAGATGTTTCCTTATCCCTCTGGCAAACTACACATGGGTCATGTTAGAAACTATAGCATAGGAGATGTTTTAGCAAGATATAAAAAAGCAAAAGGTTATAATGTTTTGCATCCCCTAGGATGGGATGCTTTCGGGCTTCCTGCAGAAAATGCAGCTAAAGAAAGTTCAAGCCATCCTTTTTCTTGGACATATGATAATATTGCCTATATGCGAAAGCAAATCAATCAGCTTGGCTTTGCAATTGATTGGAAGCGTGAGGTTATTACTTGCTCCCCTAACTACTATCAGCATGAGCAATCAATGTTTATAGATCTTTTTAACTTGGGTCTTGCTTATAAAAAAGAATCATGGGTGAACTGGGATCCTATTGATAATAGTGTTTTAGCAAATGAACAAGTGATTGATGGTAAAGGATGGCGTTCTGGTGCACAAGTTGAGCAAAAAAAATTGCATCAATGGTTTATGAAAATAACCGACTTTGCTGATGATTTGCTTGCAGATTTACAAAATCTTAGTTCTTGGCCAGATAGAGTTAAAAATATGCAAATAAACTGGATTGGTAAATCCTCTGGTGCTGAAATTTATTTCAAACTGAAACATGATCATAAGCAGATAATTAAAGTATACAGTACAAGGCCTGAAACACTTTTTGGTGCAACCTTCTTAGCGTTATCTGTAAATCATCCTTTAACTGTTGAACTTGCTAAAAGTAACTTAGAGATTGATAATTTTATTAAATCTGTGCAGAGTCTTGGTACAATTGAAGAAAATATCAATAAAGAGGATAAAAAAGGTCTAGATACAGGTCTTATTGCTATTAATCCTGTCAACAATGAGGAGATTAAGGTTTTTATATGCAATTATGTCTTAGATTACGGTAGTGCTTGTATTTTTGGTTGTCCGGCTCATGATCAAAGAGATTTTGCTTTTGCTAAAAAATATGATTTACCAATCAAAGTTGTTGTGCGCTCTTTAGAAACTTCTAAAAATGATGTTACTATGAATTCCGCCTTTGAGGAGGATGGAGTGATGATTAATTCTAACTTTCTTGATGATTTACATACCTCAGAGGCATCTCATAAGATTATAGAATATCTTGTTGAGTGCTCCTTAGGAGAGGCTAAGACTAATTATCGTCTAAAAGACTGGGGAATCTCTAGACAAAGATACTGGGGATGTCCTATCCCTATTATTTATTGTGATAATTGTGGTATAGTTCCAGAAAAAAAAGAAAACTTACCAATTGAATTGCCACGTGACGTAGATTTTAAACAAACAGGTAATCCTCTTGCTAATCATCCAACTTGGAAGAATACAATCTGCCATATATGTGAAGGTAAGGCTTTACGCGAGACTGATACTTTTGATACATTTTTTGAATCTTCTTGGTATTTTTTGCGTTATCCTACAGTTGGTAAGGATAATCCTTTAGATCCTGCTGCTATTACTTACTGGTTGCCGGTTGATCAGTATATTGGGGGGGTTGAGCATGCTGTTATGCATCTATTGTACGCCAGATTTTTTACAAAAGCTTTAATTAAAGTTGGCTTATTACCACAAGATAAAAAACTTAGGGAGCCATTTACTGCTCTTATGACGCAGGGAATGATATCACATAAAACTTATAAAGATACGTCTAATCGTTGGCTTTATCCAGAGGATGTCATTTTTGATGAGAATAATAATCCTATTCATAAAGCAACTGCTGAGCCTGTTAAAATAGGGTCTGCAGAGAAAATGAGTAAATCTAAAAAAAACGTCATCGATCCTGATTATATTTGTACAACCTATGGTGCAGATACGGCTAGAATGTTTGTTTTGTCGGATTCTCCTCCGGATAAAGATTTAGAATGGACAGATGAAGGCATAGAGGGCATTTACAGATTCATCAATAAATACTGGCGTTTTTGTACTGCAAATAGTAACTTAGTTAAAACACCTTTTACTTTGCAAAACTTATCTGTTGATGATAAAAAACTTTATTCAGCAGTGCAGAGATATTTAGTTAATATTGAAGATAATATTAACTCTTTACATTTAAATAAAGCCATATCTTTAGGTAGGGAGCTTTTTAATAAGGTAGAAGAAAAATCTGCGACAATGGATAAAGGATTACTATTTTATGCTACGGAAATTTTAATTAAAATATTTAATCCTTTTATTCCTCATGTTTCTGAGGAAATTTGGTGTATTTTTGGTAATGTTATTCCTCTTATCGATACTCCATGGCCTTCTATTGATAATGATTACCTTACAGAAGATACGGTTATAGTTGCAATACAGTTACTTGGAAAAACTAAGGGAACTATTGATGTTCCTATTGATTCTTCACAAGAAGATATTTTAATGCTTATACAAGAAATACCGGTTATAAAAAAACATCTAGAAAATAAGGTGATTAAAAGGATTATTTATGTTCCTAATAAAATCATTAACATTGTATTTTAAATTTTTACTTCTGTGCTTATTTTTACTAAATGGTTCTTGTGTTAGGAATATAATTTATGAAACACCTGAGCGACATTTGGTTTTTGTTAGTGATATTCAGGAAAAACGAGGCATGCTTATTAGAAATACTCTTTTAAGTTATTTCCCTAATAAGAATTATGATCAAGCTAAATATATTTTAAATGTGTTTGTTGATTTAACTAGTAATTATTATTTAACTACTAAGGGTGGTTATGCTTCTAGAAATAGATTAACAGCTAATGTTAGATGGAATATTACTGAAAAAAGTAGTGGAAAAATCATACTCAATATTAATAATACTTATATTGAGTCCTATAGTGTTGATTTTACAGGATATAGCAATAATTTAGCTCTTAATAATGGAGAAAGAGTGTTAGCAAATAGTATCGCCAATGACGTTGCCATTAAAGCAATTAGCACTATTAAGGAATTAAATAGCAAAAAATCGCCTAGTTTATGAAAAATAAATGAAAATTCAACCTGCACAAGTTAATAAATTTATTAATAAAATCCCTGAAAATATCAGGATAGTTTTATTGTATGGTTCAGATTACGGATTGATAGTAGAACGTATTAATACCATAAGAAGAGCTTTTTTAGGAAGCAATTATGAGGAAACTCAGAATATCAGGATTGAAGATAATGCTATTAAGCAAAATCCTAATATAATAATTGAGGAATCTTTTACCGCTTCATTGTTTGGTGAGAATAAGAAATTTATTCTTGTTAGGGAAGCAAAAGATTCTTTAACAAAGACACTAAATGATTATTTTGAAAATCCAGCTAAAGAGGTGCTAATGGTGTTTCAGGCAGAAGAGTTATCTACTAGTTCTTCCTTAAGAAAAACTTGTGAATCAGCTAAATATAGTCATATTGCTACAATTCCTTGTTATTCTGATAATGAGATTAGTTTAAAGCACAACATCTTGAATAAATTGCCTGCTGATTTTCAAATTTCCCAAGAAGCTATTGCGTATTTATTGCTTAATTTGGGCAATGACAGAGGTATTACAAGTAGTGAATTAGATAAGTTGTTATTATATTCTCATGAAAAGCGTGTGATTACCCTAAGGGATGTTGAGGAAGTTATAGCAGATAGTATGCTAATAAGTATAGATAAATTTACTTATGCTTTGTTTTCTTATGAATTAGATACTGCATATGAGTTGATTAATAATCTACTGGAAGAGTATAATCCAGTTGTATTAATTAGAGCTATTATCAATCATATACATAAATTACTACATGTTAAAACATTAATCTCTACTACGCCACTTGAGCAAGTACTACAAGAACTTAGACCACCTATTTTTTTTGCTCACATTAATAAATTCAAGCAACAAGTTAATTTTTGGGAGTCTTCTAAACTTAAGAAGCTTATGGAGAAATCTTACGAGCTTGAGAAACAACTTAAAACTTATTCCACGTGCGGCAATATTATAATAAAAGATTTTATTATAAAACAGTTTAGAAATAGTAAAACTAACTCTACTCAATAGTAGGAGACGTTTTAGGAATGTTCCCTTTCTCAGGGTGAGGTAGTAAATCCCCTTTGCTGTTATCTTCTACATCTTGCTCATAAAGGTCATCCTTCAGAGCTCTGTATTTATTGCTACCAACGTTAGAGTTGTAGGTATTATTAAAATTATCTTTGCTTTTGCTATTATTTAAATTATCGGATATCTTATGAGTTTTTTCATTAATCCTAAGAACATCTTTCTCTTTTGGTTTTTTAACGCCTAAGGATGTTGAATCTCCCTTAAAGAAGTTACGCTTTACCTTTGGATTTAAAATATCACCACTTAGTGTGAAGCTTAATTTTTTATTAATATCAGTAGAGTTATCAGCAGTTCCATCAACCGTTAATTCTTGTGTTTTTAGATTAAAAATTGCCTGAGCCATTCCTCTAAACTCACTATTATTATAAATATAAAGCATTGCTATAGGATATAGCTCTATAATATTATTTTTAATATAAGCTTTACCATAGATATCATTGATGAAAAATGTGGTTTTTCCTTTAAATTGTTTCTCGGTTAGAGTTGTATATAACCCATCAATATTAGCAAAGCGGTTAACATTTATTCTCTCCTGCTTAATAAAACTAATTTCACCATCTATCTTAGAAAAAGGATCAGAGTAATTATCACCAATGAATTTTACTCTGCCATTTAAAACTACATTGCCTATAAGATCAGTTTCTTTAAAAGCTATTTGTTTTATATTTTCAAATTTTATTACCAAATTATCAAAATTAATATGACCAGCAACAGCAGGAGTAACTATACTATCAGCGCTTAAAGAAGCAATTACGCTTCCTCCTTTATCACCATTTGCAATAAAACGGTTGATACTAAAGCCACTTGGTAAAAGCGATATCTCAATATTACTATCTTTAAATAACAACCCTTTAATATTGAAATTATCTGCAATAATATCTAAATTAACCTTAAGATTTTTCCCTAACCCAAATAAATCAATATCACCACCCTCAGAGTAGTTTACTGATCTGGTTTGCTTAGAATATATGTCAGATAAAGTAATGAAATCTAGAGTATCAAGTTTAGTTTTTATAAATAACTCATTATCATTTATTCGTTGTGTAAGAATCATGTAACTATCTTTAAGTTTGATCTTTCCAATAATTCCTATTATATCAAAAAATAATACTTTATTAGTTTCAAATCTCACCTTAGAAGAAAACTGATATGCATCCTCAAGTGCTACATTTTGTATAAAAGTGGCAGAACCCCTAGGGAATCCTGTCATATTTATAGCGTTACTTAATTTTCCTTGGCTTTGTAAACTAAACAGAGCGGTTTTAGAGTCCAAATCTATTTTACCAAGAGCTTTAGTTTCACCACCCTCAGTCTTTAAATTAAAATCATAAATATACAGTTTATTAAAATTATTAAGTAATAATCCAATCTTTAAAAGGTCAACAACTTCTGTATTAGCTTTGCTATCATTGATTTCAAGATTGAAAACAAAATTATTACTTTTAAAGAAATTTATTTTTGAGTTCTTCCAATTTAAAATCTTCTCATTTAGGGATAAAAAAGTTGAACCCTTAATTATACTGCCCTCAAGGTCACTTTTGATTTGACTTATAAAAGGACTTATATCCTCCACTTTAACTTTTAAATCAAGATTAATCCCTTTAATTTCCTCAGAAAAATCCCAGACAAAAGAGCCACTATAAACATCATTATTTATCGCAACATTGATATCTTTAAGTGCAAAATAATTAGAATTTAGTTCTAATTTAGCTACAAAGTTATCTTTGTAGGGTTCTTTTATATCCGTATTAATAAGAAACTTATTAATGAAAAATAACGCCCCCATATTTTCAGAAACTAAATTGCCAAAAATAAGGTTATCTTCTTTATTATTAACACCCACAAAGTGAATTAATTTACTAGGACTAGAGGCTAAGGATATTTTGCTATCAATTAACACAGAGGCTTCATCATGCTTTAGAATTAAGGAGAATCTCATATTTTCTTCAGCAAATCTAAACCCACCTTCCGCACTCATGCCACTTACTACAGAGGAGGTTAATAAAGCCTCTATATTATCAACTATGAACAATTTTTGCCTAGATTGATTGATAATGTTTATCTGACTTCTTTTAATTTCTATTTTATCAATTTTCTCTAGCTCAAAACTAATACTATTAACTAACTTAACAAATAAATCCCCTAAAATCCCTTGCTCTATCTTGCTAGGAGTTTTTTTTGATGTGATTAAATTAGTAGATTCCTCACTACTTCCGTCTTCTTTATTTGCAAATGTTTCTAAGGTTGAGCTATCTTTATTATGTGATAAAGTATTAGGTTGTTCAAAGGAAGTAATAATGCCATTTAGAGCACCAGAAGAATTATTAATTAAGGTATTATTTGTAGTGATTTGAATGTTTTTTTCCACTTTAGCAATTAGATTGTCATAAATCATATGAGAAAGTTTGGTCTTATCAGAAGTTTTTATGTCAATAACTGCACCTTGCAGAGTGATTTCATTGATTTTCAAATTACCCAAAATTAAAGGGAGAATTTTAAAATCGATAATTAACTTATTTGCTGAAAGTTCTTTAATTTGGAAACTATCCGCAGATTGTTGTGGTAAATCATCATTATAAAATGTGACATTTTCAAATATAATTACTAAGGAAGGCACGAAAGATAGCTTAAGTTTGCCGTTAATACTAGCATTATAGCCAGTACTTTTTAGAATGGCTTTCTCTAAGGATGTTATATAAGTTTCTGAATTAACAAATCGTGATACCACTGCTCCTAAAAGGAAGAGCAGAATAAAAATAATCACTAGTATTTTAAAGTAGATACTTTTTAAAAACCCCACCACATAAAGCCATTTCATTACTATAAATTTAGTAATTTTTGCTATTAAAATAGCAAATAAATCTAATAATTTTATTATTCCTTTACTTTTAGGAATAACATTTATCATTATGTCTTTAAAAGGCTTAAAAAGCAGAGCAACTGAATCTATTATTTTATCTACTTTTTCTTCATACTCTGATTTAGTTACTTTTTTATTTTTAGACGACAAAGATTTCTCAGAAAATGGTTTATTTTTGTTAAGCTTAAACCCTTTAAATTTTTCTCCACCAGAGGAGGCAGAGTTATATGGATCATTTTTAGAAGTTTTTTTTCTTGAAAAAATATTCCGCATGCAAAATAACCTCAGTAACTAAGAATAAACAATCTATAAATTTAATTTTATCTAATGAAACTTAAGCAACAACTGAAAAGATAAATTAACCTTGTCTTGCTTTTAATCTTGGATTTAATTTGTTCATAACATAAATTTTACCACGACGCTTAACAATAAAGCAACCTTTGCCTCTATTTTTCATTGATTTTAAAGAACTTTTCACTCTCATTAGCAACTCTCTTGTTATTTTTTTGACCACTAATACTAGTATATTTTCATCACTTTAACAACATTTTTTTTGTAAAAAGCACTCAAAATATATTAATCTTCTTTTCATAGAAAAGATTCTATTGTATCATAAGAGTGATAAATCCAGTGAAAATAATCAATCAGCAAACAAAGATGATGGATAAGAATAACATAGACAATTTTAATTTTAATTTGCCTGAGGAGCTAATTGCTCAGGATCCCTTAATTGATAGATCTTCAGCTAATTTATTACATGTTAATAATGATCTTTTAAAATCATACTTTGTTAGGGATTTAATAGAATTAATAAATCCTAAAGATCTACTGATTTTTAACAATACAAAAGTAATTCCTGCAAGGCTTGTGGGAAGAAAAGATAAGATAGATGGTGCATTAATAAACATAACTTTGCATTACAAGATTGATGATAAAACTTGGCTAGCTTTTGTTAAAAACTCCAAGCGTCTAAATATTGGAGATAGGGTGCTTTTCGGAGAAGATTTTTTCTGCACAGTGTTAGAAAAACTAGAGACAGGTGAGGTGAAATTATATTTTAGTTATTCAGACTTATCAAATAAACTAGAAAAATTTGGTCATATGCCTCTGCCACCATATATTAAAAGGGATAATATAAATAACAGTAGTGATAAAAAAAACTATCAAAGTATTTTTGCAAAATATGATGGAGCTGTAGCTTCACCTACAGCAAGCCTACATTTTGATAATAAGTTAGTTGCAGAGTTAAAAGACAAAGGTATTCAGGTAGCCTTTGTTACCTTGCATGTTGGAGCAGGAACATTTTTGCCGGTTAAAGTAGAAGATATTTCAAAACATAAAATGCACAAAGAATATGGTGAGCTAGATATGAGTACCATAGAGCTAATAAATAGCACCAAGGATTGTGGAGGTAAAATAATAGCAGTTGGTACTACTACTTTGCGTATTTTAGAATATGTTGTAAGTAAGCATTTAAAATTACAGCCATTTCAAGGAGAAATAGACATGTTTATTTATCCTCCTTATGAATTTAAAATTGTTGATAGGTTGATAACTAATTTTCATCTACCAAGATCTACACTTTTTATGCTAGTTGCAGCATTTTGTGGCCTGTCAACAATTCAGAAAGCGTATGCTTACGCCATTGAAAACAGATTTAGATTTTTTTCCTATGGAGATTGTTGTCTTCTAGAAAAAAATTCAAATAATCAGAGTGTGTAAAATATGTCATTACAGTTTGAAATTAAAAATCATGATAAAAGAGCCAGAAGAGGTGAACTAACAACTGCCCATGGAGTTATTCAAACTCCAATATTTATGCCTGTTGGTACCAAAGGCACAGTTAAGGGAATGTTACCACAGATGTTAGTTGATATAGGTTTTGAGATTATTCTTGGTAATACATATCATCTTATGCTAACTCCAGGGGCAGCAATAGTGGAAAAACAAGGTGGATTGCACAAGTTTGCCAATTGGCATAAAGGGATATTAACCGATTCAGGTGGATTTCAAGTTATGTCATTATCATCTTTATCAAAAATTAAGGAAGAGTATGTGGAGTTTCGCTCACATATAGATGGTTCAAAACATGTAATGACTCCTGAAATTTCAACTAATATTCAATATCAACTTGATTCAAATATCAGCATGGTACTAGATGAATGCATACCATATGGTAGTACTAAGCAATATGTAGAAAGCTCAACTCTCAGAACTACAAGATGGGCAAAGCGCTCACAAAGTACTTTCATTGATAGAGAGGGGTATGGTCAATTTGGCATAGTGCAAGGCGGAGTGTTCGAGGATTTAAGAATGATCTCAGCTTATGATTTAATAAATTTGAATTTTGATGGTTATGCTATTGGTGGTTTAGCTATTGGTGAACCACAAGAGAAAATGTTTGAAGTTATAAAGTATACGGAACTAGTATTACCAAAAAATAAGCCACGCTATCTTATGGGAGTAGGCAGACCATCAGATATACTAGGGGCAATTGAGCTTGGGGTGGATATGTTTGATTGTGTGCTACCAACTAGAATGGCTAGAAATGCTAAAGCATTCACAAGTTATGGTGAGCTTAATATTAAAAATGCTAAGCACAGGGAAGATAGTAATCCTGTAGATAATAGGTGTTTTTGTGATTGTTGTAAAAACTATAGTCGTGCTTACATGCACCATCTGTTTAAAACACAAGAAATGCTAGGAGCTATTTTACTTACCATACATAATCTATTTTTTTATCATGATATGATAAAAAAAGCACGAAAAGCCATAGAAGATAATGAATTTACAGAGTTTAAAAACGATTTTTTAAACAAAATAATCAAAGGAGAAAATTAAAGCTTAAATTCTATTATTTTGGCTTTTTTACTTTTTTTATTTTTAGTTTTAGATTTCTTATCTATAGAAATTAGATCATTTTGAATAATAACAAACTCTGAGTTAATAATGGGATCAGCAAACTTAACGATTGCCTTAAAAGGGATAAAGATATTTTCTTCTGCAGAATTAAGGTAAATAGTCAAATAAAAGCCTATTTTAGTGGTTTTAACATTTTTAAATTGATGCTGTAGTACAATAGTCATAACATCAGGAAAGTTATTTTTTATATGTTTTGCTAATTTAACACCTTTATATTTTGTTAGAAAGGTTATGTAAAAAGCGTGACCTGACATTAATAAAGACTTATCATTAACAGGATTTTCTTGTTCTAGTTTTTCTAAAGTAGACATAGCTTTTTCTATGATCTTATAGGTGGCTTCATTGAAACTATCAACTACCCAATTATCGAAATCAAAATTATCAGAAATCATTAGTTACTCCGTTAAAAGAGGGTAGCTTCTGTTGCCAGGTGCTACCCAAACCCCTAAGCTAACTAGCGACTACGCTGCGAGAGCTACTGCCTTGTTATCGTTGGCATTTATAAAAGTAACCCGATAACGGTGGAATAATACCGTAAGAAGCTTTATTTTTCCTATCCTGTCGAAGCTAAATCACCCCCTTAATATTTATTGGTGGAGGTGCTGGGAACTGCCCCCAGGTCCAAAGTAGTGATTATATAAAGGTTTATCTTAATAGCACGTATGCGATTATAATTATATCTTATAAATGGAAAATTACTAAATATTTTTAATTTAGCACAATAAAATGTTAGAATTTATCGATTTAAAATATCATAAACATACTTAATTGATTAGTTGGGTGCATAATGAAAGATTCTCAAATTAGGACAAATGCTGTTAAAGAAAATAGCATACAAGACTTATTGCACAAAGAAATAAAGATTCTAGATAAAGGATTTATAAGAGTAATCGACCATATGGGAGATGATAGTGCAATTGTACAGGCTGCCCGTGTATCATATGGAAGTGGTACAAAAACCATAAATGATGATACAGGTCTTATAAGGTATTTAATGCGACATAAACACACTACTCCATTTGAAATGTGTGAGATAAAATTTCATATCAAAGCTCCAATTTTTGTAGCAAGGCAGTGGTTAAGGCATCGTACTGCAAATGTTAACGAATATTCAGCAAGATACTCAATTATGGAAAAAGATTTTTATGTGCCTCAGAGTGAGCAAATTAAAACTCAATCGAAATCTAATAAGCAAGGAAGAGCAGAAACCATCGCTAATGAGGAGAATCAAGCAATCAGGGAGGCAATAAAAGATATCTGTGAGAAATCTTTCGCAACTTACGACGCCTTTTTAGATTTTGATACAAATTTAGCGAAAGAAATTGCACGTATAGTTTTACCGGTTAATGTATATACACAGTTTTATTGGAAAATTGATTTGCATAATCTTCTGCATTTTTTAAAACTAAGGGCTGATAAGCATGCACAGTATGAAATTAGGGTGTATGCTGAGGCAATGATTGATATTTTGAAGCTTTGGACTCCTATAACTTACCAAGCTTTTGCTGATTATCAATTAAATGCTACTACATTTTCAAATGCTGAAATTGCAGTAATTAAAAAAATAATTAAGGGAGAGAAAATCAATAAGGAAGATTTTAAAATATCTAAAAGGGAGTGGGAAAACTTAAAGGATACTTTAGAGGTTGATATCTAAGCACTAAGGTTTGCCTGTTTCTAACTTTGATAGCTCGGCTAACTTGTCTGAGTTATCATTGATAGTATTATGTAAAAATATTAAAAATTCTTCTTCATTCATACCAGTCTTAACTGCAGGAAGAAATTCTATAATGATAGTAGCTGGATAGAGCAACTTACTTTTTTTTGGTAAACACATTCCAGTATTAAGCGCTACCGGTATAATTGGATAGTCTTTATTATCCAGATATATTTTAGCTATGCCTCTTTTAAGTGGAACTTTTTCACCAATTGCAACTCTAGTTCCTTCTGGAAATATGGCAATACTAATCCCCTGATTTAAACTGTTTTTAATATCACTTAAGAAGTTGCTGAAAGAGTTCGGATTATGACGATCTATAAGGATACCTCCATTACTTTTAGCTATTCTTCCCCATAGAGGAACGTTAGTTATTTCTTTTTTAAAACAATATAGGGTTTCTTCTTTAAACATATTGAAAAAAAATGAAGTCTCAAAGGCTGATTGATGCTTAGAGGCAAATATTACTGCTCCACTGGGAATGTTTTCTAATCCTTTTATAATAAGCTTAATACCTATTATTTTAAAGATTACTACTCTAACAATCATAAATGATTTGAACAATATAGTATTCATATTCTTCCTTGAGAAGAAAAAACTATAAATATAGCAAAACACACTTATAATTAATAGCATAATGAACAAAAACAATATGGCTACGATATTTCTTAATATTAAAATAATCATCATAGTTCTCCTTTATTTTGTATAAAAATACCTAGAAATAATTTTATTAACGAAAATAACCCCAAGAAATGCTGATATTATTGGTAAAAACAGTAAAACTCCTGCAAAAAAGTAAATATACTCCTGTGAGATAAGTTTAGATACGTTAAGAAAATATAAAATAAAGATGCTGATTACTCCAATAAATAATCCTAAACAAGAAGCTTGAAAGGATTTTTTTAAAATCCATTTTGCTAGCTCAAAGTAAAGAGTAGTTTTATATATGCCAAGTATAATAAATAGTTCTATAAAAGGTTTATTAGATAAAATTACTGCGTATATGATCAAAAATAGAATCCCAACTAAAATTAATAAAGCAATTAGTGGGATTAAAAAAGCTATGCTCGTAGCTCCTGTGATTGGAGAGATTAATCTACTTAATAAATCTGATTCACTATCCAAAAAAACGTTTTTAACTTTTTGACTTATACTTATTCTTAAATCATCAACTATAGCATCAGAATAGGTATGTAGTTTTACTTCAATTAAAATTGGTAAACTAACTCCAAGATCTTTAGTTTGCTGGGCTGTGAAATTATCCAAGATAGATAATAACTTTTCCTGTGTAACCTGACTATAATTACTAACATCTTTGTGCTTACTTAGGAAATCCATTACAATATCGGCTTTGTTCTGGGTTTTTACCTGAGTGCTTTCAGGATTAATTTCAATAATCAATGACTTAGGAGAGGAGAATTTTAGAGGATTTATAAGCTTATCTAGTAGTGTGGCACCAAAGATAGACATAAAACATAGCCAAATAACTGCGCTAAAAATAAGTAAAAAAAAGTGATTCCAAAACTTAATTCGCGAAAATCCAAAGATATCTTCATGTTTGAATATGTTATTTATTACTTTCATTTTCCACAAACAGTTTTGTATTTTTAATAGTGATTAGTTTATGTTTTTTTCTATTTAATAATTCTTGATTATGGGTAGCAAAAATAATAGTTAATCCTTCTTCGTTTAACTCTTCTAGCATATCTATAACCTTATTGGCCATTTTAGAATCTATGCTTCCTGTTGGCTCATCTGCTAATAGTATTTTCGGCTGATTAATTATTGCTCTGGCAATGGCTATTCTTTGTTGCTCTCCACCGGACATGGAAGAAGGGAAGCTATTCCAATAATCATCCAACCCAATCCACTTTAATACCGCTACAACTTTTTCTGTTATTTCTTCTTTCTGAAGACCTAAAATTTTCAGTGGAAGTGCTATGTTATCGAAAACATTAAGATGATTTATTAATCTAAAATCTTGAAAAACTATACCAATCTGTCTTCTTAAGTTGGACATGTCTTTACTTGAGATATTTTGCACGTCTTTACCTAGTATGCTAAGAAATCCTCTACTGGGAAAAATAGATAAATTAAGAAGATTTAAAAATGAACTTTTACCAGCTCCACTTTCTCCACTTAGTAGAATAAAATCTGCTTCCTTAAGGGTTAAATTAATATCCCTTAACACCTCTTTGCTAAGTTTGTATCTTAGTCCAACATTTTCAAAAATAACTACATTACTATTTAGCATATATAAACTTATCAAATACCCCTTAACATAACCCAAGTCTAGCATAAATATCATTATGGCGCAAAGATTATTATCTTAATTAAAAGTTTCATGATATAATAACTGCGCTTTAGATAATTAGTATTATTTATATAATTAACAACTAAAATAGTCTTAAATATGGTAAATTGTCCTAACTGTAAGCATAGGCAAAAAAATGCATCTTCCAATGGAACTTTAGTATACTGCGATGTATGTGGTTATTCTTGGGTTAGTATTTCTAATAGTAATATCAAAGCTGCTGGCATTAAAGTGATTATGGATAGTGCCAATCATTACAATTATACTATTGACTCTGCTCAGAGAGAGGGTATGTTCCCTTTTTATGCTATGAATAACAATTTCATTGAAAATTCAGATACTAGAAATGTAAAAAATCAAAATACTACAAAACTAGACATATTAAAGAATGTTTCTAAAAGAAGTCATACAACTTCTGCAAAACTTACTAATTTTGATTATCAAAGAATTCCTCTGCAATCCACTAATAGATCTTACTCTGGGCAGACTAACTATCATAGGGACTATGAGCTAAATGAAGATAAATCTGGTAAACTTCCCTATGAAAGTAGAACTGGCATTACAGGGAAAGAGAGTGGTGCATTTTCTGCACACAATGATTATAAAAAAGAAAATAAAGATACAATATCAACCCATAGTATGCCAAGGCGAGATAGAGAAGATTTAGTAAACACTAGAAGTTCTTCTGAGAGTTTCGATAGAAGAGAAAAAGGATTTCATGAAAGAGAGAATAAAGATGCTAGAGAATATTCTTTTGATTCTACCTCTAGAGATGAAAAAAAAATTAATGAGGAGATAGTAGCTAAGCATAATGAACCTATAATCAAGTCTTTTTCTAGGGATAGTGAACTTAAAAAGCAAGAAACCTTAAGAGAAAGATTAGATAAGCTATCTACTTCTGAATATCTAAGTGAGGGTTATGATTTTATAAAAAATGAAGAAATAGCACAAATACATGAAGATGGCTCCATAACTAGGACTTCAGATAAAAAAACTACTGATAGTATAAAAGAAAAAAAAGATAGGCTTTCAGATGAGCAAAAAACCTATAAGAGAGAACTAGCTGAAAGGGTCAATAGAGTTGGGAAAAAAGATTTGTTGACTGTTGATAAGTATAAAAAAATCAAAGACGCAAGACTTGCTCAGAAGGTTTATAATTCTAAGTTAGAAGACTTTTCTAGTGATTTTTCTGCTGATAATAAGGATGCTCTTTTAAATTCTTCAAAGGCTATGCATTCTAAACCTGATGAAGGAAAAAAGACAAATAATACTGAGCTTAAGGAAGAAAAAAGGGGGAAAATTAAGAAATCCAGATATGAGACTCCCTACAAGGAAAGATTAAAACAGCGCTTAGAGGAAAAACAAAAATCCACTAGCAACAAACTTTTTAACAATAAGTCTGTGGAAAATTATTCCCAAGATAGAGATATATCTGATATTGATCATAAAACTTTGCCAAAAGATTTTTTCTATGATACTACCCATACTAGCGCGCCTATAGAAACTCCACAAGATAGACAAAATACGAAAAATCAATCATATAGCCATACGCAAGCTTATGAGAACTATGAAGACTTTAATAAGTCTAGCTTGGCGATGGCAGTTGAAGATTTAGCAAAGTATGATTATAATTACCGAGAAAAAACAATCTCTAGAACTCCTAAATCTTTTAAAAAACTTTATGAACGCTTTAAAGGACCTTTTTCTAAATCTGATCCTTTGGGATTAAATCAGAGTGATGCTGAATTTTTTAAAAAAACTGAAAACTCTCGTAATTGGCTGAAATTTTCATTTTCTCAATTAATCCATGAGCTTAGAGGTAGGATTGATATAGATAAGTTTTCTTTTAGATTAGTAGTCCTTATCTTTATCCTTGGCGCTCTAATGCTTGCACCAAGAATATTTGATCCATCAAAATCACAAGATGCATCTTCGACAGAAAAGAAAAATATCGATATTGGAAAGGCTTTAGTTAATATAATTCCAACCATTGATGATACAAGTGCAATCACAAAAGCTGCTTCTGGAACTTCTGATGCTTTAGTAATAAAAAAAATCAAACCAACTAATGATAAAGAGTTACCAGAATTTAATGCAGTAGCAAATGAGGATAAAAAAGAAATCCTTAACGTTACTACTAAAAAAGAAACTACTACTAATTTATCTGTTGAGGATCTTAAAAGACTTGAAATTGATAAAAATAATCTAACTTCTCCCATAAGTATTAATATCGATCTACCTAGTAAGACAGCATATTTAGAAAAAAAACGGCTGCAATTAAAGCAAGTTACGGATAATTGGTTTAGTGATGTCAAATTACAAGTAATTAAATCGGCCTGGAGTGTTGGCAATAATAAATATTTTGAGATCAAGATAAATCTTGAAAATTCATCTAAAAAACAGGACTATCTACTTAATACTTTGGAAATTATAATACTTGATATTTCTGGAAATGTAATTGGAACAAGAGAGATACATCCTAATAAATTTCTTAGGAAGCAAGAGAGGAGTACTAGCATAATTAGACTTCCAAATGTCCCAATACTAGGTAGTGGAGCGAGAGTGTTTTTAAAAAAAATTACAGAGACAAAACGCTAAGGAGATTTTTTTGAGTAGTCAACTGGAGCGGGATAAGTTTTATTATTTTTGCTAGGAACTTTTTTATTGGGCAATGCGTAGCCACAAGAGGTGAGCAATAGTACGCTAAGTAAGCTTAAGAGCAATTTAATTTTAAACATTTTGACCGATGTAATTATTATCAATATAGCAAGGCTAACATAAAGGGGAAACAAATGAAAGAAGATTTTACAAACAGATTACAAGAATTCCGTAAAATTCTGGCTGAGAAAGAACTTGATGGATTTATATTTAGCACAACAGATGAATATCTTAATGAGTATGTTCCTGAGTATAACAAAAGAGTAGCCTATCTTACTGGCTTCAAAGGTTCTTTTGCTGTTGTTGTAGTTTTACAAAAGGCTGCTGTAATTTTTGTGGATGGTCGTTATATTTTAGCACTACAGAATGAGGTTGATGGTAATTTTTTTAGCAGAGAACTTTTCAGCATGGATAATTTAGCCACATGGTTAAAAGGAAATTTAAAAAGTGGTGCTATTCTTGCTCTTAACTCTAAGGTAACCAGCATATCTTCTGTTAATATGTATAGCAAGCTATTTGAAAAAAATTCCTTTGTGTTGAAATTACTTGAGGAGCACTTGGTAGATTTAATTTGGCAAGACCGACCTGCTAAACCTAAGGGAGAGGTTTATTTACACAACACTATTTATGGGGCAGAAACTTACAGAATTAAAGTTGAAAAAGCCATTAAACTAATGCAAAAAACAGCTATAGATTATTTTTTAATTACTGCCCTTGATAGTATTGCATGGCTTTTAAATATTCGCGGTTCTGATATGCCTTGTGATCCACTTTGTTTATCTAAATTAGTTGTTCGCAGTAGTGGTGAGATCCATTGGTTTGTTGATTACAGCAAGACAGAGAAGGTTAAAGATAAGTTAGAGGATATTTTTTTCCATCCAGAGGAAGAATTAGAAGAATATTTGGCACAAATAGATAAAAATAGCTGTATTGGATTGTCTGATACAGCATCATTTTATTATTTTGATTTTTTAAAGAAACATGAATTAAAAATTACCTTACAAGAGGATATATGTTTATTATTAAAATCTAAGAAGAATCCTCAGGAGATTAAATCATTAAAAAACAGTCATGCTAGGGAGGGAGTCTATCTAAGCAAATTATATTACAATATAATTAAAAATCCGGAAAAATACACAGAGCTTAGTATTGATGAGGAGTTAAATTTAATTAAATCTTCTGATTCGCTATTTATAAGCCCAAGTTTTGAGAGCATTGTTGGTTACAATAGCAATGGTGCTATTGTCCATTATCGTGCCACAAGGGAGACTTCAAAAAAACTAGCTAATGGAGGTTATCTTTTAATTGATTGTGGCTCACAGTATCAGGATGGGACAACGGACGTTACTAGAGTCATAAGTTTGGCTACCTCTGATATGGAGTTCAAGAAGCATTTTACTTTAGTATTAAAGGGACATATTGCAGTTGCTAGTTTAATTTTCAAAAAAGGTACAAAGGGTTCAAGCATAGATTTACTAGCAAGACAATATTTGTGGCAGGAAGGTCTTGATTACGCACACGGCACAGGTCATGGTATAGGATTTTGTTTATGTGTTCATGAAGGACCGCAAAGTATTTCTCCTGCAAATAATATCCCACTAGAAGAAGGGATGATTGTATCAAACGAGCCAGGTTTTTATGTAGAAAATAAATATGGTATTAGGATTGAAAATTTATATGCAGTGAAGCAGTCAAAATATGAGAATTTTCTTGAATTCGATGTATTAACATTAGTTCCTATTGATTGTAACAGTATAGATTTTTCTTTGTTAAATGACCAAGAGAAAAATTGGCTTACTAATTATCAAAAGGCTGTTTATAAAACTGTAGAAGGCTTCTTAAATGCTACTGAGAAAGCTTGGTTAAGTGCATTTATGTATTTGGATAAATAAATGGTAAAAATATATACTAAACAAGGAGATGGGGGGTTTAGTAGCTTAGGCAAAGAGAAGATCATTAAAAGTGATACTTATTTTGATTGCTTGGGTGAAATCGATACTGTCGCCGCTCATATTGGGCTTGGGATTGCTTATTGTGAAAATAAAATTATTAAATCTTATTTATTCAACATCCAAAGGAATCTTATAAAAATTGCCTCTTACATTGCTGGCTATACTAGTGATATGGATTTTTTAAAAATAGAAATCAACTCACTTGAAGAAGAGATTGATAAGATGGATGCTAAAAATACATCTCTTAATAAATTTATCTTACCCGGAGGCAATAGATTTTCCTCACACGTACACCTGTGTCGAGCAGTAGCAAGATCGGCAGAAAGAAAAATTATAAAACTTATGGATGAAAAAAATATCAATATAAATGAGAACCTACTCTCTTATGTAAACCGTCTCTCAGACTACTTCTTTGTCTTAGCAAGATACAGTAATAATTTTGGAGAAGATGACTTAATAGCATAAAATGTTTTTTGTAACCATTCTAGTTGCTATTGGCTTGCTCCAGGATACAGCTAAATAAATATTTTTAATCACAACTAAAACTAATAGCAAGCTCTTGACGTATCTTATCCATAACTTTTACAACCTCAAGAGATAGACTGTTGTTTAAATTATCACTGTTATTCATAATAAAATGATCTATTTCATCTACCATACCTGTGGCAATTGTTGCTGTTTCAACTAATGACGTGTTGCCAACTTTATCTTCTAGTAGTAATTTATTCGTTTCTGTAAATGGAGAAAGCATAGTTATTGTACCATTTTCACAACATACTCTTAGCTCTTTTCTAGTGATTGTAGTGAAACTAGCTGTTATATTAACAGCTTTATTAGGGTAAGAGAGGAGACTAAAAGTTGTTGAATCTACTCCCTCTTTATTTTTAATACAGCTAGATTTAATATTAACAGGCACACCAAGAATATCAATTGCAGCTGTAATTGGATATACTCCTAAATCAAGCAATGCTCCTCCGCAGAGATCTACAGTATGTCTGTATGTTCTGTTACTAATTCTACCTAAACTTCCCTCTATGGAAATTACTTCACCAAAAATTTTATCATTAAGGTAATTTTTAAGCTTTACATAAGCAGGAGTATAAAGAAACCTTATAGCTTCCATAAATTTCAATTTTTTATCAGATGCTAAGAATAATATATCGTGTAGTTGCTTGTAATTAACACAGGCTGGCTTCTCACAGAAAACATGCTTATTGGCGTTCAAGGCAAGCATAGAATAATAATAGTGAGTGTTATTTTGAGTGGCTATATAAACTGCATCAATATCAGAATTTAAAAGCTTATTAACGTCGCTATATACATTATTGATATTATTTGTTTCAGCAAAACTTTTTGTTTTAAGATATGTTCTAGCATACACACCATCAATATAAACATGAGGCATCACTCTAGTGTTTTCTATAAATTCACTAGCAATAACTCCAGCACCAATTAGACCAAATTTAAAAGGTTTATCTAACATTAAATATTCCTATATTTTTCTTTAATTACACTTCCGCAAAATGTAATATAATAGCGTATATTATAACAAAATAATATTTATATGGATATAAAACAAAACATCATCAACAAATCTAAAGAATTAGGCATAGATAGCATTGGATTTTGCTCTCCTGATATTCCTAAGGCTGATATTGATAATTATCTTGAATACCTTAAATTAAACAATCATCACCATATGGATTGGTTAAAAACACGTAAGCATTTACGCCTAGATCCTAATGCTTTACATGAAGGCACAAGAACTGTTATTGTTCTTGGATTAAATTATTGTGATCACAATAAGCCAGAATATGATTATGAAATTAGCGTATATGCTAATCAGACTATAGATTATCATCACTGGGTATATGATAAAGCTAAGCTGTTAGTAAAATATCTTGCAGATTTGGGAGGTAATTCCAGATGTTTTGTTGATAGTGCCCCAATTTTAGAGAAAGTATTTGCAAAGAAGACCAATGTGGGTTGGCAAGGCAAACATAGTTGCATTGTCTCTAGAGAATTTGGCAGTTGGCTATTTTTAGGAGTGATATTTACCAATTTAGAAATCCCTTTTGATCAGATACATAAAGATTTATGTGGATCTTGTAGAAAATGCATAGATGCTTGCCCTACAGGAGCACTTAGTGAATATAAGTTAGATGTTGGTAAGTGTATATCTTATCTTAGTATTGAACATCAGGGTGAAATAAAAAAAGAGTTAGCCAATGAATTTGGTAATAAAATATTTGGTTGTGATGAATGTTTAAAGGCTTGTCATTTTAATAAGTTTGAACAACCATCAAAGCATCCAGAAACCAATTATAATCAGAATTTTCCTAAATCCTTAGCAGAACTAAATGAGATTAGTGAAGAAAAATTTATGGAAGTTTTTCATAAAACCCCCATAAAAAGATTAGGGTTAAAACGCTTAAAAAGAAATATTGCTATAATTGAAAACAATACAAAAATCTAACAATTATCTTTCTCAATGATTTTAACCCTTTAATTTGATCCAATGTGAGTGACTATTATAAAATGGTTACTCACAAGAATGAAAGATTTTAATTTTCAGGAAAACCAGTTTCAACTTCTTTTTTGCTGATAGAAATAAACACTCTATTTTGTCTAGGATCTTCTACTAAAAATAATAGACCAGAATTTTTATTTTTCTCAACTGATTTTTGTAACTCTTCTAAAGTTGAGATATCTTCCTGATTGACAGATACAACTCTTAATCCAATAACAAAGCTCTTTTGTTTAGCAATAGAAGAGTTATCAACCTTAGTTATCACAACTCCTTTAATTGAGGAATCAAGCTTAAAGAATTTTCTTACATAATCATTAATTTCAACAAAAGAAAGACCAAGCTCCTTAATTGATAATTCTTTTAGTTTTCCAGTGGTTGCTGAAAAACTATCTGCTTCTTCCTCAGAAACATTCTGAATTCCTGCTGGTATTTCTTCTATTGTTACTACAACATCCTTCTTAGCTTTATTTCTTATTAAACCAAGAGTTATTTTACTACCAGGCTTAATGCTACCTATGGTTTTTGGCAGGAATTTTGAATTTTTTAATTCAACACCATCAACAGAAACAATAGTATCACCAGTTTTTATACCAGCTTTTTCTGCAGGACTTTTAGGCATAACCTTAGATACTAATGCTCCATTAGAATTTTCAACACCTAAAGTTTTTGCAATACTATCATCAAGCGACTGAATCTGCACACCTAACCAACCTCTAGTAACTTTTTTATTAGTGATTAATTGAGAAACTATATTTTGTACAACATTAGAAGGTACAGCAAATCCAATACCAATACTGCCACCTCCCTGACTGCTAAATATGGCTGTATTAATGCCAATAACTTCACCCTTAGTGTTAATCATTGGACCACCAGAGTTGCCTTTATTAATAGAAGCATCAGTTTGAAGGAAATCATTATAAGGACCAATTTGGATATCCCTAGCAATCGCAGATATTATACCTGAGGAGACTGTTCCACCTAAGCCAAATGGATTGCCAATAGCAATTACCCAATCGCCAACCCTAACTCTTGTGGAATCACCAAATTTTAAAGTTTTAATATCAATAGTATCAACCTTAAGTAAAGCAATATCTGTTACCTCATCTATGGCGTGCAAAGTTGCTTCCATTTTTTTACCATTATAAAATGCCACTTGTACTTTCTCGGCATCTTTAACTACGTGACTATTAGTTACAATAAATCCATCAGATCTAATTACAAAACCTGAACCGATACTTACAAATCTTTGTTCCTTTGATTCCTCTGGAAGGATATTTTTAAAAAACTCCCGAAGCATTGGATCTATAGCTTCAAGCGGAATATCAAGGCTTTGCGATTTTATTACTTTAACAGCAGTTATACTTACAACTGCTGGACTAACAAATTCTACTAAATCTGCGAATCCCTCAGAAGGACTCAACACTTTATCATATGGTTTATAATTATCACCTAAATTTGCCTCGGCAATAATTGCTTCAGCAGGAGCAACTTCTTTGGTTGTAAAAAGTGCTACTACTTTATGCCTGTAAGTTACTCCAAGTAAAATAAACACGGCAATAATGGCGACGACAACTGCCACTTTAAGATTAATTAACTTCTTTAAAAAACTCATTTAGAAACCTCCAACATATGAATTCTGCAACAAAAACCCTTTTACGGAGCATGAGTTTATGGTATAGTCATACTTGACTACTGATAGGACAAACAACTAACAAGCCCATTTATTTGATACACTTTATTTAGTAACAAACAACAATAAACCGCTCCCTGGTGTAGAAAATTATAACAACGACTTGTATAATAGTCAAAACAAAATTTTACATATGAAAAAATACAACTTTAGTTTTAAAAATTTATATGATAGAGAAAAACTACGAGAGTTGGACGATCATTTTTTAGATTTTCTAAAAAATGAAAATTTTTCACTTTATGAATATCTACTAGAAAATAGAAAAATTCATACTAAGTTTGCTGAAACATACGCTAATGAACCAGAACAAATAATAGAGATAGCTAAGATTTTTGCAGATTTTCTAATCAATATTTTTGATATTAAACACTCTTTCTCTGCTTATAATAGAAGGTTGGCCAAAGAAGAAAAAATTTTTAGCTTTAGAAAGTCTTATATCAATAAAATTGTAAAATCTGTTGATATATCAACAAAAACCTTAGCAGATTTTTTTATCTTAGAAAAAACACTACTGCAATTATTATCTATCAAGCATTTTAGTGAAAGTATATTTGTAGATAAAGTAAATTTATGGCTAACAAATTTAACTCTCTATTCTAAAGAGTTAGAAGTTGCCAATTTATTTAGTGCTTTAGTTATTTCTTTGGCAGATATACCAAGTAAATATAAATCTAAGTCTATATTTTTCAAGGCAAAAAAAGTCAATTTTGCAAAACTTGTTACTCTGCATGATGATCATGCACGTGGATATAGAGTTATTGCTAAAAATAAAGCAACAAAATCAATAAAAAGAAATGGCTTCTCCTTATATACTAGATCTTCCTTAAGGGAATCACTACATAATAGTAATTACTGTGTCAAGTGTCATAAAAGAGGGCGAGATTATTGTAAAAAAGGTGATGTACAAGATAATATATACAAATCCAACCCCAGTGGAGTGGAACTTAAAGGTTGTCCACTTTCCATGCATATTTCTCAGATGCATGTTTTGAACGAGCAAGGGAATATTTTAGCTGCTCTGATTGTTGCAACTATTAATAATCCCCTTTTAGCAGCAACTGGTTATAATATATGCAATGATTGTTCTGTATCTTGTATTTTTCAGAAGCAAGAAACTGTTGATACCCCTAAGGTTGAAAGTCATATTTTAAAGGAAGTTTTAGCACTACCTTGGGGTTTTGAAATTTACTCTCTCCTTAGTCGTTTTAATCCATTAAGGTTTTATCGTCCATACCCAAAGGAAAGTAGTTCTAAAAAAGTCTTAGTAGTAGGGCTAGGTCCTGCTGGCTATTCCCTAGCATACAGTTTACTGCAAGAAGGACATTATGTTGTTGCCATAGATGCTCTTAAAATAGAACCTCTGAATGTTCCTTTTTCTCCTATTATTGATCTTAAAACTATCACCGAAGATTTAGATAGTAGAGTAATTAATGGCTTTGGCGGCGTTTCTGAATATGGTATTACTAGTCGATGGGATAAGAATTTTTTAAAAATTATAAGAATTATCCTAGAAAGAGAAGCTAATATGAAAATATACGGAGGTCTGATCTTTGGTTCTAACATTAGTTTTCAAGATGCATATACTTTAGGTTTCAATCATGTTGCTCTATGTTGTGGTGCTGGTAAGCCTAATTTATTGCCGATTGAAAATATTCTTGCCAAAGGTGTAAGAACCTCCTCTGATTTTTTAATGTCACTACATTTGGGTGCTTTCAAAAAAAATAACTTTCATAATTTAAGTATTAGATTCCCAGTTGTTGTTCTAGGAGGAGGTCTTACTGCTTTGGATTGTGCAACTGAGGCCGCTATATATTATCAAAGGCAACTTGAGAAGCATTTAAGTCGTTATAATAATCTTGATAAAGAAAAATTTAACAGTACTCTTGAGGATGAGGATAGGGATCTGCTTGCTGAATATATCCGGCATTTTATGCTGCTTGAGCAAGCAAAAAGTTCATCAAAAGATCCCTATGAGCTTGTTAGTGAATTAGGTGGTGTTAGTATACTTTATCACGGAAGTTTTGAAGATTCAAAAGCTTATAAAGGCAATCCTTCTGAAGTAGAGAAAACTTTAAGACAAGGAGTATCATTCATTGAAAATGCTAAATTACTTAGAATTAATATTGATAGATATTCATCTATAAATTCCTTAGATGTTGAAATTAATGGGAGTACAACCAATATTCCTGCCAGAACATTAATATTAGCTTTAGGAACTAATCAAAACAACGTGGTTTTGCAGGAGAATCCAGATTTATTTTCTCCTGATGAGGCAAATTTTACTATTAATGGTGATAAATCTAATAAATTTAAAGATAAAGAATTTTCTGTAATATTAAAAAAACTGTTGTTTAGCAAAGACAATGAAGGATATTGGGTTAGTTTTTTTGGAGATATGCATAAGGAGTTTAGCGGTAGTGTTGTGAAAGCCATGGCTTCGGCTTTCTATGGTCAGTATGAGATTAACAAAGTTTTAGAAGAAATTACGAGCAAGGAGGATAATTTCCCCAGATTTATAAATACTTTAGAGCAAAAATTATTTGCTCTAGTTCATGATATTAAAGATATAAATAGTTCGATGTATGAGATTATAATCAAATCACCGCTATTGACTAATAAAATCAAAGCAGGGCAATTTATTAAAGTACAAAACTATGAAAGCTATTCTAAGTATAGTGGCAAAGATATATTGCTGTCTGAGAGTATTATGCTAACTCCTATAGTTTTTGAAGGGGATTATATAAAATGTGTTGTTATGAAAAATGGAGCAAGTACAGAAATTTTAAGTAACATCGAGAAAAATACAAAGATACTTTGTAGTGGACCTCTTGGCAGTGCGACAAGCTTACCTAGTAATAAAGCTATTTTGCTGATTGCTGAGGGTATTAGTAACATTAATGTTATTGCTATCCTTAAAGAGGCTAAAAAAAGAGGAAATACTATATTTTACATTGGTATATATAAGGATGATGATAGTATTTTGTATGCTGATTTTATTAGTAAATATGTGCAAAAATCACACTATTTGAAAGTAGGGATAAACTCTATTATTAGTGATTTACCACAAGTGATTGACGAGTTTTTTAAAGATTTTAATGGTAATTTAGATATGTTAATGCTTTCAGGTTCTTACTCAATGGTAGGGGCAGTTAATCATGTGATTAATACAGAAAGTAATGCAGATATTATTAGATTATTAAGAAAGACAGAAAAAATAGTATCACTAAGTGCTCCCATGTTATGTGGATTAAAAGGTGTATGTGCTACTTGTTTACAGAAAGATAAACATAATAATTTTTTTTATTGCTGTGCTGTGCAAGAAAAAAATATTGAAGATATTAATTTTATCAATATGGGAGGACGTTTAATGCAAAACTCTTTGCAAGAAAAAATAGCAAAGGCTTATTATGAAAAAACAGTAAAAAATAAAAATGTATTATGATAATTGTGAAATCTATTATAAGATAGATTTTTGAACTTATATGGTGTACAATTAGTTCGTGTTATTTTAAAAAGGGTTGTTGTGGCTATTTTTCAAGAATTTTTATCTAAAGTTTTACGTACCAATAGTACAGAAGATCTAAATAGTGTCAGGAGAGCTTTTAAACGCTATTTTGCCGATATGGTTCGTCCCAATGCTTCAATAATTTTACTTTCAATACTTTTTATGGCAATCTTTTCAGCAACCAATGCTGGCATGGCTTGGATAATTAAACCAATCATTAATAATGTGTTTGTCGATAAAGAATTAGAAAGTCTTAATAAAATAGGGATGTTTATTATTATCTTGTCTTGTTTAAAGGGAATATCCCTTTACATTTATACAAATTTATTATTTATTGTATCAGTTAAGGTTATGGCTAAAATTAGAAATACTCTCTATAAATCATTTATTACCCAAGATTTATCGTTTCATCATAAAAATTCACCAGGATCGCTGGTATCAGTTGCTATGAATGAGCTAAATTCAATTAATACACTAGTTACAGATATTCCTATCAATGTTGGTAGAGATCTTTTCACTTTTCTTGGTATACTGATTTTGATGTTTTTTCAAAACTATGTTTATGCTAGTCTTATATTGCTTTCTGTGATTGTTATCATATTACCAGTAAAAATAATTGGTAAAAAAGTAAAAGAAAGCTTCAAAAAAACTAATAAAGGACTAGGTGATTTAACCTCACATCTGGAGCAAACTTTAAACGGCATACGTGAGGTGAAATCTTATAATAAAGAAACAGTAGAGCAGCTTAAAGTTGAAGGGATAGTAAATAGCATAGCTAAAATTCAAAGAAGAGTTAACAGAATTAGTAGTTTGTTGCCCGCTGTAATGGAAGTTATCAGTGGTATTACCATAGGTTCTGTTTTAATATATGCTGGCTATCAAGTTATATATCACGATGCTGACGCTGGAACATTTTTTTCCTTTATTGTTGCTCTAATAATAGCTTATCAGCCCTTGAAAAGATTAAGTGATTTTACAGTGAAGATCCAATTGGGTGCTCTAGCTGTTAAACGATATTATTATTTTGTAGATTTAATATCAGAAATTAAAGAAGTAGATAATCCTGTCCATATTACTCATAAACCTATGGATATAGAATTTAAAAATGTTGACTTTTCTTACAATATCCAATCAGCAGGTAGCACTGTCAAGACTAACAAGGCAGTTGATGGAATGAGTTTTAAAATCCTATCTGGTCAGAAGGTAGCTTTAGTTGGGCGTTCTGGTGGTGGTAAAAGCACTATTATTAATCTCATTGCCAGATTTTATGATCCTATCTCTGGTCAAATTTTTATTGATTCTAAAGATATTAAAACTATAAGTATAAAATCTTTAAGGGAAAATGTTTCTATAGTTTCACAGGAAGTTGTTTTATTTGATGATACAATACTAGCCAATATTGCTTATTCTCGTGAGAATACTACAGAAGAGCAAATAGCCCTTGCTGCTAAGAATGCTGCTTGTTTTGATTTTATTAATACCTTACCTGATAAATTTAATACTTTAATTGGTCCCAGGGGAGCTAAGTTATCTGGCGGACAAAGACAGAGAGTGTCTATTGCTAGGGCTTTACTTAAGAACTCACCAATTTTGCTTTTAGATGAGGCTACTTCTGCTTTAGATACTGAATCGGAGAAGGAAATTCAGGAGGCTTTAAATAAATTAATGGAAAATAAAACTACTCTGATAATTGCACACAGGCTTTCTACAATACTTAATTGTGATAAGATTTTTGTTGTTGATAATGGTAAAATAATTGAGCAAGGTAGCAATGAAGAACTTTTAGCTAAAGATGATAGCTTGTATAAATATCTTTATGATTTACAGTTTAAAAATCAAGAAAATACTTAATTATTATACTTAAAGTAATATAGTTATACTACTCCTAGGTGACCATTGTTTATTATATATGACTTTTTAGTATTATTTTTTAGTATGATTATGTACATTTCTAATATGTTTATAAAGTCTTCTAAAATTAAGCAAAGACTTCTCATACATTCTGAGAGCAAAAAGGGGCATTATATTTGGCTGCATGGAGCAAGTGTTGGTGAGTTATTATCTGCAAGCAGATTATTACAAGAGCTTTTATATAAATATCCCGATATTAAATTTTTGGTTACTTCCCATACCTTAACTTCTAAAGAGGTTATTTTAAAAAGATTTCCCACTAAAGTTGAGCATCATTATTTACCTTATGACACAACTATTTTAGTAAGAAAATTTCTTAAGAAATATAATTTCAAACTTATTATTTGGCTGGAGCAAGATTTATTTCCTATCACGCTTAAAGAAATAAATTTTTGTAATATTCCCTTATTATTGCTGAATGCTAGAATGTCTGATAAATCTTTTCTCATATGGTCTAAATTTAGATATATAGCTAAAACGTTATTATCTTTTTTTACCATGATTTTTCCATCTTCTTATGAGGATGAATATAAAATAGCTACTTTGACCAAAGGAAATATAAAATTCATTGGGAATCTTAAATATACCAATGTTTCCCTTGATTGTAAAACAGAGCTTGATACTAAAATACTACAGAAGCAAGTACAAGATAAATTTATTTGGACTGCACTTAGTACACACAGTGGTGAGGAAGAAGCAATACTAAATATTCACAGAAGACTTAATAAAAATAATTGTGATGTGTTTACCATTATAATTCCTAGGCATATCAATAGGGTAGAGCAAATAGTTAAACAATTTAGAGATAAGTATAATGTTGAGCCTGTCCTATATTCAAAAATTACAGATTATGCACCAAAAAACATATTACTTGTTGATACTGTGGGTTATGTTGATCATTTTTGTGTAATTTCTTCTGTTGTATTTATTGGCAAGAGTTTGTTTAAAAAAAAATCCGGAGGGCATAATATTTTAGAGCCTCTTAGTAAAGGAACACCGGTTGTTTTTGGTAAATATATGGATAATTTTAAATCTTTTAGGGAAGAATGCTTAGAGCGTAATGCTGGCATAGAGGTTAGTGATGAGGAAAATCTTTATAATGTTCTCTACGATTTATACAATAATAAATCTAAACTTTCTCAACTAAGATCCAATACAAAGTTTGTATTTAAAAAATCAGCTAATATATTGGATAATTATATGATAGAAATAGCAAATCATTTAAAAGCATAGGGATATGATAATAAAAACATCGGATATAAATAATTTCTGGAAGGGTAAGAATATATTAAATTACTGCTTACAACCATTTAGTTTATTGTGGTTAATTGCATCTCATATAAGGAAATGGCAAAAATCATATACCAGCAGTTCTTTTATAATTTGTGTAGGCAATATTAACATTGGAGGAGCTGGAAAGACACCTTCTAGCATATTTATCGGCAAATCACTAAAAGATAGAGGATATAAAGTAGCTTTTTTAACTAAAGGTTATGGTAGAAAATCTGGAGAAACTTTGTGGGTTAATGCCACGTCTGGAGTTAGTAGGGTTGGGGATGAGCCTATTCTTCTTGCTAAACATTTACCCACCCTTGTAAGTGCTAATATAGTAGAAGGATTAAAAATACTAGAAAAAGAAGGATTTGAGGTTATTATAGTTGATGATGGCCTGCAGAATCCATCTTTTAAAAAAGATTTTAAGATAATAGTTATTAATGGTTCTTACGGATTTGGTAATGCATTTGTTATCCCATCTGGACCATTAAGACAGACGGTTGACTCTGCAATGGCTACGGCTGACCATATTATACTTTTAGAGGATGATGAGTATGGGGTAGCAAAAATTGTAAAAAATTTTAACATTGATATTTCTTTTGCCAGATATGTTCCTTCTGTTGATATGAGATTATTTAATAAAAAGGTATTGGCTTTTTGTGGTATAGGGATTCCAGATAAATTCAAAATAATACTTTTAAAATATGGCTTAAATATTTTTAATTTTGTAATTTTCAAAGATCATCATCTTTATACAGAGGAAGAGATTAAAGGTTTGTTAGAAGAAGCAGAAGAATCAAATAGCTTAGTTGTATGTACAGAAAAGGATCATGTGAAAATTCCTTTAGAATATCAAGATAAGGTGCTATCTTTTAATATCAACATGCAAATGGATGGGGATGAACTTTTATTTTCTAAAATAATAAAACGGTTCAAAAATAATTAATATGTTAAATAAGATAAAAATTAAATTACCAATTCTTTTAATAAAGTTATTTTATTGGGTAGTAAGCTTTCTTCCGCTACATATTGCCTCTATAATTGGATATTTTATTGGTTATTATATTATATCTAATGTGGTGTTAAACAGAAAAAAACATGCTTTGATGAATATAAAACTATCTTTTCCAGAAAAAAATCACAAAGAGATTTTACATATATATAAGCAATCCTGTGCTAATTTCGGGGCTATTTTATTTGAATTACCGGCAATAGATTCCATGGAATCTAGAATTAATATAATAGACCCCCATAATATGCTTGATTTCATATATAATAATAAGACTGTAGTATTTTCAGCACATACAGCTAATTGGGAAATATATGCGTTTCCTTTTATAAAGAAAGCTTATTCATATGCTATCTATAAAAAAATAAATAATAAAGAGATGGATAATTATCTGCGTTCTAAAAGGGAACAACACAAACAGGGATGTATAAAATTAATCCCAGCTAATAAGGAAGGATTAATTTTCCTAAGTAATGAGTTAAAAAAAAATCTACCAGTAACAATTTCTTTACCCACAGATCAAAAAGCTAAGGAGGGAATATTAGTGGATTTTTTTGGACGCCCAGCATTGTACCCAAGGATTCTACAATTTTTTACACTTAAATATAATCTACCAATTATTCCTTTGAGAGTAATTAGAAAAAAAAATTGTACCTTTGATATTATTATAGAAAAACCTTTGATTTTCCAAAAAACCAATGATAGTAATCGTGATATCTATGAGTTAACTAAAATTATGAATTCTAAAATAGAAGAGTGGGTTAGAGAATATCCATCTCAATGGTTTTGGTTGCACAGAAGATGGAGTAAAACAGAGATTAAATAGTATTTATTATTTTATTGCATTATTCTATTGAGAAAACTTTCTCCTGTTTCCTTAAAATCTTTCAGTAGCGGGAACTGCTTATCAGCATTTCTTGTTAAATACATTTGCTCTTTTCTAGGAAGGCTTTCTAAGCTTTCATGCACAATAATACTGATAAAATTTAACTTAGCTTTTTGAAATTCTAATAGGGCAATTACTACATTTTTAGCTTTATCTTGAGAATTTACTCCAAACAAATATGCATCTTTATCACCCATGAGGTCAAGTTTATAATCTACTTCCAAGATATTATAATCATCTTTTAATGGAGCAAATTTAGAAACAGGTGTATACTTATCTAAATTTTTTTCCACGTAACTTGAAAACTCTTCAAAAAACAGAGATTTAATAACGTCTTTTTGAAACCATTTCATGCTAGAAATTTTCATAATCACAGACATGAAGTGCATCACATTTTGATAAAGATTATCATAATTAGCATATATGTATAAATTGCCATCATCATTTTCAATATTATTATTGCTTAAAATGGAGTTAAGTATAGTCTCTTTTGCTGGAGTGTTAATTTCATAAGTATATGACAATCTCATTAATGTTAAGCCACAATCTTGAATTTTAATTTTATTATCTTCTTGATTAATAAAAATATCTATCATATCACCATCTTCATGACGTAGGGGAATAATAATTTGCCATAAGTTATCTCTCCTTAAATAAAAATCTATTTTATTATTAAAATGCGATTTTAATATTTCTATTGTTTTTATATCCATATTATTCACCAAATAACTTTAATTGATTTATATAAGGGAAAAAATGACTTTTTGATTTATTATCTATTTGAATATCATTAAAAAATTCCTCTAAAGCACTATCAAATGAAGAATATTTATTTGTTATTTCTCTTATTCTAGGTTCGGTTATTCCATTTTGTAACAAATCACTATTGATTTTATGTATATGAAAGCTTGAATAATGTTTATCTGCACTCCAATCAGTTTCACCATGAGAACCATTATATCTATATAATACTATATTTTTTTCATCTTGGTTTAATGCCTTATAAATAAGCCCTATAGAAAAATTTTCTATAAGAAGTTTATGTTTTCTTATAAATCTTATTTAAAGATGTGAGGGATATTTTTTTACTATCAGTCCATTTATTATTTTCTTTATACCCTTGTTTAGGCAACATGTCATCTATACATTTTTTACAATATATAAGCTCATGGATTTTTTCGTTACTAAAGTCACTAAACAATTTATTTTACTCTATTATATTTATAGATTACATCTTTATTCATGTGCATAGTATAGCAAAATAATATAGATTGAAAAATTTGTCTTGCTTAATTTAGTCCAAATTACCGTTTAATGTATCACTTTATAAGGCTTTCTGCCATTAAATTTTTTCCGCCATGTGAAAGATAAATAAAGAATCACTATAAATTATATTGTACTTTGCTTTTTTACAAAAAAACAGACACTTTGTTTAAAAGTGCCTGTTTGCTTATGATTAACTAAAAAATTTAGAATATTTTAGAAGTTATATTTAAAATAAACAGAAGACAATACATTAGTACTTATTGTTGTTATTTTTATATTTGATGCTATTCCTGTGGATATATTATTGTCTGTATAATCTACTCCTAATTCTGCTTTGCCAAATGGTGTGGAGTTATTACTCTTACTATAGCTTATAAAATCTCCGCCTGAGTATATCTCAGAGGCAACAGCTGATGTGGAGTTCATAAAATAGGCACTATAACCACCAGATAAACTTATAAATGGCTCAATAACTCCACTTTTTAAATCGATAGCAGCTTTTAGAGTATAACTATAGTATGCTTCAGGCACAAATGCTGTTGTTGCTGCAACTTTATTTAATAACCCAGCATTAGTCTCGTTATTATTAGGGCTGACTTTTTCATCAACGCCAGCAGTTGTTATAAATCCTAAAGATACCCCCATGTGATGTGTATTACTAAACATACTCTCACTTGTTGGGGTTACTGCCATCATTAATCCTTTTTTAGTTTTAGCAGTAGATTTTGTATCGGCTGCACCAAAGGGTAAAAAGCCCTCTTTGGCATAAATAAGATCAACACCAAGGGAGAATTCTTGCACCTTTGGCTTGGATAGTGCTGTATTACCCATAATATCATGTCTTTGTGCTTTGTACATGCTTGTATTATAGGATCCGTATATGCTGAAGAATTTTTTAGTATAGTCTGCCATAACTCCTATCCCTGTTCCATCAACATCATACACATTTTTATTCTTAAAGTTAGATTTGTAAACTGATATTGCTCCATTAAAATCACCAACTTCAAAACCACTGCTTAGATATGCTGTATTGCTGTTTGATTTTTTAGCTGCAGTATTTCTGCTTAAAAAACCATCAGTGAAGGAACCTATTGCGTAATCAATAGATAGCCATACATCTTTATTGCTGGTTTTTCCACTAACATGTTTTTTGGCTATGCTTCTTAAAGTATTTGTTTTTTCATGGATATCAAATATATATACATCATTACTTATTGGTCTTAGGGAGTTGATCTTTTCTTCTAAGGTTTTTCCCAATACTTTATAATCAATATCATTATATAAATCACCAAGATTAGCTGTAATATAAGTATTATTAGCAAATTCTCCCTGACTTACACCGTAATCAATAAGTTTAGCTAATTTAAGCAGCTCAGCGGAAGCCGTTTTATTATTGTTTGTATATTCCTGATTTAAAGCAGCTTCATATGATAATATTCGGCTAATTTCCAAAACTAAAGAACTAGGAGAAGAGTTGTTGCAAATATTATTTTGACAGATAACTTTAGTTTTTCCACCAATCCAAGAGTTAACAGTAGTAGTATCAGAGGCATCGTTGGATATTCCACCAGTTCTAGCGTGCATTAATTCTATTTGTTTTACATCACCTATGCGTAAAACTCCTTTTGATTCAAAAGAAGAAGTGTTAATTTCCAATACAGAATTATTTGCTATGCTTATAGCTCCATTTGATTGAATTCCAGAGGTAATAGAGCTACCAAGATTGTTTACATCAAAAGGTTTATGCTCACTTAATACTATGTTGATGATACCGGTTGTATTTTCAGTAGGAGTAAAAGTAAATCCATTAACATTAAGTATGCCTGAAATATTGGCGTTAGAGGTTATTGTTAAGCCGCCGTTTTTTTGTAAAATACTAGAAGTACCACTACCAATATTGAGAGTATTAGCAGTTATTTGGGATGCATCAGTAAAATGTAGCACGGATGAACCTAAAGTTAAATTCTCAAATGGCATACTAATGACTGATGCATGAGCTAATAAGGTGCTATTATTATTCAAAGCTATTCTCTTAGCAGTGAAAGAAGAAGCTTTTGCAAAATCAACTGTTGAGTTATCCACTACTAAATTATCAGTACTCAGTAGTTTGAGCTCTTTAGCTATAATGGAACTATTATTGCTAATATTTACCTCTTTAGCTAATAGTCTGTCTGCTTTTTCTATACTAAGAGTTGATCTATTTAAAATAATATTAGTTAAATTAAGTTCATTTGTAGCCTCCGAAGAAAAAGTGCTGTTAGTTAGATTCATATTATTAGCAGTAAATGTTAACAAATTGCTTGATAAAGATGAATTAACAAGCTTTATATCATTAGCCTTTACTGAGGCAGAATCAGTGGCATTTACAAGTGTGATGCTAGCTTGATCCAGATTAATGTCACCTAATCTAGATATCCCTTTTAATGCCGTGGCGTTAAAGGAGCTACCCACTGAATCTATATTTGCAAAAGTGACAACTGAGCTATCAGTAGTTAAGCTGGCATTATTTTTCATAATTAAAGCGTTGGCAGTAATACTAGAATTTTCAGCACTGATAGGCTTGCTAATTATGGTTAGAGTAGAATTATCAATATTAATGTCACCATTTATAGTGCCAGTAGTAAGATTTCTGAAAGCAATACTTGAACTACCTACACTACTTATAGAGCTAGCAGTAATAACCTCAGAATCAATTGATAAAGCTGCTGTATTGTCTAATAGTATGTTTTCTACAATGAACCTAGAATCCCCTGCAGGGCGGCCTAATCCAAAAAATAATGAGGCATTATTATAAAGACTAATGTTTTCTATGGTGGATATATTTGCATATTGTATAACAATATCGCTAGAAATTGCGCTAATATTACCAGTGATAAAATTAGATGTATTAACAGTAAGATTTGATCTACCATTAAGAGAGATATCTTTTGCAGTAAATGAAGTGCCACCAGGATTTAAGTCGCTAGCAATAGTTAAAACACTTTGGTTACTAAGCAATATTTTTTCCATTTCAGTAGTTATTGCAGAAGCCAGTCTGAGTGAAGAATTATCAGCTCTTATGTTTCTCGTTGTGACGCTAGTAGCCGGAGATGTAAGTGTACTATTAGTTAATTTAATAGTAGAAAGTTCTTCTGAAATATTATCAGCACTCTCATACAGTAGAGTTTGAGTATTTTTTAAAGCAACAGTTGCATATGTAAGATCTATGTTAACATAGCGAAAATGTGGAGCAATAATCTCTATACCACTTATATTATTATTTTCACCCATAGAGGTGAAATTCATTGCGTGAACACTATGGTTACCTTGAAGTTTATTATTATTGCCAGCGAAACTAAGATTTTTACTAAGAACAGCAGTGTTTTTTGTTTCAAAAGTTGAATCATTAAGGCTTAAAGTATCTAAAGTTAGATTATTTGTTGCAACATAAGACAATATAGCTGAGTTAAATAGAGTTATATTAGATGCTATAAATGTTGCAGAGCGTGTTGATAGAGTGGAGTCTGAAAGAAATATATTTTCTGCTTTAAAAAAACTACCAACAGAATTTTTAACAACATTAATTGTGCTATTACCTCTCATAAATAGATTGCCTGCAGAAAAACTAGCAGCACTTTCCGCAAGGATTCTAGAGCCATTACTTAAATTAACCTCACCAACAGTGAAATTTCCAGTTATGTCAATATCGATCTTGGCATTATTTAAAGTTAAGGGACCAGCAACATCATTGAATGATAATACAAAACTAGATTCTACTCCTGGCATAGGAGTTAATCCCAATAGAGTAACGTTTGTTAAATCCACAGAATAGCCAATAAGAGAGCTAACTGAACTGAAATCTATATCGTCTCCCCCATGAACAACAAAATGCTCAACATTTACAAAATTCATAGGAACTACAGCTTCTTTATCTGACTGCACCTCCTCTATAATCTTATCATCTACCGCAGTTGAAGGGATTGTTTTTTCTATAGGTGTAACACTTACATTTGATTGGGATTCCTCTGTACTCTGATCAACTATTGCAGGAGTGGGATGTGCAGGGTCTGTACTTTGTACTTCAGAAGAAATAGCTTGGGTCATACCTGAAGTATTCTTTTCCACCTCTTCTTCATCTTCTTCTTCGCTATTATTAACATCCATAGCCCTCATAAGTTCATCAGCCTGAGCTCTAGACAAATTTGCAGCAATCCTAGCATTATCAATAACTTCAGCAGAAGCACTATTAGCAATCAGATAAGCAAGGTGATTAGCAGTTTTAGTGGCAGCTTGCTCAGCATCAAGATAACGTTCATTAGCAGCAGTGCGTTCTGATATAATATGTTCTTCAGGGTTCTTGTTGATGAAAACAGCTGGAGCTGCATAAGAAAAAGCATAATTATATGAGAATACTAATAACAACTGTAACAATACGTGTATGATTAAATTTTTAAATAACATTTTTCCTCTAACAGTTATATTTGTGTTTCAATGCTATCAATTGCAGAAACTTGTTCTACATAAGCGACAGGCATACAACTACTAGAGGAGTTATTACACCTATTTTATTGCCTCACTTTCCACAGAAACAACTGGTTGCTATGATAACATAAAAACATTTTTACATAACTATTAATAACATAATATGCAATAAAATACTAAAAAAAGAGCGAATTCAACTATTAATTGTAATATAGTTTTAAATTATATTAAGAGAAAGAATAGTTTTGTTAATGGGTTGCTTTCATTCCTATAACATTATATCCGGCATCGACGTAGTGTATTTCGCCAGTAACACCGCTGGACAGGTCGCTTAGAAGATATAGTGATGCTTTTGCCACTTCTTCTTGTGATACTGTTCTTCTGAGTGGAGAATTTTTAGAATTCCAGTTAAGGATTGCTGAGAAATCGCCTATACCGCTGGCTGCTAGGGTTTTTATAGGACCTGCTGATATGGAATTAACTCTTATGGAGCTGCTACCTAAATCTTCAGCAAGATATTTAACTGATGTTTCCAGAGCTGCTTTAGCAACACCCATAACATTGTAATTGGGCAACACTTTTTGAGAACCATAATAGGATAGTGTAAGTATGCTACTATCTTTATTCATTATGGGTGCCATTTTTCTCACCATTTCTACTAATGAGTAGCAAGAAATGTGCATAGTTTTTAAGAAATTTGATAGGGACGTATCGAGATATTTACCGTTTAATTCATTTTTATCAGAAAACGCTATTGCATGTACTAAAAAATCTATATTTCCCCAAGAATTTTTAATTTTTTCAAAAGTATTCTCTATCGTGGTTAGATTGGTAACATCACATTCAATACATAGCTTAGAGCCGATAGAATTGGCAAGGGGTAACAATCTTTTTTCCGCCTTGTCATTGGCGTAAGTAAATGCCAATTCTGCACCATGATTACTTAATATTTTTCCTATGGACCATGCTATTGAATTTTCATTAAGCACTCCCATAATAAGACCTTTTTTCCCTTCCATTAATTTCGTCATCTTGATTCCTTTAAGCTTACTAATAGCGCAATTTTATACTGTATAGGGTAGCATATACTTTACATTTCTTCTACAATATTGTAAATATTTATGTATAGGATTATAAATCAGCAAAAATGAAATTTACAAGTAGAATTTATCAACAAGCAATGTTTCTAGGTTTAGCTCATGACAAGTGGTAGTGATAATACAAAAAATAAAAAGGGAATCAAGGATAACTCCATCGAAATGCTTTTGGATAAAACCTATACTAATACACATCATACCTTTGTTTTAACTGATAAACTCCAGTATGATTGGAGTGATGTTGCTAATTATTCTGGTGATGACTTACTTGAAACAAATAATACAAACATGGGTCATGGTTATTCAATTATAACCTCTGGAGATATTGCTCATTCTTTTACAGAGGTTGAATTCATTACTAATGGTGATACTTTAGTACTATCTACTAAGAATCCTTCCAACCAACTAATAAATAAACAACAAGAAAGTAATTTTTTAGATTACGTTAGTACAATTGAAAAAATTATAGATATTAATGATAAAGACAGCTCCTTTTCTTTCGATTATAAAGAGAATCAGGGAGCAGATTTTTTAGAATCCTCTATTGAAGAAAGGTTGCCCTTTGAAATTAAACAATCCAAAGAAGGAGACGTTTATAAAATACTAAGGGATAGTTTCTCAAATGGATCAGATGTATTAGAAATTGAAGGTTATGATATTAGTACCGATAAGCTTGATCTTGCTGATTTTATTAGGGAGTTTAATGATATTGTAAATTATAGTCTTTATAAAGATCATGATAATCTTAATTTAAATGTGTATAATGGTAATAACACAAGTGAGTATAGTATAATTCTAAAAGATGCAATTTCTAACACAGATGCTAATTTGGATGATATTTTGCAAAATCTCATTATAAAAACCAGTGGTGAAAAGATATAATATATGTCAGGTCTTAAAGACACTACTTTTGTATATAATAAGTTTACTGAATGGTATCTTTTGGCAGAACATACCTATAAAGAAAAGAAAATTGATAATTTTAATGCTTTCTCTTTGGCAACTTGTACTGATGAACAGCCAAGTCTTAGAATGGTTTTACTGAAATCTTACGCAGAGGAAGGATTCATATTCTATACTAATTTTGAAAGTAGAAAGGGAGTAGATATGTTTAGGAATCCTGCAGTGGCGATGTTATTTTACTGGCCACCTTTAAGGTATCAGATTCGCATTGAGGGAGACATTAGTAAAATTGATGATAAAGTATCTGATAGTTATTTTGCAAATAGACCATATCTCTCGCAGATAGGAGCATGGGCTTCCAAGCAGTCAAGAGCAATGGAAAATATTTTTGATTTACAAAGAAGAGTAATGGAATATTCTTTGAAATATAAGACTATTGTTCCTAGACCCCAACATTGGGGTGGTCTGATTGTTAGGCCTAAAAAATTTGAATTTTGGACTGAAAAAAAATCAAGACTTCATGACAGGCAAATATACGAAAAAGTGAGTCAAAATGAATGGAATAATATGATTCTTTATCCTTAGTTTTTTATACCATCTGATATGTAATTATAAGTGCAATAGTATTTTATTTAAGTTAGTAGGTTAGTTATGGTGGCTCGTAGGTTTTATATAATAGTAGTATCTATTTTCCTTTGTACTGGATTAGCATTAGCTTATTCAGGATTTAACTTCTCTAGTATTAACTCAAGGAGCGATAAATATATTGAAGAGTTTGCAGTAGCTTATCTTGCGGCAAATCAGCAGGCAAGCAATAAGGAAGTATACAAACAGATAGCTCTTTATAAGGAGGCTTATTTCCTTTTGCTTGATAATTACGTATATGACATTAATGATCAAGAAAAAATGAGGATACTTAATTTATCTAAAGATGCATTAAGGGATAAAGTAAAAGAGCTTGGCTCTGATAATGTTCCTGTTGATCCTGCTGTACTTATGGAAAATATAATGTCTGTTGTTTTTAACTCTATAGACGCACATACTGTTTATATGAATAGAAAATTGGCCGATGATTTCAGATCTGCTTTAAGTGGAAATCATAGTGGTATAGGAATTTTATTTAATTATGATAAAACTAAGAATTTAATTTTTATTAATAAGGTTTTTGCTGACTCGCCTTCACAGGCAGCAGGTCTAATGAAGGGTGATTATATTAAAGCAGCTGATGGTAAAGAATTTAGTGGTAAAACTTTAGATGAAATTGTAGGACTTATTCGTGGTAAAAGTGGTACTGTAGTGAAACTTAATATCATTCGTAATAATAAAGAAATATTAAAAGAGATTATTCGTGGTGATTATTATGTGCCATCGGTTGAATATACAATTATTAATGATTATGCTTATATTAGTATTGCAAGTTTCAATCAGGATACTGGGCATTCATTTATTGCTGCTTTGAATTCATTACAAGTGAATACTTTAAAGGGTTTGATAATTGACGTTAGAAATAATCCTGGGGGTGTGTTACCGGCTGTTGTTGTGGTTGCTGATAGTATTTTATCTAAGGAAACTATTGTTAGTATTAAAGGTAGAAATACTGATAATGACGCTGTATTTAATTCTTTTCACAATACGAGAGTGAATCCTGATTTACCAATTGTTGTACTTACAAATTTCGGATCTGCATCTGCCTCTGAGCTTTTAGCAGGGGCTTTATCACTTAATAACAGAGCAACAGTTATAGGTGATTCTACTTTTGGCAAATGGACTGTCCAAACAAGTTTTACTCTAAAAAATCAAAGTATATTTAATATTACTAGTCAGATGTTTTATGGTCCTAAGGATGCGACATTTCAAGGATATGGGATAGCTCCTGATATTAAAATTATTGATAAAGATAGTAATATTGCTTTTAGAGAACATAATTATAAAAATTACTTAAAAGTAGAAAGCAATTATAAAAAAAATCCTAGAGTTACCATTACAGAAAATAAGTGTCCAGAGGTGGGTGAGAAAAAAGATAAAGTTTTAGGATGTGCATTAATTTATTTGCAATCCAATTCTGATGTTAAAACCTTTAAACAAAAAATAGGAGTGCAGTAGTTTACGGAAGAAACTACAGTGTTTTTTATATAAATGAAGCTAGGCATATTAGAATATACTTTATTATCAGTTTTTCTTACTACCAACATAGCAGGTTCTTCTGTTGCACCAGTATTACCTGGGATGGCATTATATTTTAGTAACTCAGAAGAGGTAACAAAATTATTTTTAATAATACCTTCTTTCGTGGTTTTTCCATTTATATTATTTTCTGGGTTTTTACTAAAAATTTGGTCTAAGAAGAAATTAATTTTATTTGGATTATCTTTATATGTAATAAGTACTGTATTATCTTTTTCCACCTCAGATTATATTTTTTTATTATTTTACAGATCACTAACAGGCATAGGGGCAGGATTAGTTATTCCTTATGCAACATCCCTAATTGCTGATTATTATACAGAACAAGAAAAAGATACTATGATCGCACACGCTGGTGTGGTTGGGTTTGGAGGTAGTGTGGTGATATTATTCTTGACTGGATTATTAGCATCAATAAATTGGCGATTGGGATTACTGCCGCCATTAATCAGTTTGTTACCAATATATCTAGTTTATAGGAATATCACTCCTAAAAATCAGCTTAAAAGTCATAAATATCCATTTATTTTTAATTTAATTTTTAAAAAAGAGATTTTTATAGTTTCTTTTATTTATTTTTTGGTAGTTGTTTTAATGTTTCAATATTTTGCAAGTATATCTTTTTTAATTATTAATCTAGGACTTGGAGGTGCTTTTAAGGCAGGGATTGCACAGAGTTGTTTTTTTCTTGCTGGAATAATTTCAAATCTTTTAATGCGAGTAATAAAAAACATTTCATCATCCTTGCTTCACTCATTTCAGATGATGTTTATTGCACAAGGATTTTTCACCTTAGGTAGTGCAGATATTAACTTCATGACAGTATGCTTTGCTTCGTTTTTAATTGGAGTAGGTTATGGTAGTTTTGGTAGTTCAATGGCAGTTATGATTTCTGGATATACTACAAAAATTAACCGGGTACACTCAATATCTATTTTAATTGGGGCAATGTACATGGGGCAATCTTTTTCTCCTGTGTTTTTTAGTTATTTCTCTAGTATCTTCAACATGCATAATTACTCGGATATTTTTTTAATAGAAGCTATTGTTTTTATCATCATAGCAATGGGCTTATTTGCAAGATTCCTTAGTAAAAATTTTAGAATTATCAGTCTTAATGAGATTAAAAAGTAAAAAAAGGGTAATTATATATTTATTCCCAACAAAACCAATCTTTGTTTCTTGACAATCTTAGGTTTAACCAAATAATATAAATTTTTAGTACAAACTAAAAAGCCATACAAATTAAGTAGATTTAATGGGTTTTTTCAAAGATGAAGATTTCTCGACCGTAATTTCAATTTATTTTGTGGTAAGGTAGAATAGTTATTGTAGGGTTAAAAAAAGATATTAACAAAGAATATGATATTCCCAGAAATAACTTATTTTGATAACACAAAAAACAAGGTAAATGTAAAAGTGCTTATAAAAGATAAAGGCAAAAAAATTATAACAACTGGTGAAGCACTGTCTATTATAAATTACAATCCAATATATTCAAAAGAGTATACAATAAAACGGATAAAAGAAAATAGTAATATTGGTAATTATTATTTATAGGATTGGTAACTAATATAATTGCAAAAAAAAGAGATGAAGTAAATCATCTCTTTTTTTAAATGTTCACTACAATAATGGATTAGAATCCTTGTCTTTCTATTTTTTTACGAGCAAGTTTTCTACTTCTTCTTATGGCTTCAGATTGTTCGCGAGCTTTTTTTTTAGAAGGTTTTTCAAAGCCAGTTCTAAGCTTTAATTCTCTAAAAACCCCTTCCCTCTGTAGTTTTTTTTTCAAAATTCTAAGAGACTGCTCGACGTTATTATCTCTAACACTAACTGTACACATTAAAAATCACACTCCTTTGATTGGCTAATAACCAAATATACACTCAAGTATAGATATTATTAACTATCATTGCAATATAAATTTATTGATGTTAGAATAGTTATGTGGTTAATAGGATTGTTTAGTGAGGGTATATGACTAAAATTAAAAAAATTGGTGTTTTGACTAGTGGTGGTGATTGTTCAGGATTAAATGCTGCAATTAGAGCAGTGGTAAAAAGAGCCAATCAGCTTGGTTGGGAAGTATATGGTATACAAGAGGGGACTGTTGGTTTGATGACTCGCCCTCTTGGGGTTATTAAACTAGATGATAGTAATGTTGGAGTCCACTTATTGAGGACTGGGGGAACATTACTTAGAACTATTAATAAAGGAGACCCTTTTAGTTATCCTATGCCTGATGGAACATTTATTGATAGAAGCCATGAAATAGTTGATGGTTACAAATCTTTAGGATTGGACGCTCTTGTTGCTATCGGAGGTGATGGCAGTATGAGAATAATAGAAAAAATCACTACTATGGGTAATATAAAATTCATTGGGATTCCTAAAACTATAGATAATGATGTTCCTTTTACTGAATTTCCCATAGGTTATATGACAGCAGTTAATGTTGCTGTTGAGAGTATTGAAAGATTACATGATACTGCTCTTAGTCATAAGAGAGTTATGGTAGTTGAAGTTATGGGAAGAGATGTTGGTCATTTAGCTTTATCTTCTGGCATTGCTGGGGGAGCTGATATTATACTTATTCCAGAAATTCCCTATGACATAAATATAGTTGCTAATAAAATTAAAAAGATTTATAAATCTGGTAGGAATTATTCTATAGTTGTATGCGCAGAAGCGGCAGTTAATAAGGAGGGGTCACAAACTTTCTTACATAATTCTGGCAACAAGAGATATGGCGGAATAGGGTATATTGTAGGTGAAACACTTGAAAAACTAACAGGATTTGAAACTAGGGTTACAGTGTTAGGACATACACAAAGAGGAGGGAGTCCAATTCCTTTGGATAGGATAATTGCTTCATCTTTTGGAGTTAGAGCAGTGGATTTATTAAATGAAGGTAAAGATAAAAGGGTTGTTGGGTGGATGAATAGATCGGTAATTGATGTGCCACTAAGTCAAATTACGAGCACTAGCGGTGCTGTTGATATAAATGGCGATTTAGTTAAAACTGCTAGAGGTCTTGGTATAATTTTTGGGGAATAGTTTTTAGGAATTAGCAATAAGGCAAGAAAGCACTTAATTATAAAAGTAGGGAGAAATTCATAAGATTTCTTCCTACTTTTTCATTATGAAGAGAACAATAAGATAAGAGAATTTCAATTTACGAATTAAATAAAGTAATTTTATTTATAATAAAAGAGGGAATAGTTATCTATTCCCTCTTTTACAAAATAAAGTAATAGGTGATAAGAGATTAGAATCCCATACCGCCCATACCACCCATGCCCCCCATACCACCAGGTCCAGCAGGAGCATCATTTTTTTCTGATGATGGAATTTCAGCAACCATAGCCTCAGTAGTTACCATAAGTCCAGCTACAGAAGCAGCTCCTTGTAAAGCAACACGAGTAACTTTCACAGGATCAATAATACCAAACTCAGTCATATTGCCATACTTATCTGTTTGTGCATTATAGCCATAATTATGATCACTTTGTTCAAGAAGTTTACCAACAATAATAGAGGCATCAACACCACAGTTGATAGCAATTTGACGCAAAGGAGTTTCAACTGCTTTCTTAATGATATCCACTCCAACTCTCTGGTCATCATTTTCTACTTTCACTGCTTCTAGAACTCTTTTAGCATAAAGTAAAGCAACACCACCGCCTGGTATAATCCCCTCAGCAACAGCGGCTCTAGTTGCATGTAGAGCATCATCAACACGGTCGTGTCTTTCTTTAACTTCAATTTCAGTGGATCCACCAACTCTTATTATAGCAACACCTCCAGCAAGCTTAGCAAGTCTTTCTTGTAATTTTTCTTTATCATAATCAGAGGTAGTAACATCAATTTGAGCCTTAATTTGTGCGCAACGAGCATCTATATCTTTCCTAGAACCAGCACCCTCTACAAGTGTTGTTTCATCTTTAGTGATAATGGTTTTCTTAACATTACCAAGCATTGCTAAAGTTACATTTTCTAGTTTCAATCCAACATCTTCAGAGATAACTTGACCACCAGTTAAAATAGCTAAATCTTCAAGCATTGCTTTTCTTCTATCACCAAATCCTGGAGCTTTTACTGCTGCAACTTTTAAGCCACCTCTTAATTTATTAACTACAAGTGCAGCTAATGCTTCACCTTCAATTTCTTCAGCAATAATTAACAGTGGACGAGATGATTGTACAACAGCCTCAAGTACAGGCAACATAGGTTGCAAGTTCGATAGCTTAGCTTCATGAATCAAAATATAAGCATTTTCAAGTTCACATAACATTTTTTCTGAATTAGTTACAAAATATGGAGATGTGTAGCCTCTATCAAACTGCATACCTTCCACAATTTCTAACTCTGAAGTTAATCCCTTAGCTTCTTCAACTGTAATTACACCTTCATTACCAACTTTTGCCATAGCTTCTGCTATCATTTTACCAATTTCTTTTTCGCCATTAGCAGATATAGTTGCTATTTGTGAAATTTCTTCGTTTGTGGAGATTTTTTTTGCTCTTTTTTTCAAATCTTCCACTATAGCTTCAACAGCAAGATCCATTCCACGCTTTAGATCCATAGGATTCATCCCAGCAGCTACAGCCTTCACTCCTTCTCTTACTATACTTTGAGCTAAAACGGTTGCAGTAGTTGTGCCATCTCCTGCTTCATCGTTACTTCTTGAGGCAACTTCTTTAACCATCTGTGCACCCATATTTTCGAACTTATTGCTAAGTTCAATTTCTTTAGCAACACTAACTCCATCCTTAGTAATTTTTGGAGCTCCATAAGATTTGTCTAATATAACATGTCTTCCTTTAGGTCCTAATGTTACCTTTACCGCATCTGCCAGTATGTCAACACCCTTGCACATTAAGTTACGTGCATCAGTTCCAAATTTAACTTCTTTAGCCATATTTATTCTCCTAATGTTATAATTATTCTACTATACCTAAAATATCACTTTCTTTCATAATAAGATATTCAACACCATTAAGTTTGATTTCACTACCAGAATATTTACTAAATAATACTTTGTTACCAACACTTACACTAAGAGGTTTTATTTCACCATTTTCCAATCTTACTCCATTGCCAACGGCTACTATTTCTCCTTGTATTGGTTTTTCTTGTGCACTATCAGGTATTAATATACCACCGGCAGTTTTTTGTTCTTGTTCTACTCTTTTTAAGAGAACACGATCATATAAAGGTCTAAATTTCATTATTACTCCTCTCTTATTAAATGTTAATCATATTACATACTTATATATAGTTACCTTAATTTTATCTGCAAGGTGTAATAATTTTTTTATTAAAATTAAAATTATAAAAATGTGTGATATTATAATTAATAAAATAATTTGACAGGGAACTATTGATTATGAATATATTTGCAGATCTTAATCCTATACAAAAGGAGGCTGTAGAAACAACCAATGGACCACTTCTAATCCTTGCTGGTGCTGGTACAGGTAAAACAAAAGTTATAACCACTAGAATTGTTAATATATTAGAACGTAATTTAGCAACAAAATCAGAAATTCTTGCTGTTACCTTTACCAATAAAGCTGCCAAAGAAATGAAAGATAGAATAGAGAAAATGCTTAACTATTCCATAGATGGGTTTTGGATAGGAACTTTCCATTCAATAGGGCTTAGAATTCTTAGAAGACACTATAATGAGGTTGGCTTGAATCCAAACTTTAGCATACTTGATATGGAGGATTGTGAAAAAATTATTAAACAGATCTTGATAGAAAAAAATATTGATACCAAAAAATACTCTCCGTCTTCAGTTAGTAATATGATATCCAAATTAAAAGATAAAAATATATTTCCAGATTCTTTACCTTCTGAAGAAAATAAAACTATAGGCTCTGTTAAATTATCTGACATTTATCTATCTTACGCTAGCAGATTGCGTGAATTAAATAGTGTCGATTTTGCTGATTTATTACTTCTGTGTGTAGATCTTTTTCGCCAATTTCCAGATATTTTACAACAGTGGCAGTCGCGCTTTAAATACATTATGGTTGATGAGTATCAAGATACAAATACTTTACAATATCTCTTTATAAGAGTACTTGCTATTGCTTGTAATAATATATGTTGTGTTGGTGATGATGATCAATCAATATATTCTTGGCGTGGTGCTGAAATAGCTAATATTCTTCGTTTTGATAAAGATTTCCCTGGAGCAAAAGTGTTAAGGTTAGAGCAAAATTATCGCTCAACCACACCAATTTTAAAGGTTGCTAGCTCGGTTATTGCAAAAAATCCTGGTAGATGGAAAAAACAGTTGTGGACAGATAAAGTAGATGAAGAAACTGTTAAGCTTTATGAAGCTTTTAATTCTAAGCAAGAGGCAGACTTCGTAGCTACTACCATCAATGAGCTTTTAAAAAAGGGAGCTCGCTATGAACATAGTGCAGTTTTATTTCGTGCCACTTTTCAGAGTAGAGAAATTGAAGAGCGATTCTTATATCACGCTATTCCTTATAAATTTGTTGGCGGTAGTCGCTTCTACGATCGCATGGAAATAAAAGATGTTGTTGCTTATTTAAGATTACTTTATCAATCATATGATGATATGGCTTTTTTGCGTATTATTAATATTCCAAAAAGAGGCATTGGTGAAAGTTCTATAGATAAAATTAGAGAATATGCTAAAAATAACAGTTTATCTCTCTATAATGCAGCAAGTAATATAATTTCTAAAAAAATCCTCTCTGCTAAGGTGGAAAATGAACTTAATATTTTTGTGGAAGGATTTGAAAGTTGGAAAAATGCTCTTCTTAATTCAACTCTTGCTGATATTGCTAAAAAGATAGTTAATGAATCTGGCTATATGTTTATGTGGGAAAATGAAAAAAGTGAAGATGCTAAATCAAGAATAGATAATATTAAAGAATTATTCGTAGCCCTAGGGAATTTCAACTCTTTGGAAGACTTTCTAGAACACGTATCCTTAGTATCAGATAAAGAAGAAGAGAAAAAAGATAATAAAGTAACACTCATAACCCTACATGGAGCCAAAGGACTAGAATTTAATACAGTATTCTTAGTTGGTTGGGAAGAAGGCTTGCTACCGAACCAAAGATCCATAGAGGAAAGCGGTGATTTGGGTCTGGAAGAAGAAAGAAGGCTGGCTTATGTTGGCATAACAAGGGCAAAACAACGGCTCTATATCAGTTATTCCAAAAATAGGCAAATGTATGGAAGTTGGCAACCATGTGTTGGGTCAAGATTTATCAACGAGTTAGATATGAATTTTATAGAAAAAATTAATGCTGATAATTATGCCTATAAAAATGCAATGCAGGATTCTTTTCTTAAAAAGGCTTTGTATGCAGAAAAAGAAACAGATTATCCTGTATATGAAAACAAAGTATCACCTATAAAAATTGGTATGCTTGTTACTCACACAACAATGGGTAAGGGTGAGGTTACAGCCCTACAAGGTCCTATTGCTACAGTAAATTTTCACTCTGGAGGAATGAAGAAGATCATGATATCATTCCTATCAGCAGTACATGATTAAAGTAGGGGTTATCAAATATAAAAAATTGTAATAAAGGTGTATAAAAATAAGCTTGATTAATAATTTAACTGCTTGCCGTAGCTAGAAATTTTGATCATGATATCTATTCCTAATACTTATAACATCTAATTATTTTAACATCAACCACACTAATTTGAAGTAATAAAAAATATTAAGGTTTAATATCTATGCAATATGTGGATTTAATTATAAACTGTGAGAGCCCTTTACTGCTTGAGGAAATGTTAGAGGAAGAGGTTATTAGTATTATTACTAAAGGCTCAGATGGATTTGAAATTTATAGTGAAGATATTCTAAGCTTATCTTTTTCCCGTTGGCAATTAAGTATTGTCCCAAAAAGTGAACATAATATTATAGAGTTGATGCTGGTTATTAATAATTTGTGCTCTAATTTATCTATAGATATAGTAGCGTGTTCTATAAAAGAAGATGCTGCTGATTATATAAATATGGAGCAGAAAAGATACTCAATAGATATAGGTAATTTTGTAATATTCAATCATGCAGAAGATTATGCTAAATTTTATTCAAAACATAAGATAGCTCTCCTTATAAAGCAAAGCACAGCTTTTGGCACAGGAAGTCATGAGAGTACGTCTTTATGTCTTGATATTTTATCTGATCTTTTCCATAAGAACTATAAGTTTAATAGCGCGTTGGATTTAGGCACAGGTAGTGGGATTTTGGCATTAGGAGTAGCGAAATTATTTGATTGTTCTATTTTGGCTGTTGATAATGATCCCCTTGCTCTTGCCACAGCTAAAGAATTTATTAAACTTAATAATGCAGAAAATAATATTACAACTACTCTTTCTTCAGGATTTGCAGAAATAACAGGCAAAAAATTTGATCTAATAGTAGCAAATATTTTGCTTAATCCTCTTGTGGATATGGTTGATGAATTTTATTCTGCTTTAGAAGACAGAGGAATCCTAATATTAGCAGGATTTTTAGATAATCAACTTCCTACATTAGAAGCTATTTTTAAGCAAAATAAATTCATACTTAACAATAAAAAAACAAGAAAAGGTTGGGTAGCTTTAGTACTAAATAAATAATATTTGGAGAAATTGAAAGTGGAAAATACAGTAGTAGAAAAAGAAAATCTTGATCTTACAATTATCATACTATCAGCAGGAGTAGGATCGCGTATGAAGTCTTCCATACCAAAAGCCATGCATCTTCTTGGTGGGATACCAATGATTGATCATCTTTTAAATAAGGTTATGCAATTAAATCCCACTCAAATCATCAGCGTAATTGGTTCTGACATGGACTGTATGCAAGATCATATTATTAATCGTTGCGATATTATCCATCAAGAAAAAAGACTTGGAACTGCCCATGCTGTATTTAGTGTTAAATATGCTCATAAAAGTATAAAAGGTATATCTCTTGTTTTATATGCTGATACTCCTTTAGTAAGTTTAGAAAGGTTACAGGAAGTAATAAGTAAAATAGAAAAACGTGACTGTGATATATGTATTTTAGGATTTGAAAAGTTAGAGGAAAACTCCTATGGTAAGCTTATCTTAGAAGATAATAAGGTTGTAGCCATTATAGAGCATGCTGAAGCTAATGATTTACAAAAGCAGATTAAACTTTGTAATTCTGGAGTTATAGCAGTACGTACAGAAATTTTATGGGGACTTTTAGATAAAGTTCAATGTAATAACTCTAAGGGAGAATATTATCTTACTGATATTATAGATATTGCTAATAAGGATAAGTTTATTTGTCATCATATCGTTGATGAGCTAGATAATTTAATGGGGGCTAATACTAAGCAGGAGCTTGCTATTTTAGAAAAAACTTTTCAAGATAGTAAAAGACAAGAATTCTTAGAACAAGGTGTACAATTAATAGATCCACAAAGTGTTTATTTTTCATTTGATACAAAAATTGGTAAAGATGTTATTATCCATCCTAATGTACATATTTTAGCTAATGTTGAAATTAAAGATAAGTCAGTTATATTACCATTTTCAGTAATTGAGGGGGCGGTTATTGGTGAAAACTCTAAAGTTGGACCTTACGCAAGACTAAGACCTGAAACTATTTTGCAAGGGGATAATCATATTGGTAATTTTGTTGAGGTTAAAAAATCTAGTATTGGTAGGGGTACAAAAATAAATCATTTATCTTATATTGGTGATTCTATGATAGGTCAAAAAACCAATGTTGGCGCCGGTACTATTACATGCAATTATGATGGTAAAAATAAACATACAACTACTATTGGGGATAATTGCTTTATCGGCTCTAACAGTGCTTTGGTTGCTCCAATCAATATAGGCTCTGGTGTTTTAATTGGTGCTGGTAGTGTAATAACTAAATCTGTCGAGGAAAACAAAATGACTATCGCCAGAGGTAAGCAGGTTATATTGCCTAAGATCATTAAGTAGTTAAACTATTGAGAATCCTTTTAAATTTTACAACGTCACTTATTCTTCCTGATAGCTCAAAGGTCATTAGTAATGGTATATTATGGTTTTGAGAAATTAATTTTGCCCCATTACAATAAGAGCTTCCCCAATTTCTATTGCCACTGCCAATAACTCCCTTTAAAAAAGAAGAGTTATGCTTTACAAAATTCTCTACCTCTTTTGGTATCTCCCCAAGACCACTAGTATAAGTAATTAAAATATAATTATTACTAATTTTCTCACAACCTTCTACTATTTTTAAACTATCACTAACTCCAGCTTTAGCTAAGAATTTTTCTATATTCCCAGTCCTAGAAGCATATACAACTTTCATTTAATCTTTAAACATTAAAATCTTCATCTGATAACTTTATAACATTAGTGGTTTTGATGTATCCATTACCCTTAGTAGAAAAAAAATCATGATTTTTAGTTTTAGTGTCTAATCCACGTAATACCATTGCGTTAAGTGATGTATCTTCAATATTAAAGTATGGTTCAAATCCAAGATTCATAAGAGCTTTATCTGCATTATATTTAACAAAGCTATCTACCTCATTTACTAAATTTATATTATGATATATTTCAGCAGTGTGATTTTTCTCTATTTCATGAAGCTTTTCTAATAAAATATATGTTTCCGATTGTAAAGAATCTTGCTCATCTTTAGAGAGAGTGCTAAATAATTCCTGAGCTAGAATTCCTATATAAACACCATGGATTGATTCATCTCTGATAATTAAGTTGATTATCTCTCCAGAGCTCACCATCTTACCTTGTCCTGATAAGTATAAGGGATAAAAAAAACCGGAGTAAAATAAAAAACTCTCTAAAAATACAGATGCCACCATTGCCATATAAAGACTTTTTGAATCATTTATGCTTGTGTAATATCCACTTATAAGTGATAGTTTTTTTTGTACTGTAGAGTTATTTTTTACCCATTCAAATAATTCTTTAATTTCAGAGCTATTACAAAGGGTGGAAAAAATAGAGCTGTAACTTTTAGCGTGCATATGCTCCATCATACCCATGAAGCTTAATATTGCCTTGGAGTGCATATTATCTACATTAAGGGCAATTAGGGGTATACCAAGAGAGCCTTGCTCTGTATCCAGTAGAGTTAGTCCAGCTAGTACTTTAACATAAACATCTTTTTCTTGCTGTGATAGTGTGCCCCATACTAATTTATCGTCTGAGAGAGGTATTTCTTCATCTACCCAAAACTGCCTAACGTTCTGATCCCAAAATACTTTAGTGAAATTATCTTTTATGTCATTCCAGTTAACAGCTTCTTTATTCTTCATAGAGTTATTTTTTATACCGAACATGATAAACACTCCTCAACACTAAGATTTTTAGTTCTAGTGTAATACAGGCTTTTTAAGCCTTTCTTATGAGCATATAAATATAAACGTACTAAGTCTGTTGTGGAAGCCTGATTGGTTGTATAAAGAATAGTGCTTATTCCTTGATCCACATGCTCCTGAATGAGTGACATTAAATCAATTAGTTTATAGTTATCCATATTATAAGCAGATTTATAGAGAAAAATATTTTCCCTATTTAAATAAGGCATAGGATAATAGGTGGTAGAGTTAGCATAAGTTCTTGTTTCAATTGTATCCACCACAGGCAATACAGAAGGAGTAGAATTTTGCAAATATGAAATACTTTGTGTAGGAGCAATTGCAAGACGATATGCGTTATATAATCCGTATTTTTGCACATCATTCATAAGATTTTTCCAGTCATCATTTGTTGGTAGTGTAATATTATGAAATAGATTTGAGATTTTTTCTGTTTTTGGAGAATAGTTATTTTCTAAATATTTCTTAAAGTAATTACCATTAGCATATTCAGATAGGGCAAAATCTTTAAAAGTAATGCCACGCTCTTTAGCTATTTCCATACTTGTCTTAATTGAATAATAATTCATGGCCATAAAAAATGCACTTACAAAATCTTTCGCTTCATCACTCTCATAAGGTATTGCATTCTTAGCAAAGTAACCATGTAAATTCATGGCACCAAGACCAATTGAATGGTAGGAGTTATTTGCTTTTGCAATACTTGGCGCATTACTTACTGAAGATAAATCACTAACAGAGCTTAGAGCAAGAACCGCTGTTTTTACTGCAAAAGCAATACTACCACTTTCCATAACATTAACTATATTTAAAGAACCCAGAACACATGATACATCCTCACCAATATTATCAGCTTCATTATAATCATTTATTTCTGAGGTTTTTTGTAACTGAAAAATTTCTGTACATAAATTGGACATCTTAATTTTACCAATATTTTTTAAGGGATGTTCCCTATTAGCAGTATCGATATAAATTAAATAAGGATAGCCAGATTCAAATTGAGTTTTAGCAATTTTTGCTAGAAGATCTCTAGCGTCAAGCTTCTTTTTCCTAACGTCGCTATGGGCAACCAATTTATCATACATTGCTTGCATGTCCATTTCATCTAAATGGATACCAAACACTTTATAAACACTACTTGGATAAAAAACATAAAAATCTTCATTATTTCTAGCAATATCGATAAATTTATCAGAAACAGTAATGCCGAGGGATAGTGATTGAATCCTACTTTTCTCATCAGCATTAATTTTTTTAGTATCTAAAAAATCTTCAATATCAGCGTGAAATATATTAAGATATCCAGCTCCAGCTCCCTTTCTTTGTCCCATCTGATCAGCATAATTAAACCCATCTTCCAATAGTTTTAAAACAGGAACAACTCCTTTTGCAACATTCACTATACCCTTTATGTTTTCCCCTCTAGCTCTCAGCTTAGATAAATTAATTGCTACACCTCCACCTATTTTGGATAAATACATCGCTGTTGATAAATTAAAGGTTATGCTATTTAGAGAATCTTCCATCTCAAGTAAAAAACATGATACTAATTCACCTCTTCTTTTTTTACCAGCATTCAAAAAAGTGGGTGTAGCTGGTTGATAGTATTGTTTTACTAAAGAAGTGGCTAAATCTTTAGCAAATTTAATATTCCCACCAGCCAAATATAATACTATTGCTAACACTCTATCTTGATATGTTTCTAAATATGTTTTTTTATCGTCACTCTTAAGAGCGTAATCTTTATAAAATTTTGATGCACTCATGAAAGATGCAAATTTAAAGCCAGCTGCATTTATAAGTGCATCAATTTCACTAATTTCCTTCTTTGTATAGGAAAGATAAAAATTATCATAAAAATTATTATTTATAAGATATTCTAAACGTTCATTAACATCAGAAAATTTCAAGGTATTACTATCAATTTCTTTCAAATACAACTCCAAGGCTTGAGCATCTTTATCTAACTGATAAAATCCATCCTTTTTTGTTATTATTTGTGAATTTAAATTTAGATAATTTGTCATAAAATACCTCACTTCAGACATACTTGAAAAAACAGCAATTTATTATACAATTAATCCTAAAAATAGCGACAGCGAATCCATTGGCAGATGACTATAGAATCCTCAGCAATCCCATTAATGAAATAAATTATATAAACATATAAGTAATACTAACATGACTGTTATAACTACAGCCAATATCTAAAACTAGATATTTGTATAATACCATTATCTGATATTTTTTTATACCTAATATTTCTTATATTATGATACAAAAAAATCTTTATTTTTTATTAATTTTCATAATTTATTTAATCCTATAGGAGATTCTTTATTGGTGCAAATGTTTTACGATGATTAATATTAATACCAAATTTTATAATACCATCTAAGTGTTCTTTGGTTGCATAGCCGCAATTTTTATCCCAATTATATTCTGGAAAGTGGCAAGACAGTTGTTTCATTAAATAGTCTCTGTGAGTTTTGGCAATTATAGAGGCTGCAGCAACAGTAGTGCTTTTAGAATCACCTTTTATAAGTGCAACAGTGGGGATATTATTTTCAAATCCTTTATTGCCATCCACAATAAGGACTGATGGATTAATATATTTTGTTACAGATTCATATGCATTTTTCATAGCAAATAGAGATGCTTGCAATATATTTATTTGATCAATAACGTCAGTTGATACTTCTGATATGGCAAAATAAGCATGTTTTTTTATTTCTTCACTCAAATAAAGGCGTTTTTGTGCAGATAGCTCTTTAGAATCTTTAATTTCTTTAAGCAAATTCTTAGGAATAGTATTTTTCAAAACCACACAACATGCAACCACAGGACCAGCTAAACTACCTCTGCCAACCTCATCACAGCCAGCAATTGTATGAATATCTGACATATTCGTTATGTATCCTAGCTGATTTAATAATTCTTTTTCTGGCAGCATATTATTTCATTAAGTGTTGCTATTAGTTATATATTATATAAAATTAATGTAGACTTTAAACGATTATTTTAGATATCTAGGACATATAAATGATTGCAATGCAATGGGGAAAGTTGCTTTCCAGTATACGCTATAGTAGCTCTTCTGAGACAGAAATAAAGTCTGTGGAAAATGCCAGAAGCCCATATTTAGTTGATGTTGATAGAATAATTTATTCTTCTCATTTTAGAAAACTACAGGATAAAACTCAGGTGCATCCACTATCTAAAAGTGATTATGTAAGAACAAGACTTACTCATTCTTTAGAGGTGGCTGGAGTAGGTAGATCTTTAGGTTTTGGTGTTGGTCAATATGTTGTTGAAAAGTATAAATTAAGGGGTATTACGGAACATGATTTTGGTTATATTTTGCAAGCTACGGGGCTATCACATGATATAGGGAATCCTCCTTTTGGTCATTTAGGAGAAGAGGCTATTACTGCATTTTTTAAATCTAAAGAGAAGGAACTCTTAGAAAGAATCAGTCCTAGTGAGTATAACAATCTTATAAATTTTGATGGGAATTCGCAAGGATTTAGGATTATAACCAATCTAGCTGGATGGGATTTTGAAGGTGGATTACGTTTAACTTATTCCACATTAGGGGCATTTTGCAAATATCCACGTTCTTTTATCCTTAATAGTAAAATTGATGATTATAAAAAACAAAAAAACTTACAATATTTAACTGGAGCTGCTAAAAGTGGCATATTAGATTCAGAAAAAAAAATATTTGAAAATGTCGCAGAAGATCTTGGATTAATAAGACTTATAGATAAAGAAAGTATCTTTTATCGTCATCCTCTAGCCTTTTTGCTTGAGAGTTCTGATGATATTTGCTATTGCATTTCTGATATTGAGGACGCATTTTTTGTAAAAATTGCTACTCTTAAGGACGTTGAAAAACTATTGGCTCCAATTGCAAGGAATCCCTTGAAATATCTAGGCAATGCAAAGGCCAGAACCACAGAATTACGTACAACAAGTTTTTATCGCAAAATGGATGATAATAAAAAAATTGAATGGCTAAGAGGTAAAGCCATCAGTAATCTTATTGCTGATGTCCAAAGGGTTTTCTTAGAAAATGAAGAAAAAATCATGGGAGGAAATTTTAACGAAGAACTTCTTAAGCTTACTATTTTTTCTGAAGAAATAGCCGAGTGCAAACATTTTGCTACTAATAGAATTTTTACTTCTCATGATAAAATTAATGGTGAAATTATGGGTATAGAAGCTATAACTGGAGTTTTAGAAGAGCTATATAAGGTTATTAATAATCCAAAGCATCCTAAGTCAAGTAGAATAAATAGTCTTCTACAAAGAAAAATAGATCACACCAACACTTTCTATAATAATTTAGTCCTTATTATAGACACAGTGTCTGATTTTACTGATAGAAATATTTTAGATTTTTATCGAGTTTTACGCGGTATTTAAACTAGATATATATATATCAATTATTCTGTGGATACCGAACCTTAATACTCTTCCACACACGATTTGCTATATTCTTCCACTTGTATGGTTGCATGGTTGATGCCAAATTGCTCTTTTAAGGCTAGTTTAATATTTGTAATTGCAATATGAAAATTAGCATCTTTTGCTAACACAGCGTGTAGAGTAATTATATTTTCTTCCTCATTTAACATCCACAGATGAATGTGATGTATGTCTATTATTTCTTTTACATTTGCCTCTAAATATTTCTCCACAGTTTTTACTTTGATATTTTGCGGAGTCCCTTCCATTAAAATATATATGGAGCTACTTACTATTCTCACTGTTCCATTAGATATTAGCAATACAAGTACAACTGACAAAATAGGATCAACTATATGCCAATTAGTGTAATAAATTATAATAGCTACGATAATTGCTATGATCGACCCTAATGTGTCAGCAACAAAGTGTAAAATAGCACTTTGCATCAAGAGATTCTTCATCTTATGCTCATGATTCTTATTACTAAGAGCGGTATTTTTTTTCTCTGAATAATGAAAAAGATACATAATTACAAAGTTAATTATAAGTCCAACTATTGCAACAGGCAGCATAATTATCGGATTAACAGATACAGGATTTAAAAAGCGTAAAATTGCCTCATAAACAATATAAAGGCATACAACCATCAAAAATAAGGAATTAAAAAGACTAAGCACTACTTCAAATCTTGAATAGCCATATGTTCTGTTATTATCATTATTCCTTTGGGATATATGTAAGCCAATAAAGGAAATTATTAATGATATAAAGTCAGTTAACATATGCCCAGCATCAGCCATAAGAGCAATAGATTTACTGAGGTATCCCCCTATAAATTCTACAGTCATAAATATAAAAACTAAGCACATTGCAAGTAAGATAGTTTTTTTCATAGCAACTTTGTCATAACTTTTATGATGTGATGGCCCAAAGGTATGATTTTCAGTATGCAAAACTATAGTATTACTATTTTTACTTCTCTCTTTCATTGTAATTGTAATATCTCGACGTTATTATTATTTAATCAGTATCACTTTTAAGCACCTCAATGAAGGCTGACTGTGGTATCTCTACCTTGCCAAATTGACGCATCCTTTTCTTTCCTTCTTTTTGTTTCTCTAAAAGCTTACGTTTCCTTGTTATATCTCCTCCATAGCATTTTGCAGTAACGTCTTTTCTAAATGCTGATATGGTTTCTCTAGCTATAACCTTACTACCTATTGCAGCTTGTATTGGAATTTGAAACATTTGTCTTGGAATTAATTCTTTTAATTTCTCACAGATAATTCTACCTTTTCTTTCTGCAGTGGATTTATGCATTATAAAAGATAAAGCGTCAACATTTTCATGATTAACTAAGATGCTTACTTTTGCTAAATCACTAACCTCAAATCCTGCCATTTCGTAGTCAAAACTAGCGTAACCTTTAGAAATAGATTTTAAACGATCATAAAAATCAAATACTACTTCATTTAATGGCAATTCGTAAACTAACATGGCACGCTTTTCTATCCACGTTAAACTTATCTGTTTGCCACGACGGGCAGAGCAAAGCTGCAAAATACTTCCAAGATATTCTTCTGGTACAATTAAGGTGGCTTTAATCCAAGGTTCTTTAATTTCCTTAATCAGGTTGGGTTCAGGCATGTCTGTTGGTGAGTGAATGCTTCTATTTTCCCCACTATTTAAAATAACTTGATATTCAACACTTGGTGCTGTAGTAATCAGCTCAATATTGAATTCTCTAGTTATCCTCTCTTGTACAATTTCAAGATGCAGTAATCCTAAAAATCCACAACGATACCCAAATCCTAAAGCCTTCGAGTTCTCAATTTCAAAAGAAAAACTAGCATCATTCAAGTGTAGTTTTTCTAAAGCCTCTTTCAAATCTGTATACTCAGAAGAATCAAGGGGGAAAATACCAGAAAACACTACAGGAGCAGATGGTTTGAACCCACTTAGAGCCTTAGCCGTTGGTTTGTTGACCTCAGTTATAGTGTCACCAACTTTAGTATCTTTTACTGCTTTTATATTAGCTGTAAAATAGCCAATTTCACCAGGATACAACGCTTCATATTTTACAATTTTAGGTGTGAAATATCCAACCTGATCAACAACATATTCTGCCTCATTAGACATGGTTTTTATTTTTATTCCCTTCCTAAGTACACCTTCATATATCCTTACTAATATCACTACACCCAAATAAGGATCATACCAACTATCCACAAGTAATGCTTTAAGAGGATTGCTTACATATGTATTATCGCCAATTGGAGAAGGTAATCTTTTTACAATGGTTTCTAAAACCTCATGAATACCAATGCCAGTTTTAGCGGAAATTAATAGTGAATCTGAGGTGTCTAATCCTATTACTTCCTCAATTTGTTTCTTTATCTTTTCAGGCTCAGCTGCGGGTAAATCTATTTTATTCAGCACAGGTACAATTTCATGATTATTACCAATTGCCATATAAACATTCGCTAATGTCTGAGCTTCTATACCTTGTGAGGCATCAACCACTAAAAGAGATCCCTCACACGCAGCAAGAGAACGACTTACTTCATATGTGAAGTCAACGTGTCCTGGAGTATCCATTAAGTTTAGCTCATAAAGCTGACCATCCTTTGCTTTATAGTTTAGTCGCACAGTTTGAGCTTTAATTGTTATTCCTCTTTCCCTTTCAATATCCATTGAATCAAGCACTTGAGATTTCATCTCTCTTTCTTCTAATCCACCACAAAATTGAATTAAGCGATCAGCCAAAGTTGACTTGCCATGATCTATATGTGCAATTATGGAGAAATTCCTAATTTTAGTTATATCTTGCATTGAATAGTATTTATCTTCTTTTTGTTTATAAAAAACTTAGTCTATCATATAATACAATAAATCATAAGTTTATTATATAAGGTTATTGCATAATGAAAATAAAAAAAGTTCATATAACTACTACATTTAACAATCAGATACCGGGAACTTCTGGGTTAAGAAAAAAAACTAGAATCTTTATGGAACCTAGCTATAGTGAAAACTATATACAAGCTATTTTCAATGCCCTGCAAGGGGTAAATAAATCCTTCCTTTTGGGGGGAGATGGACGTTTTTATAATTCTGTAGTCCTTGATAAAGTTATTGCCATGGCTATTTGTAATAACGTGAAAAAAATATACGTCTCTAAAAATGGCTTATTATCAACACCTGCAGCATCTATTTTTATCAGAAAATATAAACTAGATTTTGCTATCATTTTATCAGCTAGCCATAATATTGGCGGAATTGACGGTGATTTTGGCATAAAAATCAATCTGCAAAATGGTGCTCCAGCAGACGCTACTACGGCTGAGAAAATATTTGAAGAAAGTAAAAAAATAAAAAATTATGATATAATTGAAAACTTTCAACTTGATAGTAGCATAGAAAAAAAAATCACAATCAGAAACACCGAAATTGAAATTATAGACACAGTCCATGATTACGCAAACTTAATGGAGGAAATATTCGATTTCTCTGCCATAAAACAACTGATTAAAAAAAATCAGCATCCTTTCATTTTTAACGGACTTTGCGGAGTAAGTGGTATCTACGCACAAGAAATATTTATCAACAGATTGGCCGTTCCTAAAGAAAGACTTGTCAATGTTGAATCTAAAGAGGATTTCGGTGGCCTTATTCCAGACCCTAACCCTAGTAGTGCTAAAGACTTCATAAATCATATTAGAAATAAAAAAGATATTCATATGGCTATGTTGTGTGACGCTGATGCTGATCGCTATATGATATTTTCTAAAAAATATCATTTAGAAGCCTCAGATAGCTTAGCAATCTTCTTAGAATATCTCCATTTAATTCCATATTATAAAAATATAGTTGGAGTTGCAAGATCAATTGCAACCTCTAAAGCTATCGATCTTGTAGCTGAGAACCTTAATGTTACTACGTACGTTGTCCCAACTGGATGGAAATTTTTTGCTAATTTACTAGAAGCTCAATTAATATCCCTATGTGGAGAAGAAAGTTTTGGTACAGGCTCAAGTCATTCACGAGAAAAAGATGGTCTTTGGGCAATCCTATTTTGGCTCAATATTCTTGCTATAACTAATAAATCGATGGACTCTATTTTAGAAAAGCTTTGGCTAAAATATGGCAGAGTTTATTTTTGTAGGCATGATTTCGAAAATCTTGAGAGTGATTTTGCTACACATATTATCCAAAAGCTAAAGAATAATGCACATTATTCTTTAAATAAAGAAGTTAGCAATGGCTTTATAGTAAAATCACTAAGTGATTTTGAATATGTTGATATTGTTAATCAACAAAAATTTACAAATCAAGGGCTGATTATTAACTTTAATAATAATGCTGAGATTGTAATTAGAAAGTCAGGCACTGGAACATCAGGCACTACGATTAGAATGTATATTAGTAGGCACGAACATAACCCAAAGTTACTTAATCTTATAAAAGATGAATATCTAAAGGACTTTAGCCGTGCCATATATAAATTGATAGAGGAAAATATAATGCCAACAGCTATCATCTAAATAAACTAAAAATTATCATATGCAGAGAGATTCTTAGTTGCTTTTATTATATTAGACATTAAACATGTAACAGTTAAAATCCCAACTCCAGAAGGTACAGGAGTTATATATTTCACCAAAGGAAGGACAGAATCTAAATCAACATCACCAACAATTCTCGACTTATTATTGATTTCTATCTTAGAAATTCCAACATCAATCACTATACTACCATTTTTAATATGCTCTGAATTCACAAGATGTGCTTTCCCAACAGCAGAAATAACAATATCAGCGGTTTTACATATACTTGCTAAATTAACAGTTTTAGAATGACAAACTGTAACAGTAGCATCATTATTCATTAATAATTGAGATAGTGGCAGTCCAACTAAATGGGATCTACCTATTATTACCGCATGTTTGCCAATTAAGTTTTTTTCTACGCTATTTAAAATATACATACAACCAAGTGCAGTACACGGAATAAATCCCTGGGAAGAGTTCGTTGATAGATGCCCTATATTAATAGGATGCAAGCCATCTATATCTTTTTTTGGTGAAATCCTACCTATGATTTTTAAGCTATTTATTTCAACTGGTAAAGGCAATTGCACTAAAATACCATGTACATTAGAATCAGCATTTAATGTATCAATTAATTTTAATAAATCTGATTCCTTAGTTGTTACTGGTAAATTATAATCTATATTACTAATTCCAAGCTCTTTAGCCTTTCTTTGTTTATTACCTACGTATAACATAGAAGCAGGATCCTCACCAATCATCACTGTGGCAAAATTAGGCTGTATTCCTAGAAGTTTAAGCTGTAAAACCTCTTTTGCTAACTTATCTTGTAACTGCAAAGATAAATTTTTGCAGTTGATTATTTTATTATCAATTTTGCTTCCCATTTCAGCTTCCAACTAAGGCAGTTAAATCATTTAATATTTTTACCATATTTATGTACAAACAGACTCTCTTTATATACATATTTCCATATACTAATAATTAATACACACTTAAGCGATATATGAAAAATATTTTACATACAATAGTATACAACAATAATTTCAACTTTAATTGTTTAGGAGACGAATTTTCTTTAAATAATAACCACCGTTCGCCTATATTATTCTATGATATCTTGGTTTTTAGCACCAGTAATTAAATTTTAGATTAGAAAGCAAAACTGCTCATTTTCAACACAGCTATATAGTACTGACAAATATCTACTAAAATCCATAATAAAATGAGCAATACCAAAAATCCAACATCTATTACGCCAACTTTTGGCAACAAACGTTTTATATTGCTAGTAACTGGCTCTATAATGCTCCGCAATATAAAGTAAATCCTTGCAACAACTCCCTCACCATATATATTTATTACGCCAAACATTGCTAGTAAATTTAATACCGCAAAAATAAACATCAGATATGTGTAAAAATTAGCTAACCCAGCAATACCACGTAAAATATTTATCAATATAATAGAATCCATCATCGACCTTTATTATCAAAAACAGCCTAATTAATGCTAGCTTCATATAAAAACATTGATTACTCAAAAAACTAAAGTACAGTATCAATCATAACTGATATTATATGAATTGTATAGTGATAATATTTAGTGTATCATTGGAATATAGTTTTTATATATTATGGTTGTTATAGATGGGTTTTGTATTTAATAGGAGAGGTCTTAATATTATAATTTCTGCTCCTTCTGGCGTTGGGAAGAGTACTCTTATAAAAAAATTGCTAGCAATGTCTTCAGATCTAGAATACTCTATTTCTGCTACCACAAGGGAAAAAAGATATGAGGAAATTGATGGTGTTAACTACTACTTTAAAACTAAAGCTCAGTTCTATGAATTAATAAAAAATAATGCTTTCATAGAATACGCTGAGGTGTTTGGTAATTTTTATGGCACCTTAGCAGAAGATATTAATTCTAAACTTGAGGCCGGTAAAGATGTGCTATTTGATCTTGATTGGCAAGGGGCTAGTATCTTGAGATCTAAAATGCCACATGATACAATAAGTGTTTTTGTACTGCCTCCTAGTATAGACGAATTAGAAAGGAGAATACGTGGTAGAAATCAGGATAGTAATGACGTTATTATGTACAGAATGGCTAAATCGCGTTCTGAAATATCTCATTATTATCAGTACGACTACGTTATAATTAATGATAATATTGATGTAGCCTTATCGGAAATTAATTCTATAATATTAGCTAATAGATTAAGAAGAGATAAGTTGATTAATATGAAAGAATTTATAGAAAGTTTGTAATTAGGGATATTAAAATAATGATGTTTAAGAGAGCTGTCTTATACTTGGTTGTTGTGTTGATGCTTACATCTTGTGTGCAACCAAATAAAAAAGAAGATCATGCTAACCAACTAAAAGAAGCTAGTGATGTATTCTTTAATACCTATAGTACACAAGTGGAGTTTTTAAGCTTTATGGATACTTCTCTTTCTTCTAGTTATATCATAGATTTGCCTCTAGTGGCTGTAGAAGTTATGCCATCTAATTTTGTAATCATGAGAAATAAAAGCATCATGTTTGCAATGGAGTTATCAGAAAGTGAAATTCAATATTCCTTAAGTAAAATAAAAATTGGTCCTAAAATACTTTTTCAAGGCGGAGTATTAGTTTATAAATATGGCTATTATGATTATAAGGGAACAAGATTACCAATATTTGAGTTATGTCGTTCACCTGAATGCGTGACTCTCTCCAATGTAGGAATTTCATATATGTATAACTATTATGATAATGATGTTGCAGTTTTATCTGCAGAAGAGCTTACTAATCTGCCAACAATAATAGTTGATAAACAAAGAATAGAGGATAAATAGTTTATTTTTCCAATATTATAGTTTTATTATCTAGATAGTTTGCTATTTTGCAAAAGTCTTCTGTTGATAACTCTTCTGCTCTTTTTTGCGGATTAATGTGTATATGATCAAAATCTATATTTAGTGACTTTATTGAATTTTTAAGTATCTTTCTTCTTGTTTGGAAAGCCAATTTAGTTAGATTCTCTAATGTGCTTATATTAGTCTGTATTCTTGGTAACTTGAAGGGAGTGATTTTTATAACTGCCGATGTAACCTTTGGAGGAGGAGAAAAACTATGTTTGGTAACCTCGAATAAAAATTCTCTTTTTGCAAGTAGATCACTGATTATAGATAATCTTCCGTAATTTGCTTGCTTAGGATAGGCTATGATTCTTTTTGCTACTTCAAGTTGAAACATTAAGATAAAAAAATCAAACTGATCACCTAAGAGGAGATAATTAAGATATATTTGTGTTCCAATATTATAGGGTAGATTTGCAATCAATACTTTTTTCTCATTAGTAAATATATTTGGATTAATTGTTAGAGCATCTCCAATGATATAGTGAAAATTTTGATTCTCTTTAGCTAAGTTGCTTAAATTATCTATAAGTCTTTCATCTATTTCTATGGAGATTACTTTTTTTGCTTTTTTCACTAACTCTTTTGTCAGAGCCAGATTACCAGGGCCAATTTCAATGACTAATTTTTCACTAAGATCTCCAGCAGCCACTATAATTGCATCAATTACAGATTTATCAACTAAGAAGTGCTGACCTAGGGATTTTTTTGTTTTAAAATTAATAGAGTTCATTAATATTTTATCCACAAAAATTACTGATTTTTATTTACTATAATAGGTTATAGTTGCCTTATTATAGGTATCTTTTAAGTATTCTTCTAGATAGCTTTGTGCTTTATCATAAGTAATTTTTTGTTTAGCAAAGTTATCCAATTGTTGCATATGTTGTGGATTGTTTATATCTACTTGTAGAAGGGGCCTGCTTTCTTTAAGAAAAATGATCTTATAATTTTTACCAATAATAAATGGAGGAGTATATCCTTCTTTGCCTAAATTATTAATTTGTATTTTCATATCTATTGGTAAAAATACCTCGGGAATCCAGCCTATTTCTCCGCCTTTTCTTGAGTTCACTGCTTCAGAAAATTTTCTAGCCACACTGTCAAAGGATTCGCCTTTTTTAAGTGCATCATAGATTACCTTAATTTTATTTTCAGCTTCCTCACGACTTTTGTTAGCTAAAGAGATAGATATTTCATATAAATACAGCTCATACTTACCATTTAAACCAAGTACTCGTCTGATTTCTGTTTCTATTTCTGCTTTGGATACTTTTGCTCTACTAAAAGAAATGGTTTGCTTTAATTTTTCAACAATAAGCTCTTCTTTTAATAAGCTAAAAACTTCTTCTTTAGAGAGACCAAGAGTATTTAGTTTTACTAATAGATCACCCCCTTTGAGATTATTATTCTTTTCAATTGTGCTGATTGCTTCCAAAATTTCTGAGTAGGACACACTAATGCCAAATTTTTTTGCGTCTTCAACTATTAAATAATTATTTACCATATTATTTAATATGGTTGAGATCAATTCATTAGACAATTTATAATTGTTTGGCGAGATCACTTGGAGAAATTTTACTTTCTTATTTAAATCATAATCAAAAATTACAAACTTATCATTAATTACAGCTAGCATTTTGTTAGAGTTAGCATCAATATCTTTTATAATAAATATGGTAATTAGTACGAAAAAAAGAATTCTGAAAAAGCTCATTTATAAAAATCCAAATCTACAATTATTATTGAATACAAAGTATACTATATAATAGCTACAATTTAAAATCATAACTATCCAAACCCTTAAAGCTTGCTTTAACACCGAATGATCTTGAGTCATTTGAAGTGTAAAAATTTGTACTCATATAAACTATCAACTCAAGACATTCATTAGCCCATCCTATATTAACGTTAGTTGTTTTAAGGGTAGCACTATAAGATGGGCTAACATCAAATAAAAAACTGTATTGTACACGATAATTAGGAGTTAATTTTATCTTATTATATACATTAAATTCAGCTATTCTATCATTTCCAAAAACATTTCTATCTAAAGTGGTGTATTCGTCATAGCTTATACCTGCATTTATCAGAGAGTTATTATATTGTACAATAATTGAGGTTTCTAAATTCTCTAGGCTATTATTTATTGTACCGTTATAAACAACAGATAAAGAGGATGTAGGATAGAAATAAAGTGAAACAAAATAGTTAGAGGCTATTATATTATTAGAATTGCCTTGAATTGCTTTGTTACCTATTGCTTTGCGGAACATTTGTCCTATAAAAAATCTACTTCCCTTACCAGCACTATTTATAAGGCTAAATTCAAAGGCATATTTAATATCCTGACTTTCTTCAAACTGATCATATCCACTAAAATGATTGATATCAAATAAACTACTGACACCTATGTTAGCATTGAATGAGTCAGTAAGAAATCTATTATTATTATTATTTATATACTTAGCATAAGACAGTTGTACCACAGGGGTTAAAGTATATATAAATGAAGATGCACTATAGTAAGAAGGATACTCCCAAGTAACAGATGCCCCAGCATTAGAGTTATAGTTGTCAGGAAGTGCAGAATTTTTATCTGCTGTATAATACAGCACGTGATTATTAATCATATCAAATGAGTATGTACCAAAGGGATTACTATTAGAATATTTATAATTCAGATCAACTACAACACGAGAAAGGTTATCTTTTTTTAAGAAAAAATGACTACTATCTATATTAAGATTAAGTCTTCCTAAGCTTGTATAATCTTGTAGTGCTGTATAATGTATATTATAAAATTTATCTAGTGATTCTTTAGATTTTTCTGCAAAATTTACAGGAGTAACAATATTTTTCAAAAAATCAGGATTAATGATTTTATAATGATTTATTGATGTTTCAACATAGTGCTTATTATTTAGAAAATTTTCTATTACTAAGTTATTGATAAAAAAACTTTCTTCTGATTTTTTTGGGTTAATATCATACATATTAAGATATTGAAAATCAGAGGCAAGCTCTATAGTGGCTTTTGCTCTTATTATCTCATTTATATTTTGTTTATATTTGGCAAAATAATGCCAACGAAACCTATCATATAGGAGGATATTATTTTTAGGCTCATTAGTGAAAGAAGTATCAATTAATATACTTCCTTCTTTAAGTTCACCATTATATACCATATCAACTAGGGGGCTGAATTTTTTAAATAAATGAGTATTAAATAAAATATCATGATGATCATTTATTGGTATATAAAATGGAAGGATAATTGAATTACCATAGATAGAGTTACTTTCAAATTGAGGGGTTAAAAATCCTATTTTCCTTATGAAATCTAGGTTAGAGAATGAAAAATAAGGAGTCCAGAATACCGGTATGTTTTTTACTTCAAATCTAGCATTATAAAGTGTTATTTCACCAATATCTTCTCTGTATATGCCTTTAGATGATTTAATTTGCCAAAACGGTATATTATTGCTAATTGTCAAACATGAGGTAAAGCACATATTATTTAGTTGGTAATCATCATTATTAATTTTGTTTACACTTTTTGCTATCATTGTTGATTTATCATTAAAGATTGTTTTAAAATCTTTAATGAGGCCGGTATTAATTTTAGGATCAAATGTGATTTCTTCTGCCGTGATTTTATTGCCTTTTGCATCTATAAACACAACATTACCTTTGGCATAAAGCACATCATTGCTGGAATTATAAAACACTATATCTGCTTTTAGTTGAGAATTGTTTGAGATAAATGTAACGTCACCTGTAAATATCATAGTCTGATTTTCCACATCAAAATTAATATTTTGTGCGTAAAATTCTATATCTTTTTCATTTATACTGGGCTGTGATAATGAGCGTAGATTTTTTTTAATACTTGAATTTTCTAAATTTAATTCAATATTTTCTGGCTCATTAGCCATAGTGGAATAAACAGTTAAAAATGTAAGACAGTAGGATAGTATATATAATTTCAGGCTATTCATTACAGCCCTTCTTTTTTGTATATAACATTCACTGATAATAACAACATAAGTATTTTAGAGTACAAAATAATAAGCAGAGCAGACCAAGTAGTATTTAATGCAAAGACACTCATAAAATTAAGAAAGAAATATATTGCAAATCCGCAAATAATAGTTGCAAAAACAGCGTAAATATTTCTCCCTTTTCTGATATCATACAGAGCAAAATATAAACTAATTAATAGTAGGCTTATCATTAATATAGGTAAACTTAGGATATTGTAAAAATGCACTTCATAAGCCCGTGCATTAAGATTGATTTTTTTTAAGCTGTAAATTAGATTAGGGAAATTCCATATATAAACTTTGTCATAAGGGGCAGATAAGTTGCTAATATTTTGTGATTGGATACTAATATTTTTTTTCACTTCTCTAAGAGGAATGGGAAATTCTTTACCAGGTGATCTAGTAATAGCATTATTAAATGTTATGACAAAATTTTCTATTTTAGCACTATTAGCAAAGACAGCTCCTTGAAATTTATTATTCTTAATTTCTAAGAAAGCCACAGAATCCAGAAACATATCTTTATTTGATGGGTCTTCTTTAATGCTTTTTGCAGCTATTATGTTATCATTTCCTGCTGTTTTATCTATCATCCAAAAATAATCAGTGGATAGTGCAATTTGCTGACTTTCTTCTTTTTGCAATATTTTATCTTCTTTTTCATATAAAAACACACTAAGAGGAGTTATAGCAAACATAATAACTATTGACCACAGTATGGTTATTAAAAAAAATGGGTATAAAAATTGCCAAATTGGTATACCAAAGGATTTATAAATATCAAGCTCTTTTCTAAGGACTATCATCCTAATAGAGTAGAAGCTAGCTAACATAACTATAAAAGGGGCAATAGTTGGCAATATATGTGGTATCTTCATAAGTGATGATAAAATAAGCTTAATTGGGTTGTCTGTTCTTCTTAGGTTATCAGCAAAATCTGCTACAAATATGAATGAACAGAACGCAAGGTGAAATATTAGCATAGATTTAATAAAAGAATATGCTACGTAATTAAATATTTTTTTTGACACGCAACCAAAACCATTGATAATTGATACTAAAGCAATTAATACTATATTCAATCTAAAAATAAATCCACATCTATTATAAACCAATAGTAGTTAGATCCAATTATTTTTTGTAGTAATATGATAATCATCTTATTATGATATAAATTATGAATGTTATTGATATTTATTATTTTTACATAAACATGATATTTTTGTATTAATACTTTTACCAATGCCAACTTCTGGAATAGGTGCAATATGTATAGTTAATATTCCAATACTATCTAGTTTATGCAACATAAAAAAAAGATTTTTTGCTGCTTCTGTTAAATCAGCTTGTTCTGATAAATTAAGCATAATAACATCACTAGATAGAGTAAAATTAATTTTACCAAATGCAAGGAGTCCTTCTCCTTTTTTTGCAGCAGTAGAGTTAAGGATTACTGTAGCTTTAATATTTATTTTTTTATTAGGGATTTCAGAATGCATAGCATTGATTTTTAACCCAATTTGTTCAATGCTTTCAATACTGATAGCTCCATGACGTACTAACTTTATATCATTAGGGTCAACAATATTTATGATTGTGGATTCTATACCAATAGAGGTTGATCCACCATCTATAATTGTGACGTCATGATTTTTAAAATTATCTAAAACAATCATAGAATTAGTAGGGCTTATGGAGTTACTTATATTAGCGCTTGGAGCCACTATTGGGACGCCTGCTGCTTTAATTAAAGCAAGGGCAATGGGATTATTGGGAATGCGGAATCCTTGTTCTGTAAGGCCTCCTGCAGAAATTGGAGATATTTTAGAGGTATATTTTTTTTGTAGGATCAAAGTTAATGCTCCAGGCATAAAAGCTTTATATAATATTTTAAAAGTTTCATTAATAATAAAATGCTCTTCTACTTCTTCTTGTGAGGACAGCAAAGCAATTAGTGGTTTATTAAGAGGTCTATTTTTATATATGTAAATATTTCTAATTGCGTTTTCTAGATAAGCATTTGCACCAATACCGTAGACAGTTTCCGTTGGAAAGGCCACTAATTTCCCAAGTTTTATTGCCTCAGCAGCTAGCTTTATACTATTGCTTGTAGAAGGTAAAATAATAGCCATAAAAGCTTATTTACCTCTTGCCAACAGTGCAGGAGCCATATAAGGAGGTTGACCATACTTGAAATTCTCTGCCTTATTTGTAAATATTACTTTTCCTCCTGCTGCTAATATCAAAGCATGACCAGAAGAAATATCCCAGTCACATGCTTTATTACGGTTTCTCGTGTAGTAATCAGCAATTCCTTCTGCTATATATGTGAATTTTATTGAAGAAGGTATTTTATATTCCTTTATAATATTTAGCTGTTTTTTAAAACTATCAGGTACAATTTGTAATTCAGAAGACATCAATACTGCTCCTTCTTCCGGCACCTCTCTTGCATATATGCGCTTAGGGTCAGCATCACCAATTTTTTTAAATGCACCATACTCAATAGTGCCATACCAAGTTGTTTTGTTATCTGGTGCGTGAATAAGACCAAAAATAGGTATTCCATTTTCTATATAAGCCAAATTTAGTGAATAAAATGATTTCCCTTCTATATAGGAGTTTGTACTATCTATTGGATCAATAGACCAAAAAGGTTCACTCTTTGATATCTTTAGCATATTTTTACTATCAATATCTTCCTCAGAAATTATAATATCGTTATTTTTTAGTTCATTGCGGATGAAGTGTATAAATATTTTATCGATTTCTTTATCAGCGTTTGTTACCTTACTCCCATCCTCCTTTATTTCAATTTTTAAACCCTCATTGCGTAGTTTAATTGCTAAATTACCAGCATAAATAGAGCAATCAACTAGCTTATTTATTTCACTCAGAGTTAACATCTTATATAATCCTATTTTTTTTTGCTTTTTTATAATATAATTGTCGGTATTGTTTGTTATTATAGCAGATTTTTAAATCCAAAATTAATACCTAAGTTCATATAAGAGATAAAAAATGAAAATTAACTTCGTTGATCATATAAACCCATTGGAAACACTAGTTGTATTAACCTCTGAAGATAAGTTATCTTCTTTAATAGCATTTCCTATCAAAATTCATAATTTTCAAGGCAAAATAAAAGAAGTTTTAGATTTGAAATCTTTTTCTGACTATAAAAGAGTAATTATTGTCGGACTTGGGAGTGAAAAAAAACTTGAAGATAAGCTGTTTATGAACATAGGTGGATTTCTATCGGATTTAGTAGCAAAAGATAATATTGTGCAGTTGAAACTATATACTGATTATGATAACAAAAAAGCTATCTCTCAAATCATACTAGGTATGAAACTTAAAAGTTGGTCTTTTGATAAATATATTTCTAAAGAAGAAGATAAAAAAACTCATCAAATAAAAGAGTTATACCTTATTGATAAAGATGAAAATATTGATCTAACACATATTAATTCTTTAGTACAGGGAGTTAATTTTGCTCGTGAGTTAATTAATGAACCATCTAATGTGCTTTATCCACAGAGTTATGTTGATAAAATCCTAAAACTAAAACATTTTGGTATAACCGTAGAGGTTCTTGATAAAAAGCAGTTAGAGAAAAATGAGATGCATTCCTTATTATCAGTAGCTTGGGGCTCTGATAAAGAGCCTTATGTTGTAGTGATGCATTACAAGGGGAATCCTAATTCAGCAGACACTTTAGCTTTTGTTGGTAAAGGTGTTACTTTCGATACTGGTGGATATAGTATTAAGCCAGCGGATGGTATGATTGGTATGAAAAAAGATATGACTGGTTCAGCAGTGGTAGTTGGATTGCTTAAAACTTTAGCATTGCGTGGTGCAAAAGTTAATGCCGTTGGAGTTATTGGCTTAGTAGAAAATACAATTAGTCCAGCTGCACTTAAGCCTGGAGATATTGTTAAAGCAATGAATGGAAAGACTATAGAGGTGCTTAACACAGATGCTGAGGGCAGATTAGTGTTAGCTGATATTCTTTGGTATGCTCAGGATAGATACAAACCAAAAATCATGGTAAATTTAGCAACTTTAACAGGAGCTATGATTGTCGCTTTAGGAGGAGAAAGGGCTGGATTGTTTTCTAATAATGATAAGTTAGCAAAAAATATTTTTACTGCTGGAGAGAAAACAGGTGAGTTAGTATGGCAACTGCCTATGGGAGAGGAGTATGAAAAACATATGAAATCTTCCGTAGCTGATTTGCAAAATATAGGAGTTGGAATGAAGGGAGCTGGCAGTATTTTTGCAGCTGTTTTTCTTAAAGAGTTTGTAAATTCTATACCATGGGCTCACCTTGATATTGCTGGAGTTTCTTCTAATATTGCACCAACTGATATTGATAGAAAAGGTTGTGTTGCCTTTGGAGTACGACTCCTTGATAAAATGATTGCTGATAATTATGATGAATAGTAGCAGTATAGTATAGATGGAAATAGTGTTTTATGGAGTGAGGTTTGATACAGAAAAAGTATTAATGAAGTTACTTTTTAAAGCTTATGAAAATGATGGAAAATCATGTTTATGCTTACAATCTAAGGAAGAAATAGAGTTTTATGATGCTAAATTGTGGAGTGGTTTTTCTTGGTTTCCGCATTGTATCCTTGGAGAAGGTAGAGAGATAAGCAGTCCATTGATAATATTTCATTCGGATTCTTATGCAGAGTTGCAGGTTATATATAGTATTGATTATTTATTTGTATTTAATTTGGCAAAACACTCTAATTTAGAGCAATTTAAGAAAATCTATATAGTTTTTGATGTTAATGACAGGGAAAGTTTATTATTCAATCGGGAACGATGGAAATCATTTAGAGAAAACAATTATAATTTGCTCTTTTATAAGCAGAATGAATCTGGTAAATTTGATAAAACTAATATGTAGGATTTAATTAATTAATATGAAAAAACTTTTCTTTTTTGTGCTATTTTGTATGCCGTTTCAGCTATTTTCTGCAGATTTATTTTGGAGTAAAATTAGAATATCTAGGACATCTGATAAAAACTCGCAAGATGCCAAGTTAAAAGCTATGGATTCAGCAAGAGAGCAGGCATTATTTTTTACTATTTCTAAATTAATTCATAAAGATTATTCACAAAAAGTAGATAAATTATTGTCTGATATACCTGCATATACTTTTGAAAAAAACTTTAGTGTTGCAAAGGAAGCAATAGCAGATAAAAGGTATTCTGCTGAGATTTTATATGTTTTTGATGAAAAAAAAATACTGAATTTTTTATATACTAACTCTATACCTTATACGATGGTTAATTTAGGTAATTTTCTTGTTATTCCTTCTTATTATTATAAAGATGTTTTAGTTGAAGGAAGCCCATGGGATCAATATTGGAGGGAGAACAATACAAAATTTCTATCTTCTTTTATTTATTATGATAATAGAGATGTTGCATATAATAAAAATGAAATTGCAGAAATAAAACAAAATATTGATTTAACAGATATTTATTTATTAGATCTAAGCTTACAAGATAATGATAAATATTCTCTTAAAATTACAAAAGTTAGTGATTCTGCATTTAAAGTTATTAATAACATAGAATCTTTACAACAAGGATTTATGATAGCAATTATAGAAATTGAAGATGAATATAAAAAAGCTATTATAGAAAGTTATTCAAAGGCAAACTTAGAAAAAGTTTTTACAGTTGATACATCGCAAGTTGCTGATTTTGTATTTATTGAGCAAATGCTTGCTAAATCTCCTGATATTATTTCTTTTCAACCTATTGAAATTGGGTATAAAAATTTACAAATCAAGATAAAATACAAAACTGATCTTATTACTTTTGAAAAAAACATGGCTTCTATGTGTGTTGTTGTTGATGTTTCAAAATTATCTCTCAGTAAGAATGCTGAATGTTCAAGGTAGTTTATGTCCAAGGGATCAGAGCAATTATTTTTCCAATTCCCTCATACTTTTGATGTCAAAAAAAGTGATATCATAGTTGGTGATTTCAATAAAAATTTAGTTGATTTTTTATTTAATAATCATTCTTGGTTATCTAAGGTTTTACTAATTTATGGCTCTAAGGGAGTGGGTAAAACTTTTATTAGTAAGGCCTATGTTAGGCAGAAACAAGGTGTAGAAATTACTGTTTCAGATCTTAATAAGATTGAAAAAATAGAGCATATTATTAAGGATAATATATTATTATTGGAGGATATTCAATTATTAGATTATGATGGACAGATTGGACTGTTTAACTTGTATAATAGTGTAATTAATTTGGGTGGCAATTTATTATTAACCTCAGCCTTACCACTGGATCAATTACATATATTTACAGAAGATTTGCAATCTAGATTGCGTTCTGCTATGTATTTTATTATTTCTCCCCCTGAAGAAAATGCTTTAAAAACTATTTTCTTCAAAATGCTCTCAGATAAGCAACTTAATGTTAGTATTGAAATTATTGATTATATCCTAAAACGCATTACAAGAGACTGTGCCACCTTGCAGAGAATTGTTGAGAAAATTGAAATCTTCACTATGATTGAGAAAAAAAGTATTACTATGGGCAATATCAAAGATATTCTCAATTAGTATATTACTTGTTAGCAACATTTGGATCTCTACACCCATATTAGATTATAGTTATAGCCAAAAGTTTTTCACTGTAAATTTTTATGCTTTAACAAATGTTAGAACTTCATTTTCTCGTATTAAGGATACAGAGCGTAATGTTACGTTTTAATTTTTAATCTACGAAGAGTGTATCCAGTGGTAAGATAAATTAAAATACCAATAGAGAAAGAATCCATTTTAACAGAATGAGGAAGCACTGGCAAATTGGCTGATCCATTATTACTAGGGAGTCATAGAGAAACTTTCTCTACAAAATTAAAGAAGTTATTTGCATATTTAGTAGTACTGAGAAGCCATTATTGCCTTTGGTAATCAGTAACTTTATAATTAGCGATACTATTAGTGTGGATAAAGGAGAACTTAATAGCAAAACACCTTGCTATGCATGATAATTTATGCAACTATACTTAGGGGTGATATACATTACAATAGTATTATCCATAGAGGGGAACATTTTAACATAATAATAATGTATTATTCTCAATTGATATATTCTTTTTCCCATTTAGTAGATCAAGTACATCCCTGCCAAATATTTCATAACGCCAGCCTTTTAAAAATCTAACCTCAGCATTTTCTTTAAGATTTATAAAAGCAATAATTTCATTTTTTGAGGCTATCAAGCTATCATTTATATTGTTTTTACTACAATAATCTTGCAACACCATTCTTATTATTTGATAAATATTCTGCTCAGATTGCGTAAGTTGATATTTTTTTTCAATCTCAACTGTATTGGTAGTAGATGATTTATCTATGATTGCTTTTATTTCCTCTGAATAAGCTCTTTGATCATATCTTTTTAAGATACTTATAACTTCTTCTTCTGTGATTACTTCTTTTTGTCCAACCGATTTGATAGCATCCATTTGTAAGATAATATTGCGTGATAAATCTAGTTGCTTTGCCTTCTCTTCTCGCCATATTAATAGTTCTTTGACCACATTTAAATTTTTAATTGTCCTATCATCACTGATTTTTGTGAATTCTCTTTGTACCCTATTATTATAGAAATCCTGATCCTCTAGTTCTAAAAAAGCGTCTGCTAAGTAGATCGTTCTATTTTTTTTCTCTAGTAAACTTATAATACTCCAGTATAAATCCAGAAGATAAACAGCATCCTTAGCAGCATAAATAATCTGTTTATCTGACAGCGGTCTTTTTAGCCAATTACTTTGTTTTAAGCTCTTATCTAATTCAATTTTTAGCATATCTCTTACAGCTACTTCATAACTAATATCTTTAATATTATTTAGAGCTAATAAGGCTATTTGAGTATCAAAAATATTTGTAGGAACTTTACCACTAAAGCCATAAAATATTTCTATATCTTGTCTTGCAGAATGAAAAACCTTAACTTTTTTTTTATCTAATATTATCTCAACTAGTTTTTCCAAGTTTAAACCTACTAAACAATCAATGATAATTGCAAAATCTTTTTTGTAACAAATCTGCAATAATGATACCTTAGGATAATAGTTGTTATTGCGTATAAATTCAGTATCTATTGCTAATAGTGATATGTTTTTCAGTATTTCTGTATATTCATCTAGTATGCTCTGCTTATCAATTACTATGTATTCCATTTTTATATTTATTTGCCACTTTTTATGTTATATTATAACGGTAAATTGTAGTATTTTTATAAAAACAAAAAAAGAAATTATTACTAACCTAAAGAAAAAAAAGGAGTACTCTTACATGATAGGAGGTTTTTTGATGACAATTTCTGTTTTTTTAATAGGCATTAGTGTTAAATTAGGCGATATGATTAGAATAACAAAAGTAGCGGGTATGAAAATAGAAAAAATCATATTCAATTTTTTTATTATATTCGTGGTAATATTTTTTACTAGCACTATGATATTTGTGTTGATAGGATCAGGTGATTACTATCAAATTAACACACTAAAATATTAGACAGGTAGGGGGAATAATCATAAATGAATGTTTTTATTGTACTTCCAAGTAATAATCCCTTAGATTTTGCATATCCTAAGCCTGTTGTATCGGCAATGATGCCTTACGTTATTTACTCTAAATATAAAGATAATATTAAGGTAATATCTCCTTATAATGACAATCAAATTTCTCCAATTAATACTATCTTTATTTCTAAGGAATCTTCTAAGAAAAAAAACTATTACAGAGCTGTTTTAAATACAATCAAAGAGTGTGATGACAAGTCTATAATCATAGAGGTGCATCAGGATATTAGGTTAGCAGGATTATTAGCAAAAAACTTACCTACAGCTAGAGTTGTTGCAGTTAAACATGCGGATTATGCTATTAATAGCTTCAGAGAGAGATTTTGGATAGTAAGATTTTACTATTATAGGCGCTATATGCAGTATCTTGAAAAAGTATTCTGTAATAGTAACTATGTAAAAGAAACTTTTATTTCAAAATATAAATGGATGCAAAATAGATTTTTTACTCTATACAATTCCTATGGACATATACTAGATAGTGTTGCCCTTAGTGAGAAATCATCTTTTAAGAAAAATGAAATACTATTTGCAGGGAAACCGGTTCAGCATAAAGGAATAAAAGAGTTTATTATGGCTTTACCTGGTGTGCTCAATAATAATGCCGACTATACTGCAGTTATAGTGGGTGCATTTTTTTCCAAAAAAAATAAGTATACTAAGGAGTTGGAATTATTATTACAACAAGAAGCTATACAAAAGTTAGTTATTCAACATAAAATAGTTTTTCATAGGAATCTTTCTCCAAGGGAGGTTTTTAGTAAGATGTTAGATGCTAGAATAGTTATTGTTCCTACGAAAACTAATGAACCTTTTGGCTTAGTGTGTTTAGAAGCCCATCTTGCCAAGTGTGCTGTTATTACTTCTGGCAGGGGTGGGTTAAGGGAGATTAGTGATTGTAATGCTGTTTATCTTGATAGAGTTACCTCACGGGATATTGCAATAAAAATTAATTTTTTGTTGCAACAACCAGAGAAAATAAAAAATATGGCAATAGAAGGTTTTAATTATGCCAAGGCAAAGTTTGATCCCATAGAACTTGTTAAAACCATTGATCTCTTTAGGGCAGGTGAATTATAACATGATAAAAGTTAGTTGTATTGTTCCGGTGTATAACGCACAAGACTATCTTTTTAGAAGTATTTATTCACTGATTAATCAAAGTCTAAAAGAAATAGAAATAATATTAGTTAATGATGGTTCAACAGATGAATCACTTACTATAATGCAGAAACTACAAGAGAGTGATCACAGAATAAAAATTTTATCGCAAAATAACTCTGGTTCTTCTATTAGTAGAAATGTTGGCATTGCACATTGTGTTGGTAAATATATATTTTTTTTAGATGTCGATGATTCTATCGAGCTAAAAACACTAGAGCTACTTTATAATAAGGCTGAGAAAGATAAATTAGATATTTTAATATTTGATTATCAAAAAATTTATGCTAATAACAGTAGCAGTATAAAAACTAGAAATATGAGTGAAAATCAAATATATTCTTCCCATAAGGAGAAGCATGAAATTCTTAGTAGTAGTGGTGTTGTGGTTTGGAATAAGCTATATTTAGCTAGCTTAATAAAAAATAATGATATTAGGTTTGTACCAGAAATTTATTATGAAGATATTCCATTCTTTTGGAGTGTTATGATTCAAGCAAAAGCAATAGGTTATTTGAAGGCAACTTTATATAATTACTATCAAGTTAAAAATTCCATAATGAATACATCATATACTTTTAATAAAAGTAAGCATCTGCTGATAGCGATGCTGGAGACTAAGAAAACTCTTGAGAAACATGGTGTTTATAATATATATAAGCAATTATTTGAAATAAAAATCATAAAAACATTTATATCATTTTTTCATAAAACAAAAGATAGCAAACAACAGTTATTTTTTTTAATGACAGAAAATTTATCTTTTATAGATATAAAAGAGCATAGAAACAAAATTAGTGTATTTAGATACTTTAAATATAAAATATTTCTTAAGGGAAATTATCATTTATACAGAATACTTTTTAGTTGGTAAAATTTATCAACTTATGGTTTCTTTCTGCCAGAATTTCCTTTCCCTTTCAGTTTTTGATTTCAGTTGGCCACAAGCCGCTAAAATATCATCTCCTCTAGTTTCTCTTATGGTTGATGTAAAGCCAATATTATGAAGGTAATCTGAAAAACGTTTAATAGTTGCTTTATCACTACTTTGATAATTACAACCATCCCAAGGATGAAAAGGAATCAAATTAAATTTAGAAGGCACCTTAAGTCCTATTTTTGCTAATTCCATAAGGTGCTCATCTGTATCGTTAATGCCTTTGATCATTAAGTAGACAAAAGTTATTCTCTTAGAATTTGAGTTATGATAATATTCATTAGCAACATCTATTAGTGATTCAATTGGATACTGATTATTAATTGGCATTATTGATGTTCTAAGATCATTTGTAGTAGCGTGTAATGATATTGATAAATTAACAGGGATATCTTTATAGAGATCTCTTATTTTTGGTATTATACCACAGGTAGAGACAGTAATTTTTCTTTTTGAAATAGCTAGTCCTTCTTGATGGTTAATAATTTTTATTGATTTTACAACTTCCTTATAATTTTGCAAAGGCTCTCCCATCCCCATATAAACAACATTTGATAAAAGACGTTTATCCAAATCAGATTTTTTTAGTTGCTTAAACTCTCCTAATATATCCTTTACTAGCATAATTTGCCCAACTATTTCAGCAGCACTAAGATTCCTTACCATTTTTTGTGTGCCTGTATGGCAAAAAGTACAGCCCATATTACAACCAACTTGTGAAGAAACACATAAAGTGCCACGCTCTGCTGTAGGTATATATACGGTTTCTACTTCTTTATTATCAAACAGACGTAATAAATATTTAATCGTTCCATCTTCTGAATGCTCTTCCTTAACTATCTGTGGACGTTCTAATGTAAACATTTCATTTAGTTTATTGCGCAATTCTTTAGAAATAGAAGATATTTTATTAAAGTCAGTTACTCCTTTAACATATATAAAATGCCATACCTGCTTGGCACGGAATGATTTTTCTCCCATAGCCTCTAAACATTCTATTAGTTCTTCATAAGTCTTACCAATTAAATTAATTTTCATTTTTCAATCTAAATTATAATTTTTCTCAGGTACAAATATTATATCTGTACCATCTTTTAAAGAAGATACACCAAATCAATTTATTAATCTATGTATTTTTCTGAAATAGGATTGCTTAATTTTCTTTCTTCTATTTCATCCATTGACTCACTATCTTCAGTATTCTCATCCACTGTTGCAGTAGTCAAAACATTATTAGGTGAAGAGGAAGTTTCATTGGATCTATCTGACTCTTCATCTACTATGCTAACTTTAGAACTCTCTAAAGCAGGGATAGTGGATTCATTTTGGTTAGACTCCATAAGTGTTTCAGAGGTAGACAAAGATTGTTTTTTTTCAACTGATTCTTTGTTATCTAGTACCTCATTTTCTTTTATCGTCTCAGAAGGCGAAAGATTTTTATCTTCTGTAACAGATTGTTGTTCTACTGTTTTCTCATCAATTAAGTATTCTTCATTTTTTTCTAATAAAGGATCAACCTCTTCATCAATAGTGTTATCAGCAGCTGCATTTTTAATAGGATTTAGCTCAATTGTATAAAGCTTGTTGGGGAGCAATCCTTTAACTGTGAAGTTTTTTATGATGATATAGGAATTAGTACCAGATTTTGTTTCACTAATAATAGGATCATTACCGGTATAGGTTAAAGAAGGTTTGTAAGTAGCTTGTCCTCTAAAAATCTCTTTATTATTATCATAAATTACTACGCTATAATTATCTCCAATATTAGGTTTGTAATAATTAAATTTCCTACTCTGTATAAATGTTATTATGGTGTTATTAAGGGTTTCAAATAAAAATTCTCCGTAAATTGTCCCATTTATGTTAGTTGCTGGTTCATATTTAATTTTTTTCACCTTTGCACTGGATATTTTTTCTCCCATACTATTGAAATTATTTTTATTATTTGCGATTCTAGCTGCTACTTGATACTCAACATCATAGGGATAAAATGTTTCTGTCTTAAAGTTTGCTCTTTGCAATAATCTAATTTCTTCAACTCCTATAAGATCCATCACTAAAGTTAGGACACCACTATCTTGTGTGACAATATAATGGGATGTCTTTGTTTTAGCAACAATCAGAGTGCTTTCAGGTGCGATATTTTTACTACTAGTTATTAAAATTGTATTTTTATCCCAATAAGTTACCATTCTAAGTAGCTTATAGGCTTGATAGAGGACTTCTTTTGTTTCATTTTCATTTGATGTATCAAAAATTTCTAATTTTTTATTTTGTTTTAGTAGCAATCCTTTTACAAAGGAGAGAAAATTTTTATCTTCATTAAAATTATTCACTATTACAATGGAGGTTTTTTCACTATCATCAGCTTGCATTTGTGAGGATTGCCTGGAATTTTCTGCATGGGGTTTAGCAATTGGTTTGTTTTTTTCAGGCACATTGTTTTTAGCAATTATTTTCTTAGAGATTTTCTTTTTATTAGGAATGGATGCAGTTTTTTTGTTTTTAGATTTAGGTTCTTTGCCTATTACAGTGGACTTTTCAACAGCAACTTCCTTCACTGCAGAGGAAACTATTACTTCTTTATCCTGTTGGTACTCAGGGCATAATGCAAATGGATTGGTGTAAGTGGAGCAGTATTTTATTTCTCCATGAGTTACAGATTTATTATCTAATTTTTTAGCTAACAGCTCCTTAGATAAAAAACTATAGATACCTAAAATACATATTATTATTATACAAACGAACTGACCTTTTATCATATTTATTCCTTACAAAAAATCTCATTTTCCCCACAAGGTACATTATAATGTTTTTTAACACTACTTGGCAATTAAAATATCCATTAAGCAGAGATTTATACATATTGTGGATTAATACATTAAATAATTATCAACACTTATTACTATTATATCAATTATGGTTGTGAGTGATCTAAATTAATGATATTGCTTGTTTTATTAAAAAATTATTTGTATAATCACTCATTAATTGGGACGGTAGGGAAGTGCACACAGGGTTGTCTTTTGGTTATTCATCTTTTACTTGCTTATTTTTCCTGTTTCTTTTATTAGTGTCTTTTGCTAGCTTAAGCTTACATCCATCAATAAGGGGTTGCTTCATCAGCCAGTATTTAGAATAATAATAATTAAATATTAATTTATTGACCATAAGGTCAAATACATTTAGGAGTTTATAGTATTTATGAATAGCTTTACAGATTTCAATATTCCAGATTGGTTAAAAGAATCATTAACTGAAATGGGATACACTGCGCCAACCCCAATACAAGAGCAATCAATTCCATTAATTTTGGAAGGAAAAGATGTTTTGGGTTCAGCTCAGACAGGCACAGGAAAGACCGGTGCATTCCTTATTCCATTAATGACCTATTTACATAACAACCCAACCGCAACCGCATTGATTTTGACCCCTACACGTGAGTTAGCAATGCAGGTTAACACAGTTGCTTTACAGATGTTAAAGACACATAAGAATATTAAAACTGCCTTACTTATTGGAGGAGATTCCATTAGTAAGCAATTCTTTCAATTAAAGTACAACCCTAGATTAATAGTTGGAACTCCAGGTAGGATTAACGATCATATATCTAGAAATTCTGTTAAATTGAATAAAACATCCTTCATTGTTTTAGATGAAACCGATAGAATGCTTGATATGGGATTTGGTATTCAGATAGATGAAATTCTAAAATATGTGGCGGAAAAAAGACAAACGTTACTATTTTCAGCAACTCTACCTAAAGAAATATTGCGCTTAGTAAATAATTATTTAGTAGATCCGGCTAGAATATCTGCTGGAAATGTTAATACAGTTGCTCAAAACGTTACACAAGAATGCATTGAGACAAGCAATAAAGAAAAAGATCTTCTCAATCTTTTAGCTACTATAGATAAGGCTACTTTGATTTTTGTTAGAACTCAAATAGGTGCAGAGAACCTTAAAGAAATTTTAAGGAAAAACTCTTACAAGGCAGACTGTATTCACGGAGGTCTTAGACAAAATCGTCGTAGCAGTGTTATTAGCTCTTTTAGAAGTCAAAAATTCAATATTCTAGTTGCAACAGATGTTGCCTCAAGGGGATTGGATATTAATCATATATCTTATGTTATAAATTATGATATTCCAGATAATCCAGAGGATTATGTACATAGGATAGGGAGAACAGCGCGTGGTAATAATGCTGGAGCTTCTTATAGTTTTGTTTCCCCATCAGATAGGCTTAAGTGGAGAGCAGTACAAAGATTTTTAGATCCTAAAGCGCCACAAGAAAAACATTCAGAAGCTGAGGGAAGGAAATTTGGATCTAACAATAGAAGTAGTAATTCCAAATATAAAAAAACTCCATTTGGATTTTCAAATAACAAAGGATATTTACCGAAAAAACCTAGGGACAATGATGGACAGTCATTTTTTACAGACAGAAACTCTGGAAACAATAAGGAGCATTCCCCAAGAAAACCTAGGGACAATGATGGACAATCCTTTTTTACAGCAAGAAACTCTAGTAACAGCAAGGAGTATTTCCCAAGAAAACCTAAGGATAATGATGGACAATCCTTTTTTACAGCAAGAAGCTCTAGTAACAGCAAGGAGCATTCGCCCAAAAAACCTAGGGATAATGATGGAAAATCCTTTTTTTCTGAAAAGCCATATAAGAAGCAGTATGATAAAAAATCCTCAACTCCAGCAAATAATACAGATTATAAATCAGCTGAGGGGAAATCTTATGATGCTAAAAAAGTTTCCACAGAAAAAACTAGGAATATTCTATCTATTTTTTCTAATAAATAACTAACTTTTTAGTTTGGGAATAGTCAAATTATGACTATTAGTTATTTAAGAGTTATAATTTTGATTGCATTTTTGTACTAAAATAATTGAGGCAAAAATGCAATTAAGTTGACATAAGAACTTATACCATATACAATTATGGGTTTAATTATTAATTAATAATAAACTTGTGTTAAGCACTGGTTTTTATCGGAGGAAGCATATGTCTTACAATAATGATAGTAAAGGTTTTAAAACTAATATAGGTGCTCTTCTGGCGGCTGTTGGCTCTGCTGTTGGCATAGGTAATATTTGGAGATTTCCTTATAAGATGGGGACAGAGGGGGGATCTTTATTTTTAATTGTGTATGTTAGTGTAATTTTACTTGTTTGCTTACCTTTATTAATTTCAGAATTTGTCATTGGAAGGGCTGGTAAAGATTCTAATATTAAGGCATTTAAGAATCTTAGACCTAAGACTTCTTGGTGGGTTATTGGTTTTTTGGGGACTCTTACTGCCATTTTAATACTTTGTTTTTACAATTTAGTTGGTGGATGGGTTCTTTATTATGTTTTTTCTAGTGTTGCTAAGGATATGAGCTCATCTGTCGATTTTGCTGCATATTTTGGAGAGTTTGTAAGCGATGCTTATACACCTATAATATTTTTAGGTATATTTACATTTTTAACTGCTGTGACCATATTAAGAGGTGTGCAGAAAGGAATTGAAAAAGCTAATATATTTTTATTACCTTTATTTGGTTTGTTTTTGGTAGTTTTAACGGCATATACATTTACATTACCTAATACTGCGCAGGCTATGCGTTATATATTTGTACCTAATTTTTCTTTACTTACTAAAACAACTTTTATTTCCGCATTGGCGCAAGCTTTTTTCTCGGTTAGCCTGGGAATGGGGGTTATGATTCTTTATGGTAGTTACATACCAAAATCTGCTAATTTAGTACAAAACGCTCTAAGAACCACTTTAATTTCAGCAGTTTTATTTGCAATAATCTCTTCTGTGTTTGTATTTAACATAATTTTTGCGTATGGATTAGATTTTTCTGCTGGTCCAAAATTACTATTTATGGTGTTACCAAAAGCTTTTGCTGAAATGCCATTTGGCAATATTATATCACCAGTATTTTTTGTATTAGTTTTTGTAGCTGCTTTTACTTCTGCTATAAGTTTATTTGAAGTGGCGACTGCTTTTTTAATTTCTCATGCTAAAATTGCTAGAACACAGGCAGTGTTGTTGGTGAGTATATTAGTTATGGTGGTTGGTAGTTTATCTTCTTTATCAATTAGTGGACATTTGGGAGGGTATTCTGTGTCTAGGTTATCACTAGCAGTATTTTCTGTAATAATGATTATAGTGCTTGGATTGCTTTATAAGCCAATGGTTAAATATTTTACAGATAATTACTCTGGTAATCATAATAAGGCTAAGAAAGACACGATATTTACTATGTTTTTACTAACTGCGATTGGTTATTTTTTGTATAAATTCAATGCTACTAAGGGTGTTTTTGATATTTTAGATACTACAACTGAACAATTGGGTATGCCGATTACCGCATTTTTTACTGCTGTTTTTGTTGGAATTGCGATGGAAAAAGCAACATTAACAAAAGAGTTAAGTATATCTGCCGACAGACTTCCTTACAAAGCTTATATATTTTTTAATAAGTATGTAATTCCAGCTGTTATTTTAGTTATTATGTTTCATACATTTTATTAAGATAATTAGGTATGAAAAATGGAAAGAAGTCTAAAATACATGAAAGAGCAGTTTTTATACTTAGATAGAGCGACAGTTGTTGAGATTGTTGATATAGAAGAAGCTGATAGTATCGTAATTTTAGATTCTACCATTTTTTATCCTAAAGGTGGTGGTCAGCCAGCGGACGTTGGTATTATATTTAATGATAATGCAACTTTTAAAGTCCATGATGTTAGAATCCAGGATGGACTTGTTAAACATTTTGGTCATTTTATGGAGAGAAAATTTGTAACTGGTGATTCTGTTGAAGTAAAAATAGAGCAAGATATAAGATTACTGCATTCAAGAATACATACAGCGGGGCATCTGATAGATGAGGCAGTGTTAATGCTTGGTTATAGTCATTTAGTGCCAACAAAAGGTTATCATTATCCAGAGGGGCCTTCAGTTGAATATATGGGTAATATTGAGGGTGATATTAACTTATTATCGGTAAATTTAGAGAAGAAGATAAATGAGTTAGTTAAAACTAATTTTATAGTAAAGTCTTTTTTTGCTAATAAAGAAGAACTTGTAACATATTGTCATAATATTCCTGAGGATTTGGTAGAAGACAAACCCATAAGAGTTGTTATAGTTTTTGGTGATAAAGGTATTCCTTGCGGAGGAACTCACGTGGAGAGGTTGGGAGAGATTGGCACTGTAACTATCAGAAAGATTACAGCAAAGAAAGGGATAATTAAAATTTCTTATTCTTTGTAGTTTATTTAACCTATAGATATACTTTTTATATTTAAGTAGTAGAGAAAGGTTGATTTTTCGTTGTAGGATTTTCATGTAGAGGTGAAGAGATGGAGAACGGATAAATTGATTATAATAAGAGCTGGCGGGTAGAGAGGGATTCGAACCCCCGAAGGTGTTACCCTCGCCGGTTTTCAAGACCAGTGCTTTCAACCGCTCAGCCATCTACCCAATAGTGATTTTATATAAACAGATCATTTATTGCAATAAAAATTTTAAATAATTGTCATTTGCTGAGTTTATACGAAGATTATTATCCTTAATATGAATTGTGGTTGCACCATTTTTATTTAGAAAAGCAGTATCTATTGTTAGACCAACTTTACATTTATAGGGGGCATTAAGATTTCTAAGTATAATAATATCCACATAGCCGCAGTCATCAGCATAGGTGCTTATTTTGTCAGAAATACTTATTAGAATATTGTTAATTTTGCCGACACAGTGCGAATCCTCGCATATAAACCCTGGATTATTATTTAGTGAGTAAGGAGATAATAGTTTTGGATTCTTAATCCAAACAGATTTTATAAAACCATCAGATTTTTCTGAAAAAACGTACTGATTGTTAATTTTAATAGCTATGGCTTTGGCGTTTTTATCTATAAGGAGATCGGGATAAGGTTTAATTAAGAAATAATAAGCCATAGTGGCAATAAAAGAGGCAAGAAAAATATAGGAATATTTATTTTTAATGATTACAAAAAATAGATAAGAAATAGAGGTTAATAATAATAATTCAGCAGAGAAGAAGTCTGTGTATAGGGTAGAGAAACTAAGATTAGCAAAGTAATCAGCAATTTTAAGTATAATTTTCATACCGAACTCACTAATTAACAAAAAATATTTTCCGATAAAAATTGGGAAGATGAAGTATATAATAATAGGTAGCATCACAGCAAAAGAAAATATGGGAGATACTAATATATTTGGTAGTATGCCCATAAGTGGTATGCTACCAAAGAAAAAAGCCAATATTGGAGCTATGGTGATTTCCACACATAGTGTTGCTAGCATACTAAAAATGATGTAAAAAAATATTTTATATAATAAATTTTTTTTAGAGAGTTTAAATAGTTTTTGGATTATTTTAAGATTCCAAAATATAATCAAATTAAAAGTTGCAAAAAAAGACAAGAGAAAACTAGCAGAAAAGATGGAGTATGGGGCAAAAATTAGGATTAGTAAGGCTGCAAGGAATAGACTATTTAAAGATATGGCTTTAAAATTAAAAATAATAGCTAAGAGAAAACCTATACTCATAATGATAGCTCTGAAGGCAGGAGTATGATTGCCAATCATGAATATATAAAATAGCAATATTATAATTGTAAAGATACTAGCAATTTTTTTATTATCGTACCTAAGAGAGATAGCTGGTATAGTGCTTAATAAGAAGCGTAAACTAATAAATATGAAGGCAGAGATAAGACTAATGTGATAACCTGACACTGATATAAAGTGTGATAAAGCTGATTTTCGAAGGTTTTCCAGTGATTCTTTTGGTAAAAATTGATATTCTGCTAATGATAGGGCGATCAAAAATGGAGAGATATCAGATGTTGTATGTTTTTTTATGCCATTTTTTAAGTTATTTTTGAATGAAGATAGTATATTATTAAAAAAGGTATTGTTAGAAGTATTGATATTTTCAATAATATCAGGATTGCCTATGATAAAGCCGGAGGCTCCTATTGATTTAGTGAAGGAATTTTTTTGAAAATTGAAACCAAAAGGGATAAGTGGAGAAGAAGGAGGATATAAAGAGGCATTAGTATGGATAATGTCACCTATATTAAATTGATAGTTGCCATTGTAGGTTAATCTAACGGATGATGGTGTTTTATTATGATATAACTTGCTGATAACTAAATTATTTAGATATATGTAGTTTTTATTATCATAGTTTGATTTTTCAAGTTTATAAATTTCGCCGTAAAGATAGATCATAGATAGGTCATCTTGCAGAAGAATGGTTTTATTTGTATATTGAGAGAAATAGGCTATCAAAATGGCAGAATAATAAAAACAGAGTAAAAAAAAAGCAACAGAGGTTCTAAATTTTTTTATACAGGAAAGTAAAATTATTAGAATGAGAGGGGAGAGAATAACAGAAAGGGTAAAGAGGTCACTTAGGAAGAGGAAATAGGAAAGGAGACCAAAAATATAAGAGATAACAGAGAATATAAATAACATTCACCTAGCTATTTTGTAATAGGGCTGAGGAGATGTGTTTATATTCTTTTCTAAAGTTTTTGACAAATTTTTTAACATCTCTTTTATTTAGTAGATACTTATTCATAAAATCTTTAAATTGAGATTGAGGGAGAGATTGTTTTCTAATCATAAGTTTAAAGTCATTAGAATCGGTAGGATTTATTAACATAAATGACCAAATTTCGCCTTTAGAATCATTATGATTGCAGTTAATAGATATTTTAAAGAGTGTAGAGTATTTATCTTCAATGACGGTGACGTGGGGAAAAGGGTCATTAATTTTTTCAAATTTTTGCCACCAATCTTTAAAGAACTCTATATCGGTTATTATGTTCCAGGTGATAGAGGGATCAAGTATTTTAATTTTCTCGAAACTATAAGATTCTTTATACAGATAGACAGATAAAAGATTAAATGCAATAAAAAACATTATACAAATAAAGATGATAATTTGTGAGATGGTGATAAGCATAATTTAAAATTCTCCAGAAGGTATCAACTTGAAAATACAAACAATATGATATAGGCTAGCATGATAAGAATAAATTTTCTAGTAAATTTTTGACAATAGGAATTTGTTATGTTTTGCAGAGTGATAAAAATTGTTTAAATATGGTGTTTAGTAGGGAAGGGGAGTATTGATAAAGTTTATATAAAAAAGAGTTGACAAGGGAGTAATAAAATTATAGTCTTCTTTAAGTTGGTTATAAGAAGCTTACTTTAAATAAGTGGCGTATACTTTGGTGGGGAATTTTTTATGTCTTTAATTATCAGAAACATAAAAAAAGTAATCCATCTTGATCTGAAACAATAAAATTAAGCCCTACACAAGCTTAATTATTGCCTAATATCAAAATAAGGTATAAAGTAATCCAACTTAGTGTGACCGAAAGTTAAATTATGTGAATACAATGTACCCTGTTGAGATTAATAAAATCCTTAACAGCAAGTATGTTGATTCGGAAAAAATTATAAAGAAAAAGAGAGATCAAAATAACTGAAGAAGTTAAAAAGTTTAATTTTTGGTGACAATTAAAAATTAATATCAAAAACTACAAATTTTTTATCTTTTGCAACGTTATTAACGTAAAAGTATCTGATTGGATAAACTTATATGTTTAATTAGAATCTGCTTCTTATACGTAAAAAAAATTAGTACAAATGCTTATGAATTATTAGTTTTGTAGAGCTAATGAAATTAATTGATGCATGAAATATAACATCAAGTGATAAAAATTGCTTTGAAGATTAACTAATTTATTAGTGTTCCTAATGAAATGTATGAGAAAAAAGAAAATAATTGGAAATTAAAGTAACTAGTAAGATAGGTATTACAAAATTTAGTAAGGTTTTGAAATGATAAAAAAAGTAGTGAAAGATAATATATTAATAATTATCACCGAGCATGCAATCTCAAGAAAGGAAGGGCACTAGATGGATGCCTTGGCACAATAAGGCGAAGAAGGACGTGTTAATCTGCGAAAAGCCCAGGGTAGTTGATAAAGAACGTTAATCCTGGGATGTCCGAATGGGGGAACCCATCTCTATAGAGATACTATTTATCTGTAAGGGTAGATAGGGCGAAACGTGGTGAACTGAAACATCTAAGTAACCACAGGAAAAGATATCAAAAGATATTCCCTTAGTAGTGGCGAGCGAAGAGGGATTAGCCTAATAGAACATATAAGGAAGTAGAACAGACTGGGAAGTCTGACCATAGGGGGTGAAAGTCCCGTATACGTAGGAAAGTATGTTTGAACAAGTAGGGCGGGACACGAGAAATCCTGTTTGAAGAAGGGGGGACCATCCTCCAAGGCTAAATACTAGATTGTGACCGATAGTGAACAAGTACCGTGAGGGAAAGGTGAAAAGAACCCCGAGAGGGGAGTGAAATAGACCTGAAATCTGGTGCCTACAAGCAGTCAGAGCGGACGCAAGTCTGTGATGGCGTACCTTTTGCATAATGAGTCAGCGAGTTAATGTTGCAAGCGAGCTTAAGTCGATAGATGTAGGCGTAGCGAAAGCAAGTTTTAAAAGAGCGAATAGTTTGCAGTATTAGACCCGAAACCCGGGCGATCTAGTCATGAGCAGGTTGAAGGCAAGGTAACACTTGCTGGAGGACCGAACTCACTTCTGTTGCAAAAGAAGGAGATGACTTGTGACTAGGGGTGAAAGGCCAATCAAGCCGGGAGATAGCTGGTTCTCCGCGAAAACTATTGAGGTAGTGCGTCATACGAACACCTTAGGGGGTAGAGCACTGGATAGGCTAGGGGGTATACCAACCTACCAAACCTAACCAAACTCCGAATACCTAAGAGTGATATATGGCAGACAGTCCATGGGTGCTAAGGTCCGTGGACGAGAGGGAAACAGCCCAGACCCACAGCTAAGGTCCCTAAATTATGGTTAAGTGTGAAAGAAAGTGGAAAGACCAAGACAGCCAGGAGGTTGGCTTAGAAGCAGCCATCCTTTAAAGAAAGCGTAATAGCTCACTGGTCTAGACAAGTTTTTCTGCGTCTAAGATGTAACGGGGCTAAAACCATATACCGAAGCTAGGGAATATAGTTTTACTATATTGGTAGCGGAGCGTTCCATAGGTCAATGAAGTGGGATTGTAAAGTTCCATGGAGATATTGGAAGTGAGGATGCTGACATAAGTAACGATAAAAAAAGTGAGAAACTTTTTCGCCGTAAATCCAAGGTTTCCTACGCAAGGTTAATCCGCGTAGGGTTAGTCGACCCCTTAGGCGAGGCCGAAAGGCGTAGTTGATGGGAATCAGGTTAAAATTCCTGAACCAGTTGGAGATGACGAATTTAATGGTATGTAATGTCTTAACGGATTGATGTTGCGTATAGTTAGGTTCCAGGAAATAGTCCCAACGGAGATCGTACCGTAAACCGACACAGGTGGATGAGTAGAATATACTAAGGCGCTTGAGAGAATGATGCTGAAGGAACTCGGCAAATTGACTTTGTAACTTCGGGAGAAGGAGTCCCCTAAGGAAGGCAACTTTCATAGGGGGGCACAGAATAGGTGGTAGCGACTGTTTAATAAAAACACAGGGCTCTGCGAACTCGTAAGAGGAAGTATAGGGTCTGACGCCTGCCCGGTGCTGGAAGGTTAAGGTGAGATGTGAAAGCATTGATCTGAAGCCCCAGTAAACGGCGGCCGTAACTATAACGGTCCTAAGGTAGCGAAATTCCTTGTCGGGTAAGTTCCGACCTGCACGAATGGCGTAACGACTTCCACACTGTCTCCAGCATCAACTCAGTGAAATTGAACTCTCCGTGAAGATGCGGAGTACCCGCGGTTAGACGGAAAGACCCCGTGCACCTTTACTATAGCTTTACATTGGCATGATGAGACGGATGTGTAGGATAGGTGGGAGACGAAGAAGTTATTACGCTAGTAATGATGGAGTTGTCCTTGAAATACCACCCTTTTGTTTTGTTATGTCTAACTGAGGCAAGAGAACCTTGTCCAGGACCGTGTATGGTGGGTAGTTTGACTGGGGCGGTCACCTCCCAAAGAGTAACGGAGGTGTGCAAAGGTAGGCTCAGACTGGACGGAAATCAGTCGGTGAGTGTAATGGCAAAAGCCTGCCTGACTGCGATATCGACAGATAGAGCAGAGACGAAAGTCGGTCATAGTGATCCGGTGGTTCTGAATGGAAGGGCCATCGCTCAACGGATAAAAGGTACGCCGGGGATAACAGGCTGATACCGCCCAAGAGTTCAAATCGACGGCGGTGTTTGGCACCTCGATGTCGACTCATCACATCCTGGGGCTGTAGCAGGTCCCAAGGGTTTGGCTGTTCGCCAATTAAAGTGGTACGTGAGTTGGGTTTAGAACGTCGTGAGACAGTTCGGTCCCTATCTGCCGTGGGCGTAGGATATTTGAGAGGAGCTGTCCTTAGTACGAGAGGACCGGGATGGACACACCTCTGGTGAGCCTGTTGTCACGCCAGTGGCATGGCAGGGTAGCTATGTGTGGCAGAGATAACTGCTGAAAGCATCTAAGCAGGAAACTCGCCTCAAGATTAGATATCCCTTAGAGCCGTTGTAGACTACAACGTTGATAGGTTGGGTGTGGAAGCATAGTAATATGTGAAGCTAACCAATACTAATAGCTCGATAGACTTGAGTTTGTACGCATGCTCGGTGATAATTATTAATTGTGTTATGGATGATTTATTGTGATATATACAAAAGTAGATATAGAAATGATGATATTTGTAGGATGGTAATAATGGAGCCAGATATTTATAGGAATATGGATAGTATTTAGATTTAATATAGTTGTATAGAGATATATGATAGAAGAATTTAGATAGGCAAAAGCGAAACTTTTTAATTTTTCAGGGTATATAAGTTGATTTACTATAAGTTTAGAGAAGGCTGATAGTAGATTATAAAGATAGTACAATGTTTTGATTAATTTTTTTCTTTATAGTTTTATTTCGATGTTACTGTAGATGGTCTGTTGAAGCAATTAAGCGTGGGCAGAGTATGTAGAGTAAGAGGTTTAAATTTTCTATCTAGTAGGCTTGGTGATTATAGCAAAGGTGCAACACTTGAAACCATTCCGAACTCAGCGGTGAAACCCTTTAGCGCCGATGGTACTGCATCTTAAGGTGCGGAAGAGAAGGTCGTTGCCAGGCCTACTAGGTAGAAAGGCTATGTTATAATTAAGCATAGGAAAGATGGACTGTTGATATTCACATAGGTTAAAATGTGTGCCCTTTATATTTAGTGATAAGATACATCATTAAATATAAAGGGTTTTTTGTTTTTTGTGCTACTTATGAGAGCAAGAGGTAGTTAAAATTTGAGATAAAAATAGATGATTAAAAGATATGAAGTTTTTTTGTTGTAAATTTTAATAGTAGGTAGTTTGTTGAAGTAAAGCATGGTAAGAGTAAGTAGAGTAAGAGGTTTAGGATTTCTATGCAGGAGGGTTTGATGATTATAGCAAAGGAGCAACAGATGGGAGCATTGGGAGCTTTCAGAAGTGAACCCCTTTAGCAGTGAAGGGGGGGGTGTGTAGTGCATCTTAAGGTGCAACAAGAGAAGGTCGTTGCCAGGCCTACTAGGTAGAAAGGCTATGTTATAATTAAGCATAGGAAAGATGGACTGTTGATATTCACATAGGTTAAAATGTGTGCCCTTTATATTTAGTGATAAGATGCATCATTAAATATAAGGGTTTTTTTGTTTTTTGTGCTACTTATGAGAGCAAGAGGTAGTTAAAATTTGAGATAAAAATAGATGATTAAAAGATATGAAGTTTTTTTGTTGATGGTAAAGCATGTTAAGAGTAAGTAGAGTAAGAGGTTTAGGATTTCTATGCAGGAGGGTTTGATGATTATAGCAAAGGAGCAACAGATGGGAGCATTGGGAGCTTTCAGAAGTGAACCCCTTTAGCAGTGAAGGGGGGCTGTAGTGCATCTTAAGGTGCAACAAGAGAAGGTCGTTGCATATCAAATACTTTTTTAGGGTTAAGCTTATTATTAATTCTTATGAGGTTTTGTAATATTTTCATAAACGCTTGGATAGGGCTTCCTCGTGCTTTAATTTAAATGTTGGAGGATTGTATAGGTTCTCTCCATTTTGATACTTTCTTAGGCGTAGGAGTTGAGAGGATTATTAAGTTGGAAAGTAAAAACTTTTAAGTGGAGAATAGCCTTTTCTTCTTAATAATTTCAGGACGCTCTGAGGTGAAATTTTTAGCCTATTTACGATCTAATTATTTAGAAATAGAAGAACATATCATTAACTAACTAGCCTCTTTAACATACATGAAATGCCATATTTGCTTGTTATGGAATGATTTGTTCTTCTATGATTTCTAAACACTTTACTAGTTATTTGTAAGATTTAGCAATTAAAGTAACTTTCATTTTTTAATCTAATCAACGTAATCTTTACACTGTAATTTCACTAAAGTAAAAAACTATGCCAGCAACATATAGTATAATTGATTAAATAACTATAGTAATAAATAATAACACTATAATTAGCAAGATAAGACACAACTGTATTGGCTATCCTTAAATACTATCCGTAGATACTTCTTATAAAATATAGAAATAGTATTAGTTTAGGGATGATAAGCTTGTTATAAAATCACTTGCATTGACTTTGAAATGCAAATTAGAATAAAAAAAGTAAACAAAGCTTAAGAATCTACATTTTTGATTGTATACTGAAATAATAAGGAAAGCATAAAATATTTGAAAAATGGCAATAGTTTTGCTAACATATGCTAGAATGTGTAAAGATGTGTTTGGGATTTATAAAAATTAAAGATTAATGATGGCTTTTTTAGATTAGGTAATACAAAGGTGATATGTACTATAAGATATAAAAAATGTCAAGTATGTCAAGTTATAGTGAAAATATACAAAAACACAGAAGATATATTGTTTTTTTTACTTAACAGCATTATTTATCTACTTTGGGATTAAGTTTTTTGATGCTGAGGGAAAGGGTATAGATTTAGAAAATCAGTATTTTTTTTATTATAGAATAGATCTAACTGAAAAATTATGTAATAGACAATAAAAAAAAAGGATACGTGCTCGTGTTTATAACAATCAGTATGATTAAGAAACATTAAATAATAAAAACACGTGTATTTAAAAATTGATAATTATAACAAGCATAATTAACCTATCATTTTCTCCAGAAAAATCATGAAGTAGTTCAGATTGGGTATTCTAAATTTCAAGATAACAATATTTTGATATATGGTTGCAGTATAACAAAGGGATATAATGAAAAATAAGGAAAAAATAAAGATAGCGGTTTGTTTTTTTGGGCATTTGCGTTCTTATAAGATGTGCGCTCCATTTTTACACTTGAATTTGTTGAAATATTACGATTACGATTTGTTTATGCATACTTGGTCCACTATAGATCATAACACTCAAACGTGGCATAATATTAAAAAAGATGAAAATAGAATAACTAGCCAACAAGATATTATATTCACTTACGGTCAATTTAAAGCAATTAAGATAGAAGAACAAAAACCACGTGATTTAGGCAATATTAGAATCAAAGTAAAAGGTTCAGCACAAGAAAATCAAATAAGTATATTTGGTATAGATGCTGTTTTCCATAGTATGAGGCAATCTTTATTTCAGTGCGAAAAATACTCCAATAACAACAACATTAAATATGATTATATTCTTTTTATAAGGCCAGATATTTGGCTGAAAACTCCTCTAAAAATTCAAAACATATTAAAGAAGATTTCAAACAAGGAGATTGAAGAGGGTTTTTTTACTTTAGCAAATCCTCTTTGCAACCTAACCTCCGGTCTTAAGGATATGTCCTGCCATGACCTTTGTTTTTTTGCAACTCCAAAAACAATATCTGAAGTTATAAAAAATACTACCCTCATAATAAAGGATTTTACCGCAGGGATGTTGATAGATCATTGTCATGAATATAATTTTATAAAACTAGTAAGAGCCTGTGGTTTTAAAGCATATAGAATAGAAAAATTTACACCACCAGAAGATTGGGATATTTTACGTACCACCAAAGCAATAAAATTACGCAAACGTATTATTCAAATTCGTATTCGTGAAAATATATTTTTGATCTGGTTATTTCCAAAAATGAGCTGCTGCATCATTCATCTGCAATTTGATTTGCTAGGTGTATTTAAAATCAATTTTGCTCTAGGCAACACAGGCTTGGATATAAATAATATTTAATAAAAAGAAGAAAAATTTTGAATATATAATATATTATTTCCAAAAATCGCTAGTGAATCCATATTGCAAACATCTGATATTTGCTACTAATTAATGCTGTGCTCATGTTGATAATTTCAGAACACCGATTTATCTTTGTTATGCAAACCTATTGATAAATTCCTATGCCAAAAATTATTGGATTACTCAAGTGCAAGGATGCATACCCTTGTTAACTAAAAAGTTCTCTGATCATTAGATACTTTTTATGAATGCAACGCAACCACTTTATTTACTTTGACATCAATGAGTATTTAGATGCTATGGAGGTTAATAATTTGGGTGACATGATTATGACAATATAATCCCAAAATCCTAAGTATTTTATGCCATAACAGATGCGTAAGGAGTTTGTAGACAAGGAAAAAAGAGAAGTTAGAAAGAAAATCCTGAGTAATAATAGGAATATTATTAATTTTGCTATTTAAAACCCTATTTTTACACATTTAATAAGTAAAATCCTCCAATATTTATTTACCTATATCAGTGTAGCATACGATTTTCTACTTCAATATAATCTAATGAGTTAGCTTTAGGAACATCTGTCCAAACTATTGTTATTTTATTCTCTAAGCAAAACTTATAGATATTAAATCCCATTATACGCTTTATTTTATTTAAGTTATTTTTAGATGGGTTTACCCTTCTGTAATGATCATAAAAAGGTCTATCTCCTTCATACACTTTCTTATCACTAGTTTTACAGCTTTTCATAATTTCTAGGATTTCGCTGTTTGAAGAGCTAATTATCTCCTCCTCATTAGATGCTAACAAATCCAACTGTTCTTGAATCTTAGTGAAAAATCCTTCAACTTTCTTATTTGTTAATACATAATTTGCAATTTCTTTAAAGCAATCATTAGGTATGAATGTATCAATATAACCACTATTTACATCTATATATGTATTCCAAGAAATACTATTTTTACTTCTAGTTGTAATTAATAAGGTAGAGTTTGTAATGATATATATGCATCGAAAGCTCAATTTATTATAGTTAAATGAAAATAAGCACGATGGATGTTTAAGGTTAGGTAATTTATCTTTTAATGTATTAATAGTAGATACAGCTATTTTCATAATACTATTTATTGTAAGTGTTATAATTTTAAATATTAATATTGCTAGTTAATGCTGGCACATTCATATAATTAATTCATTAAAATTTGATAAACATTCTAAAATTATCATGCAATTTTGCTGCCATTTCTCTTGCTTTTATACCTAACATTATTCTATAGGTATTAGTTTTATATCCTTTTGAATATGAATTTTTTGCAAACGAACTATCAATATACCTTTATCTAAATAAGAATTTATAGGCTCTACACCCTCGGCAAGGACAAATATCTTCTCAAATCTTCTGAATGATATACCTTTATGTAAATAAACTATGTTGTTATCCTCAGCTAACTTTTCTCCTCTAATAATAAGCTCATTATTTTCATGGGATATACGTAAATCATCTTTGTCAAAACCAGCTACTGCAATTTTAATTACCAAATCAGTGTCTTGTTGCTCAATGTTATAAGGTGGGTAATTATCTGAGCATTTAGACAGTTTCTCTAATGTCTGAGTTACAGAATCAAACCCTAACATAAAAGGATAATTAAATACAATTCTTGACATGTTTCCCCTAAATTTTTCCACTACAAATGACATATAGTGACTTTTATAGAAAATTCAAGATGGATACTTTTATTTCGTCAATCCCTATTTTGTTTTTGCTACTTGTACAGATGAAATGTGGATAACAAGCAGGATTTAATGCAATCTCTATTGCTATATTTTTTGCTACAATATCCAACTCACTTGCTTTTACCTTATCAGTTTTTGTAATAATTATTTGATAAGAGCGACCATAGTGATTTAAAAAACTCATTATTTCAAGATCAATCTTTTTTAATCCAACTCTACTATCAATTAATAAATAAATTCTTCGTAAATTCTTAGAACTCTTAACATAATCAACCACTAAATCACTCCATAAAGCCTTAGTGTGTTTTGCAACCTTAGCATAGCCATATCCAGGTAAATCAACAAAATGAAGTCTATCAGCAAGATTAAAATAATTAACTTCTCTTGTTCTTCCAGGAGTATTAGATACCTTTACTAACTTCTTTCTATTGAAAATAGCATTAATCAAAGATGATTTCCCAACATTAGATCTTCCCCAAAATCCAATCTCAGGATAACCTACATCTGGAGCATACTTCATATCCGTAACTCCCATAACAAAGCTAATATTATGATTAAAGATATTTAAATCATTTTCAAGTTTTATATCCATTGTAGAAACTACACCTTGGTGGTATTTTTAGCTTTTCTTTTAAGTGGATTCTTAAGACCATATGCACTATGCACTTTCTTATTAATTATAAGCTGTTGAATAATTGAAATAATATTACTCCATGTCCAATATATTACTAACCCAACAGGGAAAGCAGCTAATATTATTACTAGTACAAAAGGCATAATGTTCATAACTTTTTTTTGTATATCATCAAGGGACTGAGACATACTAATTTTTTGTTGAAAATACATGGTAACACCCATCATAATTGGCCAAAAGCCAATGTGTAAGAATCCCGGTAATTCAACTGGTATTAGTCCAAATAAATTTAATAAATTCGAAGGGTCTTTTGCTGACATATCCTTAATCCAACCAAAAAATGGTGCATGTCGCATTTCAATGCTGATGAAAATTACTTTGTATATTGAGAAAAAAATTGGAATTTGTAGCAATATTGGCAAACAACCAGATAATGGATTTACTCGCTCTTTCTGATATAAAGCCATCACCTCCTTATTATATTTTTGCATATCACCTTTATTTAACTCCTTCAATTCCTTCATTTTAGGCTGAAGTTCCTTCATTTTAGCCATTGATATATAAGATTTATAAGCAATTGGCAATATTAATGCCCTTATTACTATGGTGAAAATCATTATAGAAACGCCAAAATTACCTATAAAACTATGTATCCATAATAAAAATTGAATCATGGGTTTTGTGAAAAAGAAAAACCAACCAAAGTCAATCACGTCATCAAATTTACCAATTTCATACTTCTCATCATAAAAATGAACAAGATTATACTCTTTTGGACCAACAAATACTCTAGTTGTTTTTTCTATCGCACTGTTTTTAAATATCTTAATTTCCTTAGCAATAACGTCAGTCTGAAAGTTCTCATTACCATAGGAATTCTTATAAGATAAAAACCTTGCAGAGTAATTAGTTTCATTATCCAAAATAATTGAAGATAGCCAATACTTATCTGTAAAACCAACATAACCCCCTTTAGTTGAGTAATCATATGTTTTACCAACAGTATCATCATAATCTACTCTCTCAAGAGAGTTATTTAAATTACCAACAAAACCTTCATGGGAAATAAAATTATCTTCTACATTTGGAAAACCCTCTCTTACGATTAAAGAAAAAGGAATCAAAGATACATCTGTATTTGAATTATTTATTACACTATCTGTGATAGTAATGACGTAAAAATCATCAATACTAAGTGTTTTTTTGAAGGTTAAACCTTTGGAATTAGACCAACTTAAGGTAACAGAATTGTTAGGAGATAATACATTCGACGCTTCATCAGCTATCCAGACACTATTAGCATTAGGTACATCAATATCTTTACTAAGCCAACCACTTTCAAAAAAATGTGCTTTTTCAGAAGTTTTTAGGTTAAAAATTCTTATTTTATCTGTATCAACTGCAGTTGTTTCTTTATAGTTATTTAAAAGTATATCATCGATTCTAGCACCCTGCAAAGAGATACTACCCTGGATAACATTATTAGCTATAGTAATACGAGCAGAGGACAACAAATCAGATTTTAACACCTGAGGAGCTTGTTTTTTAGGTGAAGAAGCTTCTTGGTTAACCTTTTGCTGTTGCAAAGTTTGTTTAATTGCTTCAGCTTCCCTTATATCTTTTAAAAAGAAATGATCCCACAATAAAATAAGCACAAAGGCCACTATACTGGCTAGCCAAAACTTTTTATTAAATATTTGTTCCATTGATTAAAATTCCCCAAAAATCAGTTTTTGTTGTGTTTTGTAGGTGGTAGGGGATCATATCCACTTCCACCTAAAGGATTGCAAAGTAGAACTCTCCTAATTGTTAAAAAAGTGGCGTAGAAAAAATTAAAATTCTTGTAACTTTCTAGGGCGTATTCAGAGCAAGTAGGAGAGTATCTACATTTTGCAGGTAAATAAGGAGATATACAGTAACGATAAATCTTTATACAAAAGATTGCAATACAGGAAAAAAATCCTAAAAATAAAAGGAACTTCTTACCTGCTAATTTTTTCCAAAGCATTGCTAAAAACACCCTTCATTTTTTCAAAACAAAAATCATATGCACGAGATCTAGCAATCATACAAAGAGAAAAACCTTGGTAATTAGAAGATTTTAAAACCTCAATAAGCATATTTTTCAATCTTCTTTTTGTCTTGTTACGAATTACAGCTCCACCAATCTTTGAGCTGACAATAATACCAATTCTAATACTTTCCTTTAATAAATCATCTTTAATATAAAGAATCACAAAAGGTTCGCATACCAACTTATGCCCCTTTTTTTTGATCAAAGAATAATCTGCTGATGTCTTTATAAAATTAATTTTCGACATTATGCGCTTAATTTATAACGTCCTTTTTGCCTTCTAGCAGCTAGAACTTGTCTGCCACCTTTACTTGACATTCTTGATCTAAATCCGTGTCTTCTTTTTCTCACCAATGTACTTGGTTGATATGTTCTCTTCACAAAAACTCTCCATAATGTAATACAGCTAGTTATTATACTAGAGTTATCAGATTAGTCAATCATATATTTAAGCAATTATTTTCCTTAGATCTGTTAGATCTAACTAAGCATTATCCTATGACTTTTAGTTTCTATTTAAGTAATGAATGTTATTTTTTCATATATGAATATGATTAAAGAATCAATTAGTTAACTACATATTGCTGATGTTATATATCTAAATCTAATTCACTAATGTCAATTTACAAATGTTATCAAGTTTTTTTTCCATTTATAGCGAAATTATTCTTTTTTACAGAAAATGTATATAAAATCATGAAATAGTATCTTTAATTATCAATCTAATTTTTCAAGATACAATATGTGAATTTGATAATTTTTAATCTCTTTATCAATGGTTGCTTGTTTTCTTATCCTTATGTTATTATTACTATTTTTTTGTTTAACAGTTATATAATCATTAAGGTAAGAGAGGTATTTGAAAAGAGAGTCCAAAGTGGTACGATCTACTTTTGTTGGAATATCAATCAAAATTATTATATCTATTAAGGATTTTTTTTTATTAACTAACTTGTTTTTTATCTCTTGCATTAGTTTTTCCTCAATAATTTCTTTGGATATTGGATAGGAAAAACTAATCAAATGAGTATATTTTTTATTATCTATTACAGTTTTCTTTGTAGATAAGGAAAATATAGGATTTGATGTCAAAAGTAGTATCAACAAGCAATAGAAGATAATTTTTGAGAAAAAATTCATAAAGATACTCCTTCCACGTGTAAAAATAGTCTTGCTTTTTTTATATTTATTATACATTATAATATCAAATGTTTTCTAGAAAACATTTCCTTTTGAAGATTGTACCCGTAGCTCAACTGGATAGAGCATCTGACTACGAATCAGAAGGTTAGGAGTTCGAGTCTTCTCGGGTACGCCAACGTGGTTAATTTTTATGGAAGGTTTTTGGTGAGATTTTTTGAAAGTCTGTTTCATAGTTTTATAAATATTTGTTTAGAGTGTTTTATTAACAAGCATAAAAAGAAATTTGCATACGCTGGCTTATGTGACCAACAGGGTGCGTATAATAATTCTAATGATGGGGATACAACTTTTCCAATTATCTCAATCTACAGGCGCGCCGGTGGAAGAGATGGAAGACCTCCTAGAAGCTCTCCACCTATGAATAAAGCTTATGATACTCAAGAAAAAACTACAACAAGAAGATCATCTAAGATAAATAATCAGCAAAACCAAGAAGCAAGAGATCTACGTAACAGAAACCCTGAAGATAGGCAAAAAAGTTATAGAGAAAACTCTCCCTTTCCTAGAGCAATGGAAAGAAAAAGAAGATTATTAACATCTGCTGATAATAAAAAATCCACTGATTTTACTAAGTATTCTCTGGTAGATCAAGTGCAAGAAGCAAGAAATATAAGATTATCTGATGAAGATGATCGCCATATAAAGTCATCAATGATGCAGGTGATTAGAAAAAGTAAACAAAACAGAGCAGAACAAGTAAATCGCCTTGGAGAAACACTAGGGCTAGATGATGCAGAAAGGGAAGTATATATATCAGCCCTAAGCAAGCAAGTTGAAGGTAAGGGGATAGTTAATCCACAACTAAAGGCCATCGGTATTGTTATATTAGCTATGCTTTTATTGATATTTTTGATAGGAACATTCCTTAACAAAAATAATCCTATAATCCCCCTAATACAATCAATTAATAAGCCACTTGTTATTAAGATTGTTGATCAGTCTAATACTAAAATATTTGAAGTAAAAAGACTACCTCAAGGAACTTTAAGTGAGCAGAATATATCAAGAAATCTTGAAAATACATTCCTTGCACTACAGGGTCTTAACGAGTTGCTATACCAAAAAACTAAGCAACTTGCGGCAGAGCAAAATGTAGATGTTAGTGAAATTGTTCTTGATAGAGATAAAATAACTCAAATCATTGAAGATTATGCTTTTTATATGGAATCTCCTTATGAAGAGGATGGGGTTATACCACAGAAAGGAATTTTTACCTCGATTGTTGATTTTATTCTCTTTATGCCTAATTGGTTTATGGGGTTATTTAGTGATGATTATTCTCTTTCAGGGGAAGTCATAGAAAACAAAGTAGAAGTGGTTAATCCTTTTAATGCTAATCCGCTAGAGGGCAATGAACCAATAAATTCTGAACCAGAAGAAGCTGTTATCACGAATAGAGATTTTGTTATAAATAACTGTAAAATATTCATTGTTCCTTCTGACGTTAGTGACTCTAATTGCGAGTTCTCTTCAGTGAATATTATTATGAATAAATTATACACTCCAGCAACCGAAGGATGGTTGGTTAATTATATAAACCCAATTAAAGCCTATTTATTAACAAATTGGTTGAAAAAAAAGGTATCCTTACGTGATTTTTTTGCTTTGTTTTTCAATATTACTTATTTTGGTAATTATCAAATAGGGATTAAGTCTTCGTATTCGCAGTATTTCAAGAAGACTACTTTGGAGTCCATAGATATTCCTAGAGCTTTGTTTATGATGAAAAATCTTTATGATAACAATAAGAATTTTTATCCTAATTACGACATAACAAATGAGCATATATTGGATATGATGATAGCTAATGGTTATGTTCCTGAGGATAAAAAAGAAGCTATTCTTACTAGAGTTAATAATATAGTTGTGAATGTAGAGCCACCTAAATCGCCTTTTGCTGTACATTTAAATGAATTATTTTTATCTGGTTATTCGTACTTTCCTGAGTACTATGATATATCTGTGCAAACAACCTTATCTTCCAAATTGCAGAGTGTAGTTAGTGGAGTAATTGTTGATAAGCTGAAAGGATTCAATATACCGGCTGGTTCAGTGATAGCATTAAATAAAAATAGACTAGTTGTTGCATTAAGTATAAAAATTATCGATGGTAAAGTTAATTATCTTGATAAATATCCAAAGGGTTATGTTTATAATTCTGTGAAACCATTTTTATATTTAACATTGTTAGAAAATAAAAAAGATGCTTCAGCGTTGCTGTTAAATAATCGGTATCAAAATTTGATATTTTCTAATAAAAGATTAGAGCATGCTAATCTTACAGCTAAGGAATATTCTGCTGATAATGACCCTACTTTTGCTGGTATTGAGACCACTGAAGAAAAAGTTAGGCAGATATTAGAAGAGCTGAATTTCTTGAAAGATGATAATGTTGATGATATTCCTAATGGCTTGAAAAAAAGTTTTGCCGACAGGCTTAATTATTTGGAGGGTGAATTTTTCTCAGAGCTTACAGAGAAAGATTATTACGCTTTATTTAATAGATTAGGATTGGTAAAATACGCAGAGGATTTTAATCTTAATAGCCTTTATGATGGTAAATTAAAGGTTGAATTGGTTGATTTAGCAAAAGCATATTCAATATTTATAAATGATGGGAATATGCTTAATAGTAAGCTTATTGATAATGTTAATGGTATTCCACAATTATTAAGTCAGGAGAAGATTCTCTCTGTACGAACTACTTATACTAATTTACTGAAGGATATATATTTCAATACGATAATTTCCAAACATGGTAAAGAGTTTTACATAATGATAGATTTTCAGACAGCAGTTGTTTTTAATGATGAATATATAGGAATCATATGGCTTGGTGATTTTGAGGGTGATGAAAACTATAAAGACACAACTTTAGCGCTTGAGCATTTAGTAAAAGATCTTATTAATATGTTGAAATAAAGATGCAAAATATTAAGAATCAGCTGTCTTTAGTTTTATTGCTGGGATTACTTTTTAGAAAGGTTCCTGTGATTTTCTGGCAACCATTTTTAGATAAAGCAATCAAGGTAATGCAAGATAAGCATCATAGAGTTTTTGATAGACTATCAGAGCATGATTTTGATTTTATAATTGATGCTATTGACGTACCGTTTCAATTTTATTTGAAGCCATCACAGGTGTCGCCTGTTTTGAGGGCTATCAAGAGAGAGGATAAATCAGAGGCTTCAGCAGTCATTAGAGGTTCTTTGGTTAATTTGTTAAGATTATTTGAGGGTAGGGTAGATGGAGATGCTATGTTTTTTTCTAAAGAGCTTATTATAGAAGGATCAACTGCTGCTTCAGTTGCTTTAAGAAATGCTATAGATGGTGAAAATATGGATATCATAGAAGATTTATCTTATATGTTTAGTCCTTTTGAGAAAATTTTTAAAAAACTGGGGATTTTGGGTGTCAATAAATATAGTGAGTTTCAATCTAATTTGGATAGTATTGTCGGTGCAATTTTGGGTTATGTAAATAAAGATATTGATGAGCTTAAAAACAGGCTTGTTGATATGGAAAATGCCTTGGATAATATTGAGGAAGTATTAAAAAAGCTTAATAGGGAGCAAATTAGAAAAAAATCAGATTATACTAACCTAAGCGAATAATATGTGGTACTATATTGGTGTTGTATGATTTTAGATATTGTGTAATTATTACGGGGATGTGTTATGAAAAAACTAGAAATAGTGTGTCCTGCGGGAACCTTGTCTGCACTTAAGGTTGCTGTGGACGCTGGTGCTGATACTGTATATTGTGGATTTAGAAATGAGACAAATGCTAGAAATTTTCCTGGATTAAATTTTTCTAAAGAGGAATTAAGAGAAGGTATAGATTATGCAACCCAAAATGGCTCTAAAGTATTGGTTGCGATTAATACTTATCCGACAGCGGGAAACATTAAGATGTGGCATCAGGCAATTGATGATTCAGCTGAATGTGGCGCTTATGCTGTAATTTTGGCAGATATTGGCTTAATAGCTTATGCACAAAAAAATCATCCATTTTTAAGAAGACATCTTTCTGTGCAAGCTACGGCATCTTCTGTGGAGGCAATTAAGTATTTTATCGATACATATGAAGTGAGTAGGGTAGTATTACCAAGAGTTCTTACTTTAAGGCAAATTGGGCAGTATAAAGAGAGAACCAATGCTGAGATTGAGATATTTGTTTATGGTGGATTGTGTGTTATGGCAGAAGGAAAATGTTCGCTTTCTTCTTATATCACAGGAAGATCTCCTAATAAAAATGGAGTTTGTTCTCCTGCAGAGTTTGTTGAATATGAGGATAAAGGGAGACATTTAGTAAGTAAGCTGAATAATAGTGTTATTAATACTTTTAAAAAAGAAGAATCTCCTGGATATCCAACCATATGTAAGGGTAGATTCAATGCTGAGAATGAAACCTCGTATCTTTTTGATGAACCAAGTTCCCTTAGTATTGTTGATATGTTACCTGAGCTTTTGGAAGCTGGAGTTTCTGCTCTTAAGATAGAGGGACGTCAAAGAGGTAAGGCGTATGTTGAGGCGGTTGTGAAACAGTTCAGACAAGCGGTTGATAAGGTGAATAATGGACTTAGTTATGATAAATCGGCCTTAGCTAATCTTTCAGAGGGTAATACTAATACTACTGGTGCTTACGTAAGGAAATGGTTGTAAGGCATATGAATGGATTATAAATTAACTCTTGGTCCGTGCTTGTTCAACTGGAAAGTGAATGATTGGCAGGATTTTTATTACAAAATAGCAGATGAGGTTCCTATTGAAGAGGTTTATTTGGGGGAGGTTGTTTGTTATAAACGGTGGCCTTTTTTCGAGGTGGCCTTTGAAAATGTAGTTAATAGATTGTTAGCAGGAGGTAAAAAAGTACATTTTTCTACATTCTCTTTAATACTAAGTGATTTAGAAATGAATACTTGTAAAAAAATCATTCAACAGGCTCACGAAGCCAATTTAGTAGAAGTAAATGATGTTGGTTTACTAGGTTTATTAAAAGATTCTCCTCATATTATTGGTCCTACTGTTAATGTGTACAATGAGGGTACTTTAAGTGTACTTGAATCTCAGGGAGCCAAGCGTTTTTGTTTCCCATACGAGTTAGATAGGACTTCAATTGGTATTATGGCAAAAGCCACCAGGGCAGAAAAAGAGGTCTTTGTCTTTGGCAGGATGCCACTGGCCATAGCAGCTAGATGTTATCATGCTAGAATACATCATACAACTAAGGATGATTGTAAGTATGTTTGTGAGAAAGATTATAATGGCAAAAGTATTTCTACTTTGGTTGATGAGAATTTTCTTACTGTTAATGGTACACAAACCATGTCTTATACATATGCTAACTTAGTTAGAGAGTTAGCAGATTTACTGCATATGGGTGTTAATATATTTAGAATATCTCCTCATAGCATGGATATGTTGAGTATAATAAATTCCTTTAGGCAGGTTTTGGACAAAAAAATTTCTTCCGAGGAGGCATTCAATAAAATGCAAGTATTACTGCCAGCGGGAGAAAGCTTTTCTAATGGATTTTATTATGGAAAGGAAGGAAGGAATTACGAAAAATTCGAATAGTTTATAATTTTCAGGGATTGGTGGCCGAGTGGCTGAAGGCACACGCTTGGAAAGCGTGCATAGGGTAAAACCTATCGGGGGTTCGAATCCCCCTCAATCCGCCATGTATTGTTAAGTATCACTACTTTATGATAATTAACATCATACAATAAGTTAAAAAATTCCGCTGATACTGGGGTGGAATTTCTCAAAAGCATCTTAAAAATTAAAGCAAAATCAAATGGTAAAATTTAATCAAATAAGCACTTTCAAGTGAAATAGCTAGATGTTACAGATCAAGATAATACTTAAAGTTTAATCCGAAGATGAATAAGGCTTTTATCAGCAGCAAAGTAATGAAAACTGCAGGAGATGATAGAATAATTTTAGGATTTAAGAAAGCTTGGGAACTAATTTTATTAATTCATGAAAATAAGGCAAGTAGAGTGATTGAATAAGGATAAAAACTTGCCAGTTATAAATAGAATCATCAAAAAATTTGCACCCATTAAAATTTCTAAATTATCCTCTTACGTAGCCAATAAATATTGTAAGAGTATAAATTAAAGCATTGTATCGTAATTAGATTAAGTAGTCTAAATAAAAAAATAAGAGAGTATGGGAGGCTAGTCACATGGTGATGTGTATTTTTTATATAATTCATCAGGAGGTAGAGTGATTAAAATTCTATTGGATTACTTGAGTGTAATAATTTATGTTAAATTATGAAATATATTATTATTTACTAAAAAACCATCAACCATAGTGTTTGTTTTTTCAAACAATTATAAGCATTTACATAATCAGTTAATGCTTATAATTCAATTGCCATAAGCCTTTAGCAACTGTTAAAAGTAATAATATTATCAAAAAATTATCTAACAAGTATATGAGCAAATCACAATTTATAGTTGCTTTTATTGATTGTTTATTTTATAATGTGGCGTGAAAGCATCCCTAAAGATTAGGAGGGATTAAAATAACAGGAGAAAGAGAGAAATGAAAAAATTGATGATTAAGGTTTATATTGTGATCATTATATTTTTTGGAGTAACAGCATTATATGCAATTACAGCTACCTTAGAAGTTAAGGCAAATATAAGAAAATTATTTACATTTTCAGAGATTAATAGTTTAAATTTTGGAGATATATTGCTAGTACCAGGTATAGCAACCCAGGTTAGCATAACAGAGGAGGGATTATTAGTTGTAAATGGAGCAACTGTTAATAGGGCTAATCCTGGTTATTATAGAATATTTGGAGGAAATGAGAATTCAAACGTTAGAATAATTTTTGATAGTGTAGTAATTTCAGATAATACTACAGTATTAAATATAGATTTAGATAAAAGAGATTTTTTAGTTGCTCTTGATTCTAGTGGAGAAGGTACATTTCGCTTAGGAGGAAAACTTAATATACCTTCAAATGTAAGGCAAGGATATTATAGTGGACGAGTGACTGTAAGAATTGAGTATGAATAATTGATTTTTGAGAGTGGTTTAATTTTTAAAAGCTAAGGAAGAAGATGAATAAAATAATATTAATAATATTAATTTATTGTATAAGTATAACTGTAGGTAATGTTGCAAATATTTTTCAAGCACAAGCAGGAGTAGCTAGAAATCTTAGTATAAGAGAGATTAGAGCTTTAGATTATGGTACTGTATTAATTACCTCAAGTAAGAGTGGTACTGTTATGTTGTTTGCTGATAATCATGTTGTTGTTAGTAATGATCATTTAGTTGCAGAGAGTGGAGCTAGAGCACAAAGTGGAATATATAGGGTAACACATCCCAGTGGGGCTAGGATAATAGTTAGTATGCCTCGTAGTATTATACTATCTAATAATAAAAATAATATAGAGATAACTTTGCAAAATGAACTTACTAATACAACAGAAAACACGACAGATATAGTGGTTTTTGGCATGTTAACTTTTTATGAAAACACGCTACTTGGTCTATATACTGGTAATTATAATATCACAGTAGATTATTAGAATGGTCTTTAAATAATTGATATAAATATATTTAAGAAATAGAATTTAGAATTTCATAAAAATCAACTTTAAGCTATTTTAACAATGATAGCTATCCTTCTACAATAATATCAATATTTTTTAAAATAGATTGTAAAAATAATTACTTAAGGCAGCAAAGGTCAGTCTACTTAGCTAAGTTATTGATTTTTTCATAATAAAGTTAATAGTGATTCTGTACCCATAACAATTTTATGTGTAATTATTAGCATTAAAAATTAATGGTAATAATTAGAAGATCAAAATGTATTTTAAAAGTAAATTAAGCAACCTTAGATATACATAGGGTTTCGTGCCAAGAAATAAAAATCCAATGGTTAATAGTTGTCTAACATTTTTCATCCTTTCAGCATAACTAAACTTTAAGTTGTTTTTTTAATAATGTTATTATATATTATGAATGATGTTGTTGCGATAAAGTAGCGACATTAATTATATTAACAATAAACTTTAGGATAAAAAAATGAAAAAATGTTTATTAATTTTAACAATGTTAATGGTGGCTCTTGCATCACATGCAGCTGTGGTTTCTCCTTTTGGGGCTCAAGTGCGTCTGCAAAGGCTTTTTACACTTACACAAGCTAGAGCATTAACCTTCGGTGATGTTTTGGTTGCTGCAACTGCAGGTACAGTAGTTTTAAACGCCACTACAGGAGCTATAAGCACTACCGGAGGACATATATCCTCTGGAGCTCAGGTTGTTGGTGAATATACAATTGCTAATGCCGATCCTGCTACTGCAGTTATGACTGTTGCTGTAAGTAATCCTACATTAACAATCACAGGTGGCGGTACTGCAACTTTGGCTGCAACTTTAACTACTGCTACTCCTACTGTGACCATGGCTGCTGGAACTGGAGTTGTTAGGGTTGGTGGAACTTTAACCATACCTGCTGCTGCAGCTCCTGGAGTATATACTGGTAACTTTAATCTTACTGTAGATTATCAGTAGCATATGAATATCGATGTTAAGATCCTTAGTTATATTTCATAAATTAAGGGTCTTTCATTGATATGAAAAATTAATATAAACAAATTAATTTTAGGATAAAAAAATGAAAAAATGTTTATTAATTTTAACAATGTTAATGGTTAGCCTTGCATCACATGCAGCTGTGGTTTCTCCTTTTGGGGCTCAAGTGCGTCTGCAAAGGCTTTTTACACTTACACAAGCTAGAGCATTAACCTTCGGTAATGTTTTGGTTGCTGCAACTGCAGGTACAGTAGTTTTAAACGCCACTACAGGAGCTATAAGCACTACCGGAGGACATATAGCCTCTGGAGCTCAGGTTGTTGGTGAATATACAATTGCTAATGCCGATCCTGCCACTGCAGTTATGACTGTTGCTGTAAGTAATCCTACATTAACAATCACAGGTGGCGGTACTGCAACTTTGGCTGCAACTTTAACTACTGCTACTCCTACTGTGACCATGGCTGCTGGAACTGGAGTTGTTAGGGTTGGTGGAACTTTAACCATACCTGCTGCTGCAGCTCCTGGAATATATACTGGTAACTTTAATCTTACTGTAGATTATCAGTAGCATATGAATATCGATGTTAAGATCCTTAGTTATATTTTATAAATTAAGGGTCTTTCATTGATAGGAAGAAAGATAAAAAATTAATTTAATTAATTTTAGGATAGAGAAATGAAAAAATGTTTATTAATTTTAACGATATTAATGGTGGCTCTTGCATCACACGCTGCAGTGGTATCTACATTTTCTGCTGGGGTAAGGTTACTAAGACTTTTTACAGTTGAGGTGGCAAGACCACTTGATTTTGGTAGAATTTTGGTGAATGAGCGAGGTGGTTCTATTCAGTTGGATGCTCGCAATCCTAGGGGAGCTCCTATTACTGAGGGAGTTATTGCCAGTGGCGGGCACGCTGTTGGGGAATATAGGATTGCTGGAGGAAATGCTAATGCTGTAATGAATATTGTTGTGAGTGATGCTAGATTATCTCTTGAAGATGGGGAGGATACTTTAGAGGTTAATTTGAATCTTGCTAGGGAATCAATAAATTTAGACGCGACTGGTTCTGGTATGGTTGCCATTGGGGGGACTTTGGTTGTTCCACCTGAAGCAAGAATGGGGACATATAGGGGTGAGTTTAATCTTACTGTAGATTATCAGTAATGTAAGACACTTATACAGATCTAAGAAGAGATCTGTATAAGTGAGATTTTTTTACGATATTAATTTTATTTTGTACTTTTTGGATTAATAAGTATTTATTAGGATAGAGATGAAAGGGGTATTAATTATATTCTTCATTATGGCTACACCATTTTGCTTGTTATCTTATGATATTACAGTTATTAGTGAAATGAATTTCGGTAGAATTATGTATGGTGGTCAGAATGCTAGTGTAAGCATAGTGAGTGATAGTATTCTTTCCTTACAAGGGGCAAAGGTTAGTTATAGAAGTAATGCTGTCAGAAGTGCCAAACTAAAAATATTAGGAGAGGCAGAGGAATGGATAGAGTTAATTATCCAACCCACCGTTTTAAGTGGAAAGAATGGTACTTTAAGTGTTGATAGTATAGATACACTTGATGGTGTGAGAAAAATTCAACTTGATGGTCGCGGAGAAGCTAATATAGAGCTAGTAGGTAGAGTTAGCCTGGGATCACAAAATATTAGTGGAAGGTATGTTGGTACTATCAGAGTTACAGTGCGCAAAATTAATGCTGATATAAATAATAAAACTATTGAAGATACAGCAACCATCAATGTTGCCGCAATTATAGATGCAGATTATCCCATGGAGCAAATAACTCCTCTAAGTTTTGGGGCTATCAAAGCAGATATTGCCACTACTTGTTTAGTATCTCTTTCGCCAAACAATGGTTTATCTACTACTTGTGGTGCTGTAAGTGCTCATTCAACAGGGAAATTTAGGCAAAAATTAAGTTCTCCAACTTCTGTTGTAGTTAATTCTGAGGGTAGACTTTTTGGCAAAGCAGGAGACTTTGTAAATATTGTCTTTTTGAAAGCTGATTATAGGGTCATCAATGGCAATTTAGAAGTGGAGGTATATGGAGAAATATCTGTGCCATCAACTGCTGATGGCGGAGAATATTTTGGTAATTATGAAATAGTAATTAATTATTAATTATAGGAATAATAAATGAAAAAATATTTGTATCTATTTATAATTTTAGTATATTCAAGTACATTTTATGGCAATCTTTCTATCAGTAAAAGCTATATACTTTTCGATGGTAATACTAGAAATGATAGTATTAATGTTGTTAATCAGGCCGATGACGTTAGAACTTATAAAGTATATTTTATTCATTATAAGCAAAATAAAGACGGCAGTTATACCAAAGTGGATAAAGAAAGTGATGATTTGAAATTCGCAGATGCTTACCTAGATTATACCCCTAAACGCTTTACTTTAAAGCCAAAATCCACTCAACTATTAAGATTGCAAAAAAAAAGTATGGCAACTGCCAATGATGGTGAATATATGGCACAGTTGATTATAGAGGAGCAACCTTTCAAAATAGCACCACAAGAAGCAGTTACAAAAACAGATACCGTACAAGTTGAAATACATGCTTTATATAGTGTTACTTTACCAGTTGTTCTTAGGAAAGGAGAACTTAAGGTAGAAAATAAAATAGAAAAGGTTAGTATAACTGAAGTTGACAACGTATCTGCTATTTATGTTGAAATTAGTAGAGTTGGCAATCGATCGACTCGCGGCAGAGTTGTGGTAAAACACAATGATCAGGTGGTGGTTAGTTATGATAATGTGAATATTTTTATTTCCTCTAATTTAAGATCTATAAATATGAAGCTTGGAGCAACTGAGGTTGCTGCCAATGCTGCACTTAATAAAATTAAGGGTAAAACAGTACAAGTTGAATATATAGATCAGCTAGATAATAAAGTTTTAGCCTCTAAAGAGGTTGTTTTGTAATGTCACCATCTAGTAAAAATGCTTTTATTACTATAATAATGCTTTTTAGTTTACTATTGAGGGTTAATTTAACTGCTAAGGAAAAAACAATTGATTTAAGTGAATTAGAGGAAAATATTATTGGGGTTATCACCAAAGGTTATACTAGGAACACAACATTCTATGCCTATGTTGATCAAAAAAACGGTGATATATATTTTCCTTTAATGGACTTTATGAATGAACTTGGGGTTGCAATGGAGTGGCAATCTCTTTATAAGGGTAGTGGGTGGTTTATTAAAAGAGAACATAAGGTTGTTATTGATCTTACAAAAAATTTTGTATTTGTTTCTGGTAAGAGATTTACTCTTAGTGCGACAGATATGGCAGAATATCAAGGGGTAATATATTTTAAGGGTGATTTACTAAATAAGTTATTCGATATAAGCACAAATTATGACCCTAATAATTTAGAGTTAAATATAAATAGTACATACACTTTGCCCATAGAGGTTGAAGGTAACAAAGATAAAAATCGTGCTAGTGCAGAGAAAAACAAAGAACATATTACCCTTAGTGAGCCAAAAAAATATTATCTAAACAATGATTTTTTTAGTGTTCCAGTACTTGATTTATTATATAACTATGGTTATAGCGTTAGTATCAATAATGATAATAAACGTGATAAAAACTCTAGAAATGCTTTGTCATTAAGTTATGGGGGTATAGTTGCTAGCTTAGACTCTAAGATAGTATTAATAAGTGAAGAAAGGAGGGTTGGTCGTTCTAATGATATTAATATGGTTTTTTCTAAAACCTATCCTTTAGAAAAAAAGTATGGGATAAGTAATTTTTCCTTTGGGGATGTGCAGTCTGTTAATTCAATTTTGCTTAGCGATAATAAGTCAGGACGTGGTTTTTTCTTATCTTCAAGCAATACATATCAGACTAATAAAAATAGGACTATCACCATAGAGGGAGTGTTAGTTCCAGGGTGGGAGGTAGAGTTATATTATGGTGATCAAATTGTAGGTTTTGTACAAGATAGTAGAGTTAATAATTATAAGTTTGATAATATATCTGTTAATCCTGGAACTAATACTTTTAAGTTAGTTTTTTATGGCCCCTTTGGTGAAGTACGTGAGGAAGAAAAAACATTTATCATAGGTGCAACCCCAGTTGCTGCAGGGAAAATTGGATTTGAAGTATCTGCAGTACAACAAAATCGTAAATTTATGGAAACACCAAGTCGTAAAATTCAACACAGAGCAGAAAACAAAAGTGATTTCTTTGATACTAATATCAATTTGCATTATGGTATTACTGATAATCTTGCCATTACTAATAGTTTATCGCTGCAAGAAAATAATTATCTAGAAAAAGAGAAAGCCTTATTTTATGGTGTAGGTGCTACTTATAATTGGAATAAAATAGTTTTTGAAAGTAATATTGCTTTTAAACAGGGATATTCTGCTTTGGCTTATCAGAGTTCAGTTTTTGGTAACATAAAATATCTAGGCAATATATATGCAAGCTATTCGGATTTCAATGGCGTAAAATCTGATGCTTCTTCCCATAATTTGCGTTATATGAAAAATAGCTTAGAGTTACGCTCTAATTCATATATTCCATTAGTGAAATTTAATCTGCCTTTTTATGTAAGCTATATTGGCAGAGAGTTTGCTAGCAGTGGGTTATTAAAATCATCTTACCAAAGTGAGTATATTATTAGAACTAATTTCAACTTATTTGCAAAATATTTTATTACTTTAGAAGATAGTATTAGTGTAAGAGAATCATATAGAGAAAATTACATTAGAACTTTTTTCAGTACCAGTTATAAATATTTTGGCTTTAGGGGAGATAGTGAATATATGGTTCTTCCAAGCAGTGAGTTAAGAAAAGCAGGAATGACTTTAGATATTAAGCCATTTGATTCTACTTTTTACACATATATTCAGTATAATCGTTATTTCAGAAGAAATGGTAAAGATTACAACTATGTAAGAGCATCTATTGCTAAGGGAACTAAAATAGGTAACTTTGAGCTTTCACTAGGTAATAATATTGAGCGTTCATATGATATAAGCATATCTTATGGGATATCTTTTGGTTATGATTCTATCAACAGAAGATTGCTTACAGAAGGAGAATATACTTTAGCCAACAGTGGTAACTTGATTGCAAAAATTTTTATTGATAACAACGCTAATAATAAGCATGATGAAAAAGAACCAATTCTTGAAAATGCTAAGATATCTATTAATAAGTTAGATTATAAGAGGGCAACTAATAAAAATGGCTCTATTTATGTAACCAATCAGCAAAAATACGAAAAATTAGATATTACTGTTAATGCAGAATCTTTAGATAATATGGCACTACATCCTAGATCAACTGAGTATAATATTATATTAAGACCTGGGGTTAATCAGAAACTTTTGATTCCTATGTTGCAAACCGGAGATTTAGATGGTGTGGTTTATAGTACAACAAAGGATAGCTATGCTTATTCATTTATAACTTTAATTCCTCTTAATAAAAACAATCCCACTTTAAAGGAGCAGAGTGACAGGCAGGGGGCTTATTATTTTTCTGCTGTTCCTTATGGAGACTATAAAGTTCTAATACAGGATTTATATTCTAGTAATCAGCCATATGAAGCTGGAATTATTACTATTAATAATAATATTATCAGTAAAGTTGATAATATTAAAGTTACGACTCCACTTATTAAAAAAGAGAAGCAGTAATAGTAGCTTAGCAATAATGTTATATTAAATTAATACTATACATGATATCATGTGTGAACAGTAAAGTTTATCTTGGGGGATGAAAATGAAAATAGCATGTGTAAGAGAGATTAAGAAGCATGAATATAGAGTTGGGTTAACTCCTGAGGCAGTAAAAGAATATGTTAATCATGGGCATACTGTGTACATTGAAAGTTGTGCTGGAGAGGGGGCCTCTTTTAGTGATGAGGAGTACAGAAGTGCTGGAGCTATAATTCTTAATACGGCAAGGGAAGCCTGGGATGTCTGCGATATGATGATTAAAGTAAAAGAGCCTTTACCTGAGGAGTATGAATTTTTTAGGGAAGGATTAATTATATATACATACTTACATCTAGCAGCAGATAGGAATCTTACAGATGCTCTGCTAAAAAACAAAGTAAAAGCTGTAGCTTATGAAACAGTACAAGATAAAACAGGCGGATTGCCTTTGTTGCGACCAATGAGTGAAGTTGCAGGAAGGCTTAGTGTACAAGAAGGTGCAAAATATCTGCAAAAGCAGTTTGGTGGGATGGGATTATTGCTTTCTGGAGTTCCTGGGGTTTCTAAGGCTAATATAATGATACTTGGTGCTGGTGTTGTTGGCAGTAACGCTTTAAAGACAGCTATTGGGATTGGAGCTAATGTTAGTATATTTGATAATAATATCACTCGGCTTACGTATTTAGATGATTTATATGGGCAACAGATTCAAACTTTATACAGTACAGCTGGTAATATTGCAAATGCTATTATCTGCGCTGATTTAGTAATTGGTTCAGTATTAACTCCTGGGGCTTCTGCGCCTAAATTGATTAAGAAAAATTATCTTAGTACTATGAAGAGGGGTAGTGTGATTGTTGATGTTGCTATTGATCAGGGAGGATGTAGTGAAACAAGTAAAATTACTTATCATGATAATCCTGTTTATATTATAGATGGAGTTGTCCATTATTGCGTTGCTAATATGCCTGGAGCTGTTCCTAAAACATCGGCAATTGCGCTTAATAATGCTACATTGGTCTATGGTCTTAAGATTGCTAATAAGGGTCTAGAAAATTTTGCTAAAGAAGATAATGGGATATACTTAGGTATAAATTGTTATAATGGTAAATTAACTTGTAAAGCAGTTGCTGATTCTTTTGCTATTCCTTATGTGGATGTGAAGACCTTATTCTAAATTATTACTTTGTTTTATAGTATAATTTTGCTTACAATATAAAGATAGTTTATGAACAGTTGGGAGTTTTTATATGATTACGTTAGCTATTATGTTTCCTAATATTTCTCCTGTGGCTATTTCTCTTGGAGGAGTTGATATAAGATGGTATTCTTTGGCTTATATTGTTGGGACTATTTTTGCTTTATTTTATATTAAATATCTTAATAGAAATTCTGGGATTATAGAGGAAGGAGAGAAGAAATCTTTTTATGATGATAGTTTATTTTATATTGTAATAGGAGTGGTTGCTGGGGGTAGGTTAGGTTTTGTATTATTTTATGAGTTTTCTTATTTTTTACAACATCCATCTCATATTTTTTTCCTATGGCAAGGAGGAATGTCTTATCATGGCGGGTTGATAGGGGTTTTAATAGCTTGTTATTTTGTTGGAAGAAAGTATAAAAAACCATTTTTACAAATTGTAGATATAATTGCTCCAGCTGTACCCATTGGAGTATTTTTAGGGAGGATTGCTAATTTTATCAACGGTGAACTTTACGGTAAGCCAACAGATTTACCTTGGGGTGTTTATTTTCCTAATTCTTTGTTTATTGCTAGACATCCCTCACAACTGTATGAAGCGTTTTTGGAAGGTATAGTTATTTTCATTATTCTGGCTTTTATGTGGAAGAAAAAAGCATATAAGACTGTAGGATTAGTGTGTTCCACATATTCTGTATTATATGGTACTTTCAGAATAATAGTGGAATTTGTAAGGGAGCCAGAAATAGTTTTTTGGGGAATAGTTTCTATGGGGCAATTTTTATCTTTCTTTATGATTTTGGCAGGATTAATTACAATTTATAATGTTAAAAGAAAAAATACTACAGTTAATTAAGCATAGTGGTCCTATAGAATTTGATAGGTTTATGGCTTTAGCTCTTTTAGATAAAGAGAGCGGTTATTATAAGGTAAAATCACCTTTAGGGAGTAGGGGTGATTTTATAACATCTCCCGAGTTATCACAAGTTTTTGGTGAATTGATTGGTCTTTGGTTGCTTGATTGTTGGCACAAACTTAAGTCACCTCAAAAGTTTCATTTGGTGGAGATTGGTGCTGGTAGTGGATCCTTATTAAGTGATATTTTAAGAGCAACAAAGATGTCTGCTGATTTTCATAGAGCAATGCAAGTAGAAATCATAGAGGTAAATCAGGAACTGAGAAAGTTGCAACAACAAAAATTGCATAATTATCAGAATATTTCTTGGGTAGAGAGGGTTGAAGATTTAACAATAAATGCACCTGTTCTAATATATAGTAATGAATTTTTTGATGCTTTACCTGTTAAACAGTTTCTTTATGAAAATAATAAGTGGTTTGAACTAGTTGTTGATATTAATCCAAGCAAAGATAAGTTTCAGCTTAGTTATATGAAAATACAACAAACAAGTCATTTAAAAAGTATAAGGGATGATTATGCTTGCAATAGTAATTATTTCATTTATGAAACTTCTCCGGTTGCCAACAGTATTTTTTCTTATTTATTGAATCTTATTAAAGAAAATAATGGGTTGATTTTAACAATTGACTATGGTTATAATGCTTTGTCTTTTAGTAACTCAATAAGGGGATTTAAAAAGCATAAATTGGTTGATATTTTTGAACTTATTAATGAAGTGCCAAATATTGATCTTACTTATAACGTTAATTTTCTAGAACTTATAAATCTTGCACAAGCAACAAATATTAGTACATATAAGTTGATAACACAACAATTCTTCTTAGAAAATTTAGGAATAAAAGCAAGAGCTAATGTCTTATTACAAAATATAAGAAATAAAAAAGAACAGGAAGATTTTTATGAGTGCATAAATATGTTGATATCACCTAAGGAAATGGGAGATAAATACAAAGTTATGCTTGTAAGCAAGGGTATAAGTTCTCCTGCAGTATTTGTACTGTAATATTTTTAATTTTTAATCGTAAGCTAGTTAACTAATTTTCTTATTTTTTACAATCTTTTATTATAGCAAATAAGTATTAAAATCTATCATTTTAGTTATATGCGATAAAAGACGAAATTAACAATCTGAGTTGATTCGCATAAAATGATCTCGTTTTAGTTATATGCGATAAAAGACGAAAAAAAAAGTTAGGAGGCCTCTGTTGAATCTATGGGTTGCTTCTAGAGCAACTATAACAAGGCTTAGCGGTCGTGTATTTTGTCATACAAAATACGTATCCTGCATAGCGTTTTTAGGAATTTGACTCTTTAATCGTGACTAATGAAAACAGGGGAAAGCTTGGTTTTTAGTTTTCATTTATTACGATAAAAAACGCACAAAAAAAGGATCGTCTTTTATCGCATATAACTAAAATCATTGACTTTAATATTGATTAAAAGAAAATATAAAACAGTTCAACAATAAATTGGAGAATTCTATGGCTAATGAAATTGAAAACAAAGTTGATGATAATACAAGTTATTTCGTTTAAAAAAAATTATAAGGTTTAAAACAATGGATAAGAAAGAGAATGATGAATTAAGGCTATTAAAAGAGAAGCAACAAAAGAAGATAGATTCTTATATTGAGAAGCAACAGTTTCGCTCTAATATGCTAGCGGAATTCAAACAAGATGAATTAGATTTATCAATAGCCTCAGAGATATCAAATAGGAAGAAAGAAAAGGGATATTTACCTATAGAGTTAGTATTATTAACGTTACCTTACAAGGATCCGAAAGTTGTTGAATGGAAGAGAGAGAGAGAGAGACTGAAGATAGAAAAATGAAGCTAAGTATAAAATCAGATATTATAACTGATAATAAAGGTAAGGCATTAAAAGATGAAGAAGGAGAGCCATTGCTGGTAGGAATTCCATATGGAATAATCCCAAGACTTTTACTTTACTATGTTTGTACAGAGGCAAAAAAGACAGGGTCTCCTGAGGTGCATTTGGGGGAAACTTTTTTAGAAATATATGAAAATGCGTTATATAGGACTAAAAATTCAGATGGAATTCGTGGTAATGAAATAAGCCGTTTAAAAGAGCAATATGAGAAGTTATTTTCTGCAAGAATTTCCATGGAAAAACAAGAAAAAAGTAATTTAAAGAAAAGCATTGAATATGTACATATAGTTGATTTTTTTGAAAAGGATATTGATTCTGCGAAAAAAATTGGCAGAGTACGTTTAAATAAGACCTTTTTTGAATATTTAATGGGTTCTTCACGGCACAGTGTTTGATAGTGCTTTAATGCCATATTTAAAAGAAGCGCCAATGCTTTTAGATTTATATATTTATCTAAATTATTACTCTTACTTAAGTAGTACATACCAAAAAGATTTTCTGATTAAATATAAAGAGTTGCATACTCAATTTGGTTCACAATCTTCCTTAAAACACTTTAAACAATCGGTTAAGGAAAATGTAAAGAAACTAGTAAACATTAATCCTAATTTTTTATTGCAATTTAACACTGATATGAAAAACGGAGGAATAATTGTTTCAAAGCGTTAAGTTATGAGACCATATATAAGTTTTCCTCAATGTTTTTGAAGCAGGCTAGAGGTATGAATGTATCACTATATCTATATATAAATTTCAAGAAATAATATTATTATTAATAAAGTAAAGTTTGCAATTGATGGATATGAGTCTAAGAGGATTAGTTTATTATAATCAATTAGAGTAATGATAAAGGATGCTTAAGATCGTTAGTTTGGTGTACATTATCATTTTATAATATAATTAATTTAATCTGGTTATATAACGCTAATATTAAAATAGCCATACCTTATACAAAATAAAAATAGGGACAAGTGAAGAGTTTAGTCTTCACTTGTTTAAATAGCAGGGATATTAAATATTTTGAGTTTGGCGAGTTATTAGATTTAAAAAAATTTTTTCTAACAATTGAACTCTTTTAGGAACAGAATCCAAATATAAAAATTCTAAAAGCGGATTATGCATACCATCACCACAAGGACCTAATCCATCGATTGTCGGCACACCAAGATGAGAGCTATAATTACCATCAGATCCTCCACCGACAGCAATTACTGTAATGGGGTAATTTATTTCTTTAGCGGTGTCAACAACAAGATTTTCTAGCCACAAAGAATCAGCTTTATTATTCATGGGAAATTTATAAGAGTTTTCTTCTAAGGAAATTTTTACATCTTTATTACTAGGATTATCAACATAATATTTGATTGTTTGCATAGTTTCTTTATAAACACTTTCATCAAAAAATCTAAATTCAAATTTCAAACTTGCATGCTCAGCAACGACATTAGAAGCAGATCCACCAGAAATTAATCCCATATTTGTAGTTAGAGCATTCTCTGGATTCGCTAATTTACCAATTTTCTGAATAAAATTTGCAAGCTCATCTATTGCAGAATGACCTTTATGAGGAAGAGAGGCATGGGCAGATTTACCTCTGAATTTGGCAGTTAATACAGATATACCTTTTCTTTTATTTACTATAACGTCTCTGCTATCACAAGGCTCTAACACTAATGCACACTTGGCTTTTTTCATGTAAGGTTTCATGTAAGCTTCAGAGTAAATAGAGCTTATTTCTTCATCTGGATTAATTAAAAAACATATGGATAGCTTATCTAAGCTATCTTTAGTTAGATTGTTAAGTGCATGCAGACCGACCAATAAACCAGATTTCATATCAGTTACTCCAAGACCGTATGCCTTCTCGCCTTCAAGGCGCATAGGATAGTCTTTATAGCTAACGTCATTATATACAGTATCGCTATGACCAATAAGAACTACGTCGTAATATGAAGCATCTTTTTTATTTTCAATTACTAAAAGTGGACCAACCACAGGGGAAATGACGATCTTTTTAGTATGAAAACCGCCATCCTGAAACATTTTTTCTATAACATTAACAACATTTGCCACTCCAGCCGGATTATAAGTGCCACAATCAATACTTACAAGCTCTTTTAGTTGTGATAAAAATTTATCTTTATTAAACATAATGCCTATTCCTCAAAATATTTACTTGTTTATTTTATATTGCTTAAATTAAGTAACACTTGTTTAATTAAATTAACTCTTAATGGTACAGCATCTAGATGCAGAACCTCTAGTTCAGGATTATGAAATCCAGTACCCTCAGGTCCAAGACCATCGATTGTTGGTATGCCAATTTTCGACGTGAAATTACCATCTGATCCACCGCCACTAACTATAGATTTCAAATCTTGTGAAATTTGTTTGCCACTTTCTAATACTAGCTTTTCTAACCACATACTTTTTTCATTATTATGCATAGGATGAGTGAAAGATTGTTTTGTCATTGTTATTTTAATATTTTTATCCGTAGGATTATCAACAAAAGATTGTACTTTTGCAGCCATTGTAGCATGAGAATCCATATCAAAAAAACGGAATTCAAAGGTTAAACAAGCGTAATCAGCTACAACATTATTAGCTGTACCACCTGTAATTATTCCTGGATTAAAAGTCATACCTTTATCAAAATTAACAATTGTTTCCATTTTTTTTACAAAATTTGCCAACTCAATAATTGCAGAGTTGCCTTTCCAAGGAACGGAAGCATGGCAAGATTTACCGTGAAATTCTACTTTCAATATATCCAACCCTTTTCTTTGGGCAACAATACTGTTTCTATCTTGGGAGGACTCCATAACCAGCACACATTTTGATCTTTTTGCATACTTTTCTATATGATCCTGAGAGTAATTTGATCCTATTTCTTCATCGGGATTAATTAAAAAACAAATTGATAATTTATCCATTTCTTCTTTCGTTAAAAGATCTAAAGAATGTAGCCCTGTAAGCACACATCCTTTCATATCAGATACTCCTAGTCCGTATATATTATTACCTTCAACTCGCATAGGATAATTAGTTGCACTATGTCCATTATAAACGGTATCCATATGACCTATAAGTACTGCGTCATAATGAGTAGCGTCTTTTTTGTTTTCACCAACTAAAAGAGGACCTGTTTCATCTGAAAGATGTATCTGTTTTGTATGGAGTCCTTTTTTTTGCATTATCTCTTCTAAAATATCAGCAACTTTTCTTATACCAGAAGGATTACGACTACCACTATCTGTATTTACTATTTTCTCAAGTTGCGATAAAAATTCTTTTTGATTAAACATTATGAGACTCCGAAAGTTTTTTTATTATTTTGTTGATTATTATCAGGATATTAATTATACTCTAACTCGTCGTATATTAACAATGGATTTTTTAGTTATTTTTAGTTTGTTATTATGTGTAATAAGTAAGTAGTTTAAAAGAACAATTAAGTTCTTGCACTCAATGGATCTGAGCAACTGGATTAAAAAAATGAATAATATGTTAGCGGTTATACAATTTGCTGGTACGCAATTTACAGTCAAGAAACACGATATAATAAAAGTTAATAAATTATCTTCTGAGATTGGTGAGGAATTCACCATAGATAGTGTGTTATCTTTAATTGATGGTGAGGCTGTTAAGATTGGGACACCTACTTTAACAGACGTTAAAGTAACAGCAAAAGTAATAGAACAAAAAAGGGATGCTAAAATAATTGTCTTTAAGAAGAAAAGAAGGAAGCATCATAGAAGAAAAAATGGTCACAGACAGTATGTGAGCATGGTTGAGATTATAGATATTCAGTAAACTGGGAGATTTGTTATGGCAACGAAAAAAGCTGGTGGTAGTTCGCGCAACGGTAGAGATTCTGAAGGTAGAAGGCTTGGTGTGAAAAAATTTGGTGGTGAACAAGTAATAATAGGTAATATACTTGTAAGGCAAAGAGGCACAAAGTTTCACGCGGGCAGCAATGTTGGTATGGGTAGAGATCATACTTTGTTCGCTTTATCTGATGGGTTAGTAAGTTTCAGCAAGCTTAAGGGCAGAAGCATTATTAACGTGCTTTAATTGTTGATATTTTATACAATCGATCTTCTATTTAAAATAATCATACAAGGTTAAGTATGATTATTTTTTTAATAATAACAATGGTGATTTCCATATGAGATTTCTCGATTCGGCAAAAATATATATCAAAGCTGGGAATGGTGGTGCTGGAACAATTTCTTTTAGACGAGAAAAATTTATTGAATTTGGTGGTCCTGATGGCGGTAGTGGCGGTCATGGTGGTGATGTTTATATCAAAGCAGTTGGTAATCTAAACACGTTAATAGATTTTAGATATACTCAACATTTTAAGGCACAAAATGGCAGAAAAGGAGCAGGAAGAAATCGCACTGGTCAAAGCGGAGATGATTTAATTATTAATGTTCCCATAGGTACCATAGTTTTTGATGAAAATAAAGAAGAGATTCTAGCAAATCTTATTGAAGAAAATCAGATATATAAGATAGCTCAAGGTGGCATTGGCGGTAAAGGTAATTTACATTTTAAAAGCTCAACTCACCGTTCTCCCAAAATAGCCCAGGATGGAACCGAGGGGGCTGAGCTTTGGGTATGGTTAGAAATGGAAATTATAGCAGATATAGGTCTTGTTGGTCTTCCAAATGTTGGCAAATCCACTCTTATTACTACGATAACCAACTCAAAATCGAAAGTGGCTAATTATTCTTTTACAACTTTAAAGCCTAATTTAGGGGTTCTATCTTACGCTGATAAACAAATTATAATAGCTGATTTGCCTGGATTAATAAAAGGTGCTTCCAGTGGTGCTGGGTTAGGCTTAAGATTCCTTTCTCATATTAAGCATTGCAAAGTACTCTTATATGTAATTGACGCTACTACTAACGTTGAGCTTTCATATAATACCATAGTAGATGAAATAACTGCTCACGATCCTAGTATTTTAGAAAAAGAGCAATTAATTATTATCAATAAAAATGATTTAATAACTGAACAGCAATTAGAAAAAAAAATAACCGCACTGGAAAAAGTATCTGATCTTAAAATAATCTCCATCTCTGCCTTAAATAAATATGGGTTGGATAAATTAATTCAAACAATTATGTTATTATTTGAAGATGATGATAAAGAATCCAAAAGTCTTTGGCATCCAGCACAGAAACATTAAATACTATATTGCATATGCTTAGTATGGCAATTTCATGAATCATCAAATTAGGTAAAGCAGTATATAAAAATCTCAGAGAATAAGTTTTGCAATTGGTTTAGTTAATATAGTTTTTTTCTTTGCCTAAGGACTCATCAAAAAATAAATTTATACTTTATTGATTTTTTATACTTAATCTAAAATTTAAGTTCATAGTGATCTGCATATGAAGATCAGCCAGGATGCTAGCTAATATAAAATCCTTTTAAGAAGGGCAGAAAAATTACTGTGTGTTAAAAATAAACAATATAGTAAACCAGTTTAAATTTAGGTGGCTATATTGTAAAAATATGAGTTAGAAAAATAGCAGTGTGGACTGAGTAATCATGTTATCAGGGGAAAGTAAATATCTAGTAATTTGAGTATTCATCAACTTATTTTGTAATTCTCGATATTTAGCATGTATCTAATTTATTTCATACAAACGCAGTTGCAAAAAGAAAAAATAATATAAATTAAGATTCTATTAGCAAATCTCTCAGGATTTAATTTAAAGTTTGATATGAAACAATTAGTATACGAAAAAACTATTTATTATTTCTTATTCTGAAAAAAACAAAAATCCCCATACTATAAGATAACAGTAAATTTAACAGGAGGAAAATAATTTTAACTTTTAATTTTAAGAATCATAAATTTCTTTAATGGTAAGGGCAGAAAAATCAAATACAATATTACAAAATATAAAAATATTATACGTGTAATAACAAATTTTAGCACGCAAAAGGAATCTCAAAATGTTCTGAGATTCCTTACACCGTTGAAGTAAACTATCTTCTATAGGATGATCTTGGATTGGTTCTTCTATCATCATAGTCATAATCATAATCATCATAATCATCTCTAGTATCTGATGATCTTGTACTTCTTGAATAAGAATCTTCCGTTCTTCTCGGCTGTACTCTTGAATTACGCTCATCAACAGCTGTATATCTTGACCTATCTGTAGAGGTTCTACTGGAAGTGCTATCTGACCTTCTAGGGCTAGAGGCACCATAGCGATCAGAGCTGGTAGAACTGGAAGAGGGTGTTGATCTTCTATAAGAGCTACTACGTTCCATAGAAGGATTAGTTTCACGACTTGATCTCGCCCTAGAGCTTGTTGAGGAAGCGCTTGAAGTTCTTCTATTAGGAGTGTCACTTTCATAGTAATAATCATCATCGTAATCATCGTAATCATCGTAGGATCTTCTGTTGGAAGTGCTAGCCGATGTCCTACTGTTAGTGCTAGAGGGGGCAAAGGAAGTATCACGATTCCTTGAGGTGCTTCTTGCGGAACTAGTTGAACCTGTTCGTCCTCTAGTATCTACAGGGTGAGAATCTCTGTAATCATTGTAATCATCATAATCATCATAATTGTCATAATCATCATAACTATTATTATCTCTATTGCTCCTTGAGGAGGCGGCTGAAGTATAACTCCTTTTCATTTTAAAAATAACCCCTTTTATCTATGTAATTGATATCGTAAATAACTTGAAGTAAACTATACATAATCCCTATGTTGTCACATATAATTGTGTATTATATAGTGGAATATAAACTTAATCAACAAATAACGTAGCAATATGAATTATTATATAACAAATAACACATATTTTTCGCAGGCATGTTTATTAAGCATTGGTAATGGCATGCGCATTGGTATTTTTGCTGGTTCTTTTAACCCCCCACATGAGGGGCATCTTTATATATCTAGGCAAGCTAAAAAGTTTTTAAATTTAGACTTAGTTGTTTGGATGCTCACACCACAAAATCCTTTTAAATCTTCAGAAAATTTAGCAACCCTATACAAAAGAGTTTCACTCTGCAAGCAGTTAACTAAGTGTTATCATGATATAAAGATTATTTCTATTGAAGATTCTTTCAATTTAAATTACTCTTATCTTATCTTAAGGAAGATGGTAAAAATGATGAATCAAAGTAATAAGATCATTTGGATCATGGGTGAGGATAATCTTTTTAACTTTCATCTTTTCAAACACTGGCAGGAAATATTACAAAGCTATGAAATAGCTGTGTTTGCAAGGGGTGAGATGAGTTTTAGATCTTTATTACAGAAGCATAGGTTATTTAATAAAACAGTCAACTTGAGGTTTTTTCTCATTCCCAAAAATATTATGTCCTCAACACTCATTAGGAACAACAAGGTAAATAATAAATGCAACAAACTGATAAATTAAAAAATTTCATATTACACACTTTAGACGAACAAAAAGCTATTAATATTGTTAGTATACCTTTAGCGTATCATCAATATTTGGCTGATTGTATTATAATTGCCACAGGGACATCAGGTAGGCATCTTTTAAGTATGAAAGATAAAATATGTGCTGAGGCTAAAGTAAGGGGATTTAAAATTTTAGGAACTGAAGGAGAAGAAGGGGCTAACTGGGTGATTATTGATTTGTCTGATATTATTGTGCATCTTTTTCGTGCAGAAGTTAGGGAGTATTATAAGATAGAAGAAATTTGGGCGGTTCAATAGCTATGCATATTGAAATAATTTCTCCTGCTAAGATTAAAGATTCTAGCAATTTAGGCTCTATCTTAGTGGACTATCTTAAAAGATTAAATGTATTAAAAGTAAATATAATAGATTTTGAGGATAAAAACTTATCTCTTGATAAAACAAATAGTAAGATATTTTCCCTTGTGAAACCTGGTTTTTATACAATTATGTTAGATGAGAGAGGTAAAAATCCCACAACTATGGAATTTAAAAACTTGCTGGCATCCATTGATAATAAAAAAGGTATAGCTTTTTTAATCGGCAGTGCAGATGGTTTTACAGAAGAAGATCGTAATAATGTTAATTTCATAATGTCTCTTAGTAACTTTACTTTTCCACATCAGTTTGCCAGATTATTACTTGTTGAACAGTTGTATAGAGTAGAAACATTGATGTTAAATCATCCATATCATAGATCATAATGTACTGAGGTAGTTACTAAATCAGATTATATTAATGCTTAGAGATTTTAAAATTAAATGTTACTATTTATTCAGTAAAATTAGCATGAGTAGAAAAATGAAAATTTTATTATTTTTGGTATTGATGATTTCCATGACAAATAATCTTTTTGCTATAATAAAAGAAGAGTTTAGTGAAAAAGAATTATTAGGATCCAAAAGTTTAGATGTACTATATTTTATAACAGACAAGCACGAAATAATGATTCCCGAGGCTGTTGTGGAGAAATGGCAAAATAGCAAAGATGGTAGTTGTGCAATGGGAATAATGATCTTTAAAGATGGTTTGCCTGCTGAAGTATTAACTGTTAATTTAGCAAAAAGCACTTTTTCAAGCATAAAATATAAACTGATTATAGCGTTTGCTGATGGAGAAAAAATATACTTTAGCAATAGTGGTAAAGATGAAGTTTTAGGAGTAATTCCAGCAGATAAGAGAGATTTATATAGAATTAAATCTTGTAATGCATTAAGACAAAATAAGCATATAGCAAAGAAATTATATTTAACGCAAGATAATAGTAAATATTTTTTATATGACAGAAATTAATTTTGATGAAGGGGTGAAGAATGGCTAAAAAAAACATAAATAAACTAATACTTACAATATTGGATGGTTGGGGTTACAGCGAGGAGCACAAAGAGTTTAACGCTGTTGAGGGAGGTAATACTGTTAATTGGCATTCAATTCTGCAAAATAATCCCTCTTGCAATCTTATTACCTTTGGTGAAGAAGTAGGCTTACCAGAGGGGCAGATGGGTAATTCAGAGGTAGGGCATACTAATATTGGTGCCGGTAGGGTTGTTTATCAAGAATTACCAAGAATCAATAAGGCAATTAAAAATTTAGAATTAGAACAGAATCCAAAAATCATCGAGGTGATTAAAAATTTAAGACAAAGCAAAAAAAGAATGCATATAATGGGATTGTACTCAAATGGTGGAGTTCACTCAAGCATAGAGCATCTACTATATAGTGCGGAGCTGTTTGCTAAGCAAGCAGTTGAAGTTATTTTACACTTATTTACTGATGGTAGAGATACTCCTCCCCAGAGTGCCAAAAATTTTAACAAAGCTTTAGATGATATGTTGTTGAAATACCCTAATATTAAGCTTGGTACGGTTAGTGGAAGATATTACGCTATGGATAGGGATAAGCGTTGGGATAGAGTTGAGCTAGTTTATAATGCAATAGTGATGGGTAAGGGAGATCAAAAATTTTCTTCTTTTTCAGAAGTTATTGAGGATTCTTATAAAAATTCTGTTAATGATGAGTTTATAAAGCCAGCAGTAATTAATGGATACAAACCAATAGAAGATAGTGATAGTATATTTATGGTTAATTTCAGAACAGATAGAGCAAGAGAAATATTAGAAGCTTTACTTTTTAAAGATTTTACAGGATTTAAAAGAGAAAAAATCATTAATTTTGCTAAATCTCTTGGGATGGTTGCATATTCTGATAGTTTAAGAAAGGAGTTAGAAATAGTTTTTGAGCCATTTGATTTGAATAATACCTTAGGGGAATGGCTGTCAAAAAATAATTACTCCCAGCTCAGAGTGGCTGAAACTGAAAAATACCCTCACGTTACATTTTTCTTTAGTGGTGGTAGAGAAGAACCTTTCCCTGGGGAAGAAAGAATTTTAATACCTTCTCCTAAGGTAGCTACTTATGATTTAAAACCAGAGATGTCAGCTTATGAGATTACGGAAGATCTTATTGAGCATATGGCAAAAAATGATCCTGATTTTATAGTTGTTAATTATTCTAATGGGGATATGGTGGGGCATACAGGAGTATTAAGTGCTGCGCTTAAAGCTACTGAGGCTGTGGATATTTGTTTAGCTAAGCTTGAACAAGCAGTAAAAAAATATAATTACATTTGGCTTATAATTGCTGATCATGGCAATTGTGAAACCATGTGGGATTTTAAGAACCAAGTACCTCATACACAGCATACCACTAATCTTGTAAAAGCTGTGTTGTGTAATCAGCAGGGAGAATTAAGACCACTTTATAATGGTAAACTTGCAGACGTGGCTCCTACTATACTAGAGTTAATGAATATTGAAATACCCACTGAAATGAATGGTAGATCTTTATTTAAAAAGTAGAGCTATTTTAATAGTTGTTTTTATAATATTTATTTTCAATATAACTCAAGCTTTTTCTGCGCAAGAGGAGGTTATACGCTTATCAAAACAGGTGCGTGATAATGAGTTACAATTAGCATATTTGGAAAGTAATAAAGATCTTTTAGAAGCAAAGATTAATTTCTATAAGGAAAAGATATTTTTTTATAGAAAGACTCTTGCTAATAATTTAATTTCTTTGTATAAAATATCTTATCTACCATTAAAATATATTTTTTTACAAAACACCCCAAAGGAAAACATTATACTTTCTTATAGCCTTTTTAATTACTATGTTAGATATGTTAGTGATGAAATTACAAAGGCTATTGAATATATAAAAATATACAAAAACAACTCAGAAGAGTTAAAAAAAATAGAGCGACAAATTGTTGCTATAAATAAAGACCTAAGTGGTAATATGGAAAAAATACAAAAACACTTAAGCAAATTAGCTGTAGATGATAAAACAAAACTACTGAAATATAATAGTAGACTTATTAAAGATTCCAATGATATAGCAATTTTAATCAAAAATGTCAGCCATCAAAATTTTTTACAAACAGAAATCCAGGAAGATAAAAATATTGAAAAAGAAAAAGGCAATTTTGTCTGGCCAGCCGTAGGGTTCATAGAAAAAAATTATCAAGAAAGCCAAAGTCCTTTATATCATTATGGGATTATTTTGCTAACAAAAAACAAATCACAAATCATATCCCCTTTTGATGGAGAAATAGCTTTTGTAGATAATGTTGAAAATTTTGATAATCTAATTGTAATTAGGCATTCTCCCTCGCTTTATTCTATACTATCTGGTAGTTTTACAAGCTTTGTAAAACCTACACAACTTGTGAAAAAACACGAACCTATTGCTATCCATGAAGACACAAAAGTCTCAGCAGTATATTTTGAAATGAGATATAAGAACACAACCATTGATCCAAAAATTTGGCTAGAAATAAAAAAACATAACAATATACATCAATAATGAGAAAAATAAGTTTAATATTTTTAGGGTTGTTCTTTACAAGCATATTTACATGTTATTATTTGTTGCAGAAAAAACCACAACAGATATCATCTTATTCACTACAATCTGAAACGTATAATTCCATAAGTAAATTTACAGATATTTTATATGAAATAAAAAACTCTTATTATAAAAATGTGAATACACAAGACTTAATAGGAGGAGCAATAAAAGGTATGATAGAAAATTTGGATCCTTATAGTGGCTATTTAAGTAAAGAGCAATTTGAGAACTTTACAAGCTACGAATTGGGAGAGTTTTCTGGCATAGGTATTGAGTTTTTTAAAAATAAAAATAATGCCATAGAAATATCAAAGGTTATAAATAAGTCTCCTGCTCAAAAAAATGGCGTAGTGGTGGGGGATTATTTAACTCATATTAATAATAATTCTATTGGTTTAATGAAGGAAGAAGAAATCAGTAAAGCTCTGAAGGGTGAAAAAAATACCAAAATAATCTTAAAACTGATTAGAAAAAATAGTACAGTTTATAAGGTATCTTTACTGCGTGATACACTAGTATTAAATCCTACGATTGCAACTAATATGAACGGCATAGGATATATAAAAATTCACTCTTTTAGTAAAAATACAGCAACAGCAGTTAAAGAAGATATTAGCAATCTTAAGAAACAGCAACTGATAGGTTTAATTATAGATTTAAGAGATAATTATGGTGGATTGTTAGATCAAGCAATAGGAGTAATTGATTTATTTTTGCATAATAAACTAATCTTATCACTAGTTGGTAAAAATAATAAAGAAACATCAAGGTTTATATCCAGTGGCAAGGATATTATAAATAATTTACCAATTATTGTATTAATTAATGAGAGATCAGCCTCAGCCTCGGAGATTGTAGCTGGCAGCTTACAAGATAATAAAAGGGCAATTATTTTGGGTTCCAGGAGTTTTGGTAAAGGGTTAATACAAGATTTAATCCCACTTAAAAATGGAGAGTATCTAAAACTAAGTACAGCTGAATATATATTACCTTCTGGTAGAAAAGTGGATAATAATGGGATAACTCCTGATGTTACAATTTATAGCAATGGGATCAAGTGTAATGAGCCATGTGGAGAGAGTAATCATCAAAATAAATCCATATATGCAGGCAATGATATGGAAAAGCAAAATAAAGATTATCAGCTTGATTATGCTATATTACTAATTAAAAAATATGGGAAACAGAATGGTTAAGGATATTTATAGATTAGGTGTTGGAGGAGTAATTTTAAATAAAGAAAAAAAGATTTTAATGGCAGAAAGGATTGATTATAGTGGTGAGTGGCAAATGCCACAAGGAGGTATAGAAAGAGGTGAGGCTTTAGAAATAGCAATATTAAGAGAACTGAAAGAAGAATTAGGAACAAATAATTTTAAAATAATTGCACAAACTCAGTGGTTAAGCTATATTTTTCCTGAAATTGTGCGTAAAAAATTATGGAATGCTAAATATGTTGGGCAGAAACAAATATGGTTTTTTTTAGATTTTTTAGGTGAAGATAATGATATCAATTTAATTTTTCATGACAAGGTGGAATTTAAAACCTGGAATTGGTTTTCTAAAGAAGAAGTAGTACATAACATAACAGAATTTAAAAAAGATCTCTATAGACAAATTATTAGTTTTGGAGAAAAAAATAAAATCATCTAATAAGTAAAAAATAATCTAGAATATATATGCAATTTAAAATTTTACTAACAGAGTTATGCACAGGCTAAAAGAGCTATATTACAAGTTAAATATAATAGTATAATGCTTTCCACGGGTAACCTGTAATCCTTTTATAAGCAGGATTTAGTTCGAAATATAGTAATATAATAGTAAAAATAAAAATTATTAATAAAATAAATTTATCCACAGGTTTATCAACAGATAAAAAAATTAGATTATTTAGATTCGAATAAGAATAACTAAAGGTTATATGATATTTAAAAATAATGTACTTTTTACTTGACAAGATAAACACATAGAAATAGGAAAAAACAAGATTATACCATGTCAACAGAAAAAAATTCAGATAAAAATGTTGGTAAAAATTTCATAACTAGTATCCTAAAGATCATACCATCTCAGTGTGGAATCTATAAAATGCTAGATTCTAGTGGTAAAATAATTTATATAGGGAAAGCAAAAAATTTAAAAAATAGAGTTAGCTCATATACATCTAACCAATTGATGCCAAGAACTAGTTTCATGGTATCACAAATTTACAACGTAGAGTGGTTGATAACTAAAGATGAACAAGACGCTCTATTGCTTGAATCTGATTTAGTAAAACATTTTAAACCAAAATACAATATTCTTTTAAAAGATGACAAAACTTTTCCATTTATAAAAATTGATACAGATCATAGATATCCTAGAATTTTTAAAATTAGGAGTAAGCAGGTTACTCCTAATAGTAACACATTTGGACCATTTGCCTCTTCAGCTGATGTGGATTCAAATATCAAAGTAATACAGAATGTATTTCAAATTAGAAGTTGTTCTGATAATACCTTTATTAATCGCAAACAAGCTTGTATTTTGTATCAAATAAAGCGTTGTTCTGCTCCTTGTGTGCAAAAGTTGTCTGAGGATAATTACCAAGAAAGTGTTATTCAGGCATTAGATTTTTTAAAGGGTGATACACAAGAGCTTAAGAATTATTTAGCGCAAGCAATGCTAGAGTGTTCTAAGAATAATCACTTTGAACAGGCTATTATTTTTAGGGAAAGAATAAAATCATTAAATAGGATATCTGCTTCCCAGAGCATTGTACTTGATAACGCTGAAACAGCAGATTTTATAGCACTTATTGAGCACAATGGTAATTATCTTTTTAAGATATTTATGTTTAAAAATGGTCATAATTATGGTTCTTTAGATTTTCCAAGTACCATGAAAATAGAAGAAAATTTATCAGATGTTCTACAAATATTTATCGCACGTTTTTACACTAATAAGGAATTACCGCAAAAAATTTATATCAATATTCCGTTAAATAAAGATGAGATATACACTATCCGTAATTTTTTTAAAAAAATGAATAATAAGGTGGTTGAAATAGGAAATCCAAAAAGTGCAAAAACTATAGATATTATGGATATAATCATAAAGAATGCCTTTGATTTTCTTAATAAATATGAGGCATCAAATCATAAATGGGAGAAACAATTTAGTGAATTGCAAAATTATTTTGCAATGCAAAACAAGATAGAAAAAATAGAAATTTATGATAACTCTCATCTTTATGGGACTTTTTCATTAGGAGCAATGGTAAGTGCCAGAGTTTATGGATTTGAAAAAAAAGAATACAGAGTATTTAAACTAAAAGATACAAAAATCAGCACTAAAGATGATTATGGTATTTTAAAGGAAACTTTGCTAAGAAGATTCACAAGGATGCTTAAAGAAAATCAAGAAATGCCACAATTAGTACTACTTGATGGGGGGAAAGGACAGCTTGAAATAGCTAAGAGTGTTTTACATTCTTTGGCAGTAAATAGTATAAAATTAGTTGCCGTAGCTAAAGGAGAGAATAGAAATGCTGGTGAGGAGACTCTTTTCATAGACAGTGGTGAGGTATTAAAACCTGATAAATTTTCAGCCATTTTGCATTTCATTCAGATGCTAAGGAATGAGGCGCATCGTTACGCTATTAAAAATGTTACCAAAGGAAAGCTTAAGTCAATAAGGATATCAGAATTAGATAATATACCAGGAATAGGAGGCAAAAGAAAAAAAGATTTGTTGAATTATTTTGGTTCCATTGAAAAAATTAAAACAGTTAGTGTAAATGAGCTTAAGAAAGTACAAGGTATAAGCGAAGAAGTTGCAAAAAATATATTTAACTGGTTTCATTAATGTGTTAGGATAAGATAGCTAGTGTTACTTATTATTGCTTGGGTTATTTAGAATGAATTTCTTGCCAAATTTACTAACAATTATCAGAATTTGTCTGATACCGGTTTTTTTGTTGATGATAGTGTACTCTAAATTAGATGACAGATGGATTTTTTTAGGATTATTTACTTTTGCTAGTATCACAGACTTTTTTGATGGATATTTAGCAAGAAAATATGGATTAATCTCTAATTTTGGAAGGATATTTGATTCTATTGCAGATAAAGCTCTAGTTATTATTTTATGTATAATAGTGTTGTTGAAAAATCCATCTATAGTGGGTATTATAATAATTCCTATAGTTATAATGATATTGCGGGAGATTATAATTTCTGGAATTAGGGAAGGATTAGCAAATAAGCATACAATTAGAACTAGTAGGTTAGGGAAGTACAAAGCATTATTACAGATGTTAGCGTTAGGTTTTTTAATAATAGGTGGGGAAGAGACATCTTTTTATTTATATTGTCAGTATATTGGGATCATTATATTATATTTATCAGTAATAGTGTCACTTATTTCTGGATATTACTATTTAAAGCAGTCATATAAATATTTTGTTGAGTAAAATGAAAAAAAGCAAGGGAGAAATTTTGGATGATTTAACATTTGCAGATACTAAAGATGGCATAGCTGTAAAGATTTTAGCAGAGTTTCTTTCTGCCAAAGCAAAATTAGAGAAAGAAAATATAAATAACACAATAGTAATGTTTGGTTCAGCAAGGGTTCTAAATAAAGAGAGAGCAGAAGAACAAATAGCAACAACAAGGAATAAATTAAATAAATCAAATAAAAGAGCACTTGAGAAAGCTGAGGCTAAACTAGAAATTTCTGAATATTATGCAAGTGCAGAGTTCTTAGCAAACAAATTAGCAAAATGGTCAAAGCAATTTGTGGAGCAGGAAAAATATTTCATATGTACAGGAGGAGGTCCTGGCATAATGGAAGCATGTAATAAAGGAGCAGCTGCAGCTGGCGAGCGAACTATTGGATTTAATATAGTTTTACCATTTGAGCAACATGAGAATATCTATATACCTAAAGAATTGGTTTTTGACTTTAATTTTTTCTTTTTAAGAAAATTCTGGTTTTCCTATTTGGCTAAAGCTTTTGTAGTTTTTCCAGGGGGTTTTGGGACAATGGATGAAATTTTTGAGGTATTAACTTTAATACAAACAAGAAAAATGAAGGAACATATTCCTATAGTATTTTTCGGTAAAGAATTTTTCTCTGACTTGATTAATATAGATAAATTAGTGAAATACTCATTAATTAGTGAAAAAGATAAGCAACTATTTATTATTACAAGTGATATAGATGAAGCTTTTAATTATATAATAAAAAATATAAACCCTATGAAAATAAATAAGTAACCTTATGAAGCCACAAGTTTTAATTATAGATGATGATAAGAAAATTTGTGATTTATTAAAAAAACTATTTTCACAGGAGGGTTTTATTGCACTATATTCAACCAGCCCATTGGAAGCAAAGCAACTACTACAATATATCAAATTTGATGTCCTAATTGTGGATTATATGATGCCTGTGCAGAATGGAATAAACTTTATAAAAGCTATCAATGAGGATAAGATAGATATTCCAACACTAATGTTGACAGCGGTTGATGGTATAAATAACCGTATTGAGGCTCTTAGTAGTGGTAGTAATGATTATTTAAGCAAGCCTTTTAATTCACAAGAATTAGTACTGCGAGTTAGAAATTTGCTTAAAATTAAGTTTAATAATGATAATAATGAAAATATCATTGTGGGAGATTTATGTTATAACAAATGGACTGCTAAATTAATGGTAGGTAACGTGTTAATAGAGTTGTCTTCTTTAGAGATGGATATTTTTAAGATTTTTATTGATAACATAAACAATATAATTTATAAGGAAGAAATTTTAAAAGCACTTGGTAAACCTTTAACAGAAAGCAATATTAGTACTTTAAGTGTTAATATCATGCGATTAAGAAAAAAATTAGAAAGCGGTACTAAAAAATACATTAAAACCATTAGAGGGAAAGGATTTATTCTTTCATATGAGTAATGGATTATTTATTTTATAGAAATAGATTGGTGAGAAAAATAAAATCTCTATATAAAAAAGTTTTATTTATATATAAGAAAATTTTACCCAAAACTCTTTTTTACAGAACATTATTGATAATTTCAAGCACATTACTTATAGCGCAAATAGTATTTGCAATATTATTTTATGATCACCATTGGCGTAAAATTAAAAATATGCTACTTAATAATTTATTAAATAACATATCAAATTTAGTTAATCAGGCTAATGCTGCAGAAAATCCAGAGCAACTATATAATATTGTTGCAAATTTTAGAAAATATTCTGATTTAAATCCACAATTAGTCTTCATAGAGAACGACCTAGTACTTATTAATCCCACTAACAAAAATAAGACTTCTGCAAATTTGTTAGTCAGCTTACAACAGTATTTGCCAAATAATCCTATTTTTATAAATGAATATGGACCCAACTACTCTATTTTGAAAATATTAATACAAGTTAAAGAGAAAACTTATATTTCTTTTTATTTAGAGAAAAATCTATTTTTTACAAAAACATTATCTATACTTTTAGTAACTAATATTTTTGCCTATTTAGCTTGTATTGCTGTAACATTACAATTCATAAGGTTGCAGATAAGACCTCTTAAGAAGTTAGCAAAATCTGCAAAATTATTTGGACAAGGCGAAAATGTTGCGTATATTGTACCATCGGGGTCGGTTGAAATAATTGAAACAACAATTGCATTCAATGAAATGAAATCACAGATACAAGAATTTATTGATCAAAGAACAATGCTGTTATCCAGTGTTTCCCACGATCTTAAAACTTCACTGACAAAGATGAATTTAATATTAGATGTTAATAAACATACAATTTTCACAGAAGAGTTAAAAGAAGAGATAGATAGTATGTATCAGATGATAAGTTCTTATTTGCATTTTGCCAGTGAGGATTCTGTACAAGGAAATAAAGAAATAGTAAATATAAAAAATTTTCTTATGGAAATAGTTAGCAATACAGCTTATAAAAAATTAGTTATTTCACTTGATATTGAACAATTACAAAGTAAGATGTCTGTAAACGTCATTGCTATTAAAAGAGCGCTTGATAATATTTTATCTAATGCTCTTTCTTTTGCTAAAAAAGTTAATATTACTGTAAAAAATTACAATGTACATACAATTGTAATATCAATTGAAGACGATGGAATAGGGATACCTAAGGATAAACATGAGCTTGTATTTAAACCTTTTTATAGGATAAATGAAGCAAGAACATCTGAGTACGGTAGTGTTGGATTGGGTTTATATATTGTAAAAGATATTATAACCAAGCACGGAGGCTGTGTTGAGATTGGTGATTCTATTTACGGAGGCTTAAAGATAGATATTATATTACCAGTATAAAATTAATAGGAATAAGTATGTTTAAATCGAAATTATTATCACAGCTAGATTTTATAGAGCATTCTTTTTTTGGTCGACAAGGAGGAGTTAGTAGTGGTAATTTTAAATCGCTAAATAGCAGTTACAGGGTTGGGGATGAGGTGCAAAATGTTGATGATAATAGAAAAATAATTGCTGATAAGTTTAAGGTTACAACTGAACAAATTTTATCATTAAAACAGGTGCATGAAACAAATATTTTTCACGTGGATAATGAAAATTTAAGATTTAGTGATACAAACGAGCTACAGTATGATGGATTAATAACTATGTATCCTGGTTTGGTTCTTGCCATATATAGCGCAGATTGTATTCCCATATTGTTTGTTGATAGAAAATCAAAACTAATTGCTGCTATTCATTGTGGATGGAGGGGCTTAATTAATGGGATTATAGAGAATACTTTTAAAACATTTGCTAGTTTAGCAAATGCTAACTTGGATTTGTGCGTAGTCTTTGGGCCATGTATACATGTTGAATCCTATGAAGTAGATGAAGAATTTTATAATCGTTTTTTAGCAATCAATACTAGTAATAGTAATTATTTTAAATATACTAAAAATAGTAAAAAGTATTATTTTAATTTACTAGATTATGGATATAATATAGTCAGAGGTCATAATGTTGAAGAGTCAAGTATAGAAATAATAAATTATGATACAGTTAAGGAAAGTGAGCTATTTTTTAGTCATCGCAGATCACAAAAGCTTGGTCATTCAAGCAGAGGATTACAACTTTCTTGTATAATGAAAAAATAAAAAATCAGGTAAGATATGAAATTAATAGCAGGAAATTCTAATATACCATTATGTGAAAAAATAGCTAAATATTTAGGGACTAAGCTGGCAGATACAGAAGTTGGAAGATTTAGAGATCAAGAAGTTAGGGTTGAGATTAATGAAAGCATAAGGGGAGAAGATGTATTTATAATACAATCCACGTCAAATCCTACGAATGATAATTTGATGGAATTATTAGTGATAATAGATGCATTAAAAAGAGGATCAGCGAAAAGGATAACTGCTGTAATACCTTATTTTGGTTATGCAAGACAAGATAGGAAAAGTTTACCTAGGACTCCTATTTCAGCAAAATTAGTGGCCAATTTAATTTCTGTTGCAGGAGCAGATAGGATTTTAAGTTTAGATTTACATGCTGCACAAATTCAAGGTTTTTTTGATATCCCAGTTGATCATTTATTTGCCAATTTTCTTTTTGTCAACGATATTAAGCAAAGAGTTGGTACCAGCAATACTGTTATTGTATCACCAGATGTTGGAGGAGTTTTAAGGGCGAGGTCTGTTGCAAAATGGTGTGAGACTGATTTGGCAATAATTGATAAAAGAAGACCTGTAGCAGGTATATCAGAGGTTATGAATATCATAGGGGATGTTGAAGGTAAAAAATGCATCCTAATTGATGATATTGCTGACTCCTGTGGCACTTTATGTAATGGTGCAAAAGCTCTTAGTAATGCAGGAGCTTCAGAAATATATGCTTATGCTTCCCATGGATTATTTTCCTCTGATGCTATGGATAAAATTACTAATTCTAGCATAAGAGAAGTTATAGTTAGTGATTCGGTATATCTGAATGGCAGACAGAATATTAGTGATAAAATCAAATATCTTAGTATTGCACAGCTTATGGGTGAGGCAATAAAGAGAATTTGTAATGAGACATCTATGAGTGATTTGTTTTTAAAATAACTATAGACTTTGTTTGTACTTAATAGTATGATATTAAACGTTGCTTACACCCTTGGAGGTAAGCGGGTTTTGTTCGTGTATAAAAAAGGAAAAAATAATGAGTGAAAAATTCACATTTAACGCATTAGCGCGTGAAAAAGTTGGCAAGGGGGCCTCGCGTGAAGCAAGAAGAAATGGACTGGTGCCAGCAACTATTTATGGTAATTCTAAGAGTCCTGTTTCTGTTTGTTTGGATCCGAAAGAAGTTCTATCACAAACTCTTAAAACTACAGTTTATAGTAATACCTATACAGTTAAATTGAATTCTAAAGCAGAAGAGGTTTTGGTTAGGAAAATTCAGCTTCATCCTGTAAGTGATAAACCATTGCATGTTGATTTGCTAAGAGTTGGTGAAAAAACAGTTATAAGGCTTGAGATTCCCGTAGTATTTCATAATCATATCAAGTGTCCTGGATTAAAATTGGGAGGTACACTGAATGTTGTGGTACATAATCTTGAAGTTGCATGTAATCCAAAGAATGCTCCTAAGCAGATTGATATAGATTTGTCTGAAACTAAGATAGGGGACGTTATTAAAGTTGAGGATATTAAGTTACCTGAGGGTTCTAAAACTTACTACCCTAAGGGATTTCCAATAGCTTCCATAACTGCTAAAGTTGAAGAAGGTGAAAAAAAAGCACAATCATAATTATTAAAAATGCTTTTAATAGTAGGTCTTGGCAACATTGGTGATAAATATAAACTAAATAGGCATAATGTTGGTTTTATGTTTGTTGATAGTGTTGCTTCCTTGTGTGATTTTTCTAGGTTTACCAATAAATTCAAAGGATTGATTGCAGAAAAACAAATAGCTTCAGAAAAAATATTATTACTAAAGCCGCAAACTTTTATGAATTTATCTGGTAAGAGTGTTCTTGAGGTGATGAATTTTTATAAAATCACGCCTGAGGATATAATTGTTATTCAAGATGATGTGGATTTAGAGTTTTCTGATATTCGTTATAAAACTAATAGCGGAGATGGTGGACAAAAAGGCATAAGAAGCATTCAAGAGACAATTGGTAAATCTATCCATAGGGTAAAAATTGGAGTTGGTCGTCCACAGGATAATAATCACGATATTAGCTCGTATGTTTTGAGTGATTTTAATCAGGAAGAGATGGCACAGTTAAGTAAATTGTTTACAAAATGTGCAGATAGCTTATCTAGTTTAATACAAAAAGATTTCAAAAAATTTATAGAAGACATAAAAAAAACTTAAAGGGATAATCATGGCTCTTAACTGTGGAATAATAGGATTACCTAATGTTGGGAAATCCACTTTGTTTAATGCTTTAACCTCTACACAAAATGCGCAATCTGCTAATTATCCTTTTTGTACTATAGATCCTAATAAGGGGATTGTTAATGTGCCTGATGATCGTTTATATAAGATTGCTAGTATTGCTAAATCTAAAAATATTCTACCAGCAAAACTTGAGTTTGTTGATATTGCAGGGCTTGTACGAGGTGCACATAAAGGAGAAGGTCTTGGGAATCAATTTTTAAGCAATATTAAAGAGGTAGATGCTATAATCCATGTTTTAAGATGCTTTGATGATAATGATATAATTCACGTGGAAGATTCTGTTGATCCAATTCGTGATTCTGAAATTGTTAATACCGAGCTTATGATTGCTGATATGGAAAGTTTAGAAAAAAGGATTCCTGCTTTAGAAAAAAAATCTAAAGGTGGAGATAAGACAGCAAAGGAAAATTTTGAGATCATCAATAAAATCTTACCTTTTCTGAGGGAAGGATTACCAGTTAGAGCGATAACTTTCAGTGATGAGGAAAAAATCCTTGTTAAGCAGATGTTTTTAATGACTGCCAAACCTGTATTATATGTGTGTAATGTTGAAGAAGAACTTCTTGTAGATAATAAATATGAGAATAATGCTTATGTAAAAAAAGTTGTAGAATTAGCTAATAATGAAAATGCTAATTGTGTAGTTATTTGCGCAAAAGTGGAGCAAGAGATATCAACCTTAGAAAGTGATGAAGAAAAAAAAGAGTTCCTCACTGCTCTTGCTTTAGTTGAAACTGGCTTAGATAAAATCATAAAATCTGCCTTTAAACTGCTTGGGTTACATACTTTCTTTACAGCTGGAGAAATGGAGAGTAGAGCTTGGACTATTCCATTAGGAACTAAAGCACCACAGGCAGCTGGAGAAATTCATTCAGATTTTGAGAAGGGTTTCATATGCGCAGAGACCATATCTTTTGAAGATTTTGTATTATATAACGGTGAATTAAAAGCTAAAGAAGTTGGTAAACTGCGACAAGAAGGTAAAAATTACATAGTTAAAGATGGAGATGTTCTACTTTTTAGATTTAATGTTTAAACAACTTGCAGTACATATAAAATAGATTTTTATAATTAAATTATTTTTTTAAAGGGAGATTTAGTAAAATAAAGCTCCCTTTAAATTACAGATTAACTTTGTGCGGAAATTAGTGCTTTTTCAACATCAGATAAACTTACATTGTAACCGTTTTTCACTAAAACATCCTGTATAGAGCTAGCCGACATATCACTTATACGACGTTTCCCTTTTGGTAAATAGATTGTTCCTGTGCTGAAATCCACAGCTAATGCTACAGCGCCAGGAATTATAAATAACAATAATCCTAAAGAATCAAGTATAAGTATACCTATATCTAATTGACCACTATGAGATTTATTTATTCTTTCAGGTTTGAATAAGTATCCACAAGAAGCTGTAAGGAAAAAGGTTGCTAATAAGACAGAAGTGCAGAATTTTTTCAACATTAATATCTCCTAATATTTTTAAATAATTATGTTATTAATAACATATATTACATATAATACTACTTTGAGATGAAAAATTAAATATAAATAAACCAATATTTGAAAAAAATTTTACGGTGTTGATGATTATTAGATAAAATTATGTATTAGTCTTGATATTGAATTTCATAACCATTTTTCAACAAAGCTTCTTCAATAATATTTTCATTATTATTGAGTGATATTTTTCCTTTAGGTATGTATAAAGTACCATTATAATGATCCACCGTAAAAGCAATAACACCTGGAATAATGATAAATAATAAACCTAAAGCATCTAAAACAACTACAGTAACATCCAAACTAGATGTGTGTGGTTTACCTATTTGATAAGGTTTTAGTAAAGTTCCACAGGAGCTAGTAAATAAAAATAGCAATACAACTACAAAATAAAGTGATTTTTTCATTATGATACCTTTAAATAATACTTGTTATGATGCTTAAAATAATGCATTTCAAAATTATTGATTTTTTAGTAAATGTAAATATTCATTTTCAGATAAATTTTTGTTTTTATATAAAACCTTTTTTAATTCTTGTTGTATGGGATTTGTTTGGAGATTTTCTAGCTGTTCTTCAGTTAAAAACAGAGTGCCTGTCATATAATCTATACTAATAGCAGCAACACCAGGAACTATAAGAAAAAACAAACCCAAACTATCAAGAAACAAAATATAATAATCTAATTTTCCAGTATGTTGAACAAAATTACTTTTTATGATGGTACCACAAGAGGATAAATTTAAAGTTAAACATACAAATAATATGAAAAATATTTTTTTTATTATTTTCATTTAAAGCCTTTATTGCTGAGTAGTTGAGGTTGTATTTGAAGAAACAACTGAATCCTCAGGAGCAGAAGTAATACTATTACTAACAGCAGATCCTTCTGTACTAGGGGCATCATCAATGTCATCTTTAATTACTACTGATTCCCTTAAAGAAAACTTACCTGGCTTATTATATATGTCTAAATCATTATCAAGCAGAAAGCTTTCCTGATTTCCAGGAACAGCCATAAAAGTACTAACTTTAAGAGCAACGTCATAGGTTTCAAGCATGCCGATATAAGTTTTAGAATCAGGACTTAATAGTGAAACAGTATCAAGCATTACTACCCTGTCATATAGTTTTTTAGGCTGAGTATATTGGTCTTGTTCATCTTCTTCAACAGTTTCAGATAACTTGGATTCTTTATCTAAAGACTGATAGGCCTTTACTCTTACATTTTTAAATTTGTGTATCAGTATAGGGGCAGATGGAGTGACAAAATATTGCGGAGATACAAGATAACCAACTAGAGCTCTTCTATAGGTTTTCAAAGTTGACTCTCCATAGCGAGAAACCAAGTAGGGTAATATGGCACCTTGTTTAGGTACTATATTTTTTTCACCCCTAGGAATATTAGTTTTATCAACACCATAATCAAGAAACATAACAGCTTTAAGGTTAGATTTAGCACCAAAAAGCAATACATAATTATTTACTTCTTGTAAATCTTTTGCAAAATCATCTTCTACGCTTCCATAAACTTCCTTGTATACAAAATCGAACTCTGTGATTGTAAGATTAACTAAATTGAAGGTATGTATATTTTTACCAATAGCTAACAAGTTGTTTGATAGCATTAAAAATAAAAATAAACAACTAATCAAACTTAATTTTTTCAAAAAAATACCTTTATCAATTAATTTCATTATTTCAACTAAGCGCTAGATTTGGTGGAGCCTAGGGGAATTGAACCCCTGACACCTACAATGCCATTGTAGTACTCTACCAACTGAGCTAAGACCCCTACAAAAACTATCACTTACTTATTATAATATACATATTTAATAGAAAAAATGCTAAGATTTTTTTCTATTAAATTAAATTTTTATAAAAGACAATCAATATGAATGAAATTTTCAGCTTTTATAAAGGCGAAGTACATGCTGATATAACCATATCCGGAGATAAATCCATTTCACATAGGGCGGTTATTTTAAGCTCCCTAGCCTCTGGAGTTAGCACAATTAGAGGACTACTAGAATCCAGTGACGTTTTTAACACAATTAATGTTTTTAGGGAGATGGGAGTAGTAATTGTTAAGGAAGGGGATATTTATTACATTGATTCTAAGGGACCATATAGCTTTGAGGGGAAGCAGAAACAGTTTTACATGGGTAATTCTGGGACGTCGTGTCGTTTAATAGCAGGAGTGCTAGCAGCACTAAATGGTCTAAATTGTGTTATTACAGGGGATATTTCTTTAAGTAAAAGACCGATGGCTAGAATCATTAAACCATTAAAGGCCATGGGAGCTAAGATAGAGGCTAGTAATGGGCAATATTTGCCTATGACTATTTCTGGAAGCAAGCTTGCTAGTATAAATTATACCATGGAGGTAGATTCAGCACAGGTAAAATCTTGTTTACTTTTGGCTGGGTTATTTGCTGAAGGTAATACAGTAATTAAGGAAAATAATCCGACAAGGGATCATACAGAAAAAATGTTAATAAACTTGGGAGTTCCTCTTGTAGTAAAAGAAGGTAGTTTATATATGCAATCATATCAAAAAGCATTACCTACGTATAATTATGAAATACCCTCAGATTTTTCTTCTGCTAGCTTTTTTATTGCATTGGCTTTGATAAGCAAAGATTCTGAGATAATAATTAGAAATGTTAATTTAAATCCTTTAAGGACTGGGCTTTTAGAAGTATTGTTTTCTATGGGGGCGGATATTAGCATATCAAATAGAAAGATATTGCAAAGTGAAGAAGTTGGTGATATTAAGGTTAAAAATTCACAATTGAAAGCAACAATTGTAAGCTATACTTGTGTAAGTAAAATGATAGATGAGTTTCCAATTCTTGCAGTGATAGTTGCCAATGCTGAGGGAGTTAGTGAGTTTAGAGGTATTGGTGAGTTGCGCTATAAGGAAAGTGATAGAATCAATTCTATTGTTGTTAATTTAAAAAAATTAGGAATTAAATGTGAGGAACAGGAAGATTCTTTAAAAATATGGGGTAGTTCTACGCTAAAGGAAGGTAGAGTTACTGTGGATTCCTTTGGAGATCATAGAATTGCAATGTCCTTTGTGATATTTGGTGCATGCACCAAATATGGCATAAGAGTATTAAATTGTGAAAATATAAATACGTCTTTTCCTGAGTTTTATGAAATTTGTTCGAGAGTTAATCTTAATATTTCAACAACTAATATTACAGGTAAAATGGAGACAAATGAATGATAATTGCCATAGATGGAGAATCTGCTTCTGGTAAGGGAACATTGGCTAAATTATTAGCAAAGCATTTTAATTTATCATATCTTGATACGGGGTTGCTGTATAGAGCGCTGGCTTATTTGGCTTTAAGAGACAATGCATTGGACAATGAAGAATTGCTTATCAAACTTGCTACAAATATTAGACATGAAGACTTTGATAGTTATGATTTAAGAAGTGATAACATTGCAAGGATAGCATCTAAAGTTGCTAACATTATAGGGGTACGTAAGGCATTTTTAGATTTTCAAATTAATTTTGCTAATAATCCACCGAAAGGATTTTGGGGTAGTATTTTGGACGGTAGAGATATAGGTAGTATTGTGTGTCCAGAGGCAAATATAAAATTTTATATTTGTGCAAGTTTAGAAGAAAGGGTAAAAAGAAGAGTAAAAGAGTTATCTATTAAGGGAGACAGTGTATCTTATGATCAAATATTAATATCCTTAAAGGAAAGGGATCAAAATGATAAAAATAGAGCTTATGGGGCTTTGAAAAAAGCTTTTGGGGCCGTAGAAATTGATAATACACATCTTTCTATTAGTGAGACATTTGAAATTATGAAGAAGCATGTTGATGAGTTTATAAAACAGCAGAAAAAATAGGTGTATTTTTTTTGAAATTTTGCTACAATTCTAGTGAGTTATGCCTAAATTGTGGTTAGGCAACTAGTAAAACATGAGGAAATAAAATTAATGACACAACAAAATTTTAATAATGAAAGTTTTTCAGACTTGTTCACTCGTAGTGTTGAGGGGATTAAAAACTTTGAAGGCAACATAGTTAAAGGCGTAATTGTTAGTATAGATAATTACTATTTAACGGTTGACGTGGGACTAAAGTCTGAGGGTAAAGTGCTATTGAGTGAGTTTAAAAAAATAGATGATACTTTACCAAGTTTCGAAGTTGGACATGAAGTAGAGGTATATGTAGAGCGCTATGAAGATATAGAAGGAAATATTACTTTAAGCCGTGAAAAAGCAAAAAGAGAAGAAATATGGCGTGATCTAGAAAAATTACATGCTGAGGGAACTCCTGTTAGCGGTTATATATCAAAAAGAGTGAAAGGTGGTTTTGCTGTAATGATTGCCGATACTTTAGCATTTTTACCAGGATCACAACTAGATGTTCGTCCTTTAAAAAATATTAACTCTCTAGTTGCTACTACGCAGCAGTTACAGATTCTTAAGATGGATAAAAAAAGATTCAATGTAGTTGTGTCAAGAAAAGCAATAATTGCTAAAAATTATGCGGAGAATCAATTTGATCATCAGGATCAATACGAAGAAGGGCAAATTGTTGAAGGTGTAGTTAAAAACATCACAGGATACGGTGCTTTTATCGATCTTGGTTATGCAGATGGGCTATTACACGTCACTGATATCTCTTGGAGTAGAATTAATCATCCTTCGGAAGTATTAGAGTTAAATCAAACACTGAAACTTAAAATCATTAAAATAAACCCTGAAAACAAAAGAATTTCTCTAGGTATTAAACAACTTAGTGAAGATCCTTGGACAGAGGTTGTTGAAAAGTATGTTGTGGGAAATATATTCAAGGTTAAAATTACCAATATAGCTGACTATGGTATATTCGTTGAGCTAGCAAAAGGAGTTGAAGGATTGGTACATATCAGTGAAATGAGTTGGGTTAAGAAAGATATTAATCCAAGAACTGATTTTAGTATTGCTGATGCTGTAGAAGTTAAGGTACTTGAGGTTGATATCAAGAAACGTAGGATCAATCTTAGTATTAAACAGTGTAGTAGTAATCCTTGGCTTGAGTATGCTAACAAACATCCTGAGGGAGAAATTGTTAGTGTTGTTGTTAGGGAAGTTAATCCTAGTGGCTTGGTGGTTAAATTAGATGGCGAAATAGAAGGATTTATAAGGTTGTCTGATTTATCTTGGGAAAATAAAGATAAGGAATTATTAAATAATTATAGCATAGGTGATTCATTACAGGCAAAAATAATAAAGCATAACTTAGAGAAAGATAAGGTTCTTCTTAGTGTGAAAAATTTGACAGAAGATCCTTTCTTAATTATCCTTGATGATATCAAAAAGGGTACAGTAGTTAAATGTAAGGTTATAGGGGTTGTGGATAATGATTTAGAAGTTGAAATCAAGCCAGGGGTTAGTGGTTGGATTAAAAATTCTGATTTATCTTTAGATGCTGAGGAGAGAGATGCGTCTAAGTATGCAGTTGGTACTTTTGTTGAGGCTGTGGTTATTCAGATCAACTCTGCAAGTCGTTCTGCTTTTTTATCCATGAAGGCGCTTGAGATAGTTGAGCAGAAAAAAGCCATGAGTGCTGGTGAGGAAGGAGGTTCTTCATTAGCAGATATTTTTGCTGAAGCTGTTAGTAAGAAAGAAAAAGGAAATAGTTAGTTGATTTGTTTCTTTTAATAAATTACAGCATAAGACACTTTTCGTGTTTTATGCTGTTTGTTACAGATAGGATATTATATCTTTTTTTGTACTTGGAGATTTAAGATGAATTGGATAAATAAATTAATTAATAAGAAAGAGTTTGAGTCAGAGCAAAAGAAAGATATACCAGATGATTTATGGATTAAATGTCCTTCTTGTTCTAATCTGCTTTTTAAAAAAAACTTAGTAAAAAATCTCCAAGTATGTTCCTTTTGTGCTTATCACTTTTTTTTACCTGTTCAGGATCGCTTAGAGTCTTTGTTTGATAATGGAAAGTATATTAAAATAGAATTACCTAAAGGATTAGATGATCCATTAAAATTTAGGGATAAAGAGAAGTATATAGAAAAAATTAAAGCATATCGTAAAAAAACTGGACAATATGATGCTCTTGTGGCTGGATATGGTAAGATAGGTGATAATTTTAGCGTTATTGCAGTAATGAATTTTGCATTTATTGGTGGGTCTATGGGGACTGCTGTGGGTGAGGGATTTGTTAGTGCTGCTAGTTTTGCAATACAAAAGAAATGCCCTTTTATTATTGTGGCAGCCTCAGGTGGTGCAAGGATGCAAGAGGGTATGTTTTCTCTTATGCAAATGCCCAAGACTATTGTTGCTATTGAAATGCTAAAAGATGCAAAGCTTCCTTATATTGTTATATTATCCAATCCCACTACAGGAGGAGTAACCGCTTCTTTTGCTATGCTTGGAGATATTCATATTGCTGAGAAGGGAGCTACCATAGGTTTTGCGGGGGCTAGGGTTATTGAGCAGACTATTAGAAAAAAATTACCAGAGGGTTTTCAGACAGCTGAATATTTATTAGAGCACGGTATGGTTGATATTGTAGTACATAGGAATGATTTAAGATCAACTTTAGCAAATATTATAGATATATTAACTAATACCAAAATTAATTAACTACGTTGGTATATTATTTTGGATCATTTAAGATATATAGATCTTTCTTTATCTAGGATAAGGTCTTTTTTAGAAAAGTGTGATAACATTCAGAATAAAATTCCCAATATAATTCATGTTGCAGGGACTAATGGTAAGGGATCTAGTATTGCTTTCCTGAGAAATATTCTCGAGGGCTCATCATACAGTACTAATGTTTTTATTTCACCACATTTAGTGGAGTATAGGGAGAGGTTTAGATTAAAAGGTGAATTGATATCAGATGAATACATTAATAAGATAAAAAAAGATCTTGAGAAGATAGAAGGTTATGAAAATTTAAGTATTTTTGAGCTTACTGTGATAATAGGGTTTATAGCATTTTATGAAAATCCTGCTGATTTTTGCATATTAGAAACCGGACTTGGTGGCAGGCTTGACGCTACAAATATCATTAAGGAAGCTATTTTAAATATTATCACTATGATTGATTATGATCATCAAAATTTTTTAGGAAATACATTAGATAAGATAGCTTATGAAAAAGCAGGCATTATAAAAAAGTGCAGCTTAGTTGTTAGTGATTATCAAGATAGAGCGGTGCAGAAAGTACTCTTAAGACAAGCTAAAAAAATGGGCTCTCAGTTACTGATGGGTGGTAGAGATTATTTAATAGAGGGTTCTGTTTTTAGCTATAAAGAGCATACAATTAAGTTAGATAATTTGGGATTACTTGGTAAGCATCAAATTAATAACGCAGCATTAGCGCTTGTATCTGCTTTAAATATTGGAGTTAAGATAGATATCAATAGTATTATAGAATCTCTTTTAACTACCAGATGGGATGGACGCTTACAAAAAATAGATGCCTTATATGGTGTTAGTTTTGATTATGGGACAGATTGTTTTTTAGATGGAGCCCATAACACTTCTGGAGCTAGAGTGCTTGCTAATTTTATACGCTCTTATATTGAAAAAGATAGTAAGATATCTGTATATATTTTTATGGGTATGTTACAAAAAAAAGATATTCATGGATTTTTTAATAATCTTGCTTTTTTAGCTGAATATAATACTTATATTCAGCCATTGTTGATAGATGATCATGTATGTTATTCAAAAGAAGAGATAGCTTTTAACGCTGCAAAATTTAATTTAAGTACTATAGATTATGGGAATATAGGCGAAGGCATTAAGGTGGTCAGCTCAAGGGGAGGTAAAAAACTTATAATTATTTGTGGATCTTTATATCTTTTGGGGAATATACTAGGAGAAAATAAGCTAAAGGGCTGATATAAATAATTATGGTTAAGGTTATTATTAATAAGAAAACAATTGAAATTGTTACAATAAAACATTTTTGCACTGAAGTGGGTTAAAATTTTAAAGGGAAAGCTCTAAGTAAAAGCTAAATATCGCCAAACTGATAAAAATAGAAGAATGATCTAAAAAATATAGATCACCCCATAATTTCTTTAAAAGACAAAGATTATAAAAGAAATAATTTATATTTCCCGTGTATTCCTAATAAATTTATATTTTTATATGAATTTTTCAATTAAGTTTACCAGGTGTTCTTTAGATTTAACACCAACTTCTCTAGCAACCATTTCACCATTTTTAAATATGATCATTGTGGGAATTGAAGTTATGCCAAATTTTCCAGCAATTATTTGATTATCATCAACATTTATTTTTGCAATTAGAACTTTTTCACCTAACTCGGTGGATATTTTGTCTAAAATTGGTGCAACTAAAAGACAAGGACCACACCAAGGTGCCCAGAAATCCACTAGGACTGGTTTGCTTGCAGATACTTTGATAACACTTTCTTCAAAAGAAGAATCTTTAATTTCCAACGTCATTTTTATTCCTATAGCTATATATATACAAGTAAATTATATTGTATCTTATATTTTTTGTAAATGATTTTAGATTTTTATAATATCTCCGCTATCTGAAAAAATGAGATAGCTCGCTATCTCATGCTTAGGGTAGATTGATTGCAATAATAATTTATATATCTGCATTTGTTTTATATAATTTGCTGGTATCTTATCTTTTTTCTTTGAGAATTTATACTCAATTATAAATACCTGTGTTTCTGTTTTGATTATTTTATCAACTCTAGCTGACACAAGCTCTACATTGCCATTTTCAATAATATGACCACTAATTGACACCTCATTCATTGAAACCCCTTGAAATAAAAAAGCAAAATTAGGGTTGCCTATTATATTCCTGACACTTTTTATTATATCTAGTTTGTTTTTTTCTGATAAATTATTATGATGTGATAGTAGTTTATGCATAAAAATTTCTAAATCTTTATTATCAAGATAGTTTGCTTGTTCTAATATTCTATGAAATAAAATTCCCTTATCTAAAGATACAGTATTTTGTGGTTCTAGTTTTTCCAGAGGAGAGGATGAATATTTATCTTCAAAATCAAGCTTACTTGGTGTAATTGGATTTGTAGGAGAAAGCTCTATTTTTGCTTTTTCTTTTAACCATTTAGGAAGTAATACTGCAGAAGGATTCGCAATAGGTGTTTTTTCTGTATGAATATTTTTCACCCTAAATACCTTATTGGAACTAAAACCAAGAGTATCATCAAAAAAATCATCTGCTTCTTGTTTTAAGATAACTCCTATATTCTTAGTAATGCTATCCCACCATGTACTTGCAATATTTTGCTTGTCTTCATTATTAGATTTAGCAATAGAACATATATATAAATACTCTTCTGCCCTTGTTATGGCAACGTACAAAAGGCGCTTATACTCCTCTTCCGTAATATTTTTATATGCATCCTCTAGCTCAATTATTGCTTGGGTTTTAATCGACACCTTAGGTATAACTAACAATAAAGGCTTATTTAAGTTATTATTAAATAAAATTTTTTCATTAACATCTCTTTTATCTATATCATTGATTAGAAATACAGCTTTGGATTGTAATCCCTTGGCGCTGTGTATACTCATTAAAGTTATATAATCTTTATTATTTGCAGGATCTCTGGATATTTCCTTATCATAATTTTCCATAAAATGAAGAAATGAACGAAGATTATCATGATATCTAATTTTAAAATCGAAAATCAAATTAATAAGCTCAGATATAGGATCAATAACCTCTATCCCCATTCTTTGAATGAAGTTTGATATGTTTTTTTCTGTATAAATTATATGGAAAAACAAATCAAAAACTCCCTTATAATCAACCATACTTAGCCAACTTGTAAGGCATTCATATACTGGGGGCTTATATTTTGCTAAATTGGTTAACAGATTTTTATTTTCATAGTTATGAGTTATATTAAATAAGTCAGCATCAGTTAAATTAAATATCGGACTTTTTAAAACACAAGCCAACGAAAAGTTATCATAAGGTTGATCAAGAAATTTAGCCAGTGCAATCAGATCTTTAATCGCCATATTTTTATTAAGGTCTATCTTGTCTATCCCAAGAACAGGAATATTTTTATCTTTAAGAAATTTAACTAAATACTCAAGGGTTAGATTATTTTTACGATTACGATAAAGGATTAAAATATCACCATAGGCTACTCCTTGATTTTCATGGAGAGCAGATATTTTTTTTACAATAGCTAGTGCCAGATTTTTATTCAAATCTTTAGTTTGTTGATTGGAAGACTTTTTATTTTTATCAACTGAAATTATTGGCCATACTTCTACTTCATAAGGCTTATTGTGGTGGAACACTTGGTGATGTAGTTCCTCATTAATGTAAAGGTGAGAATTAGTATTAAAAAGATTACAGCTAACATGATTGACAAAATCTATAACGCCAGGAGCAGAACGAAAAGAGGTATCCATAAAAACTTCAAGAAAACTTCTTTCTGCTTGTTGGATTTTATTTTTTATGAATTTCTTGATTTCACTGAAATACCTAGGATCAGCACCTTGAAAAGAATATATTGATTGCTTAATATCACCAACTACAAATAGTGTTCTATTATTATCTTTAGCAGACTTACCACTAAAAAACTCCTCGGCAAATGTTTTGATAATCTCCCACTGCATGGGATTAGTATCTTGGGCTTCATCTACAAGGATGTGATCTATAGTTTTATCTATCTTATACATTATCCAACTTTTTATCTCCTGATTGCTAAGTAGTTGATAAGTTTTCATAATAAGATCATTAAAATCTAAAAAATTGCTTTGTATTTTAAGTTTCTGATAATAATTATGAATATCTAGCACCAAAAGCATAAAAGCATAATTAACCTCTGCGCTGATCTGGGATTTATGATTTTCAATATATACTTCCAATCGTTGTGTTTCTTTGTTGATTAAATTTTCCACAAATTCTAGATTAGTCGCTAGTTTATTTTTTAGTTCAAGATTTAACATATCTTTTCTAGGAGTGAAAGTTTTAGTTAAAAAAATCTGCTGCCATACTCCCATGTTTTTGGCTTGTTCTTCTCTTGAGAAATTAATGAAATTCCTGATTGCATCTAAATCAAGTTTTTTTGCAGACAGTTCAAGATTTTCAAATAAGGTAATTAGCTTACTAAAGAGCTCTCTTGGTAAATTATCTAAAAAAATCCTCAATAGATCTTCAATCTTTACTTTTATGTCTGCTCCTAGGTATTTATATAGTTCATTTTTATACAGATCTAAGGAAAATTCAATATTATAACGCATATGGATAAGTTGTATTTTTTCTGAAAAATTAAGAATATTCCTGATATTATCTTCAAAAGCACTCTGAGACATATGCTCCCTAAGGCAAGATAATGAGTTATTAATTTCCAAATCGTCTAAGTATAGTTTTTCAGCTATTACTTTCTCGATGGATTGATTTTTAAGCTCCTGCGCATAGTTATCTTCGATAACTTTAAAATTAGTTGGAATAGAAGCTTCTAGCGGAAATTGCGTCAAAATATTTTGACAGAAAGAATGAATGGTTTGAATTTTTAATTCATTTGGATGATCAATTATCTCTGTAAACAATGTTTTTGCTTTTGTTAACTCGTCCATAGTTGGATAATTATCTTGTAGCATATACAGTTCTTTTTTTAATTGATGTTCATCCATTATGCTCCATTGTGCTAAAATGCGCATAAGCCTATGAATCATCTCCTGTGCCGCCATTTTTGAGTATGTAATACACAGAATTTTATCAATATCAATACCTTCCAATAGCAGCCGTAATAGCCGATCAACCAATATTTTGGTTTTACCAGTTCCAGCAGAAGCATTAACCCACACAGAATGCTTCGTAGAGGAAGCTTGTCTTTGTTTATTTGTTGGATCAATTGATTTATTCATCGCTTGTTCGTACATTACTCCATTCATCCAATCTGCTAAAATGTTTTAATTCTTCAGAAATTTTACTATCTTCTTCATTAAATACATACTCCATACTATCAATATAATATTTGCTTAGTTCAGTTAATATTATTTTTTCAAATGTTTCCAAGTAATCTACAATATTTTCTATTCCATTATCTTTATAAGTAATATCTTCAAAAGCTTTATTAGGAATAAAAATATATTTGCTATCTATTAGTTTAATTGGTTGAAGAGGTATGCTATTTGCAAATCCACCTTTATAATAGATTAAACTTAAAATTAACAATTGTTGCCAATATTTCTCTATTTTAGGATTACTTGAAGTTTTATAATCAAAAATATTTATCTCATTATTTTCTAAAATATCAATGCGGTCACATTTAGCGCTTAATATTATAGTAGTTTCACCAACTTTAAGATTCATACTTCCCAATACTTCTATGTGAGAATTTTTAAGTGATCTTAGTTTATCTTGTTGAGCGTTAAGCAATTTTAAAAGACCATTTATAATAATTGGCATTTTAAACATTTTAAAGGTTGCAGAGGTGAGAAAAATTTTAAAAACTTCCTCAGCAATACCTTTTATTTTGAGCTTTTGTTCAAATAAAGTTAATTTTTTAATATTATTAATATCAGAAAAGAAAATTTCTAAAGTTTTATGTACAGCATTGCCATAATCTTTTTTGTTAGGAGTAGCTGTTATAATGTTAAGGGGACGTAATTTTAAAATTCTTTCCACAAAATATAAATAAGGATTTTTTAATAAACTCTCATAAGAAGTAGCAGAAATTTTCACTGGCCTAGCAGATAGTGGAGGGTTGAATGATAAAGTGTTGATTTTAAGTGGACTAAAAATATTTGGTATATCCATATGTTGTTGAAGGCTATAAAGATGATTTTTAGGATTTTTAAAAATATCCGCTGTAATATAATAATCAAGAAAAGTTTGTAGCTTTAACAACCAACGAGATGGATTAGTTAATTTACCTTGTTTCTTTTCACTACGACTTAATACTACTTCTTTTGCTCCTAAAATCTGAGCAAATATATTGGTTTTTATACCAATATGACTTTCAGAAGGAGTAAAACCTAATTTCATCATCATATAATTATTCATCCAAGGGTTTGGTTTTACTAAATATGGTGCACTTCCTTCGTTTAAAGCAGATAAAATCATTAAATCGTGATGAATGAGATTGCTTTGAACATCTCCATATATGTACAGTCTTGGATGTTTATCATATATTTTTCTAATGCTAACATCCATGAAAAGCTGACGTAAAATATCTAGGTATTCAGCAGGAGTGATATGATCAATGCATTTACAATCATTTAAAAGATTTGCTAATAATATAGACATCTCTTTACCTTCTTGTTCACTGTAGAGGATATTAGCATCGGCATTGATCTCTTTACATAACAGCTCTGCCATACTAATATGTTCGATTAGTAATTCCTGAAAATTGAATTTTTGTGTAGGTTTTTTTAAAAATTTTTTAAATTTAGCAGTATAAGTATCAATATGAGTTAAAAAATCAAACATTTCTTCCTTGATAGTTGGATTTAATAACTCAATATTGCGCAGATTTTTTTTATAATCAGCAATATCATAATTGCTATGAAGATGGCGGAATAAATATAAATTAAGACTATTTTTATTACGTAAAACTTTGCTACGCTTCATGGCAAAATGACAAAATGGATGATTTAGTAATGAAAGTAATAAGTTAGGCTCAAAGCCATCATTAAATAAGCTTCCTATTAATAGAAACATCCTGGCATTTAGACTTTCATAAAGAGAATCGCCAAGGTAGTCATTAATTTCAACATCCCATTTTTTTAATTCAGAAATTACGCGGACAATTAAGTTTTTATTACTACAGACCAAAGCAGCAGTTTTCCCTTCTACCTCAAGAGTTTCACGGAAAATAAGAGCGATTGTTCTGGCTTCCTCTTCCTCATTTTTTGCAGAAATAATACTTAATTTATTAGCAAACTGTTCTACATTTTTTTTATTTAATCTTTGATTGATCTGCTTATCAAATAAGCGGTGAATGATTTCTTCTTCGCTTTTGGCTATTGATAGCTCTGTAACATCTTTTCTACTGATTTGTAAACTTTTCAATGTATCAGCTAACAGTTTCTGAGGATGTGTATAGGATAAGTTTTGCCAATCATTTTCTTGCATTGCTAAGTCTAACCCATAAAAATATATATCACTATTTTCCATAGTTGCCACTACAGCTAATAGGTCTAATATTGCCTTATTATATGACTGTACATTTAATGCAATTATATTGTATCTTGATCCATATTTTTGCCATACCTCCCTTTGGATCTTATAAACTAATTGCTGTCTATATACAATATCAACAAGATTTTCTTCCAGTAAGATCTTTGGCCAATAATTTTGTGCAATATTAAGAAATTTTAGCGTTTCTTGCCAATGAATTGCTAAATCTCCCTCAACTAAGTCAACAATATTTGATAAATCAACATCATCAACGTAAGACTTATCTATAAGTTCCCCTAAGGATCTAGCCATGGGTAAGCTTTGTGCAAACGTCATACTGCTATCCATATTATTGATCAGCTTTGCCAAGAGAAATGCTCTTTTAGTGATTGATATAGTAGGTTTAAAAATATTTCCATACTCAGGGTGGGTAAGATTAAGTAAAAAATTATGATCTTGCGTTATTATATTATCCAAGTCTAGCAGGGATAGAATTCTTGGTAAAATCAAATTTTTTCCTGCGGAATTCCTTAAAAATGATACATGTAGATTTTTAACTATCCGCTTATTAGGCACTAAGATTATATAGTTAGCTAAATTCTCTATGCTGGAGTTATTATCAAATAATAACTTGTTTACTATAAGATCTAAATAGGATTGGGAAAAGTTTATGTTATAAATCATTATAGTTAGCTTTAATTTTTTCGTAAGTTTCACGATATTTTTCAGAGAACTCTAGTGTAAAAGTTCTTAATTCCCCATCTGCAATGATACTAATTTTTATATAATCTTTTGGCAATAAATCTGCTAATTTTTCTGCCCATTCTATTAGACATAAATGGTTGAATATTTCTGTTAAATCTAAAGAAAAAAGCTCTTTTTCGTTTTCTATGCGGTATAAATCTAAATGGTAAACAATACCACTATCAATCATATAAGATTGAACTATAGGAAAAGTAGGACTAGTAACGTTGTGTATTGTACTACTAGAAAGGGCATTGATAAAGAATTTTGCGAAAGTAGTTTTGCCGACACCAATATCTCCATTTAAGAGTATTATTGCATTTTTTTTCATATGTTTAGATAAAAAGATGGCCAGTTTATTTGTATCTTCAAGGGAGGTTATTTTGTATGAAAGTATCATTTAGATTAATTAAATTGTTACAATATAATTTTTGATAGTATAATTGAAATGATTCTAGCATACATTATATTATAGATGTAGAAAAAATAATTTAGAGAATAGTATGAAAACATATAATACAGATCTGTTGATAGTGGGAGCAGGACCAGTTGGCATATTTAGTGCTTATCAGGCAGGATTTTTAGGTATGAAAACTTTGATAGTGGATGCTTTAAGTGATATAGGGGGGCAGTTGGTTGCACTTTATCCTTATAAGTATATCTATGATATTCCAGCATACCCTAAGATTTTAGCTAAAGATTTAATTGATAAATTACTTGAGCAAGCAAATGCATTTGCTAAAGATGGGAGTGGTCAGTTTTTAATGGATACTCAGGTTACAGATTTAGAACTTAAAAAATCAGAGACAGATTTGTTTTGTGTTAAAACGTCAAAGGGAGATAGTATTTATTGCAAAGCAATAATAATCTGTGCAGGAGCAGGAGCATTTGGTCCCAACCGTCCTCCAATTAATGGAATAGAAAATTTTGAGGGAAAATCTGTTCATTATTTTGTTAAAAATCCAGAAGAATTCGAGGGGAAAACAGTTGTTATAGCAGGTGGGGGCGATTCAGCTGTTGATTGGGCTATTAATTTGGCTGATGTGGCAGCAAAAATATATGTTATCCATAGAAGAAGTAATTTTAGAGCCGCACAATCTTCAGTAATGCAGATGCATGAGCTTGCTAAGACAGGCAAAATAGATATTTTAATTCCTTACATGCTTGAAGATTTACAGGGTAGTGATTGTCAAATAAATCAAGTTGTTTTAAAAGATCTGGACGGCAATATTAAAGAATTACAGGCTGATTCTCTTTTAGCTTTATTCGGACTGTCACGCAGTTTGGGTGATCTAGAAAATTGGGGATTTAAAATTAATAAATTACATTCATCCATAGAGGTTAATTTACCATCATATGAAACATTAATAAAAGGCATATTTGCAACTGGTGATGTTGCACAGTATGAGCATAAGTTAAAGTTAATCTCAGTAGGTTTTGCAGAGAGCGCTATGGCAGTACATAAAGCTTGGCAGTATGTGTTCCCTGATAGGGTTTTTCACTTTACTCATTCCACCTCAAAATAGTTAGGATATCCAAAATTTCTTACTTAATATTATAATAACACCAAAAATTTCCAATCTACCTAATAGCATTACTATAGAAAGTATCCATTTACCTGTATCTGGAATGGTAGAAAAATTTCCAACAGGACCTACTATATCACCAATACCAGGACCCACATTTGTTAAACAGGTAACAACAGCAGAAAAAGCAGTCATAAAATCCAACTCAAGTGAAGATAGCAATACTGATGCAATCGCTAATATTATAAGAAAAAGGAAAAAATATACAAATACAGCTGTAGAAGCATCATTATTTATAAATTTCCCATTATAATATGATACAGCAACATGTTTCTTTAAAAAAAGTGTGCTTAGATAGGTTTTAGATACTACATAAGCAATTTGAAATCTATAAACTTTTATTCCGCACGCTGTTGATCCAGCGCATCCACCTATAAACATAGCAGTGAATAATAACATAGTGGGAAATACACCAAATGTGCTGTAATCGTAAGAAACATAGCCTGTTCCTGTAATTAATGAAATTACTGAAAATGATGAGTATCTAAGAGCGTAAAATATATTTAAGCCATTATCCCAACTTAACCACAAAGTCATAATTACTATGAAAAAAATAACTAACTTAAACAACCCTATAACTTGTTCATCTTTAAATATATTTATTTTTCTTAAAAAAAACAAATTATATAGTAATACATATGGTAAAGCACCACTAAGCATGCCAAACATCAATATTACCTCTACTACAGGACTATTAAAATGGGCAATTGATGCATTTTTGTTTGAAAATCCTGCTGTTGATACAGAGGTTAGTGAATGAATTAAAGAATCAAACAAACTCAATTCACCTATGAATAATAGTGCAAATAGAATGACAATTGTTATAGTGGCGTAAATTATAATCATACCAAGAGCAATCTTTTTTGCTTTATCAATGGCATTATCAAAAGTTTCAAATGCCTCTACTTTAAATAACTGCATTCCTCCACCTTGCAGTGATGGAATCAAAATTACTGCCGTAACAATTATACCTATACCTCCTACCCATTGAATTAAGCCTCGCCATAAATGAAAACCATAGGATAAATCATTTAAATCAACAACGATCGTTGCTCCGGTTGTTGTTATCCCTGACATTATTTCAAAATATGCATCAGTGTAACTTAATTGGAGATAGCTAAATTTAAGTGGGAGAGCAGCAAATCCAACTATTACAATCCATGATAGCAAAGTTAATATCAAACCATCTTTGGTGCTTAGGGTTTTAGTTTGTTCTTTTTTATTTGCAAATGCAAGTAACATCCCTATGAAGGATATTATTAAGGAAAAAATAAAAAATGATCCTGTTCCTTTATCGCCCATATATAGATCTAACAAAGCAGGAGCCAACATCAGCAAGCCTATTGCTGTTATGAGGTATCCTAAAAGAGATAATATTAGTCTAAAGTTAATTTCCATGATGCAATTTTCGTTGAATATAACTTATATAAATCATTGTACAATCTGAAGCTATATTGTTATCATTATAGCAAGAAAATTTTTTAGTGCAATTTTAATTAACCTGGAAATTATGAAGAAGCCTTTGATATATATGTTAGCAACTTTTTTCGTTCTAATAATATCAGCCTTGTTGGTTTATAAATATCTTATTAACAAGGAGAGAGCTTTTAATGTAGCTGATATTAAAATTATGTTAGATAAGGGAGCTTTGATAGTATATAAAAAAGAAATAATTTGGCAAAATCAGGAGGGTGTTTTAGTTGGTAAAATTGACTATCAGCAGTTTGCTTCTTCCATAACTTTTTATTTATCCAAAAAGTATATTTCTGTGATTAATATATTAGATGGTACGCCAAATCGTAAGAGCACTATACCTTGTTTAAATATTGTTCACTTATTTCCTAAGGAAGAGATCAAAGAAATTATTCGCACAATATTAGTTAATCAAAATAAATCAGCTAGTGTTAGTCATTTGAAGATAAAGGATAACATGTTTGTTGAATATCATCAAAAAAGCTTACAGGGCGGCAAAACAGAACTCTATTGTAAATTATATTATGTTTAGTTTTCTGCTGTAAACTTTTTATTAACTAAATTATAGTTAATATTCTTTTAAGGATAGAAATTTTAATTGGAGTATGAAATTATGTCAGGCGCTAACAACTTGCTTTCTTTAATGAAGTCTTCTGTTTCTAGTAAAACTGAAGAAAAGGATACTAGTACCGCATATTTAGAGGACATGATTGCAAAAATCCAAGCTACAAAATCCTTTAATAGGATAGCTGATAAAGAAAGCGAATAGGAGCTGCAGAGTGGTTGGTTGTTTTTCTTTTTTGGCATCTTTACAATTTTGCTGTAGAGGTTTCCTAAAGCTACCATTATCAATTATTTTCCTGTGCTTTGGTTCTTATGCTTTGGCAGCAGAAGATCTAATTGAGGAAAAAAATTTAGAGGTAATTACAGTAATAGATGGAGATACAATTGTTATTAAGGATAGTAAAAAGCAAGAAAAAAAAGTTAGATTAGCTGGAATACAAGCTCCTGAGTTGTTTTCTGAGCCAGAAGAAAAATATGCAAAAGATGCAAAAGATATTTTAGAAAAACTACTGCAAGGACATACTGTTAACATCATATATAATAAAAAAACAAAATATGATAAGTATGATAGAATTTTAGCCGATGTTTATATCCATGATAATAGTACTTGGGTCAATGCTGTATTGGTTGAACTTGGATTATCGTATGTTTATCTAGTTGGGAAAATGCAACTACCAAAAGTAGATAATTTAATAATTTTAGAAGATCAGGCAATAGCAAATAAAAAATCTATTTGGAGTGAGGATAGTGTACTTATTGCTGCTCAGGAAATGGAGAAACATGTTGGATATTATAAGATTATTGATGCAGTAGTTGTAAATACACGCAGTAGCAAGCATTCAATATGGTTGGAACTAAGTGATCAAAAGTCGCAAGGCTCATCAATTAGGATAGACAAAGATAAAGTAAGTAATTTTCCCACAAGCTTTAATTTTAAAGATTTAGAAGGTAAAAAAATTAGAATTAGAGGGTATGTAGAAAAGTATTCTCCTAAGTATGGTGCCTTTGTAAATGTTGTGTTTCCTTATGCTATTAAAGTTATGGAGTGATCTTAAGTAATCTTATTTGTTGAATGGGGGAAGAGAAAAGATTATAATTTAGTGTTTTGAATTGCTATAATTTCTAAGTGGAGAGATTTATGAGTATTAAATTTGTTAGTCTTGATGACGTGGTTGTTGATAATAAAAGAGTTTTAATTAGGGTTGATTTAAATGTCCCAATAAAAAACTCTAAAATTTCAGATATGGAAAGAATAGTACGATCTGCGCCAACTATTAAGGAATTATCAGAAAAAGGAGCTAAGGTTATAGTTATTTCTCATCTTGGTAGACCAAAAGGAGAAGGGTTTGAAGAAGAGTTTTCTTTAAGACCAGTGGCTGAGGCTTTATCTAAAGTTTTAGAGAAAAAAGTTTTGTTTGCTGAAGATTGCATTGGTGAGGTTGCGCTTAATGCAGTTTCTGCTTTGCAACCTGGTGATATTTTGATGCTTGAAAATGTTAGGTTTCACAAAGAGGAATCAAAAAATGATAAAGAGTTCACCAAAAAATTAGCAGCTTTAGGGGAGTTGTATGTTTCTGATGCATTTTCTGCTGCTCATAGAGCCCATAGTTCTACGGAAGGGTTAGCTCATCTACTTCCTTACGCTGCTGGTAGATTAATGCAGGGTGAACTTGAAGCGTTAGAAAAAGCTTTAGGTAATCCTAGTAAGCCGGTCACAGCAATTATTGGAGGAGCAAAAGTTTCTACCAAGTTGGATGTATTTTTTAATTTAGTTAAAAAAGTGAATTATATTATTATTGGTGGAGGTATGGCCAACACATTTCTTTATTCCTTAGGAGTGGATGTAGGTGATTCATTATGTGAAAAAGATATGGCTGATTCTTGTATGAAAATAATCAATGATGCTAAACATAATCATTGCCAACTTGTTTTGCCTGCAGATTTTTGTTCTGCTAAAGAATTAAAAGAAGGTGTGGAAACTATTATTGGTGAAAATAACTCATTACAGGAAGGTTACAAAATAATGGATGCTGGTCCTAAATCAACCAAAAATTTCATAGAAGTTATAAAACTATCTAAAACTTTAATATGGAATGGACCTCTTGGAGCGTTTGAAATATCTCCATTTAATACATCAACTAACTCTGTTGCTAAGGAGGTTGCGGCACTTACTGTAGGAGGCTCTTTAGTTTCAATTGCAGGTGGAGGAGATACCGTTTCTGCTCTTCATTCTGCGGGGGTTTATGATAGCTTTACTTATGTATCAACAGCGGGGGGAGCATTTTTAGAGTGGATGGAAGGTAAGCAGTTACCAGGAGTTATTTGTTTATTAAAAAGGTAGTTGATATTTGTGGTTTACTGTTTTGATTGAGAAATATTGTGTTTAATAGACTTTTGTATATAAAAAATCAACTTATAGATAAGCTTACTAGTTATGCTAGTTCGCCATACGCATTGATTATTTTGATTTTAGTTGCTTTTACAGAAAGTTCATTTTTTGTTGTACCTCCAGATGTATTACTTATAATAATGGCTTTTTTAATACCCAAAAGAGCTTTTTTTTATGCAGCAGTAACAACAGTTTGCTCTGTTTTAGGAGGAATATTTGGGTATTTTATAGGCTACTATTTCTTTGATGATTTTTTTGCTGAATATATTATAAATAGCAGTAAGTATGCCGGTTATTTTTTCGATTTTCAAAGATTTTATGATGAACATGCAGGACTAGCTATTTTTATAGCTGGATTTACTCCTATACCATATAAAATAGCTACAATCACTAGCGGTTTTTTTAAAACTGATTTACTACTGTTTATATTCTTTTCATTTCTCTCAAGAGGATTAAGATTTTTTATTTTAGCCACCTTAATACATTTTTATCATAAAAGAGGTAAAGAGATATTGCTACGTAATTTTAGATTGATAGTTGTTATGGGATCACTAATATTAATTATTCTGATTGTGGCCTATAAGATACTTGAATCAAAGGGATTTATAAATTAAAGCATGAAAAAATTAGATTTTATAATAGTTTTTATTATTGGGATAGCAGTATTATTTTTATTTATATTGCTTAGTCCTTCTTTCGTACAACTTTTAGTAAGAGTAGGGGTCATAGAAAATTCTAAAATAGGATTTCAGAATATTATAGTATTATTTTATACTATTTTAGGGATAATTTTTGTGCTTTTGGCAACTATTTTTATTAGGGTGCTTGCTAAATTTTTTGGAAATAAAGATGTTAATTAATAAATTTAATGTGATTTTGCTTTTACAAATAACAGCTTGTTGTATATTGTTGGGATCTTTTTCCTTGGAGTTGTTTTTTGGAGTACTTGTTTGTAGTTTATGCATCATACAAAGGATGTTATGGGTTTCTTTATTGTTAAATAGTATTCTTATAAGATATTTAAAAGTATTAATTCCTTTAATTATGCTTGCTAATATTGGAGTTGCTTCTTATCAGATGCTTTTACAGTATAATATTGTAACTTCTTCTTGTCCGATAGATTTTGATAATTCAAATATCTCATGCTCAGCTATAGATTTTAAAATATTAGGACTACCTCTTTCCTTTTATAACATTATAATTAATTTGTTATTGTTGATTATTTATAAAAAAACATCTGCACTAATAACAAATACTAAAGCTAGTAACATAAAAAAATTATATAAAAAATAAGAACGAATAAGATAAAATATGATGAGAATAATCACTAAGTTAGTATTGGAAACCATGCTTAAGAAAGTAGGCAAACATCTAAAAATTATAATTATTCCCATTTAATATGTATTTTTTGTAAAACTGGTGTAATATTTAGGCATTTGTTAGCTAGGTGTCTATTTATTTCTATAAAAAAATATGTAAAATTCTAAAAAATAGAAGCATATAAAATCTCCTTGTAGTAGTAACAAATTAGGGATTAATTTTCGCCGTTAAAAAATTGCACTTTTTATAACACAGGCAAAACATAAGAAAATAAGAGTTTCAGAGAGGAATCAAGAGAGAAAGAGATAGTTAATAGTAGATATGTGTGAGTGGTTATGATTTTTTTCATAACTCTTAGTGTAGTGGGAAAAAATGTTTCACGGGAAACAAGCTTCAAAGGGGCAGTTAGATAGAGAGAAGCAAGTGGTGACTGTTCGGAGGAGAATGGCATGGATGAATATTATTAGTTAGTAAAGATATAGTTGATCTAGTGAATAAAAAAATTAGTTATACTTGATTGATAATTTTATTGATTACCAGATTCCTAGTTAGTAGGTAATGTTTTTATGATAGTTTGCTGATTTACAGACATTAAATAAGGAAGAAATAATAGGATACATGGCAGGGTGCAAAATATATAGAAATAGAGGAGATTTTATTGTGAGGTTGTTTGAAATTAAAAGATATATTAAATGGGATTAAATTTTACTTAAACATAAACAAAAAGGCTTTTTAGGCAGAGGAAAGATATGGTGAGAAAATGCAACTACAATACAAAAACAACTTCAAAAAAACTCCGAAAATAGAATATGCATTCCCATTATATATGGTTCAAACTTAACTTTTACATAAAACACAGTTAAATAAGCATTTTCAAGCAAAGTGTCTGTTTTCTCGTAAAAAATTAAATGTACAAACATTGAATATTTATTTGTTGTATAAAACGTACTATAGTTCCTAATAAATAAGGCTTTAAGAGCTTATTGAAGGAATACTTAGAAAGTGGAATATATTAAGTTTAAACTCCATTCCTATTATAATTGTTCCGCTACAATTAAGGGATGTAATTTTTTACTTTTAGCTATTATATTTCAGCAAAGGCAAGCTTAATAAAGCCAAAGTAGATTGGGAAGCCAGAGGAAGAAAGGATGTATATAGAGGATGTCAAGTAAAGTTGGCATATTAAGAGTTATTGCTGAGGTAAAAAGCTTATTAACAACAAAGCATCTGTAGAATAAATGCAACTTGCAGTTAAGAATAATAAGTATGAATTAACTGACAAAAAATCTAAAATATTAAAATTAAAACCATATTGATCCGACAGTAAATAGGAAAAAAACTTGTTAAGATTATAACAAGGAAAAATTAGATATTTAGATCAATTAATGGATGGCGGAACAACTACTATCTTTTGCAACTCTCTAAAAAGGGAAGCAAAATAGCTCAAGCTAAATTAGCAAGTTAAAATAATATGATAATGAAAAAGAGGTGATACCAAAATGGATCACCTCTAAAACTTAAAATTTGATAAATCGCCTTACCAGTACTTTGATAGTTTTTATTGACTTTGTAATTGTATATACCCATCCTCAGAATATAGTAAGTGATTTTTTTCATTAACAACTATAGATTTTTTATACCTAGGATTAAAAAAAACTTTATAGATGTCAAGATCTATTAGAATGCCATTAGAATCTTCAAAAGATAAAGAATTATCGGCAATAGCTGTTACCAAATTCATATTATATAGTGTCTCTTCCATTTTATTAGTACTAATTCTAGCTAGCACTGATGAGAAGGCAGCAACAAATTCTCCTTTTTTAGTTAATTTAATCCATAGTTCAATACCTGAAGAAGGGGTTACATAAACATGGACAAACTCATCCTTATCAGTAAAATCTGTAACAATTGGCTGAGCGCCATAGGTGTTAAATTTATTACCCAGCCTAGAATTAGCATCTTCAATAAGTGATTGTGCTATATCGGAGTAATCTACTGTTTTATTGTAAAATAAAATATATAAAATAAAACTAATAAGTATTATAATAACTGGAGCTAGCAATAACATCCAAGGCTTCATTTTTGTTGTTTGGGGCATGAGTTTATCCTCTAAAAATTAAATATAAATAAATCTATAAAGTGCCTACTAATTACGTATGGCGAAAATATACATTCTTAATATGAATATAGCAAAAAATAAATAAATAACAATGAAATTAGTGATTATAAGATTACATTAAAAATTTTTGTATGAGAAATTTTTCAATGTATTAATTGTTTCTTGATCGACGTTGTAATATATTGGTTGTCCCCCTTGCACTAAGGAGTATAGTGCATGATTTTCTAAGCCAAGTTTAAATTGATAAATCCAGTAATCAGTGGTTACACTTTTTACATAATTTCTAGTTTCTCTAAATGGAATGCTTTCAATGAAAAATAATGGATCATTAACCATACGGTGTGAATCTTTTTTCCATTTATCAACATGATAAGAGCCAGCATTAAAACTGCCTAAGGTATAGATCAAATTACCATTAGTAACATTTATTAATTGCTTTACATACTGTTGTCCAATTTCAATATTTGTGCTAGGTGAGGTTAAATACGCATTATTTTGTTCAACTTCAACAGCATATTTTTTAATAACGTAGGCGGCAGTAGAGGGCATAATTTGCATTAATCCAGTGGCCCCAGGACCACTAACAGCACCAGAGTAAAAAGCAGATTCTCTACGCATAACCGCCAGCAGTAGTGCCGGATCAAGCTCATATCCATTTTTTAACTCTACAAAAAATATGGGATATGATAAATGTGACAAACCATAATACATACCTTGTTGTCCTGCAAATTTTAATCCCAAAGCAGGCATGGGAACTTGTTGTGCCATATAAATAAGTGCGTTTAAAATTGTCATTTCATCCGATTTATTCATACTAGCTGTATCATAATTAGCTAAAAATATTAACTCCTGTTCTGCCCAGTCTAGAAGACCAAACTGCAGTAAGGCTAAAGCCCTGCGAGAATAACGATTACTAGTCAAAATATCAATTGATTCTGCCGGTAAACTTAGATAATTCCATGTATAATTAGGTACTATACCTAATTCCTCTGACGCTATTATTCCATAAAAATTATAAATATACCTAGATGCAATTTCTAATCCTCTATAATAGTTGGTGATATCTGTATTTTTTAGTGATACTCTAGCATACCAATAACTTCCCAAGGCCACCAAATCTGTGGGTAGGCTACCATCTGTTTTCATTAAGTTAGCAAAGGATGCTGCACTGTTTTTATAATCTTTCATTCTATAGTAAGCTAAACCCATTGTAGAAAAAGATTCAGCAAACAATTTCTCATTCCTTTTTAGAGATTTACGTGCCCAAAATATTGCTTGATTATCATCTCCATCTAAAAAATACGACTTTCCAAGTAACATACAGTAATAGTCGTAAGTATTTTTATCTAATGTTTTTATCACCTGTGAAGATAGTAAAATGTTTTTTACATTTAATGTTCTACCTCCTTTTAGATGACTACGAATGGTTGATGTTGTACTATTATCTATAGGCTCTGCTTTTTCAACTTTACCATTAGGCAAGTAGGGCTCAATATTTTTGAAAGTATCATGTCTCATATATAAAGGAACAAAGCGATCATAAAAACTGTTGGGTTTTTTTAATGATAATTTTTGTGAGGCTTTTTTTGCTTTATCTTGCGCCATCTTATATACTATGCTGGCCACACCATGATCAGAATATTCATTTAACCATTTACTTAACTCTTCATAAGTTGGATTATAATTTTTGGCAACATAACGCATATAATACATATAACTTACTAACAGATTGTTTCCAAGTGTTTTTATTATGGCGTCTGCTTTAACATAATCATGTTGTCTTTGAGCAAGATAAATACTATGATATTTTTCTAAATCCGACTTGCTTAATATCTTAGGTAAATTTTTATAGGCATCTGAATAGACAGATCTATGAAAAAAATATTTCGTGTCTTCCATTATTTTGGGATCGGCAGCTAGGACATAATAACTCATACATAAAACAACTTGAAAAGCTAAAAAACTAAGAATAAGTTTTGTATTCTTTAACATTAACTACTCTCTATTAATTCTATGATTTTATCTTTAATTTCTAATAAGTCAAACCATAAATATTTTTTCTGTATGGGATTACGAAGCAAATATGCTGGATGGAAAACTACTCTTGTTAAAATGGATTTTTCACCAAAATTAATATTATACCATCTACCCCTCATTTTACTTATGGGTATATTATCCACTATTAAATTTGTAGTAGCAACTTTACCAACTAATATAAGAAGCTTAGGATTTATTATTTCAATCATTCTTTTTACATATGGATAACATAGCTGCATTTCTTCAATTGTTGGATTTCTATTACCAGGAGGTCGCCAAAACACAGTGTTTGTGATAAATAAATTATTTTCTCTACTAAGTCCCATACTTAGCAGAGCTGTAGTTAGCAGTTTGCCACTTCTACCAACAAATGGTTCTCCTAGCTCATCTTCCTCTGCACCTGGTGCCTCCCCTATCAACATAACGCTTGCATTATCGCTGCCAACACCAAATACTGTATTAATAGCTGTTTTCTTTAAACTGCAACCCTCAAATTCCATTAGATGCTTCTTTAAGCTATCTAAATTATGAATATTTAATAACTCTTGATAAATGGGCTGCTTCTCAATAGTATATAATTTATTTTGTATGTTATTTGTTATATTTTCACTAACAGCTACTTTAGATAGGGATGATTCATTAATTTGTGATAAATCTTTATTAATTATAGCAGGATTATTAAAATTCTTAGGAAGAGTAGAATACAGTTCTTTAGGTAGAGATTCTAAAAGATACTTTATACCTATATCATTATAAAAACTCATTAGAGATAAAAGTTTGCTTGATATCATCTGTGTATTATTTTTTGGATTAAGTATTATTATTATGCTATAATGCTATGATTAGATTATAGTAGATATGTGTTAAATTACTATCAATTAAAATAATAAATACAATTGTAGTTTTTGTGGTTATGAAAAAAAATTTCACTAAAGTAAGTATTTCAATTTATATATTATTTGCTTTAATTGTTACCCTAGTGATAGCTTATTTTTATGTTAGTAATAACAATGAAAAGGCAGAAAAATCGGCAGGGGACGCTGTATCATATGTTTTGCAGGCAAGAATCGCTAATGGTGAATTTGACTACGAAACAGCTGACAAATTATATGCCAAGGCCTATAATTTAGAGCCCTATAATTCAAATATAATGGAAGAATACTTACTGTTTGCAATAATGCAGTTAGATAAAGAAAAATCTTTTCAACTTGCACAAAAGGTCGTTACTAAAGTGCAAAATCACTCCCTTGCCAGTATGGTCTTAGTTGCTACAGAAATATCTAATGACAGAATAGATGCTGCAATAGAAAATCTAAGTTCCATAGATTCAGAAAAACTTTCTCTTAATGATCTGATGTTGAATGTTTTGCGAGGCTTGAAAGCTTATAAAGAAGGAAACATACAGACTTTTGAGAGTCTTAATCAAGAAATTAAAATTATTAATCCGCGATTTTATTTATATGAAAAAGCTTTATTTTCACAATTAAGTGGTGATTATTCAAGCTCTTTAGAACAATTATATGATTTTAATAATTATTATCCAAGTGTTGAGTCTGTTCTTTCTTATACCAAATTACTTTATAAACAGGATCAAAAGGCTGCAGCTGACTACTTTAATGATTATCTTAGTGATAATTTTCTTGGAGCAAAAAAAATAGAGCAGTATTTAAAATTAGAGCAAAAATTAACAATAGCCACTGTCATGTCAGATTTGATTATTGCCATATCTGAAATGATGTCGGAGGATGTAAATACAACCTATTTATATTCTGATAAAAGTGCTTTAGTTAGTATTGCTTTGATGTTTAATCCTAATAATAATAGGGCAATCCTAGATTTAGGTAGATTTTATGAGCATGTTGGTAATTATAAAAGAGCAATAGAGTTGTATAAATCTATTCCTTATGATAGTTATTATTCTAGATTAGTTACACAAGATGTTGTAGATATATACAGAGAGCTTGGAAAAACCAAGGAAGCTCTGAAATTTCTAGGTATAAGTTTCGCCAGAGATAAGGAAAATGCAAAACTACTACTTGAGGCAGGTCTCATTCAGCACAAGGAAGGAAAACACAAAAGAGCCATCAGCAGCTATAGTGATTCTCTTGATATCTCAATAAAAAATAATTATAAACTTGGAATATGGCTTTCCCATTTTTTTATGGGTATCACTTATGATAAAATGGGCGATTGGGAAAATGCAGAATTAAATTTATTGGAGGCTAACTCTATTAATTCTTCCGATCTTTTGCTTACTAATTATTTAGCATACTCTTGGCTTAATAGGGATTATAATGTCGAAAAATCTATAAAAATGCTTGAAAATGCTTTAAAAATTGATCCTAATAATCCTAATTTGTTAGATTCTTACGCTTGGGGACTATTTAAACAAAATAAATACACTGAAGCTTTAGCTTATTCTGAAAAAGCAGTTAATACTTTGGTTGATGATTCTGTTGTTGTTAGTCATTTTGCTGATATTTTATGGCAACTTGGCTATAAAAAGGATGCTATTGCTAATTGGAAAAGGGTTCTTAATATAAATCCAGAAGAATCTTTAAAGCTTGAAACACTTGCTAAGCTTGAGGGTAATTATCCTAGTTATTTAAATGGAGCTGTTCAAGAAAAAGGTGACTATATTTCTTTTGTAGAGAGAGTTAAAAATTCTGGGTAGGTATGCTTAATAAAGTATTTTTTTATAAGTCCAGAGCAAAGGTTAATTTATTTTTACATGTTTTATCCATTAGGGATGATGGTTATCATAACTTGGAGAGCCTTGTATATTTCCCTGAAATTTATGATGAATTATTTTTTAGCTTTGCTGAAGTAGATCATATTGTTGGCAAAGGTGATTTTGCTCATATGTTGCCTGAAACTTCAGATAATTTAATTTTTAAAGTAATAAATTATTTTAAAAATAAGTTTTGCATAAATAGTTGTTTAAAGATAGAGATAGCAAAAAATTTACCTATAGGTGGAGGTGTGGGAGGAGGGTCTTCTAATGCTGCTCTTAGTATTATTGCTATGAATGATATCTTTGAGCTATCTTTAACTTCCCCCGATATGCTTAGAATAGCTAGCAAATTTGGAGCTGACGTGGCAATTTGTTTACTACAGGAGTCATTATTTTTTCATGGAATTGGAGATAATTTTTTCCCTGTAAGCCTTGCAAAACTAAATATTTTGCTAGTTAATTTTAAAGAGCCTTTATTAACTAAAGATGTTTTTAGGGTCTATGATAGATTAAATAATAGTATAGAGGGCGAGAAAAAAGCATTGTTGCCAACAATTAGTACTTTAGATCTTAGAGATTCTGCAGGTCTTTTAAATTTTTTAAAAACTACTAGTAATGATCTAAGTATTGCTAGTATTAGTATTAATCCTCATATAGGGGAATTATTAATTTCACTTGAGCAAACCTCGCCTCTCTTATCAAGGATGAGTGGATCTGGGTCAACTTGCTTTGCTGTATATTCTGATGCAGAGAAACTAAGTAGAGCTGCTAGTTACATTAGAAATTTATACCCAAGAGCCTGGATACAAACTGCTTGTTAATAATTCTTGATGGTGATGAATCTTTCAGAGCGATTTTTTGAGGCATATTCGTAATTAAAATTCAACTTTTTTAATATTTTTAGGGCTAAATTAAGATCATAACGCTTTATCATATCTGATTGACTAAGTAGTGTTGCTTTTGCGTTATCTTTTATAGTAAAAAGGGTATTAGTATTGATTTGCTCAACTAAAATTTTAATTTCAGAGTTATAATTATTTTGTTCTATGATGTACATAAGGAGAAGACAAAAACTTTTATTTAATAGCACTTCATTTGACTTTATAGTGTGTAATTTAGTTGGGATATCCAGTTTTATAGCAATATTTTTCTTTTTTAGCCTTGGTTTTAATTGATTTAAAGTATAGGCTATAACAACATTTATATCAACATCCTCAATATCTAAACTAGAGTTAGTATTTTCTATTTCAGTTAGCTCAATTTTATTATTTAGTTCAAAATTTATGAACTCTGCCATTTGTAAGATTTTTTCCATATATTCTTTTTGTCTTAAATTCAAATTACCTACATATTCATTTTGTAAAAGATCTGCAAATCCTATGATATTGGAAACAGGGGTACTTATAACTGTATTTAAATCTAATATTAATGAATTATGTAAATTCGCCACACTTTCTGTATTAATTTCCACTGTTACTTTGCTATCATTATTTTGCAAATCCCACTGTACAAAAGTGCTAGAATTTTGTAAATATATGCCATTAATATGCAGATTGCTATCCTCAGTAAGTTTGATACTTAAGTTAAATGAACGACTACTAACTAAATTACCCAATAAAATAGCTCTATCCTGATCTCTATTTTCTAAAATAGCCATCTTACTTAATAGTTCTCTAGCATGATTATGATCACCTATAGAATCCCTATCTAAGTTGAATTTCTCAAGAAATTTTGTGTTATATCCCTCAATTAAACCATTAGATCCGATAATAGTAAGGGGTTTGGGATTCTTTTCCACAAGGCGGTTATAAAGATTTTTATAAGTGCTAAGATTCCTTGCAATATCTGATACATCACTTATATCTCTCCAGATAAAGAGTAAACCATCTTCACTTTTGTTTATAGTCTCCTCAATATTTTTACCACTTGGTAATAATATGGTTTTTACTTTAATATAGCTTCCAGATGAGCGAGCTGTATTGCTTATTTCTTCACAAAACTCTCTAAAGTTATCAAATTCTGGAATTACTCCTTTCTCTCTAATAACTTCAAAAAACTCTACTATATTAGGGTTACTAAGTAAAAAATCTTGATTAATATGCCATAAATCTAGCAAATTATTATTAAATGTAACCAGTTGTGCGTTGCTATCAAACAAGGCTACAGATACATCTAAATTATTAAGAATATATTTTAGGATATTCATCATTATATAATTTTTATAAATTAATAGTTTCTATAAAATCATGCAGTATATCTTCTGCTTCTGCAAGCGACATCTTTATTACTTTGTCAATGGTATCATAAGAAAATCCATTTCTTTGTAGTTTGGCGTAATCTTTGAGCCTACTAGTGTTATCCATGTCTTTTCCCTGCTTATTAGTTTTATAGGCACAAAGAGATTTTCTTTTTATGAAGTTTAATGCTGCAAATAATTCAATATCAGTTTTTTCATTACTTAGAAATGTTTTTTTTATTATTTCCTTGCTAAGTCCCTTTTCTTGCATCTTAAGATTTATATGGAAACCTGATTTACCAAGGGTTACTAGTTTTTTGTACTGATTTTTTGCATAAGTGTCATCATCAAGATACCCAATGTTTTGCAAGTATAATATTGTTTCATCAATAAAAAGTAAAATATCTTCAGGCTTTGTGTTGTCTTCTGAAAATATATATTTTTCGTTGCGTTTTATTTTTCTTATTAGATAACTTCTAAGATTGTTAGAGCTACTAGAATACTTAGAGAGATAATTTAATGCTAAAGTTTTTAATTTTGCATTAAGTTTCTCTTTACTAATAACACTTGTATTTTCCATTTTACTATAATAATATTTACTTCAGTGATTACTGGCAACTAAGGATTACATATGAAAAAAGAATACAGTGTTTTTACAAGCTTTACAACCTTTTATAAAAGAGAAGTAATAAGATTTTTAAAAGTTTGGGGACAAACAATCCTAGGACCAATAATTACAACCAGCCTTTATTTAGGTGTTTTTGCCATAGCTATGGAGGGTAGAGCAGAGCAATATAATGGATTCAGCTACTCACAGTTTTTACTGCCAGGATTAATTATGATGGCATTAATTCAAAATGCCTTTGCTAATACTTCAAGTTCCATTCTTATTGCAAAGATTAATGGCAACATTGTGGATACTTTAATGGCTCCTTTACATACTAACTCTGTAATAATGGCTTATGTGCTTGGTTCGGTTACTAGGGGATTGCTCGTTGGAGTAATAACACTTTTTTATTCTCTTATTTTTATGGATTTACCTATTCATAGTATATTTTACATGCTTTATTTTGCTATTGTTTCATGTGCAATATTGGGGCTTTTGGGAGTAATAGGTGGTATTATTAGTATAAAATTCGATCAACTTGCTAATTTCACTAATCTTGTGATAGTGCCGCTGTCATTTCTATCGGGGACTTTTTATTCTATTAGTAAATTACCTTCTGTATTTCAACATATAATACATTATAACCCTTTTTTCTACATGATTGATGGATTTCGTTATGCTTTTCTTGGTGAGTCAGATAGTAATGTTGTGTTGGGAGCCGTTATCTTGGGAATTTTAACGGTTGTGCTTTATATCTGCAATTTTATTATGTGGAAAAAAGGTTATAAAATGAAGCAGTAGTAATATGTCTATAGTATTTAATGATCGCGACGTTATGCTGCCATTTAGTTTTGTAAAAGCTCAAGTAAGGGGTAAAATATTAAGATTAAACTCTGTTGCAGAAGATCTTCTGCATAGATTTTCCACTCATCCTTCTTTAGATAAGATTTTTCTAGAAACACTTGCTTTATCAGAAATCATTGCTAGCAATTTCAAGTTTGAAGGTACTTTTAAATTACAAATTAATTGTTATAACTCTATTTTAAAAGGCATATTGTGTGACGCTAACAATAATGGAGAAATTAGAGCCTATCTATCTGTTGATGAACAGAAGTTTGCTTCTAAAAAAAATCAAGCAGAAATATCTTTTAAAGAGCTTTGCTCTGAGGGATATATGATTTTTCACATGTATTTTGTAGGAGCAAAACACCCATATCAAGGGGTGGTGGAGCTAAAAGGAGATTCTGTAGTACAATCTGCTTTATCCTGGTTTCATATGTCAGAGCAGATAAAAACCTATATTAATATTGTTCCAGATGTTAAAAACAAAGCAGTATTTGCACTATTCTTACAGCGCATTGCTGACCAGTATGCCACAGAAGAAGATCAAGCTGAACAAAACGATCTTTTTAGCACTTTAGAAATTCTCTCAAATACCCTAACCTTTAAGGAAGCTTTTCAGGATAATTTTGCAGATATTATTAATAAGCTTTATCATCAATTTGATCCGCTTATATATGAAAAAAAACAGCTGATATATAAGTGTTCATGTGATGGAGAAAAAATTAGGGAATTATTAGAATCTATCAATAAAACAGAGCCTAAAACAGATAACAGCCCTGTTGAAATAGAATGCTCTTTTTGTGGAAAAATATACTATATATAGTGTTTTTTTGCGCTACTTATATGTATTTTTATTAGAAAATATTTCCTTGCTATTATTATTAATAATTGATAAAGTTGATATTGGTTTCTAAGGCGCAATATATGACGGTAACTTCTATTTTTTGGGGTGTCGCCAAGTGGTAAGGCAGCTGGTTTTGATCCAGCCATTCCGGAGGTTCGAATCCTTCCACCCCAGCCAATCAGTCTAGTGGTTTAGCTTATAACTACCTATTAATCAAAACAATTGTAATGAGCGGTCATTTATATTATACTAATCTTGGTTGTGGATTTTTTCTTATAAGGGGTGCTAGATGAAATTATTAATAACTTTATTATCTATCCTTAGTTTTTGTGTGACCTCGGAAGCATTTTCTTTCAATGGTAACAAAGATTTAGCAGATAAATATACCTGGTATAAAGTTACAGATAAGGCAAATAATGTAGTTAATAAAGAAGTGCTAACCAATGTTCAGGTAAGAACCAAGGAATTTGGCTCAGTTTTAGTTGCAATGCATAAAAGGGCTGATAATGGTTTTGATGTTGGGCTTTATTATAATTATCAAGGCACTAATAAGCAGACCTATATCGAGGTAGATGAGGTGGCTAAGGATAAAATGCTAAAGGATCAGCCTGTCCAAAGGATGTATCTTGACGTTGATAATAGGGATTTTACAGTTTATATAAGTAAAAATATTCTTTATTTGGGTATCTTAAAAGTAAGATAATAAATTACTGAAAAACTAGTTTTAATTATATAATAAATTGTATATACTTTTTTATGTTGCCCCTATGGCGGAACTGGTAGACGCGTCAGACTCAAAATCTGATTCCTGTATGGGAGTGGGAGTTCGATCCTCTTTGGGGGCACCATTAATATATCTAAAAGCCTTTTAAAAGCTCCTCTTCTTGCCTTGTCAAAAAGTTTTTTCTTAAATTCCTTCCTCATTCTCTACTTCCCATATTATACTGAGTGTTAATCTTTAGTTACCACTTTTTACTAATATTTTTGATCAGGATTCTCTCCTTATCTACCTCCCTATAATCTATCCAGTACATCTTTATTTTTTGTATCCGATGAAAAAAATATTAAAAAAGTATTTCTAATTTACTTTTTTTTGCTACCTCAACTACTTCCCCTTCCTTCTTATATGATCCTACTGCATACAAGTTACACCTTAGTTCGCATAAATCAAATATAAACGGTATCATTAAATCCTCATATATCTCTTCCTACCTGTATTCCAATATTCCTATCTCGTTTAAATATATCTCTAATCAATACGTATTAAATGCATTATCTAGTATCTTTCCCTCTTTAAGTGCCCTCATGTTATCTGAATCTCTAATACTTGCTAAAGCATTTCTCTTCCATCTCTAACTTTACCTTTTCTAATTCTTCTGCGAAACATCCTCTCTTTCTCCTTAATTCTTACATTTCTTTGAATATACTATACTTAAACATCCTAGATATACTTACTGACATTTAAGTTATCTATCTTACATTAATAGAATTTTTTAAATATAGAACTTGAGTTACCCTATGAAATACTGCTATCATTATCTGTTGGAAACTAAATAATGCCCATGATTTATATTTATATCACTGCAATAATTAATTGGAGATGGTTTTATGATAAATGATACTCTACTGGGAGTGGCAGCTTTCCTGCCAATTCTAATTGCTCTTGTTTTAATGGTTATTTTTCGTGTTAGTGCTGCAAAGGCTATGCCAATAGCTCTATTAACTACTATAGTTATAGCTGTTTCCCTGTGGAATCTACCCATAAGTTACGTCATGGCATTAAGCATCAAGGGTTTACTTAACGCCATAGGGCTACTAATAATTATTTTTGGTGCATTATTGATTCTTTATGTACTAAAACAATCAGGTGCAATGGAAACAATCCAGTACGGTATGCAAAATATTAGTAAAGATATGAGAGTGCAAGCAATAGTGATTGCCTATATGTTTGGTGCTTTTGTTGAAGGTGCAGCAGGATTTGGAACTCCCGCTGCCCTTGGCGCTCCACTCTTATTAGCTCTTGGCTTCCCTCCTGTTGCTGCTGCTATCATTTGCTTAGTATTTAATAGTTTCCCTGTTACCTTTGGCGCCGTTGGGACTCCTATATTAGTTGGCTTAAAGCCGGTGGAGGCATATCTTGCTGACTCTGTAACTTTTGAAATTTTTGCTAAGCATGTGGGTGAAATATCTTCTTTGTTACATTTGCCAGCAATTTTTCTACTGCCAATTTTTATGCTGGGATTCATTACTCGTTACTACGGGGAAAATAAATCCTGGAGAGAAGGCTTTAGAGCATGGAAGTTTTGTTTGTTTGCTGGAGTAGCTTTTGCAACTCCTTATACTACCTTGGCTTGGTTGCTTGGTCCGGAATTTCCTTCACTAATAGGAGGATTAGTTGGTCTTTCTTTGGTGATTTTAGCTGCAAAAAATTCTTGGTTTACTCCTAAAGATAAAATATGGCTCTTTGGAGAAAAAAATAAATGGGAACAAAATTGGGTGGGTGACATTTCTATTAGTAACACAAATTTTAAACCACACATGAGCCAATTTATGGCTTGGCTACCTTATATGTTAATAGGCGCTATATTGGTTATTACTCGTATATCTTCTTTTGGCATCAAGGGATGGTTACAAGATCCAAGCAGAGCTTTGATAATTGAAAATATACTAGGGTATAAAGGTGTCTCGGAAAAAATTGATTTGCTGTATTTACCTGGAATTATACCTTTTGTTTTGGTCTCTATTAGTGTGATTTTTTTACATAAAATGCCATTTAATAACGTAGTAGCAGCGTGGAGTGAAACTTTTAAAAAGATTAAAAATCCAACCATAGGCTTAATATCCTCAGTTGCCTTAGTTGTTATTTTTAGAAATTCTGGTGTTAATCCATCTCTAGAGCAAGGAGTACAAGCTCTACCTTCCATGCCAATTGCTTTGGCTAATCTTATGGGGCTTTATTTAGCTGATATATGGACTTTTGTTGCTTCTTATATAGGAGGACTTGGCTCCTTTATTACAGGATCCAATACAGTATCAGATCTACTATTTGCAGAATTTCAATGGAATATTAGTACTTCTGCAGGTCTTAGTTCCGATCTTATACTGGCTGCACAAGCAGCAGGTGGTGCCATGGGAAATATGATATGCATACATAATATTATAGCTGTATGTGCTGTAGTTGGTTTGGCAGGCAGAGAAGGCTTTATCTTGAAAAAAACTTTCTTACCATTTGTTCTCTACGGCTTATCTATCGGTATTATGGTTACTATTTTCAATTTCTATAATGTTTTTTAATTGATCTCTTTAATCCTACCAGATAAACTTTAAGAATTATCTGGTAGGTTGAATTTAAAAAACTAACTGTGTTACTCCACATACTATTAGGACGCTGTTTGTGAATAATCAATTAGCATCCCTACCCATAACTTTCTTAGAAGAAGTTAAATAAATCTGTAAGCTACTTAAAGATTATCTGGTAATTAAAATTTATAAAGATATTAATTTAAATTCACTAAGTAAAAGCAATATATTTAAGAAAGCAACTATTACTCCACATACTATTAGGACGCTGTTTGTGAACAATCCATTAGCATCCCTACCCATAACTTTCTTAGAAGAAGTTAAATAAATCTGTAAGCCAATAGTAATAGGCAACTGCATGCTAAGAAACATCTGTGAATACAGTAACCCTTGTAGTGGATTACTAATAAATAATATCACAAAAGTTGCAATCACTAAGGTAAGTAGTGCCCCTATCTTAGCATATTTGCCATTATGATCATACTCTTTGTTAAAAAGTCCTGAGAAAATAATTCCCCCAGATACTCCCGCTGTAATAGATGATGCAAAGCCAGCAAACAACAATGATACAGCAAATACTGCAGCAGCCTTGCTACCCAATATCGGCTCGAGCAACTTTGATGCTTGCGACAGCTCACTAACCTGAATATTATTATTGAAAAATATCTCTACCGCTAAAATTATAATTGTCGAGTTAATTGCCCATCCAATTATCATAGATATTAATGTATCAAAAAATTCAAAACGCATTAAATGACGCTTGATCTTTGCGTTTTTATTAAACCATTTCCTACTTTGTATAATCTCAGAATGTAAAAATAAATTATGAGGCATTACAACAGCCCCCAAAACACTAACAATTATCAATAACGATCCTTGTGGAATATGTGGCTTAATTGAACTAGTCGCCGCTCCTACCCAATCAACGTCAATTAAAGATAATTCATACAAAAAACAAAAACTTATGATGGCAACAAAACTAATAATGATTTTCTCTAATCTTCTATAATTAGTAAGAAAAGTTACTAATAAAACAGTTACGCTTAAAATTATAGCCCCAATTAGTAACGGAATATCAGCTAACATATCCAGAGCAATCGCTCCACCTAAAATTTCTGCTAAAGCAGTCGATATCGATGCCATAAATCCTGTAGAAAGAACCATAATGTTATATTTTGGTTTTAAATGAATAAATGAATTCTCAGCCAAACATTTCCCAGTTGCAATACCTAAATGTGCAACATTATGTTGTAATATTATAAGCATCAAAGTTGATAGGGTTACCATCCATAACAAAGTATAACCAAATTCTGATCCCGCTCCTATATTCGCTGCCCAGTTGCCTGGATCTATAAATCCAACCGTCACAAGTACTCCAGGCCCTAAATATCTAAAAAATCTAAACGTTTTTCTATTCATACATAATCCACAAAAATATAACTATACAAATAATATAGCATAATAATGCACTTAGAGAATAGCAATAACTAAAGAATTAAGCAAAATTCTTAGTATTAATTCTTCCCAAAACTCTAGCCACTATTCTAAAAGATTCTTCATCCTCAGATAAATTTATTTCTACCGGATCATAATCTGGATTGCTAGAGATTAGTTTTAATAATCCTTTCTGCTTAAACTGGATCTTCTTAACTAGATAATCATTATTATAAGAAATCATATAAATACCTTGTAATTGAGTAGTCTCATAATCACACTGTTTAGCAAATAGCGTATCACCTTCCTGAATTACAGGATTCATAGAATCACTACAAACTCTGAAGGCAAAGATATCTCTACTATCTTTAATTAAAAATTGACTTTTTAACCACACCTCATCTATTTTAAGTGAATCAGCACATTCATCCAAAGATAATAATCCCTTACCAGCAGACATTTCAGAGTGATAAAATGGTAACTTAACAACAAGATTATCCTTATTATCAACATAACTACTATTTTTCATAGTAGGCATATCTATGTCAAGAGTCTCAGATATCTTGTGGAGAATGTGAAAACTAGGAGACGCAGACTCACTAATATACCTTGATACTGTTGCCTGTGTCACACCAATTGCTTTCGCAAATTCCATTTGATTTTTGAATTTCTTTTTAATTGCTTCATCTAACAATCTACCAAAGCCTGTAATATTACTTCTCTTTACTTTTATTTTCATTAATTCCTCACAAGAATAAAAAACCATATCTAAAACAATTTATTATGCATTTTAGGCATGAACCATAACAAAATTTTAAAACATCAATTCTCACTACTGATATAATTCTAATAATAAACAAAAAATATTTAATAATCAATCAATAAATGATAAAGTTGTAAATATACTTTAAAAGAATTATAAGAATAATATTTTTACAGTTATCATAAAGTTATAAATACAAGCATATATAAGTATAATATAGAAAATACAAATAAATTCTAATACATAGTCACATGTTATATAAACAACCTTAAATATGCATATATTCCTATAAGGCATCAAATGTGGGCATTTTATTCTTATAGAAAATTTTATAAACAGATGATTGCTTTTTATATACACAAAAATGTTGAGTTTTTTATTGTAGGCATTAACTAAAAGTCTTATATTTGTTTAGGTTTATTTGTATTATACAAGTAAATATTCATATTTATTATTGTATTAATGAAATGTGAGATATGAAAAAAAGTACAATTAATGCTTGAATTTGTAATAAATAGTTGAATTTAATGCTGTTTTATGTTATGTTTAGGCTCAAAGCTAGTATTTAATAAAGGTTGTGTATTATGTTACCAGGAAAAAGAAGACAAGAAATTTTAAGATTAAATAAAGAAAAGCAAGGTATTAGTATAAAAGAATTAGCTAATTTTTTTAAAGTTTCTAATATGACTATTCTTAGAGATATAAAACTTTTAGATGAACAAGGCAAGTTAGAAATTGTTAGAGGTGGTGTGATACCACTTGATTCAGATACTGATAATAATACTGTGTCATCTAATATTTACGATAAAAAACGACAAAAAGCTTTATCTGAGAAGCAACAAATTGCTAAATATTGTGCTGAATATTTAATTAGAGAAGGCAATATAATTGCCCTTGAAGGTGGCTCTACTGCTGGTTCTATCATTAAATTTTTAGGCAATAAGCAAAAAATTACTATTATTACCAATGGACTTTTTGTTGTACAAGATGCTGCAGATAAGTTAGATCCCACTTGTAGAGTTACTTGTAGTGGGGGCTTGCTTGAGAGGCCTTATTTAGCTTTTTTAGGACCTGATGTTGATTATTTCTTTGAATCTAAACATACTGATTTAGCTTTTTTTAGTTGTGTTGGATTTGATTTTAACATTGGTCCTATGGATTCTCATCCACTAGATATTCAAGCAAAGTTAGCTATGATGAAAAATGCTCAAAGAAGGGTTTTGGTTATTGATAAAAATAAGTTCAACATTCGTTCTGTTTTACGCACTGTTTCTATTGATTTTCTTACCGATATTGTCACAAATTCTTCCATTGATCCAGAATTTTTAGATAGATTAAGGCAGTATAAAAATATCAAAATTCATCTAGCTTAACCCCAAGGGATTATAAAAATTACTAAAATAGCATAGCGATATTTTTTTGTTATATCTAGTACTTATTTTTATTTTTTTTGCTTCAGGATTTATTGTAACCGTATAAACCATAAGTTTATACTTATTTTTCCCATAAAAAGAAGTATAAACTTGGGTTCTATAGGTTTTATTTTGTAACACTAAATGTTAACATCATAGCACTTGCCATGTGGAATAAATTATGACAGTGGAATAACCACTTACCTTCTGCATCGGCTATAAATTCTATTTCAACACTTTTCATAGGATTTATATTTATTGTATGCTTTATTAAATTATTTTTTTCTGAGATAACTTTAAAGAAAAATCCGTGCAAATGCATTGGATGTGGCATCATAGACATATTTTTTATTTTCACTTTAACTTTATCTCCAACTTTTATATCAAGCTTATCGATAGCTTTTTCATCTATCATAAGTTTCCAGTTGTAACTTCCTTCTTTTTCTTCCTTTAAGCTGATTTCATAATTTATAATATTATTATAAGTAGAAAAATCGAGGTAACTTGGAGTTAGTGTTTGTAATTTATTGTATGCAGATGCCAAAGGATAATCAGCTTCTTTGTAGGAAGATAAGCTTATTAAATTGCCTTTACCAATTATAACTTTAGAGTGCTTTCCCATACCCATAATGAAGGCAACTAATTCATAAGATTTGCTAGAATCCTTTACTTCAAGGATAATATCATAGGTTTCACCCATTGCAATTGGTAAATTGCTTAGGGATACTGGTTTAGTTGGCAAGCCATCTGATGCAATTACTACTATATCACCACCGGAATATACTAAATTTAAAAATCCATCAACGTAGGTATTAACTATTCTAAGCATCACTTTATTTTCACTAACTTTTGGAATAAGGAAATCTGATTCTTTACCATTAATTAGATACTTATAATAAGTAATGTCAGAAAAATGAGCTTTATTTCCATTAACTTCGTGACCAGATTGATGCATTGAGTGTGGATAGGCTTTTGCTTTATCCACGTTGTTAGAGTTATGGATTGAGTGAACAGATGTTGTCCTCCAGTTGAAAGTTGGATTAAGATCCTGCAGAATTTCCTCAGGATTTTTATCAAGCTCTCCGCCAAATAGGATTAAGTTATCAGTATTATTGTCAGATTTATCTTTAAAGATGATGCCACCATAGATACCTTGAGCTTCTTCAAGACCGTGAGCATGATACCAATACGTACCTGTTTGTTTAACGTCAAATTTGTAGGTATGAGCGCTTTTTGCTTTAATGGCTGGCTGAGTTACTCCTGCCACACCATCTTGATTATTTGGCAATAATACGCCATGCCAATGTATAATTATATCTTTATTGCTTTTGTTATTAATTTTAATTTCTAAAGTATCGCCAAATTTTCCTTTAATAGTTGGCCCAGGGGAGCTTCCATTAAGGAGTAATTGAACAATTTTGTTTTTATTTATAGCAATTGTTTTTTCAGTTATGGCTATATCATATTTCAACAATTCTGCTTTCAGATCGTAATTTATCAGCAATGCCAACAATGAGATAATTATCGCAGAAAAACTGATATTTTTCATAGGATACTCCGAACTATTTTACGTATACATGCTAGCAGATAAATCAAAAAATAACAACTTTATACAATAATTGCTAGTAACACTATAATTTATATACATATGATATCAATTATAATATTGCTTTTTGTATTATTAAAGAATTATAATTAACAATGGATTAGAGAATAAGCTAATAGGATATTTAGGAGCATACAATGATTACATTTTTCAGCTCGGTGGTATTGTTATTATTGGGGTATTTTATTTATTCAAAAGTGATTGGTAGAATTTTACAGATTAATCCTGCGAATAGTGTTCCATCGGTAAAACATAGGGATAATGTAGATTTTTTACCAATGTCAAAAAGTAGGAATGCTTTAATAAATTTATTAAATATTGCAGGCACAGGGCCTATTTTTGGACCTATTTTAGCTGCTTTATATGGTCCTGTGGCTTTACTGTGGATTGTTTTTGGCTGTGTTTTTGCAGGAGCAGTGCATGATTTTATAATAGGTATTATTTCATTAAGAAATAAAGGTTCTACTTTGCCGATGCTAGCAGAAAAATATTTATCTAAGGTGGCTAAGCATCTGGTAAATTTATTTTCATTTATTTTATTAATTCTTGTAGCTACGGTATTTATTGTTGGCCCTGCTAATCTTATCAATGACTTATTGAAAAATTCTGCCATATTTATAGATATTAAATTCATTATGGCAGCATTATTCTTATATTGTTTTTTAGCAACAATACTGCCAATTGATAAGATAATAGGTAGAATATATCCATATTTTGGAGCATTGCTGATATTTAGTGCTTTAGGGATTTTAGTGGCTATACTATTTTTATTTCCTGAATTACCTAAGCCAGAACTTAATTTATCTAATATGCATCCTAGCAATATGCCAATTTTTCCTTTATTATTTTTGGTATTATCCTGTGGAGCCATATCAGGATTTCATTCTACTCAAATTCCAATTATTGCAAGAACTTTAAGTAGTGAAAATCATGCTAGAGGGGTGTTCTATGGTATGATGATTGCTGAGGGGATAATTGCCTTAATATGGGCATATGCTACGTTGGTATTATTGGATGGTCAAACACTACTTGATTTAATAAAACAAGGTACTCCCTCATTGGTGGTATATAAAATATCTTTTATGACTTTAGGGGCTTTTTTTGGTACCTTTGCAGTTTTAGGAGTAATAGTTTTACCATTAACTTCTGGAGATACAGCCTTCAGAGCAATCAGATTAATGTTAGCAGAATATTTACATATGGATCAATCCTCAAAAATTAAAAGACTAATAATTACAATTCCATCCTTTGTGTTATCGATGATTCTAACAACTATAGATTTTCAGATATTATGGCAATATTTTTCTTGGGCAAATCAAACATTAGCTACGATCTCGCTGTGGATTTGTACGGTTTACTTAGCAAAGCATAATAAAAATGTATATATAGCATTTATTCCGGCATTATTCATGACTTGTGTTGTGCTTACATATATATTATATGCACCAATAGGCTTTGGAGTGGATTTAGTATTATCAAAAACTATTGCTATAGTTGCAAGTGGACTTATAGGGATTTTTGCTATTATTAGTTTTAGAAAAGTAAGAGGTAGAGAATCATTTATAAATAAAGTAGAGTAATAGAAATAATAATTAGACTTTCAGGTTTTTTATTTACAACAAATTTATCATATTGTAAAGTTTAAGTATTACTTTCTTCCAGTATTGATAATATAATGTTCTGCTCTGGGAAAATATTTTCTAAGTGATGTCTTTGTAAACAAACCCTTGTGCAACCATAGAAATATGCTTGCTATCTATTAATTATCGCCTAAGTTATGCCAGATTGAATAAACTTATAAAAAAATCATATTAATGCCATATAATCAGATTATGAAAGTTAAGATTTATGTTGATGTATAAATATAATCTTTAAATATGGAGCAAATATTATTTACAGAAATCATGTATGATGTTACAATTTATGGGTATAATGTAACATAATGTTATTTGTTGTCAAATAAAAACCAAGGGAGTTATAATGATGAAAAAGGTGGTATTAATGGTATTGTTATTATTAGTGGGGTTTGTTAATTGGTTACAAGCAAAAAACATAGTTATTTTAGCAACAGGGGGAACGATAGCAGGAGTAGCAGATAAATCAACACAAACGGTAGGCTATAAGGCATCGGCATTGGCGGTTGATACGATAATTAAAAGTGTGCCGGAGCTAAGAAGTATCAAAGATTTAAAAATCACAGGAGAGCAGGTATTACAAATAACGTCACAAAATTTCAATGCCGAGTTATGGTTAAAACTTGCGAAGAGAGTTAATCAGTTGATAAAATCAAGAGGTGTTGATGGAATAATTATAACACATGGAACAGATACAATAGAAGAGACAGCGTATTTTTTGAGTTTAGTAATAAAAACTGACAAACCAATCGTAATAGTAGGAGCAATGAGACCTACCACGTCTATCAGTGCTGATGGTGCTATGAATTTGTATAATGCAGCTTTGGTTGCTAATGCTGATTCATCCAAAGGTAAGGGGGTTTTAGTAGTATTTAATGATACAATAATTAGCGCTAGAGAAGTAACAAAAAGCAATAATTTCAAAGTAGAGGCATTTACTGCCACAGGTGGAGGGGTGCTTGGGTATATTCATAGTGGTGATATATTTTATGTATCTAGTCCTGTAGGTTTGTATGGAAAAAATAGTGAATTCAACATAGAAAATATTAATAAATTACCCGTGGTTGATATTTTTTATGGTTATCCAGGAGCAAATTATAAATATATTAATTTGGCGGTTGAGCTTAAGATTGATGGTATAGTATACGCTGGCACTGGTAATGGTAGTATGAATGATGAGGTAGAAAAGGCAGCAAGATCGGCTCAAAAAGCAGGAGTTGTGATACTAAGAGCCTCAAGAGTGATGAAGGGCAGAGTAGCAAGAAACGGCGAGGTAGCAGATGATGAAGCAAATTTCATAGTGGCAAAGGATTTAAGTCCACAAAAAGCTAGAATTCTGCTAATGTTAGGATTAACTAAAAACAAAGATACAAAATATTTGCAAGAGTTGTTTAATAAATACTAATTAAATAATAGATTGTGGCTATGGCTTTTTATACATTTCATATAATGAGATAGCCACAGCGTTTGTAATATTAAGACTTTCCATAGAGTTGGAATTTATGGGTATCTTAGCCAGAAAATCACAAGATTTTTGAGTTAAGCTACGCATACCCTCACCTTCTGATCCAAAAACCAAGCAGATTTTTGGGAAAGGGTGTACTTCATGTAAATATTGTTCTGCGTGAGCATCGAGTCCGATTATCCAAAAATCATTTTTTTTCAAATGCAAAATGGCATTTTGCAAATTAGTTACCTCAACCAGTTTTATTTTTTCAATTGCTCCAGCTGCAGATTTAACCATCATGGAATTTTCCTTAGGAAAAGAATGTTTAGTGAAAATAATGGCTGAAACTTCAAATGCAGTTGCTGATCTAATAATATTACCTATATTTCTAGTATCGCTAACCCCATCTAATAAAATAAGTATCTGTTTTGAATCCTCTGGCATAGAGGAGGTTAAATCATTAATAGTAATATGTTTTAGAGGCATAGTTTGCAAAATGATGCCCTGATGTACAGAATTTTCAGGTAAATATTTTTCAATTTCAAATTTGTCAGTAATTTTAAGGACAGAAGGATTCGTAGAGGATAGTCTTTTATGAAGTTTTATTAGTAAGTCTTGCTCATATTTTTTATAGGATAGTATTTTGAGGATTTTTCTTTGTTCATTTTCTATGGCAGCAGAAACAGCATGATAACCATATATCCATAAGGTATCAGAATCATGATGATTTTTCAAAGGACTACTCCTAGTAAATTGTGAATAAAAAAACACTTGTAAAAAAATAATCTTAATATTAATATACTATAGATTAATTTACAAGATTGTAAATAAGGTTAACTTGTAGCGGATGGGTGTCCGAGTGGCTAAAGGAGACGGACTGTAAATCCGTTGGTGTACGCCTACGTTGGTTCGAATCCAACCCCATCCACCATTTAGATATAGTAGAGATTGTACGCGGGTGTAGCTCAATGGTAGAGCAGAAGCCTTCCAAGCTTATTACGAGGGTTCGATTCCCTTCACCCGCTCCATATGTAGTGTAGAATTTATAGTAGTTTGAGTTTAGTTTAGATATAGTGTATTATTTAATTAACAACATAAAAGCTAACCAGAGGAGAGAGAAGGATGGCGAAAGAGAAGTATGAGAGGAAGAAGCCGCATTGTAACGTAGGTACGATAGGTCACGTAGATCATGGTAAGACGACGTTAACGGCGGCGATAACGAAGGTAATGAGTGAGATGAACGGTAGTGAGTTCACGCCATTTGATCAGATAGACAAGGCGCCTGAGGAGAAGGCGAGGGGTATAACTATATCTGCGTCGCACGTTGAGTATGAGAGTCCTAATAGACATTATGCGCATGTGGATTGTCCTGGACATGCTGATTATGTGAAGAATATGATAACGGGAGCTGCGCAGATGGATGGGGCGATATTGGTTGTATCAGCGAATGATGGTCCTATGCCGCAGACGAGGGAGCATATATTGTTAGCGAAGCAGGTTGGTGTGCCGGCGATATGTGTATTTATGAACAAGGTTGATATGGTAGATGACGCTGAGTTATTAGATTTAGTGGAGATGGAGATAAGGGATTTATTGACAAGTTTTGGTTTTCCAGGTGAGGAGATACCTATAATAAGGGGTTCTGCATTGGCGGCGTTAGAGGGAAGGGATGCTGTGATAGGTAAGGAGGCGATAGTTAGGTTAATGGAGGCGGTAGATAGTTATATAGAGCAGCCGGATAGGCCGATAGACAAGGCGTTTTTGATGCCAGTTGAGGATGTATTTTCCATATCAGGAAGGGGGACGGTTGTAACTGGTAGGATAGAGACAGGAGTAGTGAAGGTTGGAGATGAGATAGAGATAGTGGGGTTAAAGGATACGCAGAAGAGTACGTGTACTGGTGTAGAGATGTTCCGGAAGTTGTTGGATAGTGGAGAGGCAGGAGATAATGTGGGGGTATTGTTGAGAGGGACGAAGAGAGAGGAAGTTGAGAGGGGACAGGTGTTAGTGAAGCCAGGGTCAATAAAGGCGCATAATAGGTTTGAGTGTGAGGCGTATATATTGACGAAGGAAGAGGGAGGAAGGCACACACCATTTTTTGCGAATTACAGGCCACAGTTTTATTTTAGGACGACGGACGTTACTGGTACGGTAGTGTTGCCGAAGGGAGTAGAGATGGTAATGCCAGGAGATAATATAAAGTTTGAAGTAGAATTAATAAGTCCTGTAGCGATGGAAGATCAGTTAAGGTTTGCCATAAGAGAGGGAGGTAGAACCGTTGGTGCTGGAATTATCTCTAAGGTCTTGAAATAATATATAGTAAGGAGAGATTTAACAGCGGTGGTTTTAGAGATTCGTTGTTATAGTGTAGGAGTGTAGCTCAATGGTAGAGTATCGGTCTCCAAAACCGGAGGTTGTGGGTTCGACTCCCTCCGCTCCTGCCAAAATACTGAAGGGGATTAGTTAGGTATGTTAAAAGATTCTTTAAGATTTATTAATCAGGTGAAACAAGAGTTTAATAAAATCACTTGGACTTCGCGGAAGCAGGCTTTATCTGTATCTGCTATGGTTTTTGTGATGGTATTTATAACTGCATTTTATTTTTTTGTTTTAGATTGGATTCTCTCAAGTATAGTAAATTTTTTACTTAATTTAGGGAGTTAATATGAATTGGTACGTATTGCAGGTATATTCTGGCTATGAAAAGCAGATATTGGAAGCTATAGAAGAGATAGTAAAGAAGAAGGGGTTGGAGTCTAAGATAAAGGAAATATTTGTGCCAACTCAGGATGTTTTACAGGTGCGTTATGGTAAAAAAAGCAGTGTAAAAAAGAGGCTTATAACTGGGTATATGTTCATCAATATGGATTTAGATGATAATTTGTTGCACGTTATTAAAAATATCCCTAGGGTGTCTGGATTTATTGGGTCAACGGATAAGGATGGATTTCCATTTCCTGTTTCTCAAGCAGAGATCGATAAGATGGTATCTTATGCAGATAGTCAGAACAGCAATATGGCAAATAACGTTATGAATTTTGATATTGGTGAGGAGATATCCATAATTCACGGTCCTTTTGCCTCTTTTAAGGGAACCATTGAAGAAATAGATGAAGAGAAAGCAAAAATTAAAGTAGCTGTTTCCATATTTGGTAGAATGACTCCTGTGGAATTAGAATATATTCAGGTAGAAAAAATAAAAGGGTAGCAAGACAGATATATATTGACAAGGCAATAGAAAAAATGTATGACTAAGGTCATAGTGAAGCGTGTGGAGAAAATTGAGTAGGAAAATGTAGTTGACAGGCAAAAGTCTTACTACAGCTCTAAAAATTAAATAGGATAGAGGGTTTATTATGGCAAAAAAAATACAGACGTATATCAAATCGCAGGTAGCGGCGGCACAGGCGGCACCGGCTGCTCTTGGGTCGACGTTAGGTCCGGCTGGAGTTAATATTATGGAGTTTTGTAAAGCATTTAATGCACAAACTCAATCTTTAGAGCCAGGGATGCCTATTCCGGTAATTATAACAGTGTACACTGATCGTAGTTTTACATTTATTACTAAAAAACCGCCAGTTACTTATTATATTAAAAAAGCTTCTGGTATTCAGAAGGGTTCCTCAACAACAGGTAGAGGTGTAGTTGGTAAAATAAGTATGTCACAAATAAAAACTATTGCACAAGACAAAATGGTTGATTTAAATGCTAGAAATCTTGAGGCAGCATGTGAAATGATTAAAGGATCAGCTCGTTCAATGGGCTTAGAGGTGGTGGAGTAATCAAAATGGTAAAAGATACAAAAAGAATTGCTAAAATTAAAAGTTCTGTTGATTTAATGAAGATGTATCCAATAGAGGAGGCCATTTCAATTATAGTTGACAATAGTAAAGTTAAGTTTTCTGAAACTATGGATATTGCGGTTAAATTAGGAGTTAATCCACAGCATTCAGATCAGATAGTTAGAGGTGTAGTGCAATTGCCACATGGTACGGGAAAGGTGATCAAAATAGCTGTTTTTGCCAAAGGAGATAAAGCTAAGGAAGCTATGGAGTGTGGTGCTGATATTGTAGGGGCGGAAGATTTAGTGGAAAAAATAGAGGGTGGAACTATTAATTTTGATAAATGTATAGCTACACCTGATATGATGGTATTATTAGGCAAGGTGGCAAAAATTCTTGGGCCTAAGGGGTTAATGCCAAATGCTAAGCTTGGTAGTGTTACTATGAATATTAAAGCGGCGGTTGAGTCGGCAAAAGCTGGGCAGATTGAATTTAGAGCCGAAAAAGCAGGGATAGTTCATGCTGGTCTTGGTAAATTAAGTTTTCCTCAAGCTTCTTTGGTAGAGAATATTAAGGTATTTTTTGATGCCTTAGCAAAAGCTAAACCAACTGGAGCGAAAGGTACTTATTTTTTAAAAGCAACCATATCTTCTACTATGGGAGTTGGATTGAAGTTAGATTTATCTAGTGTTATAAAGTAGTTTTTGATTGATTTAAGTTTTACTATGTCTATGCAGACATAGTGATTGAGATGCCCGTCAAAGACCTTAGGTGTATTACTATTATGATACTTAATTTCCTAAGTAGGCGGTGAGTAGAGTTCAAAAATAGGAGCTTTCTCATTTGGCGGGGAGGTGTAGTAAAAAATTACTGCATCAAGTGTTTAGTGTTTTTGTAACTTTTAATTAGGAGGAAATCGGTGAATCGTTCTGAGAAAGGAGAACTGATAGCTGAGTTAAATAAGGTTTTTTTAAATGCTTCGTCTGTTATAGTTGTACACTATAAAGGGTTGACTGTGGCGGAGCTAGAAGATTTAAGAAAACAAACATCTAACTTAGATATTGGATTTAAAATTGTAAAGAACAGCTTAGCTAGTTTAGCTCTGAAAGATACGCAAAACAGCATTTTAGATGAGTTTTTTTCTGGCCCATCTGCCATAGCTTGGGGAGAGGATCCTATTTCTTGTGCGAAAATTATAAATGATTTTGCTAAGAAAAATCCAAAGTTAGCTATTGTTGGTGGTTCATATAACTCTTCGAAGCTTTTAGCAGCAGATGTTAAAATTTTAGCTACTTTACCTTCAATGGATGAGATAAGAGGTAGATTAGTTGGTATTATGACTGCAGTTGCAACAAAGGTAGCTGTTATTGCTAGGACTCCGGCTACTAATGTGGTTGGTGTATTAGAGGCTTATTCTAAGAAAGCATAATATTTAGTTTAATTGATTAGCAATATGTTTATTTTTAAGGAGATAAAAAATGGTAGATTTAGATAAATTAGTAGAAGAACTGTCAGCTTTAACAGTGATACAAGCAGCTGAGCTTTCAAAAAAATTAGAAGAAAAATGGGGTGTTACTGCAGTTGCAGCTGCGGCTCCTGTTGCAGCTGCGGCTGCACCAGTTGTTGAAGAAAAAGATGAGTTCTCTGTGACTCTTGTTTCTTCAGGTGAAACTAAAATTAATGTTATTAAGGAAATTAGAGCTATCACCGGGCTTGGTCTAAAAGAAGCTAAAGATATGGTAGATGGAGCTCCTAAGGTAGTTAAGGAAAGTGTTAAAAAAGAAGAAGCTGCTGAGATTAAGAAAAAGTTAGAAGCTGCTGGAGCTAAAGTAGAAGTTAAATAAGTTATTATTTTATCTATTAGTTTAGTGATACCACATCGAAATATAAATATTTTGATGTGGTCTTGTCCGTCATATTAGAAGTTAATTATTATTTCAATTATGGGAGTGCAAAAATTGAGTAAGAATATTCGAATTCGTAGAGATTACAGCAAAATTAAATCTGTTGAATCAATTCCCGATCTTATACAAATGCAAAAAGAATCTTACGGGAAGTTTCTTCATCTAGATACTGTAAGTAGAAAAAAAACAAGCACAGGATTGCAGAGTGTTTTAGGATCTATTTTTCCAGTACATACTTTAGATGGCAGATATACACTAGATTTTGTTGATTATTTTTTTGATGAGCCAAAATACTCAATTGATGAATGCAAAAATAGGGATGCTAGTTATGCGTTGCCTTTAAAAGTTAAAATGCGTTTAATTAGTAATGATGTTAATAAAGATACAGGTGCTGTAGCTATTAGAGACATCAAGGAGCAGGATGTTTATTTATGTGATATCCCTTTAATGACCGATAGTGGTACTTTTGTTATTAATGGTACAGAGAGAGTTATAGTTTCACAAATATATCGCTCACCAGGGGTGTTCTTTGATCATGATAAAGGTAAAAATGCCAACGGTAGGCTTTTATATAGCGCAAGCATTATACCACATGTTGGGTCATGGTTAGACATAGAGTTTGATTCAAAAGATTTGTTGAATGTTAGAATTGATAAAAGAAAAAAAATATCGTTAGTTTGTCTATTGAAAGCACTTGATTCTTCTAAGACAGAAAAGTTAAGAGCTAAATTAGAATCTGAAGGTAAGGAGATAAATCCAGAACTTGTAGAAGGCATGAGTTCTGAGGAAATATTAGATACATTTTATAATAAGCTTTCTGTAGTTAGAAAAAATGATTCTTACTCAATGACTTTCGCGCAAGATTTTTATAGAGGAAGAAAGCTGGTTTTTGATTTGATTGATTCAGATACCAATGAAATTGTGATTCCAGCTGATACTACTATAAATGCTGGAGTGTTAAAAAAATTAGAAAAATTAAGTGTTAAGACAGTAATTGTGCCAGAAGAAGAAGTAATAGGTAGATTTATAGCAAATGATATATATGGAAAAAATACTGAAGAGCTAATTATTAATGCAGGATTTGAAATTACTAAAGAAGTATTAGAAAAAATCGCGGCAGCTGGAGTTCAGTCCTTTGATATCTTGTTAATTGATAATGTTAACGTTGGGCAATATCTTTTAAATACTATTTTAGCAGATAAAAATGATACACGATTTAAGGCATTAAATGAAATTTATAAAATTGTTAAATCGGCAGATGCTCCCAATATAGAGGCTGCTGATGAGTTATTTCGCAGTTTATTTTTCAGTCATGAGCGGTATGATTTATCTAATGTTGGTAGGGTGAAAATAAATGAAAAATTTGGCCTTGATGATCCAGAAGAGCTTACTGTTTTAAGTAAAAAAGATATTATTAATGTTGTTAGATATCTTTTAAAAATTAGAGATGGTAAGTTAAATGTGGATGACATAGATCACCTAGGCAATAGGATAGTTCGCTCCGTCGGAGAACTGGTGGAAAACGAGCTTAGAATTGTATTTGTTAGAATGGAAAGATATATTCAAGAAAAAATGGCTGCATCTGATGATTTGATGCCATCGGAAATTTTAAATGTTAAATCTGTACAATCTGCCCTTAGGGACTTCTTTGGTTCCTCACAGTTATCACAGTTTATGGATCAAACTAATCCACTTTCAGAAATAACTCATAAAAGAAGGCTTTCTGCCCTTGGGCCAAAAGGATTAACTAGAGAAAGAGCAAGCTTTGAAGTAAGGGACGTCCATCTTACACATTATGGTAGAATATGTCCAATTGAAACACCAGAGGGTCCAAATATAGGTCTTATAAACTCACTTGCTTGCTATGCAAGAATCAATAAATACGGTTTCTTAGAAACTCCATATAGAGTTGTTAAAGATAGTATGGTTTCTGATGAAGTGGTGTATTTAAACGCAACACAAGAATTAAATAAAGCTATTGCTCAGTCTAGTGCAAAATTAGATTCAGGGAAAAAATTAATAGAAGAGCTAGTGACTTGTCGTTTAAGTGGTGAGGTTACTCTTTGTCCTCCTTCTGAGGTGTCATATATGGAGGTTTCGCCAACTCAAGTAGTATCAGTTGCAGCCTCATTGGTGCCTTTTTTAGAAAACGATGACGCAAACAGAGCTCTTATGGGAGCAAACATGCAAAGGCAAGCAGTTCCTCTTTTAATAGCAGAAGCTCCTGTGGTTGGAACAGGCATGGAAGCTCTCGTAGCCAGAGATAGCGGAGCCAGTATATTAGCAAAAAGATCAGGTGTTGTTTATCAGGTTGATTCAAAAAGAATAGTTGTTAATGCTATCCATGAAAGCACCGGATTAGCCTATGATTTAGATGTTTATGATTTGAAAAAATTTCAAAGATCCAATCATAATACTTGTATTAATCAAAAGCCTTTGGTTAAGAGTGGTGATTTTATTAGTAAGGGAGATGTTATTGCTGATGGTCACTCTATTGATAATGGTGAACTAGCTTTGGGAAAAAATGTGTTGGTTGCCTTTATGCCTTGGAATGGTTATAACTTCGAGGATTCTATTCTGATTTCTGAAAGAGTAGTTAAAGATGATGTATTTACTTCAATTCATATTGAAGAATTTGAAGTTGTAGCTAGAGATACCAAACTTGGAGCCGAGGATATTACTTCAGATATTCCTAATATTGGTGATGAAGCACTTAAAAATCTTGATGAATCTGGTATAGTTTATGTTGGTGCTGAAGTTAAATCTGGTGATATTTTAGTTGGTAAAGTAACTCCGAAGGCTGAAAGTGTTGTTACTGCAGAGGAAAAACTTCTAAGAGCAATCTTTGGTGAGAAGGCCGTTGATGTTAAAGATACCTCTTTAAGAGTTCCCTCAGGGATAAGTGGTACAGTTATAGGAGTTAGTGTATTTTCTCGCAGAGGAGTTGAAAAAGATAATAGAACTCAATCTATGGAAAGAATACATATAGATAAGTTAGATAAAGAAAAACGTAATGAGCAAAAAGTTATAGAATCCCTTTACAGCCTTAGATGTTGTCACTTATTTGAAGGACAAGAAGTGCTTTCTGGAAAGGGCTTAACTAAAGGAGATAGGATTAATAAGAAAAATTTATCTGACTTGTCTTTATCTGATTTATTTAATGTTAATCTTAAAGATAAAGATGTGGCATTAACTTTATCAAATATGAAAAACGAATTTCAAATTGCTGTTGATAAATTAACAAAAACATATCTCGATAAGATTACCATATTGCAAAAAGGTGATGATTTGCCATCTGGTGTGTTAAAAATGGTAAAAGTATTCATAGCTGTTAAAAGAAAATTGCAACCTGGTGATAAGATGGCTGGGCGTCATGGTAATAAAGGTGTGGTTTCTAAGATATTACCGGTGGAAGATATGCCATATTTAGAAGATGGTACTCCTGTTGATATATGTCTTAATCCACTTGGTGTGCCTTCTCGTATGAATGTTGGTCAGATATTGGAAGTTCACTTGGGTTGGGCTTGTGTTAATATTGGTAAACAAGTAACAAAAATGCTTGATGAATATTATAATTCTAAAACCAATGTAAAAGAGATTAGAGAATATCTGTTAAAATGTTATGGCTTTAATGAAATTGATAGAGTTAGCGCTTTAGAAGATGAAGAAATACTTGCTTTAGCCAATAGTATAAGAAAAGGATTACCAATTTCCACACCAGTTTTTGATGGGGTGAAAGAGCATGATATTAATGAATTACTTAAGTTAAATAATTTAAATACTTCAGCTCAGGTTACTTTGATTGATGGTAGAACAGGTGAGCCATTTGAAAGAAAAGTAACAGTTGGTTACATTTATATGTTGAAGTTACATCATTTGGTAGATGATAAAATACATGCACGTTCAATAGGGCCATATAGTTTAATTACTCAACAACCTCTTGGTGGTAAGGCACAATTTGGTGGGCAAAGATTTGGTGAGATGGAGGTGTGGGCTCTTGAGGCTTATGGAGCTGCTCATATATTACAAGAGATGTTAACTGTTAAGTCCGATGATCAAATAGGGAGAAATCATGTTTATGAGTCTATCATTAAGGGTGAGGAAACATTTAATACAGGCATACCAGAATCTTTTAATGTTTTGGTTAAAGAATTAAGATCTTTATGTTTGAATTTAGAAATGAAAAAAATTGATGAGTAGAATTAGTATTATTAATTTAGAGGATGTTTAAATGGCTAATAGTTTAAATAGAACAAATAAGACGAATACATCTAAACCTAATGATTTTGATCTTATATCCATATCGATAGCGAGTCCAGAGAAGATTCGCTCTTGGTCTTATGGTGAGGTAAAAAAGCCAGAAACTATAAACTATCGTACATTTAAGCCAGAGAAAGACGGTTTGTTTTGTGCGAAAATTTTTGGTCCAATAAAAGATTATGAATGTCTTTGTGGTAAGTATAAGCGCATGAAGTATAAAGGAATAGTGTGCGAAAAATGCGGAGTTGAAGTTATTCAGCAAAGTGTTAGACGTGATAGAATGGGTCATATTGAATTGGCTTCACCTGTTGTTCACGTATGGTTTTTAAAATCTGTGCCTTCAAAAATAGGAACTCTTTTAGATATAAACTCTAAAGAATTAGAGAAAGTACTTTATTTTGAAAGATATATAGTTGTAGATCCTGGTACATCTATGTTTAAGAATAATGAAACTATTTCAGAGGATACATATAGGGAAGCTTTAATACAGTATGGTGAGGATGCATTCCGAGCTGAGATGGGTGCTGAGGCGATCAAACATATACTTTCCAACATAGATTTAGAGTTAGAATCGAGAAAATTAAAATTATTGCTACAAGATACAGTTTCTGATGTTAAATCTAAAAAGATTCTTAAAAAATTAAAAATTATAGATTCTTTACTAAAGTCAAATACAAGGCCTGAGTGGATGGTTATGGATGTTTTGCCGGTTTTACCACCAGATTTAAGACCTTTAGTGCCACTTGATGGTGGTAGGTTTGCAACATCAGATCTTAATGATTTATACAGAAGGGTAATTAATAGAAACAATCGTTTGCGTAAACTGATGGAGCTTGGAGCTCCTAATATTATTGTACGAAATGAGAAAAGGATGTTACAAGAAGCAATTGATGCATTATTTGATAATACTAAAAGGGGTAGTCCAATTACTGATGGTAATAAGAGACCACTTAAATCTTTTGCTGATATGTTAAAAGGGAAACAAGGACGTTTTAGACAAAATCTTTTAGGGAAAAGGGTTGATTATTCTGGACGTTCAGTGATTACAGTGGGGCCTTACTTAAAACTCCATGAATGTGGGTTGCCAAAAAAAATGGCATTAGAGCTTTTTAAGCCTTTTATATATTCCAAACTACAAATGTATGGTATAGCTCATACAATAAAGATAGCTAAAAAGATGGTTGAAAGGGAAAAGGCAGAAGTATGGGATGTTTTAGAAGAAGTGATAAAGGAGCATCCAGTATTATTAAATCGTGCACCAACTTTGCACAGGCTTGGCATACAGGCGTTTGAGCCTAAACTTATAGAGGGTAAGGCTATACATTTGCATCCATTAGTATGTACGGCATTTAATGCCGATTTTGATGGTGATCAAATGGCAATTCATATACCGCTGTCTTTAGAGGCACAGCTGGAAGCAAGAGTGCTTATGATGTCTACCAATAATATTTTATCTCCTGCTAATGGTAAGCCAATCATAGTGCCATCGCAAGATATAGTTCTTGGTATTTATTATTTATCTTTGCAGAGAGATGGTGAAAAAGGCGAAGGAAAAATATTTTCTTCAATTAATGAAGTAGAAATGGCATTAGAAAATAAAATTGTTACATTACATACTAAGATAAAATTTAAATTTAAGGACAATAAGCAGCGGATAGAAACGACACCAGGAAGGATAATTATTGCTGAACATTTACCAGATCATGAGGCTGTTAAGTTTGATTTAATTAATAAGACTTTGACTAAAAAAGAAGTGGCACATCTTATAGATTATATCTATCGTAATTGTGGTCAGAAAGCCACGGTAGAATTTGTGGATCATATTATGCAACTTGGTTTCAGCACAGCGTGTAAGGCTGGAATATCAATTGGTAAGGATGATTTGCTAGTGCCAGATGCCAAGTATGATATAGTTGCTAAGACATCTCTTAAAGTGAAAGAGTATGAGAAGCAGTTTCAAGAAGGATTAATTACAGAGGGTGAAAGATATAATAAAATCATTGATGCTTGGACATCTTGTCAGAATGAGATAGCTGATGCTATGATGGTTGATATGTTGAAGCAGGTGCCTGGTAAGCCAATTAACTCTGTATATATGATGATGCATTCTGGAGCGAGGGGGTCTGTTGCACAGTTAAAGCAGCTTGCTGGGATGAGGGGTCTTATGGCTAAGCCATCTGGTGAAATTATTGAGATTCCGATTATTTCTAATTTTAAAGAGGGTTTACAGGTATTGGAATATTTTAATTCTACACATGGAGCGAGGAAAGGATTAGCTGATACGGCACTTAAAACTGCTAATGCTGGTTATTTAACTAGAAGATTAGTTGATGTTGCACAGGATATGATTGTTGTGAGTGAGGATTGTGGAGCTGAGCAGGGGATTGAGATTAGAGCTATTGTGGAGGGAGGACATATTGTTGAAAGTTTGGGAGAGAAGGTGCTTGGAAGATATACGGCCGAGGACGTTATGGATATTAAGGGGGAGAAAATTTTAGTACCAAAGCAGACTTATATAGATGAGGTATGGGCGGAAGTTTTGGATAATAGTGGTCTTGATAAGATTACTGTTAGGTCTGTTTTGATGTGTAAAGAAAGGACGGGAGTGTGTGCTAGTTGTTATGGTAGGGATATATCTAAGGGTTATGAGGTAAATTTAGGGGAGGCAGTGGGAGTTGTTGCGGCACAGTCAATTGGTGAGCCTGGGACTCAGTTAACGATGAGAACGTTTCATATAGGTGGTGCGGCTCAGAAGATAGCAGAAAAGAATTCAATAGAGACTCCTATAGCGGGTAATTTGAAATTAGATAATTGTCGTTATATAACAAATACGGATAAGAGTAGTATAGTTTTAAGCCGTAGCGGAGAGGTTGTGATCATAGATAAGGTGGGTCAGGAGAGATTCAGACAGAAGATACCTTATGGAGCGAAACTTTATGCGCTTGATGGAGATAAGATTGATTTTAATTTTAAGATTGCGGAGTGGGATCCGTTTACTGTTCCTATAATTACTGAATTTGAAGGAGTAGTTGAGTATGCTGATTTAGTTGAGGGAGTTTCTTTAAGTGAGCAGACAGATGAGGCTACAGGTATAACATCGAAAGTGGTTATGAATTGGAGACAGCAGAGTAGAACGGCGGCTTTAAAGCCTAGGATGATTTTGCGTGGTAGTAAATCTGATTCTAAGTTAGATGTATCATATTTATTACAACCTAATACTATTATTTTGGTAAATAATGGTGATAGAGTTAGACCTGGAGATATTGTAGCTAAAATGCCTAAAGAATCGGTGAAGACTCGAGATATTACTGGTGGATTGCCGAGGGTAATTGAGTTGTTTGAGGCAAGAAAATATAAGGATGCAGCGATTGTTACTGATATTTCTGGAGTAGTTGAATACGCACAAGATTATAAGAATAAGAGAACTATTGTTGTAAGGTCTAAGATGGATTCCAGTATATTTCGTGAGTATACATTACCTAAGGATAAGCAATTATTGGTTTATGAGGGTGATTTAATTGAGAAGGGGGATCAAATAACGGAAGGATCTGTGGTTCCACATGATATTTTGCGCACAAAGGGAGTTACGGCATTAGCTGCGTATATGGTTAATGAAGTACAAGATGTTTATAAGTTACAAGGTGTAAGTATCAATGATAAGCATATAGAGGTTATTGTTAGACAGATGTTGCAAAAGGTAGAGATAACTGATCCTGGTGATTCAGGATATATATTAGGTGATCAGGTTGATCGTTTAGATATATTTGACACCAATGAAAAGCTAGAGAAAGAAGGGAAAGATGCAGCTAAATATAATGTTGTGTTGCAGAGTATCACAAGGGCGAGTTTACAGACTCGTTCATTTATATCGGCTGCATCTTTCCAAGAGACTACTAAAATACTAACTGAGGCTGCATTAATGAGTAAAGTAGATAAACTGGAAGGATTAAAAGAGAATATTATAGTTGGTAGATTAATACCTGCGGGGACAGGATTTTTATTAAGGAAGTATAAAAAATAAATAATCTAGTAATAAGGTATTAAATATTATTGACTATTTATAATTTACTAGCTAATATAATAGAGGTCTATTAGCCAAGTAGTGAGAGTAAGGAAGTTTTTAGTTCTAAGACAATGATTTAGAAAGAGTACAGGAGGATTATGCCAACAATTAATCAGTTAGTAAAGAAGCCTAGGAAGAAGGTAAAGAATAGAAGCAAAGTGCCGGCTTTAAGGGGTTGCCCTCAGAAGGTGGGTCAGTGTATACGTGTTGGTACGATGACACCGAAGAAGCCTAATTCTGCGTTAAGGAAGATAGCGAAATGTAGGTTAAGCACGGGAGATGAAGTGATGGCATATATACCTGGAGAGGGGCATAATTTGCAGGAGCATTCATCTGTATTACTTTCAGGCAATGGGGCGAAAGATTTACCTGGGGTAATTTATCATGTTATTAGGGGCACTATGGATACTCAAGGAGTAGAGAAGAGACGCAAGAGACGTTCTTTGTATGGTGCTAAGAAACCTAAAAAGTAAGTTATAAGTTAAATATATAGAAGTGTAATTAAAGAGCTAAGGGGTTATTTTATGTCTCGTCGTCACGCTGCAGAAAAAAGGGAAGTATTACCTGATCCAAAATACAAAGATATTTTGGTAACTAAGTTTATCAATTGTCTTATGTATGAGGGGAAGAAGTCGGTAGCAGAGAGGATTTTTTATGATGCGTTGGATATGTTGGCAACAAAATCTGGCAAGAAGCATATAGAAGTTTTCCATGAAGCTGTTGATAATGTTAGACCATCGCTTGAGGTTAGGTCTAGAAGGATTGGAGGAGCTACGTATCAGGTGCCGGTTGAGGTAAGAGGAGATAGAAGGAATGCGCTTGCTGTACGTTGGTTGATATCTTTGTCAAGAAAGAGGTCGGAGAAGACGATGATAGAGAAGCTATGCAATGAGATGTTGGATGCGTCGAATGCTAGGGGTTCTGCGGTAAAGAAGAAGGAAGATACACATAAGATGGCAGAAGCGAATAAAGCTTTTGCGCATTATCGTTGGTAGGGGAATTATGGCTGATAAGATAGAATTAGGGAAGTATCGTAATATTGGTATTATGGCGCATATTGACGCTGGAAAGACAACAACTACAGAGAGGATTTTGTACTATACTGGTAGATCGTACAAGATAGGGGAAGTGCACGATGGAACTGCGACGATGGATTGGATGGAGCAAGAGCAAGAAAGAGGGATAACTATAACGTCTGCGGCTACGACCTGTTTTTGGAATGAACATAGGGTTAATATAATAGATACACCTGGTCACGTTGATTTTACCATAGAGGTAGAGAGATCACTTAGGGTGTTAGATGGAGCTGTTGCGGTATTTGATGGGGTGGCTGGTGTTGAGCCACAAAGTGAGACTGTGTGGAGGCAAGCAGATAAGTATAATGTGCCGCGCATGTGTTTTGTAAACAAAATGGATAGGACTGGAGCTAATTTTGATCGTTGTGTTGAGATGATTATAGATAGATTGGGGGCGAATCCATTGGTATTACAGTTTCCAATAGGGTTAGAGTCAGATTTTGTTGGTGTTGTAGATTTAGTAGAGAATAGGGAGATAGTTTGGTTAAATGAAGAATTGGGGGCTAAGTTTGAATATAAGCCCATAAGGGATTCTTTAAAAGATAAGGCGCATGAGATGCGGGAGGCTTTAATAGAGAAGGCTGTTGAGATGGAGGATGAGCTTGTAGAGAAGTATTTAGAGGGTAAAGAGATAGGGGTAGAGGAATTAAAGAGATGTATAAGAAAAGGAACGGTACAAAGTAAGTTTGTGCCAGTTGTGTGTGGATCAGCGTTTAAGAACAAGGGGGTGCAGCCGTTATTGGACGCTGTGGTTGATTATTTGCCCTCACCGCTTGACTTAGGTAGCATACAAGGGGTTTCGATGGATGATAGTGAGAGGGTAATAGAGATTATGCCTAATACGGGTGAGAAATTCACAGCATTGGCATTTAAGATAATGAATGATCCGTTTGTTGGTAATTTAACATTTTGTAGAATATATTCCGGAGTACTTAATAGCGGATCAACTGTGATCAATACAGTTAAGAATAAGAAAGAGAGAATTGGTAGGATGCTTTTAATGCATGCTAATCAAAGGGAGGATATAAAGTCTGCTGAAGCTGGAGATATAGTGGCATTAGTGGGATTAAAAGATACGACAACTGGGGATACTTTGTGTGATTCTTCCTTGTCGATAGTGTTAGAGAGGATGGAGTTTCCGAATCCGGTTATGGAGATTGCGATTGAGCCTAAGACGAAGGTGGATCAAGAGAAGATGGGTGTGGGGTTGTCACGTCTTTTGGCTGAGGATCCATCTTTAAGGGTAAGTATGGATGATGAGAGTGGTCAGACGGTACTTGCTGGGATGGGAGAGTTGCATCTTGAGATAATAGTTGATAGATTGAAGAGAGAATTTAAGGTAGAGGCTAATGTTGGGGCGCCTCAGGTAGCATACAGAGAGACTTTTTCTAAAAATTCTGATATTGATTACACACATAAAAAGCAAAGCGGAGGTGCTGGACAGTTTGCTAGGGTTAAAGTTAAATTTTCACCTTTACAGCCTGGGGAAGGATTTAAGTTTATAAATAGCGTGGTAGGCGGTAATATACCAAGAGAGTATATTCCTGGGGTAGAGAAAGGGTTGGTTAGCGCTATGGACACTGGTATTTTGGCTGGTTTTCCTGTGGTAGACGTTCAAGCAGAGGTTTATGATGGAGCTTATCATGATGTTGATTCGAGTGCTTTAGCTTTTGAGATAGCAGCAAGGGCTGCTTTCAGGGAGGGCATGCAAAAATCATCGCCTAAATTGTTAGAGCCTATTATGAAAGTAGAGGTTGTAACTCCTGAGGATTACATGGGAGATATAATAGGTGATTTAAATAGTAGAAGAGGACAGATAAGTGCTATGGAAAGCAGGGGTAATGCGAAAGTAATTTTATCGACGGTGCCGTTGGCTAGCATGTTTGGATATGTAAATACGTTAAGATCAATGAGTCAGGGGAGAGCGCAGTTCACGATGCAGTTTGCACATTATGCGCAAGTACCTGAGAATGTTGGGCAAGAGATAAAAGCAAAGTATTCAAGTAAATAGTAAAAAAAAGTAAAGCTAACCAGAGGAGAGAGAAGGATGGCGAAAGAGAAGTATGAGAGGAAGAAGCCGCATTGTAACGTAGGTACGATAGGTCACGTAGATCATGGTAAGACGACGTTAACGGCGGCGATAACGAAGGTAATGAGTGAGATGAACGGTAGTGAGTTCACGCCATTTGATCAGATAGACAAGGCGCCTGAGGAGAAGGCGAGGGGTATAACTATATCTGCGTCGCACGTTGAGTATGAGAGTCCTAATAGACATTATGCGCATGTGGATTGTCCTGGACATGCTGATTATGTGAAGAATATGATAACGGGAGCTGCGCAGATGGATGGGGCGATATTGGTTGTATCAGCGAATGATGGTCCTATGCCGCAGACGAGGGAGCATATATTGTTAGCGAAGCAGGTTGGTGTGCCGGCGATATGTGTATTTATGAACAAGGTTGATATGGTAGATGACGCTGAGTTATTAGATTTAGTGGAGATGGAGATAAGGGATTTATTGACAAGTTTTGGTTTTCCAGGTGAGGAGATACCTATAATAAGGGGTTCTGCATTGGCGGCGTTAGAGGGAAGGGATGCTGTGATAGGTAAGGAGGCGATAGTTAGGTTAATGGAGGCGGTAGATAGTTATATAGAGCAGCCGGATAGGCCGATAGACAAGGCGTTTTTGATGCCAGTTGAGGATGTATTTTCCATATCAGGAAGGGGGACGGTTGTAACTGGTAGGATAGAGACAGGAGTAGTGAAGGTTGGAGATGAGATAGAGATAGTGGGGTTAAAGGATACGCAGAAGAGTACGTGTACTGGTGTAGAGATGTTCCGGAAGTTGTTGGATAGTGGAGAGGCAGGAGATAATGTGGGGGTATTGTTGAGAGGGACGAAGAGAGAGGAAGTTGAGAGGGGACAGGTGTTAGTGAAGCCAGGGTCAATAAAGGCGCATAATAGGTTTGAGTGTGAGGCGTATATATTGACGAAGGAAGAGGGAGGAAGGCACACACCATTTTTTGCGAATTACAGGCCACAGTTTTATTTTAGGACGACGGACGTTACTGGTACGGTAGTGTTGCCGAAGGGAGTAGAGATGGTAATGCCAGGAGATAATATAAAGTTTGAAGTAGAATTAATAAGTCCTGTAGCGATGGAAGATCAGTTAAGGTTTGCCATAAGAGAGGGAGGTAGAACCGTTGGTGCTGGAATTATCTCTAAGGTCTTGAAATAATATATAGTAAGGAGAGATTATGGAAAATCAAAATATAAGAATCAAATTAAAGGCCTTTGAACACAGACTATTGGATAGTTCTGTTAAAGAGATAGTTAATGCTGCGAAACGAACAGGAGCAAAGGTTATTGGTCCTATTCCTTTACCAACAAAAATTAGTAGATATACAGTTTTACGCTCTCCTCATATAGATAAAAAATCTAGAGAGCAGTTTGAAATGAGAATGTATAAAAGATTATTAGATATAAAAGAACCAACACCACAGACTGTCGAAGCTTTAAAGAAGTTAGAATTATCTGCTGGTGTAGAAGTAGAGATTAAGCTTTAGGAGAGAATGATGAGAACTGGGTTAATTGCTAAGAAGGTTGGCATGTCTAGACTTTTTAATGAAAAGGGTGAGTTCACGCCAGTAACGCTATTAGAAGTTAAGGACTGTGTTGTTTTAGGACATAAAAACACAGAAAATGATGGATATAATGCTTTACAACTTGGATTGGGTAAAGCTAAGCCTAAAAATGTCACTAAGCCGTTACAGGGATTTTTTAAAAAGGCTGGACAAGATCCAGTGAAAAAGATCATGGAGTTCAGGATTTCAGATGAAAATTTTGTTGATATTGGTGCTGTATTATCAGTAAATCATTTTATCAAGGATCAGTACGTAGATGTTTGTGGTGTTAGTATAGGGAAGGGATTTGCTGGTGTAATTAAAAGACATAATTTTAGAAGTTTAAGAGCTACGCATGGTGTATCGCTTACACATAGATCTCATGGTTCTACTGGTAATAGGCAAGATCCTGGAAGAGTGTTTAAGGGGAAGAAAATGGCAGGACATTTGGGTAGTGCGAATGTTACAATTCAAAATCTCAAAATAGTAGGAGTTGATGAGGAGAACAATTTACTTTTAGTTAAGGGTGCTATACCTGGGTATAAGGGATCATACTTAGCGATAAAAGATGCTGTAAAAAAAGTTTTACCTAAAGATTTACCTCTACCTGCAGGTGTTAAAAATGGCAGTGAAAATGTGGTAGAGTAATTTTTTCATAGTAAAGCTAAATATGTATTAAGTGATAACCAAGGTATTAAAAATGAAAATTGATGTTGTAAATTTATCTAATGATAAGGTTAAAGAGATAGAGTTAGAGGACACTATCTTTGGAATTGAAGTTAGATCTGATATTATGGCCAGGGTAGTGAAATGGCAGTTGGCGAAAGCACGCTCAGGCAATCATCTGGTTAAAAACAGAGCGACAGTATCACATACTACTAAAAAACCTTTTAAACAAAAAGGTACGGGCAGAGCAAGACAAGGTATGACAAGCGTACCTAATATGAGAGGTGGAGGTATTGCTTTTGGTCCTGTACTTAGAGATCATTCTCATAGTTTAACTAAAAAAGTTAGAGTTTTAGGCTTGAAGTCTGCTGTATCATCCAAACTTAAAGAAGGTAAAATTGTAGTAGTAGATAATTTAGATTTAAAAACACATAAAACCTCTGATTTACTTAAGGTATTAAATAAATTACACCTTAATTCAACTTTATTTGTTGACAGTAGTAATATTAATGATAAATTTAAGAAGGCTTCTTCTAATATAATTGGTATTGATATTTTGCCTCAAATAGGTTTAAATGTTTATGATATACTTAAGCATGATAGTTTAGTGTTTACAGAAGAGGGAGTAAAAGATTTGGTGGGGCGTTTAAATGGAAAATAAAAATATAGAAAGATTATATGAAGTAATTCGTAGACCGATAATCACAGAAAGAGCTACTTTGTTATCTTCTTTGGGTAAGTTTGTTTTTGAGGTTGCAACATCTGCAAACAAAGAGGAAATAAAAGCAGCGATTGAGTTTATGTTTAAGGTTAATGTTGAAAGTGTTAATACAATTAATCAGAACGGTAAGAAGAAAGTTTTTAAGGGTAAAATAGGAAGAAGGAAAGATTATAAAAAGGCAATTGTTACATTAAAAAGTGGGCAGACAATTGATCTAGCTGCAGGGGTTTAATTATGGCATTAAAACATTATAATCCAGTTACACCAGGACAAAGAGGTTTAGTACTGGTAGAAAGAAAAGATATTTGGAGTGGCAAGCCAGAAAAAGGGCTTACTGTTGGGTTAAAGAAAAAAGGTGGCAGAAATAACACCGGAAGAATCACAGTAAGGCACATAGGTGGTGGTCATAAAAGAAGGTATCGTCTAGTAGATTTCAGAAGAAACAAATTGGACGTTGTGGCCGAGGTTTTGAGGATAGAATATGATCCTAATCGTACAGCTTTCATAGCTTTGGTGGAATATGAGGATAAAGAAAAATCATATATATTAGCACCAAATGGTTTGTCTGTTGGAGATAAAGTAGTAAGTTCTACAAATGGTGATATAAAGACAGGGAATACGATACCATTAATTAATATTCCTGTTGGAACAATAGTGCATAATATAGAAATAAAACCTGCTAAGGGAGGTCAGTTGGCTAGATCTGCTGGAGCATATGGACAAATTATTGGTAAAGATAGAGATTATGTGCAAATTAGACTTAATTCTAGTGAGATAAGATTAATTGACTCTAAATGTTTAGCTACGATTGGTTCCGTATCAAATACTGATCATCGTAATATCAATGATGGTAAAGCTGGAAGGAATAGATGGAAAGGAATTAGGCCAACAGTTAGAGGGACTGCGATGAATCCGGTTGATCATCCACATGGTGGGGGGCAAGGTAAAACATCTGGTGGACGCCATCCAGTTACACCGTGGGGTAAGTCAACTAAAGGTAAGAAGACTCGTAGTAATAAGAGGACGGATAGATTTATCGTTCGTCGTCGTGATAAGTAAATAGTTAAGGAGAATAAAATTGGCTCGTTCTTTAAAGAAAGGTCCGTTTGTGGATGGTTATTTGTTAAATATTGCTGAAAAAGCGCATGCTGTAAAAAGAAATGATGTTATTAAGATATGGTCGCGCAGATCAACTATAATTCCAGCTTTTGTTGGACTTACATTTGGGGTTTATAACGGTAAAAAATTTATACCTGTTTATGTTACTGAAGAAATGGTGGGGCAAAAATTTGGTGAATATTCTCCGACACGTACTTATTATGGGCATGGAGCAGATAAAAAGGCTAAGAGGAGTTAATTATGAATAAAGAAAAAAAAACTAAGTCTGTGGATACCCAAAGAGAGGCTAGAGCTGTACTTAGAAGAGTTAGAGTTAGTCCTTTTAAAATAAATCTTGTTGCCCAGACTATAAGAGGATTGAGAGTTCATGATGCAATTAATGAGTTAACTTTTTCTAATAAAGCTATAGCTTTGGACGTAAAAAAAACCTTGATGTCAGCTGTAGCAAATGCTCAGAATAATCATGGCATGGAGGTTGATCGCTTGTATGTTAAGGGGGCTCATGTTGGTAAATCTATAGTAATGAAAAGATTTCATGCTAGAGCTAAAGGCAGAGGTGCGAAAATATTGAAACCTTTTAGTCATTTATTTATAACTGTAGCCGAGAAGGGAGATAATTAATAATGGGACAAAAAGCTAATCCTAATGCGTTAAGATTGAATATTACTCGTACATGGGATTCTAATTGGTATGCTGATAAAAATTTTTCTAAATTTCTGCATGAAGACTTAAAGATAAGGGAGTATATTAATAAAAAATATAAAGATGCTGGCATTGCAAAAGTTATTATCGAAAGGTCTTCTTCTAAAAAAATGAATATAAATATTCATCTTGCCAGGCCAGGGGTTGTTGTAGGAAAGAAAAAAAATGAAATAGAAGTAATGCGTCAAAATTTAGCTGTTATTGCAGAGGCAGATATAAGAATTAATATAATTGATGTTAAAAAACCAGAGTGTGACGCTCAATTAATAGCGTTAAATATAGCGTCGCAGTTAGAGAAAAGAGGATCTTTCAGAAAAGCTATGAAGAAAGCGGTACAAGGTGCTTTGAAATCTGGAGTTAAGGGAATAAGAATAAATTGTAGTGGAAGATTAGGTGGTACAGAGATAGCTCGTATGGAATGGTACAGAGAAGGAAGAGTTCCTTTGCACACATTGCGGGCTGACATACTTTACGGTGAGTCAACGGCATTTACAACCTACGGAGCTTGTGGTATTAAAGTGTGGGTGTTTAAAGGAGAAGTATTAGACAAAAATTATTTGTCAGATAGAGATAAAAATAATAATCGTAAATAAAGAATCGTGGAGTATAGATAATGTTAAGTCCAGCAAAAACTAAGTTTCGTAAGGCACATAAAGGAAGAATACATGGCAATGCTTCCAATGGAACTAGTTTGAATTTTGGTGAATTTGGATTAAAAGCACTAGATCCTGAAAGAATAACATCTTCTCAGATTGAGGCAGCTAGAAGGGCTATTACAAGATATATGAAAAGGGTTGGGAAGGTGTGGATACGTATTTTCCCTGATGTTCCTGTATCTAAGAAGCCTGCAGAGGTTCGTCAAGGTAAGGGTAAGGGTGCGGTAGAGTTTTGGGCATGTAGAGTTAAGCCAGGTAAGATATTATTTGAGATAGATGGAGTGTCTGAAGAAGTAGCAAGAAAGGCGTTTGAATTAGGTGCTCATAAGTTACCTATTTCTACAAAGTTTATTAAGAGAAATTCTGAGTAAGTTAGGAAGGTAATTATGAAAGCTAAAGAAATAAGAAATAAGACAGAAGTTGAAATTAAGAAAGATATGATGCAAATTAGGAAAGAGTTATTTAATATACGTTTCCAAAGAGTAAGTACTGGCATGGAGAATACTTCTCGTATAGTTCTATTAAGAAGAGACATTGCTAGATTAAAAACTATTCTTACCGAAAAAAGCAAGAGTTTAAGATAATTCAGGAGAGGTATTTATGCCAAAAAGAATTTTAGAGGGTGTAGTTGTTAGCAATAAAATGGATAAGACGGTTGTGGTGAAAGTTGAAAGAAGCATACAACACCCTATATATAAGAAGTTTATGAAAAGATCTAAGAAGTATATGGCTCATGATGAGGGTAATGTATTTAAAGAAGGAGATAAAGTGAAAATTTTAGAAAGTAGACCTTTATCTAAGAATAAAAAGTGGGAAGTTATATTAACAAATAATGGTTAGGTAATAAGATGATACAACAAGAATCAGTACTGGAAGTGGCTGACAACTCTGGTGCTAAGTATGTTAAGTGTATAAAAGTTTTAGGTGGTTCTAAAAGAAGAACTGCCGGAGTGGGAGACATTATTATAGTTAGCATTCAGGAGGCTGCACCACAAGGTCATGTTAAAAAAGGTGAGGTTTTACCAGCAGTAATAGTTAGGACAGTTGGAGATATTAATAGATCCGATGGTACAACTATAAGATTTTACTCTAATGCTGTGGTATTGTTAAACAAGCAGCATGAACCAATGGGTACGAGGATATTTGGAGCTGTGACTCGCGAATTGCGTACAAAAAAATTTATGAAAATAGTTTCTTTAGCTCCAGAGGTGTTATAATGATAGTGAAAAGCAAAATAAAAAAAGGCGATAAAGTAATAATAATTGCAGGTAAGGACAAAGATAAAACTGGTGAAGTTTTAAAAGTATATCCTAAAGAGCTTAGGCTTTTGGTTCAAGGTGTTAATGTTTATAAAAAACATCAAAAACCTTCTGCGAAAGATGCTGGAGGCATGATTAGTAAAGAGTTACCTTTACACATATCTAATGTAGCTTTTTTAGATCCTAAACAATCTAAAGCTACAAAAATAGGATACAAAGTAGAAAATGGTCAAAAGGTTAGATATTGCAAATTATCAGGAACTGTTCTTGACACGTAAGCAAGTTTTTAGTATATATTAAAAGGTATTTTTTTACAAATGGTGAGAGAGAACATATGACTCGTTTGTTAGAACATTATAAAGAAACAGTTATTCCTAACTTAATTAAAAAGTTTAATTATAAGAATCCCATGCAGGTTCCCAAGTTAGAGAAGATAGTAATTAATATAGGTGTTGGTGAGGGAGCTTTAGATAAGAAAAAAATAGAGATTCCGTTTCAAGAATTAGCGCTTATTAGTGGACAGAAGCCAATTGTTTGTTTGTCTAAGCAAGCTATTGCTGGATTTAAGTTGCGTGAAAATATGCCTATAGGATGCAAAGTAACTCTTAGAAAGTCTAGAATGTATGAGTTTTTAGATAGATTTGTTAACGTGGCTCTACCAAGAGTAAGAGATTTTAGAGGTCTTGGAAATAAAGGTTTTGATGGTAAAGGTAATTATTCAATGGGACTGAAAGAGCAACTTATTTTTCCAGAGATAGATTATAATAAAGTAGATAAAGTTAGAGGTATGAATATAACTTTTTGCACTACGGCGCAAACTGATGAAGAAGCGCAAATTTTGCTTAAAGAATTTCATATGCCTTTTAATAAGATTAGTTAAATCATGAATAATATAGGAGTGTGTTTGTGTCTAAGGTAAGTTCCATATACAGAAATAAAAAGAGAGAAAAACTCATTATGAAATATAAAGTCCGTAGGGAGGCCTTAAAGGCAATCACTAAGGATGCTTCAGTTTCATTAGAGGATAAGTTTCAGGCGCATCTAAATTTAGCTAAATTACCAAGAAACTCTTCTCCTAGTAGATATCGTGTTAGATGTGAATTAACAGGAAGACCTAGAGGTAACTATAAAAAATTCATGTTAAGTAGAAATAAATTCCGGGAACTTGCTTCTAAGGGGCAAATTCCTGGTGTAATCAAAGCTAGTTGGTAGGTGAAATAATGGATATAATAGGCGATATGCTAAGTAGAATCAGAAATGGTTTAATGGCGAAAAAGAAAGAAGTTGATGTTTTGTACTCTAAGGAAAATATGGCCATATTAGATATACTTAAGCAAGAGGGATATATTGATAGTTATTTGGACAGTGTCCTTAGAGAGGGTGTTAAAGTAATAAAGGTAGCTTTAAAGTACTACAAGAAAAAACCTGTGGTTTCCGAGATTAACAGGATATCCAAGCCTAGTCGTAGAGTATATACATCAGTTGAAGATATGCCGTTGATGTTTAATGGTATGGGTATATATATAATATCAACTTCAAAAGGTATACTATCCGATCAGCAAGCCAGAGTACATAATGTTGGTGGGGAGATAATTTGTTCGGTGTTTTAATATATAAGAGTTATAATTAATAAGGGATAGTTGAGAATGTCTAGAGTAGGTAAATATCCTATTGTTTTAAGGGATGGTGTGAGTGCCTCAATTAAGGACAATATAGTGATAATAAAAGGGAAAAAAGGCGAAAGTAGTTATAAATTTTCTTCTGATGTTTTGCTTAATGTGGAAGGAGATAAGCTAATAATTAATCCAGCTAATAATACTTTGATAGCAAAAAAACTATGGGGAACCACTAGAGCGTTGTTAAATAACATGGTTGTTGGTGTATCCGATGGTTTTAAGGTTATGCTTGATCTTAATGGGGTGGGTTTTCGTGCTTCAGTGCAGGGTAAGAATTTGGTTTTACAGCTTGGTTTTTCTCATGACGTGATTTTTCCTATACCAGCAGATGTGTCAATACTTTGTCCCGATCAAACACACATTAATATTGAGGGGATGGACAAGCAGAGAGTAGGGCAGGTTGCTGCTGAAATTAGAGGGTTTAAGAAACCTGAACCATATAAAGGTAAAGGTATCAAATATAGCAATGAAGTAATTTTACGTAAAGAAGGTAAGAAGAAGTAGCATGTTAAAGAAAATAAAAGATAAATCTAGGGTCATTTCTTTAAGAAGAAGAGATAGAGTTAGATACAAATTAAAAAAATTAAATTACGATAAAAAACCAAGACTAAGTATATTTATGTCAAATATGCATATTTATGCGCAACTTATTGATGATACTAATAATGTGACACTATCTTCGGCTTCCACTATTGATAAGGAAATTAAGCAACTAGTGAAGAAAACATCAGGTATGGAAGCGGCAGCTTTAGTTGGTAAATTTGTGGCAGAGAGGGCACTGAAGAAAGGAGTTACTGAAGTTATGTTTGATAGAGGTAGTAATATATTCCATGGCAAGGTTAAAAATTTAGCAGATTCAGCCAGGATAACAGGATTGAAATTTTAAGGAGCAAAGTTATAGATATGGCCATGATGAAGGAAACTCCTCGCAAAAAGAAGAGAGAATCTAAAGAAAAACTTGAATTAGTAGAAAAAGTTGTATGTGTTAACCGGGTGGCAAAGGTTGTTAAGGGTGGTAGAAGATTTGCTTTTGCTGCTTTAGTTGTTGTTGGTGATGGTAAGGGGAAAATAGGATTTGGATCTGCGAAAGCAAGGGAAGTTCCAGATGCTGTTACAAAAGCTTCTACAGCAGCTAAGAATAATATGATACATATACCAATGAAAGATGGTAGAACTTTATATCATGACGTCATTGCTAAATGTGGAGCAGGAAAAGTTGTAATGAAAAAAGCTTCACCTGGTACTGGTATTATTGCCGGAGGTGCTATGAGATCAATTTTTGAAGCTGTAGGCATTCAAGATATAGTTGCTAAATCAATAGGTAGCACTAATCCACATAATTTAGTTAGAGCTACCATGGAAGGTCTTATATCTGTTCATTCTCCTAGATATATTTCCATCAAAAGAGGAAAAAAGGTTAGTGATTTTTCCACTAAAAAAGCTTCCTCTGCCGTTATTACTGAAGAAGAAGTTGTCTCAGATCTACCGTAAGTAAATTCTATATTTAAAATATAATAAAGTGGTGAAGTAACATGGTTAAAGCAACAAAAAATAAAAATTCTAAGACAGTTATAGTTGAACAAATTAGAGGTACAATAGGTAGACCTAAAGATCAAGGAGCTACTTTAGTAGGTCTTGGTTTGCGTGGAATTGGCAGAGTGAGTGAGTTATTAGATACTACAGAAGTTAGAGGGATGATGAAAAAAGTATCCCATTTAATTAAGATAGTTAAAGAGTAGGGATAAAAAGATGAAGTTAAATGAAATTAGAGATAATGTTGGAGCTACAACTAATGCTAAGGTATTAGGTAGAGGGATAGGCTCGGGGCTTGGAAAAACTTCTGGTAAGGGACATAAAGGTCAGAAAGCTAGAGGTGTTGGTAAGGTTAGATTAGGATTTGAAGGTGGGCAAAATCCATTATATAGAAGAATGCCTAAAAGAGGTTTTACAAATTTCTCTAAAACAAATTATTTTGTGATTAATTTAGGTGATATTTCTAAACTGGTTGAAGATGGTAAAATATCTGAGAGTGTTATTATAAATTATGATTCTTTGAAAGAGCTTTCAGTGATAAAAGGTAGTTATGATGGTCTTAAAGTATTAGCCACTGGGGAGCTTAGGTATAAACTTAATTTCGTTGTTGATGCTATTTCTAAGAAAGCTTCAGATCTTATAATCAGCAAGGGTGGTAGCGTTCAAGTAGTTTCAGTAAAAAAATTTGTAAGTGTTAGAAAAAAACAGTTCTAGAAAGATATCTAAAAAAGGATTTTTATGGCTAAAAATGTTGGTAGTGGCTTCGATGCTGGAATTTGGTCTAAGGCAACCGTATTAAAGAAAAGAATACTATTTACTTTGGCTGTTTTGGTAGTTTACAGATTAGGTACATATATACCAGTACCTGGTGTTAATCCACTGATAATTAAAGATTTTTTATCCAATAACTCGCAAGGGTTACTTGGGATGTTTGATCTTTTTTCCGGTGGATCACTAGGAAGAATGACAATATTCGCCCTAAATATAGTTCCATACATAACTGCTTCTATCATGATGCAGTTATTTATAGTTGTTATGCCTAGTCTTGCTGAATTAAGAAAAGAAGGTGAAAATGGTAGAAGGCAGATTAATCAATATACAAGATATCTAACTTTATTAGTGTGTGTGATTCAGGCGTTATCAATAGGCATTGGACTTGAAGGGTTGCAATCTGGTAGTTTGAGAGCAGTGGAAGATCCAGGTTGGATGTTTAGGTTAATGACAGCTAGTACCTTGACTGCTGGAACATTTTTTGTCCTATGGATGGGAGAAAAAATAACAGAACGTGGTGTTGGTAATGGAGTTTCTTTGATAATTTTTGCGGGTATAGTGTCAAATTTACCTTTTGCCCTCGCAACCTTATTTACATTAGGAGAAAAAGGTGCCCTATCTGTTATAACCATCATCGCTGTCTTATTTATGGTTGTAGCTATTATTTTTGGAGTTGTTTTTATAGAAACAGCTCAGAGAAGAGTTTTGGTAAAATATCCTAAAAGACAAGTTAGTAGTAATAAAGTATCAGCTGGGGATACTTCATATTTACCCTTGAAAATAAATAATGCTGGAGTGATTCCACCAATATTTGCAGGTTCGTTACTGTTGGTACCAACTACATTGATTGGTTTAATTGGCAGTAACTCGTGGTTATCAGATGTGGGAGTATATTTTGGTAGAGGTAACGCTGCTTATCTGCTATTATATGCAGTTTTAATAGTTGTATTTGCATTTTTTTATGTATCTGTCGTATTTAATCCTAAAGAAACCGCAGATAATTTGAAAAATCATGGTGGAGTAATACTAGGTGTAAGACCAGGAGAGGATACTGCTAATTATTTAACATTTATTTTAAACAGATTAACCGTAATTGGATCAATTTATCTCGTTCTTATATGTTTATTACCAGAATTTTTAATAACCAAAATGTCCATACCTTTCTATTTTGGAGGAACTAGCTTGTTGATTGTCGTTTCTGTAACTATTGATACAATAACGCAAGTGCAGTCACATTTAATGTCGTATCAATATCAAAATGTGTTGAAAAAATCTAAAATAGCAGGCAAATAAGTAATGAAGAAAATTGTTATATTAGTAGGAGCTCCTGGTAGTGGAAAAGGTACGCAGTCAGCTTTTTTATGTAGCCATTATTCCATTGCTCATATTTCAACAGGTGATATGCTAAGAGAAGAAATAAAAAAAGAAACAGAATTGGGAACTAGTATCAAAAATTTATTAGCACAAGGATCTTTGGTAGAAGATTCTCTAATAACCAAGCTGATTAAAGATAGAATAACTAAGGATGACTGCAAATACGGTTTTGTTTTGGATGGTTATCCAAGAACTTTAAAACAAGCAGAACTGCTCGATGATATCCTGAAACTTATACAAGCAGAAAAATATCATGTTATTGAGATATCACTATCCGAGGATGTTCTCATTAAAAGAATAACAGGAAGATATACTTGCTCAGAATGTGGTAGTATTTATAATAAATTTACTAAGAATCCAAAAGTTGAGGGTGTATGTGATTTATGCTCCTCTAGTAATTTCATAAAAAGAGATGATGATAGTATAGAAACTTTGAAAAATAGATTGGGAATTTACAAAAAACAATCTAGTATAATTCTGGATTACTACAGTAAAAAAGGTTGTAGACATATATTAGACGGTAATTTAACTATAGAGAAATCTAAAGAAAAATTAATAGATATAGTTGGATGAATAAGTAGATGTTGACATAAGTACTTTTATTGGTTAAATTAATTTGAGTATTTTATGTTAACAGGTGTAGTGTAAAATAATTAATACAATAGTGGGGAACAATTTTGGCTCGTATAGCAGGTGTTAATATACCAACTTCAAAAAAACTTGGAATCTCTTTGACGTATATATACGGCATAGGAAGAAAAACAGCTCTAGGTATATGCAATAAGGCAGGAATATCGGAAGATTTAAGAGTGCATGCACTTACAGAAGAAGAAGTTTCAAAATTAAGAGAAATTATAGATAGAGATCATGATGTTGAAGGTGATCTTAAAAGAACTGTCTATATGAATATCAAAAGATTAATGGATTTAGGTTGTTATAAAGGATTAAGGCATAGGAAAAATCTTCCTGTTCGCGGACAAAGAACTCATACAAACGCTAGAACCAGAAAAGGTCCTGCAAAAACAATTGCAGGTAAAAAAATTAGTTAATAAAGTATAAAGGTATTTTATGGCAAAGGTTGCAGAAAAACAAAAATTAAAAAAACGCGAAAAGAAAAATATAGTTACAGGAGTAGCTCATGTTAGTGCAAGCTTCAATAACACCCTTATTAGCATAACAGATCTACAAGGTAATGTGATTGCTTGGTCATCCTCAGGAGGACAAGGGTTTAAAGGATCTAGAAAATCCACTCCCTACGCAGCTCAAGTTGTGGCAGAAGATGTCGCACGAAAAGCTATGGAACATGGATTGAAATTCCTATCTGTTGAAGTAAGAGGTCCAGGTACAGGCAGAGAATCTGCTATCAGAACCTTTCAAGGAATTGGTCTAGTAGTAACTTCTATCAAGGACGTTACTCCGATACCTCATAATGGATGTCGTCCTAGCAAAAGAAGACGTGTATAATTTTTGTTTGAAATTTTTATGAAAAATTACTATAGAGGTTAATGTGATAGAACAAAATTGGCAGAATTTAATAAAACCAAATAAAATAAGTGTAAATACTCCAAATAGTATAGGCAATGTGTCTAAATTTATAATTGAACCACTAGAAAGAGGATTTGGGGTAACTCTAGGTAATGCTATTAGGCGTGTTCTTTTATCTTCTTTACAGGGAATGGCCGTAACATCGCTTAAAATAAGAGGTGTTGATCATGAGTTTTCCACAATCACAGGTGTCTCTGAAGATGTAACAGATATTATATTGAAAGTTAAGGAATTAAGATTCAAATCTAATACTTTTTCTTCTAGCACTCTTGTGCTTAAGGCAGTAGGACCTAAAGTGGTTAAAGCTTCAGACATAATTGAAGATCATAATGTGAAAATTTTAAATAAAGATCTAGTTATTTGTACCTTATCTGAAGGAGTTGAGTTCGATATGATTCTTAATATCGAATCAGGTAAAGGCTATGTTACTGTGGAGTCTAATCCAATTCAGGATAAGGAAATAGGTTTGATACCTTTAGATGCTCTATTTTCTCCAGTACAAAGAGTGAAATATGAGGTGGAAAATGCTAGGGTTGGTCAGGTTACAGACTATGATAAGTTATTTCTAGAAGTTGTAACGGATGGTTCCATAACTCCTGAGGAGGCAGTAGGGTTTTCAGCTAAAATTTTACAAGATCAACTTAATCCTTTTATTAATTTCAGTATCCCTGATAAAGAACTGCAAGAAGTTAGAGAAGAAACTGAAAAATTACCTTTTGATAAAAATCTCTTGAAAAAAGTTGATGAATTGGAATTTTCTGTTAGATCAGCAAATTGTCTGAAAAATGATAATATAATCTACATAGGTGATTTAGTTCAAAGATCCGAAAGTGATATGTTAAAAACACCTAATTTTGGTCGTAAATCACTTAATGAAATAAGAGAAATTTTAGGTAAAATGAATCTTTATTTGGGTATGCAAGTAGATAGTTGGCCTCCTACTAATATAGAAGAGTTGGCAAAAAAATATGAAGATAAATACTAAACATTAAGACTATTTTGGAGGATTTTCTCGTATGAGACATAAAATTAGTGGAAGGAAATTAGGTAGAACAACAAGCGAAAGAAAAGCACTGTTTAAAAATATGGCTACCGCTTTAATAACACATGAGCAAATTATTTCAACTCTTCCTAAGGCGAAAGAATTAAGATCTCATGTTGAAAAATTAATTACTTTGGGTAAAAAAGGTACACTGGCAAATAGAAGAAGAGCATTCGCTATACTAAGGGATGATAATGTTGTTAGTAAGCTATTTGCTTCTTTGTCTCAGAGATATAAAGATAGAAATGGTGGTTATACTAGAGTTTTAAAATTTGGCTTCAGGAAAGGTGATAATGCTCCTATGGCGATAATAGAATTTGTAGACAGAGATCTTAATGCAAAAGGTTCAGATATAAGCAAATTACAAACAGTATCTAAGTAAGTATTTTGATACTGCAATTATTACTTTTATAGAGTACCCTTAGCGGTTTCCCATGTCGGATTTGTTATTTATTTTTTTTAGTGTTGTCTTATTTGTTAGTGTTATATTATCTCCTTTGATGTTGGTAACCTTTAGTATTATCTATCATCAAAGGAAGTTAGACTATCTTAAGTTACATTCTTTTTTATTAGTATATTATTTTACTATAGTTCCTATAATTTATTTCTTTCCCTCTTTATTCATAATAAAAAGTGATTTTATTGATATAATAGCGATAATATGTTTTTCAGTTATATACTTTCTACCATTGGTTTTTCTTATTTTTAAATATATTTTGAACTTGTATGGATTATTATCGTTTGTAAATTTATTTTTTGTTTTTAATTTTTTGCAAGCCGCAATATTGTATTTTATATTTAATCTTTTGAATTAAGAGCATAAAAATGCTGAAACTTATTTTATTATCAATTATTTTTGTATTATATTCATTTAACAGTAAGGCTGCATATATTCCTACTTTAGAGCAGGCAATTGAGGCTGTAGTTAGTGTTTATTCTATTTCTTATAATGATAAAAAATCCATAGAAACCTTTATCAAATCTAGTGGTGATACAGGGGATAAAGGATCGGGCATTATTATTAAAGCAACAGGTCTGATCTTAACTAATAATCACGTAATTGACGGTAAAACAGCTATAAAAATCATACTTAGGGACGGCAGAACTTTCCAAGCTAAAGTAATAGCAAAAGATAAGCAATTGGATTTAGCAATTCTAGAAATTGAAGCGAAAAATTTACAACTACCAGTTATGAAATTTGCCAAATCCACTTCAAAAACTCTTATAGGAGAAGAAGTATATGCAATTGGTAATCCATTTGGTATAGGGATTAGTGTTACATCTGGTATAATTTCTGCTTTGCCATCCAAAAATAGTTTTTCTAGTATAGGTAAATTAATACAGACAGATGCTGCTATTAATCCTGGAAACTCTGGGGGAGCTCTTCTTAACAATAATGGAGAACTTATAGGTGTTACAACTGGAATAATTGGCAGAGTATCTTTAGGGATTGGCTTTGCTATCCCTATTGATGTTGTGAATCTTTATATCAACAGAACAATTTCAGGAGAAAAAATCAAAAAATATTGGTTAGGTTTTTCGGGAAGAAACGTTACTAGTGAAATGATTGATAGGATTGGTCTTACTATTCCTAAGGGTATCATTATTACAGATGTTTATAAAGATTCCGCTGGTGAAAAAGCGGGTATAAAGGTTGGGGATGTTCTCTTAAAGGTTGGGGAGGTTGATATAGATTCAATTTCTGCATTATCCTTCCTTATAGCTTCTCTTAACAGTGATAATCCACTTTATTTAAAGATATTAAGAAATACTAAAGAGATCACGGTAATTATCAAGCCTGAAGAACCAATGGATAATATTCAAAATGATAAAACTTTGATTACATTTGGAATGTTAAAAGGGCTTATTGTGGTGAATAATTCTTATTTCATTGCCAATGAAATAGGCTCAGATCTATCAATTTCTGGGGTAGTAGTTTATGATCTAGATAGGGCAAATTTTTTATCTCCACTTGGAGTGAAAAAAGGGGATCATATAGTTAGTGTTAATTCTAATAAAGTGGACAATGTGAAGTCTTTATTAGGAATTTTAAAGACATTAGGTAGTGATAATAAAGTTACACTTGTGTTAAGAAGAAACAATACAGAGATTATTATTTCTTCAACTTATTCAGGAGGATAATTGTGAAAAATTACATGGTGATAGTATTATTTTTTGGTTTGTTAACTAGTAAAGCTTTTAGTAAAACACATGCTATAGTTAGTGCTGGTTATGCTAAGACTGATTATATAGCCACGACATCAAATACTCCTACAATTAACATAGATGCTTATGTACCAGTATTTTTAGATAATTTATATGTAGGCTTAGGAGTAGGTTATTTATATGCTAATTTTGCTAAACAATCAGCTATGCTAACAAATTTCAATATATTAGGCAATGGATCAGAGAATGATGTTAAAGTATCATTAATACCAACATATTTAAGTGCAAAATATGAATATGTATTTCACAAAAATGCAGCTATTTTTTTTGAAAGTAGGATTGGTATTACTATTGGTAATAAAAATTATTATTCTTACACATCTTTACAAAACAGTAATGGATTATGGGATCAGGATAGCAGAAGAGATAGAGCAGAATTACAGGCAAAAGTGCTTTATGGAGGATCTGTTGGCATGAAATTTTATGATAATTACTTAGTTTCATTGCATTATGAAAGTATTAATATGGAAAATAAGTATTATAAAGAACAATATATAGTTGATAATAGTGATAGATTTTGGAATATGGAATCCAGCAGTGTAGCAAAAAATAGGCTAAGTGTTATAGGACTACGTGTAGCATATATATTTGGTAGTAAGTAGCTTGTCTGATAAGGTAATATATGTAATTATAACCATGAAGGATGATAATACTAGGCTTGATCGTTGGTTATTAGCAAACTATCAAAACTTAAATAATGCGCTAATTAATAAACTAATTAGAACAGGACAAGTTAGAGTTGATAATAAAAAAGTGTCTAATAATTACCTATTATTAAAAGGTGATAGTGTAAGGGTTCCCCTTAATTTTGTTAATACTTTTAGATATTTGAAGCCAATTGTTAAAACTATCAACATAAAAAAGTATAAAAAAGAGATAGATAATATCATTAAATCTGTCATTTATAAGGATGATGATTTATTAATACTTAATAAGTGGAGTGGGCTGGCTGTTCAGGGCGGAACTAAAGTGAATTTTGATTTAACGCTTGCTTATGAATATTTAAAGTTCGAGGCAGAAGAGATACCACTTGGTGTACACCGTATAGATAGAGGAACCAGTGGTATCTTAATTTTGGCGCGACACAAACAAGCAGCAAAATATATGTTTGAATTATTTAAACAGAAAAAAATCGAAAAAACTTATTATTGTTTAGTGTATCCTGTAGATGAAGGGATGAAAAAAGAAGGAATAATTGATGCCCCACTACTTAAAACAATAGAAGATGAGTACATTGTTAAAGTTGATGAATTAGGTAAGCCTGCAATCACACAATATAAAGTGATTGATATAAAAAACAATGTGGGATTTTTAGAAGTCAAGCCAATTACTGGTAGAACTCATCAAATAAGAGTACATTTGTCAGAAGTTTTAGGTTACCCTATTGTAGGTGATTTTAAATATGGATTTAAAAGTGCTACAGAGTTAAATATAAATTTTAGAAAATTATATTTACATGCTGCTAAAATAGATTTTATATCCCCTAGTAATAAAAGGATTAATATAAGTGCTGAATTAGATCAAGAATTTAAGGATGCTATGGTAGTTTTAGGATTTTCATTGTAAGTTTTTTTGTTGATAAAATTATTAGTTCTGTTTAATTTTATGTTTATAAGAAGGTAGCTTAAAGTTCTACATAAAAACTATGGGGATCATTATATAAGAGTATAAACTTACTAAAATGATAGAAATTATATTTAAATATAACCCAGCTTTTACAAATTCCATAATTTTTACGTGTCCAGAACCAAAAACTATCGCATTAGGCGGAGTGCCAACTGGGAGCATAAAGGCTAGAGATGCTGTAAATACTAAGGGAATAGTGATGCTGTATATATGAACACCGTATTCTATTGCAAATGAACCAAAAAGGGGCAAAAAAGTTGCACTTATGGCAGTATTACTGGTTAACTCAGTGAGGAATTTTAATAACACTGTTATGGAAGTTATTAAGCCAAATGTACCAATATCTTTTATGCCGGAAACGCTTTGTGCAAACCATACAGCTAAGCCAGTTTTCACAAATAAATCAGCTAAAGCAAGGCCACCACCAAGGAGTAAAATAATATCCCAAGGTAATCTATTTAAATCTTTAATAGTAACAATCGGTTTTTTTGGTGAGCAAGCCACCGGAAAAATAAATAAAATTAAGAGAGCAAGTACAGAAATAATTTCATCAGTTAAATTAATTCCTAAGATGGTGTTTATTTGTGGTCTTGCTATCCAAGAAAAGGCTGTAAGGATAAATACTATTAGCACAATTTTTGCAGAGAAAGACATTTTTCCCATATTTTTAAGTTCTTGCTTGAAATCAAAATTCATATCTAAATCAGCTATCTTGTTCAGCTTAAACTGTCTTATTAAAATAAAATAAGCTATCAATAATATTATAAGAGCTAAGGGGAAAGCAAATATTAGCCACTGTAAAAAGGAAATACCATATTCAGCAGCTTGTTTTTCAAGAAAACCCTTTAACAAAATATTAGGAACAGAACCAACCAATGTCGCTGTGCCTCCAATACTAGCAGCATAAGCTATACCAATAAGCAGGGGTGAGGCAAACGCTCTAGTGTTATCACCTTTAATATTACTAATAAGAGCAAGGGCAATCGGTAAAAGAACAATTACAGTGGAAATATTAGACATCCACATACTTACAAAGGCAGAACCAAGCATAAAGGCTAAGATTTGCTTTTTAGGATTTTTCCCTACCTTATTTAAGATAATCATAGCAATTCTTCTATGTAATCCCGTATTTTCTATGGATGCTCCTATTACAAAGCCACCAAGATATAAATATATGATTGGATGCGCAAAAGAAGTAGCAACACTACTAAGCGGCGATATCCCTACTAGCGGTGCATAGACTAGCGGTAATAATGCAGTAACGCCTAAGGGAATAGTTTCAAAACACCATAATAATATCATCGACACTATTAATCCTAACATCTTCCAAGAGGCAGTGTTCATACCAAACATAGGTTCATTTAAAAGAACAAATATCATGATACTTATGCAACTAATAATTACCAATAAAAAACGATTCCTAGCTATCATCAATTTTTCCCATCATGAAGTTTTTTTATAAAGGGTTACCAAGTAGCTGAAAATACTACAGGTATCATAAAATATGAATAAATAGTAACACAAATAATGGATATTATATTTAAATAAAATCCAGCTTTAAGTAGATCTGTTATTTTAACGTGACCGGAAGCAAATACTATAGCATTTGGCGGTGTCGCTACAGGCAACATGAAAGCTAATGAAGCACTAAGCGCCAATGGAATGGCTATATTATAAATATGAATGCCATATTCTAATGCAAATGATCCAAAAAGTGGTAGAAAAGTTGCAGTAATAGCAGTGTTACTAGTTAATTCTGTTAGAAAAACCAACATTGTACTTATATAAGCTATCATAGAAAAAGTTGGAATATCTTTGAACTCTGACAAGCTTTGTGCAAACCATGTTGCAAGTCCAGTTTTAACAAATAAATCAGCCAGTGCAAGACCACCACCAAATAATAACAAGATATCCCATGGGAGTTTATTAAGATCTTTAAGGGTCACCGCAAATTCTTTTTTTGTAAAATCAATTGGGAATATGAAAAGTGTTAATAATGCAATCACAGATATTATTTCATCAGTAAGCATTATATTAAATGCAGTATTGATTTGTATTCTAAATATCCAACAAAAAGCTGTTAGTAGGAAAATTGTAAGGACGATTTTCTCGGCTTTTGTTATTTTTCCTAACAGAGCTAATTCTCTTTTAAAATCAAAATTAACATTTAGATTTTTATTGTTGGTTACCTTAAACTGCTTTAATAGTACAAAATATGCCATAAATAACAACGCAGTGGCTAAAGGAGTAGCAAAAATCATCCAATGTAAGAAAGAAATACTGGATTCTATAGCCTGTTTTTCTAAAAATCCCTTTAATAAAAGGTTAGGAGGAGTGCCGATTAAAGTAGCAGTACCACCAATACTGGCAGCGTAGGCTATTCCTATTAGAACTGGTTTAGCAAAAGAATCAGGGTTTTTATGTTTTAAACTACCAATAACAGCTAAAGCAACAGGCAATAACATTATGACAGTAGAGGTATTTGATATCCACATACTTATAAGAGCAGAAACACCCATAAAAGCTAACAACTGCTTCCTTGGATTGTTACCAACTGTACATAGGATAAGCATAGCAATCCTTTTATGCAGACCTGTGTTTTCTATGGCAGCACCAATTATAAAACCACCCAAAAATAAAAATATTATTGGATGGGAAAATGATGCTGTAACAGCAGTGAGTTTTTCAAGCCCTACTAATGGTGCATAAACTATTGGCAATAACGCTGTTATCCCAAGAGGTATAACTTCAAAACACCACAGCAAAATCATAGGGATCACAAGCCCTAGCATTTTCCAGACACCCTCAGACATACCAAACATAGGCTTATTTGTAAGGATAAAGATAACTATTAAAAGACTAATAGATAATATAATTGGAATTTTATTTTTAAATATACTACTCATGCTCTACCATCAAGTTAGATGTTAATCTCTTGTAACTTTAGTATTTATAGCAGCTTGCTTGACCGCTTTTGCAACTAATTTAGGAACATCAAGATTAAAAGGTGAGGGTACAATAAAATCTTCTCTTAAATCTTTTTCATTAATAGAATCAGCAATTGCAGTAATTGCAGCTGAAATCATTTCCTGATTAATAGTTGTTGCTTTAGCGTCAAGGGCTCCTCTGAAAATACCAGGAAAAGCCAATATATTATTAATTTGATTAGGATAATCAGATCTTCCAGTTCCAACAATTTTAGCTCCAGCTTTTTTTGCCATAGTAGGATCAATCTCAGGAGTAGGATTTGCCATAGCAAAAATAATAGGATCTTTATTCATCTTGGTAATCATTTCTTCAGATACTATACCCCCTTTAGATACTCCAATAAAAACATCTGCTCCCTCCATAATTTCCCCTAAGCTACCATTTTTAAAAATGTAATCTGAATCCATATACTTTAATAAACTCTTAGTTAAAAAATCATACTCTGCGGCCCTTGGATTATCTTTATGCAAAGCTCCCTTCATATTAAATGCTCTTATTTTTTTAATGCCTAAATAATGCAAATTCTTAATTATACTGCTACCGGCAGCTCCAGTACCAGCAACAGTAACAATAAAATCTTCTAATTTTCTACCCAATAATTTAGCAGCATTTTTAAGGGCTGCTGATACAACTATTGCTGTGCCATGCTGATCATCATGAAACACCGGAATAGAAAGCTCCCTAATAAGAGTTGTCTCTATTTCCACGCATCTAGGTGCTGAAATATCTTCCAAATGAATGCCACCAAAAGATGGTGCTATCAATTTACAAAAATTTATAATCTCTTGTGTATCTTTTGTGTCAATACATATAGGCACAGCGTCCACATTGCCAAATTTTTTTAACAAAATAGCCTTCCCTTCCATAACAGGCAATCCAGCAGTTGGCCCAATATCACCAAGACCTAAAACAGCGCTGCCATCAGATACAATTGCAACCGAGTTAGCTTTATTAGTATAAATGTATGCTTTATTTACATCTTTCTGTATTTCAAGGCACGGCTCTGCAACACCTGGAGAGTAATATAACGATAAATCTTCTTGTGTATCAAGTGGTACCTTAGGCAATATCTCCCATTTGCCATTATACTTTTTATGTAATTCTAAAGCTCTTTTATATAAATCTTTATCTGACATTTTTTTCCTCTTCTTTTAACTATATTTTTTATCTACAACTACTAATTATACAATCATGTCCTTAGGATTCACCCATAAATCAAACTCCTCACTACTACAATAACCTAAGTGTAGAATTGCCTCCTTAAGTGTTAATTTATCCTTATGGGCTAATTTAGCAGCGCTAGCAGCTTTATCATAACCAATATGTTTAGTTAAGGCAGTTACTAGCATCAATGATTGACCCATAAGATGTTCCATATGTGTATTATTCGGCTTTAAATCTTTAAGACAGTAAGCAACAAAACCATTTATTGCTACGCTTAATATAGCTATTGAATGTAAAATATTATATATAATTAAAGGCTTATAAGCATTCAACTCAAGATGTCCTTGCATTCCACCTAAAGATACAGCATAATTATTGCCCATTACTTGAGCGCATACCATAGTCAAGGCCTCTATTTGTGTTGGATTAACTTTCCCTGGCATTATAGAGGAGCCTGGTTCATTTTCCGGTAAAACTAGCTCTCCTATGCCAGCCCTAGGGCCACAAGAAAGCAATCTGATATCATTTGCTATCTTTGTTAGTGCCACAGCCACAGTATTTAGTGTCCCAGAGAAATTAACTAAGTCATCATGAGTTGCAATAGCGTAAAACTTATTAGGAGCGCTTTTAAAATTAATTTTAGTTAAACTACCTATCTCCTTAATGAAAAGCTCTACAAACCCCTTTGGACAGTTGATACCTGTTCCAACTGCAGTTGCTCCCTGCGCTAAATAAAATACTTCTTCCATAGCTACCACAAGCCTTGTTTTGGCATTTTCAACTTGTGTAAGATAACCAGAAAATTCTTGCCCCAATGTTATTGGAGTAGCATCTTGTAAGTGTGTTCTACCAATTTTTATTAAATCTTTGTATTCAATAGTTTTCTTACTTAATTCTTCAATTAGTAAATCTAAAGCAGGTAGCAATGCTTTAGTTGTTGAGAGAACAGTTGCAATATTCATGGCTGTTGGAAATACGTCATTGGAAGATTGGCTAGCATTGACGTGATCATTAGGATGTACAGGTTTTTTTGAACCTTTCTTGCCACCTAACATTTCTATTGCCCTATTACTTAATACCTCATTTACATTCATATTACTCTGAGTGCCAGAACCCGTTTGCCATACAGATAAAGGAAAGTTACTATTTAGTTTGCCACTCAAAGCTTCTAATCCAGCCTTAACTATAGCCTCAGCCACATCTTTACCTATGACCTTAAGCTCACAATTTGCTTTTGCTGCTGCTATTTTTATCAGCAATAAGCTATCTATCAATACTTTGGGTAAAACATCAGCATCTACTCTAAAGTAATGCAAAGATCTTTCTGTCTGTGCACCCCAATACTTATCTTCTTGAACTTCAATCGCCCCCATGGCGTCGCTCTCTAATCTAGTTGACTTCGACATAATCCTTTCTACACCACTTATATAAAGTTAAAACATACAATATGTAACATATTATAAAATATAATAACTAAATATACAAACATAAAGTTATAAATGACTGAAAAATTCAATACAGCTCTTATTGTAAGAATAAGTAAATAGTTTGAAAGTACCTTTATCTTGCTGTATAATAGTTTACCATATTATTTGATAACAGGCCAATTGTGAAGATAAAAGATAAAGATTTTGTTATTAATACAACTGTTTTACAAGAAGATTCTCTTTATGATCACGTACTAGATTTAATTAGTAGAGGTGATCTTTCTGAGGTATCTAGGTTATTTATTGAAGATATTCACGTATCAGAAGTAGTGAATATCTTAGAGAGTTTAGATAAGGATGCTCGTAATTCTTTGATAGAGTTTTTACCAGAGGATTTTTATAAAGATACTATTACCTGGATGCCCACTTTCCTTGTGCAAGAAATATTGGATATAAAAGGTTTAGAGTTTATAGTTTCTTTAATTCAGGAAAATAAAGATACTGATTTCCCATATTTTATAGTAAAAGATTTAGATAATGAAGATAAACATCTAATTTTGGACGCTATTTCTTTATACAAAAGAAAAGCTGTTGAGAAAAAACTTAACTATCCTAAAGATAGTGCTGGTAGATTGATGCAAGGCATTTTTATTAGTGTTTTAAAAGACTGGAAAGTAGCACAATGTCTTAATTATATCAATGAAATACAAAAAGTTAGCTCTTTTGATATCAGTAATACCTATGATGTATTTATAACTGATGATAAAGGTATTGCCTATGGTATGGTTTCTTTAGCTAAATTATGTATGTCAGCTAAAGATAGCAATATTATGGATTTGAAAAGTGATAATTTTAGAGCAATTGATACCAATGTAGATCAAGAAGAGGTAGCTTTACTTTTTAGAAAAAGAGGATTTTTAAGTGTTGCGGTTATTAATGACGCTGGATTTCTTGTTGGCAGTATTACTATTGATGATATTATAGATGTAATATATCAGGAAACACAAGAAGATCTGCTCTTAGTGAGTGGAGTGCAGAATGAGTCCTTAGGTCGATACAAAACAATATTTTATGTTTCTAAGAGCAGATTAAAATGGTTATCTTTTAATTTCATAGAAGCGCTTATGATACCTCTTATAGTAACGGTGTTTTCAGATATACTATCAACGCACGTCATTTTAGCTGCTTTGATACAGTTTGTTGTGGCTTTGGGCGGTAACGCCGGTATGCAGAGTCTTGCTGTTACCTTAAGAGGATTAACTCTAAAACTTATCACTAAAACCAATGTATGGAGTCAGATAGGTAAGGAGATTTCCATAGCTTGTATTAATGGCTTAATTTTAGGATTAATAGGTTATCTTTGGGGTTCTTTTTGGGGCGAAGGCATGATAATAGGTTTAATAACTTTCATAGCAGTATTTATCAATATTTTACTTGGAACTTTTTTTGGTACATTATATCCAATTGCCCTTAAAAAATTTGGTATAGATCCTGCCATTGCTTCTTCTGTTTGTGTTACTACCTCAACTGATATTGTGGGTTTCTTTTTTGTACTTCTAGTTGCCACTTTAATGCTATAATTAATTATGCGGTTAGCCTAGGGGGTCTAATAATTTTATATAACATATAACTGATACATATTAGTAAAATAATGGCAGGCATTAACAGTAGCCAAATATTTTCTGTGGATTCACTTAGTAGTGTGAGGATCTTAAAGGATATTGACAATAATAGTGTATATATTATAGGTTTTATGCTTCCTGTTCTGCTAAACTTTTTTATGGTGAAAAAATAACTTGTTATTATGCTAATAAATAGAGGAAATAAAATTATATTTAGTCTTTTTATTAGCTCTTTTTGTATTTTTGCCATTTCTTTTGTCTGATTGTCTATGGAGGTGCTGAAAGATGCTTTTATAATTTCCAGATTATTATTTAATAAATTCCTAATATTATACATTTTAGGATCATTTCTAATAATTTCATTGCTACTTTTTCCTGAAAAATCAAATATATACTTATCAAGTTGTAAAAAAGTAATGCTACCTTTATTGCTAATTTCTTGTATATTAACGCTATTTAAAAGAAAGACGATTTTTTTCTTATCAAAATCTATATAGCCATTTTCAGCATAAATAAAAATATCTCCATTATTTTGATAATTCTTAGAATAAATCAGAATAGAAACTAATTTATTCCCTGTAATGTTTTTTACATAAAAGGTAGTAGTATCAGAAATTTGTATGAATTTACCAGATTCTAAAGCATTTATATTATAATTTTGATAAATATTTTCTTTAAACTGTTTGTACTCATAATTTGAATTGGGCACAAGTTCAAAACTTAAGAAAAAAGATATTATAGTTACTAAGATCCCTATAATGATTCCACTACCAAAAATTTTTATAGGACTAGTTCCTACTGCTTGAATAATGATTAATTCTTGATTATTATTCAAATTATTCCAGGTGAAAATTAAACCAATTAAAAGGGAAAAAGGTAGGGCTTGTGTCCATACGCTTAAAAAATATAAATAGGTTATATACATTACAGTAGAGACAGTAATTCCTTTATTAGTTATTAAATCGAGCGATCTAATTGATTGCGATAAAAATAACAGCAATGTCATAACAAATAACACTATCAGAGAATATGTTCCAATCTTTTTAGCAAGGTATAGATGTATTTTATGCATGACTCTATTTGCTTATTGATGAAATTGGGATTTAATAATTTTATTTTCTAAATCATTATTTTTATCGAAAAGCAAAGTTACCCTCTTAGTGCTAGATTTTTTCACTATGGCACTTTTTATATTATTAAATTCATGATAATCAGAAGACATTTTAATTGCTCTTTGTTTTAAATCTAAGTTAGTTATTTCAATGATATTTTGGTCACTTAAGGTAGTGCCCTTCCAATTAAGTGGATGGAATGGATTAATAGGAGTCATAACTACAAGATTAGAGTTCATTGATATTACATTGCCTCCACAGGCTCTATTATAGGCTGTTGAACCTAGAGGTGTTGCTATTAATATACCATCACCTATTAGTTTACCTATTCTATCTACATTATTTATTGTTATTTTTAAGTGAGAGGTCACAGGCAAGCATCTTAAAAATGCCACCTCATTAAAGGCTATTGCTGATTTTTTTATATCTTTATCATTTATGTAATCTACTTCAAGGGGATAGATATGGAACTCACTTGCAGCCATTATAGTTTCAACTATATTTTTATCATAATTTATTTCATTCAAAAGGAATCCTTGAGTACCACAATTTATACCATAGATGATTTTATCAGAATTAACAAAATCGTGCAAACAACGCAACATAAAACCATCCCCCCCCAAACATAGAACTATATTTGCACTATCCTCTTGTACGAAGTTATATTTTTCAGATAGCTGAGCATACACTTTTTTTGCTTTAGTAACGAATTTAGAATATCTACAGGCGATTTTCATAATTATTATGGCGAAATAAATTGTATTAACTTAATTTTTATTATACTATTTAGTGGTCTCTATAGTAAAATTATAGATGTTTAAAATTTTAAGTAAATAAAAAATAAATAAAGTTGAATGGATAAAGAATTAGTTTTATTACAGTTGTTAGGTTCTAGATTATGTCACGATCTAATAGGTCCTGCTGGATCTTTAAATTTTTCCATAGATATGCTAAAAGAGGAAAAAGGGGTAGAGAATAAGGAAGCTTTTGATATTCTTTCTAGTAGTGTAAGTAGTTTAGTTGGTAGATTAAATTACTTTAGAATTGCTCTTGGGTTGGCTAGTATTTCAGAAAAAGAAGCTGGAATAGCAAAACTAAGAGAGCTAATAGAGGATTTATTTAAAGAAAAAGAATGTAAAATTAATTGGGATGTAGATCTTAATGAGATACTTCTTAATGTTGCAAACAGTAATAATCTTAAGTTAGTTTTAAATATTTTTTTGGTGATCTTTTATACTGTACAGAAAGCGGTAGTAATTAAGGTTTTAGTGGCGGATATGGGTAATAAGGTTGGCATGGCAATTGCCATTAGAGGTTCTTCTGCTAAGCTTGGTATAGATAATATGCAGGCCTTAAGGCTTGAATTATTGCCAAATGAACTTACTCCACGCAATGTACAAAGTTATTTCACAGCAATGATGGCAAAAAAACTAGAAGCTGAGCTTGACGTAAAAGACAATATGCGCGAAGAAATTCATTTTGCTTTTATATTGCATGCCTCTGTATAGCTGGGATTATAATGAAAAGATTGTTGTTTATTTCAACTGGTTATTTTTCCACACTATCTTTTGCTGTTTTGCTTAATTCTACTCATAAAAAATCCTTTAAGAATTGCAAAATATATTTACTTATTATTTTGTTCAAAGAAGATTCTTCTTCTAAGGACGCAATCATTCATGCAAAAAAGCAGGTGGAATTTGCTAAAAATTGTTATAAAAACTGGTTTGCAATTGATGTTATTTTAGAGGAAAATTTCCCCTTATCCGTATATGATACTGCTGATTGCAGCAGGATTGTTTTAGATAATCTTTTTGGTGACCTGGGTGTAACCCAACTGAAATTTCATAGTTTATTTGTAACTAGCTGTAATCTTATTGGAAAGATTAATCAGCATATGGCGTTTAAGAAGTTCTACTTAGTTGATGAGGGTATTGGTACTTATTTTCAAGTTATCAATAATTATACTCAGCACAAGATAGATGGATTTTTTGCATTTTTTTCACAAAATTTACTAGCAACCTCATTGAATAATGTACATTATAAACTATCAATTAAGGCACTAAGAAGTATATTGTACAAGCTTAATAAAATTTATAAGACGCCCTCAGTAGAGGAAAAGACATTTATTATCGCAATAAGTTCATTTTATTTTATTAAGCAGGAGAAACCACTATTACTACAAGAATATTTCACTTGTATTCAAAATCTTAAAGAAGAATATAATTGCCTTATAGCTTGTCATCCTAGGAATGATATTAAAGAAATACGTACTAAAGCGGGTGAATTATTTGATAATTTAGCTATGATACCACAGCATGTTCCAATACTAGATATGTTTATATTCAAGAATAAAAGAAATATATTAGGTATTGCTTCTATGAATTCAAGTGTTTTATTCACTGCGAAGTTTATCTACAATATTAATACTTACTATATCAAAAGTGAAATAGAAGATGCTTATACAAGTAGTATATCGAAGCTTTATAAGGATCATATTAAATTATTAAGTGATATTAAATAATTTAAGTTTTTTCTTCATGATCAATATCAGCTAGCATATAGCCTTGTCCCCATATGGTTCTTATGTAGTCTTTTTTAGATATTTTTTCCATTTTGTTGCGAATTTTACATACAAAAACGTCAATAATTTTAGGTTCTGGCTCAGAAATACCCCCATAAAGCTGATCAAGAAGATGTTCTTTTGCAATTGGCTTACCCTTTTTAAGGGCTAGAATTTCTAAGATAGAATACTCCTTAGATGTTAAAGATAAAAGTTTAGAGTTTAAAGTTGCTTGCTTGGTATCTAAATTAATTTCCAACTCGCTAATTTTAAGTACAGAATGGGAATAACCTTTTGCTCTTCTAACTATAGCATTAACTCTGGCAATAAGCTCATCGCGGTTAAAAGGTTTAGTTAAATAATCATCGGCGCCTTGGTTAAGACCTTCAATTTTTTTATCATAGTCACCAAGACCTGAAAGTATTAAAACAGGAGTTTCTATTTTGTTTTTACGAATATTTTTAAGTAGTTCAAATCCTGAGATATCAGGGAGAAGTATATCTAATACCAATAGATCGTAAGAATATGTATTTAAGTAGTCTAATCCCTCCTCACCACTGAAAGCTAGATCACTTTGAATATTCATTTTTTTAAATGTTAATGATATATTTTTTGCTAAATTTTCATCATCTTCAATAATAAGAATCTTCATTAGGAATACCAGTAAGTAAAATAATTAACAATTATTAATATTAATACATATTAATTTAGATTTGACTTATTTGCAATAAATAAAATCTAAATATAGTCTTGCATAGAGAGTTTATGAAAATTTTTATTGCATAAGAGCGTTAATTAATGTAAATTGAATTTGATTTATTGATTTTTAATATTCTTTAATTAGGAGAAGCGTATGGAAGAGGTGGGGATTATGAAAAAGGAAACCCAAGTCAAAGAGGTGGTTTCGTACGTAAATAAGGATGGAATCTTATTTGCGGGAGTTCATTTGTTAATAGATTTGTGGGGAGCAACGAATCTAAATTCCCCTGAGGAGATAGAGAATACACTTAGAAAATGTGCTATTGATTCAGGTGCTACGATATTACATTCACATATGCATCATTTTGAACCACAAGGGGTTTCAGGTGTTGTTGTTTTAGCGGAGTCCCATATAAGTATTCATACTTGGCCTGAGAGGTCGTATGCTGCTTTAGATATATTTATGTGTGGTTCTTGTGATCCTTATAGGTCAATTGATATTTTGAGAGAATATTTCAAACCTTCAAACATTCAAGTTTCTGAGAGCAAAAGAGGCATTAATTCTAACTAAAGCTAGTTAGAATTAGAATTTATTTTTTAGTTAAGTATCATTAACTATTATTTTTTGTGTTCCTTATTTTAAGGCAAATTATTTATTGTAGGATTATAGATGAAAGAAGATTGGTTTAATGAGAAGCTATATGATAATTTTAAAGATGCAATAGGATTTAGACAGTCATTATTGAAGAGTAGTACTGTTATTTGTAAGAGTAGTAAGTTTCAGGATATAGAGATTTTTGATAATCCAAGATTCGGCAGAGTTTTAGCGCTTGATGGAGTAGTACAGACTACAGAGAGGGATGAATTTTTTTATCATGAGATGTTTTCCCATGTTCCTATATTTACGCATGGGGGAGTGGAGTCAGTTTTAATAATAGGTGGAGGAGATGGTGGTATTTTAAGGGAAGTTTTACGACATAATAGCATCAAGAAAGTTATTATGGTTGAGATAGATAAAGAGGTGATAGATTTATGCAGAGAGCATATGCCAGATATAAGTAGGGGCTCTTTTTCAGATAAAAGAGCGACTATCCTTGTGGAAGATGGAATTGAGTATGTTAAAAACACAAAAGAAAAATTTGATATCATAATAGTAGATTCAACTGATCCAGTAAATGTTGGGGAGGTACTTTTTACGGATGAGTTTTATCAAAATGCTAAAAAATGCTTAAATAAAGGTGGGATACTTAGCACCCAAAGTGGTGTGCCGTTTCTGCAGGATGCTGAGTTGCTTAATATTAAAGATAAACTAGGGAAAGCATTCACCTACGTAAGTTTTTATGTGGTTCCTATTCCAACATATATTGGAGGATTTATGACTTTAAGTTTTGCAACGGATATGGAATCTTATTTATCTTGTGGGATTGAGGTGATTGAAAAAAGAATAAAATTACAAAATATTGGAAAGTGTAAGTATTATAATTATAAGATTCACTGTGCTGCTTTTGCTTTGCCAGAATATATAAATAATGTTATAAAAAGGTAGTAACTTAATTAGAATATGTGGCTTTAGGGTGATTGGATGGGGAAAATTATTAATTATATTAACAAATTAACAATCAGGGATATATTCGACGTATTTTTTTTTATATTTGTTTTTTTTATATCAGCATTAAGTGTTCTTTTTTTTCTAGATTTACTTAATTTTTATAGATTAATCAGTTTTCTTTCTATAGAAAAACTAGCGGTTATTGTATATTTTTTAAACAAAATTGATGTAAGAGAAATAATATTATATTTTTGGTTACTTAATTTTTTCATACTGCCCGTATGGTTTTATTTTTTATGGAAAAGGCGTAATGATAATAACAGATCATTAGTTAAAATTCTCCATAAGCAGGAAGATCCAGAGAAGCTTTTAGCGTATATGATAAGTGATGGATGGGGAGTGATTGTTTGGGTGGGTGAATTATTCCAACAAATATTTAGGATTGATAAAAAAACACAAGGATCAAATAGTAATTTTCTAGAGATACTACTTGCTAGTAATGATATAGAGGTGGATGCTAATGCTATAGATTTAATACAAAGCCAACTTAAACTTAAAACATCAGGGGTGCTAGATTTACCAATTAAACTTGGTTCACAGAGCAGTGTGTTTCGTTTATCTTTCATGAGGATTGATAAGAATTATATTTGGCAGGTGATGTTATTAAATCAAAATTATTCGATTAATAGTCATTTATTCAGTAGAGATATAGCAGAAAAGTTACCAGTTCCGATTGCTATAGTTGGAACTAGGGGAGAAACATTATTTGCCAATGATTTGCTTTATAAAATTTTTAAATTAGATAGAACAAAAAATGAGAAAGTTAATTTTTCAGATTTTATAGTTAAAAAAGAGGAGGATAGTGTTTTTGCAGCCAACTATATTTTAGATGACACTATGAAGATAGATCGTTGCTTGTTTAGAGACACTGCGGGGGAAGAGTTTGGTGGATATTTACTGCAATCAATTTTTTACAAAAAGAATTCCAGTGGTCTAAGATACATAAGAACAGTAGTTTTATTAGATTTTGTAAGCAATGCAGCCGATAAAGAAGTTGGAGTTGTTGATATTAACCCTTACGTTGGTTATTTAGAAGAAATTTATAATAAAGCACCTTTTGGGATTATGGTGGTTGAAGATGGATATAAGTTATTAAAAACTAATGAAACATTACATGAGCTATTACATCTAGATTTATCACAAAATGCTAGCTTTGCCGATGTATTTACTAAAAATCATCAGCACCTTATAAATGAAATTAATAGGGGAGTAAGAGATTTAGAGTTTGAATACGTAATTGATGGAGACAGAAAACTATTTAAGTTAGTTATTTTTTTATTAGAAAATTCTAGGAAAATAATATACGTTATGGATATAACTCACGCTAAAAATTTAGAGGCGCAAGTTAAGTTGTCGCAAGGCTTACAGACAGTAGGGCAAATTGCCTCGGTGGTAGCACACGATTTTAATAACTTGCTTACTGCAATTATGAGTTTCACGTATTTTTTGCAGGAGCGAAATGATTCAGATGATCCATCGATGATAGAACTTGAGCATATTCAGCAGAATGCTAATCGCGCTAAGGTAATGATTAAGCAATTACTTACATTTTCACGAAAACAGGAATTGAGTCCACAACTTTTTAATGTCAACTCGGAAATTTCTGATTTAATGAGTACCGTAGTCAGACTAATAGGAGATAGAATAACCTCGGAATTCATAAGGGGTAAAAATGTTGGTAGTATAATGATGGATAAAGTGCAGTTTTATCAGGTTATTACAAATTTAGTAGTTAATGCAAAAGATGCTATGAAAAGTGGTGGTAAGCTTGCAATATTAACCAAATCGATAACTTTAAGGACTGCTCAAGAGGGAGTTTTAGGTACTATTCCTGCAGGAGATTACGTATTGATTGTTATTAAAGATGAGGGAGAGGGAATTAGAAAGGAAAATATAAAATTAATTTTCCAATCACATTTTTCCACTAAGGGTAATAAGGGTAATGGTCTTGGTTTGTCTACTGTACTTAGGATAGTTCATGATAGTGCTGGATTTATTGATGTTGAGAGTACGCTTGATAAGGGAAGTTCATTTTTATTATATTTTCCACTAGGAGAACAGGACAGTATAAATAAGGGTATGGATAGTAGCTATCAGGTAGAGAGTACAGGTAAGGAAACAAAAGAGATAATAAAAGATCTTACTGGTAATGATACTGTGCTTTTGGTTGAGGATGAAACACCTGTTAGGATGGTTTGTGCAAGACTTTTAAAATCTAAAGGATACAGTGTGATAGAGGCAGATGGGGGTGAGAAAGCTTTAGAGATGGTGAAACATCTAAAACATCTGCCATTGGTGATTAGTGACGTTATGATGCCTGGTATGGGTGGCCCAGAATTTATAAGTAAGCTTAGGGATTATTTTCCTGATATCAAAGTAATAATGATGTCTGGGTATTCTGAGGATATTCTTGAGGATATAGATGGTGATATATCACTAAAGGGGATAGAGTTTTTGGCTAAACCTTTTACTCCTGATGCCTTTGCAACTAAAGTAAAAACAGTTTTATCTAAAGAGTAGTTATATTATTTATGATCTTTTATGGAAGGAGATAATTTTTATTTAAGAGATATTATAAATAGTGTACAATACAGAGATAGTTTGCTTATTAAAGTAAGATTAATTTTCATCAGGGGGAGTATTTATGAGTATTGATAGATCAAAAGCTTTGGAGAGTGCCTTAGCTCATATAGAAAGAGTTTTTGGGAAAGGTTCTGCCATGAAGCTTGGTCAGAAGGGTGCTTCTCCTGAGGCAGAGGTAATTTCAACGGGATCTTTAGGGTTGGACATTGCCTTAGGCATTGGAGGATTACCAAAGGGGAGGATAGTAGAAATTTATGGCAATGAAAGTTCTGGTAAGACTACATTAGCTTTGCACGTTATAGCAGAAGCACAAAAAAAAGGTGGCACTTGTGCTTTCATAGATGCTGAACATGCCCTTGACCCATCATATGCTAAAAAACTTGGTGTTAAAATAGAAGATTTAATAGTTGCGCAGCCAGACTCAGGAGAACAAGCGCTCGAGATAACAGACACTTTAGTAAGATCTGGTGCTTTGGACGTTCTTGTTGTTGATAGTGTGGCTGCTTTAGTTCCTAAGGCAGAGTTAGAGGGAGAAATGGGTGATTCACATATGGGTTTGCAAGCCAGGTTGATGTCGCAAGCTTTACGTAAATTAACTTCCTCTGTTGCTAAATCTAATACTTTAGTGATTTTCATCAATCAATTAAGGATGAAGATAGGAGTGATGTTTGGCAATCCAGAGACTACCACTGGAGGTAACGCCCTAAAATTTTATGCATCTGTTCGTCTTGAGATAAGACGTTCTTCTGCTATTAAAGACGGTGATGAATTAAAAGGTAATGCTACTGTTGTAAAAGTAGTTAAAAATAAAATGGCTCCTCCTTTTAGAATTGCTGAATTTGATATCATGTATAGTAAAGGGATTTCTAGAGCATCAGAAGTTGTTGATTTAGGTGTTAAAGCAGGGATAATTGATAAAGCTGGTGCTTGGTTTTCTTATGGCGATGAGAAAATAGGGCAAGGTAAAGAAAAGGCTAAAGATTATCTTTTAAGCAATCCTAAAATTATGCAAGAGATTGAGCAAAAGATTCTTAAAAATCTTGAAACAATAGAAGATGCTATGTTAGAAAGCAGTATTCATGATAGTGTAGTAGCTGAAGTTGCTGAAGAGAAGCTTATTGTAGAGGGAGATGATGATAAGGGTGTTAAAAAAGCTAAAAAATAATATTAGAGTGTTTTTTAGTATTTATCCTGTTTTATTGAGGGGGCTTAATGGGTAAAACAGCAGAGCTAAGAAAGGGATTTGTTGATTATTTTGGAAAAAATGGGCATCAGTGTGTGGATTCTTCTTCTTTAGTGCCACGCAATGATGATAGTTTATTATTTACTAACTCTGGGATGGTGCAGTTTAAGAATTATTTCATAGGAAGCGAGGTGGCGCCTTATACTACGGCAGTCACTGTGCAGAAATGCTTAAGGGCAGGAGGTAAGCACAATGATCTTGATAACGTTGGCTACACGGCAAGGCATCATACTTTTTTCGAGATGCTTGGTAATTTTTCTTTTGGCGATTATTTTAAAGAAAAAGCTATTTATTATGCTTGGATGTTTTTAACTAAAGAAGTTGCGATTAATAAAGATAAATTGCTAGTTACAATTTATCATAATGATGAGGAAGCGTATAATTTTTGGAAAAAAATAGCAGGACTTGATGATAAAAGGATCATTAGAATAGAGACTGCTGATAATTTTTGGGAAATGGGAGATAGTGGCCCTTGTGGTCCTTGTTCAGAAATTTTTTATGATCATGGTGAGAATATTTTTGGTGGTCCTCCTGGTAGTAAAGATGCTGAGGGAGAACGTTTCATAGAAATATGGAATATTGTCTTTATGCAGTACGAAAAATTACGTAGTGGAGAGCTAATTAATTTAAGTAAACCTTGTATAGATACCGGAATGGGGCTTGAGCGATTTGCCTCTGTCCTTGCAGGAGTACATGATAATTATGATACAGATATTTTTACCTATATCATAGAAGATATTCAAAAACAACTTAATGTTAAAATTACAAAAAGCAATCAAGCATCTTTCAAGGTTATTGCTGATCATTTGCGTTCAAGTGCTTTTATGATAGCTGAGGGCATATTGCCTTCTAACGAAGGAAGAGGATACGTTTTAAGAAGAATATTGCGTAGAGCAGTGCGGCATGCTTACATTTTGGGAGCTAAAGATCCAGTAATACATAAAATCTTTCCTGCTTTGAAAATGCAAATGGCGGATTTTTACAAAGAGCTAGATTTGCACAGTGTTTTTATCGAAGAAACCATAAAACAAGAGGAAGTGAAATTTCATGAAACCTTTTCTAAGGGCATAAAACTTTTACAAGAAGAGATAGATAAAACAGCTGTTGGTAAAGTCTTTTCAGGAAAAACAGCATTTAAGTTATATGATACTTATGGATTTCCTTTAGATCTAACAAAAGATATTTTATATAATCAAAAAATAAGCCTTAATGAAACTGAGTTCGATGACGCTTTTGAAAAGCACAAAAGTCTTGCAAAAACCTCTTGGCAGGGTAGTGGGGAAAATAAGGAAGATGTTGTTTGGCTTGCTCTTAATAGTAAGCTTTCACCAACTAATTTCACAGGATACAATAATATAGAGGGTAATGGTAAAATTATCTCTATTCTTATACAGCTGCAAGGCAAGCTACTTGAGGTGGCCTCCTTAGAACAGGAAGAAGGTTATATTATAACTGATAATACACCTTTTTACGCGGAACTTGGCGGTCAGATTGGGGATAAGGGTTATATCAGTGCCTCTAACAATATGCTTATGCATGTAATTGATACTCAGAAAAGAGGAAAAAGCTTATTTGTTCATAAAGTAAAACTTATTAGTGGAAAGGTCTCTGTTGCAGATAATGTCATCCTTAGAGTTGATAGTAAAATAAGGCAAGATGTAGCACGACATCATAGTGTTGCTCATCTTTTACATGCTAGTTTGCGTAAACACTTAGGGGGGCACGTTACACAACAAGGCTCTATGGTAAGTGATTTGCGTCTTCGCTTTGATATATCTCATAATCAAGCTCTTTCTTTAGAAGAGATCAAAAAGGTTGAGGATTCTATCAATCAAGTAATTTTGGCTAATCTTCCCATTGAAATAGAGAGTATGCCACTGGAAAATGCTATTAGTAAGGGAGCTATGGCTTTATTTGGAGAAAAGTATCCTGATATTGCCAGGACAGTTAAAATTGGCTCATTTAATGATGATATTTATTCTTTTGAGTTGTGTGCTGGCACTCACGTTAGACATACTGGAGAGTGTGGCATATTTAAAATTGTCTCAGAAGGATCAATTGCCTCTGGTGTGCGCAGAATTGAAGGGGTGTGTGGCCATAAAGCTTTAGAGTATTTTGCAGAATTAGATGCCAGGCTTAATAGTATGGCAGCACTTACTAATTCTGATAGTAAAAATCTTGTGGGGAAAGTTACTTCTATTTTAGAGGAAAATAAAAAACTAAGAAAAGATTTAAGCAATCTAAATAGTCAGTATTATTTAAATATTCTGCAGGATAAATTTGAAGAATTTAAAGGTATGAAACTGCTTTTTAGCTGTTTAAATAATATACAATCAAAAGATCTAAAGGATATTGCTTCTAACGTGCTTTATAACAAGACTAAAAGTGTTATATTTATTTATACCAAGGAAAATGACAGAGCTTTTTATATAATAGCTATTTCCAAAGATATGGAAGCTACTTTTAATCTTAAAGAGCTGAATAAAAAATTACTAAATTATATAGCAGGGACTGGTGGTGGATCTATGTTATCTGTGCAAGGGCAGGGTGATTATAATAAACTTTGTGGAGCTTTGCCATTGCTAAAAAATCACTTAGATAGTAACAATTAGTTGCCATGAGACGTCTTACCATATAATAAACAAGTAATTAGAACCTTCGTTGAGTTATTTGTAGAATAATAGGGATAATTAATTTCTCTTATAATTTTAATTCATACAATTTAATTGGTAGATAAGAGCTCTCGTAGAAAAATATCTTGAAGAGCCACCTAAGAATTAAAGTGAAATTAAATAGCTGAAACGAGAATTAATATAATGGGAATTAAATAGGGGGGAGATAGTTTATAGAAACTAAGGGAGAAGTTTTGGCAATGATGTTAGTATAGAGATATATATGTTTCACGGGAAACAAGCTTCAAAGAGGCATGCAGAGAGACCCACCCACATCCAAACACGATGAACTTAAAAGAATGTTTCACGGGAAACAAGCTTCAAAGAGGCATGCAGAGAGACCCACCCACATCCCAACACGATGAACTTAAAAGAATGTTTCACGGGAAACAAGCTTCAAAGAGGCATGCAGAGAGACCCACCCACATCCAAACACGATGAACTTAAAAGAATGTTTCACGGGAAACAAGCTTCAAAGAGGCATGCAGAGAGACCCACCCACATCCCAACACGATGAACTTAAAAGATACATATAAAGCAAAACTAATTAGATATATTACCAATTCCCAATTAAGAGATGTTAGTAATAAATGACTTAATAGTTTTTTAAAAAGCAAAATTAACATTGCTTATGAAGATATAAATAATACTTACATATGGAATAATGTAACTAAAAGACCAAATAATAGAAGCTCTAAAAAGCTGGAATAATAGAGCTGCGTAACAAAAAAGCTAACTAATTTAAAAGACTTATTTCCTACAAGACACGATGAAACAGCAAGTAGATTGTCTGTTCAATCTACCCATGGAGCACTGGATATTTATTAGAAAAACATCATACAAGACACGATTTAACCGTATTTTCACAAGAAGATTTATGCAAAATAACTTGGATTTTCTTAATCACAATATAACACACTTATATTACTAACCATATCATAAAACACGAAATTTAATATAGGTAGCATATTTATGGAAAATAAGTAATTTTAATAAAAAATCTTAAGTCTATAATTCCCTAAAATTAGCAACTTTACTTATTAAATAGCTTAAAGTAAAAAATTTAAAATCTGTTTCTTTTATATCTGTCTCCTTTTTCTTCAGCAGTAATTAAAATAGTGAAAAGAATGGGATAGAGCAACCATAAGAACTAACATCTTCCAATTGAAAAGTACACTTTGATAGTGATTTTTTTTCTATCAAAGGATAAATTAATAAAACTTGTAGGCTTACCTAGTAATTTTATCCCATTAAAAAATTTCTAAATCTCCATTAAATTCTTTTCGTTATATATTTTTAGCATATAATATATGTCTTGTGTTAATTTATACGTAAGCTTTTTGATAATGATTTAAAACTTGGGAAAATATAATGGAATCAGAAAATAAAGATAAAAAAAATGATGTTTCTAATAAATTTTTAAATAAGAGTAATAATAAAGATAATAAAAATGATACTAATATGAAAAACAGTAGTATTTTTTCCACTATCAAACAAGAACTAAATATTGCTTTTTCTTCTTTAGCAGAAAGTGTTGTTATTTTATTTATTACCTTGGCTTTTTTCTCTTTCATTAATAAAGTAATTTATACAATTCCATTTGCTAGTATTTTAAATAGTCTTTTAGGTGCAACTTTGGCTGGATTCATTGCTCTTAGAATGGCTCATAAAAAAAATGCGTCTTTTATTGTGATGGTATCAGCTTTTTTAATAGCCACTATTACCTCGAAATCAGTAATGATCAATCCCAATGGTGTCCTAGTATTAAAAGCCGGCAATCTAATCACCGCTGTATTAATGGCTTATCTTACTATTAGAGCTGCCTCTTATTTAGAAAAAATATTAAAAACATATAAAGCACTTTTTGTTCTTTTTTTAGTTAGTTTTTTTATCATACCATTGGGATTATTTTTAAATAATTATTTTGACCTCATAACTATCTACTTGGGAGAATTAACCATCTATCTGATTACCCTTAGACCATTCCTTATGGGTGGCTTTATTGGAGTTATTTTCGCCCTTGTTATTTGCTCTCCACTTTCTTCTGTAGCACTTGCATTTATAGTTGGTATCACAGGAGTTGCCGCTGGTTCTGCTAGCATGGGTATTACAACTATTGCCTTTACTTTATTTGTTATGGCATTATATAATAATGGCATATCTAAGTCTATTATGCTATTGCTTGGAGGACCAAAAATGATGTTGCAAAATATCTCCTATAAACCGCAAATACTTACTATTGGTATAATATTTTGTTTCATACTTTCTGGCATTTCTGCTGTTTATGGCTTCAGTAATACTACCATTGGAGCAGGCTTTGGGATCGTGACAGGATTAGGACTTTTGGAAGCTTTACAAGCAAATTCTTCTTATTTATTTGTAGTCTTATTTATGCTGATACTACCTATGCTGCTGGGTTTTATTGCACATTATATTTCATTAAAATTAAAAATTTATAATAAAGATGATACTAAAATAAATATCAATATTTAATTATTACTAACTTTAAGGAGAATATTAAAATGACAGATTATTATAAAGATCTAATTAAAAATAAAAATTTACATAAAATGCTTCCTTTTGCCTATTTTAATAAAGAAGTAATCCCATTAGAAAAAGCTGTTATCAGTATTGCTGCTAATAGTTTGCAATACGGTAATCTAGTATTTGGTGGCATTAAAGGATATTTTAGAAATGGTAAAATTCAGGTATTTAGACTAGAAGACCATTATTATCGGTTATTAAATGCTTGTAAGATTTTAGGATTTGATTATTTTATAGAAAAAAATAATTTTTTTGACATTTTTGCTAAAATTATTAAAGCTAACTCTCCTACAACTGATGTGTATTTTAGACCTTTTATTTTTTGTGATCAAATGGTAATATCGCCAAAAAAACACTCAGAAATGGAATTCGATATGGCAATATATATGTTGAATATGGGGAATTATATGGCTGATAAACCTTTAAATCTTAAAATCAGCTCTTTTACCAAATATAATGATAAGGCTATTTCTACTAAAGCAAAAGCAGGTGGAGCTTATATTAATTCATTTTTAGCCACTAATGAGGCAACCTCCCTTGGTTATGATGATGCCTTACTTCTAGATGATAATGGCTTTTTAGCTGAGGCTTCTGTGGCTAATGTTCTAGGATTAATTAGAGGAGAAGTTGTAACTCCATTTATCGGAGGGGCTGCCCTTGATGGTATTACTTTGAGAACTGTAAAAGAATTGTTACATTTAAATGGTTATAAAGTTAAAGAAATGCCAATTGATAGATCTATGATATATACAATGGATGAACTATTAATAACTGGTACTGCCGTGCAAGTAAGGGAAGTTGCTTCAGTTGATGGTCGTTTAATTGGTAGACATAAAAATACTGAGGAGTTTAAAAATGGCATAATTACCTCATTATTGAAAAAAGAATTTACCAAAGTTTTAGATGGTGAACACGAAAAATCTTCTGATTGGCTCACTCCATTTGCTATTTAATCTGTCTCATTAGTAGAGAAACTTCTGGATTATTTGCTTATGAGGTAAATGTTATGTTGTTAGGATAACAATCATTTCATCATATTAAGATGTATTACTATTTTCAATGGAAATAGTAAATATTTTTAAATAGGTTATAAAATTAAAAAATAATAATTAATAAAAGGTAGTCTAATTGATCTGATTACCTTTTATTATTTTTTACGTCATAAATTAATTATAAAGCTTATTACAGTATTTCAATACTATTCTCACTACAATTTTTATAAAAAAACACAGAAGAGAACATTATTAAGGGTAAGTAGCTTCTTATAACGAGGGATTATCTTCTTATTTATATAATCTATTTAGTGATACTAAATTATAGAATGACTAGCCCTTTACTATTAAAATGAGAAGTACTTTATTTATCTTTGTTGATTTTATATTTTTTAAGAAAAGGATATTGTAAAAGCAAAAAAGAAAAAGTTAATCCTAATATCCCAAAAACCTTAAAGTTTACCCAGGCACTTGTTGAAAAATTCCGCCATATTAATTCATTTAATATGGCTAGGAATAAGAAGAAAAAAATCCAGTAACAAGTAAGTCTATTCCAAGCAGGATTAGATAGCTTTATTTGTGAATGAAATACCCATTTCAGGTAATTTTTTTTAAAAATATAGCCTGATGCAAGAGCAATGGAAAAAATAAGATTGATCAAGGTTACTTTGATCTTGATAAAACTATCATTATTAAGAAACACTGTTAATCCACCGAACACAACAGCTAAAATAGTAGTTATTACTGAAATAATATGCCATTGTTTTGTATATAAATAACAGGCAATAAGATTCAAAAAACTAGTTATTGCCAATACACCGGTAGCTATAAAAATATTGCTATATTTACTTAAGATAAAAAAAAGTAGTAATGGAATTATCTCTATAAAAACAGGGTAAGCTTTCTTTTTAATTTTCGACATTATCAAACACTTCTTTAAATTGCTCTTTTAAAGTTGTATCAAAATCTCTATAAGATACATCTCTTCCTAGCTTGTTCATTGACGTTACCCCAAAATCATGTATTCCACAGGGTACAATCCCTGAAAATTTTTGTAAATTAGGATTTATATTAACAGCTATACCGTGGTAAGCAATCCATTTTCTTACCCTAATACCAATAGCTGCAATTTTTTTTTCCACATTTTTCTCTACTACCCATATACCAACAAGCTTATTTTTTGTAAACGCATCTATATCAAACTTATTAAGAGTGCTTATTATCCATTTCTCTAGATTATTTATATAAAGCTGTATGTCTTTGTATTTACTTAAATCAAGCATAGGATATATGATCCTTTGCCCAGTTCCATGATAAGTAAATTTACCACCACGATTAGTTTGAACCACTTTGATATTATCATTATTAATTAATTCATCCTTACGTGCAGAGCTTCCTGCGGTATAAACATCAGTGTGTTCAAGTAACCATATTTGATTTTCTTTCTTTTTTAATATCATCATATCCACATAATTTTCCATTATTTCTAAGGCTTCTTCATAGTCAACAGTTTTGTCTGATATATTCCAAGATGTACTAATTTTCATTATTTCTTGCGAGCTATTATTATTTATGTGGTACATATTACTCTAGTGTACTATTATTTATAAGTTTTTTCTATATTTTATTCTTTTTATATAAGAAAGAATTGATTTTGAATAGTATCACTGATATCATTATGGAATGCTTTGCGACCGTGGTGGAATTGGTAGACACGCAATGTTGAGGTCGTTGTGGATAACTCCGTGGAAGTTCGAGTCTTCTCGGTCGCACCATTCATATGCCTCTAAGCCTTTTCAAAGCTTCATTTATTGCCTTGTCAAGAACTTTTTTTACCCTTGCCCTATCCCTTATTCTCTACTTCTAATATTATATTCTTAGTCAACATATAGTCACCTCTTCTTACTTCTTTTGACTAGGGGTCTTTCTATATTTACCCCCAAAATTCTTCGGATATAAATCATACTTTCCATACAGACTCAGACAATTATTATGTATAATGAGACACCCAATAGAAAACACTCTATATTCGTATCTTTAGAGTAAACATTATATGATATTAGATCTCTTACTTAATTATTTGCACAAAAGCTTAATTTTTTATTTATTATTTTAGATTCAATAAAGGCACAGTCAACTATAGAGTGGGATATGTAGTCGTGTCCCATAGGTCTGTTAGCTTTTTTTCTAGCATTTACTAATTGATTCTTACCAAAACTTTCCAACCAAGATTCAGAAAACCAAATGAAGGTGGGTACATGTAATTGTTCTTCTGGTGCCACAGATGGATTCATGCTGTGTAGGAAGATTGGTTGTCCATTTTTATCTAGTTCACCTAAAGACTCCCCATGGTCACTTGTGTAAATTAACAAAGCTCTACTATTTTTTAGGGTGCTTATAAAACTATTTAAAACAAAATCTGTATATAAGATAGAATTATCATATTCATTAATTAATAATTCATTTGGACAGCCTTGAATATCACGGTTACTTATAGATGTACATATGGGTGACCATTCCCCGAATTCTTCTGGATAGCGAGCTGAATATTTAAAATGGCTTCCCATGCTATGGATAATTATTAAAGTATTTTTTTTGCTTTTTTTCTCTAAAATTTCTTTGAGCTTATGGTTCATATCGCCATCTTTATATCCTAAGCTATAAAACATATAGGTGATATTTTTCAAGCTCTTTAATCTGTAAAAAGATGGGTCTTGTGCTTTATAAGAATTAGTTGTAATTAAATAAGTATCAAAATTAAGTTTATTAAATACTTCTATAAAGGAGTCTACATTTTTATAAAGATTTTCCTCAGTATTAATGTTGAATGTTTTGGCGTCCATAAAGCTAAGCATACAACTTACAGAGGGGATTGTTGAGGTATAACAAGCCTTGAAATCATTAAAATAGACTAGATTTTTTACTCTCTTCAATAAAGGATTAGTTTCTCGTAGGTACTTACCTAGGGAAAAATTTGCTCCTCTTGCACTTTCACCGATCACTAAAACAACTGTATAAGGTTCAGATTTTTTTAATTGAAAATTATTTTTTTCTAAAAAATCACTATTGCTAAATTTATTTCCTTTTAGCATGACGTAAGATTTTACTATTGTATATAAGTAGTTATTTGGGAAAAAAGTGATTGCAGGCAGGATTAATTTAGTGATTTGTCTACGTCCTCTAGCGTCATCATTTTGATTCATTTTTTCAAAACTCAATGAAATACCAATTATCATAATTATTAGCATTACTATTACTGTTTTTGCTTGAGTATCCTTTTTAATTTGATGCTTCCATACAAAAATTAATGGAATAAGAATAATTAATATGGCATATATTACAGTGGAAAACGAAATTAATGAGCTTTGTTCTTTTATTTCAGTAAAGTTAGTATTAAGTATGGCTAAAATAATACCTAATCCAACATCTATATGAAAAACATAAAAAATGTAAAAGAAAATAGCGTTGGATATTATTAGGATTGAAATTACAGTTTTTAATACGTATTTATTGAAAGAAAAGATTAATAATATTAATCCTAATAAGCTATAAGCTAATAATAAATTAGCAACCACACTTATAAAACTAAAATTAAGAAACATTAAAGCTTCTCTGTCTAATACATAAAGCATAGTATTTGGTAAAATACTTAGGTAAGCAGAAGATACTACAATTAGTAAATTAGCTTTCTTTTTATTTAAATATCCATAAATTTTCTTATACATTTATTATTTCAATACTCCTAGATTTTATTCATTACAGGGTATAATTCTATATCCACAGTCAAATAGGTAGATTTTATCATAATTTGTGAATAATAGAACTCTTAATTATTACTATCATATAAGATTCATAGGAGCAGATAAATTATAATTATATTAAGTACCCATGACTGATCCAAGTATGGCAATCAGCTTTATTACTTTAAGTTGTGATGAATGATATCATAGGGTTTAGATTAAGATTTTATTCTTATATTTTTAATAGTAAAATTATGTGTAGAAATGTATAATTTACAAATCTATCGTTAGAGTCTTTGAATATATGGGGCTAGCATTGATTGAAGAGCTAAAATAGTATAAGATAAGTACGGTGGATGATTTTTTAATAGTAGAGCCATGTAAATAAATGTTTAACATGCAAATTTATTGTTAGAATATTTTAAGATATAAGGTAGTGTAGCATTGGTGAAAAAAGCAAAATAGTATAAACTAAATGTAGTGAATGATTTTTTAATTTTAAAGGGAGTTTAAAGAATGCTTAGTATTGTATTACCCTTAATAGGTATTCCAATTATAATTGTCGGATTTATTCTACGGTTAAACACACTTTTAGTTGTGGTTGTTGCAGGGATAGTAACAGCATTAGCTGTAGGGATGGATGTATTATCCATGCTTGAAATATTTGGAGAAAAGTTCATGACTAGTAGGCAGTTGGCAACTTTTGCTTTAATATTGCCGGTAATTGGGTTATTAGAAAAATTTGGACTAAGGGAGCATGCAAGAAATTGGATTTCCAAAGTAAGGGGAGCTACGGTATCGCGTATTTTGATATTTTATTTTTCTTTCAGAGAGATTACAGCTATGTTAGGACTAGTTAATCTTGGTGGACATGCACAGATAGTAAGACCAATTTTGGCTCCAATGGCTGAGGGGGTTGCGCAAGCAAAATATGGGAAAGAGTTGCCTGTTCATGTTCGTGATCTGATAAGGGCACATTGTGCTGCTTGTGATAACGTTGCGGTATTTTTTGGTGAGGACATATTCATTGCCTTTGGTGCGGTATTACTGATTGATTCTTTTCTGAAAGATAACGGTATTTTAAATATAGAGCCACTACATATAGGATTATGGGCAATTCCAACTGCTATTTGTGCATTTATTGTTCATTGTACAAGGATTGCTTTTTTAGATAGAAAAATAGCAAAAGAACTTGCAAAATATAAGGAGTTAGATAATGGCTAGTATAATAACATTTAAGCTTTTATATGTTGTAATAGGCATTATACTTTGGATTATTGCAGGATTTACTTTTTTTGATAAGACAAATAAAAAACGCTATACAACAGCATTATTTTGGGGGTTATTTGGGTTTCCATTTATTTTAGGTGACGTGGCTGTTGGGTTTTTAGGGCAAGCATTAGCTTATAAAATAATAGGGGCTATGGTAATTTTGTTGGCACTGATTGGAGGTTTTAATTCTTTGGGGCTAGGTAATTATAATGAGCCATCACAACAAGTAAAAAATGCCAGTGCAATTCGTTTGGGACATAAGTTATTTTTGCCAGCTATTTTGATCCCTGTAATTACAGTTTTTGCTGTCTTTTTCCTTGCTGATATCAGCTTTGCCAACTTAAGATTAATAGATGCTAATACAAAAACAATAGGATCTTTATTTATTGCTGTGTTAGTTGCTATGCTTGTTGCTTGGTATATTACTAAAGATAGTCCTATTAGTGCAGTGAAAGAAGCTAGACGTCTTATTGATACTGTTGGCTGGGCGATGGTATTGCCACAATTTTTAGCTATGCTTGGAGGTATTTTTGTTTTTTCTAAGACAGGGGATTCTATAAAATATATTATAGAGCTAATGGTAAATCCTAATAATGTATTTATGCTAGTTGTTATTTATTGTGTTGGCATGGCACTTTTTACCATGATTATGGGTAATGCTTTTGCTGCTTTTCCAGTGTTAACTGCAGGTATTGGGTTGCCTCTGTTAATGTTACAACATGGTGGTAATCCTGCGGTTATAACTGCAATTGGTATGTACGCTGGTTATTGTGGTACATTAATGACTCCTATGGCTGCAAATTTTAATATTGTTCCAGCGGCTCTATTGGAGCTAAAAGATAAGTATCAAGTTATTAAAGTACAAGTAGCCACTGCTCTTTGCTTGCTAGCGGCTAATATCATATTAATGTATATATTTATGGGGGTTTAGCATGTCTGAATTAAATAAAAAACAAGCGGAAGATTTAACTTCATTAGTATTGCAAGGGATAAACAAAGAATATCCTAATTATATCAGCCATTATATGCTTAGTGATGCTGATGTCCGTCCACCACGTGAATTGCATCCTATTTTTTATGGCTGTTTAGATTGGCATTCAGCTGTGCATGGCTATTGGTTATTACAAAAACTACGTACTATTTTCCCCGCTATATCAACTGCTAAGGCAATTGATGACTTGTTTAAGAGATCTTTAAATGAAGAAAATATTGCTAAGGAGCTTAGTTATTTTGAGAAATCTCCTTCATATGAGCGTCCTTATGGCTGGTCTTGGTTTTTAGCTCTTACTACCGAATTGAAAAAAAATTCTTCTTATTCTGCACTTATGGATCCACTTGCCAAGCATATTAGAAATGCTTTCATAAATTTTTTACCTAAGCAACATTATCCTGTGCGGATTGGCATGCATTCAAATACAGCATTTGCTCTTTATTTAGCCCTTGAATATGCCCAGTACGTCAAAGATGATGAATTAATAATTATTATAGTAAAGCGATCTATAGATTATTATTATAATGATACTAACTATCCTATACAATATGAGCCAAGTGGTAGTGATTTTTTATCTGCTGGCCTTATGGAAGCTTTATTAATGGTTAAAGTATTAGCAAAACATGATGGATTAAAATGGTTGGATAATTTTTTACCCAATGCTGTTGCTAGGCAAATATATTTTACACCTGCTACGGTTACGGATAGGGAAGATGGTCAGCTTGTACACTTGGACGGCTTGAATTTCAGCCGAGCTTGGTGTTTAAGGGCTATTGCTAGAAATCTTCCTGTGGGAGATGAGAGAGCAACTTATTTTAGAGGTATTGCCAAAAAACATGTTGATTATTCACTACCTCATATTGCCAGTGGGCACTGGATGGGAGAACATTGGCTTGGCACTTTTGCACTTTTGGCAGCTTTGGAAGAATAAATGTACACGGTGGATATCAACTGTGATGTTGGCGAGGGAATGTTAGAGGATATTAAAATAGCTCCTTTTGTGTCTTCTTTTAATGTGGCTTGTGGTTTTCATGCAGGGGATACTAAAACTATTGTTGAAACCCTATTGATTGCCAAAAAATTTAATATAAAAGTAGGTGCTCACCCAAGCTATCCTGATAGGGAAAATTTTGGACGTAGTAATATTACTTTAAAAAAGGAAGAGCTAGTGGAGTGTATTTTATATCAACTGGGAGCGATTGAAAAAATTGCTACTTATCATGGTATTATCATTAATCATATTAAGCCACATGGAGCTATGTATAATTTCATTTGTGCTAATGAAGAATATAGCTTTTTTTTGGTGAATGCCTTAAGAAAACTTAATATATCTATGTTTTTAGTTGCTTTATCTAATAGTAGATTAGTACATATTTGTAGGAAGCTTAATTATCCAGTTATAGAGGAGGTATTTGCAGACAGAGCTTATAATGATGATGGAAGTCTTACTTCTAGATCTTTGCAGGAAAGTGTCATACATGACGTTGAGCAGATTGCAAGGCGTGTTTTATCGATGGTTAAGCAAGGCGAAGTTTATAGTATTAACAATAAAAAAATTGCTATTAAAGCAGATACTATTTGTATTCATGGAGATACACCTTCTGCTTTTGCTATTGCAAAGGCAGTTAATACAACTTTAAAAAAAGAAGCGGTAAGCATACAGCCACCTGGTATTTCATGTTGAAATACCATATCATGGGAGACTCTGCTGTGAACATAGTATTTAGCAGAGAAATTTCTTCTCAAGTGGGATTGAAAATATTATCACTTTACAAGGCATTACAAGAAAATACTATTCCTGGTATCAAAGGAATTATTCCAGCTTATACTACTATCTCAGTTTTTTTTGATCCTCTAATTATTTCTTTTTCAGAGTTAATAGACAGGATAGATATATTTGTTAAGCAGGAGCAAAATTTTATAACAAAGGCAAAAATCATAGAAATACCAGTTTTGTACTCTAAAGAGTATGGTGAAGATATAGATAGAGTACTAGAGCATACTGGATATACTTTAGCAGAATTAATTAAAGAGCATACAACACCATTATATTTAGTGCATATGATAGGCTTTATGCCTGGGTTTCCTTATTTAGGGGGATTATCAGCTAAATTGGTAACTCCAAGACTTGCCACCCCAAGATTAAGAATTCCTGTTGGTTCCGTTGCCATTGGTGGTGGGCAAACTGGTATTTATCCACTTGAAAGTCCTGGTGGATGGAATATCATTGGACGAACTCCTGTTGCAATTTATACACCAAAGGAGGAGTCTCCTACATTGCTATACGCTGGAGATTATGTTAAGTTTGTAGCAGTCGATGAAAAAGAGTATTTTACTATAGAAAATAATAAGCATTATCAAGTAAAAAGTTATGAAAAATAGTACTTTAAAAATAATTGACGCTGGCTTTTATACAACCATTCAAGATTTAGGGCGAATAGGCTTTGAAGACAGAGGAATTCCAAATAGTGGCGTCATGGATAAATTTTCCCATATTGCTGCTAATAGATTGCTAGGAAACTTTGATGAGGACGCTGTGCTTGAAGTTACTATGACTGGCTGTAAGTTCAGTTGTAATGATGATATTAATATAGCAGTTACCGGGGGAGATTTAGGTTTTATGATAGATAATTCACCAGCTAATATGTGGGAGAGTATTTTTTTAAAAGCTGGATCCATAGTATCTTTTGCTGGCTTGAAAAGTGGACTAAGAAGTTATATTGCCGTGCAAGGAGGCATACAAAGCCCAAAAATTATGAATAGTCGCTCAACTTATATACCTGGGAAGCTTGGGGGGTTAAATGGAGAAAGGATCTCAGCAGGCGATAGTATCCCTGTACTAGCTACCAAGGTATATACAAAATCTGTCTTACCAACTGTTTATATTCCTAGTTATCCTAAGTTTGCTCAGGTTAGAGTTATTATTTTTGATGAAGCTAAAGACAATTTCACTAGTAGCACACTATATAGTTTTACTAACACTGTATTTGCAATTGATAATGCTAGCAATAGGATGGGCTATCGCTTAAAAGGAGAAGCTTTGCAACATACTTCTGCTGCAGATACCATTTCTTCAGGAGTTGCCTTTGGTAGCATACAAGTGCCAAAGGATGGTCAGCCAATAATATTAATGGCTGACAGACAAGTAACAGGTGGATATACAACAATAGCTAATATTATTAGTGCTGATATTCCTGTGGTTGCTCAATTACAAGCTTTTAATACCATCAGTTTCATAGCTGTATCTTTAGATGATGCAATAACAGCCTTAAAAATCCAGCAACAAATTCTTGATTATTTGAAAAAATAACATTTTATATATAGTTTATGCTGCTTTTTGATGCCATTTTATATCTTGCTTTGATTTTTAGTGCTTGTTTTTCTAGTTTTATCAGGGAGGGGTATTCCCCATTAATTAGGAATTATCTACACAATCTTACTAATGATTAAATATTCTCTCCCATTAGCCTCTTGCTACAATTATTATTTGTTTCATCATAAGATTCTTGTTTGAATTGCCAACCCTACACAAAAGCGCTAAGAACAAAAATTACAGCAATATATATTTTACTAATTTCAATCTAAAGTATAAAATTAGTCATGATAATGGATAATGATGATTTTCTAGATAGATTATAGTGAATTATTATGTGGATAAATGATAAATATATTTGATTTTATTGTATGTATATGTTATTATTTTGTTGTGAATAGTTGTTAAATTATTGGATGAAAAATGAAAAAGATTTATTTATTTTGTTCTGCTGGCATGTCTTCTTCTATAATTGTAGGTAAGATGCAAAAAATAGCAGATGAGAAAGGGATATTGGTTGAGGTTAAGTATTTCCCAGAAAGTCAAATAGACGAGATAGCTAAGGATGCTGATGTTATAGTTCTTAGTCCACAAATCAAATATGCTGAGGCTAAAATAAGGGCTAAGTATAATGATAAGCCTATCTATTTGATAAACATGATGGATTATGGTACTTTAAGAGCTGATACTATCTTAGAAAACTGTTTATCAATGTGCAAAGATAAGTAGATGTTTAATTATTATTAACTATATAGTTTCAATGGAGATGATTATGAGTGTTAAAAAATGCTTTTTGTGGTTAGTTGTGTTTTCTGTGATGCTAAGTAATGTTTTTGCTGAAATGGTGATTAGTGGCAGTGCCGAGTTAGATTTATTTTATAGAACTAAGCAGATTCAATCTCCTGAAAATAATGGCTTTAGAGGGAAATTTAACGAAGAAATAGCAATAGTTGTTAATGTGGATGGATACCACGATACTGGTAATGATTATTTAACACAATTAAGATGGAGATTGGCTCAGAAGGTAGCAACAGACGGAAGAAATGATCCTTGGGGTGTTAGAGAGGCTTGGGCAGGAGGTAAAAGTGTTTTTGGGGAAATAAGATTCGGTAATCAATTTTCCAATATATATTTACTGCAGGATTGGCCATACGGAACAGCCGGAGTAAACAATTTATGGGCAGATTTTGGCTCCCATGAAGCTCAATACTCCAGAGCCATATCATATTTATCCCCAATTTTTGCCGGATTCTCTTTTTCTACCCAATATGATTTAGGAGACACAAAGCCACTAAATCATGATAGTAATTTACTAACTCCAGATAAACTTATAACTTCCTACGCAACGGAAGTTGTATTGACCTATGACTCAAAATATATGAAAATTGATACAGGATATTACAGAGGTGTTAATGTTACTATGGATGCTGAGCCGGATGTATTTGGTGGTAAAAAAGGTGCTTTTGGTAGTTCATATTCTGCTGCAGAAAATTTAGCTGAGCTTTATTATCTTGGCAGTATTTTGAAGTATGAAGATATGAGTTTACAGTTGGCTTATTCTATGAATAAATGGAAAGGCAATGTTGGGGGTAAAATAGGAATTACCAATAGTGGTGACAGTGTAAGAGTTGATAAGCTTTTAGTAAAGGGAATCTATCGTTTTCTGCCTAAGCATAGAGTATCTTTAGGTTACGTTAGGATATTTGATGCTAAGGTAGATATTTCTGATAATAAAACTACTGTAGTAAACGGAATAAATGCAGTTGATTCTCAGTACGATTACTTTTTTACAGATACCATATCTTTCTTTTTACAAACTAGATACGAAGTTTTAAGGGGTAAAGATGCCAGTGTTATGGCCGGACTTTATCAACTTAATGGTAAACATATGAACTCTGACAATGTGGCAAGAATTTTAATAGGATTTTATACAACTTTTTAGTATCATAACATATATTATAAGTAGTAATCAGGAGGTGCTATATGCTTAGTAAGTTTTTATCTTTTATGGAGAGATATTTTTTACCGGTAGCTTCTAAGCTTGGAGGTAATAGACATCTGGTGGCGATTCGTGATAGTTTTGCGGTTGCCATGCCATTAATTTTAGTTGGATCGGTGGCTGTGTTGCTAAATAATATTTGGGACGCTGTTGATAAATTACTAAATACTAACATTAAGGCTACTCTTCAGGCGAATGCTCCGTGGTTTTTTGAAATTAATGGAACTATTTGGTGGGGAACTTTTTCTATATTTTCTGTGTTTATGGCGGTATCGGTTGGATATAGATTAGCTAAGTCTTATGGGGATGACGGCATAGTGGCTGGGGTTATTTCTTTGGCGGCTTTTTTCATCAACATACCACAACTTAGGGAAGTAAATGGAGAAATGCAATGGGGGTTAGTATTTGTTGGAGACCTAGGTATAGTATCCTTATTTGCTATAATCATTATAAGCATTATTTCCACAGAATTATATATTAGATTAATGAAGGCTAAGTGGAATATTAAAATGCCAGAGGGAGTGCCTCCTGCTGTTGCCAAAGCTTTTCTTAGTATCATTCCTGCCATGGTTGTTCTTTATTTGTTTGCAATTGTCGCTGTGATATTTGCAAAAAATCCCATTATGATTTCTGGCAAAGAAGTTTCCAGTATAATAAGTTTAATTGGAGCAGCATTACAGGCTCCTTTCATGTCTTTAGGGCAAAATTTATTTACTATTTTGATCGTATCTTTATTTATACCCTTATTTTGGTTCACAGGACTACATGGGGGAAACATTTTAGCTCCTGTGATAAATACAGTTTATTTGCCGGCTGTTCTTGAGAATGCGGATGCATTGCAAAACGGCTGGGCTACACCCAATATTTGGACATCAGTTTCTTGGGATGTTTACGTGAATTTTGGAGGAGCTGGCGCAACATTAGCACTTATTATTGCAGTGTATTTATTTTCTAAAAGGAAAGATTATAGGGCTGTGGCTAAGATGAGTTTCGCTCCTGGAGTATTTATGATTAATGAACCTGTCATTTTTGGATTACCGGTAGTACTTAATCCACTTATTTTTGTTCCTTTTGTTCTTAATCCTCTTATTCTTACTGTAATTGCCTATTTTGCTACTTCTGTTGGCTTGGTTCCTCCTGTAAGTGTTATAATCCCTTGGACAACGCCTCCCGTAATTGGGGCCTTTATTGCTACAGGGGGCAGTTTTGCTGCAGCATTATTGGCAATATTTAATTTTGCAATTTCAATTTTGGTTTATATACCTTTTATAATATTACTAAATAAGGAATCTACTAAATAGGGTAGGAAAAAATATGAAAAAACAACTTGGAATATCCATATATTTGGGGAAAAAACCTATTAAAGAGGATTTAAATTATATTACTTTAGCTGCAAAATATGGATTCTCCAGGATATTTACCGCTTTTATTGGCTCCTCAGAGATGAAAAAACCAGAGTCTTTAGATGATTTTAAAAAAGTGGCTTTACATGCTAAAAATTTAAATTTTGAAGTTTTTGTGGATGTTAATATTGCAATGTTGAATTTATTAGGAGCTAGTCATGGTAATTTGAAAGTCCTTGAGGATCTTGGTATTGCCGGTATTCGCTTGGATGAGGGCTTTTCGGGTGCAGAAGAAGCAAGCATGTCTTATACTAGCAATTTAAAGATAGAAATAAATGCAAGTAACTCTACATCTACTTTGGATAATATTTTACAATTTGGAGCTAAAAAATCTAGTATTGTAGCATGTCATAATTATTATCCAAGACGTTATACAGGATTATCTTGGGAGAATTTTTTAAAATCTTCCCAAGATATTAAAAAATATGATATTAGATTAGCTGCTTTTGTTAGCTCTAATGCTACAGATACTTTTAGCAATCAAGATTTAATGCAGGGTTTGCCAACTCTTGAAAGACACAGAGATATCAATATCGTCGCACAGGCTAAGGATTTATTTTACTGTACTCTGATTGATGACGTTATTATTGGTAATGCCTATGCTTCTGCTGAGGAAATGCAGTCCTTAGCTCAACTGGATAAAGAGATTATCACTTTAGACGTTGTTCTGCATAAAGATATTTCTTCTCTTTATGCAGAGATTATCACTGATAACATACACTATAATAGGGGTGATGCCTCCGATTATGTTATAAGATCAACAATGATGCGGATTAAATATAAATCTTATGAGATGAAACCTTTTAATGCAGTTGCCATTAATAAAGGTGATATTACTATTGATAATGAATTGAATATGAAATATAAAGGTGAATTGCATTTAGCAAGACTATCTATGGATAATAGTGGCGCTGTTAACGTGGTTGCTAGGGTTGCTGATTATGATTTATTTTTATTAGAACATATAAAGCCCTGGAGCAGATTCAAGTTTAGGATAGCTAACTAAGTAAATCTTCAATTTTATTAACTGGGAGTGTCTTATTATGAATGAAGAATTAGAGCAGAAAATTTTTTCTTTAATTTCCTTCTCTGGAGAAGCAAAATCTTTTTTTCTTGCTGCTATAAATCTGGCAAAACTTAAGCAGCTTAAGGAAGCACAAGAAAAAATAGAACAAGCAAAAGAGTATATGCAGATGGCAATGGAAGTGCATACTCAACTGATTCAAGATGAAGCTTCTGGTGAGGGATTACCCTTAAGTTTACTTTTGATACACGCGCAAGATCAGATGATGACCTCATCCCTTATGGACGCTTTATCTAGTATTTTTGTTGATTTGTATGCAAATATCAATACTCCAAAATAGCTATAATTATTCATTATGCGCACTGGTTGATAATAATGAATAATTATCTAACGCAATAAGCATTGTATTTGAGATGGTGAATACTTATTGTAATAAAAATTGTCCAATAAAAAATGAGAATGCTTTACTAGAGACTTTTTGAGATTAACTTACAAGTTTAATAGGAAGCATTAATTCTGTTTACATCTTCTAAATATATTGATAACTGGAAGACAACAGGGAATTAATCCAGTTAAACTCTGGATTAATTTGATGAAATTTGGAAAAAATATCATAAGAAATCAAGTAAGATTAAATGGCAAAAATAGATAAATCAATTTAAAAAAGTAGGAAGAGAGTTCAACATAGGTAGGAAAATTAATTGTATTTATGGCATGTTATTTTAAAGATTTTGACATTTATTTGATAATATAATTTTTATTATCAAACATGTATTTATAGTTATTTATTTAAAATAGAGCAGCAAGATAAATATAAAGAGATACATTTATAAATGACACAAAATTAACCAAGCTTTATAATATGCTCTAAAAAACCTAAAATATTAGGATAATTATGAAAATATACCTTCTAATTTATTAAATAGCACTGGTAATATTTATGCAGAAGACAAGGTAAAAATTAAAATTTTTGCAAAGAAATAAACATAGAGCTAAGTAATGAAGAGAGATAGATAATTTAAAGATAAGAAAAAATAACATTAAAGTAAAAAATGTGTCAAATAACCTTATAGCTTTAAAAAATAGGGCGGAACTATTAGGACAATGATAAGAGTAATTGGATAGAAGAAATGGGGATTACAAATAAGTAAAAGTGATGTGCTTCTTAAATTAAAAAGAAGGCAATCAAGGTATTAAAAGGCAAAAAATAAAAGAGGTAAAAATAATGGATAGGCAAGGGTAATTTGAGATTAAAAAATGTGGAAAAAAACTTGAAGCTAGTTTGCTAGCTTTGCTAGAGGTTTAAAATCTGCCCCCTCACTTCTAAATAAATAATCTAAAATTTTATTTCCGCTATTTATGGCTCATTTCTCTGCTATAACTGTTATGGCCCAGCTAGGGATGTAAAATTTAGCCTAAAGATAAGTAATATTATTGATCAAGCTACGCTATATGCTTTAAATGTATTATTATAATGGATACATAGTGAGCGGATGTGAGAAGAAATCCATAGCTATAATACAATAGAGAAAAAAATTTTTAGGTTTAACAGAATTGCAGGTAATTTTTTACAATGATGAAAAAAGATATAATATTTATTACCAAGTAAGCTCTAGTTTTTATTTTAAAATAAAAACCAAAAGTAAAAATACCTAATAAATTTAATTTTTCTCCCTGCATTCTTTTCCATAGTGCAAATTGCCACATTTCTATCTTTCTCATATTTGAAGTAATTTTGTAAGCAATACACTAGCTATAAATAATCCGTTATCTAACGTAAGGATTGCTAGATTTTGCTGTTAGATCATCCTCAACAGAATCGTTATCTTCTTCAACGGAAGTAAGGTCTTCCTCAGGTTCAACGTTTAGTTCAGGGTCTACTGCACCAGCAGCTGGTGCAGTAGGGGTAAGAGCAGGAGGAGCACTAGACTCAATAGATGTAACAGAGGTATCTTCTTGCTCAAGAATAAAAGCTTCTGTTTTTTTATTTTTATCCTCTTGTTGTTGCTGAATTTCCAAAGCTTTTTGTCTTCTTTCAGCAGGGATCACACGATCAAGATCGTCACTCTGATTAGGAGAACGATCAGAAAGCATTTCAATTTTTACTATAAGAATAGGATAAAGCACAAATCCTTGATTAAGAAAAGCACCTTTAAGATTTTCTATATGTTCCATACCGAAAACAATTTCACCAAATATTGTATATTTACCATCTAACCACTCAAAATTATTAAGAGTTATAAAAAACTGGGTATCATCACTTTCTAAATTACCACTGTTAGACATAGCAACAGATCCTCTTTTAAAAGTAACTTCAGGATTGATCTCTGCAGGATGAAAAACACCAAGTCCACCATAACCACTTGAGCTAGGATCTCCTGTTTGAACAAAATAATTAGGAATTACTCTAAATATATCCATATCATTATAAAAATTACTTCTTACAAGTGTTTTAAATCTGGCGATGGTATTGGGAGCTTTATCTTCATACAGTTGCATAAGCACAACACCGCCAGTTTCCAAATATATAACAGCATATCTATCTGGATTATCTATTATATCAACCAATAAACTAGGACGCATAGTAGGGTCGTAGAGAAATGAGTAAGTTTCATCAATAGCACGGGTAATTTCTTTGGTGTCTTGAATTAGAGTGCTTTTGTTTTTTGGATCTACTTTTACTACATTAGGAACAGGAGATTTTGGATCTTCAATGCTAAGATCTGGCTCTGTGGCGGTAAAATTCGCATCTTTAGTAGCCTGATCTTTATTTTCTGTATCAACATTTTCTGTTTTAGAAAACATTTTGCCAAATATACTTTTAAAAAAACCTTCTTTGGGAGTTTCTTCTTTAAGAGCAACGGTTGTAGCAAGATTATCTTCCGTAGGTAAAGTATCTTCAGAAAAACTGAACGTGTACGACGTTAGTACTATACACAAACTATAACAGAAAACTATTAATGACCTTAGCATAGGAATCCATATTTTATTATCTTAATTCAACACACAACCTAGTTACCAAGTCTAACAGATTTTTCTTAAAGTTTCTACAAAATTTATACAAAAAACTCATTATTAAATTAACTAATTTTAATGCTACTAATTATACAGATTTTATCATATAATATATGTTATATCCTAAGGGGGTAATTAAATTTATTGACGTGCATCTAATTAATTAATAGTTATAAAATCTAAACTAAAAAGGTAATAAAATAATGGAAAATATGAAAAGAGTAAAAATAGTTGCAACCATAGGTCCGGCAACAAGAAGTTTTGAAATGTTAGAAAAACTTTATCTAGCTGGAGCCAATACATTTAGAATGAATTTTAGTCATGGTGATTATAATGATCATAAAATTTCCCATGAAAATATACTTGCAGTAGCCAAAAAATACGGTGATCCCATAGCAGTTCTTGCAGATTTACAGGGACCTAAATTACGTGTTGGTAAGTTTAAAGATGGTAAAGCTACTTTAGTTGTGAATCAGAAGTTTACTCTGGATTTATTAGATGAATTAGGAGATAGCAGTAGAGTTAAACTACCACATCCACAGATATTTGAATCAATTGCTGAGGGAGATATGTTGCTGATTGATGATGGTAAACTAAGATTAGAAGTTGAAAACTTTGATAAAGCTATGATAGAAACAAGAGTGGTTGTAGGAGGAGAAATCTCTAACTCTAAGGGAGTAAACTTCCCCTCAGGAGTGCTGAAATTATCATCTTTAACTGAAAAAGATATTGCCGATCTTGAGTATGCTCTATCTTTAGGAGTTGATTATATAGGATTATCATTCGTACAGTTGCCCTCAGATATCGAATATGCTAAAGGACTAATTAAAGGTAAAGCAAAAATAGTATCAAAAATAGAGAAACCCTCAGCCATTGAGCATATAGAGGAAATTATTAAATTATCTGACGTTATCATGGTAGCTAGAGGCGATTTGGGTGTTGAAATTCCTACACACAGAGTTCCCGTTGTCCAAAAAATGATCATAAGAGAATGCAGAAGGCAATCTAAGCCAGTTATTGTTGCAACTCAAATGCTCGATTCTATGACTTTATCCCCAATACCAACCAGAGCCGAAGCTTCTGACGTTGCTAATGCTGTTTATGACGGTACAGACGCTGTGATGCTATCTGGAGAAACCACAGTCGGATTATACCCTTCTGAAACAGTAGCCATGATGGCTAGCATAATTAAAAGTGTAGAATCAGATCCTCTTTATTGGGATATGTTAGATACATCCTATCAACATATAATGGATAAATTTTTTGCTTGTAATAAAAAAGACTCTTATATGACAATAGGACGCGCTATTTCTATGGCCTCAAAGCAACTAGCTGATACATTAGATGCTAAAGTTATAGTTACTTTTTCTTCTAAAGGTACCACGGCAAATCGTATATCACATCAAAGACCAAAAGCAAAAATTTTAACAATTACTGATAATAAAGCGTTATATAATCAGTTAAGTTTGAATTGGGGTATTAAATCAGTTTTATCTCCCACTAAGATTACATCATTTTCAGAGATAGTTGAAACAGCAACCACCTGGCTAGTGAAAAATAAATGGGTCGTAAGTGGTGATAAGATAGTTATAGTGGCAGGTGTTCCTGTGGATGTTGGAGGTATTACAAATTCTATCAGAATTGTACAGATAGATTAATTAATTAATCTGCTATTAGCACTTAGTAGTGTAATATGCTGTTTTGAAATAGTTGACTGGGATGTAATATGTGTTAGAATGTAGCTACTACTTTCTGATGTTATTGTTATAGGGGCTATACTTAGTTCTTGGAGTTGCTTTGGTACTTGGTTTTTTGGAGATGAAAATATGAATTCTGAGAAAGATTTAGAAGAAAATTATAAAAATAAAAAGAATAATCTGCATGAATTCTCTAAGTTTGCTAAGGACGTGTCTTCTGGTCATGGGACGACTTCTCATAAGAAAGCAGGCAAAAAAAGAAAAATCATCTTATACTTAATTTTTCTATTACTGATTGGAATAATTATCTTGTATTTTATGAATTCAGAAAAAGTAGCAGTTGTGCAAACAGAAATTCCTGTGGTGAAGGCAATCCCAGTTAACGTTCAGACTGTAAGTAAAAAAAGTATAAAATTTTACGAAAAAACCATAGGTACTCTGGATAATTTAGATGTTAGCTCTGTATCTTCAGAAATAGCAGGCCTTGTATTAAAGGTTAATGCAGATATAGGAGATAATATAAAAGCCAATCAGGTGTTAGTAAGTATAGATCCCTCAGAGGCGCAAAATAATGTTAATTCGCAACTTGCTGAAATTAAAAGAATAGAATCTTTATTGGCAGATGCGCTGAAAACTAAAAATAGGTATAGTAAGCTTATCAAAGATGGCTTCGTATCACAGTCAGAACTTGATACTATCACTACCAAAATACAAACATACAAGGAAGATCTTACTACTGCCAAGTCTATTTTGGAAAATGGTAAAATTAGATTATCTAGAACAAAAATTATGGCACCTAAATCTGGGATAGTTCAAAATCGTTACGTTACAGAGGGTACTTATGTTGCCATCGGAGCTAAAGTGTTTGATATTGTCAATAACTCTAATCTTACAGTTATAGCTAGCTTACCAGAAACTTTTACTTATATAGTAAAAAGTGGGCAAGAGGTGGATCTTAAAATAGCTGGAATAGATCAGCATATTAAATCAAAAATCAAGCAGTTGAAGCCATTGATTGATGAACAAAGTAGAAACATTCAGGTTATTATAGATTTACCTACTAATAATCTAAACTTAAAAGCTGGAGCAACTGTTGAGGTCACTATTTATACAGCCAATAAGGACAATGTTATTGTTGTGCCTGAAAAAGCTGTTGTTTTACGTATGAATGGCAAAGTTGTATATGTGCTTACTAGTGATAATAGGGTAATTGAGACGCCAGTTGAAACAGGAGTTTACCAGGATGGGATAGTTGAGATTATTTCTGGGTTAAAGGGAGAAGAAACTATAGTTCTTGACGGAGCCAATTATCTTTCTGATAAGGCAACGGTAGAGGTCATGCAACCGCAAACTACTAAGTAAATTTATTTTTTGTAACTAGTTAAATAAAGTAGTAAATAAAATCAGGTTTAATTATGTCATTACCAGAGTTAGGAATTAGGCGTTATGTTATGGCTTTCATGTTTGCATGGGGGATAATAATTTTTGGGATAGTAAGCTATTTTATGACTGGAGTGGATCAATATCCTGACGTTGATTTTCCATTTATAATGGTGACAACTACTCAAAGTGGAGCGGACGCTGAAGTTGTTGATATTACAATTACTAAAGAGCTTTTAGAGAAACTTAATGGTATATCTGGAATAGATTCAATTTCTGGAACTTCAAGACCGGGGGTGTCAATAATTTCAATTGCTTTTGCATTAGAGAAGGATGTTGACGTTGCATTTAATGAGGTACAAGCAAAAATTTCCGAAGCGATGAGCTTTCTTCCTTCTGATATTGATACTCCAATTGCAAGAAAGTCTGCTTCAGGAGGAGAGGCTGTAATTAGGGTAACATTGACTGGAAATAGAACTTTGGAGCAGTTAAATTCTTATGCAGAAAATTTTGTAAAAAAGCGCTTAGAATCAATCAATGGAGTATCAGAGGCGGTAGTATATGGAGCTAGGGATAGGCAGCTTAGGGTAGAGTTAGATGTTTATAAAATGGCATCTTTTGGCTTAAGTGTAAATGATGTTATAAGTGCAATAAATAGGTCTCATTATCAGTTGCCAGGAGGGTATATAGTTGGTGATAGGAACGAGTTGCTTTTAAAATTAGATTTAGAATTTCATGATGTTGAAGGATTTAAAAAATTAATTGTAAAGAAAAACGGGTCTTCTTTTGTTAGATTATCTGATATAGCGGATGTTTACGAGGGGTTAGAAGATTTCAGGAGATATTCTGCTTTTAATTCTTTACCATCTTTAACAATAGCGGTTTCTAAAATTTCCGGAGCAAATGTTTTTGCCATAGAAGAGGATGCTAGAAATAGGTTAGAAAAGGAGATATTACCAACTTTAGAACCTGGTCTTGCTTTAGAGCAAACGAGTAGCAGTATAGATTTCATTAAGGCAATGGTTTTAGCGTTAGAGGAACATTTAATTGTAGGAACAATTTTAACTTCTATAGTTGTATATTTATTTTTAAGAAGTTTCATATCAACAATCATAGTATCTTTTGCAATTCCTGTGTCATTATTTGGAGCTGTTATTGTTATATATGCTTTTGGATATACTTTTAATGGAATAACACTGTTAGGTTTATTGCTTTTAATAGGGGTTGTTGTTGATGACGCTATTATAGTTTTAGAGAATATATATAGGAAGATGGAGGAGGGTGTAGAGCCTGAAAAAGCGGCGATTGAGGGTAGTAATCAGATTATATTTGCGGTATTGGCTGCTACTCTTTCGTTGGTATCTATATTTGGTCCTGTAATATTTATGGCTGGTATTGTTGGTAAGTTTTTTCAATCTTTTTCTGTTGTAGTTGTATTTGGGGTTTTAATATCATATATAGTATCTTTATATGTTACTCCTATGCTTTGTGCAAGATATCTTAGGGTTAGTCATAAGGAGGAGGGGAGATTTAAAAAATCTTTGGAGGCTATGTTTGTAGCACTTGAGAAAGGCTATAAGGGAGCTTTGGGATTTTCTTTATCACACAGATTTTTAGTTTTATTAATTGGACTGGGTATATTTGCGTCAAATTTTTTCTTTTTTGCAAGGGTTCCAGGAGAGTTTGCTTCAGAATCTGACACTTCTAAGTTCAATATATTTGTTGAAACAGCGCCTGGTTCAAACATTTATTATACAATTGAGAAAATCAAGGAAGTGGAGAATATTTTAAGAAAGCATAAAGAGATTAAGAACTTCAGTGTAAGTATAGGAGATAGGAACGAACCTGTTCAAAAAGCCACCATGTATATTAATTTGGTAGCTATAAAAGATAGAAACATTAGACAAGTAGATTTTATTAGTAAGTTACAGCTAGATTTAAATAAAATAACAGGGGCTGTTGTTTTTGCGAGCTCACCAAGTATAGGAGGAGGAGCATATCCACTAGAGTTTTATGTTACAGGGACTAATTTGCAGGAATTATACAAATATAATTTGCAACTTACAGAGGCATTTAAAAATGATTCTGCATTAGGAGGGGTAAATGCAGGGATGAAGTTTTTACCGCAGTTACGTTTTAAAACTAATAAGGATAAGGCTGCGTTATTAAATTTAAGTTCTAAAGATATAGTTGATGCTATAGCGGTTTCTGTTGGTGGATTATCTGTGGCAAAGTATAATAATTTAGTAGATTTAGAACGTTATGATATCAAGTTAAGAGGTAAAGAGACGCAGTTTACATGGACTGATAGTATAAATAATATATATCTTAGGGCTGGAGAGGGATTGGTAAGGTTAGATAGTGTAGTTTCAGCGGAAGAGTATTTAGGATTTTTATCAGTTGATAGGTATGGCACATTGTTTAGTGCTAATTTCAAGATAAAACCAAGTGCGGCACTTTCCGATGCTATTATAGCGGTTAATAAGATAGCTAATAAAATATTACCACCTGGTTATAAAATAGAATATAGTGGTTCTTCTAAAGAGTTTCAAAAGACTGTTAAGAATGTTGCGGTTGTTTTTGGATTAGCGTTGCTTGTTTTATATATGGTATTGGCGTCGCAATTTAATTCTTTTATACAGCCACTTGTGTTAATGACGGCTGTTCCATTGGCTGTAGTTGGGGGAGTTTGTGCTTTATATATTACTAACTTTACACTTAATATGTTTTCCATGATAGGATTAATTTTATTGGTAGGCTTAGTGGCAAAGAACTCTATTTTATTGATTGATTTTACTAATGAGCTTAGATTAAAAGAGGGTAAGAGTATTAATGAAGCACTGATGCAGGCGTGTCCAATAAGACTAAGACCAATTTTAATGACGTCACTGACAGTGATATTAACAATGATACCGGCAGCGTTAAGCAAGGCAGAAGGTTCAGAGGATAATGCTTCTTTGGCGATAGTTATTCTTGGCGGTATGATTTCTTCAACTTTATTAACCTTATTTATAGTACCAACGTCGTATTCAGTGGTGGAGCATGTATTACAGAAAAAGAAAAATAAGCTTAAGAAGGATTTTAAAGATGCCTAGATTCTCTAATTTTGTGAAAGTTTATAGCGTTATGGTGCTGATGTTATTATTGATAAGTTTTAACAGGGTTGTTGCGGAAGATTTATTACAGATAGTAGATATAGCTTTTAAAAATAATTATGAATATAAGTCTGTAGTAGATAATTTCAATGCTAATTATGCATTTAAGAGCATAGCTAAATCGTATATTTTACCAAGACTTAATTTAGAGGGGAATGCACAAATATCTAATGATAGAAGAACTTATTCTGAGAAAGTTAGTGCTAATTTCAAACATAATGGATCTGAATCTCATGTTTTAAGCGTAAGTGTAGCACAACCACTTTATAATAAAAATGCATTTTCACAATATTCAAAAGCTAATTTGTTGGCAGAGCAAGCTCAGATAGACTTAGACAGGGGTAAAAATAATATTATTATAAAGGTGGCACAATATTATTTTGATGTTTTATCTTCTCAAGATAATTTAGAGTATGCAACTGCTAAGATGAAGTATTTAGAAAATTATATGAAAGAAACCATAAGAAAATCAGAGGTTGGTCAGGGGCGAAGAATTGACATTGAAGAGGTTAGAGCAAGATATGAGCAGGCGAAGTACGAATCCATATTAGCAAGCAATGATCTTGAAGTTAAGATAGATGTACTAAATAAGTTTTTAAATTATAGGGTTGTAAGTTATAAAAAAATAATTGAGAATTTACAAGATTTAGAGTTAAAGAATCAGAAAATGGAGGGATGGATAGATTCTGCGAGGAGAAACAATCTTGATATTTTATACTCACAAATTTCTGTATTAATAGGTGATGAAGACATTAGTATTGCTTCTGCAGGTTATTATCCCACATTATTATTTTTAGGGAGTGTGGGAATTTCTGGAGGTAGGGATGTTATAATTGGTGATCGTTATAATGGTAGTAGTGCCAAGGTAGGATTATCACTTAATATCAATTTATTTGAAGGAGGTGCAACTAAGAATCTCAGGAAGCAGGCAGAGGATAGGAAGAGTAGCATAAAATATGTGCTTATGCAGCTTGAAAATAATGTTGCGAATCTAAGTAGGCAATATTATTTAAATGTAAAGAATGGATTTTCACAGATAGAAGCATTAAAGCAAGCAAAAATGTCATCAGAAAAATTTTTAGAAGCGGCAAAGCAGTCGTATTCAGTAGGATTAAAAACGACGACGGATGTGTTGATAGCGACAGAAGATTATTTTAAAGCATCAAGAAACTATTCAAAATCAAAATATGAGTTTTTATTAAGTATTTTAGCATTAAAAGCAGTTAGTGGCAGATTAAGTGAACAAGATATTATAGATATCAATCGTTATTTATATTAATAAGATTCTCTAGGGTATAGTTGGTTATAGTTTTGCAGTTTGAATAGAGCGAAGATATTTAAAATTTAGGTAATGGCTAATTTTTATGCATTAATAGAAGCAGTTTTTAAGGGATTATAGCTTATTAGATTGTAAGGCATAGTTATTTAGGATCGGAATTTTCGGATTTTTTTTTGCAAAAAAGGTAGAGATGAGAGGATTTTTTATAAATTCCGATATATTTTTTATAAAGTAGAACTTTAGCACTTTTTTTTTAAATCCAATTTTGGAAATTTAAGATATGTAATAGAGGCAATGGGTAGGGAGGCAGTATAAGTAGTGATATAAAAAAAGGTATTGACAAGTGATGGTATAGTATATATAGTATATAGGTTGTTAGGTTTGGTGCTGATTTCTAGGTATAATTTTAGGATTGGTTATTTATGGTGGTGTTGATTATTATTTAAGAAGCATCATAGTAAGTTAACAATGACAACGGTGAGAGCGTAAAGTATATAAAGAGTAGAAGTAGGTGGTTGGATAAAAATTGCCTATTTGGTTAGGAAGCTAACGTAAAGTGAATGGGTAAGAGGTAAATTTTTTTGAGAGTTTGATTCTGGCTCAGAACGAACGCTGGCGGCATGCTTAACACATGCAAGTCATACGGAAGAAATTCTAGTGGCGGACGGGTGAGTAACACGTGGGAATCTACCCTGAAGATTTGGACAACTATTAGAAATGATAGATAATCCAAAATAATCTGGCAACAGGAAAGCAGCAATGCGCTTCAGGATGAGCCCGCGGTTGATTAGCTAGTTGGTAAGGTAAAAGCTTACCAAGGCAATGATCAATAGCTGTTCTGAGAGGAAGATCAGCCACACTGGGACTGAGACACGGCCCAGACTCCTACGGGAGGCAGCAGTGGGGAATTTTGGACAATGGGGGAAACCCTGATCCAGCAATGCCGCGTGAGTGAAGAAGGCCTTAGGGTTGTAAAGCTCTTTTACTGATGAAGATGATGACGGTAATCAGAGAATAAGTTCCGGCAAACTTCGTGCCAGCAGCCGCGGTAATACGAAGGGAACTAGCGTTGTTCGGAATCACTGGGCGTAAAGGGTGAGTAGGCGGCTTGGTAAGTCAGATGTGAAATCCTTGATCTTAAGTCAAGAACTGCATTTGAAACTGCCAAGCTTGAGAGTAGCAGGGGATATTAGAATTCCAAGTGTAGAGGTGAAATTCGTAGATATTTGGAGGAATACCAGTAGCGAAGGCGTATATCTGGGCTACTACTGACGCTGAGTCACGAAAGTATGGGGAGCAAACAGGATTAGATACCCTGGTAGTCCATACCGTAAACTATGAGTGCTAAATGTTGGGAGATTCATTCTCTCAGTATTTGAGCTAACGCATTAAGCACTCCGCCTGAGTACTACGATCGCAAGATTAAAACTCAAAGAAATTGACGGGGACCCGCACAAGCGGTGGAGCATGTGGTTTAATTCGAAGATACGCGAAAAACCTTACCAGGGCTTGACATTTTAGTTGTGATTTTTGGAAACAAAAATTGTCATTCAGTTGGACTAAAACAGGTGCTGCATGGCTGTCGTCAGCTCGTGTCGTGAGATGTTGGGTTAAGTCCCGCAACGAGCGCAACCCTCATCTTTAGTTGCTAACGAGTTATGTCGAGCACTTTAAAGAAACTGCTGGTGTTAAGCCAGAGGAAGGTGGGGATGACGTCAAGTCCTCATGGCCCTTATGTCCTGGGCTACACACGTGCTACAATGGTAGTGACAGTAAGTTGCAAATCTGCAAAGAAGAGCTAATCTATAAACACTACCTCAGTTCGGATTGTACTCTGAAACTCGAGTACATGAAGTTGGAATCGCTAGTAATCGCAGATCAGCATGCTGCGGTGAATACGTTCCCGGGTCTTGTACACACCGCCCGTCACACCATGGGAGCCGATTTTACCTTAAGATGGTGCTCTAACCCGCAAGGGAGGAAGCCAGCCACGGTAGAATTAGTGACTGGGGTGAAGTCGTAACAAGGTAGCCGTAGGGGAACCTGCGGCTGGATCACCTCCTTTATCGTATTATTGATTTCTATATTAATAATCACATTTAATTATTTTATTTTATCTACCTCTATCCTGCCACCTACTACTGCTCTTTATCTTATTTTTTACTTCTCCCTCTGTAGTCGGATCAATTTTTTGCTCCTCATCCTCTAGGGGCATTCATTTTTTACTCTACCTACCTAGCATATGAGATTTTTTACTTCTCCCTCTGTAGTCGGATCAATTTTTTGCTCCTTACATGCAGTGGGATTAATTTTTTACTCTACCTACCTAGCATATGAGATTTTTTGCTTCTCCCTCTGTAGCCGGATCAATTTTTTGCTCCTCATCCTCTAGGGGCATTCATTTTTTACTCTACCTACCTAGCATATGAGATTTTTTGCTTCTTATTCTTTAGGGCATCTAGCATCTTTTTATAAGATTTTACTCTCATGTTTTTCACTATTTCATTCCTCAGCTCATTGCACTTCCATTATCAGATTTAACTCCCCTACCCATTATATTAGGCTTGGTTGGTAGTAATGGTGAAAGTAGTGCAGGTTCAGGGTGAGCTGTTTGCATAAATCCTCCCTCTGGGTCTTATGCATATACTCCCTTTGCACTGTGGGAGCTGTGCTATTTTTTGTCTTATGGAAGGGGAGAGCTTTAAGTTGCAAGGGAGGATGAAATCCTAAAGCAACATCAATATATAGTTAAAAATAATAATAGTGGTGTTATAGGAGGAATTGTTTCAAACTCTTCTGAAGTATCAGAGAACTACATGACAAGTGTTTTTAGAGACAATCCTACATTAGCCAGTGCATTTTATTTTCCAATGACTGCAATTAATACAGTAGCAGGAATGTGTTCCATTGCATATTCTATAGTTGGCTATAATACTACTTTGCTTGGATCTATTAGTGCAATTAATTATGCTTTAAGTTTAATAGATAATAGACAAAAACATGTTTTAGTAGTCTCTTCAGATGATATTTCTACAAATATGTTAGATATTTATAGAAAAGGGAGTTTTGTATCTAATCATTATAAAGGAGCATTTCTAGGGAAAATCAAGTTTGGTTTTCTGATATGGCAAGTAGTTTATTACTTAGTAATGAACTACAAAATAGTAGCATAAAAATAGTAGCATCAAATTTTGTAAGTATTAATGGCAATAGCTCTAATAATCCATATGAATTTTTAATAAAATCTATTCAGCACCAATCAGGAATAAACTTATCAGAAATAGATCTTGTTGTAATTAATGGAAGCGGTATAGATATTGACTTTATTAAGCAAGAACAAGTATTAGTCAAATATTTCTCAACTGCACAAAATGTAATTAGTATAACAGACTATTTAGGTTATCATTTTTCTGCATGTTCATTAAATGATCTTTGGTTTGCTTGTCAATGTATTTTAAACTCTTATGTTCCAAAGCTATTTTTTGATATTAAGAAAAATTATTTATTAACTACGGATAAATCCCTAACTAAAGATAGTTTGGTATTAGTTATATCCTCTGATATTACGGGCAATGCTTTTAGTATGTTGTTAAAAAAAGGAGATTAATATGGAAGAAAAAAACTTTGTTGGAAAAGTTGTTTTAGTAACTGGAAGTTCTAGGGGAATAGGAAACCAGATAGCAAGATCTTTTGCTGACAAAGGAGCAAGCGTTGTTATTAATGGTAGAACTAATAGTGAGGACTTATTAAATTTAGAAAATGATTTAAAACAAATTAATTGTGATTATATGTCAATTATAGGGGATGTAAGTGATAAAATTTTTGTTTGCAATGCTATCAATAAAGTTATAGACAAATACACTAAGATAGATATTTTAGTGAATAATGCTGGTATTATAAGTGATAATTTATTATTAAATATGGAATTTGAAGATTTTAAAAAAGTTATTGATATTAATCTTGGAGGAACTTTTTTGTTTACAAAATACACCCTTCCTCATATGATTTCTTCTTATTATGGAAAAATTATAAATATTAGCTCTAACTCAGGGGTATATGGAAACATAGGGCAAGCAAACTATGCTTCGTCAAAAGCTGGATTAAATATGTTTACTAAAACTATTGCGAAAGAAGTAGGGAGATATAACATTAATATTAATGCTATTGCCCCAGGGTTTGTTGAAACAGACATAGTTAATAATGTGTCTAAAGATATATTACAAAATGCTAAAAAAAGAAATGCCTCTAGAAGATTTGCTAAGCCATATGAAATTGCTAATTTAGTGCACTTTTTAGCCTCAGATTTGTGTTGCTATATTAATGGAGAAACAATAGTGGTTGATGGAGGTGGATATCTATGATTATATTCAAAGATATTAGTTTGCAAAAATTACAATACAATTCTTGGTTATTTGGGTTATTAAGCTGTATTATTGCAGCTCTAAGTATATTTACAATAGTGTTTTTTGACTATACTTACGCCTATTTACTTGTGCTTTTTATATATATATTATATTTTTCATTAGAGTGGTTTTTTAAAATTTATAGTTGGACAACAATATGCCTGTTAATTAATTATATAGTGTTGAATATAACTCCTTTGTTTGGAATATCATTTTTTAGTTTTTATATAGGAACTTCAATTTATTTATCATTATTTATTGTTTGTCTTATTGGCTTTATCACAAAAAAGTATATAACATTATGTTATGATGCTAATAAAAATAGTTTATATCATAGAGGGTTAAACATAATGTGGTTAACTATATATGGAAGTGCTTTTTTTGGATCTTTATATTTCATTCCTAATATTACATATATAATTTTCCCAATGTTCTTAGTTATAATTGGTTGTTTTATTAGTATCTATATTAACGTTTTTTCCTTATATCCATTTATAAAAATTAAAAAAACTAATTTCTTATACCTTCAAAGTACTGAAATACATTTTAGTACTTGTGATAAAAATAATCAAGAACACCTAGGTTTAATTGAACAGTTTATTAATAATAAATTCTTAGATGGAAGCTCTATTAAAAATAATATTACCAATATAGAGGGGTATATGATTTTTTATGCCTATAAGGTACAACTAAATATAATAGAAATAATTGCTACTTCAGTCATTACAATAGGTAACACATTTCATATTAAAGATCATTGTGATTAGTTTTCAAAAGGTAACTAGAGTTAACTTTGCTTATGTAGATGATCTGATTTTAAGTGATGAATGGAGATATCAAGGTCAAATTCTAATAAAACTATTTACTAAAGTGCTTGAAGTATCTTTGTTAAGCAAGATTGATATTCTAATAACTTTTTCTATTAAAAATCAAGTTAATTTATTTAAAGGTATAGGCTTTAGTCAATTTCTTAATAAACAATTAGAGTATACTGGTATAATGATAGAATGGTTATTAATTACAAACAAGGTGCTAGAAATCAACCAGCCATTATTTGGTTAGAGAATCATATACCTAATGCCGTGGCAGGTTCTGAGATAAATTACCTGCTTCCCTCAGAATTAGATAATAAAGGAGTTAATTTAGAAGTAATAAATTATATCAATACTAACCTTAAGGAGTAACATGAAAAACATATTATCTTTTGTTTTATTTCTAATATTTACCTTTGGATTTTATTTACAACACGGATTTTCTAATGATGATGATGTATTAAATAATCTAATGCAAAGTAAAGATACTAAGTTTCTAAAGAGCTACATAAAACAAGCAGATGAAAACTCCAATAGCTCAGATGATCTATTTAATCTAGCAATAGCCTATCATAACCTAGCACTTATTGAGGAGAACTTAAAATATTCAGAAAAAGCTGTATCGCTCATAGATAAAGCCTCTCAAATTTATAACACTAAACATAAAAAAGATAATCCACTTTATATAATATATCAAGGGAGTAGCTATACTCTAGTTGGGCGGGATTCAAAAAAGATTGCTCAAAAAGTTAATAACACCAATAAAGGGGTAGCTTTAATTGATGAGGGAATAAGCCTAGAGCCAAAAAATCTACTTTTTAGGGTGATAAGAGCATATAACAACTCTGAACTACCAGAACTTTTTGGGAGAGTTCAAAAAGTGGAAGAAGATCTATTATTTATTGAAAAAAATCAAAAAAATAATGAGTATAAAAAAGAATTACAAGAAATTTATTATGTTTTATCAAAAATTGAGGGAAGTACAATATCTCAAGAAAAAAGACAGAATTGGTTTAAAAAAGCCTATGCTTTTGATGAAAATACTGATTTAGCAAAGAAAATTAAAAAAGATATTAAGTAGAGTCATTAATTAAAAGCTAATGAAATCTAAATAGAGTTAGAGGAGAGGCTAGGTATAACTAAGATAAACTAGCTATAATTGAGGAAACCAAAGCATTAAAAAAGGCAAAAATATGATACTGGAAATTAAAGATATTCATAAATCTTATTACAATGGCTCTTTAGAACAAAAAGTTATTAAAGGAATTAATTTAAGTCTTGATAGTGGATTTTATGTCCTTAAAGGAGCTAGTGGTAGTGGAAAATCTACATTGCTAAATCTTGTGGGAACACTAGATAAACCAAACTCAGGAGATATAGTTATTGTATCTAATAATGTATTAAACATGTCAGATAAAGAGCTTACAAGTTTTAGATTTACTAACATAGGGTTTATTTTTCAACAATTTAATTTAATTCCTGTATTAAATGCTTTTGAGAATGTGGAATATCCATTACTAAAAACCAAAATGACAGCCAAAGAAAGGGCTTTAAAAGTAAATAAACTACTGGACATGCTAGGGATGTTAGAATTTGTAAAAAAGAAGCCTTCTAATTTATCAGGAGGACAGCAACAAAGGGTAGCAATAGCAAGAAGTTTAGTGAACTCACCCAAGCTATTGTTAGCAGATGAGCCAACCGCAAGTTTAGATACAGAAAATACTATCAACATTATTAAGTTAATCAAAACTCTAGTAGATGAAGAAAAATTATTAGCAATTATTTCAACCCATGATGAAATAGTATCACAACATACAAATAGTATCATATATATGAAAGATGGAGTGCTGGTGAATGCCGATCATTAAATTATTAAAGATAGCTTTATTGAATATATTTAGAAACTCCAGAAGAAGCATCATCACTTTTTTAGCAATGGCTGTGGGGAGTGCCACTTTAATATGCTTAGGTGGATTTATGGAGTATAGTTTTCAGGGATTAAGGGAAACCACCATAAGAACTCAGCTTGGGCATTTTCAGGTGTATAGAAAGGGATATATTGAGAATTCATTAAGGGATCCTTATAAGTATTTAATTAAAGATTATAGTAGCATTACTAAGGATTTAGCAAAGATTTATGATGTGGATGCCATAACTCAAAGATTAAGTTTTGCGGGACTAATAGCAAAGGATAATTTAACCTTTTCTGCTCTTTTTATAGGGGTAAATCCTAAACTAGAGGGCAATTTTACAGCTTTTGAATCAATTGTGGATGGTAGACAACTCAATGATAAGGATAAATATGGAGCAGTGTTAGGAAGTGAGCTGGCCAAGGCTTTGAATTTAAAGATTGGTAGTAGTTTAACTGTCCTAACCAACACTGTAGATGGGATGATAAACGCAATTGATGTTGAGGTTGTAGGTGTATCTCAAAGTGGATCAAAGGATTATGATAAGGTTTTTGTAAAAATTCCAATAGATTTAATGCAGAGGGTGTTAAATACCAGTGGAGTAGAGAAGCTATTAATTTTACTAAATGATACAGATAATATAATTAAAGCAGAAAAACACTTAAAAGAAATATTATCAACTAAAGAAAATAAAGAAAAGTATGAATATGCCACATGGTTAGATTTAGCTGAATATTATCAAGGGGTTAAAAATATCTATACGGGGTTTTTTGATTTTGTACAGGTTACAATTTTTATAGTAGTGTTTTTTGGGATATATAATACTTTATCCATGTCAATTTTTGAGAGAACAAAAGAGATAGGTACACTAAGAGCCATAGGGTTTTTTAAATTTGATATTATCAAGATGTTTATTTTAGAAGCCTTAGTTTTAGGGGTTATTGGATCAATATTAGGAATTTTATTAAGTTGCCTCATTGCCTATGGATTAAATCTAAGTGGGGGGATTTATATAGCTCCACCACCAGGGCAAACAACAGGTTATGTGGCAGAAATTTTATTAGTGCCTGCTATAATAATAAAAGCTGCAGTTATGGTGATTGTCATTAGTTTATTATCTGCTATTTATCCTAGTGTTAATGGGGTTAAAAAGAGTATAGTGGATGCTTTAGGGTATGTATAAAATGTGTGTAAGATAATTGAATAAAAGGGGTATATAAAAAATGTATAATAAAATTAGCTTATATTTCTTATTAATTCTTGGTTTAATTCTACAGAATGTTTTTGCCAATGAGCTGGATAATACTAATAAATCAGAAGGTATAGAGGAAATACTTAAGAAAAACCCAAGTGAAATACTAAGACAAGTTGATGCTAGTAGAGCTCCAAATACTTCCTTTTTAATTGATATGGAGGTAATTGATGAAAATCTAGGAGATAAAAGTAAGTTTGTTTTTAATTTAAAAGTTGGGGTAGATGGCGATAAAAGCTTTGCAATATATAAATCACCTGCCACACAAAAGGGTAACTCTATCCTAAGTATAGGAACTAATATTTGGATATATGTTAATGGTACTAAAAATCCTATCAAAATATCTCCACAACAAAAGCTAATAGGTCAGGCTTCTGTGGCAGATGTTATGAGCCTATTATATTATCCAAATTATACAGTTGTTTCTTATAAAAAAGATAATCAAGATTATTTATTAACTCTTAAAGCAAAAGACTCTAAAGTCTCCTATGATAAACTTGATTTAAGACTCAGTGATAAACTTATGCCAAAAGAGGTAATATTTTACGCTTTATCAGGCAAACAAATCAAGATAATGAGGTTTAAAGATGAACAAGAACTATTAGGAAAAAATAGACCTTCTAAAATGATAATAGAAGATCATATTAATAAGAACTTAGTTACAACTGTAATATTTAAGTCTATGGAAGAAAAAAACATTTCAAAATCCCATTTTAATAAGGATAATATTAATAAGCTATCAGGTTTATATTAATAAGCTATCAGGTTTATATTAATGACTTTTCATTATAAAGTCATCATTATTTTATTGTTTTTAATAACAAAGCCTTTGGTAAGTTGTTGGTTACTGGCAGAGGAGTCTATAGTATCAAAAGAGCTGTTAAAAGATAGCTCCTACGTTATTTTAAGAAACAATTTTAGCTCCTTACAAAATAGCTTTTTAAAGGTAAAAGACTTTAGTAACCTTGAGAAAAACAAAACTGAGCTAGGACTTATAGCAAAAGATAATCTAAGCTTAAATGATAACTTTCAACTATATTCACAGCTTAGACTTTTTAACGAGGGAGTCTACGATAATACTAATCATTATTCAAATAATATCAAGTTATACATAGATGAGCTTTATGGAAGCATAAGTTTTTATGATACGACATTATCTTTAGGAAGAAAAAAGTTTAATTCGCAAATATCCTATTTTTTCCCTTTATTGGATATTTTTTCACGACAAAAAAGACGAGATATTGGTTATTTTGATAAAGATATAGAAAGCTCAGGACAAGATATACTAGATTTAGAACTTATAAAAGAAAATCATAGTCTTTATATTGCCTATGCCTATGATTTCAAAGACTACGATAAGGATTTAACTAGCACTAAAGATAGCGATAATAAAAAAGATACTATTAAAAATGCTAAATTATTGCTTAAAGCCACAAAATTTGTTGAGTCCACAAATACAGATCTATTGTTACTATATTCTAATGATTATGATAAAGATCAAAATTTTAGTAATAATACCTATGGATTTTCCATCAATCAGAGTATAGGAGACTCTCTAATTGTTTATTCAGAATATAAGACAGTACAAAATACTAGCCTTATGAGTGTTTATGAGTTTAATAGTAATTATAATAAAAAATGGGCATCAGAGTACAATCTAGGGATAAACTATACTTTTAGTAATAGTATCAATTTATTACTAGAGTATTATTACAATGGTGCAGGTTATTCAAAAAGAGAATGGAATAGCCTAAAAAATGATATTGATAACTTATCAGAAGAAGCCTTTTTACTAAGTTATTATAATTATTTTTATAATGATAAAGAATACCTAAGAAAAAACTATCTAGCTTGGAGATTAGGCGGTTTTAGTTTGTATAATTTTAATGTGGATATTTCTCAGAATATTAATTTAGATGACTTAAGTAGTCAAATGCGTTTAGGAATTGAAAAGAAAGTAAGTAATAACATCAATTTGAATGCACAAGGCTCAGTATTTTTTGGTAAATATGGCTCAGAAAATGATGTTATTCCTTATGGAGCTAATGTTTTAGTATATATTAAATATTTTATATAAGGTTTTACATACAGATGTATTTAAAGAGGGGGGGGGGATTATGAGATTCAAAGCAGTGTTTTTATTTTTACTAGTATGCTTTAATGGAGGTTAAAGGCTGAAAGCTATGAATTATTTAGAAAGCATATCAATCTTGGAATAATGTTAAATGTTCAAGATTATTATATGGGTGCAGAAGGGTTTAATTCCAATAGTGTTACCCTATGTTGATATTGAGAATAAATATATAGTAAGTCGTGGAGATAAGGGAATATTACTATATAGGGCTTATGAAAACAGCAGATTTTTAAGCATGCTGGGATTTACATATTACGTACCACGGACGAAAAATATGGATTATATTTTACCTATAATAGTAAAATAACAGGGGATTTCTATTTAGAAGCATCAAGTGGGCTATATTTTGGATCTAATGGATACATGAATAATTGGTTTGGAGTTAATGAAACAGAAGCCAGTAATAATACTTATTTTCAAGGAATATATGAAGCAAATGGTGGGATAAATCCATTGGGAGCATTTATGGAGGGGTATTTATATTATGATTTTAGTTACAATTATGCCTTTATTATGGGATTAAAAGGCACAAGATATATAGGAGGAGTAACAACCTCGCCAATATTAAGGGATAGTAATAAGTGGGATTGGATAATTAATTCGGTTATTACTTATAAATTTTAGTTTAATATGTAAATTAAGGAGAACTATAATGATAAGAAGAACAGCGATGCGATTATTAAGTTTTTTTACTATCACGCTGAGCTTAACATTAGTGCTTAGCGTATCTGGAAACCTATTGGCAACAGACTTGGAAGTGTTAGTAAAGGGCATAAAACAAAAGAACGTAAAATTATATATTAGCATATGTAATGAAAAGAATTTTGAGAGTGAAAACCCAGATAAAGATTGCTATATTAATCAACAGAGTATGATTTCTGAAAAAAAAGACTATATTTTTAGATTTAAAGATATTCAAGAAGGGGAATGGACAATCTTTGGATATGTGGATGAGGATAATAATGGAAAAATAAACACAACAATTTTTGGGATTCCAACAGAGGATGTTTTTTATAGTGCTGATGTTACTCCATTTTTCTTTAAAGGATCACCAAGTTTCAATAAAATTAAGAGTATTATTAAAGGAGATAAACAAACAATAGAATTAAGCGTTCAATAGTGGTTTTTAAATAAAAGAGATAATTAACAATAGGAGAAGAAATATGCTAAGAAGTGTATATTTATTAGTGATGTTTATATTAGGTTTAGGTTTTTTGAGTGCAACAGAGGTAACACTAGAGTTAAAAGATATAGAGGTTAAAGATGGAGTGATATATATCACCATATGTGATGAAAAAAACTTTGTTCCAAATGATCCAAAAAAGAATGTAACTAAGGATTGTTACTCAGGGGCATCAATGAGAGTTAATGGATCTAAGGTATATAGGGTTAGTTTCAATATTCCAGAGGGAGAATGGGCTATATATGGATATATAGATGAGGACTTCAGTGAAAAATTAGAAACTACAACAATAGGGATACCAAAAGAGGCAGTATTATTCACTAAAAGATTAAGGGGTGAGCCAAAATTTAAAGATATTAAAACATTAATACAAGGTGATAAACAAACAGTAGAAGTAATAAGTCAATAAAACTCCCCTCGTTCTAACTAATTTAAATTAAATTAGTTAGAACGAGGCTATCATTTTCAGACTATATGGTTTAATACAAAAAGGTATTCTCTGCGTATTTATATACACAAGAGTTCACAAAATATATTAACTTTTAGGATTTTTATCCTAACTTTTAACGTTATAAAAAGTATCTAAAATTGAATCTAATAAACTACTTGGGAAACCCCATAAGATTTAGCAATTTTTTTTCAATCTGCTAATATTTGCCTCTTTATAATATACAGTAACTATAATCAGAAGCAATATAATGTGAGAATAGTTAATAATTTTTACTGAATTTATGTAGAAAAAACCGGTTAATAGCTGATATATTTTGGTTAAATTAGGAAAATAAGCACTAAAAATTAAAGAAAAATAAAATGGAAAACCGAAGGTCGCCATTCAAATAAAGGAAGAAAAATATAATGGAAAACCGAAGGTCGCCATTCAAATAAAGGAAGAAAAATATAATGGAAAACCGAAGGTCGCCATTCAAATAAAGGAAGAAAAATATAATGGAACAAGATTTTTATAAAAATATAAGCAATCAGCTATTTTCAAGTAAAGTGCCTATTTTTTTGTTAAAAATAAATGACTCATTTTGATAAAATTACTACATTAAAAAAATACCTCTATAGATCCTATAAAATAAGGATTATAGCGGTATAATTATGTTTAGTTGAAATTAAGGAGAAATGACTCTTAATTTAAATAAGATTTGCTACTTATTTTTATTTTTCATAAAACAAGAGGGGATAGATAAGCTATTAATTTGTTTGCAACGATTACATCTTATATTAATAATGATTAAAATTTTATCATCATTATTTTTCTTGATGATTTCCGCTTCAAAAAACTTGCGGTTGCAATGGTTGCATCTAATGTCCATGACATAACTTCTTATATTAAATTGATAAGAAGTTACGTACTTTATTAGTGTTAAATAGAAAATGGAGCTATGCTACACTTTTTCAAGTGTGTAACTCCAATTGTTATTATAATGTTATTGTTTGCGGAAAGATACTACAATATCTTTGTATTTTGTGAAAATTTGAGGCAATGTAGTGTTTTTGTTGTGTTTAATTTCACTAATAACTATTCTTTGCATACCCAGTAAATACATAGCATTAAAAGGAATTTTATGTTCACCTGCAAATTTTTTAGATTGTTCAAATATTTCTTGAAACAAATCTTCATCCACATAAGGCTCTGCCCTTCCAAGCACTAGTCAATCCATAGATACACCTGTGTCTTCACATATTTTTTGTAATATTGTAGTTGTAGGTTTAGATCTCCCTGCCCACCACCCAGCTATAATGGAAAGATTTATGTTAAACTTGATTAGCAAATTCTTTTTGGCTTCCGTAGTGAACTTTTATTACTTGTTTTAACCTATATTCTAAGCTTTCTTCTACTTCTTTAAATGGTTGCATTATTTATCCCATAAAAAAATATAAATTTTCTACATATTTATTTTAACAATGTAAAGTTTTTATATTAATATAATCTATATAAGCTAGCTAAGTATATCACAAAAAGATAAATAGGACGAATAATTGAACTGCTAGAAATTAAATATAAGCTTGAAATGCTAGGCTATACCTTTGTTGATTTGGATAGGGAATATAGTTTAAGTAGAGGAACTTGTAGATTAGCTGTTTCATCTCCATCCACAAAAGGAGAGAAAGCAATAGCAGATACTTTCGGAATGCATCCTAAAGAAATATGACCGAATAGATATGGTGAGTATGGGAACAGACTTAGACACAGCATAAAGAAGAGTATTTGTATACTCCAAAAATGAGAGAAAGTGTATTTATAATAATATTAATTATTAGCATAAATAGTGTTACTTTCATATTACTAAACGTACTTTTTACTATGTATAGTCTGGAGGCTAAGGCATATCTAAGACATAACAGTATTAGCGATGATTCCACAATCATCAAATATATACTACTATATCTATTTTGTTCTGCTGAAAGACCAATCAACAGACCAATTTTTTGTGATATAATAACATAAATAGTACTACACATAAGCCAAATAAAAATTAATAAAGATAGCGATTGAAACTACCCTTCTTGCTCCATCTAAGTTATTTGCACCAATATATTGTGACCCTAATATTGTACCACTTTGTGCAATAGCTCTAAAAAGGACAGCACATATTCCAAATATTGAAAATAATGACCCTATACTACCATCAATACTATCAGAAATATAAGATAAAAACATTGAGTCTACTATAAATATGGCAAAAACAAGTAGTAAATCTATAGTTATTGGTAAACAAAGTTTAAATAAGTCTTTTGTTTTTGATATGAAATTATTCATAGTTTTTATCTAAAGTCCTTTTGTTGTGTATAATGTATTCCATTTTAGAGGTGTTTTATTTTTTAAAATTTTCTTTGCTTTTCTTAGCATTATGGTTTGATAAATACCATATAAAAAATAAAGTATTTTATGTGAATGATTTCTAGAGTGATAATTGAAATTCCCTTTAATATCATGTGAATAATACCAAGCGAAATAATTGCGTAAAAAATCTACTTCATTTTTAAAATAAAAGTACGAATACATTACACCCACGTATATTCTTGATTGTTGTTTAATCCAATCTTTTAGGGATATAGCCACGTCAAAATAGGCTTCAGATTCTGACACGTGTATAATAGGACTAAATTGATTTTCTATTATTCTACTTTTATTTACTACAGCATAATAGTTTCCTATAAAGCCATCATCAGCAATAAAAGTTTCACTACTAGGATAGTAAGGTGTATCTCTTACTAAAAGTCCATAACTCATACCCATACAAAAATTAGGGTGATCATACGCATGTCTAAATGGTAAAGAAAATATAAGATAATAGTAATAACTTTTTATACCTTTAAACAAACCATAACGTTTAATAAAAAAATTAAAATCTCTTTCTTTTGCTAAGATAATTGAGGCTACAATTTGTGGTGGAGTATTATTATGCAGATTGAAGATCAATTGTTTTAAATTTATATGTAAAGTTCCATTTTTCATAAATACATCATCATCAAACCAGTGGAGGATATCGTAAAAATTATCTTTTGCAAAATCTATTATCTGATTAATTGAACTATTTTTACCAGAAGTCTTTGTATATAGTAAAGTAACTAATGGGTCATCTTTGTAGTTATATCTTAGATAAGAATATGTGGCTTTATCACCATCAACTCCAATAGCCAGAGATATATCTATTGATTTATCAATATTTTTACAAAGGGATATTTCATTTTTTATTAACTTAATAGTTGTATCTATATAAGCAATGCTATTAAAAGTTGGCGTACCTAGTAATACTTTAATTTTTTTTATCATATTAATTTATTTTCCCTATGTTCCATGACTCTATTCAATCTTAGAGTTAATCCGTGCTTTAACAATAAAATTTTTATTTCTTCAGAGTAATTTTTTATATGATTTTTATCATTTAACATATTGATAAAAGAGTTTACTTTAGTAGCATCCATTTGCTCTAAGAGAGTTTTAATAACTTCTTTTTTGTTGGGTGATAAATTCATAAATTCCATATAAACCTCAACTGCTCCAGCCTCTTTTATAGCTATAATTAGATTTTCCACCTATAGGGTACAGTCCATATATTGGGGAATAATTGGTCCTATGAAAGCATAAGTTTTTATATTTGCATCAGATAAAGTCTTAAGAGCATTAAGTCTTTGTTTTACAAGAGGTGCTTTTTTTTCTAGAAGTTTAGAGTATAAATTATTTGTGGAAGTTATAGTCATACCAACTTCCATGTTATGTATTTTACTAAAAATATCTATGTCATTAATAACTGAAGGATTTTTTGTTAAAATACCTATTTTACCTTGCCAATCATAGTCTTTTAGACATAGTAAAATATTTCTAGTTAATTGATATTTTTTGTCTATAAAGGTGTAAAGGTCCGTTACTGAAGATATAAATATACGCTTACTTTTATCTAGCCTTGGAGAGGAAAGTTGTTTTTTTAATACATCGAGGATATTAATTTTAGGATATATGAAATTTCCCCACTCAGAGATATCCTTATTAAGGTATCTACTTATAAAGGTTGCATAACAGTACACACATCCAAGTTCGCATCCACTATAAGGATTAATAACGTAGTCTGTATCTGGCAAATTAGATTTTACTAATGCTGTTTTACAAAGTATTTCTTTAATCTCCATTTGTAAAAACCTTTTTTGAGTGTATATACGTTAAACCAGCTGTTATTAGAGCCATTAAAGATGAAAATAAAATAATAAAATGCTTATCAAGTAACAGAGTCATCATAATACTACATATTACACCAAATACATGACCAAAGTTACATTTTTCTTTTGCTATAAACTCTTTTACATAGTCCGAAGATAAGATATTGCTTAGTTTTTGTTCTTGTAAATTTCCTAACACCCAAGAATCGCTAAATGGAGTTCCAGATTTTTTCATTGCCCAAGGAGAAGCTAAAAATAAGCCATCCCATCTAAGAGAAAAAGAACTAACCACAGCGTCACATGGATTAAGCAATGTATCTTTCTTAAGTAGATACTTCAAAGCACATTGGGGCTTTATTGTTGGAAAAGTATACTCTTTCTCAAGCAAAAACAGATAATCAAAAATCATATTGTAATCATTTTTAGTTAAGGTATTATGTTCTTCTAAGAGAGCTCTTCCAGAAGGAAAAGTTCTCATTATGAGCAATTTTTTTATTCCTTTATTATGTAGATTCAAAAAGGCTGTTTTTAATTTATCAAGATTTCTGTGGTTTGGATTGAGTGGCATTTCTGCTCTAAGAGGAATATCTACTTTGGCAAACTTAGAGGCTTGTAGTAAGTTAGCATTATTATATCCAATACTTCTTATATTTTCATCTTCTTCAGGCATATCATAGGTGAAATTTAACTCTCCTATATAATTAGATCATTTGGTTCAGTTCTAGCTAGTGCTAATCCAGTTAATGTTAATGTAATATTTTCTTTACCAAATTTTTTTGATGCATACTTTAGTACTTCATAATTCTCTGGTACAATTAAAGCATCACCACCAGAAAAATCAATTTTAACATTATCAAAATCAATATTATCTATAACCTTAATTTTTTCTTCAAAAGTTAGTTCAATTTTTTGTTGCTGTAAGTGTACAAGCGCTTGTTCAAAAGCACTTTTACCATCATTGCTAAATGTTATAGTTTGTTCTTCTTTCGCATTGCTTATTAATATAGCATCATTAGTTTTTTTAACATATCTAGCATCAACACAACAAATCGCACAATCCCAAGGGCAAATTGAAGTTATATCCCATATAATATCTAATTTTATCATAGTTAAAGCTCTCTTGTTGTTGGGTTTATTAAAAAATGATATCATAGTATCACATAATTGGTTATAAATACAACATAAAATACTACTTTAAATGCATATAAGGATTAAAAAAATGTATTCTTATTTTTTTGATATAGATAATACTATAGCGGATACGGATAGATTTCTAGCTAATATATTGCCACAAGGCTTTAAAGATTTAGATAGAGCTTCGCAAATACAAATATTAGATCAACTACTAACAAAAGAGACATATAAAAATATTCCTATATTAGATAATAATGCAGTTAGTATGCTAAAGTTTCTTATAAGTTCTAAATATGAGGATGATATATATTTTATTACAGCCAGAGAGAATAAAATTTTCCTTGAAAGCAAAGAATGGCTGGAATACCATAACTTATGGATATCGGAGGACAAATTGATCATGGAGGCATATGATAAGGGCTCTATGATAGCTAAATTGAATACATCAAAATTTGCTATTTTATTTGATGATGATATTAAGCAAATAAGAAGTTGTAATATTTATAATAATATTCTAGGATGTTTGGTCGGAGATAAGACTTAATAACAATTTAACAAGTAAAATGCAAACTAATGAAAGTGATTAATTACAATAGATAAATTTTTGTCCAAAAAAGTTAAGTAAGATAGCGTATAAGTTGATATTTATAAGGATTTTTAGAAAAACATTGTCCTAAGAAATGCTTATATTTATGGGATAAATATTGTAAAGGGAAGAATTGAATGGGATAATTTAATTATAGGAGTTTTGAAAATTTTTGCACTTTTACATTGCACTTTTTGATACAACCAGAGAGAAGTAGATGGCAGCAAGTTTTGCAAAAAATATATCAGAGTGTTAGTGTGGGCAGAGAGAGAAATGTTTCACGGGAAACAAGCTTCAAAGAGGCAGTCAGATTTGCTTAATGGTTTACAGAGATGCAATATCAGCAAATAAAATATATTTATATTAATTGTTTTTATATACTATAATTATCATAGTTCGACAATTATTGTGGAGTATTAATATCCTTGCGTGCTAACTTGAAGAATGAAAAATTTGAACTGGTCTCTAAATATAGTCCAGCAGGTGATCAAATCTCTGCTATTACTGCCTTAACTGAGGGTGTGAAAAATGGCAAAAAAGATCAGGTGTTACTTGGTGTTACAGGATCTGGTAAAACTTTTACCATGGCTAATATAATTCATCAAACCCAGCGTCCAAGCTTGATTATGGCTCACAATAAAACTTTAGCCGCACAGCTCTATAGCGAACTTAAAGCATTTTTTCCCAACAATGCAGTCGAATATTTTATCTCTTTCTTCGATTACTACCAACCAGAAGCCTATATCCCAAGCTCAGATGTCTATGTTGATAAGGATTCTGTCATTAATGCTAAAATAGAACAGCTTAAACATTCTTGTCTCTATTCGTTACTTGAACGAAGAGATACCATAGTTGTAGCATCAGTTTCCTGTATATATGGTGTCGGTGAAAGAGATTACTACGAAGCATTGCGTATAGTTTTACAAGTTGGTCAAATTATTAATATCTCTGCTTTAGCTTTATCATTAGTTAATTTGCAATACGTACGCAACGACATATCTTTTGAACGTTCTAATTTTCGTATTAGAGGCGACGTTATGGAAATATTTCCCGCTCACTTTGAAGAAAAAGCTATCAGAATATCTTTTTTTGGCGATGAAATAGAAAAAATTGATTTGGTAGATCCTCTAAGTGGTAAAAAATTAGAAAGTCTTGATTTTTTTAGATTATATGCCGCTACTTTATATGCTACTCCTAAAAATATTATTACATCTGCTATACCAAAAATAAGAGTTGAGCTAAATGAAAGAATAGAGCATTTTAAAGCTCTTAATAAATATATAGAAGCACAAAGAATAGAAGAAAGAACTAATTTTGATATCGAAATGCTACAAGCAACAGGATATTGTAAAGGTATTGAAAACTACATACGCTACATGGCAAACAGAAATCCTGGAGAAACTCCATCTACTTTATTCGATTATTTACCTGAGGATGTTATAGTTTTTGTCGATGAATCCCATGTTTCTCTCCCACAAATTAGAGGTATGTACAATGGTGATAGAAGTAGAAAACAAACTCTAGCCGATTATGGTTTTAGATTGCCTTCCTGTCTGGATAATCGACCATTGACTTTTGCAGAATGGGATAATACTAGAGGTTCAACTATCTTTGTTTCTGCTACTCCAGCTCCATATGAACTAGAACTTACACGCGGTGAGGTCGTTGAGCAGTTAATACGTCCCACAGGCCTCCTAGATCCCATATGCATTGTCAGACCTCTTACCAATCAGATCGATGATTTAATGGCTGAAATTAAAGAAACTGCAAAAAAAAGACAAAAAGTTTTGGCAATTACTTTAACTAAAAAAATGGCAGAACATATTACTGACTATTTAAATGAAAACTCTGTGAAAGCAAAATATTTACATTCCGATATTGACGCTATGCAGAGAGTACAAATTATTAAAGCCCTAAGACAAGACGAATTTGATGTTTTGATTGGTATTAATCTCCTCAGAGAAGGTCTTGACATCCCTGAATGCTCACTGGTCGCCATATTAGACGCTGATAAAGAAGGATTCTTAAGGTCTAAAACATCCCTCATTCAAACAATTGGCCGAGCAGCCCGTAATTCCGAAGGTAGAGTCATCCTTTATGCAGATCATATTACAGATTCAATGCGCTACGCCATGGATGAAACAAAAAGACGTAGGCAAAAACAAGAAGAGTATAATAAATTACATAATATTTCCCCAACAACCGTTGTTTCTCAAATTATCGATATAGATCTAAGTAATAAAGATTACAGAATCTCTAAGGCAGATAAAAAAACTCTACAAAATGAAGCTAAAAAAACAGAACAATTAGAAAAAGATGTTAGATTCTACTCTATTGCAGATCTAGAAAAAATTAAATCACAATTACTAAAAGATATGGCCAATTTAGCAGGCAATTTAGAATTTGAAAAAGCTATTGACATACGCAATAAAATAAAAAAATTAGATGATTTAATCCTAGAAACCACAGGTTGAAAAAATGACCATGTTTGATATTTCCAATCAAGATATTATTAGTTTAGTCTCACTAAGCTCACTTCTTTTATTACTTCTATACACAAAATATTGGAGAAAATAAGCATATCTAACATTTTCACAACACTATTGCATCTATACAACTTTTCTGTGTATATTGCTAAAAAACTTACAATTAAATTCAGATTTAATAGATTATTAAATTTATGTCTTATATACTATAGGGGTAGTGTAATTTAACTGTAAACTGAAAATAAGGAATATTAACATGCTATCTCATAACTTTATGGGAACTTCTCCCTACATATATCTAGATTATAACGCTTCTACGCCAGTTTTAGATAAGGTACTCCAACAGATGGAGCCATTTCACTCTAAATGGTTTTATAATATGAAAAATCCTTACTCAGGGAAAATAAGAGATCATATTGAAAATATTCGTAATAATATTTTAAAGGCTTTGGGTGTAAACAGTGGCAAGGTGGTTTTCCATGCTGGAGCTACTGAAGCACTTAATAGTGCAATTTTTGGTGTCGCATTTTATAATCTATTTCATAACACATCCAAAAATCATATAATATTTTCTGCAGTTGAGCATGATGGAGTTATTGTTTGTAAAAAAAATCTTGAACAGCTAGGCTTTAAAGTATCCCTATGCCCTGTCGACTTTAATGGAGTTATAAAACTTGATGTATTAGAATCTTTAATTGATAATACCTGTGCCCTTGTCTCTATAATGCACGTGAATAACGAAACAGGTGTAATTCAACCAATAGAACATATCAGCAAAATATGTCGCTCTAAGGAAGTTGTTTTTCACTCAGATGGTGTACTGGCTATTGGTCGTGTCGATATCTCTAATATCTCTAATTATGTGGATATCTACACATTATCTGCTAATAAATTTTACGGACCAAAAGGCATATCCTTGAACTACATAAATGACAATGTCGCCATTGAGCCACTAATTTGTGGCTCTGATAATGAGTACTCACTAAGGGCAGGAACGCAAAATATCCCTGGAATAGTAGGTCTTTACAGCGCCCTAGAGATCACGTTAAAAGAACAGCATCAGACAAATGAAAAAGAACAACTTTTAATTAATGAGCTAGAAAAAACTTTGAAGCATAAAATCCCTGATATTAGAATCAACGGTGAGGACGCTCCAAGGATATGCAACACTTCCAATGTATCTTTTAAAAATCTTGAACGTGACAAAATCTTAAATTTACTTATTAAAAACAATATTTGTGCAAATAGTGGTGCTACCTTACTTAATAAAGATGCCTCACATGTTATTTGCGCCATGTACAATGATCCAGATTACATACGAGGAAGCATAAGATTTAGTGTCGGTAGATTTTCAACTATGAATGAAATTCAGCATAGTGCAAAAATTATTGTTGCAGAGGTTGTCTCTTTGTATGATTAAACCTTATACTAATCTTTTTTGTTGTATGTAATACTTTAAGTGTGATGCGTTAGGAGAGTTTATGAAAAATATTCTTATTTGTGTATGTGGAGGAATAGCAAGTTATAAATCTCCTAACATGGTGTCTAGTTTTATTAAAAAAGGCTATAGTGTTGAAGTTGTTATGTCTGCTAGTGCTAAAGAATTTATTTCACCAACTGTATTTGAAGCATTAAGTGGTAATAAGGTTCATTCGGATTTATTTTCTGATCCAATGGCTCATATTAATTTAGGTAAAACAGCTGATTTTATTATCGTTATTCCAGCAACCTATAATATTATAGGGAAAATTGCTTCAGGTATTGCAGATGACCTTATGACGTCTATCATTGCAGCCTATGATAAAGATGTTTTCTTTGCCCTGGCAATGAATGATAAGATGTATACCAATGAAATTTTTAATAAAAATATTGCATATCTCAAATCAGTCAATAAATATCACTTTATAGAAGCAGATGAAGGGTTTTTGGCTTGCAATGAAATGGGCATTGGCAGGCTAAAAGATACTCAGGAGATAGTCGATTTTTTACTTGATTATTTTAATAATCCCAAAGCATTAATTCTTTCTGGCAAAAAAGTAATTATTACAGCAGGAAAAACTAAAGAATATATGGATCCTATACGTTATATTAGTAATGATTCCTCAGGTAAGCTTGGAGTGCATATGGCCAGCTGTGCAAAATCCCTAGGAGCTGAGGTTACTTTGATAATAGGAGAGAATAACTTACCAATAATTCATGGAATTAATACTATAAATGTTGTATCAGCTGAGGATATGTACAGAGAAGCCTTGTTGCACTATAGCCAAGCTGATATTATCATTTGTGCAGCAGCTGTATCTGATTATAAATTTAAAACTATTTCTCCTAATAAGTTAAAGAAATCTACCCATAATATCATAGTTGAGATGGAAAAAAATATTGATATTGCTATGCAACTGGGTAAATTAAAAAAACACAGGGTATTAGTTGGTTTTGCTCTAGAGAGTGAAAACATAGAGCATAATGCTATGCATAAGTTACATAGTAAAAATTTAGATCTTATCATAGCAAATTATCCGGATAATATAGCTAAGGATAGTGGTAAGTTTTATCTCATCAATAAACAGGGCTTACAAGAAGTATTAGAGTGTACAAAGAAACAGTTTTCTAACATTCTTTTTACCAGATTAGAATACTTGATAAACAAATCATAATAGATGATATAATAGAATTATTTTAAAGTTAAGTGGGTGTATTTACTATAACCGAATGATTAGATAATAGAGGTAATATGTTAGTTTTTATAAGTATTTTTGGCTTATATACAATACTTTTAGTGATAATAGGGTATTTTGTTTATAGCGAAAAAAAAGCTAGAAAAAATTTAGAGCAATATTGTAATAGTATAAATAATGATAAAATGATTTTTCAAGAAAAATTAGCAATTTTAGATAAAGAAAATGCTGTGTTGAACAATCAGCTCTCTAATTACGAAAATATTTGTAACAAAAATGATAATGAGATTAGTAATTTAAGAGCGCTTAATGAAAATCTAACAAAGGAAAATAGTAAAACTACAGAAAAACTATCAATTATCCTGGAAAAAGAGCAGACATTTATAAAACAATTTGATGATTTAGCAAGAAAAATCCTCCAAGATAATACTGATAGATTACATAAACATTCCACCTCAACCTTAGAGGTGGTTTTAACTCCTTTTAAAGAAAAATTAATGGAATTTCATAACAAAGTTGATGAAGTATATATGAATGAAGCCAAAGAAAGAGCTTCATTAAAGACATATATAGATCTACTTGCACAAAATAATAATAAACTTGCTATGCAGGCAGAAAACTTAAGTAAGGCTTTAAAGGGAGACAATAAAATACAGGGTGATTGGGGAGAAATTCAACTGGAAAGAATACTGCAACTAAGTGGTCTTGAAAAAGATATAGATTATACTTTGCAGGGAGTAGGCTACTCACTTAAAGATTCTGATACGGGTAAATTACAAAAACCAGACGTTATAATTAATTTACCAGATAATAAGCATATCATAATTGATTCTAAGGTTAATTTAGTTTCTTATGAAAAATATATAAATGCTGAGCAAGATATAGATAAAGTTGCATATTTAAAACAATTTTTAGTAGCCATAAAAGAGCAAATAAAAAACCTAAATTCTAAAAATTATCAAAGAAATACAAACTTAGACAGTCCTGATTTTGTTATAATGTTTGTGCCAATTGAAAGTGTTTATAAATTAGCAACTATGCAAGATAATGAAATATTCAGCTTTGCCACAGAGAAAAATATTATTATTGCTAGCCCCTCCACTTTGCTTGCTGCTCTAAAGACAGTTGCCCATATCCTTAGCAGTGATAGAAAAATAAAAAATTTCGAAAATATCTTAAAACATAGTAGCGATATGTATGATAAATTTATCGACTTTGTTAATGTGTTAGTGAAAATTGGCGATAGTATCGATAAATCAAAAGAGCATTATCAAGATGCTATGAAAAAACTTAAATCTGGTAAAGGGAATCTTATTAGTAAAGCTGAGCGATTAGCAAAACTAGGACTTATTAGTAAAAAATCTTTCTCTATTGCCCTTAAAGATGATGATGCTATTTTTATAGCTGAGGAAGAGCATGAGATGCTTTAGTATAAACATATATATTGGCTAGATTAGAAAAGTATTTAGAATGCAACAGAGGGGATATTAAAAAATTATCCGTAAGAAGCTATAACTTAGAACGAAAGAGCTTTATGGTCTAAATAAGCTTTTCAAGCTTATTCCCCTTCAACAGGAAGCCAACAATAACCTCTGATGAGCAAAGCACACTTAGAGATTAAACTTTTCTAAAATGCATGAAAAATAATCTGGCATCCTTATGAGAATTTTTTCATCTAAAAATAGGGATTCATAAAATAATTATATTTACTATACTTTTGTAATGGGAAATAAATAAAAATAGATAAGACTTATCTAAAGTAGTGTAATAAAAAATTATGAAAGAGAGATGATTATTATAATTTTCCCAATAAACTAATATTCCTACAGATGACTCTGATTTTATAATATATTTCACTGACCACATTAATAGTTGCTATCAATGTTATTTGTGGTATTATATTGGGATATTGTCGCAGTGTGTAAATTACAAAAAATAAGAATACACGTTATTTTGTGGCATAAAAGAATAAAAACAAGAATATCTGTTGCATTTATAATATAAAAGAATAATTATAACAGTAATTACATTTATAGTATAACAGCATAGCTTTAATATTCAATAAAAATATAATAAAGTAATTATCAGAGAATATTTTGTACTATTTTTAGTTATAACTTAATAATTAGCGCAGAAGATAAAATAATGGCATCTTCCAAGAGGAGTTTTTTTATGATAATAAGGCTCACCGTATCTTTTCTATATCTAGTGTTAAATGTATATTTTGTATCATATTACGATCAGGCAGTGGCGTCTAATCCATATATTAATAAGCCCATAGAAGAAGAAAAATCCTTTCGCGACCAAATGCTTTCTCCAAAGGCAATTGAAGACTTTTCTGCTAAAGGCGATGCTCTTCAACCCTTTAAGGTTAGTTATTTTGGTGAGTGGAAAGAGAAAGATCAATTGCTAAATTATAATGCATTGACAGCTGCGCAGGCGTTATCTGTACATTTTACAAATGTTCAACTTACAGGATTTTTAAAGGTGGCATCTAATAGTGATTTCATAGTATCAGATACAAATACTGGCGCTCCTGGTTCTTTATCCTTTTATAATAGTACTGCATATATTGGCATACAGCGGGAGTTTGCTGCCGGAAATACCATATTATCTAATGGCTCGAGATTAGAGGTTTCAAATGCAATTAAATTTACGGCACAGAATTTAAGTATTTCAAACAGCACACTTGTTGTTGGCAGAGGAGTTCAAGGTAGTAGATTTGAGACCAATCATATTATGATGCAAAATTCTACTATAAATTCAAATACGAATTCCTTTTCAGCCAATGATCTGGTTTTAGCTGCGTCTACAATAACTCATACAGGCACTGAATTTGCTACAGATAACATCACTCTATCAAATAAATCGTCTATAAATATAGAGCAGGGTCTTAAATTTACTGCAAAAGATTTAACTATTAAAAGTGGTAGTTCAATTACTTTGGGTGATGATATTTTGCTCTTGCTAGGTGGGAATAGAGGTGAGTTTACAATACAAAAATTAAATATGTCTGATTCTAATATGTTAATTCGCACAAATAAATTTACAGCTAAGGATCTTGTTTTAGATAAATCTACAATAACTAATATAAGTGCTGAATTTGCTACGGATAATATCACTTTATCAAATAGCTCTGCTATAAATATAGAGAATGGGCTTAAGTTTACTGCAAAGGATTTAACTATGCAAAGTAATAGTTCAATTACTTTTGGTAATAATATAAGTGGAAGTGAGTTTACAATACAAAAATTAAATATGTCTGATTCTAATATGTTAATTCGCACAAATAAATTTACAGCTAAGGATCTTGTTTTAGACAAATCTACAATAACTAATATAAGTGCTGAATTTGCTACGGATAATATCACTTTATCAAATAGCTCTGCTATAAATATAGAGAATGGGCTTAAGTTTACTGCAAATGATTTAACTATGCAAAGTAATAGTTCAATTACTTTTGGTAATAATATAAGTGGAAGTGAGTTTACAATACAAAAATTAAATATGTCTGATTCTAAGATGTTTATTTACACAAACAAAGTTACAATTAAAGATATATCATTAAATAATTCTACTTTAACTTCTTCACTTAGTGGAAATTTTTTAACTAGAGGAAATGTTGTTTTATCTAACAAGGCAGAGCTAACAGCAGAGAATGGTCATACTTTTATGGCGCAAAATTTGACTATACAAAGTAATAGTAAAATGATTTTTGGTGGAAATATTGATGGTAGTATTTTTAAAGTAGAAGATCTAAGCGTATCAGATTCCACTTTGGACGCTTTTGTTAGTTCATTTGTGACCAATAATATAAATACAAATAATAGCACTATTAGGGCTATTAATAGTAAAGGAGTATCAAGCTTAGGTGATTTTACTTTTGCCAACTCAAGATTTGAAACAGGTAACTCACAGCTTAATGTTACCAACTTAAATTTTACTGGTGATGTTAATTCTTTTAGGGTTTTGGGTGTGTTAAATGCAAAAAATATAACAGCACAAGCTGAGAATAATTCTCGTGCTGGAGTGACTATTGGTGCACAGACTATGCGTTATCATACAATTAATCTTACTAATACAAATATGCTTTTAGAAGATACAGTTCAGCATTTACAGGCTAATACAGCTGAGAAAAATTCTCAGCTAACTTTGTTAAATAGCAATGTTATTGCTCCTGTCAGGGTTGCGTCTTTAAGCAACATATCAGCGCATAACTCTACGTTTATACTAAAGAATATTACCAATATGAAGGCAGAAAAAATACTTCTTAATAATAGTACTTTAGAGAGTGGTAATATCAGCAATTTTATTAATACTGTGTTTGTTGCAACCGATATATCTATAAACAGCAGTTCATCTCTTATAGCGCATCACAGTGATTTTAAAGCAAATAATATTGATATTAACTCAGCTGAGCTTAAGGCGATTTATTCCAGTAAAATAGAACTAAATAATCTTTCTCTGACTAATAATTCTAATATGAAAATGGGTATTATTTCTGCTACTGATTCTTCACTTAATGCACGAGATGTTACTTTAGATAGTAGATCAACAGCTGATTTTTATTCAAGTTCCATAATATTTGATAATATAAATGCTAAACTTTCTAAGCTTAACATTAGTAACGTTACTTTTTTTAATATAAATAATGATATTATTCTTGATGGTGCTGAAATAACTATTAATAAATTAAGTACATCAGATAACGCTTTAATGAAGGCAAAAAATTTAATTATGAAGAATAATTCTTTTTTCACTAATGATCTTAATAATCTGGAGTTAAGCTCTGTCAAGGCAACTTCTAGTACCTTCAGAGCCAATGATAGTAGTGGAGTAATTAATTTTGGTAAAATGGATCTGCAACAATCTCAGTTTACTCTTTTTAGAGAAAATAGTAACTCTACCTTACAAGCTACAGATATGAATCTTAGCAATTCAACATTAACTTCCAATGCATCAGGTTTTACTGCTAATAATATTAATTTATCTTCTAGTACTCTTACCTCAAAAGGAGTCAACTCCCTTGAGCTTAATAATGTTATCTTAGATAGTTCACATCTTACAATGTCTAATGCCACTTCTTTTTTTGCTAAAAATATTATTTTAACTAACAACAGTGTATTATCAACTACACTAGCTTCTGTTACTCCTTTTGATAATTTAACTTTAAAGTCATCTACTCTACAGTTTAGTGGCAACTCTAAAATAATAACTAATATGCTAAATGTTGAAAGTGGTGTTTCTAATATTACACATGAAAAATCTGAATTATTAGTTAGTGGTAGTGCCAATATTCATGGAGTATTAAATGTAAACAAAGTTACTTTTTCCCCAACTGACGCAGAAAACAGTAAAATTACTATATTTTTATCCCAACAAAAGGCTTTTGATCCTAATAATTTTGGGGGAGGTATCACCTCTGGGATAAAGTCAAATAATAGCATAGCCATAACCAATAAGGCTACTTTAGCAATTGATGCTTCTTCTTTGATACCATCTAATAACGTATTAAAGATTAATGAGGTTTTTCAGATTGAGTTAATGTATGCTAAAACTGGTGGTATAGATTATAATGTGATTAATACTATTTTCCCTAATCATTGGATTGGCGCAACAACTAAGGTTATATGTCAAGTTAAGACTTGTAATAACAATTTTGCCAGCTCTTTAATTGTTGAGTTTTATAGAAAAATGTCTTACGAAAATGTATTAAATCAAGAATATATATCTAACAATAAAACGCCCTATGAAGAGATATTGCAATTATCTAAAATCCTTGATTACGGAATGACACAAGAAAATATTACAGCTAATCTTGGTGATTTATATAATGATATTGATTATAAAGTGTTGGTGAAAAGCTTAGAGGAAAAGATCAACTCCCTAAGACCAATAAGTAATGATGTATATATATTTGATATCCATGAAAAAACAAATACTTTAAGAAGCATAGCCAAAAAACATGTTAGTGGAAAAACCAGCAATAAAGATGTATGGCTATCTATTGATTACGCAATAGGTTCCTTCACTGATGGTTTTTTAAGCAGAAATACTGCAGCTAAAAAATCAAACAGCAATACAGCATATCTAAGCAGTGGTTTTGAAGTTGGTGATTTTAATGGAGCAATATCAGTTTACAAATCTAACTTTAAGAATAAAAATGTGTATGATGTTGATGGAACAGGGATAGGAGTTATGGCAGACTATACTAAAAAATTCTTCAGCATATACGGATCCTATAATACAAGCATGTACAAAGCACAAAGACATGATATTATGGGTAATACAGCACTATCCAAGCCAAAGGTGCAAGAATTCTCCCTTGGTGTTGATCTTATTTATGCCAAAGAGGGCTTTTTACCCTTTGGTGCAGCCGATACAAAATCTACTGCTAAAACTAAAAAAGGCTTCTTAAGAAGAATTACACCTAAGACTAGTAGTACAAGTATGTTTAGCAATACACATCATATGGGGGTATCTTTAGGATTTATAACAACTGCTGGTATGAGTGAAAAAAGCAATAATGATACTAATGCTGGATTATTAAATGAAGTTGCAGCAACAACAGCATTTGTACCTGAGGCATACTATAGTTATACCCTAAAAGCTACAGTCGCTTTAAAAAGTGGAGTTATTGAACCATTTATAAGTTTATCTGGTGGTTATAGTGCCTATGTTATTAAAAAAATGATGGAGACAAAGGTATCTGAAATAAATTCAGAACATAACCTAATAAATTATAGTAATAATAATAATTCCACACCATTTGGTAAGGCAGGATTAGGAGTAGATTATGTGGGTAGAAATATATCCACAGGGATAGCATCAAATATAAAAATAACAACAATAAGTACTAATATATTGTCTTCTGTTTATTTAAAATATAAATTTTAAAGTATTTTATAATCAATTTTTGTAAATAATTAAAATTGAAAGATAAAATATGAAAAATCGTATTACTTAAACTGTAATCATGCTTAAAGAGTATTTTTTACCCATGGATACTTAATAAGATACAGAATTATGATATTTTATACAGCTGAAATTTTTATCTAAAACAACTATAGTCACTTAATTTTCTTAATTTTTTTTTATATCAATTTATTTTGTAATGCATCAGAATTAAATTAGCTTAGGCAGTATAATAATAGAGGAGATAAACAATGACTAAATTAATAACATTATTAAATATTTCATCTGAATTTATTACTAAATATCATTATTATAAAAACTATATAGATACTAATGGTAATTTACTACAGGGAGTACATAAAAAATATGAAATCCTAGAAGATGATACTATAGTATATGAAGGCTATAAACTATATAGAGTAAGAGCTTTGATTGATTTTGCTAGAGTAAAAGCAGGAGACATAGGCGGTTATATAAGTAGAGAGGAAGACTTAATGCCTTATATTAAATTTCATTCTCAAAGATTTAAAGCTTGCAAAGAAGATAATTCTTCTTGGTTGGACAAAGATTCTAAAATTATTAATGGTTATGTTGGTCACAACAGCCAACTAATAAATAGTACAATTATAGGGTCATTCATTACAACTGAATATAGCACAAAAAAAACTATCGTTAAAGATAGTATAATTGAAAACTCAGAAATTTGTGGATCCAAAATATATTCTTCTCAAATAGATAAGTCATCTTTTTGGGATGAGAATATAAATAGAAAACTTATTTTCTCTAATAAAGCTAAAATTATCAAAAATATGCCGGTAATTTTAGTAGGCTTAAATTCTACTGTAAAAATATCTGTGCCAACAACTTTATTGGCAATTTTTCCTAAATACTACAATATCCCTTACTTGAAAGATATTTTATGTATTATAAATCAGCTACAACAGGATGCTGTGAGTCAAATTGATGATTATAAATATATAGCCATAATTAAGCATTTTTTAAAAAAAATATTTGTAACCTATACTATAACAGACACTACTATAAGGCTTAGTCAGATTAATCAGCAAAAGCTTAGTATGCACTGTCAATTCATGAATTTACCAATGGATATTTTACCCCTATAGTTAAAGGCAGAACTCATATAAAATAACATTTATCTGAGTTCTGCCTTTTCATCTTTATTTATCTAGATTTAGTAGATGCATTGTCCATTATTTCAAATATTTTTTCTATTTCCTTATATTTAAAAGGTATTTTACCAGCTAATTTTTGACTGATAGCAGATGCACTTATGCCAAGCATTATAGCAAGAAATTTATGTTGAATGTTTTTTTCCCATAACAGTCTATTTAATACTTCTAAATCATATAAAGTACCCTTATTTTTAGATAATACAAAATCAGAAGGTGATACTTTCCCTTTAGTAATTTCAAAAATCCTTTTCTGAATATCAGGACGAGGGATTCTTTGATTATTACAATATTGATATATAACATTTTTGCCAGATACTCCTATGAGTTTGGCAAATTCTTCATATGTGATTTTATTAGTGCTAAGATAAGTTTTAAGTATCATTTGTTTATCTATGTTATATTTTTTTAAAATTAATAGAGTTATTATAAAATACTTTCTGTCACTCATTTTGAGTTACTACTACGAATCCAATCAAATAATACAATATTGTTTGCCTTATCTACTTTGATTGCATACTAAACAATATAGCTTAAATATACTTTTTATCATGATATCTCACTCTCTTAGCTTAGTTGTGTACAACCAAATATGAAGTATTTATGGATTATTAATTGTTATTATATGTATAATATGTACTATAAGTTGTATGAGAGTCAATATATTAATTTATTGAAATAAAAATTTTAGTTAGTTATTGGCTGATTATTAAAGTTTTTCATTATTCTTTTAAGCTATAATTCCATAGCGATTATTTGCTTATTATGTATTTGTAATGTTATCATCCATATATCTTTGTCATTATCTTAAAGATTATATAAATTAGTGCTAATTTTTAAAGTAAGTGATTCTTAATTGATAGATATATTACTGGTATGATATTCTTAATATTGCTCTTTTATTAGCAATTGAAAAGAAAAATTGACATAGCTATTAAAATTGTAGAGAATATAAGAATCTGTAAATTTAGAGGATATATATATAAAAATGGATAAGGAGGAATAAGGTATGGGTAAGCTTTTTAGCAATAAATACTTTAGTATAACAATAATAATAATAGTTGTAGTAGCTGCTTACTCTACTTATATGAATAAGAAAACAAGCGTATCTAAAGATACTTTAAGAGTAGCCATCCTAGGAGAACCAGGAAGCCTTGATCCGCACTACGCTAGTGGAGTATGGGAACATGCTGTAATAGCAGATATCTTTACAGGGTTATTTGAAAAAGATGCTAAGGGTTTTATAAAGCCTTCTTTAGTGGCCGATTATAAAGTGAGCAGTGATGGTAAGATCTACACTTTTTATTTAAAAGAGGCTCTTTGGTCAGATGGAAAGGCTATTGCTGCTGAAGATTTTGTTTACTCTTACAGAAGAATATTAGATCCAGAAACAGCTGCTCCTTATTCTTCTATTCTTTATATTATAAAGGGAGCTGCAGAATATAATGCTGATAAAACAAAAGTTCATATGTTAGCTGTAAAAGCTCTTGACACACGCACTTTAGAGATACACTTGAATTATCCAGCTTCTTATTTTGTATCTATGTTAACACATTATGCTTTTTTCCCTGTACCTAAGCATGCTATAGATAAACATGGTAAAGCATGGACTAAAGCAGAAAACATTGTAAGTAATGGTGCATATAAATTAGTAGACTGGAAACCACAAAATTATATAAAAGCAACAAAAAATGATCAATTTTGGGACGCTCCTAATACACAAATTCCAAATGTTATCTATTATACCCAGGAAGATAGAAGTGCTGTATTAAAAAGATTTAGGGCTGGTGAAATAAATATAGCTGATGATTTTTCTTCTGATCAATATGAGTGGTTAAAGCAAAATATGGCTGAAGAAGCTATAATATCTCCTTATATGGGAATTTACTATTTCAGTCTAAATATTTTATCTAAGGATAATCCAGCATTAGGTGATCCTAAAGTAAGAAACGCTTTATCCATGGCTGTGGATAGAGAATTTATTACTGAAAAAATTTCTAAATCTGGCGAAATACCAGCCTATTCATTTGTTCCTACTGGAATTAGCGGTTATAGTGTGGCTGAGGTTACATGGAAATCTTTAAGTAAGGATGACAGGCTTAAAAAAGCAAAGGAATTGTTGAAAGAAGCTGGATTTGATAAAAATAATCCTTTGAAACTTAAGATATCATATAATACTTCTGAAAATCATAAGAAGATTGTTGTTGCAATATCTTCAATGTGGAAAGATTTAGGTGTTGAGGTAACAAACATAAATTCAGAGGTTGCTGTGCATTATAAGGGCTTACAAGATGGTGATTATCAAGTTGGCAGAGCCGGTTGGATTGCCGATTATGAGGATCCGGCCTCTTTCTTATATGTTGCTGAAACTGGAGTTACTAATAATTATGCAAGATATTCAAATAAAGATTTTGATAGGTTATTTAATGCTGCTAAAAATACTGTAGATACCAAGGAGCGTAATGCCCTATATAGACAAGCTGAAGAAATTATGCTTGCTGATATGCCTTATATACCAATATATTATTATGTAAGTAGAAGTTTAGTTGGTAAAGACATAGGAGGATGGCATCCTAATGTGGCGAATATCCACCAAAGTAGATTCATATATTTTAAGTAGATTGAAACTTATAACTTGTTTTAGTTATTTAGGTTTTATGTCGACATTATAATTGAGTATAGATTTTCTTAATTGTGTGTCGACATTTATTTTCATATAAATAGTTAGGAAAAGCGACTGTTATTTAAGCTAATTTTGATTATAATTATGTGAAATTGTGGTTAATTATATTTTATAGTGGGATTTACAGTATGTTAAGTTATATACTAAGGAGAGTTTTAATATTTATTCCAACATTGTTTATTATTATTAGTGTGTCATTTTTTTTGATGAAAGTTGCTCCTGGTGGTCCTTTTGATGGTGAGAGAGCATTAACAGAAGAGGTGAAAAAGAACATACTGAAAGCTTATAATTTAGATAAGCCTGTTTATATACAATATTTTTTATATCTTAAAAATATTTTGCAGGGGGATTTTGGTCCATCTTTGAAAATAAAAGATTTCACAGTTAGTGAATTAATAAGTAGAAGTGCTCCGGTAAGTTTGTTAATAGGATTTATTGCCATGCTTATAGCAGTTATTTTGGGAGTGTTTGTTGGCTCAGTTGCAGCACTTAATCAAAATAGCAGGACAGATTACTTAATAATGAGCTTTTCTATGATTGGTGTTACAATTCCTAATTATGCGCTTGCACCTATTTTAACTCTTATATTTGGAATTTATCTAAAAATATTACCAATTGCTGGGTGGTTTAGTGTTCAGCACGCTATATTACCGATTATAGCGCTAGCCCTTCCATATATTGCATATATTGCCAGATTAACTAGGGGTAGTATGTTAGATGTTTTAAATACCAATTACATAAAAACTGCTTATGCTAAGGGTTTATCCAAAAAGGTAGTTATATTAAGGCATGCTTTAAAGCCGTCAATTTTACCAGTAATATCCTTTTTAGGACCAGCAACTGCTGGCATATTAACGGGATCTGTTGTTATTGAAAGCATATTTGACTTGCCAGGACTGGGGAGATATTTTGTACAAGGAGCTTTAAACAGGGATTATACTTTGGTTATGGGATTAGTTATATTTTATTCTTTTGTGATTATGTTAATGAATTTGTTGGTGGATATTGTTTATGTATTTCTTGATCCTAAGATAGAGTATAAATAGGGAGTTATTGATGTTGAAAAAAATATTTAATGATATAAATATGTGGAATAGTAACAGTGTTTGGCGTAATGCTTTTGTAAAATTCAGAAAGCATAAATTAGCCGTAGCCTCTTTAATAGTACTGCTATCTATTATTATTCTTTCTATTATAGTTCCTATCATATCATTTTATCCCTATGATTATATAGATTGGTCAGTTTCTTTTCCATCTGCACCATCTTTTTCTGATAAGCATTTGATGGGAACTGATAGTAATGGTAGAGATCTTTTAACAAGAATTTTTATGGGTGTGAGGATTTCTGTTTTTATAGGATTTTTAGCAGCAAGCGTAAGTTTTTTAATTGGCACTCTGTGGGGAGCAATAGCGGGCTATATTGGTGGTAGAGTTGATATGATTATGATGCGGATTGTTGATATTTTGTATGCTGTACCATTTATGTTTTTAGTAATTATTTTTATGGTGGTTTTTGGGAGAAATATTTCTTTAATATTTATTTCAATTGGTGCTATTAGCTGGCTTACCATGTCCAGAGTTGTTAGAGGGCAAAGTATTTCTATAAAAAATAAAGAATTCATTCATGCTACTAAATCTTATTCATTATCCACGCGTTCTATTATACTTAAGCATGTTATTCCTAATTTAGTAGGAACGATAATTGTTTATACTACTTTAACAATACCTAATATTATTTTAGTAGAAAGTTTCATATCATTTTTAGGCTTAGGAGTGCAAGAGCCAATGACTAGTTTGGGTATTTTGATTTCTGATGGTGCTAGAAATTTAGAAGAATATCCTTGGTTATTTTTCTTTCCTTTTATATTTTTATCCATTATATTGTTCTGTTTTAATTTTATTGGAGATGGCCTTCGTGATGCTTTTGATCAGAAGAATAAATAATTAATTTAAGGAACTTATTATGCAATCTATTTTAGACATAAAAAATTTAAAAATATCTTTTGATACCATATATGGAACCAAAGTAAATGCTATCAATGGTATTGATCTTAAAATGTTTCCTAGGGAAACCCTAGCAATTGTTGGAGAATCAGGTAGTGGTAAAACTCAACTAGTGCTCGCTATTATGCGGCTACTTGCAAGTAATGCGAATATATCTGGAGAAATCATATATAATAATAAAAATCTCGTTGCATTATCTGATGCTGACATAAATCAGATCAGAGGCAATGATATCAGTATGATTTTCCAGGATCCTATGACTTCTCTTAATCCATATTTAAAGATATCTATTCAGATGAGTGAAATTCTTATCGAAAAAAAAGGAGTGCCTCCTAAGGAAGCTTTAGAACAATCCATTAATATGCTTAATCTACTTAGTATTCCTGAAGCCAGTAAGCGTATACATCAGTATCCACATCAATTTTCTGGGGGAATGCGGCAGAGAATAATGATTGCTATGGCTTTGTTAAGTAATCCTAAAATACTAATAGCTGATGAGCCTACAACTGCACTAGACGTTACGATACAAGCACAAATATTAGATATTTTAGAAAAAATTAAAACTAATATGGGGGTCTCTATTATTTTTATTACACATGATTTATCTGTTGTTAGTGATATCGCTGATAAAATAGCCGTGTTCTATGGGGGTAAAGTGGTTGAGTATGGTAGTAGAGATGATATTTTTAACAATCCTATGCATCCTTATACCAAGGCCTTATTAAAATCTATGCCTTCTGTTAATAGCAATAGAGGTGATAGATTATTTTCCATTGATGGCTATCCTAGTGTAACTTATGAAGAGCCAAAGCTATGTGTATTTAAAGATCGCTGTAATTCATTAATTGATCTTTGTAAAATCCAGATGCCAGTTGATAAATTCAGAGATAAAGAGCATTGTTATAAATGTTTATTAGATGTTGATATGTTAAAAGGTTAAATTAATTTATAATAAGGTAAATATGATGAGCAAGCAATTACTTGAAGTGAAAAATCTCTCAGTGTCCTATAATGTATCCATAAAAAAAACTGGGAGCTTTTTTGCAAAAAAACTTCCATTGCACGCTGTAAACAATGTTTCTTTTAATGTTAAGGTGGGAGAAATTTTAGGAATAGTTGGGGAATCTGGATGTGGTAAATCTACTTTAGGGAAAGCTATCCTAAGATTACTTGATAGTAATTCCTACTACTCTGGTCAGGTTCTTTTTGAGGGTAAAGATATATTACAGCTTAATGACAAGGAATTAAAGCAGACTAGGAAAATGATGCAAATGATTTTTCAAGATCCCTTAGCAAGCCTTAATCCAAAGATGCTTATAAAAGATATTATTGCTGAGCCTTTAAAAGTTTTTTATCCTGAGCTTTCTTATAATGATATTTTTAAAAAGGTTTATAATATTATGGATAAGGTTGGATTGGCAAAAACTACAGCCGATAGGTATCCACATGAGTTCTCCGGAGGTCAATGTCAGAGGATAGGCATTGCAAGAGCTATTATTCTAAATCCTAAATTATTAGTTTGTGATGAAGCAGTCTCTGCTTTAGATGTTTCTATCAAAGCCCAAATTATTAATTTATTAAAGGATTTACAAAAAGAGTTCAATATCGCTGTATTATTCATAAGTCATGATTTATCTGTTGTAAAATATATTTCTGATAATATTGCTGTTTTCTATCTTGGTAATTTAGTTGAGTATACAGACTCAGATACTCTATACAATAATCCCAAACATCCTTATACAAGGGCTCTTATTTCCTCTATTCCCAATACTAGCAAGGAAGACAGAATAATATTACAAGGTGATATACCTTCTCCCTTAGAATTACACACTTCTTGTTCTTTTGCTCCAAGATGTTATTCTGCTCAGGATATATGTAAAAAATCTGTGCCTCAGCTAACTCTTGATGGGAAATCAAATATATCTTGTTTTTTTCCTCATCATAAAAATTAGTATAATTAGCTAGGTAATTATCAAAGCAATTTAAAGATAAAATCTTCTCTGCTTGATTGCACTTTTACTAACGTCTTATAAGGCTATAGTGCTTGCGAAACGTTGCAATTTTTAGAGTGGCAAACTTCAAATTATAATATAAACTATTTAAATAGTAATAAAATACATTTAAGCTATTTCAATACGACTAATTATAATCATAGGGGGGAGTAAATGTTAAAATTAAAAACATTTTTGCTTAGTATTATTTTTCTGATTTGCTTTGTGGTAAATATTTTTGCCACAGAAATAGTTGTTTTTCATACTAATGATGTTCATGGTAGAATAGAGCAAAATAAAGAATTAATAGGATATGCCACTATGGCAACTATTATTAATAACACTCGAAAAGAGAATGCATATGTTTTATTTTTAGATGCAGGGGACACACTACATGGTACAGTATTTGCTAATCTTAATCGCGGTGAGGCAATTGTAGAGATCCTTAATACAATGAAATTAGATGCTATGACTTTGGGTAATCATGATTTTAATTATGGAATAGAACAATTGTATAAACTTAATAAAATGGCAAATTTTCTTATGTTGTCTGCAAACGTTACTGATGATAGTGGTAAAAATATTTTTCAACAATATACAATCAAAAAATTTGGAGATATAACGGTTGGAATATTTGGTATAAGTACTCCTGAAACGCTTTATAAAACTAATCCTAATAATATAAGGGGGTTAACATTTTTAGATGTAAAAAAAGTTGCACAAGAACAAGTAAATTATTTAAAGCAACAAGGAGTTGATTTTATCATTGCGTTATCTCATTTAGGACTTGATGATGCAAGTAAACCCGTTGATAGATCTACACATTTAGCTACAGTTGAGGGAATAGATTTGATTATTGATGGCCATAGTCATACTATTTTACCAAGGGGAGAAAAGCATAGTAATTCTATGATAGTGCAAACAGGATCCTATGGAGAAAACTTAGGTAAAGTCGTAATTACTATAGATAATAAAAAAACTATTAAAAGCAATATATCTCCTGCTTTAATTGCAAAAGCTGATACTTTAAATATTATTTCTGATAAAGCTATTATGAAAATCATTAATAAATATAATCAAAAAAATCAGAAAATATTGGATACTATAATCAGCAACACAGAAATTTTACTAGATGGTACAAGAGATAATGTGAGAAGCGGGGAAACTAATTTAGGAATGCTCATAGCCGATGCTTTAAGAAGTGAAAGTAAAAGCGATATTGCCTTTATAAATGGTGGAGGAATTCGAGATTCAATAAAAATAGGGGATATATCTTATAAAAATATACTAGCTGTTCTTCCTTTTAACAATATATTGGTCAAGGTAGAGGTAAGTGGCAGTGTAATTAAAGAGGCTTTAGAAAAAAGTGTAGAATATCTTCCAAATGCAAGTGGCTCTTTTTTACATATTTCAGGCATTAGTTTTCATCTGGATATTACTAAAAAAGTAGGGGAAAGGGTTAGCAACATAAAAATAGGAAATAAAAATATTAATTATAATTCTATGTATACAGTAGCATTGCCAGATTTTATTTCTGTTGGTGGAGATGGTTATACAATGTTTAAGGGTGCAACAGTCCTCTCTCAAGGAACAACAATTGATGAGGTGCTTATGAAATATTTAACAACATACCAGATTTCTCCCAATGATTTTACTAGAAAAATTCAGATAAAATCTAATTGATTGTAGAATGGGAGTGTTGTTTTAACAGTGGCAGAGCCTGATTTGTAATCTTAAGGCTACTACCGAAGCATTCACATCATTCTAGATACCTTCTTTGCAAGTGTTGCTTGGGTGTAAAAATTTTGCTAAAATTAAACCTGCTTTTTAGCTTTTTTCACTATTCTACTCTCGTTTAAATTAGTGACTGATTCTAAATACACTGTATAATAGCAATAAAAGAACTAATGACAGACTGACAATAACTCCAGGAGTAAGTTGATTGTGATTTATTTTTTCTGAAGATTTATCATATACAAACATAATACTACCAACTAGTTTAGATTGTAGTTTATCAGAGCTTATTATCCTCAAAACTTTTATTGTGTACATAACTAATTTATCTTTACCTTGTTCTATAAGTTTAAGTAAATTCTTTTCTTTCCCATTGCTAAAATAATTTATCAGAATGAATAACATTATACCAAGACTTAAAAGTTCAAATGCATTGATAATAGAAGTTATATTGAAATATAAATAAGAATGGGCAAGAAAAAATCCTTGCAATATAACTATAGATAGCAAAAATGGGATGTTTAAAACTTTTTTCTCTAATTTCATTTTATCAGAAGTATTTTTAAAATTAATAATATAAAAAGGTAATCTTATGCCAATATTTAATGCAACTCCAGCTAATAAAAATAACATGATCATATCTAACCACTGTTTATTTACTGAGGAAACACTTTCTGTTATATACGACTTAACTATATAGCCAGACGTTATAGGTAAACATAGTGATTGCAAAGAGATTATCAAAAATACAACACCTAGTATACTTTTTAAATTAATAATGTTCTTTAGATGATATATATTATCTGTCTGAAATTCCTTAATTAATATTGCAGCAAACATGAATAATCCCATTTTATAAAGGGCAGATACTGCAATATAGCTAAAGAAAAAACCATCAAAATATTTAATAGATGCCACACCTATTAGGATTATACCAATCTGATGAATAACTGATAGTGCCAACATCCTTCTTATTGATGTTTGTATAATTGAAAAAAACAGACCATAACTTGCTGTAAATATGCCAATATATATTAATAAATCTGTACCATAAAATAGCTTTATTAACATAAATAAAGCAGAGTTTGTAGTGAAAATGCATAAAAATACAGAAGCTATAGGAGAGCATTTAGAATAGCCATCACTGAGCCATGATGAAAATGGTGGCACAGCTAAGTTAACTAATATTCCACATAAAATAAGATAATTACCTATATTATTTAATGCTAATGAGCCATCAGGAGGGATAATATCCGAGTTGAAACTAAACAGATAATTGCTTGCACCAAGTAGTATTAATGTCCCGCCAAATATGTGAATTACAAGATATTTAAATGCAATATACACTTTATTATTTTCATGAGACTGTAGTATAATTAATGTGGAGACAACAGCCATTGCCTCCCAAAACGTTATCATTATTGAAAACTTATCAGCAAAAATTATCCCCATTGCACAGCAAAAGTAAAGTATAATATACCCTAGTTCCTTGTAGTTAACTTTTTTTTGGGCAAGCGTGAAAATCATTCCCAGCACAAAACATAAAATGAAAAGAAAAGTAGTGGAATAAAGAGGGTAAACAAAACTCATAATGAAAGAAATATCATCATAGCCTCTTGTAAAAGAAAATACCAACATAAATTGTATAGATACAAAAATAGAGGATAATGCAATAACAAAAAGAACTCTATTGTTTTTTAGTAATAGCAATAACAACGCTATTAAACAAAAAGGTATTATTAAATATGTTAAAAGCATTATGTCCATTTTAAACTATCCTAATATATCATTAAATTGCTGCAATACAACATATGCTATAAGCACTAAAGATGCTGATAACACCATCGCCGCATTCATACTTATAGATGTTTTTATTTTATGATTGCTATCTGTTTCTTTATAATCCTCAAAAAATGCCTTGAACACTATCTGCAATAAATATATCGCATTGAGAACCGTTGATACTATAATTACAAAAATTACTATATATTGTGAGTTCTCCCAAAATGACTGAATAAGCATGAATTTACTAATGAATCCACCTGTAAATGGAAATCCAATCATCGACAAAGAACCTATTGTAAATGCAATCATCGTTATGGGCATTTTTTTCCCTAATCCAGATAATTCTGATACGTTTTCTTTATGAGCTATTACAATAATTGAACCAGCTGCAAAAAAAAGAGTGATTTTACCAAAAGCATGGGCAATTATATGAGAAATTCCAGAAATCAATCCAGATTGATTTAACATCATCAATGCAAGTATTATATAAGATAATTGTGAAATAGTAGAATAAGCTAAACGCTTCTTTATATTATCTTGTAGTAAAGCTATTATTGATGCACTAATTATTGTTATACAAGGTAATATCACCATGAAACTAGTTAAATTAATTGAGTCTAGTACTACTTTTAAATAATTTACACCAAGAACAGCATAAACTACTTGGTATATTATAAAAGCTCCGCTTTTTACAACGGCAACAGCGTGTAATAGCGCACTAACTGGAGTAGGGGCAATCATTGCCGCAGGTAACCATTTATGAAAAGGCATAAGTGCTGTTTTTGATATCCCAAATAAAAACAATAATAAGATAATTAAAACAATCATAGGATCAATTTCATTGGGAGCGCTAACAAATATACCATTTACAGCATATTTGAGAGTCCCGGTATACATTAACGTTAAAATTATTGCAGGTAGAAATAATAATATGGACGTTCCCATTAATGTGAATAAATACGTGGATAAATTTTTTAATTCTTTTTTGCTTATCTTATGTGCAATTAACGGTATCGTAGATAAGGTTAAGAATTCATAAAATAAAAAAGTAGTTAATAAATTATCAGAAAACGCTACCCCCATTGTGCAACCTATTGCCAAAGAAAAAAATGCGAAAAATCTATTCTGATTTTGTATCTTATGTGATTTTAAATAACCAATCGAATATATCACACTAAGAACCCACAGTAAATTTACCATTATAGCAAATATCATAGGTAATTTCTTATTTGCTAAACCAAAGTAAAGTACAGAGTTTAATGAAATCAAATTTATACTCGCATTTTCTCCACCTCTTATAAGAATTATAGCGTAAATAGAGAGCATAAAATTTATAACTGAAAAAATTACATTCGTATAATTTCTAAGAATATTCCCCTTTACAATAACAACACTACATAACGCTGTTATAAAGGGAATTAAAAATATTAAGATCGTTGTACTAATTAGTGTCATATATGTTATCCATTAACAGCTATATTGAAATTTATTATCTGTTCTATAAAGTAAAGCAAAAAACTAGGGAATATAGTTAATATAAGGCTGACACATATCAATGATCCCACAGCTATATTCATATGTAAAGGGATTTTTTTCCTCACCATTTTATTGCTGTTATCTTCTATTTTATCAAACCCTAACCACAATTTGCTTATTATCTTCCAAGAGTATGCAAAAGAAAGAATAGTAGATGATAGCATCAACACAAATACAAATACATTTTTGTAATTTATAGCAGCAATTATCAAGTATAATTTACCATAAAAAAGCATACTTCCAGGAAGACCGGCCAAAGAAAAAGCAAAAAAGATAATAGCAAAAAATGTAAAAGGGATATCCTTACCAACTCCCCTTAAATTACTTAAGTTATTTGTGCCAAAAATATACGCTATATTCCCAGCACATAAAAATAAACCACATTTAACAATAGCATGAGCAAAAATAGATAATAATGCAGCACTAAATCCATGCAAATTAAAAAAAGAAAATCCGATCATTATAAATCCTATCTGTGCAACCGATGAAAATCCAAGCAATAATCCTAAATTATCTTGCTTAATAGCAATAATCCCACCACATATGGCACTACACAAACCTAAAATCATCAATAGCTGAAATGTAACTGATAAATCTATATTAATTCCCCTTCCAATCACTGTTAAGAGAACTTTTATAAAAATATAAATTCCTATGTTTATTGATATACCAGCTAAAAATGGTGTGAAAGCAACAGGAGAATTTTGATACACTTGTGGTAACCAAGAAAAAACAGGCGTGAGAGCCATCTTCATACATGCTCCTACAACTATAAATACTATTCCTATGATTAATATAGGGCTTACTGGAGTATCATAAATGTAATTTACCATGTCATCCGCATTTAAAGTGCCAAAAAGCATATAGAGTATGCCAACTCCAAAAATATAAAATGATGCAGATACAGTCCCTACAATCAATGCATTGAATGCAGACAATATTGATGCCTTTTTATTGCCCATAGATATCAATATGTATGTACTTAAAGACGATATCTCCAAAAACACAAATAAATTAAATAAATCATTAGTTACAACAATACCTAGAAATCCTGTTAGGCATAGTAAAAATAACGAATTAAATAAATATCCTTTATCTTTACCTATCTCTTTTATTACTATATTTTTTGACCATGTTATTGTAACTACAGCTATAATCATAATCATTATTAAATAAAAAAAACTTAGTGAATTAATTTTGTATTCAATACCAAACGGTGGTGCAAAATCACCAAAATGATATGTTATATCATTAAATCCATTATACAAAAACATAAACAATACTAGTGAAAATGTAGCAACTATCGTTGCAATTGTAAGCACTAAAGATAATGTATAATTTCTAATACATACAGATATAATTGCACTCAAAAGAGGTAATGCAATTATCACCGGTACAAGATTATCATATAGCATACGCTATTTCTCCTCACTTCGATTTATTTTAACTATCTCATACTCATCTATACTATTATAACGTTTGTATATAATATATATGAAAGAATAAGCCAAAGAACTTGTAGCTATACCGACTACTATCGCAGTGAGCATCAATACATGAGGAGTTGGATTAGAATAAACTTCCATACCCTTTGTCGGTGAGTACACAGGCGGCACACCATCCTTAATTTTCCCAATAATTACGTAGAACAATATAATGCCACTTTGCATTATATTAAGACCAACTATCTTTCTGATTAAATTCCTTTCCATAACTAAAATATATATTCCCACTAATATCAAAATAATAGCAACCACATAAGGATAGTTATAAATTATATTGTTGAACAAAATTATCATGGGAATTTATTAGTCTCCTATTTTAATAATTTTTCGTAGAATTTATTTATTATAATTATAAATGCAGCAAATACTGTCATTCCAACTCCTAACTCTATAGTGAATAAACCATAATGATATGAATGAGCCTCATTACCACCAAAAACATAATAATCTAAATATTTCCCTCCAAGAATCATACTAACTACACCGGTGAAGCCATAAATTGCCACTCCTAAAGCTAGCATGTACAATAAATATTTGATATTTATGAATTTATTTGCTACGTTATAGCCAAAATACAATATCACTAAAAAATATACTCCAGCTAAAATTATACCAGCCTGAAATCCACCGCCAGGTCCATAATCACCATGAAACTGCACATAAAAACCATATAAAAACAATATGGGCATTAGTGCAAATAAACCTGAAGAGATTACAGGATCAATAGCTTTCACTTCTGCATTTACAACTCTTACATTATTACTATCTCCAAGCACAGTATACACTCCCAAAGCAGCAATTAAAATAACTACAGTTTCCCCTAATGTATCGTACCCTCTGAATGATCCTAAAACCATAGTCACTGCGTTTAATACTTGAAAAGTGTTATAACTATCATGTGTATATACAGTGTAAATATTATGAGAGTTAGCTGGAGAATAAGCATCACCAAAAATTGGCGCAAAACCAAGTCCATCAAATAACAGCACTCCAACTACAACAACTAATAATAAAAATATCACACCACCAAATGATCTTTTTGAATATGTTATATTGAAATTAGGGTTATCTATACTGTATGATTTTGTAATTTTTACCATTGCTAAAAATAAAATTGTTGATACTCCAGCTCCTACAGCTATTTCAGTAAAAGCAACATCTACTGCGTCAAGCAATATATAGATTAAAGATAATAACACTGATATAACGCTAGTTATAAATACCACAGACATCATATCCTTAGTGAATAATAGCGATATTACCAATACTACAAGGGGCAGTAACAACAAAATTAATAATAAACTATCCATTAGCATCCTTCTCTCTTTTTTTCATAACTTCGCTAAGGATAGTATCTTCTTTTCTATTAATTAATATCTCCATAAACGTGTATGATGTAGGAGCACTTACCATTGCAATTAAAATTGCTAAGAGTATCGGCTTTATACTAACTAGTACAAAACCAGATTTTATTGATAAACCAAGACAAATGAAAAAAATACCAGCAGTGTCTATTAATCCAGTAGCATGTTGTTTACAATAAATATCTGATAGTCTATATACCCCTACAACGCCTATAATACAAAAAAGTAATCCTACACTTATACTAATAGCACCCAATAAGTGCTGAATTAATCCTAAATACTCCACTAGTTATCCTTACCTTTTAAGGCGTAGTCATTAAAATATTTTCTTAACCCTAACATAGTTAAAAAGCTTAACGTAGCATAAAGAAGAGCCAAATCTATATATTCTGGCTTATCTATATAATAGCAATATAACGCAATTAGTATGACAGATAAGGAATTAATAACATTTACATTCTGTAATCTAATATATATATTTTTGCTTTTTAATAACAAAATAATCATTACTAATATAAGAGTTAAAATTATAATCATTGCTATAAATAATATACTCATTTATTTTTCTTTTTTCTTTTCTAGTTTTTTTACCTTTTGCTTCATTGACATATCAAGTATACTCTCTTTTGTTTTTTCATCTATAGCGTGGATGATAAATTGATTTTTATCAGCCCTTAAGATGATTGTTCCAGGTGTAAGAGTTACTGAATTAGCAAAAATAACCATACCAGTTTTAGTTCTGCAACTGTTAATTAATGTGAATACACCAGGTTTATATTTATTTCTTAGTATTTTTTTCGCTACAAATATATTAGATAAATAAATTTCTTTTATTAAATACAAAATGTAAGGAATAAATTTAATTAATCTTAAAGAAAAAAAATTCCCATGATCGCTAACATGTTTAGCCCTTTTGTATAATACAACCCCCAATAGCAAAGCAATAATACCAGGCAAAAGTGGAAGCAACGATATATAGCCAGAGATTGCTATCCAAATAATAAGTAGAACCACAAAGAGAAACATTTAATAAAATACTCCTTTTTATTAAAAACGCTAAAAATACTACTCTACAGAAGTATAGAATCAAAAATAGCATAATTCAATATATTTTTATTTCACTAAAAACTTGACAAATCAACATAAATGATGTAGAATACTACCTATATTAGAGAACGCCTATTAACTAGCAATGCGTATTATAATATAAGTTTCTGCCTGTTAAATCAATCTTGAGTAATCATAAGTTGTCGAAAAAAATCACCGAACTTTCTTCGGATAAAAAACATCGTAAAAATGATGCTAATGCTGATTTGAATCACTTAATAAATATCACTAAATCTAGAATATTTGATATTCATAATAGATTTTCTCTAGATGATCCTAATATTAGTAAGGTTTATCTTGATAACGTAAAGGCTTTATCAATTCTATATAGACTACTTAAGAGCAATGATTCAGATCATAAAAATGTGCTTGATTATGAAGATTTATTAGAAGAACTTAATAAATAACATCATAATTTCTAAATTAAACATCAATAACAAATAATCCAAATTTTAGAGTTAAAAGAGTAAAAAATGAAAGGAGGGAATTTATACAATCTTAAGATCTTTGCATCTAAATTTTTATATGTAAGATTAAAAAGTGGGTTAACTAATAAATTAATATTTAATGCTGATCAAGAGTATATCAATAATTTATTACATGAACAAAAAAATAGGGTTGGTAAAATTAGGGCAATTATTTTAAAAGGCAGGCAAATAGGTGTTAGTACTTATCTTTCTGCTAGATGTTATCATAATGGCTTAATAAATAAAGGTATTAAAAGTTTGATATTAACCCACCGTAGAAGTGCAACTAATAATCTTTTTGATATGATTTTTAGATATTATGATAATAGTCCTACTTTATTAAAACCTAAGACACATATTAATCGATATAAGTCTATCATATTCAGTGAAACAGATAGTAGCTATTCTTTCGCTACTGCAGGTAGTAATGAGCTGGGTAGATCTGATACCATACAGTTTTTTCATGGTAGTGAGGTAGCATTTTGGAAGAATTCGGATAATCATCTTTCATCTATTCTAATGGCCATACCTGACGCTAGTGGAACAGAAGTGATATTAGAAAGTACATCAAATGGAGCTAGTGGTATGTTTTATAACATGTGTATGGAAGCATTTCACGGGGATTCAGAGTATCAATTAATTTTTTTACCATGGTATTGGCATGAAGATTATGTCTCAGAAGAAAAAATTCTATTTTCTAAAGAGTGGCTAGATTATGCTGAAATTCATAAACTTAGTTTAAAACAACTGGCATGGGCATATTTAAAAAATAAAACTTTGTGTATCTCTACTATGGAAGATTATAAATTACCAAATGCACGATTTCATAGAGAATTCCCTGGATCTGTTCTTGAGGCATTTAAATATAGCGCAACTAATAGTTTAATCCCACTAGAAAAAATTATGCTGCAGGGGTTAGAAGCAAAATTTTATGATCAGCAGACTATTTCTCAATCAATTAAAGATTCATATTTTTTAGGAAAATCAAGGGAAATAATATTAGGAGTTGATATTGCAAGGGGAGGAGGAGATTTATCTTGGATAATTGACCGTCAGGGCTACTTTATTGGTTTTAATGTGAATGAAAAAGTAGATTTTGCTGATACAATGGAGGTTGTTGCCTGGATATCTAAATACATAGTAAAATTACAGCCCTTTAAAGTATGTATAGATGCTGGAGGAGGGGGAGTAGGAGTATATGACCGTTTATGTGAGATTGGTTATAAAAATATCGCAGAGCTAGTATATTTTGGTTCTAAAGCTAGAGACAGTCGAAAGTATTTCAATAAGCGTGCAGAGTTATGGGGTAATTTACAAGAATTTATAACACAAGGCGGCTATATTATAAAAGATGAGATTTTATTACGACAAATCTCTTCCCTTGAGTTTTACTATACCTCTACAGGGCAAATAAAACTTGAGAGTAAAGATGATTTGAAAAAACGCCTCAAAGCTTCTCCAGATGGAGCGGATGCTTGTTCCTTAACTTTTGCTCATCAGTGTGATAGTAAATTAATAATTAATACAACCAATAATCATTACGATTTTAAACCATTTGATTGGTAGGGAGAACTATCTATGAAACATGATAATAACGATTTTTTTCTTAACACTGATAATGCTAAAAAAGATACACTTAATATGGAAATTGCAACTTGGACGATTGCTTTATTTGATGACTTAAAGGCTAAAAGGGCACCTATTGAAAAAATTTGGCAAGAAGTATCTAATTATGTACGACCTGAAAGATCTATTAATTATTCTGATAGGAAAGAAATATATGACTCAACAGCAATTCTATCAGCAGAGTTTTTAGTTGCAGGAATATGGTCTTTAATTTCCAATAGTTCTCTTAATTGGTTTCATTTACATGAGAAAGATATATCTAAAAATTTGGATGAATATAAGCGTGAAAAGCTACAGCTTTGGATTAATCAAGCTGATACTTTAATGAAAAGTATGTTAAATAATGCAAACTCAGGTTTTTATTATAAATCGTATGAGTTTTATTCGGATCTGATTTGTTTTGGTACGGCAGTTTTTTATATTGCTGAAAATATTGAAGACAATAATATCATATATAATAGTAATACTCTTGCAGATACTTACTTACACAAAATTTATGAAGATGTTGATTGTGTCATTAAAAAAATCGATTTAACCACTAAACAAGCAGTTGATTTTTTTGGCATCAATAAATTATCCAAAGATATTGTTAAAGATTATCAAGAGGGTAAAGATACAGTTTTTACTTTTTTACACATATGTTTGCCAGCAAAGTACTTTAAAGATCAAAAGTTATTAATTAAAAATATGAAGTACTCTTCTTATTACATTGATATGTTATCTAAAGAAGTAGTTTTAGCAAGCGGTTATTATGAGTTTCCTTATATGATTGCTCGTTGGTATACTAATTCCAATCAAATTTATGGACAAAGCCCTGCTATGATTGCTTTGCCAGATATTAAAATGATTAATGCCATGAGTAAAACTATGTTAATTGCTGCGCAAAAACAAGTTGACCCTCCTATTCTTGCTCCATCAGAGGCAGTGATACAAGGTATTAAAGCTATCCCTGGGGGTATAATTTATGGAGGTATTGATCCACTAAACGGTAATCAGCTTTTAAAACCACTTATGATAGCAGGAGAAATTAGTAGCGCCTATGAGTTGCAAGAACAGCGAAGAAATATGATTAAAGATGCTTTTTATAATTCTTTATTACTTTATGCTTACTCTAGTAATGCTACTGCTACTGAGGTTAATTCAATTAATGAGCAGAAGCTTAGAATTTTAGGATCTAAGATAGCTAGAATTCAGGGTGAGTTTCTTTATCCTTTATTAAAAAGACAGCTAGGCATTATGTTTAGATTGAAACTACTACCACAATTGCCAGAAGGATTAGATTTTCACGATTTGAATTTTGATATTACTTTTATTAATTCATGGAATAAAAATCAAAAAATAGTTGAAAGCAGTGGGATGGGAATTATTAATGATTTTATTAATAAAATCAGGGAATTCAATCCTGATATTGTGAATAAAGTTAATTGGGAGCAAATGTTACAGTTTATTGCTGAGGCAAATAGTGTTCCTAAAAGTATTTTTAAATATTAAACAAATCTATTTTTTATAACTGATTAGGAGGAAAATTATGAGAAATGGTCTTAGATGGCTTTTATCTGTTTTTGGTGAGAAAAAAGCACAAAAAGTAATTTATGCCTGGAAAGAAATTTTTGATACTACAGATGAACGCATAATTTTAATTTTAAATGAATTAGCAATTTACTGCAACGTTACATCTTCTAGTTTCAAATCAGGAGATTCTCATCAAACAGCGTTTAATGAGGGTGCAAGGGATGTGTTTTTACACATATTAGAAATGTCAGAGATTAAAATCGAAGATATTTTAAAAATTATCAAACATAATAATCATATTTAACAGGAGGGGGTAAATGGAAAATATTAGAAATAATTCAGAAGAAGCACTAGATGCTTTAGATGATCCTACGGAAGAATATTCTGCAGAAATTGAAGTATTAACTGAAAAAATTAAACAAATTTGGGGTGTTGATTTAGATCGCAATAAATTGTTAGCTAAACGTGCTCTTAGTTGGCTTGGTATGCGTGAGGGCATGACTTCTTTAGAAGAGGTTGATGAAATAACCTTTATAAACAGACTAGTTGATTTAGGTATTTTGTTATCCGAGGATAAAAGTTTATCAACCAGTAGTGATGAATTTGGCGCAAATATTGAAGAAGCTAAAAAAATAAGAACAAATCTTAGTAGTAATAAAGACTTCATAGATGCATTATATAGAAAATCCCATATTGGACATAAAGAAGCAGTACATAAGCTGAATACTTTAAACCGTATTATAGCCAGCAATAAGTAATATAACAAGTATATATTTTAAGGAGATATTAAGATGGATAGTATAGATTCAGTATTAAGAGAAGGATATCATTATGCTGTGAATTTAAATTTACAACAAAAAGGTTCAAAACTTTCAGCTTGTGTAAGGGAAGAAATACAAGATACAGAGCGTTATTATTATGATCAAATAGGTCCAACAGAAGCTATAGATATACGACAAAGGCATGCGGATACGCCACTTATTCACACTAAATTTGATAGAAGAATGGTAACTATAGTAACTTCTGATTGGGCTGATTTAATTGATAGGGAAGATCAATTGAGGTTTCTTAATGATCCTACAAGTGCTTACTCTCTTAATGCTGCTTATGCCCTTGGAAGAAAAAAAGATGAGAGGATAATTAAAGCTGCAATTGGTACGGCTTATTGTGGGCCTAGGGGAGAACAGAAAATTGAGCTTCCAGAAAATCAAATTATAGCTGTAAATTATAGTGATAAAGATATTAAAATAGAGCAAGGACTGACCATTGATAAATTAAGAATGGCTAGACAAATACTTGATAATGCTGATGTTGATGATGATGAGGAGCAGTATTGTGTCGTTAGTGCAAAACAGGTCAGCGATCTTTTAAAAACAGTTGAGGTTACATCTGAGGATTACAATACAGTTAAGGCACTGGTAGAAGGTAAAGTTAATACTTTTATGGGATTTACTTTTAAAAGAGTTAGCTCAAATCTATTGCCTATGGTGCAACCTGAAACAAAGAGGCACAGAAATATTATTTGTTTTGCCAAGTCTGGTATTTTATTAGCTACTTTAGGAGATATTAAAACTGATATTAGCTTAAGAGTTGATAAAAGAATGGCAAAGCAAGTCTATGCTTCTTTATCTTGTGGAGCCAGTAGGATGGATGAAAAAAAAGTAGTTAGTATAATCTGTAAAGAGTAATACAGATATTTTTATTAATATTAATAAAATATAGGAATATTATGATATATACTGAAATAGACATATGTAACAGAGCTTTAGGATTGCTCAATCAGAAGCATATTGACTCTTTTACACAAAATATCAAAGAAGCTCAAGTATGCAGGTTTCTTTTTTATAAAATTAAGGCAGAAGTACTTTCTTCTAATAACTGGAATAAAGCTATTAAGCAACTAAAACTATACGGTGTCCTAAATAATGAATATACTCCTAATTATTCCTATAAATATTCTCTACCAGCTGGTTGCTTAAGGGTGATTTCAGTTAATTTCACTAAGCACTATCTTCAGATAGGACAGTATTTTTATACTAACTCCTCAGATTCTCAAGTTGTTTTTCTTAGTGATTTAGCAACAGAAGATTTAGGTATTCATTTATCGTATCTTATAGCATTAAAGTTAGCTGTAGAAATGAGTTTTATGCTTAATAATGATCCTGTTTTGCAGAACCTACTAAGGGATACTTATGAAATTGAGTATAAAAAAGTAGCTAATTTGAACAGTTTAGAGAGTAATAGTCTTTTACCAACAATGGAGTTTTTTGAAAGTACTTGGATTAATTCAAGGTGGGGCTAAGTTTATCATATTATCAAAAATTATTGCTAGGGATTTATTTTTATGAAAAGATTTAATTTTAACTTATCTTCCTTTGCTTTAGGAGAAATTATGGATAGTAATAACTTATCTCAAAGTAAATATTATGATAGCTCATATAGAATTTATAATATGATGTTAAGCCAATCAGGATCCTTACTAAGGCGAGTTGGTACTAAATTTATGCATGATCTTGGAAAAAACACCATATTTAGGATCATTTCTTTAGATTGGCATGGTGATCATATAATGATGCAAATAGCACATGATAAAATATCTTTTTATATCAATGGAGCAAAGTTAATTATTGATAATAAAGAGTACTCTATTTCTGCTCCCTGGATAACTAAAGATGTTGTAGATAACCTTACTTATACTTATGATCAAAGTGGGGGAGGCTATATATTTTTATCTGCTCATAAAATTACACAATACCTCCATTATAGCAATGAGTATAAATTTTTTTTCTCTGACATTCACTTTTGGGATGGCCCTTACCAAGAAAGAAACAAAACTGATATAACTGTCAATGTTAATTCTTTAAATGGTAATGTTATATTAACTGCTTCAGCACCATTATTTACTACCGATGACGCTGTCTATAAAAAAGGAAGACTTATTAGAATATACCATTCAGGTCTTTGGGGTTATGGTCAAATTTCAAACTATATTTCATCTACAGTGGTTAAGGTAGATACTAAGATACCTTTTATATCAACTCTTCCCACTAAGGATTTTAGATTGGGGGAATGGTGTCCACAAAATGGTTATCCAGAGATGGTAACTTTCTACAATGGCAGAGCTTATTATTGTGCTAAGAAAAAAGTATGGATTTCCACTACTTCAGATTATAGAAATATGTCTCCTAGTGAAATTATTACACAAAATAATGTAGTTGTTGACTCAATAGGACATGATAAGGCAATATCATTTAATCTTGCGCAAGCTGATAAAATAATGTGGATAGCTAGTAATAAAAATAATGTTTTAGTGGGAACTAAAGATGGAGTTTTTCTTATCATTCCTTTAAAGGAAACTGAAGCATTATCTCCTTACAATTATGCTGTTTCCAAGATAAGCTCAGAGAAAAGTTCTAAAATAGCTATCGTTACAGAGTTCTTAACTTTTTATGTTGATGATACTAAAAAGAAAATTTATGCATTAGAAATTACAGACAACAAAGTATCATTTTTTAAGCAAATAAATTCTTATAGTGAGCATTTATTTAAAAGCGGAATACAGATTATGCGCTATATTAATTACCCATCAAAGATGCTTTTAGTGGTTCTTGAAACTGGTAATTTTCTCATAGGACATCTGCAAATGAACAATAATAATCTCGTATGGGCATGGTGTGAGCAAGCCTTATCTAATGACACACATAAGGTTATTGATATAGGAACTTATTTTAAACAAGATGTCCAACAAATATGGTTGCATACTAAAACCAAAATTAGAGGAGAAGAAAAATTTTATATTGAATTATTAGAGTTAAGATCTTGGGAATATTCATATAATAGTAGAGTTGATCTTCCATATTTTCTTGATTCTTATGCTTTAGTAAAACTAATTGATAATAAAATTACTATTCCGAAACATCTTATGGGCAAAAATATTGGAGTAATGTCAGCAGATAATAAAACTTATATAGGGGAATATTTTGCGTTAGATGAAGTGATTAATATACAATTTAACAAACCCAATCAAGATGTTATTGTTGGATACAACTACAGGTCAGTTTATAAAAGTCAGATTTTTAATAAGGGGATTAACATGCACACTAAAAATGGAGATAAAAAAATAGATTTTATAAAATTTATTTTTTCACGATCAAAGAACGTTAATATTTTAGATAATAATAATAACATTATTTATAGAGATATAATTGATACAACTACCAATTCTATGTCTGAGATAGGGCAGGAAGTTAATTTTAATTTTTGGCAGTATTGGGATGCCTCGCCTAGGATTGTTTTACAACAAAATTCTCCTTTCCCAATGATTTTAAATAGTTTACATGTAAGCATTTTAGTTAGATAAGAGAGGATAAGTGTTATGACAGGTTATTCGTATTATGATAAACAAAGAAATAATATTATTTTGAAATCAAACAATGTAATAGAAAATTTGTTAAGAGCAAAATCAGCAGAAAAATCTAGGATAAAAAATAATAGTTCTACAGGTGTCAGTGGAGGAACTTCCGAAGATTTGCAAAGGATGATTGATGTTGCCTATGATACAGATTTACAAATTGCGCAAAATGATAAAGAAAATACTATATACGATATTAAAGTAAGAGAATTTAATGCTAAGCGTTCAAAAAAAGCGCCTACTATGCTTAATCATGTTGCTTCAGAGGCTATGAAGTATATCTATAAAGGGACTTTTAATCCTTTCTTAAAATAAAGATAATATTTTATTGTATTTTCTATCTTATAACAAATTTAGAAATATCACTTTTGTAGGGGAAAGTAAGTTAATACATAATATTAGATTATAAAATCAATTGACAGCATATTAACTATGAAGTTTTATACAACTACAATTAGTTGATTTCATGTAAAATTGATAATTTTTCAATACAAATATATAGATTCTATAAACTAATTAATTGAGGAGTAGTTAGATATGTTATACATTATTAAGTTATTGTTGAGTATTCTTGAAGATTTTATTAAAAATAGAATTATGAATTATCATACACCTAAGGGTATAGCTTTAGTAATAACTACTATTTGTGTGTTTACTTATTTAGATCAATCTTATTTTCATCATCTATTGCAATTATATGATAAGCATCTGCGACCTCATATAATGATATCTTATATGTTTATTGATATTCTACTTATTTATATTCTTTATGCAGGAGTAAATATGATATTTAAGATATCAGATATTAAAAAGAAATCTATCAAAAAAGATATCAAATCCAAAGGCAACAAGAAGAAAAAAATCAACAATTAAGCGTAGTTTCATCTGAATTACTATATAAGATCTAAATGTCAGAAAATATTCTAAAAAGTATTATATAAAAAACTTTACATATTTATATAAAAAAATATATACTAAGCACTTATTATTTAATATTATAGTTTTCATTAGTTCAAAATTAGATGAGTAATAGATATGAGATTTAGATTACCACATACGTTTACTATAATTTTTTCATTAATAGTGTTAGTTGCTATTTTAAGCTGGATATTACCAAGTGGCAAGTTTGAGAGAAAATACGATGAAGTGGCTGGTAGAGATATTGTGGTTGCTGGTACATATAAGACAGTAGAATCTAGTCCACAAGGGTTTATTGGTGCTTTTTCTTCTTTTGCAAAGGGTATAATTGACGCTGCAGAGGTTATAGCATATGTCTTAATTATTGGTGGTACTTATGGGGTTATCCTAAAAACTGGTGCTATAGATAGTGGGTTAAGAGCGGTTATTAAGAAATTGCAGGGAAAAGAAATAATATTGATCCCTGTTATAATGTTTTTATTTTCTTTAGGTGGTACTACATCTGGTATGTTTGAGGAAACTTTAGCTTTTTATTTAATAATTATTCCCTTAATGATTGCTGCTGGCTATGACGCTATAGTGGGATTAGCAGCAGTTTTAATAGGAGCAGCTACTGGATGTATGGCTTCTATACTTAATCCTTTTGCAACAGGTATTGCTTCACAGATAGCACAAGTTAGTATTTCTGATGGATTTTCTCATAGGGTCATTTTTTATATTATTTCAGTTAGTATATCTATAGCCTATGTTACTTGGTATGCTATAAGGGTAAAAAAAGATCCTAAGAAGTCTATAGTGTACTCATTAAGGGAGGATCACAAAGAGCATTTTGGTAAGCTAATAAGTGATGCACCGGTAAGATTTACATTTAGACAAAAACTTATAGTTGCTATATTTGCTTCTATGATTGGCAGTATGATGTACAGTGTTATGTATTTAGGATGGTGGATTCCAGAAATGACAATGATATTTTTAGCGGGATCTATGATAATAGGAGTCATTAGTGGAATAACACAAAAGCAGTACTGGGATAATTTTGTGGAAGGTTCGAAAGATTTACTTTACGCTGCACTGGTTATAGGATTAGCAAGGGCAATAGTTATAGTGGCACAAGATGGTGTAATTATTGATACAATTTTAAATACAATAGTTAATTTTTTATCTGGTCTTTCTAAGGGAGCATTTATTATTTTAAATGAAATAGTCCAAATAGGCATAGCATTTCTGGTTCCTTCAAGCTCTGGTCAAGCTGCTTTAACAATGCCTTTAATGGCACCATTGGCAGATCTATTTAATATACCAAGAAGTACAATTATCACGGCGTATCAAATGTCTTCAGGTTTAATTAATATGGTTGCTCCAACTTCTGGTGTTGTGATGGCAGCTATCGGTATGGCAAGAATAACTTTTTCACACTGGTTGAGATTTATTATTCCATTGTTATGTATACATCTTTTGGTTTCTCTAGTGGTCTTAATTTTAAGTATTCCGTAGATAGAAAAAGGGCAAAATATTAAAGTATTTTGCCCTTTTTACTTATTGCACCCCAGGGCTGCAAACACTAATCATTATAGTATTAATTCACATTATTAGCAAATTAGGAGGTTACTATGAAGATTTTTTTAATTATTAGATTCACTATTATTATATTTTTATCAGCTTTAGTTCCTTTAATTGCAGAAGAAAAGGGTAGTTTTAAGTTATTAAATTTAAAATTGTTTAAAGCTACAAATATTTCTAATTTATCTTCTATGCCAAAAAATCAGACTATGTTTGAGATAGAAGCTATAGTATCTTTAGGTAAATGGGAATATTACGGATTTTCAGATTTTTGGTTTTTGGATGGAAAGATGCAGAATTTAAATATTGATTTTTATAAACATATATTAAAGTATGATATTTTTAATAATGATAGGCTATTTTTGGTTGGTGAAATTAAAGAGCCGTTCAATTATAATTTTACAGGAGATTTATTTGCAGGTATAGGGACGTCGTTCAATTTACCAATATTTGGTAAATTATATGGTAATATTTTATATTATACAGGTAAGGCTAAGGATGTTAACAATGCTAAGGTAGATCTAAATATGCCTATAACTCTTCAATTTAACTGGTATTCTAAACTAACTGATTTACCATATGGTATATATTTAACCCATGGCGGATGGTCAGATATAGATTTTTATGAAAAAAGAACTCAAACTGATGGAAGTTTAAAAACAGCCATATCATATCAAATTTACGAAGGGCTAGCATTACATAAAGATTCTTATGCTTTAGAGGTTGGATATAAATATTGGAAGAATACTTGGGGAAATTATTCTAGAAGTACTCATAGCACACTTATTTACTTAGTAAAAAGCATATAAGTGTTGTGAGAGATATTTTATTCCTTGCATAAAATATTGTAATAGGAGTATCATTGGCTAGACTATGTTAGTTTAAGAAATTTTAGGAGAAAGACAGTGGTAGATTATAAAGATATAGATCCTAAAGATTTACAAAGAATGTTTTTAGATAAAGATAAAGTGTTAGTTGTAGATGTAAGATCAAAAGAAGAATTTGAGGAAGCACATATAGAGGGGGCTGTTAATATTCCTTTACCTAAGCTAACTCAGGAGAAGCTACAGACATTATGCAAAGAAATGGATGCTGATAGGGTTGTGATGCAATGTCGATCTGGAGTTAGAAGTAAAAGCGCTATAAATGAGCTTAATGATAAGTTTTCTTGTGAAACTTATAATCTTAAAGGAGGCTTAACTGCTTGGGCTACAGCTGGTTATAAGATAGTTGTAGAAGACTAATTAAGGATTTTTCACATATGAATAAACAATCAGAACAAATAAATGCGCAAGAATTACAACAAATACTAGAAGATAGCAGTATAAAGGTTGTTCCTATAGATGTTAGAACTGAAGCAGAGTATAAGCGTTATCATATTAAAGGTTCACTTAATATTCCCATTGCTGGTTTATCTATTGATGGATTAAGAAGTGCTTTAGAACTTAATGCAAATGATAAAATTATTATTGTAACTTATTGTAATGCTGGAGGACGTGGAGGTATAGCCTTTAATATTTTAAAAGCTAGTAATACTTACGATAATATAGTTGTTAAAAACTTACAGCATGGTATTAATGAATGGATAGATGCTGGATATGCAGTTGAGGAAAATAATTGATAAAAAGCATTATTAATTATTGCAATCAGGGTTATTTCTAGATATACTATTGGAGCATTGCTGTTGCTTTCTAATGTGACTTTTTGAGCGCAGAAATCTAGTTAATATATCTATAGACTTTCGGGGAGTAGCGCAGCCTGGTAGCGCATCTGATTTGGGATCAGAGGGTCGCAAGTTCGAATCTTGTCTCCCCGACCATATTTTCCTGAAGACTCAAGCCTTTTTTTGTTATCTTTTTTACATATTAACTTTTATTTATTTTTATAGGTTTTTATTAATTTTTACAAGTTTTTATCACCATAAAAATAAAAATCATGTCATGGTTTTTACCATAGTCTCACTTAGCAGAGAGTTAAAAGGAGAACCAAGATTTAGGGATATTAAGAGTATAATTAAGGGAGATAAACAGGTAATAAAACTACTTGCTCAATAAGATAATTAAAAATGCAATAAGAGGATTAGCTAAGAGTCCTAATTATATATCACAAGATGCTTTTTTAAGATTTTTCAGCTATATCATAAAAATCCAATGTAGCAGGCTTAGCTAAGAGAAATAAAATAGTTTTTTAAATTAAAGGACAAAGTAAGATAGAGCTATAAATTTTTCCTAATTTTTCCTTTAATTGATGCACGCTATAATTTTCTCACTTAATTCCCCCCCCCCCCCATTGCGCTCACAGGAATCAAAAATTTGCTAATGTTAGAATTATGAAAATTAATATTTACCATAGGGTAGGATTAAATTATAATTGTTATAGTTTATGGATATTAGTTGTTAGATTATATTTAAGATAGGTGATAGTTGTGATTATAAGATCTTTATTTATACTATTAATTTCTGCGATAGTGATTTTTAGATTAGAGGCTTCTGAAAGGGCAAATTTAAAGATACTAGCAACAACCGACTTACATGGTCATATGTTGAATTATGATTATTATCAAGATAAAGAGATAAAAGGCATTGGCTTAAATAGACTTGCACATATTATTAATAAGATGAGAGAAGTAAAAAATAGTAATGTATTGCTTCTTGATAATGGAGATTTAATTCAGGGGAATCCTTTTGCAGATTATGCAATGGGGATTGATTTTAAAAAGCATAAGCATCCGATGATCAAGGTTATGGAGTATCTTAAGTTTGATGTGATGAATCTTGGTAATCATGAGTTTAATTATGGTCTTGTAAAGTTAGATAAGGTGTTAGGGCAAACTAAGATTCCCATTGTTAATGCAAATATATATGATAAGGGAGGCATTAAGAATAAGTATAGAAGGTATGTAATCTTAGAGAAGGAAATTCATGATAGTGAAGGAGGGGTATCGACGATAAAGATAGGGATAACAGGGGTGACTCCTCCACAGATTATGGATTGGGATAAGTCTCATTTAGAGGGGAAGATAACGGTTAAAGAGATTGTAAAAGAGGTGCGAGCAGTTGTTCGAGAGTTAAGAGAGAGAAAGGTTGATATTATTATTGTGCTATCGCATAGTGGGATAGGCAATAGTAGTGAGAACGCAGTTTTAGATATTGCAAAAATTGAGGGTATTAATTTTATTGTATCCGGACATGATCACGGAGTGTTTCCGAAAGTAGAAAATCCTGTTTATAAGGATAGTAAAGAGATAGATAATAAAAATGGCACTATAAATGGTATTCCTGTTGTAATGGCTGGAGCTTATGGTAGTCATCTTGGTTTATTTGATATAGATTTAGAAAAAGGGACAGAAGGTTGGATTATTAAATCTGTAGATACAAGGTTGTTACAGACAGATGAAAGTGATGATAATATTGACAAGCTTATTGCCAATGAGCAAAAGCAAGCACGTAAATATATAAATACGAAGATAGGGAGCGTAGATAGTAAAATTGCTAATTATTTTGTTTTTTTGAGAGATGATTTTTCTATTGAGTTAGTGAATAAAGCACAAATAGATTATGTAAGTAAAATTTTTTTAAAAGATCATCCACAATATAAAGATTTAGCTGTTATTTCTGCTACAGGTGTATATAAAAATGGGGGTCGAGGGGGTGTAAATGCTTATACTGTTGTAGATAAGGGAGATTTAACAATTAGAAGTGTAAGTGATTTATATGCATTTTCAAATACTTTAGTAGTTTTAAAAATCAATGGGAAAGAGTTAAGGGAGTGGTTAGAGTGGAGTGCGCAAGCTTATAATAAGTTAGATGGTAACAAAAGAGATATTAATATTATAAATTCTAATTTCAGATCATATAATTTTGATATTATAGATGGAATAAGTTATAAAATAAACATTGCAAAAGATTCTAGGTATAAAGATTTTGTTGTAACAAACAAAGATCATTATAGGATAGAAGATTTAAAACATAATGATATAAATATAAAAGACAGTGATGAGTTTTTAGTTGCTACTAGTAATTATAGGGCAAATATGAACATCCTAATAAATAAAGATAATAAGAATATATTGTTAGATAGTGGGATTGAAAATAAGAAGATTGTGATTGATTATATTAAGGACACTAAAAATATCATAAATATAGTTGATAATAATTGGCAGTTAACATTTGATAGAGGAACAGGTGGAGTATTTATTGCTCCTGCTGTAGCTAGGGAAGATATAGCTGAAGATGGTAGAGTAGAATATATCAAAGATATTGAGAATGGATTTGCGCTATATAGGGTGGTTAGATAATTAATATGATTATCTAAGCATAGATTTTAATTTTGGGAATTTGTATATTGATGGTTAAGGTATTGTTATGTAGGTTTTTTGATAGTAAGCATATTATGCAGGAAATATAAGGGACCAAAGGGAATTATATTGTTATGTATTGCTCAGTTAGTAGAAGAATGAGGGGGAGCTATATAGACAATTAGTACAAGGTATTTAAAAGGAGTTGTATGTTTCATCTGAGGGGGAAGTTTAAAGTGATATAATTAAAAAAGGTATATTAATAAATATATAATATACCTTTTTTAAGTTATAGTTCTGAAGAATTCTAACTTGCAGTAGCGATGACTCTTTCTTCTTGGGTCATGGAGGCTAGTTGTATTATTTCAGGTAGAGACAATCCTAATTTTTTAGCAACTTCAGAGCCATAATTTTCGTTACATTTATAGAACAATGCGCACTGACGTTTTTGGATACGTAACAAAGCGCCAGATAAGCTACCAGCGATATTAGTAGTTAGATCATCTTTTTCAGAATCACTAAGAACACGAGAATACAGCTCACCTGCCTGGATGAAGTCAACATCTGTAAGTTCAAGTATATGGCGTGCACCGTGTGAGGATAAGTCAAGTGATGGTGTTTTATATGAACTATCTGGAGTAGCAGAAGAAAAAGAATTAGGATAATAATTAACAGATTTACCGCCATTATCATCCACCACCATAAAGCCGTCTCTTTGATAGGTTGCAACTTTGGCATTTTTAGGCTGATTTACTGGTACTAGATGGTGATTTGTGCCAACTCTGTATCTGTGGGCATCGGGATAGGCAAATAATCTACCTTGTAGCATTTTATCGGGAGAGGCAGCAACTCCAGGGACAAAGTTACCGGGAGAGAAAGCTGCTTGTTCAACTTCTGCGAAGTAATTTTCAGGATTTTTATTAAGAACTATTTTGCCCACTTCAATTAAGGGGAAGTCTTTTTTATACCAAACTTTTGTTACATCAAATGGGTCAAATTTATAAGTGTTTGCTTGCTCATCGGTCATAATTTGGACATAAGCAGTCCAGGAAGGATAATTACCTTTTTCAATATTGCTATATAGATGCCTAGTAGCGTGGTCTGGGTCTTCACCCATTAGTTTAACGGCTTCAGTAGCTTTTAAGTTTTCCGATTTAGCATCGGCGTGGAAATGCCATTTCATCCAAACAAAGGAGCCATCTTTTTTATAAAACATAAAAGTATGACTGCTATAACCGTTCATGTGGGTATAGTTTTTAGGGGTGCCACGATTAGAGAATAGAATGGTAACTTGATGGATAGATTCTGGAGTTAAGGAGAAGAAATCCCATACCATATTAGGATCTTTTGTATTAGTGGCAGGATTTCTTTTTTGAGTATGAATAAAATCAGGAAATTTTATAGCATCCCTAATAAAGAATATAGGGGTATTATTGCCAACGATATCGTAGTTTCCTTCATTAGTGTACAGTTTAATAGAGAAGCCTCTTGGGTCTCTTTCAGCGTCTGCAGAGCCTTTTTCACCTCCAACGGTGGAGAATCTTATGAAGAGATCTGTTTTTTTACCTATTTCAGATAGGAAATCAGCACTTGTGTATTGGCTAATATTTTTGGTTACTTCAAAGTATCCGTAAGCACCGGCACCTTTTGCATGGACAACTCGTTCTGGGATTCTTTCTCTATTAAAATGCGCTAATTTTTCAACTAAATGAGTATCCTCTAGTAAGGTTCTTGGTTTTGGATGTCCAGTAGTGATAGAGGTATTATCTTCATATACCGGAGCACCTGAAGAAGTAGTTAATGTTTTTTTGTTCATAATATTTTTTTCCATTTTTAATTTTCGAAGTAGCGAATCATTAAGATATTGTATAAATTAAAATCAAACATTTTCATTATAATCATCAAGGCAGGCAAGAGATCAATAAAGAGATTCTGATGCTAACCAAGGGGTTGTTTGATCCTATTAGTTGTATTAAGATTAAATTAATACAACTGAAACTAAACTATACTAAAATACAATATATTGTCAATATAAATTATAAACATTCTAAATAACTTTTTAGAAGAGGTGGGGGTAATGTGGATTAGCCAAGGTATCGAGATTTTGGTTAAATAAGAATCAATAGGAAAGAATAAGATCTATAATAAGGTAAAAATAGATGGAGTGGGAGGTTAAGGTCAGGGTTAGGGAAGAATAAAAACGTTGCAAAAGCAAATAAAATAGTATATAATGTGAAGTCATATGATGTTAATTTGCCTCTAAGGTAAGAATATTTTTTTGTACATTGTAGGATGTAAATATCATATTTTCATATTTTTCAATAGAAAATTTTTCAGTAGGGACAGTCAGTTAGTTGTGTTTCTAGACATTTTTCATGCATATGTATGATATCCAGGTTTCAAGTTAATAAAAATACTGTGAGTAAAGTTTAGGGTAATAGATCAAATAAAGCAGGAAAGAGTTTTTTTGTGGTATTTTGGGCGTTATTGGTTGAAATTCATCCCTTGTGAAAAGGGGAGTAGGATAAAGGGAATAAGGAGGAAGAAGGACCTTTGTAGAATTCATCTAATTCTGGGATTTAGCAAGAGAAGGAAGAGCAATAATTCGCAAATTGCGAATTATTGCAGAGCATCACACACTTTTTCTAGTCATCAATTCCAAGAAAAGATTGGCTAAGAGAGGGGTGAAGATTAAAAAAAGAAAAATTCGCAAAAAGCGAATCTTAAGAGGCAAGGGTTTCTGCTTAAGCCCCCCTGTAGTAGGTAGGGAGGTGAAGCAAAAAGAAAGGATAGGGTGGATTATCTAAAATAAAAGACAAACCTTAGTAAATAAGCCTACTGCCCCCCGAAATGTGTGTGGGCAGATAAGAGGAGGGTAATAAATGTGAGGAAGTAATGATTTTCGAAGTGGTAACAAGCTCTCCAAGGAGCAACAGGATAAGTGTTTTTGAGGGTGCTCTCTCCCTACCCTCCCCCGCCGCGGGGGGAGTTCCCCTATGGAGGAGGGAGTTTAGGGCTAGGAGAGAGGAAAAGGGTTAAGAAAGGAGTAGGGTTACCCTCCCCACTTTATACCCCCCTACCCTCTCCAAGGGAGAGGAGCCGAGTAGATAAGTGTTTTTGAGGGTGCTTTCCCCCTACCCTTTCCAAGGGAGGGGATCGTAGTAGATAAGTATTTTTGAGGGGAACTTTTCCCCCCTCCCCCTCTTTAAGGGAGGTGGAAGTGTTGATAGATAAGTTAAAGGGGTTTATATTGAAGGAAGAAATAGAGGAAGAGAGCTATTGCAATAACGCCAGGAAGGATATAGGCCAAGTAATAAAGGGTTTTTTGCAAAGGAGAATAAGCGGCAACGCGAGCCTTACGAGCGGCAATAAGTTGCAAGCGTCGCTCTTTGCCCTTAGCATAATTTTCCTTAATTTGGCGTTTTGTATCAATATATTCTTCTTTAAGCTGTTGGACAGTTTTAGCATGCTCATCCTTCCGCAGAGCGTCCCTGGCAGCAATTTTAGCTTTTTTCTCAGCCTCCTTAGAGTTCCACTCAGCGTCCTTAGCGGCGATGTCGGCCTTTTTCGCAGCGTCCTTAGCGGCGATGTCGGCCTTTTTCGCAGCGTCCTTAGCCCTTCTTTCAGCTTTTTCAGCTTCCCACTTAGCGTCAGCTTTTGCCCTTCTTTCAGCTATTTCAACGTCCATGGCTGCCATCTTCGCCTTATATCTAGCCTTCCTCTCTGCCTTCTCAATCTTCCAGGCCTCGTCCTCGGCCAACTTCTTAGCCTTCCAGGCCTCGTCCTCGGCCAACTTCTTAGCCTTCCAGGCCTCGTCCTCGGCCTTGCGTTTAGCGTCCTTGGCTGCATATTCCTCTTTGGTACTAGCAAAAATATTTAGTAAAATTAAAAACGAAGAAAAAGTAAAAAGAACAGCAGCGGAGATATAGAAATGATAATAGAGCAAAATAGTAAGAGAAGTAGTGCTTGCGAAAAGTACAGAACAAGTAAGATCAAAGGGGTTTTGTTTTTTGGATGCTTGGTATTTACTATAGAGAAAAGGGAACCATTTAGCTACTAGGGTTATAGATTTAGGATGATCTTTAAATAAACTATCTAAGGAAAGAGCAGCAAAAGTAAAGGCCATAAAAGAGTAGGTAGAAACAAAAATATTGTGGATGGTGTTAGGGGAGGTATGAGGGAAGAAATCAACAGTTAAAGCGACAGCGCTGTGAGCAATAACGTAGCTATAAGGAATTAGTAAAAGATAACCGTAGAAAGGAAGGGTAAAGCTAATGACATTCATAAGAACAACCTATGGTTAGTGAAATACCAGTAAAATTTAACATAAAAGGAGATAGGAATGCAAGAGATAAAACTAGAATAAGGGAGGAGGTAAGGTTTTAACATAAGCTTCTTCTTAGAGAGATAGAGAGGATGTGGTTATGATTAAAAAAGGAAAGATTCGCAAAAGGCGAATCTTAGTAGGCAGGGGTTTCTGCTAATCCCCCCCCCCCCCGCACTGCGGGGGGGGGGGGGGGGATAATAAAATAAAGTAACAAAATAAAACAACAATAGTAAAAAATAAAGGAAGTAAAAGAAAATGGAAGCAATTAACAAGGGTTTAGATAGTGCTAGAGTTAACCAAGAGCTAGTAAAAAGACTGCAAGAGATAGGGGTAAATATGAGCAGATTGCAGGAGGGCTTAAGTGTATTAGTAAATAGTTTTAAAGAGCTAGATAATGGTTTAAAGAGGTTGCAAGAGAACATAATAAAGATGAACGGAGTATTGGGAGAGATATTGCAGATAAAGGCATTTGGTGATTCAATAAAGTACCTAAATAGTGCGATAGATAGATTGTCAGAGATATGTAGTTGTAAGGGAGGCAAGGGAGAAGAAGGAGATAGTGGAGGAAATGGTTTTTGGGGATGGTATGATAAGATGACATCAAGGATAGCAAACACAATTAATATACTGGGTGCCCTTTATAAAGGGATAAAATTAGGAATAAAAGGGATAAATTGGTTAAAATCATTAGAATCAGTGCAAGAAATTATGAAGGCTTTCAAAACTGCAATGATAAATTTTGGCAAGTGCTTAGGGGGGCTCTTGGGAGGTCTAAGCAAGGGCTTAGGGGGACTTTTTGGGATAGGGAAGAAGGGAGCGGATAAAGGAGTAGGTAAAGTGACGGAGGTATTGGGTAGTGGAAGTAAAGGTAAGGGAAGCAAGGGGATGGAGGGAGTGAGAGGTTTTGGTAGGAGAGCTGGAGGAGCTGCAGTGGCGGGAGGCAAAGCGGTAGGAGGTGCTGCAGTGGCGGGAGGCAAAGCGGTAGGCGGAGTAGTAAGAGCTGGAGGATTAATGGCGTGGAAGGGAGGTAAAGCGGTAGTGGGAGGGGCCATAGGAGGAGCGAAATGGTTAGGTAGCGGAGTGGGAAACTTAATGAAGTACATAAGTAGCATGAAGGTACTAAATGTAGTGATGAGGGTAGCAAGTATAATAGGAGGTATATTCAACGCGGTAATGCTGGCTAATCCGATAGGATTGATAGTGTTAGGAGTGGCGCTAGCGGTGGGAGCGATAATATTATTTATAGCGTATTTTGATGAGATAGCGGCGGTGTGCGGCAAGGTATTTAGTTGGATAGGGAAGGTATTTAAGGGTACATTTAGCGCGATAGTGAAGGGAGTTAAGGCGTATTTTAGGTTTGTGATAGGAGTATTTAAGGGTATAGGAAGGGTAGTGAGTATAGTATTTGGATTTATCAAGAAGGTGGTGATGGGATATTTTAGGTTTGTGATAGGGGTATTTAGGGGTATATGGAATGTAGTTAGTGGAGTATGGGAGAGCATATGGGGATGTATAAGTGGTGTGATAGAGAGGTTAAAGGAGTGTTTGGCGCCATTTTTTGATTCTCTAGATAAGATAGGTGTGTGGTTAGGACTGAAGGGAGAGAAGAAGATAGAGATAGATGAGAAGGGGAATAAGGTAGTGACAGAGGAGCTAAGTAGGGTAGAGCAGACGAGGGAGAGTATGAAGAAGAATGAGAGCAATATAAAACCGATAGTATTAAGAAGAGAGGTGGTAGAGGAGAATAGATTCGCAAGTGGTGGATTCGCAGGGGGAGGATTCGCAGATAATGGATCTGCAACAGGAGGATTCGCAGGAGAAGGAAGTAAGGGAGGAAGTAGTAAGGGAGGAAGTAGTAAGGGAGAAGAGATTAAAGAGGAAGAGGAGAGAGAGTACGTGGGTTCAGATGGTAGGGTGTATAGTAGCAAATATGGTAAGAGGAGTGAGGAGGGGGGAGTAAGCAAGTATACCTATATAAATCCGTATAGTCCAAATGTAAATAAGCTGAGCAATGGGAAAGAGGGATACCATAGTAAAGATTATGAGGGGAGCAGTAGCAATAGTAGCAATAGTAATAGTAATAGTATGTCTAATAGTACTACTAGCTTTAACTCTTCTAATTCTTCTAACAATGGATATAATTCTTCTAACCATGCATCTAATTCTTCTAACCATGCATCTAATTCTTCTAACCATGCATCTAATTCTTCTAACCATGCATCTAATTCTTCTAACAATGGATATAATTCTTCTAAGTATATCTCTAATACCTCTAACTCTAAGAGCAGTAATAATCAATCTAATCAGGGAGGAAATAATTCTAAAGGAAATAATACTAACCACACAACCAACATTGTACAACACTTTAACATCAACATAGATGGCAATAATACTGATATTGACGAACTTGTTGAAGAAATAACAAGAAAATTTAAAGCACAAAAAGCACTACTAATGAGAGGGTAATATGATATTGGACAAAACTTTAACATCAACATAGAGAGCAGTAATACTGATATTGACGAACTTGTTGAAGAAATAACAAGAAAATTTAAAGCACAAAAAGCACTACTAATGAGAGGGTAATATGATATTGTACAAAACTTTAACATCAACATAGAGAGCAGTAATACTGATATTGACGAACTTGTTGAAGAAATAACAAGAAAATTTAAAGCACAAAAAGCACTACTAATGAGAGGGTAATTATGATATTTGAAAAACACGGTGACAGGCTGATTCTAAGAGTGAACGGTTACGCTGCACCTAAGCCTGCACTTGCTAAACATCAAAAAATGTTAAATGATCTTAAAGATACTATCTTTAGATTTAATATACTTAATTTTAACTCTAATTCCATAGACTATAAATATGAATTTGGTTGGTCTGATCAAATGGAAAATTCTGAGGATTCTGAGAATAAAAATGCTCCCTCTGGCGGAGGCGATTCAAACTACAGCTTCGTTACTAATAACAGTAAATATACCATTGATATTGAAGGGATTATTTATCCAAGATCGGCAATCCTTAACGATTTGAATGAAAATAATATGAATCGCCAATTTAATGAAATTAATATAATGATAAATAACTTCATCTTTGTATGTAAATATGGTGCCAGATTCTTAGTTATGCAAAATAATCCCCTAGACACTGTTGCTAACTATAACGACGAAACCTCGGGCACCACCGCAGTTCTAATAGGTAAGGGTATCTGCAAAAGCTTTGAGTATAAAAAAGAAGACTTCATTATAAATGATAAAGTTTTAAGGCTGCCTTTTAGTATGAGCCTAGAAATTATTAATAAAGAGTAATTAAGAAAACTTCATTATAAATTGATAAAGTTTTAAAACCGCCTTTCACTATTAACCTAGATCTTAGTTATGCAAAATAATCCCGCTGGACACTGTTGCCAACTATAATGAGGAAACCTCGGACACCAACCGCAGTCCTAATAGGTAAGCTGTATTCTGCAAAACCTTTGAGTATAAAAAAGAAAACTTTATTATAAACTGATAAAGTTTTAAAACCGCCTTTCACTATTAACCTAAAAATTATTAATAAGGAGTATTTTAATTATGTATTACACCGTCCAAGAACCTCAAACATTAGAAGAAATTGTATTTAAACATTATGGCAACAGTATGAAATATCTTGAAATGGTTCTGCTTGCTAATCCGCATCTTGCAAATTTAAACGTCTTCCTGGATGTTGGTACAGTAATCTTTCTTCCAGTAACCGAAGCTAAACCCTCTCAAAGAGCAAAATTACTATAACTTTCTCTCTCTCTATCTTTGGATACTGGTAGCCTAAATCTCTACCAGTATCCTAATCTACATCCTTTAAAAAATAACATCTTACAACCTATGGAGTGATCAATGCACATAGTATTACTTATTAACGGCAAAAAAATAGATCTTAGTAATAGAATATTATCATTCCAAATTATCGATCAAATGAGCGATAGTTTGGATTCTTTTAATATCAATCTATCTAATGCTGACCTTAATTTCGACATCCCTAGCAATAGACAAGCTACTTTAGGTCTTATTATTAACAATTTTAATATGGGTGAATTTAATGTTACTTTTATTAACATCAATGCTAGTGTGTTGAAAATTGAAGCCGCCTCTTGTGACTATAATCTTGGTAAAGTTAAACGCACTAATGTCTTTAAAAATGTTACCTTGAACAATATCCTAACTAATAGCGCAAACTTTATGGGCCTGAAGCTTAATATTGATAGCCAGTTGAAAAATAAAAAAATTGATTACTTTATTCAAGATAACAAAAATGACCTCGAATTGTTAAATGAATTAGGGCAAATTTATGGCGCAATCGCTACAATTAAAAATAAAGAACTTTTATTTATCTATAAATATAAACAACAAGAAATCATCTCTTTAGAAAAACAACACCTTATATCAATCTATCAAGAAGACGTTAAAGATAAACAAATCTACAACGGCGTTAAAGGCTCTTACTGGGATTTTAATACCGCTACTAATGTCGAGATATCCCTAGGGTCCTCACCATTCCTACATATGACTAATACTTACCCAAAAACCTTGTTTCACGAGCTTATTCAATCTAAATATCATGATATTAAAGAAAATAAACTATTACACGTAACTTGTGGTGGAAAAATATCTTTGCAAGCAGGTCTTAATCTTAAATTACAACAAGTTAACGACTTTAAAGACTTTCAAGGTATCTATAGAATCAACAAAGTTATACACAAATTTAATGGTAAAAAATTTACAAGCAATATGGAACTTGTTAAAACTAACTGATTCACTACTTGAATACCACTAACAATAAAAAAAATTAGCAAGTGAGTGAATCCTACAAATATTAAATCCCCTCACTTAGCACAGAGAATCACATCATAATATACTGAAAAAATATAACAGTATTTACAGCCAACAGTAGTAATAATCTTACAGCAAAACACCACCGGATAAACTTATTTTAAAGTGATTCTACTAAAAAAAAAGAGAGAAAACTATCAACAACCAGCTAACAGCTCTCTCTCATAAATAACGCGCTAAGGATCTATATTATAACACTATAATGAAAAAAACACAGTTATAAAAACAACTAATGGTGATAAAAATCTTACAACAAAATACCACAGGTTAAATGCAAAAAATTTTAAATCACCATGATTGGTTAACTCCTCTCTTACCTTCTCTTTACTTATCCCAATTATTAAAATTGCCGATGTTAATAGTGTCCCCAATATTAACAGCAAATTAATAAGCAAATCAGATACAAACGTGAAAATATCCATATTAAATATCCTTACATCTTTCCAGATATTAAGTGGAAATGTCATTATCGTATTCCCTACTAAACAAAATACTACTAAACATAATATTGCCCTGTTCCTTGATACTCCAAATAAACGTTGAATGTACGGAATACATGGTTCAGTTAGTGATATTGTCGACGTTATTGCCGCCATGAATATTATTAAAAATAATATTGTGGCAAATACTCCACCAAAACTTATCTGTGCAAATACATTAGGTAAACTTAAAAATGTTAACGCAACTCCAGCGTTCATAGGATAACCAAACGCTACCAATGCCGGTATTATTATTATTGATGTTAAAAGTCCTACTGCTGAACCCATAATAACAATGAGAATCGATGACTTCGTTAAATTATGCTTATTTGACGTATGCGATGCATATACTATCATCGTTCCAACTGATAATGATAATGAAAACAACGATTGACCCAATGCAGGTACAATCGCCGCAGTTATCTTACTTGCATCAAAGGAAAATATATATTTTAATCCTTCAGCTGAATTATCAAGAGTTAATATCCTTATCATCATTATTACTAATAATACAAACAAAATTGGCAAAAATAATAAATTTGTCTTCTCAATCCCTGCTACCATACCCTTGTAATTTATAAATAACGTTATCCCTGCTATCGCAAATGCATAGTACGACAATGTATATGGATCTCCTAATAACCCATCCAGTACAGCCGAAAAATATTCAGGACTGCTATTACTATTATATTTTATTAATCCTAGTAATGAATTTACAAAATAATACAACGACCAGCCAGCTACTATAAAATAAAACGAAATCATAACCAACAAAATGAATAGGTGCAAATAAAATGCTTTCTCAAAAAATTTACTATTCCTTAATTTATGAAAACTGTTTGTTATAGGGTTACCTAAATATCTTCCTATCATAAATTCTGCTATTACTAATGATAATCCTATAGTTAAGGAAAATAATATATATACAAATATAAATGTCCCTCCACCATATTCTGTAACTAAGTAGGGAAATCTCCAAATATTACCGATACCTATTGCTGCTCCCGCTGATGCAAATATAAAACCGAATTTTGATAATACTCCCTTACCGGAATCCATAACTTCTTTCTCCTTGCTATTATTAATTTAATTCTTATTACAAAAAATTAAGTGTACACACCTACACTTAATTAAGTTAATATATCATTAATTTGTTAAATTAAAATAAAAATACTTAAATCCCTTTTTATTTGAAACATTATTTCAAATAATTAATTTGATACCTCTTAATGTCTATTTTTTATTTATAATACACTCCTTTAGATTGAAAAATTATGATTAAGGATAAATGAATGCATATATATGGTCAATTTAATACTCCTTTTGGACTAGTTGAAGCTACTATAAACAAAAAAATGGCAATAACACGCTTTTGTTTCATTAATAACTATACCAAAACTACCCCATATAACCCTCTTATACGTAAGGATGGAGAACTATTATTTGTCAAAACTCAGATAGATGAATATTTTGCGAAAAAACGCATCAAGTTTGATCTACTATTAGATCCACAAGGTACAGATTTTCAAAAAAATGTTTGGCAAGAACTACTTAAAATCCCATACGGTAAAACCATATCTTACAAAGATATCGCTCTAGCTGTCGGGAATAAATTAGCCGTCAGAGCTATTGGTAATGCAAATGCTTTGAATCCTATTATGCTCATCATTCCCTGTCACCGCGTTATTGGTACAAATAATAAACTTACTGGATATGCAGCAGGTATAACTCTTAAAGAACAGCTACTGAAACTGGAAAATAATTATTTTACTTATCAAAAATGATATCCATAATTTTTATGCTATAATTATCAGATAATTATAATCGATTTTTTATGCAAAGGAGGTTTTTATGATAAATATCTTATTTTATTTGTTGTTTCTACTACTTAATATTTCAATATCCTTAGAAGCCTCAGACATAACAAAAGAACCTTATCTATCAATTAATGATGATTTTAACTACTTACTTTTAAATAAAAATAGAGAAAAAGTAGATGATACTTCGAAAAAAATTGATTCTATGATAGCTCAAGGTGATACAACTGATCTTGTTCTTATGTACAAAGGTGTTTCTTGGTGTTTTTTAAGTAGAAATACTTTCAATGTTTTTAAGAAAAAATCTTATGCTAATGAATGTTTTAAAATCACTGATAATATTAATGTTGAAAAATATAAAAATAATAATAAAAAACTTTATGCTAGATTGCTTCTAATAAGAGGGCTTATAAACGCAAGAATACCTAAATTTCTTGATCGCTATAATATTGCCTTTAACGATTTGCATACACTTTATTCCTCAACTGACGCTCTATCTCTATTAAGCGAGCAAGATAAGGCGCGACTATATTCAGCATTAAGCAAAATGTATATATTAAAAGATGATCCCCTTTCTGCAGAACACTTTAAAGCTAAAGCATTAGAAAGTGATAAATTAATAACAGAAAATTTCTTTAAATAAGAAATCTATTGATTATTTAATAGCAAATCATTACCATAAACATTAGCATTATTATATTATTTTGATGATTTGCTGTTTTGGGTTGAGTGGAAAAAAATGAAAAAAGCTAAAATATATTCTCCAACTAGAAATGTTATGCAATCTTGTTTATCTAAGGATAGCAAGTGGAAGCTAGTGTTTGCTAAGAGCAAGGATTCAAGACGAGAGTTCCTTATGGGGTGGGCTTCCTCTTTTGATACAAATGCACAAGTAGTTCTCTATTTTATTACTAAAGAAGAAGCAATCCAGTATGCTGAAAAAAATAATCTAGATTATGAAGTAGTAAGCACATCTGAAACAAAAAAAATTCCTAACAGTGGTACTTTTAATTTTACTAAAAATAGAAACTTGTATTACTAGGGTAATAATAAAAAAATTATTGAATATTTTTATTATTATGATAGACTTTAAAATGCCTCGGTATTGGATCCATAGCTCAACCGGATAGAGCAACTGCCTTCTAAGCAGTAGGTTAGACGTTCAAGTCGTCTTGGATCCGCCACAGTCTTATTAAAGTTCGCTTCCAGTATCATTTTGCGAAACTTACCTCCGTTGGTTTAATATAGAATGTTACTTCTTCGTGTTTAAATTAATAATGGTAGCTAATTTATTATTTTTACATAATCTTTAATATCGTTTGTTTTTTATAAAATGCTTGTTATTAAGTATAAAAGGCAAGGCTAAGAACAAAATTATTGCAAACCTATGGAAGAGTATAAGTATTTAACATACAGAAACTAGAAGATCTAGGTAAAACAGACCATACTGCAGAGCAATTATTTTTAAAATTCCAGAAATTAGTTACGTAAGATTATGTATATTATTCCCTATAATTACAATATTTTTTGTAGGGGTAAAAATTAAGTTAAATGCAGAAGAGCTGATATTACAGCATTATATTGATAGATATTTTATTATGGATATTATCTTTATCTGTTAAATCTACGGAAGATTTATGAAACTTAATTACTTTAACAAGAACGCCTTACATTAAAAAACTATAGGGGAAATTACCTATTAATTTATTACTACAGCTATTATAAGGGAATCATAAAAGTGTAAAGATAATAGGATAGAATATTTATAATTTTTGTTATGAATGATTAAGGTTTAAAGTTGCCTTAATCATTCAATATTTGGAAGCTAATAATCGTGAAAGTTAGCTTAATTTGTATTTAAAACTATAGTTTAATTGCAATTTTTATAATTAAGAAGAAATTGCAATGCTTTTGCTTCAACAACACCAAAGGAGATATTCTTTATCCAATTATTAGGACTAAAGTGTGCTTGAAAAGCTTTTTTTGTAAGATTTATATTTTTTATAGCATACCCATAGTCTTGTAAAGCTTTAGTTGTATCAAAATTATCAATATTTTGTTTATTTATATCTTCCGCACTTGGATAAATACCAACTCCATTTTCACTTAATTTCTGCCATGGAAAATAATAGCCTGGATCAATTTTTCGCTCAACTGCTATATCAGAATGTCCTAAAATATTATACTTTTTTATTGAATATCTTTGTGCTATTTCCTTACATAGATTTATAACGCTATTTATTTGTATATCACTGTAAGGTGTGATAGGTTTACCTGCCACGTAGCCAGGATTTATTATTTCTATTCCAATGGAAGCAGAATTAATATCAGTCTGACCTGAAAAATAAGACACTCCAGCATGCCAAGCACGATCACTTTCTTTGACAAATTGAGAAATTGCTCCATCAGTATTAACTACGTAATGAGAACTTACTTTTCTAGATCTCTCTAGAAATACACGTTTTGTTTGAGGGAAATCAATGACAGTGTAATGAAGAATTATGAAATCTATTTTACTACTAGAACTTCTTGCATTAAAATTAGGAGATTCAAAAAATGTATATTTATTTTGCATGATAGCCTCATATTTATTAGTAGATTTTGTTAATTATTGAATTGATAGATTGCTGTAAAGAACATAACGATGAAAAAGATAATAAACAAATCAAGTATTTGTTAGCTACCTCTACATATCGCATATGAGACCTTACCTATAGAATAAATTAAATATTAAAAATAGTTAAGAAAAAAATATGAATTCAACCATTGATTGTTTAAGATGTGCCTAAAAGTCTTATATAAAACAATTAGGCACGATAGAGATAAAATAACGTGTTATTATGAAATGATTAACTATAAAGATGCTATCAGTTTTTTATATTCCTCAAGCTTTTTAGCAAAATCATTTTCCGATATAGTAAAATCTTGTCCTGGCATACAACCATTCACTAGAAATAAACCTTTGTACTCAGCTCTAACATAAGTGCACAAACCTTTCAAGCTAACTAAAGTTTCCTCAGCAGTGAATCCATAAACACTTTTGTTGTAAGAAGCTGCAGCACCCCCTGTAGTAACAGCCAACAATATTTTTTTCTTTTCTAACTTATCACCACCAGGACCGAAAGCAAAACCAAAAGTAATAACTTTATCTATCCACTCTTTTAAAATAGCAGGTGTAGAGTACCAATGCATAGGAAATTGAAGTACTACTACGTCGTGATTTACTAATAAATTTTGTTCAGCTTGCATGTTAATTGGATAATTAGCATCAACTTTATGTACTGTAACATTTGGAAGGCTTTTTACAGCATCGGCTAATCTAGAATTGTAAGATGAACTACTAAGGTTGGGATGACCTACTACAACCAGAACTTTACTCATAACTATACTCCTTAATTATTATTGTTTTTTATATAAAAAACCAGTGTCACATCATAACATATATATTACAAGCTGTCAATCATAATTTAAAGTGAACCAGAATGCAAAGGTAATTGCGCCATGGTTCACAAAATAATAATTAGAAATCGTATTTAACCACTAAAGCTAAGCCTTGCTCTCTACTTGCACTTTTAGCTACAGCAGCACGACTGCCTCCTACTTGGAGAGCATCTACAATTTCACTATCTTTTCTTAAGTCATGTCTATATTCGAACATTATATTAAGTTTGTTAGCAAGACAATGTCTAAGACCAACAGAAGCGTAGTTGTGAATTTTAGATGTATCACCGTCAAAAGCCTTATTTAGTTTACCTTTGTTTTTTGTTGTTGCAAAATTATTACCAACATAAACATGAGATCCTAAATCGTCATATTGGTAGGAGATATAGCTTTCTTGTCCAAAAGCAGCACTATCAACTTCATATAAATTGGTGTTATAAGATAATGTTAACGCCACGTGTATTTTCGATTTATAAGAGATACCAGCAACATAAGATTGTCTATCTAAATAACTAGAATCCACAAGAGTGTTAACTGGAGCGAAAATATTTTCAGTTGATACCACAGATTTCATCTTAGTGTAATTAGCAGAAACACCAATTTTTACCTGTTCATTTAGGTTATAAATCACAGAAGAACCAGTGCTGTATTCCCTTTCCCATTTAGATTCTTTACCAAGACCTCTATTAGGGGACGCTGAACCACCAGCAGCTTCTTCAGAAGCTTGTAACTGTACGGCAACATCAAAATTACTTATGCTATTGCGATATACCAATGCACCATTAGAACGCAGAACTCCATCAAATGCTCCATCATCGTTATCATCAGCAACACCTAGAGCTTCACCGCCATTAATTTCATATTCATCAGCAAATTGAGCTACGTCATAGTAAGGAGAGTATTGACGACCAATTGTTAGACTACCATAATTAGTGTGTTCATAGCCAACATAACCTAATCTGTTAGTCATGAATTCAGAGTGTTTTGTTCCTAATGGATTAAAACGCCATTCAGCCTTACCAAAAGCATTGCTATTTGCATCAATTGCCTTTTTGCCACCAAAGTTAATTCTAGAAGATAATGATACAGCTTTAGGGTCACCCATGGAGTGTGAAAGATCTTTTGACTCTGCAATGTAGCCAATTCTCATATAACCACCTGTGTAAAACGTATCACCATCTTTATTGTACAATTCAACTGCTTTTACGTTATTAGACAATAATAATACCCCAGAGAGTAAAATTAAGCTACGCAATTTTCTCTTCATATTGTTTTCCTCCTATTATGAAAAAAGTCTCTGCAAAAAAGTGCCATTCTCTGATAACACCAAGGAATGGTATGATAATTTTATTGAAAAGGCAAAATATTACTTTTGCAAGGTACAGATAGCTTGTAAAACCTACCTTTTAGGAGTAGTAAAATTGATTTAAAGCAAGCTACTTATATACTTTAAACATATGAAATTTAACTTTTTACTGTAACGAATCGGCATTCTAGCCTTATATTAAATACTCAGCTTTTTAAAATTATTTTAACGTATCCATTTATGAAAATCTTCTGGATTTATTTTAATATGTTTACCTTTAAGCTTTTCTAAAGTAGGGCGGTATTTACTAAGATCTTTTTTATTTTTTTTCAATATGCCTCTAAAAAAAATACAAGAACCTACGTTGAATAGACCTATAGTATCAAAATGTTTTTTTAAAATAGTTTCTATTGTGGCTAAAGAAGTATTCATATTAAACCATATTCCTTTAGAGTTTTGTTTTTGCAGATATTTCATAGCAGATTTTTTATGTTGAATACCAATGCCTACTACCGTGATACCAAATAACACCCCACCTTCAACTAATAGACTTCTCATAGTAGCAATAAATTCATCTATCTTAGTATCGCCACCTTGGATTCTATCTATAACAAAATTTGCAGATATTGATTCAAAAGTACTGTCAAGATGTTCATAAGATAATATATCTTGGTGAATGGTTTTGAGTGGACATAAGCAACCTTCTAATGTTAGAGATAGGTTCACCAAAGAAGTTTTAGAATTATCAAGAGCTACAATATTGGGAAAAACATCATTTATTCTGTGTGTATTTTGGATAAAAAGACCATTGTGTGGAAGAATTTCTAGATGATTTTTTTCTAAAAACATATAGCCTTCCTTCATTACTTCAAGGGGACAGTTCAAAGGAGATAATTCCCGAAAAGTCTTGATATGTAAAAACAATAATTTAATAGCTACAAAGAACTGAATCAACATCTCACAAAATGCTAAAAAAAGCTGACCTGACATTTTAAGAGTAGAGAACGTAGAGGAAAACTTTTTCAACATTATCCGACACACATCAACCAGTTAATATAATAAAACGATAAAAAAGAAAGATACAGTTCCACAGGTTTACTGTGGAATAAGTATCAATTTAGTAAATTATGATTGAGGCTTATTTAAGCCGGCTGCTTCTTGCATTTTAGTGATCATATCTTGATTTTTAGGATCATTCATGAAAACTGCCAAAGCATAAACAAATGTGTTTACAGGCATAGCAATAGTTTTATTAGGAATAGGTAATGCTTTGCCCTGATTTTCAACAACCTGAGAAACATCTTGATTGCCCATAATAAGTTTTACAACACCGTTATTAATATTGATAGCAGTAATAGCGTCATAGTAAGAAATATCTTTATCCATTTTAAGTACCTTATTTTAGATATGTTAATAAATTTGTGACTAAAAGCGTAACACACATTAACATATTTAGTATAAAAAAAAGATATTGTCTATATATAAGTAAAAAAAAGATATAAAAATTTTATAAAATAGTTACTATTAAGCATTATATGGTGTAATATAGGATATTGATAGAGAGTAAAAATTATAAGAGTTGGAGACAGTAAAACATGCATAGCTTTAGAACTCATAATTGCAATCAATTGGGGGAAAAGGAAGTAGGTGAATTGGTCAAACTATCCGGATGGATACATAGAAAAAGAGACCATGGTAGTTTGATTTTTATAGATCTAAGAGATCATTATGGGATTACACAGTGTGTAATAGATAATGATAGTAGTTTTTTTGCCCTAGCTGAGTTAGTAAGGCTAGAATCTGTAATTACCGTTATTGGTAAAGTTAGTAAAAGAACAGATGATACTATTAATAAAGAGATTACAACTGGCTATATAGAAGTTAGTATCAATGAATTATTACTAGAGAATCCTTGCAAATTATTACCATTTTTAGTTGCAGAGCATGATAATTCACCAGAAGAGATAAGATTAAAATATCGTTTTTTAGATTTAAGAAAAGAAAAAAATCATAATAATATTATCAAAAGATCTAAAATTATCAGTTTTATCAGAAGAAAAATGGAGGATCATGGTTTTTTAGAGATGCAAACACCAATATTAACAGCATCTTCTCCTGAGGGGGCTAGAGATTTTGTTGTTCCAAGCCGTAAGCATCCTGGTAAGTTTTATGCATTACCGCAGGCACCCCAGCAATTTAAACAGCTATTAATGACATCAGGATTTGATAAGTATTTTCAGATTGCTCCTTGCTTTAGAGATGAAGACGCGCGATCTGACAGAACTCCTGGAGAATTTTATCAGTTGGATTTTGAAATGGCTTACGTTACACAGGAAGATGTCTTTGAGCTTTTGGAAGATGTTATGCATTCAACTTTTAGCAATTTTTCGGAAGGGAAGAAAGTAAGTTCTTTGCCTTTTGTAAGAATACCTTATTTACAGAGTATGTTGAAATATGGTTCTGATAAACCAGATTTGCGTAATCCCCTTGAAATAGAAGACGTTACAGAGGTATTTAGAGGTAGTGATTTTGCACTATTTGCTAATTTAATTGATGAAGGAGGTTTTGTAAGAGGTATTATGGTGCCTAATTCTGCCAATAAACCTAGAAGTTTTTTTGATAAACTTAATGAATGGGCAAAAAAAGAGGGACAAGGTGGGTTAGGGTACGTTATTTGTGATAAAGATGGTACTTATAAGGGACCAATCGTATCAAAATTACAAGATAATAGGATTCAGTTGCTTAAACATCTTAGTGGAGCTAATAATGGAGATAGTGTATTTTTCATATGTGGTAAGGATTCTAAAGCTGTAAAATTTTCTGGGTTAGCAAGAAATAAGATTGCAGAAGAAATGGATATCTTTGAGAAAGATATTTATAAATTTTGTTTTATAACAGATTTTCCAATGTATGAACTTAATCAGGAAACAGGAAAAATTGATTTTTCACATAATCCATTTTCTATGCCACAAGGTGGACTTGAATCTTTAAATACTAAAGATCCTTTGGATATACTTGCTTACCAGTATGATATTGTATGTAATGGTATAGAGCTTTCTAGTGGAGCTATTAGAAATCATAAACCTGATCTTATGGTAAGAGCTTTTGAAATTGCAGGGTATACAAAGGAAGATGTTGAGCAAAGATTCGCTGGTATGTTTAATGCATTTCAGTATGGAGCTCCTCCTCATGGCGGCTCTGCTCCTGGTATAGATAGGATAGTTATGTTATTAACGGATTCAGTAAATATAAGGGAAATAATAGCATTTCCCCTAACACAAACTGGAGAAGATTTAATGATGAATGCTCCTTCTACAATATCTATTGCACAGTTGCGTGAATTGCATATTAAGCTAGATGTAAAAATAAATAAATAATAGACTGGTTAGTTATGGTTGATAAAATTGATATAAAGAGTATAAATTCTGTTGAGCAACTAGAGAAGATGAATATATCATTCGAAGATGCTTATATGTACTTAGAGGAAGTGATTTATTTGCAGGAAAATGGAGACATAACCCTTGATGATAGTATAAAGTATTATAAATCGGGGAAGATACTTTCAAAATATGCACAAAATCTTCTTGACAAGGCTAAGCTGGAAATTGATAAAATCTCAGATTAAATATAATAAAATTAGGAATCCAAAATGATATTAAAACAAAAGATGAAATATTTTGCTGATAATATGGATGAATTATTTGATAAGCTTTTACCTGCTGATTTATTCCCCTCCAATAAGCTTTTAGAGGCAGTTAGATATTCTACAATTGATGGGGGTAAAAAACTTCGTTCATTTCTAGTATATTATATTGGTAAGCATTTAGGGATACAAGATTCTATTTTATATCATATTGGTGCTTCTATAGAGTATATTCATACTTATACTCTTATTCATGATGATTTACCTTGTATGGATAACGATGATATGAGGCGCAATAAATTAGCTAGTCATTTGCAATTTGGTGAAGATATAGCTATTTTGGCAGGGGATGCTTTGCAGGCAGAAGCATTTTATGTATTATCTTCTGAAGATCTTGCTTTATCTGCTGAAATTAAACTAGAAATTATTAATAAAGTAGCAGAAATTATTGGTGGTAGAAATCTTGTAAGTGGACAGCTTTTAGATTTAGAATTTGTATCAAATGATAGTATCAACAGTGACGTGGAAAATATTTACAAAATTAATGTTTTGAAAACTGCAAGAATGATTTCTCTTTGTTGCTTAATTCCTGCTATCATTGCAGAAAAAGATTTGGAATACAAAACTAATTTAGCAACCTATGGAGAAAAGATTGGTATAATGTATCAGATAGCTGATGATTTTAATGATTATAAGATAAAGCAAGAGCCTTTTAATATTGTAAATCTTTTAGGTGTTGATAAGGCTATGTCTATTATTAATGATATTAATTTAAGTACAAAGCTTATTATCAAAGATATTAATTTTAATGAACTAGAACAAATAAATAAGCTAATTATGTCGAGCATATTACATGAGTAAATATTTGGATACTATAAGCTATCCTAGAGATTTAAAAAAACTTTTGCCAGAAGAGTTAGCTGAACTTTCTTCGGAGATTAGGCGATTCATTATTGATTCTGTATCCACCACAGGAGGGCATTTAGGCTCTTCTTTAGGAGCTGTAGAGATTGCAGTTGCGCTTCATTATGTATTTAGTATGCCATATGATAAGATTATATGGGACATTGGACATCAGGCCTATGCTCATAAGATTCTAACAGGTAGAAAAAATGCTTTTGATACATTAAGACAGAAGGGAGGGTTATCTGGGTTTTCTCTACCAACTGAAAGTGAGTATGATCTTTTTATAGGTGGGCATAGTTCCACTGCAATTTCAAGTGCTTTTGGTTTAAAAAAAGCATTGAATTTACAAAATAAATTTGCTGAAGTTATTGCAGTAATTGGTGATTCTGCCATTGCAGCAGGCATGGCTTTGGAGGCAATTAATCATCTAGGATCAGATGGTTCAAGGCTTATAATTATTCTTAACGATAATAATATGTCTATTTCGAAGACGCAAGGTGCTTTAAGTGGTTATTTAGCTAAAATAAAAACTTCTCCTCATTTTTCTTATATGAAATCATTATTTAAAGATGGCTTAAAGGATAAATTGCCTTCTAAAGTTAATTTTATTATGGATAAGGTGGATTCTTTAACTAGATTCACCACAGAAGCTAATGTTTTTGAGGCTTTAGGTTTTTCATACATTGGTGTTCTTGATGGCCATGACGTGATGAATTTAGTTGATGTTATGGAAAATTTAAAAAATTTTGAAAGCTCAAAGCCAATTATTCTACATTTGTTAACTAAAAAAGGGAAAGGGTATGAGGAGGCAGAGAATTCACCTGATTGTCTACACGGTGTAGAAGGAAAAGCAGCTGTTAAAGTACATGCTAATCTAAGTAATACTAAGGTATTTTCTAATTCACTAATCAGATTAGCTAAGGAAGATAATAAAGTAGTTGCTATTACTGCAGCAATGCCAACAGGCACAGGTCTAGATATTTTTGAGAAAGCACTGCCTGAAAGATTCTTTGATGTTGGTATAGCAGAGCAACATGCTGTTACTTTTGCTGCGGGGCTTGCTAAGGGTGGGCTGAAGCCATTTGTTTGTATTTATTCTACTTTTATGCAAAGAGCCTATGATCAAGTTATTCATGACGTTGCTATTTCTTCTTTGCCAGTTAGGTTTGTTATGGATAGGGCAGGATTTGTTGGTGCTGATGGGGCGACTCATGCTGGGATGTTTGATTATTCTATGTTTTTATGTATACCAAATATAGTTTTTATGGCACCATCTTGTAAGGAAGATATAGCAATGATGATTGATCTAATGGGTAGTATTGATGACAAACCATCTTTTATTAGAATAGCAAAGGCTAGGCATGCAGATTTTTCTGTTAATTATTCTTCTATTAGTTTAGGGAAAGGTATTGTAATAAAGCAAGGTAAAGATGTGGCTGTATTGTCAATTGGTGATATTTTACATAATGTACTTGTTGCACGGGATCTTCTTTTATCTAAAGATTTTATTGAAATGACAGTTGCTGATGCTAAATTTGCTAAACCAATTGATACTGATTTAATTAAACATTTAACTAGTTTGCATAAAGTGCTTATAGTTGTTGAAGAAGGATATTCAAGTGCATTTGCTGGAGCTGTTTACAAGATACTTATGGAATGTAATATTTTAGATAAAATTAAATTTATACCAATTTGCGCTAGAGATATTTTTGTTGAGCATGCAACAATAGAAGAACAGAAAGAAATCTCAGGACTAGATTCTTTATCTATTTACAATGTGATCAAAGCTAATATTTAAATTTACTTAGCTGGTATTTTTTGTTATAATGCTACTGTAAAATATGGGGTTTTGTTTCGTTATGACAGTAAATATAAAAAATTATAGTATTATAGCATTGTGTTATTTTTTATTTTTTTTTCTTGTCTTTTTTGGATATGTAAGTGCTGCTGAAAGAAATTCCGGTGGGGATGTTTTGTTTGATGATGTTCCAGTAGCTACAACTAATCAAAGTAAAACAATTTCTAAATCCACTACTGCGGCAACTAGTGATGTTGTAAAAGCCCCCAATACGGATAAACCAGTTACAAAGGTTGAAATTATAAAACCTGCCTTAGAAACCAAACAACAATCTTTTGAAAATACTAATGATTTGGAACAAGAAATATTGGAAGAGCTTCCTCTTCTTACAAAAGAAGAATTATTAGATCAGAGAACCATTTTTAAGCCGAATCAAGAATTGGATTTTTATGGTGTTAATCTATTAGTATTACGTATGGAATTACTGCGAGATGCCAAAGGTAGACTAATAGGTCTTAGTAATAATGAACCGCAAGGTAGTACTACTCATATTAAAAAAACAGATAATCCAGATTATTTCTTATCAATAGAGAAAAACCATGAACGTACTAGAATGTACACTAATTACGAATTGCCAAAATCACAAAAAGATTTACTAAAATCATTTTTAAAAAAAGTACCCAAAAATAAAGATGCTTTAGTGCTAATGTATCTTAGTGGTTCCAACCTTAAGACTTATTCTGCTAAGGAAATGATTTTTGAAAGAACTGTTTTTGCACAATATATTACGAGCTATTTGTATAGAAATAAGAAAAAACTTAGGATAGAAAGAAGATACGTTGATAATTTACCTGAAGATGAAATACTGTTAATTATATCTCATTATGAAGGTAATCTGCCTATAAATGTTTATAATGCATCTAAAGGAAATATTATTCAATGGCTTTCTAAATATAAAGATTTAGAAAAGAAAAATATCGCAGAAGCTAATAAATCTAAGAGTAATTTGGAAGGTATGATATCAACCACTGGTGAGTTGAAAGGAAATGATTTATATCTTTCTCCAGTTGAAAGACCAGTTGAAGATGAAGGATTAGGTTTAAAATCAAATAAAGATGTGGATAGTCTTACTAGGCGTCCTCCGCGTGAAGATGAATCCGACGCTTTAGGACCACGTAGGGTGAAAGTTAAGCCACAGGTCATACAAGCAGAGCAACAAGTTCCTGATTCTAATATTGCAGTTGTTGAAGATCCTACTATTGATACTGTTGCTACACAAGAAACCAATGTTACTACAGATTTAGCTCAACTTCCAGTGGTAGAGAATAATCCTTAATTTGCTTATCAGATACCAATCATTTAATTAGTTTAATTTTTTTAGCACGTGTGGTTGTAGGAATGCAATATGAGTGGAGTGCTGTAAGGGGTGTGGGGGCTACAGTTTTTTAGATAAATATTTGCCTAGATATTGTAACTATAAGTAGTCTTACTAAGAACCCTTAGTAAGACTATTTTTCTTTGTAGAGTAAAATGAAACGGATGAAATTTGGTAATGATAAAAATAATATGGTTTTTATAGAAATAGTAGAAAAAAAATCTCTATTAAAGAGGAAATTAAATATTTTTTTAGGTTGTAACAATTAAAAAAAGTAGAGCAACTAAGGTAAATTAGTATATAAAATGTAATGAGTGTGTTTTTTAAAAATTTGATAATAATTTATATATGATTATCATAATTGCTAACCAAAATAAATAAAAAAAGATACTTGTTTTTCTTTTTGTATCACTTGTGGCTTAACTTTCACTCTATGTGGCTTCTAAAATTTTAAGATTCTATCTTCACTGAGAGAACATCTAGTAAGACTATCTAAATCAGATTATAGGAAATTTTCAATAAAAATTATGATAATCAAGTATACTTCATTGAATGCAATATCTTTTAAAATCACTATAAAGTAAATAATATAAAAATAATATTACATTTATTGCCGTTGCCGAATATATCTATTATAAATAATTATGATAAAACAACACCTATTTATTTAAACAGCGTAGTGAAACTATGGAAAAATTAGACACTACACATATGCAATACTTATATAGATGAATATAAATCACACTAGCTTATAAACATTTATAGGTTGCGTAGGTTAAAAAGTAGTGGAAAATTAATATAATATAAATATCTTTAAAAGTTTTTGTTATTAATTAAGATAATCTAGTAATGAACTTTACAACTTTGTATCCATAAGTATTTATAATCTTTTTAAAATACAATAAGAGATATTATTTAATACTAGTCTTTAAATCAATGTCAAATACCCAACAGTAAAGCTTTTATAGATTATGAAAAAACTTATTGAGATAACAACAAGTGAAAATCAAATAGTATTAGATCAATTTATAGTTAGTGGAATAAATGGGATAGCGTGGAATGAGCTAAAAAGGAAATTCATAGGGTTTGAGTTATTAAAGAAGTATTACAAAAAGGTTAGCAAGTTAAAATAATATGATAATAAAAAATTAGATTAACTACTAAAATAAATAACAATAAAGGAGAAGTAGAGATGGCGACAACACTAGAAGAGATCAATGCAGTTGCAGTAAAGACATGGTTAACGAAAGAGTCAATCAATGTGTCATTAAATAATTTTCCATGGTTATATGAGCTAAAGCAGAAAGGTAGATTTAGAGCAAGTACATCTTCAGAAGTCATAACCGCGAATTTACCCTTTGCACTACCAGCAGTAAAAGGGACAGATGGAAGCGGAACAGGGAGGACAGTACATAATACACGATTAGCTTGCAGAGCGGTAGAGAGCTGGAGAACCCTAGTAGTAAGGACGATGATAGCTAGAAGTGAGTTAGATCTAAGGAAGTCAGTTGAGGCGATGGCACAGTTAGTTTTAGGTAAGATGGTAGCTTCCCAATCAGGGATGTTAAATACGATAAATGGGCATGCCTTTGGCTCTGGTACGGCTGATAATGGATTAGCATTAACAGGACTGGCTATGATGGTAAGTAAGCTACCTTCTATAGGGGTTTATGCTGGATTAGATCCAGAAGTTACACCACAGTGGAGGAATTTTGCGGTTAACACAAACAATCCATTAAGTGGGTTACCAAATAAGGGTCAAGCCTTAAGTAAGGATAATATCTTGCCAATTATTGATTACGTGGCGACAAGGCTGATGATAAATGGTAGAGGGCCTACACATCTATTGGTAGGCAATAGATATTTTAATATGATTCAAGAGGCAGTAAATACTAAGCAGATGATAATTTCAAATTCAGAGACAGGTATAGCCGGAGTAAGGACTATACAGTGGGCTGGAATAAAAGTTATTTGTGTTGGAGGATTGCAAAGAGATTCTGGACTTAATCGTAGATATTCAGGACTAGATGAGGATACTATGTATTTAGTGAGCATTGATGATATTGATTTAGTGTATCATGATCCATTTTATGATAATCCATCTGAGGCAAAATCATTAGGATTAAAGACATCAGATATTAATGCAATAGTGTATCCAGAGGTTAATAATGGAATGATATTACATAAGGATTCATCTACTTTAGATTATTACGTGCATTTAGTATTTAAAGGTAATTTCATTTTAGGAGATAGGCAAATTCATGGAGTGATATATGAGGGATAGAGAAGTAAGTTATGAGATATCAGAGGGAGCAGGGGACATAGTATTGTCCTCATCCCTGCCCTTGGGGAGATTAAAGGAGGGAAGTAGTTATTGGGGTAATAATGATTACAGGGCAAGTTTTATGTTAGTTAAGCCAATGGAGGATTTTAAGTATGGGGATATAGTGTATATTAATTCATCATTAGAGGCAAGCAAGAGTTATGCAAATGATGATAAGTATTAGTATAGGTTTGGGGTAGCGATAGCAGATAGTGATGCATATGATAAGAAAAGATTGTATGTACACGTATTATCTCAGGGTGCTCGGTATGTTGGTGGTGATATGGGGGAGAGAGATAGGGATGTATTTATCAGTGAGGATACAAGCTTAATAACGGACAAAGAGGGGAGTATAAGGTTAGAGGGGACAAAGTTTTTGGCGAAGGGGATAATAGCAATTGACGTTAGGTAGAGTGGTTAATTTTAAAATTAAAATAGAGGGATAGATGACAAAGAACAGCAATACAGAGAATAAAAGTATAGGGTTAAATGAGGAGTTTTTAAAGAGATTATCGGCAGTAGAAGAAAGCAAAAAGGGAGAAGAAGAGAGGAAGAAAGATGCATTAACATTAGAGGATTTATCAAAATTAGGAGCTAAGGCAACAAGAGACGTTAGAGTGAGCTTTGAGAGGGTTGAGGTTATAGTGAATGGGATAGCTGAGGAGCATGAGGCAGTAAGATTTAAGATAGCACATAAGGGGCATGATATTGTGCAGAAAGCTTAGGGTTAGTGTTAAAGGAAGATGAGTATTGGGTAAGTTTTTCGGAGTATTTTGAGAACAAATATAGAAGATTAGTAGCTGAAAATAAGATAGAAAGGTTACCTTTTAGTGCGAACGTTAATTTAGCTTTAATAAGCAGAGGATTATTAAGCTTAGATGATTTAAAGAAAGTTAGATTAAATATGTTTAATTTATTGATATCCAATGTTTATGGAGAAGGAATGTACGTGGATATACTAAAAGAGATAGAGGAGCAAGGTCTAACAGAGGAATTAGGGTTATTTGAGCGTAATAGTTAATAGAAAGGAGGTAGCGATGGGTTTTGGGAAAAAATTAGTAAAGGCAGTAACATTTTCGCCAGCGAAAGCGGTATGGAAGTGGACAAATAAGGGTAATAAGATGGCACAAAACTCACTAAATGAGGGGATAGTGATGGCGGATAAGTATGCTAAAGAGGTTGCAGATGTGGGTGAGGTTAGCCATAAGCAGATGCAAGGCTTAGGGGATAGGGCATTAGAGATAGGGGGTAATTATAAGCAGAATGTAGAGGAGGGAATTAAAGCATCTAATGAGGGTTTTGAGGATAGTAGGAAGCAGGCAAATATTGATTTAGCAAACATGGGGTATACCCCACAGTCAAATGAGGTATACGCAAGGAGTAATGCCGAGTATTCCAAGCAGAAGTTGTTAGCTGATGAGCAAATAAGGAACAGTGCTAATGATAGAGTATATAATGCGAAGATGCAGGGTTTAAATGTAGCTGGAGGATGTTAGGGTAGAAGACTTCAATTTAACAGTTTTTTATTCACATAGTGGTGAAAATAAAATTTGCTTACCTAGTAATGTTGTACTATTTAAAGATTCTTGAATTCCCAATTAATTTCTCTTGCTACAGTATTCAAATTTCAGTTATGATCTAAATTTTTATTATTTATTAATGAGAAAATTTGTAATCAGAGTCATAGTTTTTACCATAGTTGTATAAAACAAAGTAAAATATGGGGCGATTGATGGGATTCGAACCCACGACCCCCTGAACCACAATCAGGTGCTCTAACCAACTGAGCTACAATCGCCATTGACAACAATCTATTCTAGCAGAATAAGAGCTTTTTTCAATAATTTTGTTGGTAATTATATACTTAATTATTGTATACAATATATAAAGAATTTGAGAGTGTAAATTATATGTTAAAAAATTTCAATAGTTTAGTAGCTTTTCAAAAAGAATTTAGCACAGAACTAAAATAATTAGTTTAAGGTGGTTAAAAAGCCAATTTGTGTACATTGTGGTAGTGGAACTAAATAGAACAATATATCAATGTAGAGGAAGCTCAATTATATACTTATACATCTCCATTATATAAAGGTTATAAAAATAGAAAAACTGTAAACCATACTATTGGAAATATCATCAAGTAAGTGAGAAATATTTATCAAAATACATAAATATTTTTACTTTTAGATTTAATAATAGAAAAGAAAGTAAAACTAATTTATTTAATTTAGCCTTACTTTCTATGTTTGGTAGAAGGTTAAAGTATAGTGAATTAGTTGGTTAGTTAAATAACCAATTTTTCCATTTTGTTATAAATATTTTTTATACAATGTTCCATGTATTGCCAATCTGGGTCACCTTTTTTTTCTGGCAAATATATGTTTTTCATTTTTAAATCAGAGCTTGAGATTTGGTCTATATAGGTTCCACTAAATAATTTTCTTAACACAGATACCATAAATAATCCAGAATAAATATTCATTTCATACTTTATTGGCTTTAATACGTGAACTTTCATATCCACACTTGCTTTATATGGATGATAAAAACAAGTTCCTAAAAATGAAAAAGATATAAAATTTTCTTCCGTACGATAATCTTTTTCTTCAATGTCTTGATAATAATAAACAATACCATTGTTTATACCAGTAACTGAAATTCTTGGTGTGCTGCCGTCAATTAATTTTTCTTTTTTTACATATCCTCCTGTACTAATATTGAAAATATTACTCACATTAAAAATATGCCAATTACTTGTATTTATTGAGCTCGGTAATGATTTGTTTTTTATAAAACTTAATAATCCTAAATTACTAATTTTAAACCTCTTTGTTCCCACTTATGATTATTTTGAAATCTTTTTCATCTATTTGTGCGTTAAACAGCACGTATTCTAAAATTGTTTTTTTGAAATCTTTTTCATCTATTTTAAACTCTTCTTCTGGTCTCTTATACTGTAAAGATTCTTCACTTTTTATCCACTGTATAGAATCATTCCCTGATTGCTTAAAAATAATTTCACACCAATAATCTTCTATTCCCTGCCATTTATTCTTTGTGTCATGTCGCCCTTGATTTTTTACTGTTTCAAGTCCATCTTCTTTTATCCAACAAGCAAATATCTGTTTATCTGCTTGGGGTTCAGTAGTTTTAAATATAAATATGGATGTTTCAACACCAGACATGCCTGCAAATATATCTGGTAATTTTATAATTTTTAACAATGAATGTTTTTTTAACCATTTTTCTACTTTGTTTCTTTTTATTTCTAGTTTTGTGTCCGGTAAAATAAAAGCACAAATTGCACCATGATTTACATTGTCTAATACATTTTCAACTATATCTAGGCAACCATATTTATTTTCGTAAGGTGGATTCATTAGAACTTTAGTAATATTTTTTGCTTTTATCCATTTACCAGCATTTTCTGTACGTGAATCCTCTTGTATAAAATTTGTTTTACCATCTTTATGAATAAGCATATTAGCACAAGCAAGTGTAAAAACTTCTTTATCAAACTCTATACCGAATAATTTGTCTTGTTTTATTTTTCTTACTTCTTCACTGTTATTAATACCACCTATTTCTTGAATCATATTACTCATTGCTTTAACTAAGAATGCACCACTGCCACAACAAGCATCTAATATATTATCTTTATAACTACAACCTGTTATTCTATAAATTAAAGAAGTTATATGGTCTGGTGTAAAAACTTGTCCTGCTTCTGTTTTCCCCTTATACCTGGTAAATTCATTAAAAAATATACCCATAACATCTTCACCATTCCAAAAATCAGAATCGATGTTTTGAGAAATTTTATCTATACAATCAATAAAGCTATCTATTGCCGTTTGATTTTCTATAAAATTACATTGAATTTTAGTAAAACATTCGCCTACTAAGTCTAACTTTTGGTTTTGTTTCCTTGCTTCTTCATATGATTTTTGTAATGTAGATAAAATAGAGCTGTGCAAAGTACCCCAATTCATGCCTTCTATAAGAATTGCACCATATCTTTTGGCCACTAAAGTACAAGCAGTAAAAATCATTCTATGGTTTAAGTTTTTAATACCAAAATTAAAATGTAAGTTGTCGTTTATTTGTTTCGTTAAAGAATAGATAAGATTTTTATCTATAGTATTTTTATTATATAGTTTTAAATAATAATCTTTATTAAAAAGAGTACTCCTCGTATCAATCATAAGCCCATCTTTTATAACTAAAACATCATAGCCATTGTATAATATGCCAATAATTTTTTTGTATCTTGTAGAAATAATAGCAATATTCTTTTTTAATTCATTTAGACAATTGTCTTTTGTAATGTCTATATTAGAGTTTTTAGTTTCTAGTATTATTGCAACATCATTTATATTTTTTGGCAAATACCAGCCATCTGGTTTATCTGCTATTTTTGGAAATCCTAGTTGGTTAAAAGTTGTTAATTGCCCAACACCAGCAATAGCGATATCCGTATTTTCAAAAAATAATATTTTACCTGCTTCAACTCTAACTGTATCTTCTGTTTTGAATTTTGCCATTGGTTTATAATACTCTTTGTGATTTTTGTATCTGTAATCTTAAAATAACATTAATAAGATAAAGTCTCATATTATTTACATTAGTCAAAAGCGTATCAATTACCATTGTGTCGGACTAAATATAATGAAAATCATCTTATAGTAATAATTACATATTAAACTACCAATAAGTATACCACTAGGATAAACAGCTCCGAAACAGATATTATTTAATCATACCTTGAAGATTGACGTGATTCATAGTAATGATATGTAAATCTATCCAATAACAGTTCTAATATCAATTTTCACATTGCCACGCATAGCATTGGAATAAGGGCAAACAAGATCAGCTTCTTCAACAAGTTTGTCTGCTAAAATCTTATCAGTACCATGTGGAAAATTCACTGTAATAATTGAAGAGATAATAAAACCTCCTCCCTTTTTTAATAGAGATATTTCAGCACTTACCTGTGTTGGTCTAATGTTATAACCACCATTTTTTGCAGCAAAATAAATAGCTCCTTCAAAGCAACTTGAGTATGTAGCAGCAAATAACTGTTCAGGATTAAATGCTTTGTCCGCACCAGCACCACCAAGTTCTTTTGGTAAACCTAATTTTAATTCTGCTGGATTATCTCCAAATACAACTTTGGCTTCTCTTCCACCAACTGATGTTGCTTGAGTCTTATAAAGAAGTTCTAAATTTGACATAACTAAACTCCCTAGTTAATTAACATTATATTGAAGAAATATTATAACAAATATATTTTTAATAACTAGGGATTATGAGTAATCCCTAGTTTCTTTAATAATTGCAATTAAAAGATAATCTTTATTCCTAAATTTGTATATAAATTACTATATTCTACAGAGTTTAGATAAGATTTTATAGTGTTTTTTCCTTCATTTTTAGCAGTAGCAGATTCTGATAAAAATGTAGTGTCATTTACACGCAATATATTATGAAAATAGTTATGACCAATATTGCTTACAAGAGCAAAATGGTTATTAAAATTATAGGTTACTGTGGCTTGTGAGTTTATTTGACCAACTGCACCAGTATTTTTAAAACTAACAGGATGTTCATAATCTGTTCTATATGGCCAATCAGCTAAGGCATAGTAAAATGATAATCCAAAGGTTACCTCAGTATCTATTTGTAACTTTTTACTTTGATATAATTGTGCTTCCCCACCAAGACGAGGACCAAATGTATAAAATTTATATTTTTGGGTAACCTCATTGCTTTTAGGATAACTTTGCCCCACTAACCCATAGGTGTTATTATCTATTTTATATGGTCTAATAGAATTATTATGTAGCATATTCATATCACCATAATTAAACGAAAAACCACTAATTACTAATAGCCTATCATTTAATTTATATAAAAAATCATATTCTGCGATATAATTAGATACATAAACTCCTCCCCAAGAAATAGCATATATACCATTTTTAACATCATCATCAGTAGAGTAACCTGAATTTACTTCTCCATACTTTAAGATAATCCGCTGAGTATGACCACTTGGATAGGTATATTGACCAGTTATCGCATAACCACCTATGTTCATATCTCTCCATGTAAGGATAGAATCTGCTTCATTAATCCAGCTGAAATTTCTAATAGAGTATTCAGGAGCTAAAGATAAAGAAAAAATTCCTTTTTTTTCACTGGAAACTTCTTGTGTAAGTTCCTTTTCACTAGATACTTCTTGCGCAAGTAAACTGCTTGCATTTATTGATAATGCTAATCCTAACATAATAAATATTATTCTCATTCCTATGACCTCAGAGTATATGATAATATGCAGGTAATATATCATTACTCAAATTAATGTGCAACTAGTAATTTAAAAAAAGTCATCCATGGCTTAAGGCTTTATAAAAAGAGGGTTACAGGCATATTGAAATACTTTTTTAGTGAAAATATCAGAGGGTATGATTTATTTAAAAACTAATTTTTATACCAAAATTTGCATATATATTGTGATACACAGCAGATTTTAAATAAGATTTTAAAGTGGTTTCCCCTTCATTTTCAGCAGTAGCAGATTCTGATAAAAATATAGTGTTAGTTAGAGGAAATATATTATGAAAATAGTTATGACCAACATTACTTACAAGAGCAAAATATTTATTAAAATTATAGGTTACTGTGGCTTGTGAGTTTATTTGACCAACTGCACCAGTATTTTTAAAACTAACAGGATGTTTAAAATCTGTTCTTTGTGGCCAATCAGCTAAGGCATAGTAAAACGATAATCCAAAGGTGACCTCCGTAGCTATTTTTAATCTCTTACTTTGATATAATTGTGCTTCCCCACCAAGACGAGGACCAAATGTATAAAATTTATATTTTTGGGTAACCTCATTGCTTTTAGGATAACTTTGCCCCACTAACCTATAGGTGTTATTATCTATTTTATATGGTCTAATAGAATTATTATGTAGCATATTCATATCGCTATAATTAAATGTAAAACCAGTAATTACTGATACTTTATTCTTTAATTTATATAAAAAATCATATTCTGCAATGTAATTAGAGATATTAATCCCTCCCCAAGAAATAGTATATCTACTATTTTTAACATCATCATCAGTAGAGTAGCCTGAATTTGCTTTTCCATATTTGAGTGTAATCCGCTGAGCATGCCCACTTGGATAGGTATACTGACTAATTAGTGCATAACCACCTATTTTCATATCTCTCCATGTAAGAATTGAATCTTCTTTACTAATCCAGCTGAAATTTCTAATAGAGTACTCAGAAGATAAGGATATAGAAAATACACCTTTTTTACTATCAGTAACCTGCTTTGTACATAACATACTAGTATTAAATACTAATAGTACTACACTTAATAACATTTTCATTATTAATCCTTGTTCATTTATAAAAAAGCAAGAAACTTTACTATACAATTAATCTATCATCAATTCAATCATACAATCAGTAGTTGAATATTGTTTTAGTTGATGCTAAAAATATAAATTTAATTTGAAGTATCATATAAGCAACATCAAAATATTATATAAAGATAGTTAATGATTGATTTTGAGATATTATGTTTTCTGCAAAATCCCTTTATTTTCAATAAATTAAATAACTAGTTCTTAATATTTAATTAAATATAAATATATTAGTAGATATTATTAATGTTATAATATATAATAAATTATGCTATATTGTTGTATATGGGTTTTTGGTAACTATATGTTAATATTGCATATACAATGGTAATTAATGATAAATAAAGGAGATTACTATGGCTACAGATATTAGAGATTTTAATATGAATTATTTTTCTCTTAAGGGAAAAAATGCAATTGTTACAGGAGGTAATAGTGGGCTTGGGGAGGCTTTTTCTTTAGCCTTAGCAAAGGCAGGAGCCAATATTTTTATTCCATCTATAATGAAAGATGATGATAAGGCTCGTGAAAAAATTAATGTTGAAGGTGTGAAAAGTGAATTTATGTTAATTGATATAACTGAACCTGGAGCACCTAAAAAGGTTATTGAAGCTTGTAAAAAATCACTGGGTTCAGTTGATATACTTATAAACTCTGCAGGCATATGTAAGCTTAATACTGTTGATAAATTCGATCGTAATGATTGGGATCCGATGATTGCTATTAATCTTACAGCCCCTTTTGAGCTGGCTTATGAGGCCTCTAAGATTATGATAGCACAAAAATCTGGTAAAATAATCAATATCTGCTCTTTATTCTCATACTTAGGTGGGCAGTGGTCTCCTGCATATTCTGCCACTAAACATGGATTAGCAGGATTTACAAAAGCCTATTGTGATGAATTAGCGCAATATAATATTCAAGTAAATGGGATTGCTCCGGGATATTACGCTACCGCTATTACAGAAGTTACACGCTCTAAGCCAGAAACTAATAAAAGGGTGCTAGATCATATCCCTGCAGGTAGATGGGGTGAAACACTTGATTTAATGGGGGCTACGGTCTTTTTAGCTTCAAAAGCATCAGATTATGTGAATGGGCATTTATTAGTTGTTGATGGTGGATATTTAGTACGTTAAATTATATGTTTAAAAAGGTAGTTTAGTATAATAATGATTTATTAGTAAGTAATTGTTTATTATTGTGTGTTATCAATGATTGTAATTAATTAGACATAGGAGAAATAACATGTTTAAAAGAGATGATTTTATAAAAAAATTGCTAGATATTACTAGTAAAGATAGGGTGAGCATCGATCCAGAGATTTTGAAAAAATATAGTGTAGATAGATATCGTAAATATACTAGTGTCCATGGATTATATAATGTTGTTCCACATCCTATTGCTATAGTTTATGTTAAGAGTACATCTGAAGTTTCTCGCATTTTAAAATTAGCTAATGCAGAGGGTATTAACTGCGTGGCTAGAACTGGAGGCACTGCAACAGAAGGTGGATTAGAAACAGCTGTACCTAATTCAATTGTTATAGATGGATCTATGATGAATAAGGTGATAAAAATAGACGAATATAATATGCAAGTTACAGCGGAGTGTGGGGTTGTTTTAGGAGATTTAGAGGATCAGGTAAGAAAAGTAGGATTAACTATTGGTCATTCACCACAAAGCAAGCCTTTGGCACAGATAGGGGGACTAGTGGCTACAAGATCAATTGGGCAGTTTTCTACATTATATGGGGGGATTGAGGATATGGTGGTTGGACTTGAGGCAGTTTTTCCTGATGGAATTATTAGCAGAGTAAAAAATGTACCTAGGAGATCAGCAGGTCCGGATATTCGTCATGTTATAATTGGTAATGAAGGTGCTTTATGTTATATAACTGAAGCAACGCTTAAGTTATATAAATACATGCCTCAGAATAATATTTTTTTGGGATGGACGTTAGATAATATGAAAACTGGAGTTGAGGCATTAAGGGAAGTTATTGTGAATGGCTATAGACCTTCTGTTGCGCGTTTATACTCTGAAGAGGACGCTAATCAGCATTTCTCTCATTTTGCTAATAATAAATGCGTCATGATATTCATGTGTGAAGGACCTGAGGGTATAACTACGGTTATGGCTGAGGCTATCAATAATATTGTAAGTAAAGTTGATATAAAAAAAGAGTGTAAGATTATTGAGAATAACCTAATTAAAAATTGGTTTAATAACTTAAATTGGGGTCCTGATAAGCTTGTGGGCGAAAAAGAGCATATGTATAAGCATAAAAATTTAGGCTATACAACTGAAATTTCTTGTGATTGGGCTTCTGTGATGCCAATTTATGAAAGCACTATAAAAAGAATCAGGGAAACTTATCCCCATGCTAAAGATTTAACTATGTTAGGGGCTCATTCTTCACATTCTTATCAAAATGGCACTAATTTATATTTTGTTTATGATTATAATATTAATTGTGAGCCAGAAGAGGAAATATATAAGTATCATAAGCCTTTAAACGCTATTATTGTTGATGAAGCATTGAAGTTTGGGGGATCTATGGTACATCATCATGGAATAGGAAAATATAGAGCAGAGTGGGCAGAAAAAGAACACGGTAGTGCATTCTATATCTTAAAAGGATTAAAGCAACAATTTGATCCTAAGGGTATTATGAATGTTGGTACTATTTTTGTCCATGAAAACTATCTGATGAAAAATAAGAAATAATAAGTTTTATTATTTTTGTAAATAGATAGTATTGATTAGGTTAATTTTTTACTATTACAGAAAATAGGCAGGGGTGGTCTATTTTTTGTAATAGCTTAGCTAGGGTTAATAATTTGTTGGAGGGGATGTTATGAAAAAATATATTTTGGCGATTGATAATGGGACTCAAAGTTCCAAGGTGGTAGTTTTTGATCTTCAGGGCAATCAAATTTGCCAAGGAGTTGATAAATTAAAACCCCTTGTAAATGACAAATTTGGTAATGTTGAGCATCCTGAGGATAGTTTGTGGGATAGTATAATTAATGCTTGTAATAGATGTTTAGAAAGTTTTAAAAATCAGCATAATGGAAACATAGAAGATATTATGGGGGTTGGTTTATGCACCATCCGTTTTTGCAGATGTCTCTTAAAAGAGGATGGTAGTTTAGCTTCTCCTGTGATGAGCTGGATGGATAAAAGAGTTTCTAAACCACATGCTGAGGACAATCCAGCTATTAAGTATGTTACTACTTCCTCAGGATATATCACTCACAAGTTAACAGGAAAATTTAATGATACTGTAGCAAATTATCTAGGATGTTGGCCACTAGACTTAGATAATTGGAGATGGAATGATGATGTAGAAAATCTTAGAAATTTCAATCTAACTAAGGATATGCTTTTTAATTTGCAGATGCCAGGAACAATTTTGGGTGAGATAACTAAGGAGGCCTCTTTAGCCACAGGATTACCTATTGGAATGCCTGTTATTGCAACATCTAATGATAAGGCAGTCGAAGCTTTGGGCGCTGGACTTTACAATTCAGATACAATCTTAGTATCTTTAGGCACTTATATAACATCTATGATTGTGGGTGAATATAATCATCCTGGCAGTAAAAATATTTGGACTAATTTTGCTTGTATGCCTTATAAATATCTTTATGAAAGTGGCGGTATTAGAAGAGGTATGTGGACTGTTAGTTGGGTGAAAGATCTTCTTGGCGAAGATTTACTAAAGAGAGCTCAGGAAAAAAATCTATCTCCTGAGGATTATCTTAACCAATTGGCTACTGGCATAAAGGCTGGATCAGAAGGGTTAATGTGTGTTTTAGATTGGTTAGCTCCTGTGGATGCACCTTTTAAAAAAGGTATGTTTATAGGTTTTGATGGACGGCATGGGGCTGGGCATTTATATAAAGCTGTTTTAGAGGGTATTGCCCTTAGTATGAAAAATAATGTTGATGGTATTTGTACAGATTTATCCATAATTCCTAAGAATATTTTAATTAGTGGAGGTGGATCCAATGGTGATACTTTTATGCAAATATTTGCTGATGTTTTTGGATTGCCTGTGGGTAGAAATGTTGTTAATGGTTCTGCTAGTCTTGGTGCTGCGATTTGTGTTGCTGTGGCTCTTGGGCAGTATGGCGATTTTGAAAAGGCCATTGCTGCAATGGTTAAATTGGATAAGGTTTTTAAACCTAATGAGCCTAACACTAAACTTTATCATAGATATAATGAGGAAGTTTATAAGCATATTACAAATCATACGGATAATATTTTGCGTAAATCTTATGATATTTTTAGCTAATAATAGCTACCTAGTATAGGCTGTGATAATTAAAATATATGGAGATCTTAATGATAGCAAACATAACCAAGAACGATTTACAAAGGTATTTACAATTTTTTCTTTTAGTATTATCAGCAGGAGCAATATATCCACTTATATATTTAAGAACTAATTTTCAATCAACTATTGTTGAGGTATTTCAAATTAAAGTAAGTGATCTTAATCAGCTTTACACTACTTTAGGAGTAATGTTTGTTTTGGGGTATATTCCTAGTGGATGGTTAGCTGATAAGATATCTATAAAAATTTTGTTAACTATATCTCTTGGCATTACAGGATTAGTAGGATTATGGTTTGCCCAAATTCCTTCTACTGCTTCATTAAATTACATTTTTTTAATATGGGGTATATCCTCTGTGTTTACATTTTGGGGAGCATTAATTAAATCTGTTAAGATGTTAGCAAAGGCAGAGGAGCAGTCACGCTTTTTTGGTATTTTAGATGGAGGTAGAGGAGTTGTTGAGGCTTTACTTGCTACAATTGCTGTTGTGGTTTTTTCCTATATGCTTACACAAAACAATACTTCTAAAGATGCTTTGGTTGGTGTTATTTATCTGTATTCATTCATTTGTATTGTTTGTGCGATCTTGATTTTCATTTTCCTAGAAAAAGAACAAAAAAATGATCTAAATAAAGAGGAGGCGTCTGTCTTTTCTCTAAAATCATTAATGAGAGATATTATACGTATTTTAAAGATCAAAGAAGTTTGGATTTTATCCATGATTATTTTTTGTGGATATACGTTATTTTGGAATATTTACTTTTTTTCTGGATTTCTGCAAGCTAATCATGGAGCTACTGCTATTGTTGCTGGATATGTGACGGTTTTGACATTGTGGATGCGTCCTATAGGGGGCATCCTTGGGGGTGTATTAGGGGATAAATTTAACCGTGCTAATATTCTAGGAGTTGCTTTTGCTACAGCTAGTTTAGGAGTATTATTATTATCTTTTATTCCTCAAGGAAGCAATGTAATTATGGTTTTTGCAATGGTCTTGATTATTGGACTTATGTTATATGCCATAAGAGGGTTATACTGGTCTTTTCTGGATTATTGTAATATTCCAAATAGTATACTAGGGTTTGCTATAGGTATTATTTCTTTCTTAGGCTATTTACCTGATATTATTTTACCTATTATCAGTGCCAAAATTTTCTTAGCAAATGATAATGGACCTATTGCATATACACAATATTTTTTAATTACCTCCATAGTTGGAATTGTAGGCACTTTTCTGATTTTTTATTTGGGGCATCATATTAAGAAGCGTAAATATTAAAAACTTTAAGCTAGTTGCAACTTTATATCGTATTTCTATTAGTTGCAACTAGACTATAGGTTTTAGTGCTGAAGTGTATACAGTATCATTGCACTAGGAGCGTTAACAAAACAAAATGCTTCTAACCATCCACCTATTGTGTAGGGATAAAGATAAGATAGTATAATACAAGGAATTATAAATATAATGCTACTGTACCATGATACTATACTGAAAGTTGCCCAAAATGAAAATACTACACAAATTACCGTGAACATAATATGAGGGATTAATTCTTTTCTATAGTATCTAAATGTTGCAACTCCTAAAAGTGCACTTACTGCTACCCATAGCTTTATTTCATAAGATAGTAGATTGTTTGTTTCTCCAAGCAGTGTGCCAGCTATAAATATTAAAGCTGAATAAGAGCTAAAGAAGCTTATATATGGGATTATATTCCCATACTTTTCTTTTTGATAGTAAACTGTATCAGAGTAGGATATAAAATTAATGCCAAATCTACTTATTACCCACCAAGTATAGATTGCAAATATTAATAATGCACAAAAAGAAAATAAAATAATACTTATACTCATACTATCCTCAAGATTATTTGAAGTTATACTTTCTCAATTTTCTATATAATATAAAGACTGAGTGTACATTATAAATTATAAGAATCTATAATTATAATATTTTTTCAATTACAACTTAAAATGTAAATAAAAACCTAAGAACTATATTCCTATATTTGTAATTATTAAAATAATAAATATTTATTGTGTGATAGTAATTTTGCAGATAATTAAGAATATAGATTGCTTAAAAACTATGTTACTTAAGCAGAATACAACAATTAGGAGCAATTTTTATGTTGAAAGTAATAAATAAAAGTTTTTAATATAGATTAATCATGCCATTTAATTTTTAAAGCTCCATAAGTAAGCATTATCCTTTATTGCTTTTCCCAAGCTTATTCATACATTTTTTATCAAAAAATAGATGATTTAAATCTAAATAGACTTATTAAATAATTTTTTCCATTTACAATAATCTGATACTAGATACAAAATGAAATTTTCTTACTATTTTTTTTACTGGTAGGGTTACTAGGAATATTATTAGTAGGTTTACTAGTGCTATTTAATACTGTGCTTTCTGTTTTGTTCATATTAGTAACTTTTGCAAAAATAAAAGTTTCTTCATTATACAAACAAACTTTATATCTAATATTATTCAATATAACTGTTTTAATATCTTCTCCTTCTTCTAGTGTTCTTAGATCATTTAAGATATTTTCAATCTTTTCTCTGCTAAGCAGTGGATCCATAAATTTCATGGCGATAAGAGTATTATTCCTGGCTGTTATATTCTGAGAAAGATAATTTTTAGACATTATTACCGATGTTCTTACTATCTCATTATGAAGAGTATCAATATACATTCTAAATATCATATAAGGGGTTGGATTAAAAGATAGTGAAATTTGCTCTTTATATATTGTAACGTCAATTTCTTTCTTTTGTATAGAATCATATTCTGGAAGACCTAAATCAGTTACATATTTATTATATAACTCTAAGAATCTATTTTTTTCTTGCTCTTTTTGATCATAGTTATCTTCTTTTACATGAATTTTGAAAACCAAACTACCTCTATTTGTGTATATATCATAAACTAAATTTTTATTTGTTGTGACATAATTATATTTCGAATCATTAATACCTTTATCTATCCCCATTTCATCAATCAAACTTCTTACTTCTATTACAGATAAATCAGGACTAATCATACGTACAATGGCAAGAGCAACTCTATTATATGTTTCTATATCTTCCGGCAGAGATAATCTGCTTTTTGATGCCAAAGTAATATGATGTATTTCTTTAGTATCTATATTAATATTTATTTCAAACGATATCTTAGGACTAACATTTACTAGAAGAGTTTTTCTTTTTACTAAACTATTTACAACTTGCGGATATATATTTTCGTCAATGAATTCTGTTAGTTGTGACATAGTATCATAATATAAAGTTGATACATAACTAGCTATATCTTGATCTTCTGTCTCCTTTGGAGTATTTAGTTTTGATACGATGGAAAAAGTTTTGTTTGTTGCGTAATTAACACTTATAGTATGTAAATAATCATTACGATTTATAGTTTGCACGTATTGATTTTTTGTAGCATTATTATTAATATCAAATTGATTATACATATCTTCAGCTTCTGCTCTATTTAACCCTTGATCGAGCATAGACATGGAAATCATAACAATTAACTGATGCATAAGCTTTTTATCTTCAGACTCAAGTTGCTTAGATCTAAGGGTAATGTCATTAATTTTTTTACTTATCCTATTATAACTAACAATAAGTTCAATGGAGGAAATTGGTCGTAAGATTACCTTGATTATTCCCTTATCTATGTAAGATATAAATTTATTAGATAAGAACTGAAGAGATTTCTCTTCAGTCAAATCTAGGTTATTTAAAGATTTTTGATACAAATTATAAGTTTGTCTAGAGAAATAATTTTTCTCTCTTATAATACTTTCCTTATAATTATTAGTTTTTGCTTCTACGGAGTTAGTAAAGAGCATAATCAGAAAGAGATAATATAATAATCTTGATAATTTTAGAATATTAATAATCATATCCACACCACCTTTAATAAGATTAATAAACCAAGCTTAGCAATCAGAGGTTTCATTTATACTTGTAATATGATAGTACATTGTATTATAATATGCAATATAGAAAAATAGTCCTCCACAGTGCAGAGGACTATGCATAGTTGTTAAAATATCATAAGATTTTCTCTTTTACATCTTCAGAATTAGCAAAAGCAATGTCAAAATTACCATCAGATTTTGCAACTAAGGTTGCAACAATAATATCTCCCATAACATTTAAGAGAGTTCTTAACATTTCCATAAGTCTATCGATAGCAATTATAATACCTATACCTTCAACCGGTATGCCATACTGTACCAGTATCATAGTTAAAGTTATTAATCCAGTTCCTGGTATTCCTGCTGCACCTACGGTTGCAACCATTGCTAATAAGCCTGCACCAATATATTGCAATACGCTTAATTCTATGCCATAGATATTAGAAAGAAAAACAACAGCTAGACCTTGCATAATTGCAGTACCATTCATATGAACTGTGGCACCAAGAGGAAGGATAAAGCTAGAATATGTTTTTGGAATTCCTAATTTTTCTTCTGCAAGCTTTATACTTACAGGTAGAGTGGCTGCAGAACTAGTGGTTGAAAACGCTATAGCTGAAGCAGGTGCCGTTTTTTTCAAAAATGTAAATAATTTCATTCCACTTAATCTAATTAAAGGTATATATACAACACAGAAATGTACACCTAAAATAAGTCCCATTATTACAGCATATTGAACCATAGCCGCTAGTATTTCAAATCCTTGAGTAGCAATAGATTTGCTTAATAAAGCAAACACACCGTAAGGAGTTATACGCATAATCATAGTGATAACTCCTATAACTACTTGTTCAAGACGGCTTACAGCAACAGTTAGCATTTCTCTATCTTTTTTTACAACATTTAAAATAGCTACTGCAAAAATTATAGCTATAAATATAACCTGAGGCATATTCGCGCTTGACATTGGAGTTATAATATTATCTGGTACCATACCAATCACACTATCTATGAGAGAAGGCGTCTCACCACTTGTAACTTTTCTAGCTATAGCTGTGAATTCTTCTGAGCTAAATGCAGCTCCAGCGTTTAATAGATTGCTTATGCTAATAGATAGTATTAAAGCTATAGAAGTAGTTAGTATAAAAAACCCCATGGTTTTGAGACCTAATTTTTTTAACTCAGCTACATTTTCAAGATTTATAATACCATTTATAAGGGAAAAAATTATAATTGGTACTATGGTAAACTTTAGAAGTCTTATGAAAATTGCACCCACTACATTTAAAATAATAACAATTGTTTTAAATATTTCTGGCATTGAATGTTTGATAAAAATTAGACATAACCCAAATGCCATAGCTGCAAATATTGCTATAATTATCTTTTTAGTCATAAATAATGCTCCTATTGTTTCATGCGATTAGCTCTAGGATATTAGTATTATATCCCATTAATACCACACTAATATCATATTGTCATAATATACAACATATATCGTCTGAAAACAACATTTTTTTCAATGAAAATAATACCTTAGCAGTATAAAGTTCCAGATCATTGCTATTATAGGCTACCAGATATGTATACTATACACAGAGAGGGTATTTATTATAAAAATGTTGACTTTTGATTATTAATGTAATAACATGTAGCCACTTAGATAATGACTATGGTGTGCCATTTTATAACTATCTTGGTGATCCGGTATTTGTGTTATTTATTGAGTATAATGTAACTGTAATTAGGGTTTTTTGATTATGTCTAATATATTTGAAGATGCAGTAATGGTTTTAAATAAACTAGGAAAGCAAGCAAGCATAGATCCTAGGGTGCTAGGTTATATAAGCAAGCCAGAGCAACTTTTAGAAGTAAATTTTCCTGTATCTATGGATGATGGCACGATAAGAGTTTTTAATGGCTATAGGTGTCGTTATAGTACCGTTTTAGGAGTGGCAAAAGGAGGGATAAGATTTCATCATGAGGTTAGTGCAGATGAAGTAAAGAGTTTAGCGTTATGGATGGCTGTTAAGAATTCTTTAGCTGGGTTGCCTTATGGTGGTGGTAAGGGTGGTGTTATTGTGGATGTTAAAAAGCATTCTTTAAGTGAATTGGAAGCTGTTGCAAGAGGATATGTTAGAGCTATTGTAGATAATATAGGGGAAAATATAGATGTTCCTGCTCCTGATGTTGGTACAAATGCTCATGTTATGTCTTGGATGATTGATGAGTATGAAAATATAAAAAGAAAAAAATCTCCTGGTGCTTTTACTGGTAAGCCAGTTGCCCTTGGGGGGAGTTTATTTAGAACAGAAGCTACTGGGTTTGGAGCACATACTGTAATTAAATTATTAGCAAAAAAATTATCTAAAGAACCATCTAGTTTGACTATAGCTATACAGGGATTAGGAAATGTTGGTTATTATTTGGCTAAATTTCTTTACAAAGCTGGCTTTAAGGTGGTTGCCTTAAGTGATATTGAGGGTGGCATTTATATGGAAAATGGAATTAATATTGATGATCTGTTTCTTAAAATGAAACAATATAAGGAATTTACTTCTGTTAGTAGTGCTAAATTAGTTTCTACTTTAGCAGGGGTTAAGGCTATTACTAATAAAGAATTATTAGAGTTGGGTGTTGAGATACTAGTTCCTGCTGCTATTGAAAATGTTATTAATGATAGCAATGCTCATTTTATAAAGGCTCGTTATATAGTTGAGGCTGCCAATGGCCCATTACATGGTAATGCCAATGATATTCTAGAAAAGAAAGGTATTTTGATTGTTCCTGATGTGTTAGCTAATTCAGGAGGAGTAGTAGTAAGTTATTTTGAGTGGTTACAAAATATATCATGTTATTATTGGGACGAAGAAGAAGTAAAGGAAAGACTTACAAAAATTATGACTAAAACTTTTAATAATGTGTGGGATTTAATGGAGCAAAAAAAAATATCTATGAGGTCAGCTGCCTATGCCATCTCTTTAGAAAGACTCCAGGAGTCTATAAAAATTAAATATAATATGAGATAATCATTATACTTAATTATATATTGTTGTAGGATTAGTTCATATGCTACTATAGTGATTAATTATTAATTATTCAAAGAGGTGATGGGGTTATGGCAGTTATAAAAAATGCTTCTGATTTGTTTGTAGAGGCACTAGAGCAAGAGGGCGTGAGAGTGATTTATGGTGTCCCTGGAGAGGAGAATTTAGATTTACTTGAATCTATCAGAAAATCTAAAATTAAGTTAATATTAACTCGCCATGAGCAGGGGGCTGCATTTATGGCGGCTACTTATGGTAGAATGACTGGTAAGATGGGTGTTGCCATAGCCACACTTGGTCCTGGGGCCACTAATTTCACCACTGCTGCTGCTTATGCTCAACTTGGTGGTTTCCCTCTTTTATTAATTACTGGACAAAAACCAATTAAAAAATCTAAGCAGGGTCGTTTTCAGATTATTGATGTTGTGGCTATGATGACTCCTATTGTTAAATATTCTAAGCAAATTGTTGATGTTGGAATGCTTACTTCAACAATTAGGGAGGCTTTTAGGATTGCTCAAATGGAGCGTCCTGGAGCTGTACATATTGAGTTTCCTGAGGATGTTTCTGCTGAGCTGGTTACTACTGATACTAAAGGTATTTTTAACATTTCTAAAACATATACTCCATATGCTAATCCTGATGCGATAGATGAAGCATTGAAAATGATTAAGAATGCTAAGTTACCTTTGGTTTTGATAGGAGGAGCTTGTAACCGTAATGATGTATCTGAGAGTATTACTACATTTATCAATACTACAGGATTAGTGTTTTTTAATACGCAGATGGGTAAAGGTGTTGTAGCAGAAGATAACCCTAATTATATTGGCACAGCATCTTTATCTGCAGGAGATTACCTACATCTCTTGCTTAGCAAGGCAGATTTAATTATTAATATTGGGCATGACGTTATTGAAAAACCTCCTTATTTTATGGAAGATAATAATAAAAACTTGAAAGTTATTCATATTAATTATCATAGTGCAAGTGTTGATAATATATATCATCCGCATTTGGAAGTTATAGGTGATATAAAATCTTCTGTAATGTTGCTAGCAGATAAATTAGGAAAATCTGCGCATGATTTTTCATATGCTAGGAAAATAAGGGCATTTTTAGATAACCATATTATTAAACATGATAAAGATGATTCTTTTCCTATTAAACCTCAAAAAATGTTAAGGGATATACATAAAATTATGGCAAAGGAGGGTTATGTTGCTTTAGATAATGGTATGTATAAATTATGGTTTTCTAGAAATTATCAAACACTAAGACCTAATTCTTTATTATTAGATAATGCTTTGGCTACAATGGGAGCTGGGTTGCCAGCAGCTATGGAGTTAGCTAGATTATATCCTAGTAAAAAGGTTATGGCTGTCGTAGGAGATGGTGGATTTATGATGAATTCACAGGAATTAGAAACTGCTATTAGGTTGAAGCTAAATTTTGTTGTGGTTATATTAAATGATAGTGCTTATGGTATGATTAGGTGGAAGCAGGCCGCTATGGCTCATGAGGATTATGGTATGACATTTAGCAATCCTGATTTTGTTAGATATGCTGAAAGTTATGGAGCTAAGGGGTATAGAATTTCTAAAACCGAAAATTTTTATCCATTATTAGAAAGATGTTTCCAAGAAAAGGGAATTCATTTAATAGATTTACCCATTGATTATTCTGAAAATAAAAAAGTTTTGCTAGATGAGTTGAAAAATAAAGAGGTAATATAATGGAGCTTGTTATTAAATCTCCCTATGACAGATCTGTTGTAGGGAGTGTAGTTAAGGTTTCTAAAGAAGACGCTAACAAATTATTACAAAATGCCTATATTTTATCAAGGGATAAGTCAAAACATTTATTCCCTCATGAGAGAATAGCTATTTTAGAAAAATTAGTTTTGTTGCTTAAGGAAGATGAAAATACTTTTGCAATGTTGATTGCTAAAGAGGGTGGAAAACCTTTAATTGATGCTAAAGTAGAAGTATCGCGAGCTATTGATGGTATTAAACTAGCTATCAGGGAGATGATGCACGTTATTAAGGGAGAAGAAATTCCAATGGGATACAGTAAATCTTCGGAAAATCGTCTTGCTTTTACAGTTAGAGAGCCTATTGGAGTTGTTTTGGCTATAAGTGCATTTAATCATCCATTAAATTTGATAGTGCATCAAGTTATTCCAGCTGTTGCTGTTGGATGTCCTGTTTTGATTAAGCCAGCAGGAGCTACTGCATTAACTTGTTTACAGTTTGTGAAATTGCTTCATGAGGCTGGATTACCTGAGCAATGGTGTGTTTGTGTTCCTTGTGACGTCACTGTGGCAGAATTTTTAGTAAGTGATAGTAGGGTAAGTTTTTTTAGTTTTATTGGATCTTCTGAGATTGGCTGGCATTTAAGAAATAAACTAGCTCAAGGCACTAGATATGCTCTTGAACATGGTGGTGTTGCTCCAGTTATAGTTGATAAAGATATTGAAGATATTGATTTAGTAGTTTCTTCTATTGTCAAAGGTGCATATTATCATGCTGGTCAGGTTTGTATTTCAACTAAGAGAGTTTACATTCATAATGATATGATGAGGGTTATGTCTGCAAAAATTACCGATGCAGTTTCCAAGTTAAAAATTGGAGATCCTTGTTTAATTGAAACTCAGGTTGGACCACTTATTAATGAAAAAGAAGTGGTAAGGGTTGCAGAATGGGTGAAAGAAGCTGTTTCAGAGGGAGCAACATTGCTGTGTGGGGGAAATAAAATATCTGATACACTTTATCAGGCAACATTACTTCTTGAGCCTTCTAAGAACTCTAAAGTTTCCACTAAAGAAGTATTTGGCCCTGTTCTTTGTTTGTATGCTTATGATGATATAGATCAAGCAATTAGTTGGGCTAATTCTTTAGATTTACCTTTTCAGGGTGCACTTTTTAGTAAAAATATTAATACAATTACAAAGGTATATAAAAATTTAGACTGTGCTGCTGTTATTATTAATGATCACAGTGCTTTTAGGGTTGATTGGATGCCTTTTGCTGGACGTAGATCCACAGGTCATGGTATAGGAGGAATAGGACATACAATGCATGAGATGACTGTTCATAAGATGATAGTTATAAATTAGCACTTTAGTTACCTTATATTTTATAGATCTTTCCCCGTGTGAAATGCTATTTATAGTCAACTGCTGATGAGAAGAGGTAGAACAATATTGTAATAAAAATTTCAAAGCATTATTTGGGGCAAATTTCTATATTAATTTTCTCTTCTCATTTAGCCATTTCTTTTATATTTATTATTACTTTCCATTGGTTTTTTATTGATTTACAAAAAATTCAACACTTTACTTGAAATTTTTATTCAGCTATCTAAATATTTTTTGTTTAATATAGCTCTACACACTAGTAATAGTGTGCCTCAATTATTATTATTTTCAAAATAGGGATATATAATATTTTTTAATTATTTTTTGAGTTTTTTTTCTTTTTAAGCAATTTTTATTGGTTTAGGATATAATATAAATAGGTGTTGTTATTAAATATATAAGAGAGACCCATGAAAAAAATTGAAATTAATACTTTGAAAGCTCCTAAGGCAATTGGAGCTTATTCTCAGGCAGTAGTAACAGGCAATTTAGTGTTTGTTTCTGGACAAATTCCCCTTGATAGCGTATCTTCTGATATTCCAGAAGGTATTGCAGAACAAACTAAATTATGTCTAGAAAACTTAAAAGCTATTTTGCTGGAAGCAGGAAGCTCTTTAGATAATGTGGTGAAATGTGGGATTTTTGTTAAAAATATGGACGATTTTTCCAGTATTAATAACATTTATCAGACATATTTTTCTAAGCCATTCCCTGCAAGATTTGTAGTAGAGGTTTCTGCTTTGCCAAGGGGTGTTTTGATCGAGATGGACGCTATTGCCTTCATTAACTAGGATGATTTTTTATTATAGAAAATAAACTAATACAAAATTGATTTTTAATGCATATGTGGTTATTAGTAGTCCTCATTTTATTATAGTTTTTACATGATAGCTTCTGCTAAATTTTCAATTTAATCGTTATTTGCACTGTTTTTAGCTTTTAGTTAATTGATAAACTATTATATTAAATGAATCTTTTAAAAATAATGATTGAATTTTTTTTTTTTTGTGCTATACTGTATTATTCATTTTGATTATTGATAAAATAATTAATTAGGCATGTCATTGCTGTAACAATTTTTTCACTTATATAGGTTCAGTAAAATTTACAAATAGGTTTATATTACTCCTAATTTGTAATATGTCTCTAGTAGATTAATTTATTAGCGTTTCTGTGATAATATAAGTGATTTATTTTTATTGATAATATCAGATATCTTTATGTCAGGATATTTTACCCGCTCTTCAAAAAATGCTTGATATATACCTACAAAAAATCTTCCTGTAGGTATAAAATTATACATATTGGCGAAATTCAAGCATTGTGAAACTACTTCATCCCAAATATCTAAATCGAAGTGATTCGATAAGTTAATAGGGGTTTCTTTTCCTGTTAGCAACCAATCTGTAGATTCTCCTATATATTCTGCTAGTTGTATTAGCGTATCTAGGTCAGGTTCCGTCCTTCCAGTAATATAATTGCTTAGAGTATTTTGTTTGAAATTAAATTTCTCACAGAATTTTTTTTGATTAATAAATTTTCTACTGATAATAAATTTTAGACGATAACCAAAATCTTTTTTAGCATTTGCATCCATTTAAAGCCTTTAGGTTGTAGTTAATTCGCATTTTTTATATTGCAATTCACAAATTTTATATTTATATTTAAAGTGCGAATAAAATATATATTTATAAAAATGTATACTAAAAATATAGCAAAAAATAACTAATATACTAGGGATTGTTTTATTTTAATGGTGTAAATCAAGGCTAAACTGTTACAGAAAAGAATCAAATTTATTAATGTAAACATAAAGTTCAATCAGATTCATTAATTAGATTAATAACTAGCAATTTCCTTGTAAACGTTATTAAAACTAGAATAAAAAGGATTTAGTAGGTAGTTTAAAAGTTTTTTTAAGATTATATAACTACCCACAACTACTGGTTGCTTATAGGTGTAGAGATGATTCGTAGTAAGGCATATAGAATCTAAAAATTAGAGATAAGAATAGCTACAAGATACTTAAATATTATAAGAATTTAAACATACTATGGTTATAGGAGGTGATATTATGAAAATAGACGTAGACGTTACTAATTTATATAAAGATATAATAGAAGAACTTGGAGATAAATATGCTTGGGAGATGTGTTTTAATTTTGCTGGGCAAAGGTTGTATATACCAAAAAAATTAGAATATGCTAAAAATAATTTGTTTAAATCAATAAGTTCAGAGTTAGCAGAGTTTCTTATTTATAGATATGCTGGAGATGTTTTAAGTGTGCCTTTAGGTGCCAATTCTCATTATAAAAAAAAACAACTACAAGCTGATATATTATTTGAGCAGGGACTTACCCATAATCAAATAGCAGCTATTTTACAGGTAAGTTATTCATCTGCTCGTAGATATAAAAATAATAATAAAATATTGCACAATAGACTTAATAATAAACATCAATAAATTTATAGAAATCAATAATTATAAGGAGAAATATTATGGCTAATTTTACTACTGCAGTTGAAAAATTTTTATGTCAAGAAAATAGTTATACGTATAACTTAAAGCATAATAAAGAGCTAATTAATTATGGTATATCTCTGAGATTCTTACAAACAGTCTATGCTGATGCTACAAAACATACACTTGCAAATCTAACAAAAAATGACATAGAGCAATTATATTTCGATTATTTTTGGTTACCTAATCATTATGATAAGTTGGTATCACAAGAGTTAGCTGAAAAACTTTTTGATACAACAGTTAATATAGGGAGTGTTATAGCAACTAGGTTATTACAAAGGGCTATCAATATTCTAATTTTAAATAATGATAAACTAAATGAGGATGGTGTTATGAGTTTGAGTACTATAGGAATAGTCAATTTGTTATATACTGAAGGAGAGGGTGGAGCTTTACTAGAGATATACAGATTGTTACAGAAAGAGTATTATGCACAAAGAGTATTTAATAGAAATGAAAATTTAACATTACTAGAAAGCTTGTATAAGAGAGCAGAAAAGTAGCTAATAATTAATAACTACATCATATAGGGAGGATAGTATGAGGATATTTGATAGCATAGATAAGGCAGTAGATAAGGGACTTGATAAGATTGTTAGTGATAAAGATAGAGCAGAGGTAGCAGAAAATCTATTACAAGCTACTAAAGAGGTAGATTTATCTACTATTGGAGCAAGAAATAATATTAATATTAAAAATCCAAGGTTTTGGTTAGAAATTATTTGTGTATTAGCATTTGGTTATAATTGCTTTTTAGTACCTATACTAAATGATTTTTATGCACTTTCATTAAAAGGTTCTGCTACAGGTACAACAGAGCTTTTATATGCTTTATTTGGACTTGGTGGATACAGACTTGCTGAAAAAGTAGTGATACGTAAATAGGGAGTTATAGTTATGGAGGTGTGGTTAGTGGATATTATTAGAATTTTTATACCATTATTTATGATCATATTAGGTTGGTATATATGGAGTTTGAAACAAAGATTTGTTTTACGAGATAATTTTGATGATTTAAAAAAAGAAGTATTGAATAAAGTAAATAGAGAAGATTATAAAGAATTTAAGAAAGAGTATTATCATGTCTCTAATGATTTAAAAACTAAACTAGTAAAAATAGAAACGCATATGGAAAATATGGTTTCTTCTGTCAATGAAATTAAAGAGTTATTTAAAAAAGGATAAATTTAGTAACTGTATCATCTAAGGGCTAGTAGCTGAAGTTAATTTTTAGTTTATTAAATAGAAATTCTGTGTTCAGATGCACACTGCTAATTGATGTTAAAATAAATTATATTATAAAGAATTACTTATATGTGAAATAGTTTTTATTAATGATGAGATTATTAAAGGATAAAAAATAATATTTCACCGTAAAAGATAGGAATGAATAAGATGAGTTTAATTTTACAATTAGTTAATAAGACTCTTGATATTGCTGAAAATGAAAATATAGAGATAACCTTGAATAGTATTATAAAGCTTAAAGAAAAAGCTTCAGAGAATAATAGAGTTACATTTGAAAAAGATAATGATCATATAGAAAAGCTAGAAAATAGAATTAAACTCATAGAGAGCATGTTATTAAAACAAGAAGCAGAAAAAATTGTAACTGAGGCGATTAGCAGAGGTAAAATATCTAGCCGTTCCAAGGAGTTTTATCTTGATTTATGTGAAACAAGGGACGGGCTAGATATTACAAAACAGTATTTTAATTAATATTTGATTTAAAGAGAAGAGTTCTGATAAGCAATAACCTTAATAATATACTAATAAAAAAGATTGGAGTCATTAAATTTATGAAAGATATGAATTATTTTAATAAACTATTGGAAATAATCAAAGACACTATCACAAAAAAAATCAATAATTTACCTAATGTTCAGATAGGTGAATATGGGTATGATATTAAAGGGGAATTGAAAAACTTATCGCAAGATTTACCTATATGTATTGTAGGATTAAATGGGATTACTACCAGTAAAGATAGCAATAGTGGTCAAATAAATTGCATAATGGATTTATCCATACTAGTTATTATTAGAGAAATTGGTGAGAATATATCTAAAAATGCTGCTCTTTTGAGTCTTTTAGAAGAGTTACTAATCTTAATAAATGATAATAATTGGGGGTTGAAAAATACTTTTATTCCTAGTGTGGGATCTATAGAAGCACAATATATTGATAGATCGTTTATGATAGATGGAATTATTGGTTATTCAATTAAATGGAAGCAATCATGCCTATTGGGGAATGATAGATTTGCAGATAAAGGTAACATAACAAAAAATTGGACAGCTAAAATTAATATGACAGATAGTATATAAATAATAATCGAATAAGAGGTGACAATGCAAGATTTATATATCAGGATGGCTTTACTAGAAAAAAAACTTGATGATACTGTACGTTATGGCGTTATTAAACAAATCAAAATTGATAGTAAAATGGTGGTAGTAGAGTTATCTGATAATCTAGAGAGCCTTGAGATGCCTTATTTAGTTAATGGCAGTGGTAATGCAAATGTATATTTTATACCAAAGGTAGGGGATCAGGTGGTAGTTGTTTCTAAAAATGGTTGTATTAATCAAGGGTTTGTGTTACCTAATATCTACAGAGAAGGAGTTATTGGAGCTGAAGATGAATGGAGAATTGAGTTTAGCCAAGGTAGTATTAAATATAATGGAGGTAAGCTTGAGATAAATTCAGATTCAGAGGTTACTGTAGTTAGCAAGAAAGTGCATATAGATGCAGAGCAGATTATACTAGCTGATGAAAGTGGTGGTGGTGTTGTGTGTCAAAAGCATACATGTGCTTTTACCGGAACTCCGCATCCAGCGGGAAGTAGCAAAGTTAAAGGTATTTTATAGTATTAATTTAGTAAAAAGGGATATGATCAATGCCAATGGATATAAAAATGTGTGCAAGCGAAATATTAAACAAATTAGAATCAAAAGGGTTTAAGATAGGAGAGGCGCCACAAACTAAGATTTTTGTTGAAGAAATTGTTAAGGGAGTATTAGAAGAAGTTATGAAAGGAGTTGTGAGTACTGCAGTTGTAGGTACTTGTTCGGTTGGTCCTGTTGTCGGCAGTGGAACTGGTAGTTTAAAATAAACATATTAAATTTAACAATTATATAAAAAGGAGATGTAAAAATGCAAACATATGAAATCATTAAAACCTGTTGGATTAACAAAGTATTTTATAAAGAAGGACAGCTTGTAAAGCTTCTTGATAGTGATGCACAAGAATGGTTAGATAGAGCTTGTATTAAGATAATAAAATCTAAAAATCGTGTTCTTAAATAACTTCATTACAACATAGTAATAATAATTATTACAATCATCACATTTTTTATACTAACAATCTTTCAATATTCAATAAATATTTATTTATAACAGCCATTACAATCTATTATTATAGCTTTTTTCATCATTAACATGCTTAAAAAATTAATGATAATAACTTTATAGATAAATATATTAAAGATATTAAAAAATGATGTGAGAATTTCATGTAATTAGTAATTATTTTCAATAAGAGGATAAAAAATGATGGATATAAAAACTGGTAAAGCTATTAGTGGAAAAAAAAGTTTAAGTCAAAGTATTGATTTAATACTTTTAACTCAAAAAGGAGAACGATTATTTAATAGAAATTTTGGTAGTAATATTTTAACTTATATAGGAAATCCAACTAATGCAATTAGTATAGAGGTTGGTGGAGAAGTTATAAGTGTTTTACAAGATAATGATATCAGGATTACAGTAGATAGAGTTAATGTGCTTAATGATAAGAATGATGCTTCATGTTTATGTATGGAAGTATATTATAATGGAAATGAGGTAGAGAATGTTAAAATCAGATAGGAGCAAAACACAACCAAAAGCTGTAGAAGAGTTGAATTTTGAAGAAATTTTAAATAGGAAGCAAGCAAAATTACAAGAATTATTACCTGATATTTATAATGAATTAAATAAATCAGATCCAGCTTTAGTGCTACTTGAGATTAGTTCTTACACTGAGGGGCTTTTACGCAATAGGATTAATCAAGGATTGGTTTCTGTTATGTTAGATCATGCTAGAGGGATTGATTTAGATAATTTAGGGAAATTATATGGTATCAGAAGAAAACTGATAAAAGAGGGAGATCTTGAGTCAATACCTGTTATTGATAGCATATGGGAGAGTGATGAGGAGTTAAGAGATAGAATAATGGAGGCTCCAAAAGGCTTTTCAGTGGCGGGGCCGCGAGCAGCTTATGTATATTATGGTAAATTAGCAGATAATAAAGTAAAAAATATTAGTGCATTATCTTTTACACCAATGGAAATTGAGATTATTGTATTATCTTATGAAGGCAATGGTGCCCCTAGCTCTGAGCTTTTAAAGAAAGTATATGAAAAGCTTAGTGCTGATGATATAAGACCAATGGGAGATAAGCTGATTGTGAAACCAGCAGAGATCATAGAGTATGAAATTGATATAGAAATAGATTTTAAGAATCAAAGAGTATTCGATAAAAAGACATTGTTGAATTCAATTTATAATGCCTTAGAGAATTATACAAAAGAAGAGCACGATTTAGGTGGATTTGTGTCTCATGCTGGTATTCATGCATGTGGATTTGTTGAACATGTTGAAGATGTTCGTATTAAATCACCACTACATAATATAGTATGTAATGAAACTCAGGCAACTTATTGTAAAAAAATCATCATAACAGAAAAAATTTGATAACGAATGCTTTGATATGAGGAATAGTTTGTTGCCTATATCTTACCAAAAATAGTTCACTATAATGATTGAAAATATAGGAAGAGAATTTAATCAGTTACCAGTTGGAGTAATTAATAATTTTTGGAATCCAATGCTATGTAGAGAGGATTTACTTGAATACCTTGGCTTATATTTAGGAGTTAGTAAGTGGGATATGAATAAATGGTCACGATCATGATACGGCATATCAGCATGTCTATTTAACACGCGCTACATTAGATAAAGCTTGTAATAATGGAGATGCATATGAAGAACACCTCTGGTCAACGGTATATATTAGCGAATATCGAGATATAAAGAATTTATAAAGATTATAAAGTCAGTAACTATCCTGATTTTATATTGTATTACTGAGTATGTAGAGAACAAGGGTATTGTATATTTTTGTTACTATAGAAACTTGGGATATATAATGAGTGTTTATAGAGCTTGTACCAATTAAATTATAAGAGATATTAGTACAAATTAATAGACAATGATAGTTAAAAATAGTATGGAATGACATTTTAACAAATAAGGAGGAATAGGATGTCAAATTATTTACATGGTATAGAGGTAATAGAGGTAGATAGTGGGGGAAGAGTAGTAAGTAGTCCTTCAACTAGCGTAATAGGTGTTGTAGGAACAATGGAAGGTGTTGGAATAGAGGATAAGTTTCCGTTAAACAAGCCGATATTAGTAACTAAGGTACAGCAAATAGCTGGAGTAACAGGAGGTACAGTAGCTGGAGCATTAAGAAGTATCTATAATCAGGCACAAGCAATATGCGTAGTAGTAAGAGTTAAAGGAGAGAGTAGTTCTTCTGAAACTCTAAAGAGTATGGCAGGAGATATTGCAAGTTATAGTGGAGTGTACGCATTACTTTTAGCGGAGGCAGAGGTTAAGGTTAAGCCAAAACTATTGGTAGCGCCATATTATTCATCCATCATAGAGGAAGGGAAAATAAGTAGATTGGTACATAACATGATAGATGTTGCTGATAAACTAAGAGGAGTTGCTATAATTGAGGGGACGAATACGACTATGCAAGAAGTAATAGATGTTAGTAATCAACTTGGGAGTACTAGATGTTATATGGTAGATCCGAGCTATGTACCAACATTTGATACTAAGGAAGGATTTGTAGGTAGTTCATCGATTGTAGCTGGTGTATTTGCAAAGAATGATGTTGAGAAAGGTTTTTGGTGGAGTCCGTCTAACACTGAGGTAAAAGGAGTAACAGGACTAAGTAGACCGATAAGCTTCAATATCAGTGATAGAACATGTGAGGCAAATTTATTGAATCAGAAAGGAATAGGAACTTTAGTATTTAGTGGAGGAGTTTATAAGCTGTGGGGGAATAGGAGTTTAAGTAAAGATAACAAGTGGCATTTTATAAATGTAAGGAGAGTTGTAGATACAGTATATGATGCAATTGATATGTCTATGGTATGGGCAATGGATAGACCATTTAGTAATAATTTATTCCATGATATAGAAAGCAATTTACAGAACTACTTAAATAACTTGGTAGCCAGAGGAGCAATTTTAGGGGGTAAAGTATGGGTAGATACTGATGAAAATAATGTAGGAACATATACAGAGGGTCAGCTTATAGTAAATTTTGATATTGAACCTGCAGCACCAGTAGAAAGATTAACCTTCAAAGCTTATAGAAATAATGACTATGTAAAAGAGTTATTCAAATAATAAAAATCAATAGACATAATAGGAGATAGTAATGAGCAATATGATGCCAGCAATAATGAAAGATTTCAGGGTATATTTAAACGGCAATGATACAGGAGCGAATGTATCTGAGATAGTGTTACCAAAGCTTACAGAAAAAATAGAAAGCATAAAGATGGGATATTTTACAGTGCCGACAAAGATGGGTTTAGAGGCGATGGAAACAGAGATAACAATGTATCAGCATGATTTTGATACATTCATACAGTTAGGTCTTGTAAATAACACTACAGGTCAGATAATAACATTCAGAGGTTATCAAGACAATGGACAAGGCAGATTAGATAGTGTAATAGTTGCGATGAGAGGTGTATTTAAGGAGTTAGATTTAGGAAGTATTAAGAAGGGAGATATGTCAACACATAAGTTATCGGCTACATTAAATCATTTTTCATTCACATTAAATAACAAGGCATTGATAGTAGTAGAGCCTTTAACAAATACGTACATATTAGGAGATGTTGATCAATTAAAATTGGTTAATAAGGCACTTGGTATATAGGTTATAAGTCTAACTAAGATTAATTGGGGAATATATCATATATAAAAATAAATTTTAATAATAAACTAAATTTAGATTATATATGAATATATACCCAGTTAAATATTCAATTAATAAGAAAGGAGAAAGCAATGGAAGAGATAGTGGTATTAAAGAACTCAATTTTCATAGATGGAAAAGAAGTCAAAGAAGTAGCTATTCGCAAACCAAAAGTTGGAGATCTTAGGAGTGTAGGTTTTGGTAAAATAGACACAATAGATGAATTTATGAAACTTATTAATATTGTAAGCGTACCAAAATTGAACAATGCGGTTATGGATTCAATGGAATTGGATGATTTTATACTGATACAAAATAAGATTTTAAGTTTTTTGCCACAACAGGATTCATAAATAGAGAGATATTTATAGAATTAGTATCAGATTTATGTTTTTATTACAAGTGGACATTAGAAAGTGTATATAACATGGATTTAGAAGATGCAATTACATATAGGAATAAAATTGAAGAGAAGTTAAAAAATAGTTCCATATTGTAGAGTGTTTGCATTTAATTATGTTTAAATTTATATCATATTTTACTTTAGGAGAAAGGAAGCATAGGTTTTTTTCTCCTATTTTTTTTGCATTTACATATGCTAGTAATATGAGAAACTGATTGAGAAGTAAAATATTATAAGGTGTGTAATAAGATAATAATGTATCTAAAAGGTGACAAAGTAGGTTTGTATCTTTAAAATTAAGATGTTTAATGATTGTAATTTAACATATATCTTTAATATTTTTATTTTTAATGTTTAGTAGTTAAAATAGGGAAGATAAAGGAAGAGATTAGATATGATATCAGAGATTATGATGGCACTAATATATCTAATAAGTTGAACTTATTTAGTTTCACTAATAATAATGCAAATAGTTATAACAGATATGATAAGAAAATGAAGAGGAGGTTAGGGTTAGGGGGAGTAAGAAGAAAATAAGGGTATTGCAAAAGTGTACAAAATAGTATATAATAAGGAGTTAGCTGGTAGTTAAAATTCAAGTTAAATTTATTATGGTATAGCTGTTGCAGTAAGTTTGCAGTAGGGAGCATTGGTTAATTTTTTTCTAGTTCAGTTTTAAGAATATCTCTGTGAGCTTCGTGAGGATTTATTTTCAAATAATTTAATTTTTCAATTAATATTTTTCGGTTTAATCAAAATAATTATTTTCTTTTTTTAGAAACTGTGTTCAGGGTACTAGATTAGTAGGCGGGAGCAAGAAGGGAGAGGTTTACTAAAGTTACTAAAAGCAAGGTGAAAATCATTTCAAGGTTGCTTGGGGTGATAAGAATGCTAGTACTGAGGTAGCGGGATTCGCAAAAGAAGGGGGAAAATTTATTTATTATTTAAAGTGAAAATAGATTTGGATGGCAGAGGATCTAGGTAGAAAGAAACAAAAACAAAGAATGAGTAAAAATCAACAAACAAAAAATTCGCAAATAATAGATTTCAAGGGATTAAATTCGCAAAAAATGAATTTAATTAGAGGCTCATCCCTATCCATGAAGAAGCAATGGAAGTAGGGTGATTTTGCCCTTTCCAAGCGCTGTTCTCAGTAGTTTCATAGTATGAGTTGCAGGGTGGCAGGGGTTCTCTCTCTCTTCCAGTGATTGGTTTAACCTCTTCCCCCACCCTTTTGTTTCCCCTCCAATTCTTCTCTGTTTACAAGGTTTTTGTTGAATTTCAATAGCAAAAGGAGGTGGGTCACCTCCAGAGAAATATGTCTAAATAAGGGGATGGAGGGAGTGAGGGCGTTCAGCAGGAGAGCTGGAGGAGCTGCAGTTGCGGGAGGCAAAGCGGTAGGCGGTGCTGCAGTTGCGGGAGGCAAAGCGGTAGGCGGTGCTGCAGTTGCGGGAGGCAAAGCGGTAGGCGGTGCTGCAGTTGCGGGAGGCAAAGCGGTAGGAGGAGTAGTAAGAGCTGGAGGATTAATGGCGTGGAAGGGAGGTAAAGCGGTAGTGGGAGGAGCCATAGGTGGAGCGAAATGGCTAGGTAGCGGACTGGGTAAGTTAATGAAGTACATAAGTAGCATGAAGGTACTAAATGTAGTGATGAGGGTAGCAAGTATAATAGGAGGTATATTCAACGCGGTAATGCTGGCTAATCCGATAGGATTGATAGTGTTAGGAGTGGCGCTAGCGGTGGGAGCGATAATATTATTCATAGCGTATTTTGATGAGATAGCGGCGGTGTGCGGCAAGGTATTTAGTTGGATAGGGAAGGTATTTAAGGGTACATTTAGCGCGATAGTGAAGGGAGTTAAGGCGTATTTTAGGTTTGTGATAGGAGTATTTAAGGGTATAGGAAGGGTAGTGAGTATAGTATTTGGATTTATCAAGAAGGTGGTGATGGGATATTTTAGGTTTGTGATAGGGGTATTTAGGGGTATATGGAATGTAGTTAGTGGAGTATGGGAGAGCATATGGGGGATGTATAAGTGGTGTGATAGAGAGGTTAAAGGAGTGTTTGGCGCCATTTTTTGATTCTCTAGATAAGATAGGGGTGTGGTTAGGACTGAAGGGAGAGAAGAAGATAGAGGTAAGAGAGGTAAGAATAATAGGGGTTATCTTCAACAGGATAATACAACACCCGCCTCCGTAGGGGATGTGTGTGTTGGGGGGAAAAGAGATGAGGAGGGTAATAAATAAAGTAAAAAAATAAGGGAAGTAAAAGAGAACTAAACAGTGGTAGGATAATCCTCTCTCTGCCCTCTTTAAGGGAGGGGAAGTGTTGATAGATAAGTTAAAGGGGTTTATATTGAAGGAAGAAATAGAGGAAGAGAGCTATTGCAATAACGCCAGGAAGGATATAGGCCAAGTAATAAAGGGTTTTTTGCAAAGGAGAATAAGCGGCAACGCGAGCCTTACGAGCGGCAATAAGTTGCAAGCGTCGCTCTTTGCCCTTAGCATAATTTTCCTTAATTTGGCGTTTTGTATCAATATATTCTTCTTTAAGCTGTTGGACAGTTTTAGCATGCTCATCCTTCCGCAGAGCGTCCTTAGCGGCGATGTCGGCCTTTTTCGCAGCGTCCTTAGCCCTTCTTTCAGCTTTTTCAGCTTCCCACTTAGCGTCAGCTTTTGCCCTTCTTTCAGCTATTTCAACGTCCATGGCTGCCATCTTCGCCTTATATCTAGCCTTCCTCTCTGCCTTCTCAATCTTCCAGGCCTCGTCCTCGGCCAACTTCTTAGCCTTCCAGGCCTCGTCCTCGGCCAACTTCTTAGCCTTCCAGGCCTCGTCCTTGGCCTTGCGTTTAGCGTCCAAGGCCTCTTTCTTGGCTGCATGTTCTTCAGGAGTATCAGAAATAATATTCAGTAAAATTAAAAGCAAAGTCATAATTAAAAAAACAGCAACCGATATATAGAAGGCGTAATAGAGCAAAATAATAATAGCAGCAATGCTTGCTAAAAGAATAGAGCAATTAAGTTGAAAGGGGTTTTTTTTCTTAGCTGCTTCGCATCTATTGTAGAGAAAAGGGAACCATTTAGCTACTGGGGCTAAAGTTTTAGGATGTTCCTCAAATAAGCCATCAAAGAAGGCACCAAGACAAGCCCAGGCAAAAAAAGAGTAGGTATAAACAAAAACATTGTGTAGGGAGTTAGGGGAGGCATTAGGTGAAATTTCAACAGCTAAAGCGACAGCAAGATTTCCAAAGCTGTGACCGAAAATAATTAGTACAAGATTGAAATAGAAAGGAATGGTAAAGCTAATGACATTCATAAGAACAACCTATGGTTAGTAAAACACCAATAGAATTTAACATAAAAGGAGATAGGAATGCAAGAGATAAAACTAGAATAAGGGAGGAGGTAAGGTTTTAACATAAGCTTCTCCATGGGTAGAGAGAGAGGAGGGGTTATGATTAAAGAAAAGAAAGATTCGCAAAAGGCGAATCTTGGTAGGCAGGGGTTCTGCTAAAGCCCCCCCCCCCCCCGCACTGCGGGGGGGGGGGGGGGATAATAAAATAAAGTAACAAAATAAAACAACAATAGTAAAAAATAAAGGAAGTAAAAGAGAACTAAACAGTGGTAGGATAATCCCCTCTTTACCCCCTTCCTATGGGGGGGGGTAGAAGTAGGGTTTAAGTTAAAGGGGTTTATATTGAAGGAAGAAATAGAGGAAGAGAGCTATTGCAATAACGCCAGGAAGGATATAGGCCAAGTAATAAAGGGTTTTTTGCAAAGGAGAATAAGCAGCAACACGAGCCTTACGAGCGGCAATAAGTTGCAAGCGTCGCTCTTTGCCCTTAGCATAATTTTCCTTAATTTGGCGTTTTGTATCAATATATTCTTCTTTAAGCTGTTGGACAGTTTTAGCATGCTCATCCTTCCGCAGAGCGTCCCTGGCAGCAATTTTAGCTTTTTTCTCAGCCTCCTTAGAGTTCCACTCAGCGTCCTTAGCGGCGATGGCGGCCTTTTTCGCAGCGTCCTTAGCCCTTCTTTCAGCTTTTTCAGCTTCCCACTTAGCGTCAGCTTTTGCCCTTCTTTCAGCTATTTCAACGTCCATGGCTGCCATCTTCGCCTTATATCTAGCCTTCCTCTCTGCCTTCTCAATCTTCCAGGCCTCGTCCTCGGCCAACTTCTTAGCCTTCCAGGCCTCGTCCTCGGCCAACTTCTTAGCCTTCCAGGCCTCGTCCTCGGCCAACTTCTTAGCCTTCCAGGCCTCGTCCTTGGCCTTGCGTTTAGCGTCCTTGGCTTCCATTTCTCCAGGTTTAGGGACAAAAAGAAGAACTATAATCCATAGAACCCCAAAGAGCAAAATAATAATCATAGAGATATAGAATTCATAAGAATATAAGAAGGCGGCAGTAGGTAAAGTAGCTAAAAAGAAAGAAAAAAGGTTTGAACCACTAGCATCTGCTTCTAAATCTTCGCGGTAAAGGAAAGGAAACACTTTATAAAATATTTTCCAAGCAAAAGGAAAAGCTTTAAAAGTATTATCTAAGGAAATAGCGATAGTTAGGTAGAACCAGAAAGAGAAGAAATAAACGAAGGCATAAGTATTCCAAGGGGGAGAGAAGAAGCTAGCCAAATCATTACCAAGAACGTAAGCTGCAGGTATAACAGCAAGGACTTTAAAGAAACCAATATTCATAAGAACAACCTATGGTTAGTGAAATACCAATAGAATTTAACATAAAAGGAGATAGGAATGCAAGAGATAAAACTAGAATAAGGGAGAGGTAAGGTTTTAACATAAGCTTCTTCTTAGAGAGATAGAGAGGATGTGGTTATGATTAAAAAAGGAAAGATTCGCAAAAGGCGAATCTTAGTAGGCAGGGGTTTCTGCTAATCCCCCCCCCCCCGCATTGCGGGGGGGGGGGGGATAATAAAATAAAGTAACAAAATAAAACAACAATAGTAAAAAATAAAGGAAGTAAAAAAAAATGGAAGCAAGTAACAAGGGTTTAGATAGTGCTAGAGTTAACCAAGAGCTAGTAAAAAGACTGCAAGAGATAGGGGTAAATATGAGCAGATTGCAGGAGGGCTTAAGTGTATTAGTAAATAGTTTTAAAGAGCTAGATAATGGTTTAAAGAGGTTGCAAGAGAACATAATAAAGATGAACGGAGTATTGGGAGAGATATTGCAGATAAAGGCATTTGGTGATTCAATAAAGTACCTAAATAGTGCGATAGATAGATTGTCAGAGATATGTAGCTGCAAGGGAGGCAAGGGAGAAGAAGGCGGAGGAGGAAGCTTTTTGCAGACATTTGATAGGATAATAGCAAGGGTAGCCTCAATAATGACAATAATAGATTTTACAATTAAATATTTTGGAAAGGGTATTCAAAGTAGTATGGAGAGATTCAAACAACTAATGGGAGGTCTAAGCAAGGGCTTAGGGGGACTTTTTGGAGGTCTAAGCAAGGGCTTAGGGGGACTTTTTGGAGGTCTAAGCAAGGGCTTAGGGGGACTTTTTGGAGGTCTAAGCAAGGGCTTAGGGGGACTTTTTGGGATAGGGAAGAAGGGAGCGGATAAAGGAGTAGGTAAAGTGACGGAGGTATTGGGTAGTGGAAGTAAAGGTAAGGGAAGCAAGGGGATGGAGGGAGTGAGGGCGTTCAGCAGGAGAGCGGGAGGAGCTGCAGTTGCGGGAGGCAAAGCGGTAGGCGGAGTAGTAAGAGCTGGAGGATTAATGGCGTGGAAGGGAGGCAAAGCGGTAGTGGGAGGAGCCATAGGTGGAGCGAAATGGCTAGGTAGCGGAGTGGGAAACTTAATGAAGTACATAAGTAGCATGAAGGTACTAAATGTAGTGATGAGGGTAGCAAGTATAATAGGAGGTATATTCAACGCGGTAATGCTGGCTAATCCGATAGGATTGATAGTGTTAGGAGTGGCGCTAGCGGTGGGAGCGATAATATTATTTATAGCGTATTTTGATGAGATAGCGGCGGTGTGCGGCAAGGTATTTAGTTGGATAGGGAAGGTATTTAAGGGTACATTTAGCGCGATAGTGAAGGGAGTTAAGGCGTATTTTAGGTTTGTGATAGGAGTATTTAAGGGTATAGGAAGGGTAGTGAGTATAGTATTTGGATTTATCAAGAAGGTGGTGATGGGATATTTTAGGTTTGTGATAGGGGTATTTAGGGGTATATGGAATGTAGTTAGTGGAGTATGGGAGAGCATATGGGGATGTATAAGTGGTGTGATAGAGAGGTTAAAGGAGTGTTTGGCGCCATTTTTTGATTCTCTAGATAAGATAGGTGTGTGGTTAGGACTGAAGGGAGAGAAGAAGATAGAGATAGATGAGAAGGGGAATAAGGTAGTGACAGAGGAGCTAAGTAGGGTAGAGCAGACGAGGGAGAGTATGAAGAAGAATGAGAGCAATATAAAACCGATAGTATTAAGAAGAGAGGTGGTAGAGGAGAATAGATTCGCAAGTGGTGGATTCGCAGATAATGGATCTGCAAGTGGTGGATTCGCAGGAGAAGGAAGTAAGGGAGGAAGTAGTAAGGGAGGAAGTAGTAAGGGAGAAGAGATTAAAGAGGAAGAGGAGAGAGAGTACGTGGGTTCAGATGGTAGGGTGTATAGTAGCAAATATGGTAAGAGGAGTGAGGAGGGGGGAGTAAGCAAGTATACCTATATAAATCCGTATAGTCCAAATGTAAATAAGCTGAGCAATGGGAAAGAGGGATACCATAGTAAAGATTATGAGGGGAGCAGTAGCAATAGTAGCAATAGTAGCAATAGTAGCAATAGTAGTAATAGTAGTAATAGTAATAGTATGTCTAATAGTACTACTAGCTTTAACTCTTCTAATTCTTCTAACCATGGATATAATTCTTCTAACAATGGATATAATTCTTCTAACCATGCATCTAATTCTTCTAACAATGGATATAATTCTTCTAAGTATATCTCTAATACCTCTAACTCTAAGAGCAGTAACAGTAAGCATACTACAAGCTATAAAGAAGGTGAAAATATTATCAATAATATTACTAACAATTTTAGTATTAAAATTGATGTAAATGGTGCTGACATGGATGAAGATGAATTAGCAAACATGGTAATTAAAAAAATAAAAGATCAAAAACATTTATTAATGAGAGGTTAGCTGTTTTTAGTTGTCATACATACATCACCTGAGGTAATCCCAAGAAGGTTAAGCAGAGATACTAACTGCTTAACCTTCTTACACCTCTAATTTACTATGAAAATCTAAAGGATTAAAAAATATTTTAAATATTAAATAAAAAAACTTGTAAAAGTATTTTAAGTATTATGCTATATTTATTATAGGACTTTTAGAATTTTTCCCAGATTTAGTCCGAGGGTATCCACTATTGCTTTAGCTTTTGTTAAAAGTTATTACAATTGGGATACCTTTTTTTTATCTTCTCTACCAATTAGCCTCTTATTCTATTGTCTAAATACTTAAATCATGAAAATATCAAACTTATTATTCTTAATTAAAATAAAGCTTATTATGCCAATGCTTTTAACATTTTAGATCATAAAACATAAACATTAGTGAAAATTTTACCTTACTTCTACGCTAAATAAGACAAAATGACTAGCAGTTCAACCACTAGTCATTCTTTTATGACATGATACACACAGCAAATGTATCAAGATAGATGATTATGCCTGTGCACGTCATAGAGAATAACAAATATTAAATCTCTCCATGACATATCCTTGATAATCCATATTTTAATTGCACAGTCCTAAAATAGTATTGATTTGTTTGCTAATACTACCTTCCTCACCAAACTTACCTTCGAAAATAGCACTACCAACTGTAAATGCCGTAACTCCTGTGGATTTTAATGCTTTAATCCTTTCAACTGTATCAATACTTCCTGCTGCTATAACTGGAACTCCACTTGCACTTACAACTTGTTTGGTCAGCTCTACTACATTACCATTAAAACGATATGCCAGTAAATCTAGACCATCAACTCCCTTTAATTTTGCTCTTATTTTCGCGCTCTCAACTATATCCTCCATAGGCCCCAATAATATACTAGGATGACCAACTACATTGCCTGGAAATGGATAATACTTTATTCCACTACCATCTAACAACTTTACTCCTTCCTCTGGATTAGTACCACCTAGCACATAATCAACCCCTAAATCTATCGCCGCTCTTATTGATTTTAGCTCTTCCTCTTTCGTATTGCTCACAACCTCTAACATCACTAAATGACCATTGTTATGCATCTCTTTGCACAAATCCTTTAGGCGATTGAATCCAATCCCAATATCTTTAAACCCTATATACTTTAACTTGCTTTTTACACACTCCTTATACACCTTCTCTGCATCTTCTATTGTCTTATCTTTATTTGTTAACATAAATATAAAATCCATCTTCTTACTCCCTAGTTATTCTTAATATCCAACATCTATTTTGTTAGCACTGCTTAATAGTTCCTCCACAAATTGTTCATTATATATTCCTAGAAAAAATAATAAATCTACTATCGTAAAACGATTCCTAAATAAATGACAATTATTTAATGCCCATAATACTTTATCTTTTGAAATCCCTACCTCTAAATCTTTAAACCTACTCTTCCCTCCAGCACCCCTAAATGAGTTCGCAAGTTTTACAGGCGATACACACATCATTAGCAACATTTCTCTATTGCTATGCCAATTAGCAAAAAAATCTTCTAATTTATCCCTTTTCATATGCCATTTGCTTAGCTTTTTATTATAATCATTCCAACACTCCTCCGAGGCTCTACCATTTCTATCCAGTCCTCTAAAAGCACTCCTTACTTTATCCTCCATAATTGTAAAATCTGGAAAACATCTATCAATATCTACGCTTTTTGGATCAAAATTATTTAAAAAATATTCCCACACCATACTCATTAGTATACTGCTTACCCCTATCTGCTCTCCATGAGAGCCTACTTTACCCTTTTTAGATAGTGAATCCATGTCTAAAAGATGACTGACAATATGTTCTGCCCCAGAACAGGGTGAGGACACTCCCACCAACCCCATGGCAAATCCACTTAAAGTTAATACCTCTGATAATTTACCTAAATACTCTGAATCATTACAGCTTAGTAATCTAGAATTATCTAGTAAATACTTTGATCCATCTTTTATTAAATCATACGCAATTTGATTATATGTGCTATCCATTTCTAATTTGTTTGACAACATCCAATCAACAGGCGCACTCCACGTTGCCATTAAATCCCCAAATCCTGCCACATTCATAAAAAATGGTGCCTCTTTAATAATATTTAAATCAATTATCAGTGTGTTTGCCCATGCCGAAGATATAGTCCTTTTAACTCCATTCCTCAATACAACCGCCACGTCATCTGAAAATGCATTCACACTAAGTGCTGTTTGTACTATAACTAAAGGTATGCTACAATCATGTCGATAAACAACATCTTTTGCTATGTCCGCAATTGTACCAGATCCCACTGCAACAACACCATCACATCCTCTCACATTATTATATGCCTCTAATAATGTCTTCTCATCAGCATGAACATCTCCACCATCACAACTGCTAATCCTTACAACCTTTACTTGGAAATCTTTATTTAATATCTCACATAATTTTTCTTTTAATGACACACCTTTATTTTTAATCATAGTCTCATCAAAAATTATTGCTAAATTCCTACCTTTCATTATGGGAGTTAAAAGCGAACTTACCTTGAAAATTGCGTCATGCTCTATCATCACATTCTCCATCCCTATATCACGCAATACACTATCTTTATCTAGTTCTTTTATCTTACTTTTTAGCTTCTTTAAATCTATTATTTTTATAGCACTGTTTATTGATAATGTAGACATTAAGCCCCCTTCTTATATAATTTTGTAAATAACGGATCTAAAGTATGATAAGTCTCCATATACCTATTATAAGCATCATCATATTCTATCTTATTACCAACCTTAGGTTCAAAAATTTGCCCGAATTCTACCAGAACATCACTTGCCTCCTCAAAAGAGCTGAAATTCCCCTCTCCAATATGTGCTAACATCGTTGCTCCAATCGCTGTCCCTTCAGGATTTTTAGTTAAGCGTAACATCTTACCAGTAGCATCAGCCTTCATTTGACACCACAAATCACTCTTGCTTCCTCCTCCAACTACCCTTACTTCACTGCAATTAAGACCCATCTCATCAAATCTATCTATGTTATCACGAAATCCAAAAACACACCCCTCAAGTACTGAACGTGTCATATCTTCAATCCCATGGCTAATCGTCATCCCAAAAAATACCCCCCTAGCATTGCCATTCCACATAGGAGTCATTGATCCACTTAAACAAGGTAAAAATATCAAACCTTTTGATCCAATTTGACTTTTTTGTGCAAGCGTATTAACATCATCATAATTAGAACGTAACACTGTATCCGTATACCATCTAACACTACCTCCTGAAACAAAACCAGGATTCTCTATTAACCACCATCTTGGGTCAGCATGCGCATGAGTCTCTACTAAATGTTTCCTATCAAATACAGCCTCTTTAGCAATAGCTGCTATAGGCTCTGCAGTACCCATTATATTGCACACTAATCCTGGTCTAATTAATCCAGCTCCAAGACATGCTCCATGCTCATCTCCTGAACCAACCACAACCTTTGTACTACTAGATAATCCCAACTTTCTAGCAATAGCAGGCTTTAAAGTGTTAACAATGCTTTGTGCAGACATAAGTCTACCCATCTTTTCAACACTTAATCCCGTTACCTTCTCCATGTGATTAGACCATTCCTTCTTCCCTACATCATAAAGCATAGTTGAAGAAGCATTTGAATAATCTATAACCTTTTCACCAGTTAAGTAATTTACTATGAAACTACCAGGCACTAATATGCCATCAGCTTTCTCAAAAAGTTCATTCCTATTCTTCTTTAGCCATAGCATTTTAGGAGCAACATGTGAGGAATCTAAGTTTAATCCAGTGATATTAAATATATTATCACCGCTTTCTTTTATAGCTATATCCTCACATTCTCTTTCAGCTCGTCTATCTAGCCATATTATAGCCTCCATTAATGGATTACCCTCACAATTAGTAAGAACTATACCATCTACTTGGCTAGCAAAACCAATAGTCCCAACATCTTCAGCTTTCACTCTGCTATCTTTAAATAATTTATTAATAGCATTCTCTAAACTATTAATCCAAGCTATTGGATCTTGTTGAGCCCAGTTTGGGAAGGGGAAATCAGGATAATGTTCACAGCACGCTTCTGCAACAATCTTTCCATCAGGAGAACTTAAAATAGCTTTTAAACTTTGTGTGCCAAGATCTATACCAATTACATAAGCCATTGTGATCTCCCTTATTTATCATTTTGTATTATTTTCATTTCTTCATCAAAGTTATCACTAACATTTTTCTTAGCTATTACAAAATAATAAATTAACGAAAGCATTATAATTAAAAAAGATATTAAAACAGCTATAGGGTAGTCATTCATACCAGAGAATAAAAGTATAATAGATAAAATTAATGCAAGGCTATACGTAAATATTCCACCAGGAACTCTATAATGACGTTCTAAATTTGGTTGCTTTACCCTTAAAACAATAGCTGCAATCATCATCATAATGTAGGATACCGCAGCACCAAAAACAGAAACAGCTACTAAAATAGATATAGCTTCACCACTATAGGATCCAATAAAAACTAAAATACAGCCCATTACACCAGGCACTATCAACGCATATGTAGGAGTCTTATTGGAGTTGATTATACTCAAGAATTTAGGTAGAAATCCAGCCCTTGATAATGCATAAGTTTGTCTAGAATATGACAATACTATGCCATGAAAAGAAGCAAATAATCCAGCTAATCCGACAACAGATATAATGCTAAAAAATATGCTCGATTTACCCATTATACTTGCTACAGCAGCAGGTAGGGGAGCATCAGCACTACCAACACTTTGTGCACCACCAAATCCAGTTGCTATAGTTAATGTTAAGATAGATAATACAGCTAAAGTTATTATAGAGGCTTTCAAAGCTTTAGGAAGATCCTTCCTTGGGTTTTTTGATTCCTCCGCTGCCATTGGTAATCCCTCTATACCTAAAAAAAACCAGGCTGCAAATGGTAAAACAGCCCAAAACCCAGAAAAACCATTAGGAAACCACTCACCCCCACCAATTTCATTGAGATTTTCAAATTTAAAATAATATATGCCTATAACAAAAAATATTAATAACATAATAGTAGCTATTATAGTAAAGGCTAATTCTACTTTAAGAGACAAATTTATACCAATAATATGGATGCCTGTGAAAATAATATATACCCCAATAGCCGTTATTACAATAGGAAGTGAAGGTATTATACCATTTACGTAAGCACCAATAGATGTTGCAACCGCAGCTGGTGCAACAATATATTCCATCAGTACACCAATACCACATACATAACCACCAATCTTACCAAGGGTAATACGACAAAAAGCATATGGCCCTCCAGAATGCGGAATGGCTGAGGATAATTCAGCAATTGTTCCTACTAAACATGTATATAAAATAAACATAAGTCCTAATCCGGCTAAAAATCCCCAGTAACCAGTCTTTAAAAGACCAAAATTCCAACCATAATAATCTCCTGATATTACATATCCAACCCCTAGCCCCCAAAGTAAAACTGGACCAGCAACCCTATTTAATTGACTCATCATTTTTCTCCTGATTATTGTTATTGATACTAAAGTAATTCCATAAGCGTATATAAGCTATTTGTTATTATTGTTGGGTGAATTTTAGTACTATAAATATCACTTTCCTTTGTTTCACCACTTAGAACTAAGATAGATACTATATCGTTCTTTATACCAAGCAATATATCAGTATAAAGACGATCTCCTACCATTGCCACTTCAGTATTCTTAAGATTGTATTTTTTCAATACATAGTTGACAATAGGTTGATTGGGTTTGCCAATTACTATATCAGGCGATCTTCCAGTAGATGCCTCTATAAGTGCATTGAAAGATCCTAAATCAGGAATAAAACCATTTTCTGTTGGACAATTTAAATCTGCATGTGTACTTAAAAAAGGTAATCCATCCCTTATATATTCACAAACATGACATAGTTTAATATAATTAAGTGTTGTATCATATGCAGTCACTACAATATCAGGGGTCGTTTCTGATAGTACAACCCCTTCTTCTATAAACTGCTGTTTCAAAGAATCATTTCCTAGCAAATAAACTTTTTTGTTTTTATAATATGTGTGTAGGTAATCTATTGTTGCAGATCCAGATGTTATTACCCTATCTTTATCAATTTCTAGCCCCATATGTCTCAGTTTTTCCACGTACTGTAATGGTGTTTTTGAAGAATTATTAGTTACAAATATGAATTGTTTATTGATAGTGCGTAATTTTTTAATGAAATCTAATGATCCTTCTATCAAATTATCACCAAGATAAAAAGTTCCATCCAGATCAAGCATGAATAAATTCATAGAAGCTAACTGTTTATAAACGTCAAAACCTCGCATTAGTGATAGACCTATCTAGTTAGATTATGATTACTTATTAGTGTGATTTATGCATTATTACTACTTTTAGTTTAACAAAAAAAATTACAAATACAACTGCTTATTTATGATTAATTAGATAAGTATGACAAAAGTAAGTTATGGATTGTAGCAATGGCTTTTTTAATATTTTTATGCTATTAATATAAAACTAAATTGTGAATTATATTGTAGTATGATGAAAATGTAAGGATATCATTATGTCAATTGCAGAAAGACTAAAGCAAATAGTAGAAATAATCACTAAAAAAAGGACTGTTTCTGTTAACGAGTTGAGTGATCATTTTAAGGTTACTAAAGAAACTATTAGAAAAGATCTAGAAAAACTTGAATATGAAGGTATTTTACGAAAAATTCATGGAGGAGCAATAAGTTTACAACAAGAAGGACGATTAGATTTATCATTTGCTAGCAGAGTGGAAATGAATTTAGATGCAAAATTTATTATGGCAGAAAAAATAGCACACCTTATTAAAGATGGTAATCATATCTTTGCTGATTCTAGTACAACTGTTTATCAAGCTTTAGTTTCATTGAGTTCTATGAAACTTACAATAATGACAAATGCTGTACATATTTTTGGAATAAATAGTTCTTCTTTTAATTTAATTTCTACAGGAGGTGAGTATAAAAAATTTTCTAATACTTTTGTTGGTGCGGTTGCTAATAAAAGCGTAAAAGATTTTTTTGCTGATATTGCTTTAATCAGTTGTACCGGGGTTAATTCTATAAATGGAATAACAGAATCTAATGCACAAGAAGTGTATCTTAAAAGGTTGATGATTAAAAATAGTAAACTTGTAATTTTGCTCGCTGACTCTTCAAAAATTGGTATTGTGGGACTATATAAAATGATCAATTTTTATGATATAAACTACCTAATTACAGATAAGACTCCACCATATGAATTAATGACAATATTACAAGCGCATAAAATAAAAGTCCTATAAGTTAAACTCATCATAAAATTATTTTATCAAATAAGGTCTACCGTAAAGATGAGTATGAATGGTATTGAAATTTTTCTCTTTAGTTTTTTTATAACAAAAATAAATATCTAGAGCAGGCCAAATAAATAATGTTAACCAACCAAAAAATATCTTACTAATACCTAAACCAACATCTCCTATGTAGAAGCGATCAACTCCAAATACGCCAAAAGAAACAGAAAGGGTTAAGGTTATTAGCGGATTTCTTAATTCTGAGGAGATTAATGCGTTATAATTGTTAAAATTTACCACCTCAAGAGAGTTTAGTATCAACATTAGATGCTCTTGATATATTTTATCCTTTAATAATGATATCAAAATATATTTCTGATTGCTATCCATTTATTGCTGTTCTTATCCTAATAATGATTACTAGATTATACTAGTCGGATTAACTATTCATCTGACTAGTATAATTCTTATAATGAGTAAATTAATTATAGGGACTGGATAGTTAGTCTTATTTTTTCAAGGTTCATTTTTTTAGCTTTTTTATGACACAAGAAAATATCAATTATATACCATATTCCACATGTTATCCAACCTATGAATAATTTAGTTATACCCAATCCAATCTCTCCTAGGTAAAATCTATCAACTCCAAAACTTCCTACTAAAATAGAAAGTAGTAAAGTTGTCATTGGAGATTTCAAAGGAAGAGAGCTTAGTATATCTTTTTTAGATTCATCAACCTTATCAAGCATTCCAGATAATACAGGCTTATCTTCCGCTGCTATTTTATCTGACCATAATGCCATCATCATATTCTTACTGTTATTGTCCATTTTTATTTCCTTTATTTTTTATTACGATCAATTTATTCTATGCATTAATATAATAATTGCAACTAATTAATACATAATGGTGAATAAAATATCAATATTTTTGATATTTTATATAAAAAATTGTATTTTTGAATACAAAACTTAATCAATATTGCTATTTTTATGAAATAATATATTTATTATACATGTGATAGTTTAATATAAATTATTACAATTTTTCTACATCAATGTTATAAATGGTATAAAAGATATAAGCCAATGATTAATATAACAATAAATAATAAATTTCATGCTTAAATATTTAAAATATTGCAGTCTATTTATACGATAAATAACAATTACATAGTAATTTTAAATATGATATGTTAGGATATTTATGTTATGCTGAGCATGAATGTATAAAGTTAGATTTTAATTTGGTGAGATAATTATGAAAAAAGCATTAGTTTTGTTTGTTATGGCTATAGGTTTAGTTGGTTGTGCGCAAGCACCTAGTGGTATGGGTCATGCTATATTTTATCAAGATACTATTGCTCCTGTTGCGGTTACGCAAGAGACTATAGTTAATAAAGTTGGCAGGGCTTGTGCTACAAATACTTTAGGATTTGTAGCTAAGGGAGATATGTCAATTGAGGCTGCTAAGAAAGCTGGTGGTATTACTAAGGTAGTTTCTATTGATCAAAGCTATAATTCTGTACTAGGATTTTTTGTAGAAAAATGCACAATAGTTAGAGGAAGCTAATTCGGCTAGTTGTTTTTTGCTTAATCTCTGAAGGACAAAGATTATAAATCTTTGTCCTTTTCTTACGCAATAATAGCGAAAGCTAGCTATATAAATAAGGTGAAGTGATAATTATTGGTAAGAAAAATAACTTACAAACTATTTTATTTGATATAATTATGACGTTGCTTATAATTCAATATCACGTAATTATGCTAAATGAGGAGTATGCGTATGAAATTTAAATTATTGGTATTAATTTTTTTTAGTTGTCTGTGTATGAAAGTTTACGCAGATGATAATGGGTTTCGTATTACTCCATCTGTTAGTGTTTTAGCTGGTTTTGTGGATGGAAAAAATATTAATAAAGGCGCAGCAAATGTGGATTTAACTTATCTTGTGGCCAATCGATTCGAGATGGGAGTAGGGGCAGGATATCATGACATACGACTTAATTCAAATGTCATAGAAAATTTTACTTTGCAAAATGGAACAGTAGTTGTGGCTAATTTTGTTACGCAAAACGCACATAGTTTCCCTTACTATTTGGTTGCCAGGTATGGCTTTGATTTAAATGAGGACTCTTATATTGTTTTTTCTGCTCTTTATGGGAGATATTATATCAATCATTCAGCAAGAAAAAATACAAACACTCAGTTGGCATATACTACCAATAATGATTTTTCTAATATGAGTTTTTTTGCTACAGCAATTGGGTACGAAATATCAGGTGCAATTTTATCAGTTGAGTATAGAATTGCCATGTATGATCAAGTATTAAGTTATAGTGATAATAACAGTGCTTACAAAACTGATAAAGTACACTCGAAAAACTCGCATTATATCGGAGTAAACTTAGCCTATAGATTCGATCTGTTTTAGATTGATTATGGCACTATGCTTATTAAAAGTTGTTGATTTTTTGTTATTCCTAATAGTTCTCTTATGCCATTAAAAGGATCATTGTATATTTTGTATTGTACATTGTAGTAGCCGTGACATTTAAAACCACTTTTAAGAAAATCTTTTTGATCATTGCATGGTAAACTCGATAAAGATTGTTTAATTATACCTAGAGTTTCATCATTAATAGGTCTTTTATAATTATCTTCAGTATTATTAATTGTATCTTTGTCAATCAGTATGGTAATTATTACTCCATTAGCTTTTACAAATTGTGAAGATGCGTATATTTTCATAGAAATATCAGATCTTTCTTCTAAATTTAGGACAAGATAATCTTTATTATCTGTATTTTTCGTATATATTGTAAACCCATTTGATAGAGCCTTATCAATAATAGTAGACGTTTTGACATTAATAACAGCCTCCTTATTTACATTAATTTCAGGATTAAGGTGTGTGCAAGAAGTTATCATAACCAATAAAACTAATGTAATTACTACTTTGATACGTAGCATTTGAAGTATCTCCAATCTTAATAAACTAAGATGAATTATATATCAAATAATTTAAAAATCACAGAGCTAATATAGTGCATATTACAAAATATCAGTTAAAGATAGGCGTGAAACAGCTAAACTTTAGTGTGAAACAATAAACTTTAGCGTGAAACTCTGCTGGATTTTGTGAAACCACTTTAGGTGTAATAATTAAAAAATTGTATTGATTTTTTTTGATTATCATAAGACAATCAAGAAGTTACTTTTAGTTTGTTGATTTAATTTTTTTATTATTAAATGGTAAAGTGAGATTATGGTATGGGGATTGTAGGGAAAAGTGTATTTGTAGGAATAATTGCATTGGGATTTTTGTTATTTGCTAGTTATACTAAAGTTATAAATATTAAAGAATTTATAGCGAATAACTTTTCTACAAAAACTGTTTCCGCAAATAGATATGTCAGTGCATGTATGAATTATGCCTTAAGTGCAGTAGCTACTCGTTATGAAGGCAAATTGATTATCTACGAGACAGATTTGAAAAATGTTACCATATCCTCGAAAAAACTTAAGATTAGGGATAGAATAGAAATTTCAGATAAAACAATGCATACTAATGTTGTTGAAGTTAATGATTTAAGAGTAATGTACAGAAATGATACTTCTTATGTACTTAGTTGTTGGATAAATAAATCCTTCCAAGGAGATCCATCAGATATAACATCTTATGACGTTTTAAGGTTATCATTAAAAAGTGTATTAAAAAATACTAAAGATCTTAGGGAAGCTATTCTAGAAGAAAACTATTGATAAAGTATATGCTAAACGTAAATTAAAGATGATAACTTATGTAAACAAGCTATAATCTTTAATTTTTGTTGTTTTTTATTGAATTCTAATGTAGGATTCCTTATTACACAATACGGATTTTGTTCTATTTTATAGTAATATCGGAGACCATGCTTTGTATAGGTTATTATTTATATCTTTTTTAATTGTGCTTTCTATTGATAATTTGCACTCTATCGATAATCCTGATCTATTTTCTAATTCCCAATTATCTTATGTAAAGGATGAAGACAATGATGATAGAATATTATCAAATAATATTAAATCTTCATCTGAAAAAGAAGTTGATGTAAGAGGTAATTATATCAGACATTATGGTCATTATTCAGATCAGTCTGATGTTCTTGAAGATTCACAAAGTGTTATTAATTCTTCATATAAGCGAGATAAAAAAAATGTGGTTATTCAAGAACCACAGGAGCCCTATGATACTACTGAGGGCACAAACAATAAGATATATAATGAGGATACATCCTATATTAAAAATGAGAAAAGTAATTTAGACGATAATGATGACCTAGCTTACATCAAAAATGAGACAAATATTATAGAAGGTAATGATGTATTTTATGATGACAATGGAAGTGTGGTAGATATAGAAGACTCAGGAATACCAGTTAAAGGTATTCCAGTTAGATATATTCGCCAGAAAAATAATATTTTACAAAACGAAGATTACTATGATTATTTAAGTGAAGTAAGAGCTCCACCAGGAAGTGTTAGCATATCGGCTTACCAAAAAGGTTCTGAACCTTACTACTATCGTTCACGTCCTAAAAAAGAGGCTAATGCTAGATATAAAAAATTAAATAGCTCACAATTGGATACTGGTAGAGAGTATATAAATCAGAGAAACACTGATAGATTTCAAGATACTTATAGGAATGTTCAAAAAATTAAATATCCTGATTTTTTAATTTTTGCAAACGATGTAATATGTCGTACAGAAGAAGGCATAGATGATGGTATGATTTTTTATACACCGCATGGTACATATAAGTTGCGTGGAAATATAATTACTTCTCCTAATAATACTTATATTATATCTGCCAATAAAGTGTGGTTAGACGGTATGGTGTACTATTTTGATGACCAAGGGGTTTATCTAGGGGATAAACAGTACAAATTTAAAGAAAATATATTGAGCAAAAATGGAATACAATACACTACTTCTGGCAGTATAGTTAGTACCATTAGTAAAAATAAGGTTAATAGACGTTGTATTGTTTCTAAGATAGGTTAGGATACTTGGGGGGTGGGTAAATGGTCTTTATTTTGATGGTTTCTTTTGTGCTTCCCTCTAAATATTCAAGGAGTAAGTTATCGAGCTAATTTGTGGTTAGACTTATTTAGATATGTATTTTGATATTTAACTTTATACTATCTGTATCCAAAGACCAATGACTAGTTAAGATAGAGCTTTGCTCCTCTAGAGGATTATCCTCTATTGTGTATTTGTGTAGTGCTGTATGTTCAATGATTAAAAATAAAGGATCCATTGCTACAAGGAATGTATATCCTAATATTTTTGAGCCAAGTAATTTGTTATTATTACTTTTTATGTTTTGAGATCCCATGTAAAATAACTCTCCTATAATAGATCCCACAATTGGAGTTATTATTAAATCTTGTTTAGATGGTATTTCAGCAATGGATTCTATCCCATACTCCCAGAAAAATGTTGATATAAATGCTGATAATAAGAAAGATTGTGCTTTATTATAGCCGGCATTACGTCCTTGCATATAATAAATGGCACCCCAATATGGGTGAGTAATCCAATTAAGATAAAAATCATCTTTGTCCCATACGGGACCGGATCGTACATTATTCCACCATTTAGAAAAAATATCGCTAGAATTGTCTGAATCCCAATTGGTTACAGAGGTAGGTAGAGAATATAAAATACCTATACCTGCTGCCATAAACGTAACACCTATACCTGTTGAGGTTAGGAGATAGTTGAAATTATTATGATTATGCAAGTAAGGATTAGTAGCAGAAAGCTTATTAGGGTTTAATTGATAAAGATCCTTATTATTAAAACTTTTTGCGGAGTAGTTTATTACGTTAATATCAGCTTGAAGAGGATTCTTAGGAGTATTAACAAGAATAAGAAATAAAAAATAGAATACGTATTTTATGATATGCAAGTTACACCATGTTGCTAGATAGTTTTATTTACAAAATATTGATTGTAACTATACAATCAATATTTTGTATAAATAATTTATTATTTATTTCTGTAATAATTTCTTTTTTGCTTCAATAATTCTTATAAAAGATTCATTAATTTTTTCGATCTTTATAGATGAGTTTTCGACATTTTTACGTATCATACTGATAGCATCTTTAACAAAATTACTATTATATTGTCCTAGGTTATTACCGTATATAACTACATCGGTTCCGGCGTTTATGGATAGAACAAGAGCTTGTTCTAGTGTCCAATTATCTTCTATAGCTGACATTTTCATATCATCACTGAAGATTAAGCCTTTATAATTTAACTCTTCACGTAGTATTGTGTGTAAGAATTGCTTTGATAATGATGCTGGGTATTTAGGATCAATTTTTTTATTTATAACGTGAGCACTAAGTATGCCATCAGCCATATTTTCCTTGATTAATACCCTATAAGGAGTTAATTCTTTATCAACATAGGTATCTGTTATATCAACAAAACCAAGGTGAGAGTCTGTTTTTGAGCTACCATGACCTGGAAAATGTTTTAATGTAGTTATAATTCCTAAAGCTCTATGAGCTTTCACAACTTCTTTTGCATGTTGAATGACAACTTTTTCATTTGAAGAGAAAGATCTTTCATATTTAGCAATTACAGGATTGTTAAGATTAATATTAACATCTACAACTGGAGCAAAATTAATATTTATTCCATACTCATTTAATAGAGTAGCGGTTTTCAGTGCTTCATCATATGTTTCTGTTAGATTATTAGCATTACCCAATGTTCCTGCTGATATGCTTTCATGAAATCCATTTTTTGTGTTAAGACGTGCTACTTTTCCACCTTCCTGATCAACAGCAATAAATAATTTTATATCGCTAATATTTTGCAGGTCGGTGACTAATTTTTTCAACTGTGCAGGGTTTTTAATATTAGCTTCTCTTTCTTTAGGTAAAGCCCTACTAAAAAGTATTATTCCGCCTATATTATACTTTTTAATATATTCAGTTACTTCTTTATTAACTTCATAACCACTAAAACCAACTAGGAGCATCTGTGCAATTTTATAATCAATAGGTAAGGTAGCAACATTTTTTATCAAATTATCATAATAATCAAGATTATTTTTATTACTAGCTTTATCAGGAATACAGGATGATAAAAAGGAAAATAAAAAGATCAGACAACAAAATTTTTTAAACATGCTCACACTCAAAATTAAAATTGATTTTAATATCTCTAGATAGATGATCTATTCTATCTTAATTAAATTAACTAAGCAACAAACAAAGTAGTAATTACACAATAAATACTACTTATTGGTGCAGAGCATGATTTGTTCAGCTATTAGCCAATCTATTTCTTCATCAATTTCGATAGCTGTATGTTCAGGCATTTCATAGATAGATATTTTTCCACTCAGGCGATTATTATGATTGATAATATTAGCAACTTTATTAATATAAAAAGCACCATTTTCCATGTAGAAGCCAGTAAAATCTTGTCTACGTGGTCTATTTTTATAGTCATAATTTATAGGGACACCAGAATTATTCCAAAAAAAACGCTTACTTATAACCGCACTTAATAACGAATCAGATTTTTCCATAATAAGCTTTCCCCACGCTTCATTGAAGTGCAACGATGTGGTAAAGGGCGAAGTTGCTTGTACAAGAAATAAAAAACTATCTTGTGGTAGATTCATTTTCTTTATAAATTCTAGCATAACCGACTCAGTAGAGGAGATATCAGTAGCATTTTTTTCTTCTCTGTCATATACGGATACTTTTGAAAAGTTAAAAGACAAGACAATATTTTTTATTTGTGCATAGTCAGTGGCTACGTATATTTCATCTACAAGTGATTCCTGGAGTGCTTTTAGATTCCAATATATTAAGGGTTTACCACAGAAATCTTTAATATTTTTCAGAGGAATAGATTTTGATCCACCCCTAGCTGGGATCAGTGCTATTTTTCTAGCCACGTTAGTTATTTTTTTCTGTATTTTAGTTTATCGCGTTGTACTTGTTCGATATCTAAAATTTCCGATTTTTTAAAATTAAGAGCTTTATATAGAGCATCTAAATCTCGACATAATTTTTGCAATCCAGACATTTCAAGGGAGGCCGCATGATCTGTACCTTTCCAAGTTCTATCCTTTGTAAAGTGTCTTTCTATATAAAAAGCACCTAGAGTATAGGCAGCCATATCAACAGCTATACCTAAATGGTGACCAGAAAAACCTATATCTTTAACTCTATCTTTATAGCGACTATATAAGTTATTAATTTCAAGTAAACAAATATCCTCAAAAGGTACTGGATACCCTGAAGTGCACGCGTATACTATTAATCTAGATTTTGCAACATCCGCTTCCTCAAAGAACGTAATAATTTCTTCTTGCTCTTTATTGTAGGTCATACCAAAGGATATATGGATATCTCCTTTATATTCGTCGCGTAATAATTTCATCATTTCAAAGTGAGAGTTACAAGGAGAGGGGACTTTTATAAAAGATGGATTCAGTTCTATGATTTCTTTAGCAGAAGTAACGTCCCAAACAGAAGTAGAGTATTCTATACCAATTTTTTCAGCATATATTTTTAATTCCCTATGCTGAGTAAGATTAAATTCTAAGAACTCTCTATGAGCACCATAAGTGGAGCCATAGGAGTTTGCCTGATTAGGATGAGGAGCATTATATTGCTCCGGAGTTAATAATTCTTTATTACATCTCTTTTGAAATTTGGCAACACTGGCGCCAGAATCCTTGGACATTTTTATTAATTCTTTTGCTATATTCATATTACCCATATGGTTACATCCTATTTCTGATATAACTACAGCTTTCTTGTACTGATGATTAAAGCAAGACATTTAATATTCCTCCATGACTGTGCAATATATTAAAAAATATCCTTCACAAATTTTATCATTTTTAAATAACTATTCAAAATTATATTTTTTCTTTTAAATAAGTTATTACTTGCTAAGTCTGATATATCAAAAATCATTTTACGGGTTATGAACGCACTTAAATATGGATATATTGAAAATATATCCATACGTTCTTTTAGCATCATATACGATGTTCGGGATTTCACACTAAATAAATATGGTAAAGTATATAAGGAAGTAGAATAAACTGAAAATAATATTTTAATATTCAATTTACTTACAACAAGTTCAACAGGTAATGTTCCTATGGAATCAAAAATTATAAAATCTTTAGGATTAAAAAATTCCTTTAACAGATCAGAATAGCAAATCTGAGCCTTAGGATGTTCTTTGAATATTATTTTATAGCCACTGCAAATTAAGAGATCTATATTTTTACGATACATAGCAACTAGCTTGGTAGTTTTTTTAGGATCATTTTGATGATAATATTGAGGTAAAACTAGAGCATAATTATTGTCAGGGTTGATTTCTGGCAGATTTAATATCATATTTTTGTTAACTATTGAGATATTTTCTAAAATTTTATCTCTAGAAATTGCGTGCAAATTATTGCCACAATATTTTTTCATAAAACTTTTCATATTTTCAGTATAAAAATTATAATAACTAGGATATTTTTTCACTAATTTTCTAACAGAAGAGCTTAATATTGGTTTTACGTAAGACATTAATCCTTCTTCATATAGTACAAAATTTGCATTAATAAAAACCTTTTTTAAAGCCTTGTACATCTTCACTGTAGAAGAATTTATAGGTAGATATATTTCACTTATATTTTTTTCATGTAAATCATCCCGTATAGTTGTAAAATCCAAATTCCCCATAACTGTATAATTAATTAGATGATAGTTTTTTTTATATGGAATTAAAAGACTAGTAAAGCTAAGGATTTCAGAATATTTAGTTTTATCTAGTGTTTTAAAGTAACCTAAATAGTAGATATCATCATTTTTGTCTTGTCTATCATTAAGTACAGAAGACATTAACAAAGAAGAAAAAGCTCCATTTGAAACTACTAATTTAGACATTTACTACTCTATAAGACAAGTAATAACAAGACAAAAATTGCAACCGTACTACTAGCAGCATATGCAATATATGAAGTTACTCCCTTAGTTGAAGAAAGCTCACTACTATATCTTTTTATATTATTTTGATCCACATTACCAACGGAGAGCTTAACATCATTATAGAAAGATTCTTCTATTTCTAATAACAAATCTGGTACAATGGGTCTTAGATATACGTACTGCTTATTGGGTAATATGATAGAAATTAAGCCCTTTGCAGGATGAAAGTAAAACTTCGCAGTATTAACCATTTTTTCTTCATCAAGATAAATACCAGAAAATTCATTAGTTGAAAACTGAAATTTTAAATCTTCCTTAATCCAGGTTAGATACTTATTAATTTTTTTGTTATCTTTTCTAAGAGAACGATGCAAATAATTAACAAATGCTTCTTCCTTCTCAGGCTCAGAGGTTGGATCAGTTTCACTTTCTACAATCTGTTCAGCAGGCTCTACAATTTGATTTCCTAAGGTCATAGGTAATTCGACTGAATAACCTACATAAGTTGGGGCAGTGTTTTTAGATTTTTTTGCACTACCAAGTGTTCTAATTTCAATAATCTCACCAGTTTCAATATTTTCCCATAGACCAACAACTGCATTTACTCTAAATGCTAGAAATTCTTTTTGGATTTCAAACATGTCTTGATCTGTGATTTCTAATAGATCAACATTGGTCTCCGTGCTATTTTCACCCTGAGAGCTATCCATAGTGGCAATTTTATTTTGCAATTCTGGACTTAAATTACCAGAAGGAGCTTCAGCAGACTTAGTATAATTAGCCTCGATTTTTTTTCTTAGTATACGAGATGGATTAATATTACTATGGGTAATTAAGTTAGAGTAGCTATTTATATCTGTAATTTTCAATTCTTTAAGAATATTTTCCATTAAAACAGCTTCACTAATATTCCTGTACCAATAGATGTCTTTTGCAGTTGTATTACCATTAAGAAACAAGATGTCATAGACATAACTACCGATAGTAGGTTCGTAGAATTTTTTCATTATAACTAAATTAGATCCAATATAAGCTGCAAAACCTTTTATTTCACTAAAATAAATGTCTGAATGGATTAGTTTAAGGCGAGCTATAGTAGTAAATCCGCTAAAAAAAGCTGCATAATACTCATCTACACTTTGTTTAATATCTATGTGAGACATCATTATAGGATCTTCACGATCAAAATACTCTTCAACATATAATTCTTGATCTTCTTCGGATATAGGCATAACAAACTCAACATCCTTATTTAAAGAGCCGATCACTTCAAGTTTGCTCTCGAAAAGAATCAGATTTGAAAGCTTTATTCGATATTTGAAACTAGCTTTTTTATTTATTGATATCTGATCACTAATTTCTTCTTTTTTCTCTTCAGTATCTTCTATAGAGTCCTCAACTGCTGAATCTATAATTTTTTCTTCTGTTGTTTCTGTTGGCTTAGAAGAATTGCCAAAGGAAAATATGGAACGCCAAAAACCTTTTTCTTCAGCTATGGTTTCAGTAGAAGTATTTATTTCCTCAGCAGCAAAAGCGTTTACTGATAGACTCCACTCCACGAGAAGCGAGAGAGAAATTGCAACAATCACCTGTTTTACTATTTTCATAATAATTATTTATCCAAAAGCAACAACCAAAAAAACATAATGTGACAGCACTGTAAAAATGCATTATAATCACAACGACATGATAAACTAAATTTATAAATAATACAAATTATAAAATGCATCATGTTTGCCTATAACACGATATCATAACAGCAAGTTATATAACCTAAGGTGATGAGATGTATAGTATATGTTTTTTTAGTGCAAAACCTTATATTCATAAAATTTTTACGGAAACCAATGCGGATTTTAATTTTAAAATGAAGTTTTATGATTTTAATATATCAGAAGATAATGCTAATTTAGCAAAAGGGAGTGATGTAGTATGTTTATTTGTTAATGATAAGTTAAATAGAAATATTATTAACATTTTAAAAAATATTGGTGTGAAATTAATAGCTTTAAGATGTGCAGGATTTAATGCTGTAGATTTGATTGCTGCTAAAGAACTTGGGATGCCTGTTGTAAGAGTGCCTGCTTATTCACCATATGCAGTGGCAGAGCATGCTTTTGCTTTACTTTTAACAATTAATCGTAAAACACATAGAGCATATAATAGAACTAGAGATTTAAACTTTGATATTAATGGACTACTGGGTTTTGATTTACACTCTAAAACCATAGGAGTTATAGGAACGGGTAAAATCGGACAAATTTTCATCAAAATAGCAAAAGGTTTTGGTATGAATGTTTTAGCATATGATCCTTTTGAAAATAAAGAAGCAGCAAATGAACTTAAATTTATTTATTGTACCTTGGATGAATTATATAAAAATAGCAATATTATTGCTCTACATTGTCCACTTACTCCACAAACACACTATTTGATAAATGATGAGTCCATACAAAAAATGAAAGAGGGAGTTTATATAATTAATACAAGTAGGGGGGCTTTGATAAATACAAAAGATTTAATTTTGTCTATAAAATCAAAAAAAATAGGAGCAGTAGCTTTAGATGTGTATGAGGAAGAAGAAAAATATTTTTTCGAAGATAAATCATTAGATTCAATGATAGAGGATGATGTATTATCACGTCTTTTAAGCTTTAATAATGTGCTTGTTACATCGCATCAAGCCTTTTTTACAGAGGAAGCACTTAGTAATATAGCCATAACAACTTTAAACAATATAAAATCGTATTTAGTTGATAATAAGTTGATTAACAGTGTTTAAATGAGGATATTGAATGTTTACAACCCATAACAGTTTAAAGGAATTTATAATTTCTGAAGATGTAAAAAACATTGATATTAGAGCAATAAACATGTTGGATAATAAATGGTATTCCATATCATTACCAGCTAATAGTTTTACCTATAGGGTATTTGAGGAGGATTTTTCCTATGGAGATCTACATTTGTCACAAATGGATATATCAAGGAGTTTTATTGATATATTCATGGCACATAAAACATTAGTTTTTCTAACTGAACTACAAAATGTAAAATTAAAAGAATCAGCATACCAGATAAAACATGCTACTTATAATTTAGGTTTTGTAATAATATCTGATGGGTTTGATAATATGCATGCTTTTGCCTCTGCATTAGAAGATACTAACAGAGATTTCATAGGAGAAATTGTTTCTGCAATACAATCTATTGGCGTAAAGATTGATTATTTTCATAAAGGAGCTGGTAATTTTTATAATTTTGTTATATCAATAGATGACGAAATGATTAAACATGTTGATAATATACAAAAAGTTAAATATGCCATAACAATGGTTGCAAGAGCATATCATGTTGATGTTCGAACTAATACTGATTTTTTTGCAGAGGCTTACAGTATAATAAGAAAGGCGTGTATAAATTAAATATATACGATAATATTTGTAATATTAAATTAATTAATGCATATGTTTGCTATTGAAATATATAGATAATGCTACTATATTTAGTAAAGAACATTTTATGGTTTAGAGTTGTTGCTAACAATTCTAGAATATTAATGGAAGAATTTATACAATGTATTTAGGGATTAATTATGGAAATCAAACAATTAACTAAAGAAGGTCTTAGGGTGATTTACGAGATTCGTTTTGCTAAAAATGATTTAGAAAATATAAGAAAAACGAAATTAGAGGCACTATCTAAGAAAGTTAGTATGGATGGATTTAGAGTAGGTAAAGTTCCTCTAGATAGGATTGAATCTAAGTACGGAAATACAGTAATGCAAGAAGTGCTGGAAGAAGCAACAGATATGGGAATTAGAAAGCTTTATAAAGATGAAAATTTAATGCCAGTTTCTTCACCGAAAGTACAAGTTAATGAATTCAGTGTTGATGGAGGATTAACAGTATCTGTGGAAGTGGAATTATTTCCAGAAATTAAAGATATAAAATATTCATCCATAGTGTTAAATAAAAAATCCATAGACATAGAAGATAAAGATCTTGAGGAATCTTTGGATAAAATGGCTAACTATTATAAATCTTTTGAAGATATTGCTGAGATCCGTGCTGTTAGAAATGGTGACGTTGCTTTGATTGATTTTACAGGTAAAATTGATGGAGTTCTTTTTGATGGAGGAAGCGGAAAAGATTTCCCACTAGAGATAGGTTCAAATATGTTTATTCCAGGATTTGAGGAACAATTAGTTGGCAAAGAAGTCGGTGAAAAAATTGATGTAAAAGTTCCTTTCCCTAAGGATTATCATGCTAAGCATTTAGCTGGTAAAGATACTATATTTGAAGTAGTTATTAAAAAAATCCAGCAAGTTGTTAAGCATCCTATAGGAGATGAGTTAGCTAAGAAGGGTGGTTTTGATAATTTAGCACTGCTTAAAGAAGATATTAGAGCCAAATATCAAGAGCAATTGGGTGCAATTGAGAATAATTCACTAAAAAAACAACTCATAGATAAGTTGTATGAGGTCGAAGATTTTGAACTTCCTGTAAGCTTGCTAGAGGCAGAAAAAAATGCCTTGTGGGAAGAGTTTCTGCACTTTAAGGATCATATGAAATCACATGAAAGCAAGGAAGATTTTGTGGAACATGGTCATAATCAGGAAGATATAAAATCCTATAGAAGACCAGAAGCAGAAGTAAAGATAGAGCATGAGCAAACAGCAAAAAAGAGAATAAAACTAGCATTATTACTGAGTAGTATAGGCAGTAAGAATTCGATAGTTGTTGAGGATAAGGATATTTATAGTGTTATTGATAGGGAGGCTAAGATGTATTCGCAAGATCCATCAAAGCTTTTAAGTCATTATAAAAACAATAAGGATGCTATGAAGACCTTGCAAAATAGAGCTCTAGAGGATAAGATACTTTTATTTATTTTATCTAAAGTGAATTATAATGAGGTGAAAATGACTTTTGAGGAATATACTGGAAATTTAGGGAAATAGCTTTATGATAAAAGACAGTAGTGAGTACTTAAACCATATGGTACCAATTGTTATTGAGAATAATGGTCGTACTGAGAGGGCTTTTGATATTTATTCTCGCCTTTTAAAGGAGCGAATAGTATTTATAACTTCACCTATAGACGATCAATTGTCTTCGGTTGTTTGTGCGCAGTTATTATTTTTAGAGTCTGAGGATTCAAAAAAAGATATAAGTTTATATATAAATTCTCCAGGAGGGATAATAACTTCTGGGTTAGCTATTTATGATACTATGAATTATATAAAATGTGATGTTTCTACCATATGTATAGGGCAAGCAGCTTCTATGGGATCATTTTTACTGATGGGAGGAGCGAAGGGCAAACGTTTTATATTGCCAAATGGTAGAGTGATGGTGCATCAACCTTCTGGGGGAGCTAGGGGGCAGGCGACAGATATTGAGATTCAGGCTAAGGAGATTTTATATTTAAAATCCTTAATTAATGAGTTATATGCTAAGCATACAGGGCAAAGTGTAGATAAGATAAGAGAAGCACTAGAAAGAGATAATTTTATGAATGCATCACAAGCAAAGGATTTTGGTCTTGTTGATGAAATAATCAATCAAAGAAAATAAGCACATGGAAAGCACAACAGATACTAAAGATATAAAAGAAATAGCATGCTCATTTTGTGGTAAAAATCAGGAGCAGGTAGAGAAGATAGTACATGGAACACATGGCAATATTTGTGCCAGTTGTGTTGATATCTGTTTTTCTTTAATTGAGGAGCAAGATAGTATTGATACTGATAAGCCTAAGAGAGAGAATAAAAAACTTTTGGATTCTCTTAAAAAAATTTCACCTAAAAGTATATATGAGCAGCTTAATTTGTATGTTATAGGACAAGATAAGGTAAAAAAGGCATTATCAGTTGCTGTTTATAATCATTACAAGCGAGTGGCGTATGCTAAGACGTCTGATAGTAAATTTAAAGATGTTGAGATTAACAAGACAAATATTTTGATGATTGGTCCAACTGGGGTAGGTAAAACGCTTTTTGCACAAACTTTGGCTAAGATAATAGATGTGCCATTTGCAATTGCTGATGCAACTTCTTTGACAGAGGCAGGTTATGTTGGAGAGGATGTGGAGACGGTGCTTTTAAGATTATTGCAGTCTGCTGATTACGACGTAAAGAAGGCGCAATGCGGTATAGTGTATATTGATGAGATTGATAAGATCACAAGAAAAAGCGATAGTATGTCAATTACAAGAGATGTTAGTGGTGAGGGAGTGCAGCAAGCTTTGTTAAAGATAATAGAAGGTACGGTGGCGTATGTTGCGCCTCAAGCTGGAAGGAAGCATCCCTCACAGGAGTATGTGGCTGTTGATACCTCTAATATTCTTTTTATTTGTGGGGGGGCTTTTTCTGGATTAGATAAGATAGTAGCACAAAGAATTGCAAAAGGTTCTGTTGGATTCAATGCTACTATTACACAGCCAGATGATCATAAGGTTGATATGCTTAAGCATGTAAGTGAGGAAGATTTATTCAAATATGGATTAATTCAGGAATTTGTAGGCAGGTTAGCTCTTAGGGTTAGTTTAGATAAAATGGATATTGATACTATTTATAAAATTTTGAAAGAACCTAAGGATGCCATATCGTTGCAGTATCAAAAATTATTTGATTTAGATGGGGTTAAGTTAACATTTACAGATGATGCTTTTAGGGCAATAGCGCAAAATGTTTACGATAAAGCATTGGGTGCACGTGGATTAAGAAGTTATTTAGAGGAAATTTTAGGAGACACTATGTTTGAAGTTCCCTCTTTGAAGGGAAAAGTGGTAGAGGTTCTTATAGATGAAGAGGTAGCTAATAAACAAAAGGCACCTATATATATTTATGAGTAGCAGATATTTGTAAAATTAAGGAATAAACATGAGTACCCAAGAAATATATAAAACGTTACCTTTAATATCTATAAAAGATATGGTTGTTTTTCCTTATATGATAGTATCACTATTTATAGGAAGAGATAAATCTTTAAATGCTATAAATGAGGCTATCAAGGCATCTAATCATATACTTATTGTATCGCAAAAGGATTCTTTAACAGAAGATGTCAAGCAAAAAGATATTTATAAAATAGGTGTGTTGGCGGAAATATTGCAAATAGTGAAAATGCCTGATGGTAGTGTTAAGGTTACAATCAGGGGAATATCAAGGATTCAGGTAGAAAGTTTCAGTGCTGATAAGAATTATTTTGAGGCAAATTATACTGTAATGGAAGATACTAAAAAATATGATAGTAAGTATTTAACAGAAATAAGAGAAGATATTCTTTTTAATCTTACTAATTATACTAATGTTGCAAAAAAAATCACACAAAGTTTACTTACTTCCATAAAAAAAATAGATAATATAGATGAGATAGTGTATTTAATAGTATCTCATATTCCGGTGAAAGAAGAGGAAAAGCAACATGTTTTAGAAATGAATAATTTGCTTGAAAGGGTTGGATATTTAAATTCTATTTTAGAGGTAGAGCTTGATCTGATTAATGTAGAGAAGAAAATACGAGATCGTGTTAAAAAGCAGATGGAAAAAAATCAGAAAGATTATTATCTTAATGAACAAGTTAAAGCCATACAAAAAGAGCTTAATAATGGAGAAGATATTAAAGATGAGGTTAAAGATCTTTTGTTGCAGGCAAAAAAGCTTAAACTAAGTAAGGAGACAAGAGAAAAAATAGAGCCTGAGATCAAAAAACTAGCAACAATGAATCCGATATCAGCAGAGGCTACAGTGCTTAGGAACTATATTGATTGGATTCTTAATTTACCATGGGAGGTTAAAAGTGGAGGTAAAATAGACTTAGAGAAGTCTGAGTTTTACCTACAAGAGGAACATTATGCGCTTAATAAAGTAAAGGAAAGGATTCTTGAATATTTGGCTATACTTAAGAAATCAACAAAAATCAAAGCACCGATATTGTGTTTGGTTGGACCTCCTGGAGTTGGTAAAACTTCTTTAGCTAAATCTATTGCTAAAGCTTCTGGTAGGGAGTTTGTAAGGATATCTTTAGGTGGAGTGAAAGATGAATCTGAGATCAGAGGGCATAGAAGAACTTATATAGGAGCTATGCCTGGAAAGATCATTCAAGGTATGCGTAAGGCAAAAGTGAGCAATCCGTTAATTTTGCTAGATGAAATAGATAAGATGAGTTCAGATTTTAGAGGTGATCCTTCATCAGCATTACTAGAGGTATTAGATAAAGAGCAAAATAGCACTTTTGTTGATCACTATATAGAGGTTGGCTATGATCTTTCTAATGTTATGTTTATAACAACGGCTAATTCTTTAAATATGCAAGAAGCATTAATTGATAGAATGGAAATCATAGAATTGAATGGTTATTCAGAAGAGGAAAAATTAGAGATAGCTAAAAGACATTTAGTTCAGAAAAAAAAGACTGAAACTGCAATGGAAGATCATGAAATGTCTATTACTGATGATGCTATATTGAATATGATTAGGCACTATACAAGAGAATCAGGGGTAAGGAAACTAGAAGAGGTGATAGCAACGGTAGCAAGAAAAGTTACTAAAGAGATAGTTTTAAATAAAATCAAATCAGCAAATATAACTACAGAGAATCTAGTACAATACGCTGGGATTGCAAAATATAAAGATCATCAATTAGAAGAGACAGATAAGGTAGGAGTAACAACAGGGTTAGCATGGACAAGAGTAGGAGGGGATATACTTTATATAGAAGCACTGAGATTAAATGGTAAGGGAGAGCTAAAAATCACAGGGAAGTTAGGTGAGGTAATGCAAGAATCTGTAAAAGCGGCATATTCTTTATTACAATCCAATGCACATTCTTTAGGTATTAATCCGTCATTTTTCAAAGAAAATATATTGCATATACATGTTCCTGAGGGAGCAACACCTAAGGATGGACCTTCAGCGGGAATTGCGATGGTAACGTCGATGTATTCAGCGATTACTGGTAAAAAAGTTAGAAAAGATGTAGCGATGACTGGAGAGATAACTTTAAGGGGTAGGGTATTGCCAATAGGGGGATTAAGAGAGAAATTGTTGGCGGCACTACGTATGGGTATACAAAATGTAATAATACCACAGGAAAATGAGAAAGATCTGGTAGATATGCCTGCTGTAGCTTTAAAAAGCTTGAATGTAATCAAAGTGGCATCGTTTAAAGAAGTACTAAATGTTGCTATTGTAGATTTTAATGGAGAAAATATTTCACACAATAGCTAAAAAAATGGAAAAACCTTAAAAAATACTTGACTAAGTGGATAAATATAAATATTATAGTAAGTGAATGTGGCGTTCATGCCTGTTGAAGACTGAAAATGTATAAAGAAATAGAGGATTTTATCATGAATAAAACAGAATTAGTAGCCGACATGGCTAGTCGTTCGGGATTAACAAAAACTGATTCCGAAAAAGCATTAAATGCTTTGGTAAAAGCTGTAGAGGTTGCTTTAGGGAAGGGAGATGAAGTACGTTTAGTTGGTTTTGGTACTTTTGCTGTATCTCATAGAAAAGCTGGAGAAGGACGTAATCCTAGAACTGGTGTGGCTATAAAAATTCCTGCTTCTAAGTTACCAAAATTCAAAGCTGGAAAGGGTTTAAAAGACGCGGTTAATACAAAATAAGTAAGTTTAGTTTTTCTGGTTATAGGTATCCCAACTTAGGTTAGGATACCTTGGTAGGGGGCGGTTAGCTCAGTTGGTAGAGCTCCTCGTTTACACCGAGATTGTCGGGAGTTCGAGTCTCTCACCGCCCACCATAGATGCATATCGTGATTGATTTTCTAAATTATAAAGGGGGTGTAGTTCAGTGGCTAGAATGCTTGCCTGTCACGCAAGAGGTCGCGGGTTCGAGACCCGTCACTCCCGCCATAACTTTATACTTAGTAGAGTTATGTAGGGGATGGTTGATAGTTTTAAATTTCAAGTTAAAATACAAGTATTTTGTGTTGTTCTATATATTATTTGTCATATTGCTACATGTAATATATGCAAGATTAATTATTGTTATGATATAGGTATTTAAAGTTATTATACAAAGAAATCATGTGATATAAAAGAGTCTCATTTAAATAAAATAGAAAAAAACAACGAGAAATAGTGGGATATTATTTTAGTTGTTTTTGCCATTTTAAACTGCCTTTTAATAAATATTAAAAAAACCTAAGTATTTTTGTACTTTCGAGCAAAGGGTTTATTTTTATATAAAAAAAGTTTCTTTTTTTTAAAAATACAATATATAGATGATAGCGCTATAGGTGTTAATAAATAAATATTTTAGTTAAGTGCTTCTAATCTATAAAAAATCAGGTATAAGGTTTCTTAATTTAACTATGATTTGTTAGTTTTGTTTGATAGAATTCAAGATTAACATAGTGATAATATTAGATTATTTAATTAAAAGATTGGATTTATATCTAGCGGAGCTTATTTTTACAGAGATATCAGTAGGATTAGTGGCATATGAATTTTTTTATTACACTTGATACAGCTTATATTTTAATTATGTTTTTTTGTTAAGTTAATATTTTTCGAGACATCTGTACTTCTAAGAGGTAAGTTTTCCTCTCTTTTTTCTATTAATGATTGGTATATAGGCATATAAAAGTTATATTTAAGGTATAAAAATCATGCTTTTTAGGAAATTAGCAAGTATAGCGATAGCTCATCTTATAAATACTAAGTCAAAATGAGATTAAATATGTGTATATAGTAAGTATAGAAGTATATTTTCAAAAATATACTTAAAGAAACATTTGGATTATGAGAACTAAGTAAATGGAGTTAATGTTTTAGAAAAAGATATAAGTTTTGTGATATAGATAGAAAAGATATGCTTGTTAGAATGAGCTTAAAATAAAAGTTTGACAAATTCAAATAGAATTATGATAGAATTTCTCTCATTTAATTATACTAGATATAACATTTAATGTTAATATTGAGCAATAAAGTATCAAAATCTTTATAAATAGTTATAACAATGATTTTAACTAAGTATAATCATATCTATTAAATAATAAAAAATAATAAAGATAGACGCATAATAATAAAGCTAAACAAATAATAATAAAAAATAATAAAACTAAACAGAGAAAGCGTTTCATTCCATAGTTTTCTGAAACGTTATTTAAATAACTAATTTTTTAATGCTTGGGTTTTATAACCCACTACTTTGTTGCATATCTTGGGGGTATTGATGCTATATAATGGTGTTGTTTACGATAAAAATTCTATCCAAATTAATGATCCTAAAGATCGAAAAACTGTTGTATACTCTCATCCTAGTGATAAGATCGTATTTAATTTCGATATCTCTAAGCTCAACAAACAGATAGTTAATGGTGATTTGGTTATTACCACCTTAAGTGGAGGCAGCGTCACCGTTGCCAACTACGCCGTTATGTTGATGCAGAATCAGTTGCCTATCATACTGGATATCATAAAAGAAAACTATACCTATGAAGATTTCCTACAAACTACTCGTGCTACCACTCATTCCGATAATCCTGATGTCGTTATCATAAACAGAATAAAATCTACTCCAGATAGTTTGGTTGCCTATGACACTAAGCTTGCCACTGGTAGATCAGATCTATATAAAGATTCAATAAATTTGAAGCTTGTTGGCGATATTGAGGTTCCTGAGCAACATCTTGTCTTACTTGAAAATACTGCACTTAATCCATTCATTACTATGAGTTTGCATCCTGATAGTCCCTTCAAGTATGATGTATTGGTTCAGTACACATATAATAATAGAACTGTTTATAATGAAGAAGAAGATTTTACCCAGCCCATTCCGGTAAGGAGAGCTAATCCCATTTTTACATCCATTTATGGGACAGAGATTGATGTTCAAACAGGTGAAAGAGGTAAAGATTTAGATGCTTTTGCTTCTGCTGGCGGGGGAAGCCTTATGGGTGATGAAAATGCCATGTATATGTACATTCCTGAGCATATAAATTACAAAGATATGGCACAATCCATATATTACACAGCTTACAATGGTGATTCAATTAGAAGGGGAGTTGAAGTTTCAATTAATGCACCAGATACTATTTTACAATCAGTTGTTTTGCAAAATGTACCAAATAATATAACTTTTATTAGTACTAGAGATTCCGTTGTACAACCTGCTGGAAATGGTATATATTTAATAACACCAAGAAATCAATCAGCTAAAATAGTTCTAGAGTTTGTTTACAAATATGCTGGAGCTTTAGATGGCAACGGTAACCCAATTGGCATTGAGAGCCTAACTGCTGATATAACAGTTAATATAGAGGGATATAATGTTAGATTTGAAAGCTTAGTTCAGGGGCAATCAAGTTTGGGGCTAGATTTCCGTCCTGTCAATGGCGAGGGTGATGTACTTAATTTTTCTTCATTCAACATATTTACCTATTCAACTTTATTTGATCCTTTACTTGTTACTACTAGTGAACTTAGTGATTTTGTGGAAGGTGGTAGAACTAATCACACATATAATACTTTATCTGGGGATGATGTCTTCATGTCTGGTGTTGCAAACGAGAAGGTATATTTAGGTTCAGGCAATGATACCTACATATATGATTTTGGCAGTGACACTGTAGATGCTAAGAGGTCACTTAATGATAATGGTGCGCCTGCTCCAGGCTTTAGTGAGGAAGGACGCGATATACTAAGGTTTGATCATATCGATTACGTAAATCCTACAACCGGATTATATACGTTTGTTAGTGATATTTCACTATCTTTTGAAAATGGAGATATTATTGCTAGAAACAGTGCTAGAAATATCTTTGCCCAACCTGACAATAGTGTTTCAACTTTTACAAAATTTAATGAAATTTACTTGGAAGAAGACAGTGGAATATCCGTTGATACCAATAATACAATCACAATAGTAAATACAGCAGGCTTTAGTAACTTCATCATACATAGTGGTAGAGGTATAGATACAATTAATTTAACAAGAGCCTCGCTAATTAATATGGACGGCATTCTTGGGGGGTACGTAACTTCTGTGACTTTAATTGCTAATCCTCTTAATATTGTGGATTATGATCTTTCGCAAAATATATATGTATCATTAAATGTAAATGCTGTTGGTAGTTCTAACTTGAGCGATGTGTTTGAGATAATCAATGGTTCAAATTTCAATGATTATTATATTGCTAGTATAAATAAGACATATAATTTTACTTTCAATGCAGGTGAAGGTATAGATACCGCCGATTATAGTAGGATGGTGTCTAATCTAATTTATAACGCTGTTACTTTTTCTGCTACTGTTGCTAATATTGTTGATATTTTGCGTAATATAGAAGTGATAATAGGCACCGCAAACAGTGATATTTTTTATGCTAATTCCGTGGGGAGTATTACGTATAAGGGTAATAGTGATGATACAGGAAATGACAGTGATTTAGTTACTTATGAAAGATACTCTGGAGAGAGCAATGGTATGGGTATAGAAATAGATTATACTAACGTGACCAGGGATCGCTATATTACTATTAGAAAAGCTGGAGGAATTGATAAATTATATTTTATAGAGACTATAATGGCCTCACAAGCTAATGATAGATTTATATTAAATTACCAGGATTCTTATGTTTTAGATGGGTTAGGTGGTTTAAATACATTAGATTATACTAGAACAATTGGCTCTACTGGGTTAATAATTAATATTGAACAGGCTATTTTAAGTGGCGGCTTTGCTACTGCAACTGGTGAGATAATTAAAGGAACAGGAGTAGATACTTTTGTTAATATTTCACTTATTATAGCTTCTGCTGCTGATGATGTTTTTAATATTAATGGAGTGCAGAATGTTGGCATAAGCTATGATGGTTACGCTGGTATTGATACAATCAGTTATCAAGGCATAGAAAGAGGTATGCATTTAGAGTATAATCTTAGTGCCGGTCGTATATATAAAATGAGAGGTCAGAATGTTGTTGCCGAGGATTTTATTAGTAATATTGAAGTTTTTATAGGTACCAATAGAAATGATATTTTTACAGCTATTAATAAAGGCTGGATGTCTAATGCGCAGTTGTTTTTTGATGGCGCCGGGTCAATTGTGGATTCTAATGCTAATATTACTTTGCAGGAAAATCAGTTAATTAATGCCGGTAATGTTATTCATCTTAACTATGATAATGAAGCCCCTTTTTCTCTGATAGAAATAGAGAGCAGATTTGTTAACTTCCAAACATTAAGATTAGGTAATTTTAATAATACAGTGATTTATTCTGATACTAGACTTAATAATTTGTATGCTGGTACAGGGCGAGATACCCTTGATATGAGCAGAGAAATTAGACCTTCTGTTGTTATAAATATTAATCATAATATTGTTAATGTTTTTGGGTTAAGGGCTTATAATTTTGACGTTATAATGGGAGCTTCCTCAGGTAATACATTTAATATAAGTGTGCTAGCTGCTAATATAGGGTTTCATAATTATACTTTTGTTGGATCTTTATCTGGTAGAGATATTCTAAATTATTCCACAAGTGACGTAGCTTTAATATTCAATTTAGGAGCTTTAAGCGCAGAAGATGGAGGCTATGTGGAAAAGGCCACAGGGCAGAGAGATATATTTAGTAGTGTAGAAGAGGTTGTAGGTGGTAGTAATAATGATATATTTGTGCTCAATCCATTTAATCCTAGGATAGCAATTGATGGAAGAGCAGGGGATGATATTGTATCTTTTAGAAATTATAACATTGGCTTAACTAATAATGATATCAATCAGGATTTGTACTCTAATATTGAGGGCTTTGAGCTGACCAATAATGATGATAGTTGGAATATTAGTAATATTAGGAATCAAACTGGTAGCTCAATTATAATGGGTGCTAGTGGAATGGACAGATTAACAATCAGTAATGACATAACATCATTGTCCTATGCTGTAGGCAGGGATGGTGTTTTATTAAGTGTGTTATCGCCAAATGCAGCATCTCATAGAACAAATCATTTTGAGATTTTTTCAGGTACCGCTAGAATTCACACTAATAGTACTGATAGGGTGGATGTTAGCAATATTGATAATAGTTTGATTGCTAGTAGGAATCCTACTACTAATACTTTTGCATTGTTTTTCATGTTGAATAATGGGATTGTAAATTATTCTGAAATAAACACTGGGCTTATATTAGAGGTGTTTCCTCTAACAGAGATATATAGAGATGTGAATGTTAATATTAAGATAACAAAATTAATAACCAGCACAGATTACTATTCTGGGGTTAATAATTTAGTGTTAACTGGTCAATCCGATAGAGTAATTCTTAATATAAATGCTCTGGAGAATATTGCTAACCTTACAATAGATGTGGCCGGTGGTGAGGATATAATAGATTTAAGTTCTAATGACTTATCTGTTACGTACAATCTTGGAAATAATACGGTTGGAGTTACAGGGACCAATCAGGTATTTGCCTTAAATATAAGGAATTGGGAAATTTTAAAAACAGGGGATAGAAATGATAATGTGGTAGTAGGAAATAGTATTACCAATGGATTTATTTTTGATGCCTCTGGTGGGAGCAGAGATGAGATATCTTTTGCTGGATATGCTAGGGCTATAGTTGTTAATATGTTAGGTGGAGACGCTAAGGGGAACGTAAGTGATCTTGTGGAAAACGCTGGTAATTCTTGGGTTATAAGTTTAGTTAGTGTTGAGTCTATTATTGGGACAGGATTAGGGGATAGATTTATCGGCTCTGTTGGTGGTAGTTATATTTTGGATGGTAGAGAGGGAGAGGATACTGTAGATTATAGTGGTATAAGCATACAAGGTCAGGGGATACAGCTTAATTTAGGTGCTGTTGGAAGGGTTATTAAATCTGTAGATGGACAAAGGCAGGATCAAATTTCCAATATTGAAAATATTATTGGGACAGCTGGCAATGACACCTTTGAGCTTGATAGTATAGGTGCAATGACAATTAGATCTTTGTTTGCTGGAGCTGGAAGAGACAGGTTAATTTTAAACACTAATAATGCTCAAAATGAGGGGTTTGTATTTAATTTAACTGAAAATATTTTAAGTGGAGGCGGCTTAGCTAATAGTATTTCCATAGATTCTTTTGAGGTACTTACAGGTTCTGCTTTTGCCGATCTTTTCACTATTAGTAATATAGATTTTCTGCGTTTAAATGGTGTTATAGAAGGTAGAGCAGGGATTGATGCACTGGATATGCGGATTGCAATTGCTGGAAGGGCAGTTGGTGTGGTTGCTTATCTAGGGATAGGTCAGTTTTATGAAAAAAAGCAGAATGGTGAAGAAAATAGAAATAGTTTTATTAGGGTTTCTGAAATAGAAAACATTACTTTTGGTGATGGTGATGACACGGTGGTTTTTGCGCAAAATGGCATGGGAAATATTGCAGCACTTAATCTTGGTGGGGGAGATAATCTTTTATCATTCAGAGAAGTTAATAGTGCGCTTAATGGTACTTTTACTGGCATATTGGCTGGATTGTTTGGAGGGAGTGCGCCTAACATTAGCGGTGGATTTGGCTTGGAATTAACTAATTTTAATGATCGCTTAGCTCTTAGTGCAACCGAGGCCGCACGCAGGGTTGATGGCGGCACTGGTCATGATACTGCCGACTACTCTGCCATTACAGCAAGGATGGAGGTAGATTTGTCTCTTTTAGGCAGTGGTGCTGTTATTAATATTGCTAGGAATGTTGATACTATTGATCAACTATCAAGGTTTGAGAGTTTTGTTTTTGGCTCAGCTAATGACTTTATTACTAGTAGTGCTAATGGTGACGTTACTTTGGATGGTGGCGCTGGTACTAATTTTATAAGGTATTCTACTTTAGGCGGTTCAGTTATAGCTGATTTTACTAAGGGAAGAATTTATAAGCTATCTGGTGACAATATTTATATGGGATCAGATAGTGTTGTTAATTTTCAGGGCTTTATAGGCACTGCGGGTAATGATGTTGTCTACGCTAATTTAGAATTGAGAGAGGTAAATGGGCACTCAGGAAATGATACACTAGATTTTTCAAGGGATAGCCGTCTTGTATCTATTACTTATACTGATGATCACACTGGCAGTGCAATGGTTGGTATGTCCACTGGTGTAAATAGACCTAGTGGTACTTTAATTATTGGCACTGGATCCCTAAGGAATCATTCTTATAGGGTAATTATTGGTACAGCTGGTGCGGATCAGTTTGCCAGTAGCTTGAGGGTTGATAGAACCTTCGTTGGCTCTGGGGGTGCGGATTTTCTAGATTATACCTCTCTTGCTAGTGGGGTTAGGGTAACTTATACCTCAACTGGTAGTGGAACAGCTAGAAGTATCGATGGCACAACAACGGGTGTGGATACTTTTAGTGGCATTACTACTATTATGGGTACTGATTTTAATGATGAGTTTTTAGGATTAAATGACAGGGATACATACACTTTTTCTCTTAGAGCTGGGGAAGATAAAATAAGTTTTACTGGATCCTTAGGGGGTATGAGTTTTAATGTTGCTAGTGGAAGTAATATTGCTAGTAACGTTAGAATCAACTACGGCACAGCAACTATGATATTAGGAGGCACAAATTATGCTGATACTTTTAATGTTGAAATAGATATGCTTAGTAGGACAGGCGGACTGGACGGAGAGGGCGGTAATGATACCGTGGAATTTATTGGGAGGGCTGGGCAAGGAGTTAATTTTGCCATTAATCAGCAGCAAGGTTTTACCTACTCTATAACTGGGATAGAAACTTATAAGCTTACTAACAATAATGATACAGTAAACTACGTTTATAAAAGTAGTGACGCTGTGTATGTTGATTTTGCTCAAGGTAACGATGTGTTTAACTTTACTACAGCCACGGCCATAGGGAATATCCTTTTAAACTATAATCATACAACACAAGCTGGATTGATGTATGTGGCTGGAAGTACTGCAGCAGTAGGAAGTAGTGTAATTACAATGGCAAATGTTGAGCGATTTAATATAAATTTAGCCAACGCAGGTACAACTATAAAAGAAGTTAAGGCAGTTTTTAGTAATATTGATATGAGTACTGCTAATGTTGCTCAGTTGGTTACTGTTAGTAATTCTGGTAATACCAAGGTAGTTCATGAATATGATCAATATAGAAATTTAACTTCTTACAGCTTTAGAGCCAACTCTGGCGTTTCAACACAGATATTTAAAACAAACTCCTCTGCAAATGTGGTGAGCGTATTATTTGATAATGCTGTAGGTTCTGATGTAAATATGAATACATCTTTTAATTCTAGTATTGCAATTAATACTATTCTTACTAATGCGCTTATGAGTTACGGTAGTAATGGATTATCCTATACAGATAGGGGATATTCTCAAATATTAGGGGTTGCTAATAGTTTTATAGAATCCAGTACTCTTTCTGGAGGTAATAATATTATAAATGTTGTATCATCGACAACGCTTTTTATATATGGCACAATTAATATGGCAGTTGGCGGAGGGCTTGGTGGAGCTATAGATTTCAGTAGGTATTCAGGTAATGTTGGCAATTGGTCTATGGATGGAGGTGGCACTTTAAGAGGATCACTATCGAATGCATTCACACTTACCAATGCATCAGCCATTACTTTAAGTGCTAATAATGATACTTTAGATATTACAGGATATAGCGCAGTTTTGGGCAATGTTGCTATAGGTGGAGGAGGATCCACTGGAGAGGACACACTTAAGTTAGCATATTCTGCAAGTAATATAATCAACACAGTAAGTAGCGCTGGTGTAAGGATGGGCGGAGGTCGCTCTGCCTCGGGAACAGCAGGAAGTGGAGGCGTGCTTCTTAATGTTAGGGATTTTAATATATTAGATTTATCAAGTACTAATAATCGGATAAATAATACTGCGGGGCCCATAAACATAATCCTTAGTAGTGATATGACGTGGAAAAAAATTATTATGCCAACAGGAACCTCAGCAAATATAGGCAGGCTTAATACTGTTAGGACGGTATTAGCGTCCAATTTGCTTGATATGAACTCTAAATATTATATTTCTTTTATACCTGATGCTTCTACGCCAGCTGAGATGAACCATATGATGCAAATAGAGTATGCAGCACGTAGTGCAACATCATCTTTAGATTTAGTTGTAAATAATGTACAGTCTATTTTAGGTAGGCGGGGTATGAATCATGAGATAACTTTTGCACCGCTTACTGTAGAGCAACTTGCAAGTATTACTAGAAAAAGCTCTTATGGTCTAGTTGTGAATGGGGGCAATTCTGCACAATTACTAGATTTTATTCATCAATATTTACATATTGATCTGCAGTTTTGGGGCGATAATACTACTAGTGGTCCTAATAATACTTTTGTTAACAGAGATAAAATAGATTTCTCCTATTGGAACGTTACTCCTAATGTTATTAATAATGAGCATTATACTATGGAGCTAAGGGCAATCAGGGGTGATGACACCAATGGTACTGTGGGGTTTTTAGCCATTTCTTTGGGTGGGGTTGGAACAACCATGTTAATAAAGTATTACGGCGGTGAAACAGTAATATTACCGCAGACGGTTTTAAGGTTTAATGGCTTTAGTGAATATTTTGATAATAAAGATCTTACGCTAGAGTTTCCAAATGTTAATGATATTAATCTTTATGCAGCTTATAACAACTATAATGGTAACAGGAATCCAAATTATTATCTCTTTACAGGGGGCAGTGGGAAAAGCTTCCACTTTGCAGCCAGGCAAGGGGAGCCCAATACACTTGCTAGGGCAACACTAGTTAATTTTACCACTTTTTTCTTGGATCGCAATGAAACTAGAGTGGACGGCATAGTAACAATAGGATCTGATTTTGCAACTGAGGGTCTTTATAGGACAGCAAAAGGGTATCTGTATTTTGATCAGATAACTGGAGGAACAGCTGCCAGTGGTGGAACAATTGCGGACGTTGCTGTGCCGATTGCTAGCACAGGAGTTGCAGGAACTGTGGATGTCGTTAGATTTTTTGACAATGGAGTATTTGGGATCACCGCAGGAAGTTATTATTTTTCTTGGGGCAGTTGGTTGCAACAGGCCTCTGATAATAGCAACAATCCTTTTGTTGCCTATCCTACCACTACAACAAGGGAAAGTAATAATGCCTACAATAGATATCTTAATAACCAAGGTACAGGTGCTGGGATAGTATTTACAGAGATGAAAGACGCTAATCTTGTGGGAAGAACTGAGGGCTTTGAAGCCTCAGCATTCTACAGAATGCAAGGAGTTAACTTCATTACTGCAACAGGTGGGCATGATACCTTTTCTACGGGTAAATTATTTTGGAATTCAGCTGATGGTAGACCATCGGGTCCCCTCTTGGCAGCAACTGCCCAGGTTGATATTCGGGGCAGTATGTACGGTCGAACTTATGTTAGGAGTGTAGATGCAATAACTGGATTTGATACTTTTATTGATGATACTTTTACGGCTGATACCAAAGGAATGGGAGGGGCAGCTCAAAGTGGGGGGATTGGACGTAATGAGTTTTGGAGCAGAGATCGAATAGAGGATTATTTATTTTATACTAGTGAGGGGAATGATGCACGCTGGTTACCTGCTAATGGTCATATGCAAAGATATTACCGTATAGAAAATAATGGTGATTTTCATATTAAAGTGACGGCAGTTATTAATGATACGTACGGCACTGTGCAGCGAAACAATACAGATACAGGAGGAGCTGCAGGGCAGTACGTTAGGGAAATATCTAGACCTAACTTTAGGGGTTTTGAAAAAATTCAGATTAATGATTATTCAGAATCTCTAAATCCTGAAGATCAGATGAGTGGTAACTACTATAAAGGCACGCAAGATATGGTTAGTGTAACTGCTGGGGTAGGTGTTGGCTATAGGGAGGTGGATTTAGGAGGTAGGTATTTTAACGGTAATGCTAGGCAACGCCAATTTGCAGCGCATCAATCTTCTTCCAGTAATATAAGGATTCAGTGGCTTAACTCGTCTGATCCTAAGGTGGATTCTTCCTTAATTATTCAAGATGGGTTTTCGAATGGGTCATATACTTCTGTATATGCTTATAAGAATTTTGATTGGATGGATCTTATGAATAGACAGTATAATCAAGAGCTAGTTACCACTTACGTTTTTAACACAGATTTTGATTTTGCTAAAATGAATGGCAAAACTTTTACACTTGATAATAACTTTGGTAATCGAGGTAATGGTGATTCAAATGTATATTTTCAGCAAAGTAAGTATAACTATAGTGTATCACAAAGATCCACTGCTATAACAGCAATTTATACTATAAGAGAAGATGGAGATACTGGGAGAAGTTTTACTTTTACCATATTTGGTGATACACCAGGGTTTCGTCCTAATTTTGTGGCTGACGCTGCGGATAATTTAGTTAATAGATTTAATATGACGCAGGAAGATATATTCCAGATGCAGCAGGACATTGCAAAAGATAGTAAAGGAAGTAGCGATGTAGCTAGTGAACAATATGTTGATGGTAGGGGAGGGATAAGTTCTTATGGTGGAAGTAGATCTAGAAGGAGTGTTGTTGAGGAGGTAGATGGTAAAGAAAGTGAGAGTGTTAGGTTGCCAGCTAAGGCGTATAATTGGGAGGAGGAGAGAGGCTACGAGCCAATTAAAGATAGTGATATTAAAGAGTGGTTAGAGCTAGTGAACGATATTAATAAAGAAGGGGAAGAGGTAGGAGCTACTTATAGTTTAGATTATGTAAGTAATAAGGGAGAGGATGATGTTGTAGAGGAGGAAATGGTTGATAATAAGATATTGTATGATATGTTAGGTAGGGAGATGGAAGAAAGTAATAAGGAAATAGATTTTACAAGGGTGGAAAACATTATGAAGCAAGGTGAGGGCAGTGATTACGGTATAGATGTTACTTTTGGTGAGGAGGAGGAGGATATTTTAAGTAATATTAGTAAGGGAGAGGAGATGGATTCTGCGAAATATATGCTTGATAATGAGGGAAGTTCGTCAATAGGTGGTAGTGTGGAGCATTTAGATGTTAATAAAAAGAAGGGAATAAATGGCGGAGGTGAATTTATTTAGCCTCCTCTGCAAGAGATTGAATACAGTTGGAATGGCAGAAATAGTATAATAGTATTTTAATGCTGCTATTTTAAAGTTACATTTTTTATAAAAACCATTGAAACATAAGTAAATAGACACTTTCAAGCGGAGTGTCTATTTACTTATCTAAAAATAAAAGTACAATCTCTTAATTTTTTTATAAAAAAAACTATTTAATGATAGAAAATTACTACTAACATTGTTGAGAAAAAATCCCAATTAAATGCTTTAAAGAGAGAAAAAGAGTTAATTTTCATAAAAAAGATAAAAATTTGATATTAATAAATTTAAGTCGAAGATAATAGAAAATCGTCATATGTAAGAAGACTGTAATGATGAGAAATGAAAATAACAAGAAATAATAAGAAGAACAATTACTATATATCCCAGGATAATTCTGTTTAATATAACAATAACAGTACAAAATAAAGAAATTAGAAAAAAGACGAGGATAAATATAATGAGCATTTTGCTAAGAAAAAAGAGAGTTAAAAAGAGTAAAGCTTCATAATTAAGACTAACATACAAGAGGATAAAATGCAGATAAAAAAGTGCTAAATAATTATGATTATTTAGCATTAGATGTATTAGTCACGTCTTAGTTTTAATAAAAAATTGATTAACTAAAATAATTATTATCTAGCAATTTTATCCCATTTAAAGATTCTTAAATTCCTGGTAAATTTTTCTCACTATATCATATATGTCAAAGATGAAATTTATTTAAAGACTAAAGACTTAACAATTATAATTATATTAACTTTAATTTTAGTGCCATTGAAGATCGTACTGTTTAACACTAAGTTCTGCTTACTACAAAAAAAATCCTTTTAAATGGTTAAGTTGCTTTTCAAGGTATCCCTGATTTAGTACATGTATCATAATAATCAGATTCTCATCAAATTATTAAAATTAGTTTAAAAATATATAAGAATCTATTTTTTATCAATTTATGTCATATTGTGTTATATTAAGTGAAATAATTCAAAAATGTTGACAGATATGAATATATAATTTACTATATAAATATCGTTATTGCTAATTAAAATAACATTTAGCAACACTGATCAATAATTTTATTGGGTTGAATATTGACTACTAAGATAAGTAAATGAAAAAATATAAAGAAAATTTACAAAAAAGGTTAGATGTTTTAGAGTCCTCTGGCGTTATATCTAAACGTTCTAGTGATGTTGTTATGCACTCATTAGGTCAGCTAATCTCATATGCAAAATTCCCTAATAATCAGGAAGCATTTGATATTTTTTTTACTCATTTAGCTCTATCTACAGAAAGAGCATTATTAAATAAACAATTAGAAGACTATGATAAGTTAATAGAAGGTGAATTAAGAATGCAGAACGATTATTCAAAGATAAAAAAAATGGTTGCTTTGATTGAAAATGATGCAAACTTAAAATTCACAGATGCGGAAAAAATTTTTATAATGTTACATTTATGTAGTATAGTATCAAATTAAGTAAGGGATTTGGGTATGAAAAAAATAGTCGTAGCTGGGCAACTAGATAAAGAAAAAATAGCTGATTTAATTAGAAAATTAGGAGGAGACAAAGTTCATATAGAAGTAAAAGGAGATATGGAGGCTGCTTTTGATATGAAAAATAAACTATTTGATTATTATATAGGAGCTTGCAATACAGGAGGTGGAGGTGCAATTGCTATGCCGATTGCCATTTTAGGATCTTCACTCTGTGTTACTTTATCCATGCCTGGTAGGTTGTGTAGTAAGGAAGAAATAGAAAACTTTGTTGCCAAAGGTAAGGTGGTTTATGGCTTTACTGCCCAGCATGCCGAGCAAGTATTGCCTATGCTGATGCCTTTGTTATTGAAAGATTAATAAGTGTGCTACCAGAGGAGCTTTATTTATGCCAATATTAGCAGATGGACAAATATTTAGATTTTTAATTATTGGACTTTTAGGTGCTTTAGCCTCTTTGCTTAGTAAGCGCGGAGTTGCCGTCTTTCATGATGGATTGCGTCCTGTAATGCCAGAGTATATCGAGGGGAAAATAGATAAAAAATCTTTAATGGCAACCTCTTTTGCTTTATCTTTTGGCTTAGTTATTGGCTTTGGTATACCAGCTTCAATTGCAGCATCTACTGTTGTTTCCATATTGCTTATTCATTCTGTTCTCCTGGGAACTGACATCATAGGAACTTGGAGCCCTAGTACTTCTTTAGGTGATTTTATTGCAGCCTTAGTAGGATTCATATATGCAGTTCTATTATTACTTGGTCTTGGCTTTATTGTTGAGTTGTTTGCCAAAATGCCTGTTAACTTTTTACCTCATCTAGGAGAAATAGGTACACCGATAATTACAGCTTTTGCCGTATTCCCTGCACTGGTTATTGCTTATCAGTACGGCTTTAAAAAGGGAATTTTAGTGCTTGCTATTGCTCTTTTAGCAAAGCAGTTGATTATTAAGTTAGACTTTATTTCTATATTTGATATGAAAATTAAACTTAATGCCGACGGTATAGCTTTGCTCGTATCAATGTTAATAATGTTATTTTTGGCAGCAACAGATAAAACAAAAGTAGTGAATAACAATTCTGGAGTAGCACTAATTAGTTTGTTCTCTGATCGTGTAAAAAGAATTAAAAAAAATTTATTGATCCTAGCTATAACCGGTGGGGTTATAGCTACCGCTACCTCCATGGGTATGCTCGCTGGTGATTTAATATCATTAAATCTCCTCAAAGACGGTATTAGAACAGAAGCAGCTTTAACTGCTTTTGCTATTGCCCTTGGATTTATACCTCTTGTTGGCACAACTGCCATTACAACAGGAGTATATAGTCCCGCTGGTATGAAATTTGTTTTTGTTATTGGTATCTTAGTTGCTAATCCATTATTGGCTTTTTTATTTGGAGCTCTTGTTATTGTTCTTGAAGTGCTTTTCTTAGAGCGAATTGCTATCTTGGTAGAAAAATCGCCTGGTATCAAAGAATGTAGTAATCATATTAGAACCGCAACCACTAAAGTGTTAGAATTGGCTTTGCTAGTAGGTGGGATGATAGCTGCTGAAAAAATTGCACCAAAAATTGGTTTCTTTTTTGTAATTGGTCTATATTTAATTAATAAAACCTCCAGAAAACCCTTTGTGGAAATGGCTTTAGGACCCATTGCTGCAATTCTTTTAGGAATTATTATGAATATTTTATATGTCTTAGGAATTATATAGTAGGATAGAGATGAAATTTAAAAATGCTATCTATGCCCATGAACACATTGCTCTAGATCTTTCTACACCTGAGCGCCCTGAACGTGTTTTAAATAAATTAGAATCCACCAGGGATGAATTCATACTATTAAAACAACTTGGGGTCTCTAGAATTGTTGATTTAACTGCTAAGGGCATGGGACGAAATATAGCTTCAATCGTTAATTTAAGAGAGCTTACACAGCTTGATATTACAGTGGCAACTGGATATTATAAGAAACCTTATTTGCCTCAGGAGGTTTATGATAATGACGTCAATGCATTGGCCAAATTAATGTTGAATGAAATATATGAAGGAATTGAATATCATCCAGATAAGAAAAAAGTTAAAGCAACTGTGATAGGCGAAATTGGTACCTCTTTGAATGAAATTACACAGGAAGAGTATAAAATTTTCTCCGCAAGTGCAATAGTTCAAAAAAATTCCTTGTTGCCTTTAGTAACTCATACAACTTTAGCAACTATGGCACTTGAGCAGATAGATCTTCTTAGAAGCTTTGAGGTTGATTTAACTAAGGTTGTAATTAGTCATATGGATCTAAGTAATTCTCTAGAATACATAATAAAAGTATTAGATAGTGGAGTTAATATAGGTTTTGATACTATAGGTAAGCTAAATTATAAATCGGATGACACTAGGGCTAAGTACTTACTTGAGCTTTGTCAAAGGGGATATGTAAGCCAGATTGTTATGTCAGTTGATATAACTGCTAATGCTCAACTTAAAGATATGCATGGTATTGGATATGCATATTTAATAGAGCAGTTTATTCCAAAACTTTCAGCTAGTGGTGTAAAAGAGATGGATATTAGAACAATCACGGAAGACAATCCCAATAGGATCTTTGCTAGGAGTTTTAAAGATGATAAGTAGTATTATGCAAAGCTATCCTTTGCCTTATTTAAGCTTAGAGGAAGCAATTGAAAAACAGTTTAAATTGGTAGAGGTTATAACTAGTCATTTTAGGGATAATGAATTTCTAAGTTATGGTGATGTTGGTCTAAATCAGTTAAGTAATGCGCCTTTATATACAAGAAAAGTAGAAGCAGTATTGGCAGAATATTTTTCTGCTGAAAGCTGTGTGCTGGTTAGGGGGGCTGGGAGTGGTGCACTTAGATATGCTCTTATTAGTGTGTTGCAGCCTAAGGAAAATATATTGTTGCATAATGCAGAAATATATCCTACAACAGCTATATCTATAAATTCCATGGGGCTTGAGAAAATATTTGCAGATTTTAATTCAGCAAAAGATATGGAAAACATTTTAGCAGCAGGTAATATCAAAACCATGCTATTGCAGATTAGTCGACAAAAATTAAGTGATAGTTATGACGCTACTAAGGTTATAGATATCGCTAAGACACATGGGATTAATAACATTATCACAGATGACAATTATACAGTAATGAAGGTTAAAAAGATAGGTGTAGAGATAGGAGCAGATTTATCAACATTTTCACTGTTTAAGCTTTTAGGATCCCAAGGAATCGGATGTATTCTTGGCAAAAAATATCTGATAGATGAAATTAAAAATATGAATTATTCTGGAGGATCTGCAGTACAAGGGTTTGAGGCAATGGAATGTTTAAGGGGATTAGTTTATACTCCAGTTACTTTTGCCCTGCAGGCAAAAGTACTAGATGCTGTTTTAAATAGACTTAATAATAATGAAATACAAGATGTAGAAAGCGCAGTAATTGCTAACACACAATCAAGGGTTATTATTGTTAAATTGAAAAAAGCAATTGCAAAACAAGTTATAAATAATGCTGTAAAATTCGGTGCGGTTAATTATCCTGTAGGGGCGGAATCTAAATTTGAAATTACTCCTATGTTTTATCGTTGTTCTTCAACTTTACTAAAAGAAAATCCTCAATATGCAGACTATTTAGTTAGGATTAATCCTATGCGAGCAGGAGTAGACACTACAATAAATATTCTAAAACGTAGTATAGCAATTAGTACTAAATAGGAATTATATGTTTTTAAATGCTTTGGTTAAGAAAAATCCTAAATTTATATCCACAGTAAGTAATTTGTATCAACAAAATAAACTAGAGCCTGATACATATGTTATAGATCTCGATACTCTTCTTTATAATGCAGAGTTAATTCTTAAAGAAGCTAGAGATCAAGCAATGGATATTTTATTTATAACCAAACAATTAGGATTCAATCCGTTAATTGCACAAGAGCTAGTTAGATTAGGATATGAAGGAGCTGTTTGTGTGGATTTTAAAGAAGCTGAAGCTATGATTAAAAATAAAATCCCAATTATTCATAGTGGTCATTTAGTGCAAATACCAAAATGTAAAATAGATAAGTTAGTATTACATAGTAAATACATAACAGTATTTTCTTTACATAAAATAAAAGAAATTAACGAAGTTGCGTCCAGGCAGAATAAGATTCAAAACATTTTTCTTAGGATTTGTGGAGAAAATGATACCTTTTATCCAGGCCAAATTGGTGGGTTTAAATTAGAAGAACTAGCAGTACTAATTTCTCAAGTAAGGAATCTACAAAATATTAAGATAGCTGGGATCACTTCATTTCCTTGTTTTTTATATAATAGCGCTAGCAAAGCCATAGAAGCTACTAATAATGTTAAAACATTGTTAGTAGCTAAAAAACTTTTAAGTGATCTTGGTATTATTATTGAAACTTTAAATATGCCATCAAGTATTTGTAAAAATAGCATAAAGATAGCAAAAAAGAGTGGAGCCACTCAAGTTGAGGTGGGGCATGGTGTTAGTGGTACTACTCCATTACACGCGGAAGACTTTAGTCAGCCTGAAATACCTGCTATTTTGTATCTAAGTGAGCTATCCCACCAATATGGTGGAGTGAGCTACTTTTATGGAGGAGGATATTATAGGAGAGGGTATCTTAAAAATGCTATTTTGAGTAGTGATATTAGCAAGGGGATATTTAATGATTTTAAGGAAGTAGAGCAACTTGATAGTACTGTTATTGACTATTATTTTGGCTTAAAGTCATTAGAAAATTTATCACAAGGGGTGATAACAAGTTTTCGCACACAAATGTTTATAACTAGAAGCAAAATAGCAATTATAAGTGGAGCTAATGATAATGATCCTAAAATACAGGGGATATATGATATTTTTGGTAAAAAAATAGATAGTTAGGAGAGATTATTTTGTCTAAGAGAGTTCTTCTTTTTATATTGGATGGCTTTGGTATTGGGGTTATGGATGATTATTTAAAATTCAACCCAAAGGATAGAGGAGCTAATACTGCCAAGAGTGTTTTATTGATAAATCCAGATATTAAGATACCAAATTTGTTAAAATTAGGTTTAATTAATGCCATAGGTGAAAACATTGGTGAGTTTGATGTTTCAAGTAATGCTGTTTTTGGTAAGATGGCTTTAAAGCATTTTGGAGCAGATAGTTTTTTTGGCCATCAAGAAATAATGGGAACAGAGCCTAAAGAGCCATTGGAGAGACCATTTTTTGAAGTTGCTGAGAGTGTATATAATTTTTTAATTACAAAATCTATTAAAGTGAGAAAAGTATACGCAAAAGATTTATCTTTAAGTAATGAAGAAAAGTTACTGTTTTTAGTAATTAATGAATGTGCAGTATTTGCAGATAATTTAGAAAGCATGCCAGGAAGCGTATATAATTTAACATGCTCACTGGATATAATTAGTTTTCAGAAGATACAAGAGTTGGCTAAATTATTAAGGAATGAATTAACTATTCCAAGAATTATTGCTTTTGGAGGCAGTGGAGTAACTTTGCAAAATATCTTGGAAGCAAGTGAAGTAAAGGGTAATTATTTTGGGATCAATGCTCCTAGAAGTGGTGTTTATAAATGCAACTATCAGGTTGTGCATATGGGTTATGGAATAGATGCAACCAAACAGGTGCCATATTATTTAGAGAAAATCCATATTCCTACAATTTTTCTTGGCAAAGTTGCAGATATAGTTGTTAATAATTATGGTAAAAATATTCCTGGGGTTGCCACAGAGGTTATTTTAAAAAATACTCTGCAAGAATTTAAAAGCATAAATAAGGGGTTTGTTTGTGCTAACATTCAAGAAACAGATTTAGCAGGACATGCTGAAGATGCAAAATTATTTGGTGAAAAAATACAAATTTTTGATGAATATTTAACTTTCTTTTTGCAAGAAATGGACAAAGATGATTTATTAATGATTATAGCTGACCATGGTAATGATCCATGTATTAAACATTCTTTACATACTAGGGAGTACGTGCCTTTGCTGATTGCTTCTATTGAGAATCGCAAAAGTATTAAGGATCTGGGTATAAGGCATAGTATGGCAGATGTTGGTAAAACTATTTTGGATTATTTTGCTGCAGAAAATAAGTTATTTGGTAAGTCATTTTTAGAAGATATTAAATAATTAATATCTAGTCAGTCTAGTAGTAGCTGTAAAAAGAGAAAATACATATAAATATAAAAAATCCATAAAACTAACAAGAAGAAATATGCTCAATTACTACGATGGCTTTTTAGTGCTCCAAAATAAGACTTAAATATCAAAGTAAAATATAAACCTGACTAATATAAATAGGTAAATCCCTTAGTGCAACAATAATAAATCCATATTGTGACAATTTACTAATTTAATTATATAACCTGATTTTGTATATTAAATACAAATTTTGTATTTATAGAACGCTTAGATGGAGTATACTCTAGAGAATCTATATCTACTGATTGCAAACAATCCTTTGTAAATATATCACTTAAAAAAGCGTACATTGTATCATATTTATCTTTGAATGTATTATTAAATTTAGTGTAATCAGTATGACAAAATAAATTATAAGGATCTGGATAGCCTTTCGGAAAAAAGCTATTTGGTATATTAAAATATTCTGCTAACTCTCTTGTTCTTGAATCAAAAGCATCAATATACGCTGGAATTCCTGCTAGCAAAGACATTATATTTCCATGTATACGACAACCAAAAGAAAAGTGATATTGCTCATTTTTTAAATCATTATACCAATCTAAAAAATCACAGTATATCTTTATCCTGTTATTAAGATACAGTTTTAGCCAATGATGAGTACTATCTGCTAAATACTGACACTCTTTCCAAGTTAGTGCATCCGGCAGATATAATAACTTATAAAATTCATCCTGATCCACAAATGTAGATCTTGGATATTTCGTAAATATGTATCTATGAGTTACATCATTCCACAACCTAAAGCCATTGGTTGTTAAATTAAAATTTTCCATTGAAACTTCTTTTTTATTAACCTGTAGATCTCTTCCCTTAGCCATCATAGATATACAGCCAATAACTTTTGCATCATCGTAGGAAAAGCCTAGTTGATTAAATACTTCATGAGAAAAAAAACCTCTCAATCCTATCTTGCCTCTATTATTTAGTACTAGTTTGAAAAAATCATAGGCTTCATTTTTAATTTCTGTTATAAAAGTGGTTGAGTAACTATTGCAGGATTGTGCACCGGCAGAAATAACGTGGACAGGGATTTTTATTTGGTGAAATAGTTTTGTCATTAACGGTAACATATCTTTCATATATATTGATATAATGTTAGCTGGAAGCAGTACTAGGCTAGAGTAATTTTCATTTATATAATTTATTTCCTCAGGAGTGATTGCTAATAGACTACCTAAGCCATTTTCTCTGACATCATAACATTTGTCTTTTAGAGCTGATTGCAGGGCGAACTCGAAGACAATATTGCCTGTGTTACCACCAATACGACTCTTAACCACAGAGTGATGGGAAGAATAGTTAAATGGTTTCCTATGATCCTTTCCTAAAACTAATAAAAATTTCTGACTCATGTTACCTCATATATGTTTTGATACATGGAATATTCATAAATATATACAATAGTGGTAAAAATAGCAAATTAAATTCTGACTCATGCTACCTCATATGTGTTATTATACACAGAATATCTATGATTATATACAATAATAGTAAAAATAGCAAATTAAATATTTGTAATATCTAATAAAAATTGCTATTATATGGTTGTTTTATGTGGGAATGATAAATGAAATTGGCTGTTCAGATCTTTGGTCACTTAAGAACTTATGGAGTGTGTCATAGGTCATTATATAAGAATATATTATCTAGATATTCTTGTGATATTTTTATACATACATGGTCAGATGTTAATCATTATAATCAGTACTGGAATAAAGAAGTTGTAAAACAGATTAACTCACATAATATAGTGGATGATATAAAAAAAATTTATGCACCAAAAAAACTTCTGATAGAAGATCAGAAGCAAGAAAAAATTGGTAAAGCAAAAAAATTAATCAATAAAAATATAAATATCGATTCTATAAAGTCGATGTATCATAGTATGACTTCTGTCAATAATCTACGTCTATCATACGAGGAAGAAACAAGTACCAAATATGATTTTGTCATTATGCTTCGACCAGATCTTTATTTTAGAAAGCCTTTTATAATAGAGGATTATTTCAAAGACATTGATCCACATATAATAGAGGAAACTGTATTTACAGCGGGACTTCCATTAGGTTCGTTATACTCCTCATTTAAATCAATAGAAGCTGCAGATGTATTTTTTTTTGCTAGACCTTATCTTATAAATAAGATTTATTCCGTAGAGAATATTGCAGTATCTTTAGCGGAAGAGATAGTTGTAACAACACCTAGCATTGAATACTTGCTAGCAAAATCCATTAAGAATGCTGGATATACTATGATTCTTATAAATTACATTTATAAAAAAGATTTTAGTATTATAAGACCTTTTAATATTAAGGATCTCAGATTTTCAAACATTAAGAAAATTCGAAGAGGACTATTTAGTGTGAGGATCAATAAAAATAGAATCCATATAGTAATTTTAGGGTTGTGTGTGCGTAGATTTTTAAGAATAACCTTTCATATTGGAGAAGGATATTGTATAAATATATGTTTAGGAAATGGATACATAAATGTTATGTAATTTAAAGAGGAATAAAATGCTAAATATAGTTTTGCCAATGGCTGGAAGAGGAAGTAGGTTTGCTGATGCTGGTTACAAAACTCCCAAACCGCTTATTGAAATTAATAATGTTCCTATGATAAAAGTTGTAGTAGACAATCTTACACCAATTAGGGAGCATAGATTTATTTTTGTTTGTCAAAAAGAGCACGTTGAAAAGTATGATTTGCTTCCTAAATTGAAGTCATATGCTAAGAATGTTGAAATTATTACAATAGATAGAATCACAGAAGGTCAGGTATGCACAGCTCTGCTTGCTAAAAGATTCTTTGATAATGATGAGCCTCTTATGAATGCAAATTCTGATCAATATATTGATTTTGATATTAATGAGTATCTTGATGCTATGGACGCTAGGAGTCTTGATGGTATGATTATGACTATGAAATCACAAGATTCAAAGTGGTCATATGCTAAAATCAATAATGAGGGGTTGGTTGTTGAAACAGCAGAAAAAAAGGTAATATCAGATGACGCTGCTGTGGGAATTTTTAATTTTGCTAAAGGTAAATATTTGGTACGTTCAGCAGAACAGATGATAAAAGATAATATTAGAGTCAATGGTGAATTTTATACTTGTCCATGCTATAATTATCTGATAAAAGAGGGGAAAAAAATAGGTATATATAATATTGGTGAGGAGTATAACGGTATGTATGGGCTTGGAATACCTGAAGATCTTAATTTTTTTATCAAAAGTAAAATATCCCAAAGGATTAAATAGGATCATGCTTATTTTGTCGCATAGAGGGTATTGGAAAGATGACAAGGAAAAAAATCAAAAAATAGCTTTTCAGCGTAGTTTTGATATGGGGTTTGGTACAGAGACAGATGTGCGGGATAGTATGGGGAAAATTGTTATTGCACATGATATGCCGATGGGAGGTGAGATAACACTTGAAAATTTGTTAGATATAATGGCAGGGCGCAATTTACCACTTGCACTTAATATTAAGGCTGATGGGCTATGTGAAATTGTTAGGGATATTTTAGGTAAATATGGTCATCATAACTATTTTTGTTTTGATATGTCTATTCCTGATATGATAATATACATGAGGAAAAGTGTTAAGTTTTTTACAGGATTAAGTGATATATTATCAAAGCCTGTACTTTTAGAGGAAGCAGATGGTGTGTGGCTTGATAGTTTTAATAGTGATTGGTATCAGCACCACTTGATTGATGAAATTATAAATGAAAATAAGACTGTATGTGTGGTATCTTCTGATTTACATAAAAGGTCTAATAAAGAGCAATGGGGTATTATAAAAAAATCCCATAATATAAATAGTGATAAGCTGATATTATGTACTGATTATCCAGAGGAAGCTAGGAGATATTTCAATGAGAAAAATTAAAGCAGTTTTATTTGATATGGATGGGGTGTTGATAGAGGCAAAGGATTGGCATTATGAGGCTTTAAATAAGTCATTAGGGCTTTTTGGTTATAAAATTGAGCGTTATGAACATCTTACTAGTTATGATGGTTTGCCTACTAAGACAAAGCTAAAAAAACTCTCTAAAGAAAAGGGGCTTCCTGAGGCGTTACATGATTTTATAAATGAAATGAAACAACAATATACAATTTATATGATACATCAATTATGTCGACCTTGTTTTAATCATGAGTACTTATTGTCTCGTTTAAAGCACGAAGGGTATAAATTAGCTGTTGGTTCTAATTCCATACGTAAGACTGTAGAAATGATGATGGATTATGCTAAACTAACACAGTATTTTGATTGTATGATTTCTAATCAAGATGTTAAAAACTCTAAGCCAGATCCAGAAATATATTGTAGAGCAATGAATTTGTTAAATGTAAAACCAAATGAGTGTTTGATAGTAGAGGATAATGAGAATGGGATTAAAGCAGCTAATGCTTCTGGGGGGCATGTCTTAATAGTTAGAGATGTTAATGAAGTTACTTATGAAGCAGTTAAAAATAAGATTTATGAAATTGAAAATGAGGTAAAGCTATGAAAATAGTATTCTTGATGGGAGGACATAGTATTTCTCAGAGCAATGAAGATTATCCATTATGTTTTGCAGAAATTAATGGAGAGCTTGTTTTAGAGAAACATATACAGTATTGTTTAGAATTAAAACCATCAGAGTTGATATTCTGTGTTAGAGCTGAAGATATAAAGAGATATTGTATTGATGAGGTTATTAAGCGGTTGGATTCAGAAGCAAATATAGTCACTATTAATACACAAACTAGGGGTGCTGTTTGTACAGCTTTGCTTGGGATTGAGTATATTAATAATGATGAAGAGTTGATAGTTATGGCTGTTGATGATTTCATTGAGGGTGGTGGTGTTAGTATAATAAAAGAGTTTAGAGAGAAAAATCACGCTGCTGGTATTGTGTATTTCAGCTCTGTTCATCCTAGATATTCTTTTGCTAAGATTAATAATGGTGAGGTTGTTGAAGTTGCTGAGAAGCATCCTATAAGTAAAAATGCTTTAGTGAGTTTTTATTATTTTCAAAAAGGACTAGATTTTGTTAGGTGTGCTATGGAGGTTATTCGTAAGGATAGCCCTGTGAAAGATGCTTTTTATATAAGTCAGACATTGAATGAAATGATTTTACAACAGAAAACAGTTGGTGCTTATAAGATTGATAATAGTAAGTTTCATCCGTTAAAAACAAAAATTCAATTAGCACAGTATATAACATATTTAAAAGAGATGAGAGATAGTAAATGAGGTTAGCAAAACTGGATTCTATGACAAAAGGTTGGTTTATAGGTAATTTTTTACCAAGTTTATCTAAAACAGATGCTTGTGAGGTTGCTGTTAAGCATTATAAAAAGGGGGATACCGAGGCAAAACATTATCATAAGATTGCTGTTGAGTACACTGTGATTGTTTTTGGAGTGGTTCTTATGAATGGAGTAGAATATGGGGCAGGAGATATAATTATTATGGAACCCAATGAAGCAACAGATTTTAAGGTATTATCGGATACTGCGGTAAATGTGGTAGTTAAATTGCCTTCAGTTAAAAATGATAAATATTTAGTTTAAAAATCTAATTTCTGATTATAGGCTTTCAATAGCAAGCTTTATAAGAAGATGTACTATATTAGTATACAATTCAAGTAGAGAGAATATTGTAATTATTGCTCCCAATTATGTTTTCCTTGATTTTTTCCGGCAGTTGTTTTCGAGCTAAGTGTTAATTTTTATATTATTTAGGGTTGTATAGAAAAATAATGGTTTTGTGGTAAAAAAAGTTTGAATAGGGAGATTAGTAAAAAAGGCGTATAGTTACAATTAGAAAGAATATATTGCTCAGTTGTCACTCAAATCATCATACAAGGAAAAAACATGATAAAGTGGATAGTAGTGGTTATTGCTTGTACATGTACTTTTGTTTTGAAAGCAGAAGATAAATATGGTAGTAGAATAAATTATAAAATTGAAACTCAAAGTTTTGTTATTTTATATAATAATAAATTAGATATGTTAGCTAATCATCTTGCTAGGAACATAGAAAATTGGGGAGCAGAGGTATTTAATTTAAGTGGAGCTACTCCTAGAGCAAAAATATATGTTTATTTAGTAAATCATAATGACGTTATAAATGCATATAGCTATTCTAATGTTGTAATATTACATATTAATTCTGAGTTAATGCATGATTTTCATGTTAATTGGGTTGAGACTACTTTTAAACATGAATTAACTCATAATGTGAATATTCTTTTTGATAAACCACACTGGTGGAATTATTCTATTGGCATCTTAGAGAGGATGATTTATCCTATTTGGGTCGAAGAGGGATTGGCAACTTATGCTGAAACTGAGTTATTTAATCCGCAATACAAAAATGGCAGAGGAGTTAATGAAGATTTTTTGTCTAAAATTAGATACAATTATAATAAAGGTATTTCAAATTATTTTTATTATGAAGATGCTAGTCCTTATGAAGTTGGTTGGGCATTTTTTGACTTTTATAGTAGTACGTATGGCAAAGATAAATTAAGACTTGCTGGACAAAAATATTTAGCAAATCCATTAATTAAAATCATATATTCTCCAATTACAATATATGCAGATACAGCAAACATAAGTAGTATAGATTTATATAGAGACTATGATGAATATTTTGAGAAAAAATATAAAATTGCTGAAAATTCTTACATACAAGGAGAAATTTTAATTAAAAATGGTTTTGATAAGCAAAACCATATAGATAATATTCTTGATATAAAAGAAGATAATCTGTATTACTATGGTTATAGAAAGAGCGTGCTTAATGGTAGTAGTGATAGAGGTATTTTTAGTTATAATTTAAGCAAAAAGACAGTTAAATCTTACGTATATCTTAATTCTGGGGCTGACAATGTTGTAAAACAAGATAATGATGTATATTATAGTAATATTGACATTAGGAATTATGATGGAGAGCAGTATTCACAAGCCTATCATTACAATGGAGATAAATTATTATTTAAAACTAAGAAATTAGATTTACAAAGAGTCCATAAATTAATTAGTACTAAAGAGGGTATTTTTTATGTTATGAATAATCAGGATAAGCAGGCACTTGTAAAGCATGATGGGGAGATTGTTGTTATTCCATTTTCTGCAAATTTTATTTTTAATAAGCTAGTTTATGATAAAAAAAGCAATAGTATTATTTTCGACGCTGGGAGAATATATGATCTATCTGTTAGTGTATATGAGTATAATTTAGATACAACTATTCTTCGTGTCCTTGTGAAAGGTAGAGAGCCACATGTAGAGAAAGATAAGATATATTTTTCTAATCATACTGAAAATTCAAGATACAACATATATAGTTTTAATAGATTAACCAAAGAAGTATTACAATTAACCAATACTCCATATGGAGCCTTTAATCCATATTATCATGAGGGAGTTTTGTATTATATAAGCTACCATGAATCAGGCAAAACTATATTTCGCTTATCAGAGGATAAGTTTGTAAATAGCAAAACTAATATATTTGCTGGGTTAGAAATAACTTATGATTTAATGCTTAATAAAAAAGAATTAAATACATCGATTGCCGAAATGGGTAACACTAATGTCATTGCTGATTTACAAATAGTGGATAATAATATGAATTTATCTATAAATCCAATTAATAATTCAACTGTAAATAGCAGTGGAAAAGTTGATAGAAATAGTAATAATATTAATGGAAGTCCTTATAAAAAAACATCTATTTCTTTTTTTAATTATAGACTAAATAGGATTGATCTTATCGGTACTATGGGAGTATCTGTGGCTTCTTTAGATAATACGCATACAATAGATGTTGCTAGAGAATCATTTGATTACGGAATTGTTGAGGACAACTTGTCAGCCTCTGATTTAAAATCAGGATCAGTTAGGTTTATTTATAATCCCAATCAAGTTGCAGATATTCCAATGGGTGTATTTTCTGTTGTTGCGTATAAATCTTTATCAACTAGACATGGTGCACTGATTGCTAATTTTACTCCGATATTATATAGTGGCTATGGCAATGTGCCGAGTATAGTGGGTGATTTTAAATTAAATCATAATGCTGATTACAAAATTGGTGGAACTTTATTATTTAGTAATATTTATAAGTTAAATATTACAGGAGGATATAGCACTCAGTATAAAAGAAGAGATAATTATTATCATGCGGGTTTTTCTTTGTATGAAATTTTAAGTTTTACTTATAATCAAGGAGATAAAACTTATTTTAATATTAATGTTGATTCCTCAGGTATAAGTAATCTTAATTTATGGAAAGTAACAGGAATGGATTATGTTTTACAAACAACTATCAAAAGAAGTATTCCTTTTAATATTTATTACGGAACTAGAGACGGCAGAATAGGAATTAATGAAATCATAATAAGACCATCATTTGTACATTTATATGCAGGATATAATAAAAATCCACAACCGTCTTTATACAATACTTATCATACTTCTTATACTAACTTAGATGTATTTTTCAATGGAGTGTTTCAGTATAACACAGGCTTCAGTCTCGGGGTTGGAGTAAGTTATCGTTATAATTATAATCTCAATACTGAATATTCTTCTTTAACTGAAGGGTTTGAGAAAAAAGAAGATGTTGAAACTTATATGATTTTGAAGCTGAATTTCTAAGGAAAAAATATTACGTTAATTGAGAGAAACTGTATGGAGTTTTGACATCATAGAGAGTTGATTTTGTTAGATTTTTTCCTTAAAGTATTATATTTCTATCAAAATAAAATAACAAAAAGTTACAAAGCCTTAAAATTTATTAACTTAGCGCAAATTATGGCAAATAAAAGCCCTTTGTTAGGTAAGCTCTAGATTATAATAAAGTAGTTTAGTTTGGGTAGGAAAAAATCAAAGTAGATGTTTGAGATGATACATTGCAACAAAATTTGTGAATAAGTAGAGATTTTAACAGATTAATTACTATTAGAAAAGTTAGCTTTAGGTTGATGATAATTTAATTCAAAAAATTTTGTAGAAAACAACGACATTAATTTTGATCTTATTAGGTATGCAAAGAATAATTACAATATTTCTCCCTAAATATTCGTAAAATATAAAGAAATTGTAGTAGTTTTCTGCAAATTAAGTAGATTATAATAATCAAAATATAAGTATGTCAATTTGCTATTTAACACTAATAAAGCACTTAGGATTTATTTAAATAGGAAATTGCATAAGGTGTAACTTTTACTTTAAAACAAACTGGGTTCTTTGCTTAAGAATGGCTGCTCATATATACTAAAATGAGTTGCTAGCTGGGATTTTTAGTAATTTTATCTATAGAAATTAATTTTTCTAAAATAGATTTAGCATCCCTAAGATTTATCATATTAGGCCCATCGCTTGGGGCATTATCAGGATCTTGATGAATTTCCATAAATAATCCAGCAACTCCAACAGCAACAGCCGCCCTAGCTAATAAAGGAGCAAAATCACGATTGCCACCAGTTTTATCACCAAGACCTCCTGGTTTTTGTACAGAATGAGTAGCGTCAAATATCACAGGATATCCAGTCTTTGCCATAATTGGTAAAGAGGTCATATCAACTACAAGATTATTATAACCAAACGATGCCCCTCTTTCACATAGCATTATATTTGAATTACCAGTGCTTTCAATTTTTTTTGTTATATTCAACATATCCCAAGGAGCTAAAAATTGCCCTTTTTTTACATTAATAACTTTACCAGTTTTACCTGCAGATATTAATAAATCTGTCTGACGACATAAAAAAGCCGGTATCTGAATTATATCTAGCACTTCTGCCATAATAGCACAATCACTAGATTCATGAACGTCACTAACTACAGGAATATTGAATTTATCCTTTATATCCTGGAATACCTTAATTGATTCTTTAATGCCAATACCACGTGAAGAAGAAATAGAGGTTCTATTGGCTTTATCGTATGAACTTTTATATATCAATTTAATATCAAGCTCTTTCGTTATTTTTACCAATTCGCCACACATATATATAGCATGATCAGAACTTTCAATAACGCAAGGTCCTGCAATAAGAATAAATGGTAAATTATTGGCTATTGTAATACTAGCAACATTAACAGCTTTATTTAGCAATCTATTTCTCCTTTACATATTCTGCAACAGCTTGTACATAAGATAAAAACAACGGATGGGGTTCAAATATCTTTGATCTTAGTTCTGGATGAAATTGTACGCCAATAAACCAACGATGATTTTTCAATTCTATAGTTTCAGGTAGTATATTATCAGGAGACATACCAGAAAAAATAAAACCCTTTTCTTCAAGTTTGCTTCTATATTTGGTATTTACCTCATAACGATGCCTATGTCTTTCATATATCATATCAGCATTATAGATGCTTGATACCTTTGACCCTTTCATTGGAATAAATGGATATAATCCAAGTCGTAAAGTGCCACCCTTATAAGAATCTAAACTCCTTTTTTCCAAAACCCCTTCCTTTAGCCACTCAGTAATTAGACCAATTACTGCAGTTCCAGAACTTGCAAATTCACTAGAAGTAGCATCTTTTATACCTAGAAGATTTCTACTTGCTTCAATCACAGCCATCTGCATCCCAAAGCATATTCCTAAAAAAGGTATATTATTTATCCTTGCATATTCAACCGCCTTTATTTTCCCCTCAATCCCTCGACTCCCAAATCCAGGTGCCACAATAATACCGTCAATATCAGAAAATAATTTACCACAATTAGGATCTTTTTCTTCAAACAATTCCGAGTTAATCCAACTAATATTAACTTTAATACCACTATGAATTCCAGCATGATACAATGCTTCTGTAATAGATTTATATGCATCTTTTAAGATTGTATATTTACCAACAAGTGCTATTTTAATATTTTTTGTATAGGAATCTATTTTACTCTCTATCGTTTTCCACTGCGAAATATCAATATTGTTACCCTTTATGCCAAAATGATACAAAACTCTCTCATCCAAGCCTTCTTTATGATAGTATAAGGGTACCTTGTATATATTATCAGCATTGTAACCAGCTATAACGTCTTTTGTATCAACATTGCAAAAAAGAGCAATCTTTTTTTTATCAAGCTCACTAATCTCTTGTGAGGAACGACATAATATAACGTCAGGCTTGATGCCTAGCGACTGCACTTCTCTAACAGAATGCTGAGTGGGTTTAGTTTTAATTTCACCAGCTGACTCTAAATAAGGAACAAGTGTAACATGGACAAACACAACCTTGCTTTTCCCTTTTTCATTATAAAATTGACGAACAGCCTCTAAAAATGGTGTCGCTTCTATATCACCCACTGTCCCACCAATTTCACAGATCAAAAAATCCTCATCAGTAATATCTTTATCGATAAAACTTTTTATTTCATTGGTAACGTGCGGTATAACCTGAATGGTCTCCCCTAGGAAATCACCCTTTCTTTCTTTTTCAAGAACATTGAAATATATGCGACCAGCACTGATACTATCATTTTTGTTACAAGAATTACTTGTGAATCTTTCATAATGACCAAGATCAAGATCCGTCTCTGCACCATCATCAGTTACAAAAACTTCCCCATGTTGAGTAGGACTCATAGTCCCAGGATCAATATTAAGATAAGGATCCATTTTTTTATTTCTTACTTTATAGCCACGTGCCTTCAGCAATGCACCCAAAGATGCAGATACTATTCCCTTACCAAGGGAAGATGTAACACCGCCAGTAACAAAGATATATCTAACCATAACCTTCTCACCATTATGTTAAATTAAAAAGTATACCTTACTTATTACCTAAAGGAACTTTAGGTTTATCATCAATCTTTGTTTCCACTGGAGATTCTTTGCTTTTTTGAGCTTCTTGTATTTTATTTAATAAATCATTATCTTCCTTATTACTGTTAATGTGTATGGCTCCAATTACTACACTATTAATAAATAATGCAAAGCCAAAAATAAGAGTTATTTTTGTTAGTGAACTAGTAACAGAAGTTCTAGCAGAAAAAAAAGAGTTATAAGTGTTACTACTTATTAAAGAAGTTCCGCCTTCACTCTTTTGAAACATAACTAATAAAATTAATAACAAGGAAATAACAAACTGAGATACATAAAAAAATGTTAACATTTTAAACTCCGAAACTATTTTATATAGAATTAATAATTTTTAAAAAATCATCAGCTTTTAGAGATGCACCACCAATTAATCCACCATCAACGTCCTTAGCAGCTAAAATAACTTTAGCATTACCAGGGTTAAGGGATCCACCATATAATATCCTCATATTATTAGATATTTTTTCTCCCCTAGCAGACGCTATAATTTTTCTAATATAACCATGCACATGTTCAATTTCCTCTACGCTAGGAGTTAAAGAGGTACCAATTGCCCATACAGGCTCATAAGCAATAATTGTATTTATATGATCAGAATTATCGGCAAGAGAATTGGTAATTTGATTTTCAATAACCTTCAACGTTTGAGATGAATTTTTTTCTTCTAGTGTTTCACCAATACATAGAATACCAGTCAACCCAACAGATATGGCAGAAGTTAATTTATCTTTAATTAAGCTATTACTCTCCAAGTGATAGGCGCGTCTTTCAGAATGACCAAGTAAGACATGACTGCATCCAATATCTTTTAACATAGCTGCACTTATATTGCCAGTATAGGCTCCAGAGGCTTTGTCATGACAGTCTTGACCACCAATATGAATGCTAATATTTTTAAAGGATTTTATTAGATGAGATAATAAAGTAAATGGCGGAAATACCGCCACATCTATTATTTTTGTTTTGTTTTCTATTGAATTCTGCAAAGATGATACGAACAAATCTGAATCTTTAAGATTGCAGTTCATCTTCCAATTGCCGGCAATGAATTTTTTCCTAGACATAATTACTTCCAAATAATATACACTAGCAATAGTAAAATATTTCTCAGAAGATTGCAATTAAAAAACGTACAGTATAGACAAAATTGTAATTATTGCACAAAGTTATTAACGTATGGGGGACCATAAATTTTACCTGTCCTAGCCATAAGAATAAGGTCGCAAATTTCTCTTACTGCGCCAAATCCACCAGCCTTAACTGTTACATAAGATACAAATTCAAAGACAGACTCAGCAGAATTTGCAACGGCAATTGGCAGACCTACAACTTGAAAACCTTGTATGTCATTAACATCATCACCCATATGAATGCTTTTTTGTGGGTTAATGGATAAATCTTTACATATTTTTAAAATATCTTCTCCCTTTTTATGAGATCCAGTAACTATAGCGTCAAAACCAAGTATTTTTGCTCTCTCGCTTGCTATTTGAGATACACTAGTTGTAATAAGTGCTATTTTAATACCTAAATTTTTTACCATTTGTAATCCAGTTCCATCGTGTGCATAAAACTTCTTGATGGCGACCCCATTTTCGTCCATATACATACCACCATCTGTTAAGGTGCCGTCCATATCCACACACAAAAACTCTATATCTTTTAATTTTTCTACTAGTTCTTCTTTACTTAATAATTTAATGCTCATTGCTCTTATTTAACTCCTATCATACACTTATTTTACCATCATCTTGATAAAAAATCCAAATAAAAACTAAAAAATAGAATGAATTTCATAAAATAATACCATATTATGAAATGCTACATACAAAAGATGTATACATAATACCACTATCACCATCAGTAAACTCGCCAATTTTACTAGTTACTAAAATCAGTGATTGCTCATTAAAATCCAGTTGTATTTTTGAAATGCTTGGTGTCTGATTTTGTCTATTCCTAATACCACCAGAAAATACTAACACATTTTTTTCTAATACTTTTTCAAGGGTGAATACACTAGCATATTTACCAATAATCTGAAAATTCATTGCTAAGCTTAATTCGGCATTTTTTGCTACAGTCCTGAAAGTAACCTTAGCTTTTGTATACCTTTGATTGTTAGCCTTAGTCATATTTATGCCTTTAAAATCTATACTTGCTGTCTCTGCTCTTCGTCCCTCACACAGTAAAACGCTCGATACCAATTTTGCCATGGTAGCTTTAGTTAATAATTCAGCAGAGTAAACAGAAAATGGCTTGAAAACAATAATCATAACAAATAGTAGCATAAACGCATAATACAATGTAACATTTAAAATATTTGTTTTCGACATAATGTAATCTCCTAGTTTATTAAAAGTACATTTTATTATTATATCGCTATATATAAAATAATATATCATAATTAACATTTTAAGACAATAATTTTATATGATTATCGATGCAGTATAATTTGCAAGAAAACAATATAGATGTTTAGTTAATTACGCATATTACAGGAGTATGATCAGAGGGGTTATCTTTTAAGCTTGGTGTTTTGTCAACATAGGCATTTTGTAGTTTATCGGCCATTTTAGGAGACAATAATATATGATCAATCCTAAGACCATTATTTTTAGCAAAGCTAGTATTGCGGTAATCCCACCATGTGTACAGTTGTTTTGTATTTGGATTAATGAATCTTAAAGAATCAGTTAGACCTAGATTTATCATCTTAAAATAAAGATCCCTAGCTTCTTTTTGCACTATAGCTTCATTTTTTAATAATTTAGGAGAATATACATCCATATCCTTTGGAGCAATATTAAAATCGCCACCTATTATGAAATTTGTATTAGCTGCGCTCAATTCTTTAAGATAAAGATATAAAGCATTGGTCCATTCTAATTTATAAGTATATTTATCAGTTGCAATAGGGTTACCATTGGGCATATAAACATTAATAAATAAACAATCAGCCAGTTTTACCTCTAAGAAACGGGCTTGTGAATCTATAAAACCTGGAAGGCTTGTTTTTGTAATCTCACAATTATGTTTCGATATTGTAGCAACACCATTATAACCCTTTTGCAATACATGATAATAGCTATAGCCAATTTCCTTGAATATATGAAATATATCCTCATCTAAGCCTTTTATTTCTTGTAAAAAAAGAAAATCAGTATTGTTATGCTTAAGCCAGTCTATGATACTATCTAAACGTTTCTTTAACGAATTAACGTTCCAGCTTGCAATTATCATAACTATATATGCCTATTATATGTTGAAAGAACTGCCGCAAGAGCAACTTTCTGTTGCTTGTTTAACAGTAAGTTTAAAGTAAGAGCTTAATATACCAGAGATATAATCAAGCTCTGCTTCTTTTATGAATTCTGCGATCATTTTATGGATTATAACTTTTACACCATCTTGAGATATTTCAATATCTTCTTCATTTTGTTGGCTATCTAAGTTAAAAGAAGTCATAAATCCTGAGCAACCACCGCTACTGATATTGATTCTCAGAAAGGTGCCTATGGGTTTACTTGCTAAAGTTGATTTAAGCTTAGTAAGAGCATTTTCAGTAAGATTAATTGTGAAACTTTGTTCTTTCATTATTGACCGTAATTTTGGATTGAGTTTGTCCATTTAATCCAGTATACTAGACAGCATGTATTATAGATTAAACTTAGATATAAAGCAAGGATTAGCAAGTGGATTTTTTCAAACAATTTCATAGCAAGATCAAAGATCTAACAGATACTATTGCAAGGGAGAGAAATATTGATATTGGGGACAAATTTAATTTTGTAGTTGAGACACCTAAAAATGAAGCACATGGTGATATTTCTACTAATATTGCCATGATTTTATGTAAAAAATTCTCCCTTACTCCACTTGAGTTAGGATTACTTTATAAACAGCACTTGGAGAAACTTCCAGAGATTACTAGTGTTAGTGTAGTTAATCCTGGCTTCATTAATATTACAGTGGAGAATTTTTTTTGGCAGAATTGCTTAGGTGAGCTTTTAAAACAGGGTGATAATTTTGGTAGATCCAATATAGGTTGTGGCAAAAAGATAAATTTAGAGTATGTTTCTGCTAATCCTACAGGACCTTTGCATGTTGGGCACGGCAGAGGCGCTGTTGTTGGTGACGTTTTGGCTGAGATTTATAAATTCTTAGGTTATGAGGTTACAAAAGAATATTATATTAATGATGCTGGTGGTCAGATAGAGGTGCTAGGAAAATCATTATATTATCGTTATTATGAGCTTTATGATAGGCATCATGATATTGCAAGGGATGATAATTTTTATCCTGGAGAATATTTAATTGACACAGTAAAAAAATTATCTTCACAAGAAGGGGATAGATGGCTTTCTTTACCTAAGGATGAGGTTGTTAAATATTTTAAGACTTTTGTTTTGCAAGATATGATGCTTTGTATAAAGGAGGATCTTGATCTTTTAGGAGTTAAGCATGATATTTTCTCTTCGGAAAAAGAGATAGCTAATGATATAGAATATGGAAATGTTTTAAATTATTTGGCGGGTAAAGATTTGGTTTATATGGGTACACTTAATCCACCTAAGGGGAAGATAGTTGAAGATTTTGAGGCAAGGGAGCAGAAGCTATTTAGGGCAACTCTTTTTGGTGATGATACCGATAGACCTCTTGAAAAAAGCAACTTGGAGCGTACATATTTTGCCAATGATATGATATATCATTACGATAAAATCAAAAGAGGATATGATTATTTAATTAATATTTGGGGAGCTGATCACGTTGGTTATATAAAAAGGATGTGTGTTGCTGTAGATGCTTTATCTGAGGGCAAAATTAAATTAGATATTATTACTTGTCAGATGGTAAATTTATTAAAAGATGGTAGTCCATACCGTATGTCTAAAAGGGCTGGTAATTTTGTTACTTTAAAAGATTTAATCCAAGAAGTAGGTAGAGATGTTTATAGATTTATGATGATTTCAAGGAAAAATGATGTTACTTTTGATCTTGATCTTAATGTAGCGAAGGAGCAGAGTGTAGACAATCCTATTTTTTATATACAGTATGCTTATGCTAGGGTTCATTCTGTTTTAGAAAATGCTAATGAGCATTTTAGCTTATCCTCAGATTCTTTCAGAGCAGTGGATTTTTCATTACTTAAAGGGAAAGAAGAAATAATTTTGATAAAAAACTTATTAAAATTACCAAGATATCTTGAAAATGCTCTACAAAACAATGATCCTCATAAGATTTATCTTTATTTGATGGAAATTTCATCAAACTTCCACACCTTGTGGAATGCAGGTAGAGAAGATAGTGATATGCGTTTTATTATAAAAAATAACCAAATCTTAACCATTGCTAGATTATCCTTACTAAAGGGCGTAGCAATTTGTATAAAAAATATGTTACAGCTTTTAGGGGTTAATATTAAAGAGAAAATGTAAAATGGCAAACTTTTATTTTAATGAAGATAAAAAAGCAGGCAGAGCAAACTCTGATCCTCTTAATGCTTCCACCAAAGATACAAACTTTATAAGTAAAATGACTAGAAAAAATATGAGTTCCCGTGATGATATGGAAAAAATAGACTTGGATAGTATAGAAAAGGATACTTTTTTTAGTGGTGTAGAGAAAAAAGAAAGTTCAGAATATTTCTCTTCTGTTATGAAGGGATTCGTTTTTATATTTATGTTGTTAGTATCTCTTTTAGCTATCTTTTTGATCTTTAAGACACCATATTACGATTTTTATGCGCAAAAAGATCCTTATGTATTAGAATCCCCAGCTGGATCTGAGGTTGTTAATCCATTTGCCAAAAATCCTAATGACAATTCTCTAGCACAGCCTACAATTCCTATTATAGAAGAGGGTGGAATCCTTAGTAGTAAGGATAATCAACTTGATAGTGAACTCTCTGCTGTTGAGAGTGAAAGTAAATCTGATATCACCAAACTAGTAAAAAATAATAAAATTGCAGAACTTACTAAGCCAGAGGTGAAAAAGCCTGCCATAACTAAGAAACCTGAGGTAAATGTTAAAAACACTAAGGTTGTTGTGAAATCTACTTTAGCAGAGATTAAAAATAATAAGATTGAAAGTAACGAGCAAGTAGTGCAGGAGGAAAATCCTTCTGTTTTAGATTTTGGCTATGCTACTGGTAAAGGCACTCAAAAGGATTCCACTACTAATACTTTACAATCGGGACAAACTACTGATATGGTTTGGTTGGTAAGTTTGTATTCTACTAAGGATAAGAATGAATTACAAAATCGTTTAGATAGATTAAAATCTAGTAGACCTTTAATATTTAAAGATGCTGTTATTTATTTTACTGAAGGTTCTGTTGATGGAGTAAGTAATTACCGTATTGCAGTTGCTAAAAATAACTCTGGTGTTGCTTATCCAAGTTTTACTAGCCAGAAAGAAGCCAGAGATTATTGCTCATCTATTAAGTTACAAAAGCTAGATTGCTTTAGTATATCGGTAGCTAAGGGTAATTTGGTAAACTATTTAGTAAAATAGATGTTTGGCATTAGTTTATATGAATTACTGATAGTTTTATTTGTGATTTTTATTTTTATTAGACCATCTGATATTGGTAACATTATATATAGTTTTAAGGTATTGGTTTTTCGTATAAGGTTATTTGTTGGGGAGATAATTAAAGAGATTGAACAAACGGCTCTCCTTGATGACTTGAAAAAACTAAATGTAGTAGAAAAACCAGATGATAAAAATAGTAGATAAAAAGAAGACTTTCAAAGAGCATATAGCAGAGTTAAGAAGATTTCTTCTTTTGAATATATTTTCTTATTTAATAATTTTTGCAATATGTTTTTATTTTGCCAATGAGATATATAGTATATTTTCCTCTTCTTTGGCCACCTCTCTATTGGATAAAGGCTTAGATGCTGATTTCATTGTAACCTCAGTTACTGAGGTATTTGGTACTTATATTAAATTAGCATTTTTTGTCAGCTTAATATTTTTTTTACCAATATTTTTGCTTTTTTTATTTATATATTTTTACCCTATACTATCTTCTAAAGAACGTAATATAAGTATTTTATTGTTATTTTTGATACCTATTTTATTTTTTATGGGGGTTGCTTTTACATTCTTTATAGGATTTGGAGTAGTATGGGATTTTTTTATTGAACTATCAACTAAAAACTCACAGATAGTAATTTTACCTAAGGTATCGGAATATATTAGTTTAGTTTTAAGTATTACAATAGCATTCGGCTTGGCCTTTGAGATTCCTGTATTATTAGTGCTTTTACACATATTAAATATTATTAACGAAAAAGATATTTTAAGATTCGCTAAGTATGCTATTGTAATTGCTTTTGTTTTAGGAGCTATGCTTACTCCGCCTGATCCACTAAGTCAGATTATTGTGGCGCTTATTATGATTATACTTTATTATCTTTCATATTTCATTGTAAGATTTATTAATAAGTGATAGAATCCACATACCTGTTGAGGTTTAGATAGTTTAAAAATTGGAGTGCTAATTATGGATAGTTCTTATAAAGAATATACAGCTATGCTGTCTAAAAATATTTCTGAGATCAGAAAGCTACAACCTGAGGCTATGAGTGGATTTTCAGCGTTAGCTACAGGAGCTACTAAGAATTCTACCTTAGATAAAAAAACAAAAGAATTTGTGGCAATTGGTATAGCTGTGGCTACAAGGTGTCCTGGTTGTATTGGCTTTCACGCTAAGGCATTAGTAGAGCTTGGTGCCACTAGGGAAGAATTTTCTGAAGTATTAGCAATGGCCGTATATATGGGAGGTGGCCCTTCTTTGATGTACTCTGCCGAGGCTCTAAAGGCTTTTGATGAGTTCTCTGAGAAATAATATTAAACTCTATTTTTGAGGTAATAATTTATCAAAAAGAAGGTATCCTAAATTAACTTTAATGGTTGAGCGGTTAGGATATTTTTCTTTAATCATTTTATCCAACTCTTCTATAGAGCTTGTTTTTTTTGCTATTTCGTAGGATGATTTTAAATATTCTATATTTTCGGCTATGGTGGCAAAATTACTAATACTACCATGACCACTTACTACGTTGGTATAGTTATTTTTTTGACTATTGATATATTCTAATCCTTCTATGAATTTATCATATTTATAAACTAAAAGGTGTCCATTATACTGAGCTAAATCACCCACGACTACTACCGATAGTTCTTTTATCCACAGTACTATATGATTTAAGGCATGTGCCTCTTTAATATTTGTTACCTCAAAGCTTATATTATCTATTTTAAATTCTTTTTTAAGGGTAAATTTAGGAATTAAAGATAAATGCTTACCTTTTTCTTTAAGTTCATCTATTATATTTGCATCTGAAAATGTTGGTAGATCATAAAAAGCCTCCATTCCACCATAATGATCTATATGAGCGTGTCCTATTATTACCATAACAATATCTTTATTAAGCTTTTCTGCATATTTTCTTAATTGACAACCATATGCATAATTATGCTGAGTATCGTATATTACCAGTGAGGTTGGACATTCAATAATCACAGAGTTGACAAAATAATTAGCTCGAATACAAAAACTATGAATTTTGATATCCTCTGTAAACTCTATTACCTCTATCATTTCTCTAAGTTTATATTCCATAAGTATTATCCTCCATTATCAAAGCAATCCCATTTCTTTTGTAGGCTAGCATAAATTGGGCTAGATAAAGCAATATAGTTTATATTTTTATGACTGTTTATACTATCCATCATAAAAAACCACACTATACTATAATAATCTTGTAACATATTATATAGTTTTAGTTTTTTATAATCTATAGGATATTTATAAGCATCTATAAAAATGTTGAAATTAGTGCTTCCTAAAATATTATAAATTTGTGCGAAATCAAAATATCTATCATTAATACTTGCATATTCAAAGTCTATTAAAAATAATTTCCTATCTTTAGTTACTATAAAGTTATTAATATTAAGATCATTATGGCATAGACATAAGTCTTCTTTCAAATATGATATTTGCTTGAATATTTTTTCACCATATTCTAAAGTGTTTTTTAAAGTGAAGTTATTCAACTGGCTTTGCTTTATATATTTTATATAAGTATGTGCTGTATCTTTAAGCTCTCTTTTTGGTAAAATAAGTTTACTATCATGCATAATTTTCACTATATTAGACATATGTTTAATAATTAATGTATCAATATTATTAAGTTGTAAATTAGTGCCATCAATATATTCTAACACAAAGTAATCATCATTAAAATAATAGCATTCCGCAGTAATTTTTAGTCTAGAAAATTGCTTGATTAAAAAATGATGCACATCAAGAGGTAATACACACTGATTATTTTTACTAAATAATTTAAGTACCAAACTATGTTTTTCTGTTTCTATAAAAAACACATCATTAGTTAAGGCTATGTGATCTTTTTTTATTGTAATTATCTTTGCAAAATGATCTTCTATATCATTTATGATGCTTTCTGAAATTATTTGATTAATTTTTTCTTCCATCTAAAGTAACCAATTATGGCTATTACCATGTAAGCTAATACTAAGGGAATTAAATAATATAGTTGTAAATTTATTAGCAATAGGATTGAGGTTGCATTGATAAGTATCCAATATATCCAGTTGGAGCATATTTTTTTTACTTGCAAGTATGTTGCTAGCAATGAGAAAGAAAAAATCAATGAATCCAGAGTTGAGTAAGAGGATTTAACTATAAATATAAGTAATGCTTCTATGGCTGTGTTAATAATTAGGGTTATAAAAATCATAATCAGATGAGTTTTTATAGATAATTCTGATATTTGGATCTCTTTAGAATTTATTTTTTTTGCCCATAATATATAACCATATATTGCCATTAAGGCGTAATATATGCTTAATATGAACTGCAAATAAACTTGTTGAGTATAATAAATATATGCTAAGAATATAGAGCTGATGAAAGCAAAAAACCAAGCAATTATTTTTTCTTTTATAAGAAATATAACATACAGCAAACCGAGAATTGTTGAGGTATTCTCTATTACTGTATTATTAAAAAAATCCAATCAAACACCTGATAAGTACAAACAATTATTACGACAGTAGTATATTACTAAAGCAAGTTAATTGCAAATATTAAAATACTGTGATATTTTGTAGTTATGATCTTAAAGCAAGGGGGAAAAATGACTATAGTAACAAGATTTGCACCATCACCAACGGGTTATTTACATATAGGTGGAGCAAGGACTGCTCTATTTAACTATTTATATTCGCGTAAGTGTAGGGGTAGGTTTTTACTAAGAATAGAGGATACAGATCTTGAGAGATCAACAAAAGAGGCAGTAGATGCTATTATTAATGGGTTGGATTGGTTAGGATTAACTCCAGATGAGCCACCTGTATTTCAGATGCAAAGACAAAAAAGACATATTGAGGCAGGAGAGCATTTATTACAACTTGGAAGGGCTTATAAGTGTTATTGCACAAAAGAAGAGTTAGAGGAAAGAAGAAAACAAAGCGAGGCACAAGGTAATGTTTATGTTTATGATGGTCGCTGTAGAGATTTAACTGAAACGGATAAGCATAAAGGTATGTCTTACGCCATAAGGGTTAAAGTTAATAAAGAGGGGAGTACTATTATTCATGATCTTGTAATGGGTAAAATAGAAGTTAATAACTCTCAGTTAGATGATTTAATTATACTAAGAAGTGACAGTGTACCAACGTATATGTTTGCGGTTGTGGTGGATGATCATGATATGGGTATCACACACGTTATCAGGGGAGACGATCATTTAACCAATGCTTTCAGACAATATCAAATATATACAGCCTTTGGATGGAGTGTACCTGAATTTGCTCATTTACCATTAATTCATTCGCAAGATGGAGGCAAGTTATCTAAAAGAAAAGGTGCAGTAGCTGTGGAAGATTACAGAGATATGGGATTTTTACCGCAAGCAATTAGAAACTATCTCCTTAAATTAGGTTGGTCTCATGGTAATGATGAAATTATCAGCGATGCTGAGGCAATAGATTGGTTTCATGTGAAAGATATAAATAAATCACCTGCAAAATTTGATATGGTTAAGCTAACCAGTATTAATCATCATTATATTAAGATAAGCGATAATGAAAGTTTATTAGCTTTAATGGAGTATTTTATAAATAAGTATCATAAAGATAGTATTAATCCACTTTATAGAAGTTATTTATTGCAAGGCTTAACTTCTATCAAAGAAAGAAGCAAAACAGTAGTAGATTTAGTAAATAATTCATTATTTTATATTTTGCAACCATCCTTCCATTTAGAGAGTAATATAAGGTCAGCTTTGCTAGCTAATAAACATATATTGCAAGAGGAATACGAGCTATTACAGAAGGTTATTGATTGGGAAAAGGATAATCTTTATCAATGTATTAAAAGTTACTGTGAATCCAAGGGTATGAAACTTAATCAGGTTGTAGAAGTTTTAAGGATTGCTATTACTTCGCAATTAAGTTCAGCTGCCTCAAATTTTGAGATCATGGCCATATTGGGCAAAGAGGAAACTTTATTTAGAATTGAAAAAACATTGCAGATAATATAATATCAGACTATAAATAATTTTTTAGTAATAATTAACTATTTATCATTAATCAGGTAGGGTAGGGCAAGTTTGTTTTTAATTAACTCTCTACTTAAAGATTTATTTCCATCTATAAATTCGCAATCGAAACGAAAGTACTTATCTTTTTTGCAATTTTTAAGTGTTAAGGCAGTCGAATTTTTTATGAAATTTATTGTGAATAATTTAGCTTTATTTGCTTTAGCTTTATCAGCTTTCTTACCTCTTATTTCTGCAGTATCAACTCCTAAAATTCTAATGGACATAGGATTAAGATAACTGGGAAAATTATCTTCTAAAATATTAAAATTACAAGTGTCTCCATCAAAACAATCTATAAATTCAAATTTATTAATATCAAATCCGTAGAGGCTATTTGTAAATAAGCAGTAAAAAACATATAACGTACATCTAAAATAGTTCATAATTGTACTTTTGGTTGCATTAAGGAAAAGTATATACAACTATCGAGAAAAATACAACTTTAAATAGATTACGGTGATATTTGTAATAAGAAGCTATTAAATGGGAGAGGAGAGATTAATGAATGGATGGGGTTTTGGGAGTGAGAGAGACTTAATAAAGGCCTAACTAATCGTCTAAGAAGCCTGAAAAAACTAGGAAATTAGGAGAATTATGAAAAATAAAGTTGCTAATTGTATAGGACAAATTAAATAGCAAAATACATCCATTTAAAATGGTGAAAATTTTTAGGCAGACCTAATTTTTTGTTATAGTGTCAAGGAGTTATGTTTTTTCAAGATCCTCTCTACTGCTGAGCGGTGTTATTTTTCTATTAAGGATTAGTATATAAAAGTTACATTTCAGATATAAAATAATGCTTTTTAGTAAATTGGCAAGGCATTAAATACCTCATCTAATAAATATAAATCAAAAAGGGAAGAGATATTAATATATTCTACATTTCTAGTATAATAAGCGCTCAATAGATTGGTTGAGCTGCTCAGCTAGAAAAACTAAGGTTTTATGAGCAGATTCACTTCTACCTGTAATTCAACTGCTTAAATTTTTTCAGCAAAGTTTTTTTGATTTTAAAATTTTTTCTAATAATAACTAATCTAGTATTAAGTTCATTAGAAGTATTTTAAAAATCCCTTTAAATATAGGGGCTTTAAAGATTTTTGCCATTTAGGAATCGTATTTTTTGACATAATATTCACTACAGTGTATAAATACCTACTATAATGTATGAATATGTGATAAGATAGAATTAACAAAATAGAAATATAGCAACAAATTTAATTTTATGGAGTAATTAAAATGAAAATAACAAACCTAATATCCCTATTATTGTTGTTGTTATTAAATGCTTGTGCCATTATGGAGATAAGGGCAGGGGCTAGATTAAAGGAATCTGTAAATTATGAACACTTTCGTCACAAAATTGGTTGGTATGATGGAATAATTTTAAACAATGGAGAGGAGCTTTATTTTAAAAAACCAATTGGTATCTGTGGGGGAGGGGTTGCGCTTCTTTTCATTGTGTATATCCCTATTCCAGCTGTATTTTCTGGTAATTCTTGCGAACAAGAATTTATAATACAAATGATTATACCCGATAAGAATGATAAGCAGATTAAATTAAGATACAATAATAAAACACATGAAGCAATTGATATTAGTAAGATCAGTGAATTTGTGACTACAATAAAATTCAAAGTAAATATGAAAGAGTTGTTAGATTCAGAAGATAAAGCAATAATTATTGAAACAAAAAATCTCACACAAGAGCTACCCTTTGAATGGGGGCCAATGATTGTTAGTACTTGGTCATCATATTATGGTAATGTCAGCCAATAATTGTTGATAGTTGGTAAATATTTTAAATAAATGGATATTTTATAATGTTAAATAATGGAAAAATATCAAAACTAAGGTTTATGGAGTAACTTAAATGAAAATAACAACCCTAATACCACTATTATTATTATTGTTTTTAAATGGTTGCATTACTGGTTGGAAGATACAATCAGGACCTAAGTTTGAGGCATCTACAAATTATAAAAACTATCGCAAGGAAATATATTGGTATGATGAAATCATTTTACAAGATGGAGAAAAGATTTATTTTAAAAAACCAATTGGTAGCTGTGGAGGAGGTATTAGTCTTCTTTTCATTGTGGATATTCCTATACCATTGGAATTTATTAGTAATACTTGCGACAAAGAGTTTGTAATGAAAATATGGACATCAGATACAAAGGATATTAGGATCAAATTAAAGTACAATAATATAATATATGAAGCAAGTGAGGTTCTTAAGATTAACCAAAATAGCGCAGTAATTAAATTCAAAATAAATATGAAAGAGTTGCTAGATTCAGAAAATAAAGCAATTATTGTGAAAAAAGCCAACCTCACACAAGAGCTACCCTTTGAATGGGGGCAAAGGCTTATTTATTCCTGGGGATAGTAATAAATATATTATAAAGTGCAGAAGCAGTAGTATGTAATTTGATCATTAATAGGGAGAAGAGGAAAAAAAGAGGTGAATTAGCAACAAAAACACTACTATCTGTTGCTATGGAAGATAATAACTAATTATAATCTGTTCTTCTTTTCTCTAAGACTTATGGGCTTCAATCTGATTTCATCAGCAAAATCTCCCTGCCTCTTTGCAGCTTGTTTCCCGTGAAACATATGCTTCTTCACTTCTTCTAAATATAATGCGAGGCTATATAATTAACACATAAGCTGTGGGGGACAATTTAGCAAAACCTATAGGAAAGTAGTGCATAGGTCTAAAATAATATCTGTCTTAGTGAGAGCTTAGTGATGCGAATAAAACTAAACTTACCAAATAGCAATATTTTTACCTAGTAATGTATTCAATTGGAAGATTCTTGAACCCATTAATTCTCCTCTCTAAATTTTTTGCTCAGGAAGCAAGTGAGAAGAAAGTGATATAATGGAACTTATATAATTAAAAAGGATTATTGAATAAATTTTTAATTTTAACAAGGCAAAAATTGGCGATACTCACTTCGGTTCGTCCAAAATTTTTTGGCTATGGCAGGGAAGGGGGACAGCTAACATTTCTTTTCTCCACTTACCGTAACACAAAAAATGATAATATTTATAACATAGGGTGAGCTAATAATTAAAAAAAGAGAGATATCTAGTGCATTAAAATCTCTCTTTTTATTTTATATCTTCGGTGTGCAAATCAATATTACTTCAAATCTATTTCTACCTAATTTTCTTATTTTAAAATCATAATGTAAATTCCAGTTTTCAATTAATGGCTTTAAATCAAAAAAATCCTCAGGATTATGATAAATTGATATTGCAAGTATTGGTTTATATTTTTCTATGGTTTTTTTAGCTCCTTCAATAACCTTAGTTTCAAATCCTTCTATATCTAAATGAATTAATCCTAAGTTTGTTATATTATTCTGCTCTATAAATTCGTCAATAGAGACTACAGCAATTTTTCTACCATTTTCTGTTGCAAAAAGGTTAGAGTTAGTCGAAGGTGTGTCATCATTGATATATGCAATTCCTGATATGTTTGATAATCCTTTATCAATTGCTATTATAATATCTTGTTTGGAATTTTTATTTATCATTTTTTTAAATAAAGAAAAATTATGCTTATTAGGTTCAAAGCCATAAACTTTTCCTTGTGTCAAACCCTGTATTACTAAGCTGCTATCACCCCAGTAAGCCCCTGCTGTTATGCTTGATTTGCCTTTTAAATAATCTAATTTTTTTTGTGCAATAAACCGCAAGCCACATTTGTATTTAAATACTTCCTGTAATACATTTAAATTAAATGGAATCTTATATTTTAATCTGCAATATAATTTATGCAATGAATTCATATTATAAAACTTAGAATAGAGTGCTACATTTTTACTTTTATAGATTTTTTTATCTTTATTCTTTGCTAAATAAACTAGGGCATCTATTAGCTCTTTAGACTTGTTATCCAAGTTGCTTTTTAATTGATTAATCCTAGCATCGCTTACATCTTGATAGCTAAAAATACTATTAAATCTCCTATTACTTAAAGTAAAACCAAAGATATTTAATACTGATTCCATAACTACATTAATACTTTTCATTGCACACTCCTTTAAAGTTTTTTATTCAATGGTTTGATCATAATATTCCCCAATTTCTATTAATTTTTGCTCTCTACACTTGACTGAATTTTTTCATTATTCAATCGTACTATATTTTATCTTAACCTACACCTCTTTTCTCTTAATATTTTGTTTTCTTTAGTAAATTAACAATAACAACAGTAGTGGATACTCCTATTAAAATTGCTATTAAAAATCCTATTTTATTTTCCACAACAGGCAATACAATAAGGCCTCCATGTGGTGCATAATTTGCAACTTTTAAAAATCCGGCAACCATAGTGCCAACAGCAGAACCTATTACCATTGATGGAATAACTATAATTGGATCAGCTGCAGCAAAGGGTATTGCTCCTTCTGTTATTCCTATTGCTCCCATTGCAAGCGCCGCTTTCCCTGCTTGTTGTTCTTCTTTGCTATATTTTTTAGGGCTAATAAAAGTGGCTACTCCCATGGCAATTGGTGGAATGCAAATTGCCACTCCTATTGCACCCATTATTTCTGGAACTCCTTCTGCTATCATACTTACACCAAATAAAAATGCTACTTTATTAATTGGGCCTCCTGTATCAACAGCTATCATTACCCCAAGAATTGCAAAAATAAATACCGAAGTTCCATGCATGGTTTTTAAAAAATTACTAAGCCATGTCATAAATAACGCTATGTATCCTCCTACTAAATATATCATTATTGCAACCACTAATGTTGCCAGTAGCGGTATGATAATTATTGGCATAATTGTTGCAACATATTCATGAACTTTGATTTTAACTAAATACTTAACAACATAACCTGCTATAAACCCTACTAAAATACCCCCTAAAAACCCTGTGCCCATGGATCCAGCTAATGCACCACCAAGCATCGAGGGGGCAAGTGCCGCTTTCCCAGATATGGAATATCCTATATATCCTGCTAATATTGGAATCATTAAATTAAAGGCTAATCCTCCTATCTCCGATACTTTTTTTAATATGTCATTTTCAATTATAACTCCATTATTTGCTTGCATATCACCAAAAAATATTGCTAATGCACTTAATATCCCTCCAACTACCACAAAAGGTATCATAAAAGATACTCCATTTAATAAATGACCATAAAGACCTAAATTCCCTATTCCTAAATTATTATTTCTACCTATCGTTCTGCTTTTGTATCTTTTTTTATTATTTAATGCTTTCTTTATAATTTCTTCACTTTTCCTTATGGCACTAGCTACCGACACTCTTATTACATGCTTGCCATCAAAGTCACTATCATCTATATCTATATCAACAGCTAGTATCGCAGCTCTAGCATTTTTAATATCACTCTTACTTAAGGGGTTTTTTATACCTATTGAGCCATTTGTTTGAATTTTTATTTTAATACCCATTACATTGGCTATTTTAGTTAAACTATCCGCCGCTAAATATGTATGGGCTATTCCAATAGGACAAGCAGTTATAACTACTATATCATAATATGCATGCTCTTCTATGATACTTTTATTCTCATCGTGCTCCCTAAAAAGACTAATTAAATCATCTAATGATTTTACCTCATGGAGTTTTATACAAAAATTATCATCTATTAAATATTGGGAAAGCTTACTTAAGATTTCTAAATGCTCCTCATAAGCTTGCTCAGGCACTGCTATCATAAAAAAAGATTTTGCTACCTGATAATCAATATCATTACTTATGCTATTATTACTTACTCCAAAACATATGGCAATTTCTTTGACAGTGCTGGATTTTGCATGAGGTATTGCAATCATATTATCAAGAAAAGTTGTACCATGTAATTCTCTCTTCATAATCTCTTCATAAAACTGCTCCACATTATCAATTTTATTCTTTTTAAAAAGCTCTTCGGTTAATTCCCTTAAAACATCGCTTTTATTTTGTGATTTTAATTGAGTGAAAATTACTTTGGTTTCAATTATTGCTTTTAAACTCATTATATTTCCTCATATCTTAAATAATATAGGCATTATGATATAGTAATAATTAAGTTTTCACAATACCTATAGTTTACAGTATAATACTCTACAGAAACTATTCTATAGGAGTAATTTATGAAATCATACAAAATTGAAATAAATGGTATTATTAGTACAGAAGATAAGTATCTAATAGGACTTCACAGAATACAAAAATTAAATGACTATGCTGAAAATGTGAAGGAAGATGATAATATTATAAATAATCTTATCCTATCAGGAGTTATCCCCTCAGGCTCAAAAGTATGTGTTATAAAGGGTATGAATGTTGATACGACTATTATCTCTACAGTCTATGGTGTAATGACAGACTTGCAAGATAAAGCACAGGATATCTTATTAGTAACTCATGGTGTTTGGATGATAATACCAGCTTATGACAAAGTTTTAAAAATAACCTTAACTGGTGATTATCAGAATCTTTTTACAACATGGAAGAAAGCCTATGAATACATCGATGATAACGACTTAATATACGATGCTTATGCTAATCCATGGGAAGAGTATGTAATTTCATATGACCATACAGACAACACTGAGGAGTTAATTACACATATATATGTTCCATTGATATCTGTAACAGAATAAATTATAATCATAATATTGAATTGTAAGGAATAATGATGGCTAATTATAAAATAATAATAGATGGTGTAGTAGAAACAGATGAATTATACATTATAGGTTTTGAAAGAGCTCTTAATATAGTAGATCTACCTAAAATTAGCTTGGAAGATTTTAGTAAGCTGAATTCATATGTTAAAAAAGGCGTAAAGCCTGCTGGATCAAATATGACAGTGTATAAATTTTTTAACGAATCCAGCGGTGATGCCTACGTTATTAACGCACTTAGTGTGATTCCAACAGAAGAATGCATAGAAATTTTATCAGAACAACAAGGCACATGGGCAGTTATTCCACCTTTGTATACTGTGCTTAAAGTTACTTTGCAAGGTAGCTATGATCATCTTATGGAAGCATGGCAACAAGCATTCGCCTTCATTAAAGAAAATAATTTAATTTGTGATGCTTATCTTTCACCTTGGGAGTCATATGTTTTAATGGGTGAACAGGATTCTAAGGATAATTACGTGACAGAAATATTTATTCCTCTAATACCGCTAGATGAAGATTAATCTAGTTATTTACAAAAAAATCTTTACACGGGAAATAATATTGTGTTTTTATTTAAAAAATATAAAAAATTTTTCTTAATATTTGCTTTTATGGCTTTGTTAATTTATTCAACAAATAGTTTAATAACAATTTTTAACTGGATTGGCAGTACAGTAAGTTTATCTTACGAATATGAAATATTAGAAGCAGAAAATGAAAAAATTCTCAATGAGATTACAATCCTACAGCTAAAAACCTCCGGGTTACAAGAAGAAAACATTGATCTCGATCTGCTGGAAAGTAGAGCAAAAACCATACTAAACAAAGCAAAACAAAAGGAATTGATTATAATTAATTAAAATGAATAGTAGTATAAATATATATAATTATGCTCTGATATTATTTACTTTTAGTTTTATTGCAAGTTTATTTGCAGTTATTTTTAGAAAAAAATTTGAAGAAACTATAATTTTTGCCATACTTTTTTGTGTGTTTTTTTTGTATTGGTTTGCTCTATTTGACGCTTTATTAGCTGGATTAATCATATTTATTGCCATATTGATTTTAGCAATACCATTGTTTTTATTTGTTTTAATTAAAAATCCCACAATCAATTTATCATATATATTTTCCAGTGGATTTTTTATTTATCAAATTATGTTAATTTGTACATACTTTATTTTCAAAGACTATTTTTTATATGCCTGGGATGACTTATCCCATTGGGGACTAACAGCAAAAGATATGTTTTTAGAAAATAAGATAATTCCTAGAACATATGCAGACTATCCTATTGCCACTCGCCTATTTCAGTATTTTATTTTAAATATTCATTCAACATACTCAGAAGGGTTACTTCTAAGCTATTTTTATTTTATATATTTTGCAATTACCATATATCCACTAAAAGACTGTAAAATAAAGCAAGATTTCTTGGGAATTATATTGTATACATCTATTATAATACTATTACCAACATGCTTTATCTTTTTTGAAGATTTTCCTCCTTTTAAAATATTTCGTTTCTTGATGGTTGATTTGCTTTTGGGTTTTTTATTTGGTTATGGAATATTTTTAATATGGACAAAAAAACATATAACATTATTTGATATTTTAACAATAGCACTGCTTCTGTTTACTTTGGTAAGTGTCAAAATAGTAGGATTTTTATTATCATTGTTTTTGATATTAATGATAATAATTCATAAAAAAGAAAAAAATTATTTAATATTAGCAATTTTAGGAGCATTATCAGCAAAAATATCATGGGCAATTTATATATCTAAAAATAATTACTCAAGTTATTTAAGCAACCGCTTGCTTAATAAAATAACTGATTTGATTAATGGAAACTATAAAATACAATCATTCAGTATGGATTTCATAAACCAATATTTCCGAGCATTGTGGGAGAAAAAGCTTTTTTTATTCCTATCATATACAGATATGCTATTGTTACTTACAGTATTAACTTTAGGATTATCAATAGTATACAAAAAATTTCAATCTAAAATTTTATATACTTATATGTTATTTATTTTACTGCTGGTAATTTATACAATAGGTAATATCATAATATACTTAGATGTCTTTCATATTAGTGAACTGCAAAGATTATCATCATTTGAAAGATATTTAAATGTATTATTTTCTGGAATTATTTTGTTTCTATTACTTATATGTTATACTAATTACCTGGATAAGCTCCGTAAAATTAAATTTTTAACTATACCATGTAACATTTGTTTTATTTATTTAATTTTTTGGGTCTATTATAAAGATTTACAGATAACATCTGCGCTTAAAGTGAACAGATTAGAAATCCATGAAGTAAAAAATACTTTGATAGATAAACCATATTTAGATAATAACACGATATTTTTTGGTAGCTTAATTAACCTAATAATTTTTCAGTATGAAACAGGTTATAATTTTCATAGAATAACTTCTGACAAACAGGCTGAGTACATTTTTGTTTACAAATACAATGATATAAAAAAAGAAATAAACAATTATAAGTTGATTAACAATGTTAGATTTAATAAGTTACAAGATAATGGAATTTATAGAATAATAATATCTCCAAGGAAGAAGTATTTAGATTTTATAGAAAATATAGCAATTAAATAGTTTGATAAATACAATTTTTTGTTGTATTATATGGAAGGTATTAGATAGTACAAGGGTTATAAAAATTTTTAGTAAGGATGATAAATATAATTGATGCAGATACCTGTAATTATACCATCATATAAACCAAATAATAAGCTGATAGAGGTTGTAGAATCTTTAATAAATGAGGGATTTGAAAAAATCATTATTATTAGGGATGGATGTGGAAAAGAATTTAATACAATATATGATATATTGTTAAAAAAAACACAATGTATATTACTTGTGCACGAAAGAAATATGGGGAAAGGGAGAGCATTAAAAACTGGTTTTGCATATTATCTTAATAATATATCAGCCGCAAGCAAGGGGGTTGTGATTGCAGATGCAGATGGTCAGCACAGCACGCAAGATATTTTAAGAATTTCTAAGGAAATAGAGCAAGTTTCAACAAATTTTGTTATAGGGGCAAGGGATTTTAGTGAAAAAATACCTCTCAGAAGTAAAATTGGTAATTTAATATCTAGACAAATTTTTTCTTTTATTTTAGGCAATAAAATACTTGATACTCAAAGTGGTCTAAGGGGAATACCCAATAAATACATTCATTTTTTTGCAAACCTAAATGGTGAAAGATATGAGTTTGAAACTAGTATGTTGCTGGCTTGCAAAAAAAATGGAATAAAAATTAAAGAAATACCAATAGAAACAATATATTTAGAAAATAATAAAAGTTCTCATTTCAATCCATTGCTAGATTCAATGAGAATATATTTTGTTTTATTACGATTTTCCATATCATCTATTTTATCATTTATTATAGATGCGTCGTTATTTTTTATATTTAATACATTATTTAATAGTGTTGCGGTAGCATCTTATTTATCAAGATTTATATCATTATTTTTCAATTATAAATTTAATCGGCATATTGTATTTTCATCTACAAAGACAGATAAGCTTTTATTTTTTAAATATTTTATGTTATGTCTTTTTTCCATAAGTATTTCTTATGGCTGTGTTAGTTATTTAGTTGGATATGGGGTAAATATATTTTTAGCAAAAATCAGTGTAGAGACCATCCTATTTTTCTTTAATTTTTTCTTACAAAGTAGAATTATTTTCAAAGAATAAATATTTACAGTAATTTAATAGAATAAAGTAGGTAACTTATCTTGCATTATGATGCTCTTTAGGTATTTTAAGCAATCTAATCAACTAGTTTTCTTATGAATGAAGAAGATTAAAATAATTTTATACGTATTGAAAATAAATAAAATATAAACTACAATGTAGCTATTATTGAAATAATTAGGAGTTTTGTATGGCTGTTAAATTAAGCTCACAGGAGGCACTAAAACTTTACAAAGATATGGTTTTAGTTAGGAAATTTGAGGAAAAATGTGCACAACTTTATTCTATGGGTCATATAGCAGGATTTTTACATCTTTATATAGGACAAGAAGCAATTGCTGCGGGATTTAATTTTTTAAAAAATCCACAAGATACACACATAACCTCATATCGTTGTCACGGGCATGCTTTGTTGCAAGGAGAAATGAATCCAGATGCTGTAATGGCAGAGCTATTAGGGAAAGCAACAGGATCATCCAAAGGTAAGGGTGGATCTATGCACATTTTTGCTAAAAATAAAGGATTTTACGGTGGTAACGGTATAGTTGCAGCACAAATTCCACTAGGAGCAGGAGCTGCTTTATATCATAAATATATGAAAGATGGTGGAGTTAATGTTGCTTATATGGGAGATGGAGCCTTACCACAAGGGCAAGTTTATGAAACATTTAATATGGCAGCATTATATAAATTGCCTGTGGTTTTTGTAATTGAAAACAATATGTATTCAATGGGTACTCCACTTGATAGAACTTATGCCAATACAGAGTTATACAACAGAGGTCCTGTCTTTAATGTACCATCTAGTGTAATTAATGGTATGGATGTTATAGAGGTTATTGAAGGGGCTAAAAAAGCTCTTGATCATTGTAGAGAGGGCAAAGGGCCTTATTTGCTTGAAATAAGAACCTACAGATATAGAGGGCATTCAATGTCTGATCCACAGAAATACAGAAGTAAAGATGAGGTGGATAAATATAGAAATGATAACGATCCTATTTTAAACCTAGAGAAATATATATTAGATAAAAATCTAGCAAAGGAAGATGCTTTGAAAGAGATTCAACAACAAATTAAGAAAACAGTTGCTGCTTGTGAAGAGTTCGCTATTAACTCGCCTGAACCAGATCCTGCAGATTTATATACACATATTTTAGCTTCTTAAGTAAGAGTGAAATTAAACGGAGAATTATGAATGCCAATAAAAATATTAATGCCTGCTTTATCACCAACTATGACAGAAGGTACATTAGCAAAATGGAATAAGGCTGAGGGTGATAAAATAAAAAGCGGTGATATCATAGCTGAAATAGAAACCGATAAAGCTACAATGGAGTATGAAGCTACTGAAGACGGTGTTTTAGGGAAAATATTAATTCCTGGGGGTACAGAAAATGTACAAGTAAACACTTTAATAGGAATAATGTTAGAAGAAGGTGAAGATAAAGCAAGTATTGATACATTCTTATCAAATAATAATAAGAGTGCATCAATTACTAGTGCTAAGGTTGAAACTGCAGAGGTAGTTGCAAGTAACGTTCCTAAGACAGAGGCTATAACTGATATTTCATATGCATCATTTCCACTAAGAAATATAACTGTTAGAGACGCTCTTAGGGAAGCTATAACAGAAGAAATGGAAAAAGATGATAAAGTATTGGTTTTGGGAGAAGAAGTGGGACATTATCAAGGTGCCTATAAAATAACTCAAGGATTACTAGACAAGTTTGGTGCAGATAGAATAATAGATACTCCAATAACAGAATATGGATTCACAGGCATGGCAGTTGGTGCTGCTATGAAAGGATTACGTCCTATTGTTGAATATATGAATTTTAGTTTTTCTCTACAAGCTATTGATCATATAATTAATAGTGCAGCAAAAACCCTATATATGAGTGGAGGAGAAATAAACTCTCCTGTAGTTTTTAGGGGATTAAATGGATCTGGTACCAGAGTGGCTGCTCAGCATTCGCAATGTTTTGCATCTATGTATGCTAATATTCCTGGATTAATAGTTGTATCTCCATATTCTTCTGAGGATGCAAAAGGATTGCTTAAAGCAGCTATTAGAAATAATAATCCTGTTATATTTTTAGAGAATGAAGTTCTTTATGGTAAGTCTTTTGATATGCCAGACGCTCCAGATTTAATATTACCTATTGGTAAAGCTAAAATTGAAAGAGAAGGATCTGACGTTACTATAGTGTCATACTCCTATGGTGTTCATGCATCTTTAGAGGCAGCAAAAAAATTAGAAAGTGAAGGTATATCGGCTGAGGTAGTTAATTTAAGAACCATCAGGCCTTTGGATATTGAAACCATTATCAATTCTGTAAAGAAAACTAATAGAATAATTTCAGTTGAAGAGGGGTGGCCATTCAGCGGCATAGGAGCTGAGATAGCAGCCATTATGATGGAACATGCTTTTGATTATCTTGATGCACCATTAATAAGAGTTACTGGTAAAGATGTTCCTATCCCATATGCAGCCAATTTAGAAAAACTAGCTTTATTAGCTATTGAAGATATTTGTTTATCTGCAAAAAAAGTTTGTTATAAATAGTTTAAATTAATTTGGAGAATTACCAATGGCCATAAAAATATTAATGCCTGCTTTATCACCAACTATGACAGATGGTAAGCTATCTCGATGGATAAAAAAAGAAGGTGATAAAATTAAAAGTGGAGATATTATTGCCGAAATAGAAACAGATAAAGCTACGATGGAATATGAAGCTACAGAAGATGGTATTTTAGGAAAAATATTAATTCCTGATGCCACAGAAGGAGTTAAAGTTAATGAATTGATTGGTGTTATGCTTGAGGAAAATGAAAATGCTAGCGTAATTGAAGATTTTATTAAATCTTTTAAATCTTCTGATAGTAAATCAACAGTAACATCTACTACAAAAGCAGATGAAAAATCATTATTAGGTTCTACTCTTAATGTTGATATCAAACCTAGTGCTGTTACAGTTTCTTCAACTACAAAAATCTTTATTACGCCACTGGCAAAAAGATTGGCAGAAAAAAATAATATCGATATTAAAAAAATTACTGGGAGTGGTCCTATGGTAAATGCTACTTCTGCGAGAATTGTAAAAAATGACGTAGAAGTATTTATGAGTAAATCTTCTGGTGCAGGTGTTACTGATAATTTAAGTGCTGGGATGCCTATAGCCACATCTTCTGCTTATGAAGATAGAGCCAATAGTGGCATGCGTAAAACTATTGCTAAAAGGCTTTTAGAATCAAAAAATACAGTTCCTCATTATTATTTAAGTGTCGACTGTGAAATGGACGCATTACTGGATGCCAGGATTAAATTAAATGAAGCAGCGAAAGATTCGTATAAATTATCTATAAACGATTTTATAATCAAAGCATTAGCTCTAGCAATGCAGAATGTGCCTGACGTTAATGCCTCTTGGCAGGGTGATACAACTAGATATTTTATAAACTCTGATATTGCAATTGCAGTAGCTACTCCTACCGGCTTAATTACTCCAATTATTAGGTCAGCAGAAAAGAAAGGGTTAGTTCAAATATCTAATGAAATGAAAGAATTAGCAAAGAAAGCTAGAGATGGCAAATTACAACCATCAGAATATCAAGGTGGAGGATTTAGTTTATCTACCTTAGGAATGTACGGTATTAAAGACTTTTGTGCTATAATTAATCCACCTCAAGCTGGTATTTTGGCAGTTGGAGCTACCACTGCTAAACCGATTGTAAGAGATAATAATATTGTAATCGCTAATATTATGAGTGTTACTTTATCTGCTGATCATAGAGTGGTTGATGGTGCTGTTGCTGCTAAATTTTTAGGATCATTTAAAGGTTATATGGAAAATCCTCTCAGTATGTTGGTTTACTAAAATAGTATTAAAATAAGGAAAATAAAATGTCTAATTTTGATGTATTAGTTATAGGATCTGGTCCTGGTGGATACGTTGCTGCTATCAGGGCAGCACAATTAGGACTGAAAACAGCAGTTGTTGAAAGAGAGCATTTGGGTGGCATATGCCTTAATTGGGGATGCATTCCTACTAAGGCATTATTAAGAAGTGCTGAAATTTTTCATCATATAAAACATGCAAAATCATATGGATTAAAAGTAGAAAACCCTACATTTGATATTAAGGATGTTGTAAAAAGAAGTAGAAATGTTGCTAATCAATTATCTAGCGGTATTGGGATGTTACTTAAAAAAAATAAAGTTACGGTATTTAATGGATCAGGTTCGCTTCTTGGAGGTGGCAAAGTAGAAGTTAAAGATAATGAAACAGTTACTACTTTACAAGGAAAACATATAATAATTGCCACAGGAGCAAGAGCAAGAATCATACCAGGATTTGAGCCAGATGGAAAATATATATGGACTTATAAGGAAGCTTTGATACCAACAGAAATGCCAAAAAAACTATTAGTTATGGGAAGTGGTGCTATAGGTATAGAGTTCGCAAGTTTTTATAATACCATGGGTGCTGAAACTACTGTTGTTGAGTTAATGGATAGAATTATTCCAGTTGAAGATGAAGAAATATCATTGATTGCAAGAAAATCATTTGAAAAACAAGGTATTAAAATACTTACTTCAACAAAAGTTTTATCTATTACTAAAAATGCTAATGACGTTACTGTTATTATTGAAGATAGCAATTCCAAAAAATCTGAAATTACTGTAGATAAGATAATTTCAGCAGTTGGAGTAGTTGCTAACATTGAAAATATTGGGTTGGAAAAAACAAAAATCAAAGTAGAAAACGGTAGAATAGTAGTTGATGATTATCTAAAAACTGCTGAAGATGGAATGTACGCTATTGGTGACGTTACACAAGGTCCTTGGCTGGCTCATAAAGCCTCTCATGAAGCTATCATTTGTGTAGAGAAGATAGCTGGTAAAAATCCTCATAAACTTGATAGAAATAAAATACCAGGCTGTACATATGCAAATCCACAGGTTGCTTCTGTTGGTTTAACTGAGAAAAAAGCTAAAGATATGGGTTTTACAGTGAAAATTGGTAGATTTCCATTTATAGGTAACGGTAAAGCAATAGCTTTAGGTGAGTCAGAAGGACTAATTAAAACAGTTTTTGATGCAAAAACTGGAGAACTTTTAGGAGCACATATGATTGGTGCTGAAGTTACTGAAATGATTCAAGGATACGTTATAGCAATGGGGCTTGAAAGCACAGAAGCTGAATTAATGCATACTGTGTTTGCTCATCCTACTTTATCAGAAATGCTACACGAATCAGTTTTAAGTGCCTATGGAATAGCTATACATATTTAGGCTTGAAAAGGAATCACGCTACTCTTGGAAAAAGTTGCGTGATTCTTCTTCAAAAATCTATTTATCTAATAAATAATGAAATTATAGTTACAATAATTAAAGTAATAAAGCCAGCGATTATATCGTCCATCATAATTGCCGAGCCACCCTTAAAAGATTTCTCGGAACTTTTAATTATCCAAGGTTTTTTGATATCTAAAAATCTAAAAATTAAGAATGCGATAATGGCTAAAATGATACTTTCACCTACCAACAATAAAGCTATCCCTTGTCCAGCAACCTCATCAATTACTACGTAACTAGGATCCATATTATCTTCTGTGTAAATTTTTTCACAAGTATATAATCCTATAATAATGACCAATATGGTTGCAACCATGAACAATGATTGACTAAGTGAAAAAAGTAAAATATAAATTAATAACGATATAAATGAAGCCACTGTACCAGGAGCTTTTTTAACATACCCTATGCCAAAAAAAGTAGCCACAATAAGGTATTTATTATCCATTTTATAAAAATGGTCGGGGATATTAAAATATCTATGTAAGAGTTTCTTCATGAAAATTCCTTTATTCTATTTAAAAGAATAGCACACACTGAAAAGTATAAGTATTATAATCAAAAATTGATACTAAAAAAACTAAAACTTATTAGTAGTTGTTTAAATAAAAAAAATACAATAACATATCATGTAATTAATTTATTAAAAATATATCTATGAATGAAAAGACAAAAAAAGATTATTTTAAAGTAATCAGCAACAATCGAAGAGCAAAGTTTGATTATCAAATCTTAGAAACATTCGAAGCTGGTATAGCTTTGTTAGGATCAGAGGTTAAATCATTAAGATTAGGCAGGTCATCGATTGCAGAGGCTTATATAGGAAGAATCAATAATAAATATGAGCTAGAGTTGGTGAACTCTTCCATATCTTCGTATAAAAATGCAGCTCATTTTGATCATGATGAAAAAAGAAATAGAAAGTTACTTTTACACAAAAAAGAAATCATTAAAATAATTAACTCAATTACTAAAAAGGGATACACCTCTATTCCTTTAAGACTATATTTTAAAGGTGGATTAGTTAAAATTGAAATATGCCTAGCTAAAGGTAAAGATAATTTTGATAAAAGAAATTCTATAAAGGAAAAAGACTGGAAAAGAGAGCAGTCGAAAATAATTAAACAGTATAATATTAAATCTTAGTATTACAATGATCTGCATTGCATAGGCTGGTGAAGTAAGATAGTACTTGATAATATATCAAAATATGTTATTAATAAATGATCGTTGTATTATGTAGAATAAATGGAGTAAAAATAATGGCAAGAGTTACCATAGAAAATTGCTTAAAAAAAGTAAATGGTCATTTCGATTTAGTACTTTTAGCAGGAGAAAGAGCGAAACAAATTTCTTTTGGTAAACGTACAGAGCTAGTAAAAAAAGGAGTTAAAACACACGTTACTTCATTGCGAGAAATAGAAGAGGGCTATATATCTGTGGAAACGTTAAGGAGCAACTTATATAACAGAATTACTAATTATTCTGAGGTAGAAGAAAGTACTCAAATGAATGAGGCAGATAATATGCTTGAAGAGCTTCATTCTTCAGACTTTATAATGGGTGAACTAGAGGAAGTTGTAGATAATGCCAATTTTTTTGCTGATGATATTTTTTCCGATACGGTGGAAGAACAAGAAGAAGAAAATATCTTTGACTTTGAAACTGTTGAAAAAGTACTTGATGAGGAAGAAAAAAAATAATCGGTTTTACAATTTGAGTTTTACCTGTGGATGTTGAAAAATTTTTAGCTGAAATACAAAAATATTCAGGTTCTATAAATATAGAACTCCTTAGGCAGGCATGTTTGTTTGCAGAAAAAGCTCACGCTGGGCAAAAAAGATATTCTTTTGAAGATTATATAACTCATCCATTATCAGTTGCGTATTCCCTTTTAGAGTACTCATTTGATGTTAATATTATTGTATCAGCTATACTACATGATGTAGTTGAGGACACAGAGATAACAGAAAATGAGATAAAAGAAATTTTTGGTGAGGATATTTGCAATTTAGTTATGGGTGTTACCAAGCTTTCTCGATATAGATTTTTAACAGTTGAAGAGGCGAAAGCAGAAAGTTTCAGAAAATTTATATTAGCATTTATAAATGACATTAGGATATTAATCATTAAACTTTTTGATCGTCTTGATAACATACGAACTATTAATTATATTCCAAAAATAGAAAAAAGAGTAAGAATAGCTAAAGAAACCTTAGATATATATGCACCACTAGCTCAAAGGCTATCATTTAATAAGTTAAAAGATGAGCTTGAAGATTTATGTTTTAGCGTCATTGAGCCACAAATTAAAAATATAATAATAAAAAAAACTATAGATTTACAAAACGCATCAGAATCTTATCTACAAGATGTTGAACAACATATTTCACAACTATTAGAAAAAAATAATATAAGTGATTTTGCAATTACAGGTAGAGTGAAAGAACCATACTCAATATGGCGTAAAATGCAAAGAAAACAATCATCTTTTGATGATATTCACGACGTTATAGGTTTCCGAATAATTGTTAATGAAGTAGTGGATTGTTACAGAGTATTGCATGTTGTTCATACTAATTATAAAGTGATTTTTTCTAGATTTAAAGATTACATATCTTATCCTAAACCAAATAATTATCAGTCTATCCATACTTGCATATTGCTTGATAATAATAAAAAAATAGAATTCCAAATTAGAACCAAAGAAATGAACGGTTTTGCCAATAAAGGAATAGCATCCCATTGGAATTATAAATCCCCAACTAAAAATCTTTACGATTTATCTCAGTATACTTGGTTGCAAAACTTATCTAAGATACTTGCCTCTAAAGATATAACTAATGAAGATCTTTATGAGTATTCTAAAATGGAGGTTTTTAATGATGAGGTATTTGTATTAACACCTAAGGGTGAAGTTATTTCTTTACAAAAAGGTGCTACTGCACTTGATTTTGCTTATTCTATCCACTCAAAAATAGGAGACACTTGCAGTGGAGTAATTATTAATGGTAATTTTAAACCAATTTTTACAACACTGCAAAATGGTGATGTTGTAGAAATCATAACGGATACTGAGCAAGTACCTCAGGTTTATTGGTTATCATTTGTGAAAACTGGCATAGCCAAAATTTCTATTAAAAAATATCTTAATCAAAAATATAGGAAAGAGGTATCTGAGCAGGCATATGCTTTGCTATCCTACCATTTTGAAAAAGAATCTTTGGTTTTTCATAATGAACTAATACCTAAAATTTTAGGAGTAACTAAGATAAAATCAGAGGCTACTTTATTAGAAAAAATAATCGAGGGGAGTGTTTCAATCCCTGAAATTATAAATAGGTTATATCCACATTTAAAAACTAAAAAAAATACTTATTATAAAAATGTTATTGAAACAGGTCAGTTTAGTACACATAAATTATCTTTTGCTGAATGTTGCTATCCTGTATATAATGATAATATTATAGGAGTAATGTTACCTGGTAGTATTTTAGAAGTGCATCATTCAGATTGTGAAATAAGTAAATCTTATTCTAACAATCTTAATATTATCGACATAAAATGGTTGGATTCTGCTAAGAAGAAATATGAATATAAAGTAAAGATGTTAATAAAATTAATGAATAAAAATGGTGCTTTGGCAGAAATATCTAAGATCATCTCCGACTTTGATATTGCAATATTCAGTATAGAGATGGATAATAAATCTTCTATGGATGAGAGTGAAACATATTTAGGTATGGTCTTAATGCTAAAAGATATAGATGATATTAATAAGGTTATTAATAGACTTACTAAATCTGCATTTGTAAAACAAGCTCAACGATTAATAAATTAAATGGAGGAGAATATGTCAGCTATACTAGGTTTTAATGTTGACCATATTGCTACATTAAGAAATACTAGAGGGGAAAATTATCCTGATCTTATGGAGTTTGCTAAAGCAGCTATCGGATTTGGTGCAGATCAGATTACTGCTCATTTAAGGGAAGATAGGAGACATATTAAAGATAACGATATTTTTTCACTAAAAGAGCTATCGGTTCCTCTTAATATGGAAATGGCATTGACGGATGAAATGATTGATATAGCTCTTAAGGTAAGACCCAATTATGTTTGTATTGTACCAGAAAAAAGGTTCGAACTTACTACAGAGGGTGGATTAAATATCAAACAACTATATTCTCATTTAGATACTAGTATAAAAAAATTTCAGGATAATGGAATTAAGGTATCTTTATTTATAGATTCTGATATTAATCAGTGTGATCTTATATATAAACTTGGTTGCGATGCTGTTGAAATTAATACAGGGGTATATTCTAACTGTTCTTTAGAAAGAAAAATAATTGAATCAAGAAAAATTGAAGAGATTGCAAAAGTTTTATTTAGTAATAACATACGGGTGCATGCTGGGCACGGACTAAACTTATCTAATATAGATCATATTGCAAAAATAAAAGAAATTGTCGAGTTTAATATAGGTCATTACATAGTTTCATATGCAATTTTAGTAGGGTTACAAGAAGCTTTAAGTTCTATAAAAAATGCAATTGAGTTAGCTAGAACAAGATAATGCAAATAAATCATGGTATTGATATTGTGAATACATTAAGGATACAATCAATCCATAAAAAATTTGGAGATAAGTTTTTAACTAGAATATTTACTGAACAAGAAATATCAAATGCATATAAAAATAAAGAATATAATTATTTGTCTTTGGCTAAAAGATTTGCAGCTAAAGAAGCTTTTTCAAAGGCTACTGGCAAAGGAATTGGCGAAATAGCATTTGTAGATATCGAAATACTAAATGATGATTTTGGTGCACCATATATTAATATAGGAGATAAATTAAAAAATTATCTTAATATTAATAAAAAGTGGAATAATTATAATATATCATTATCTTTAAGTGATGAACATCCCTTTGCCATAGCTTCTGTTATTATATTAGTATGCTAATTTGACAATATTTTAAAAATGTACTAGCTTATAGTGGGCAGTATAGTATCATATGTAATAGGTATTTTATGAAAAATTTTTTTAAAAAGAAGAGCGAGAAAAAAACTAAATTCTCTGTAAAAGAGAATGCTAAATCGATACTTATTGCTTTGTTTGTTGCACTTTTCATAAGAAGTTTTGTTATACAAGCATTTTATATTCCAAGTGGATCTATGAAACCAATGTTACTTGAAGGTGATTATGTATTCGTAACAAAATATAATTATGGTTATTCTAAACATAGCTTACCATTTAGTTTGCCAATAATTAACGAAAACAGAATTTTTTATTCACAACCAGAACGTGGTGATGTCGTTGTTTTTAAATATCCAGGAGATAATTCAACAGACTATGTTAAAAGATTAATTGCCCTACCAGGAGATAAACTTCAAATTATAAATTCTGTAGTATATATAAATGATGTTCCATTAAGAAGAGAATTTGTAGAAACAATAAATTATCAAGGTATGACTATTGATATTTATAGAGAATATGTGAATGAAAAATCTTATCTTATTTGGCAAATTAAGGATTATTATCATTATATCAGCTCATATTATGGTCCAATTACTCTTGGGGGGGATCAATTTTTTATGATGGGTGATAATCGTGACATGTCAAGGGATAGTCGCTTCCCCGATGTAGGAGTTGTTAATAAAGAGCAATTAGTTGGTAAGGGAGGAGTGATTTTCTTTTCAATTAATGGTAGTTTTTTAGAAGTATGGAAGTGGTTATCTGAAATTCGTTTCGAACGTTTTTTTAATATTATTAAATAACTAGTGTTTTTTTGAGAATAGATGAACAAGTTAGATTTATTAGAAAGTGTTTTAGGTTATAAATTTAATGATTCTGCATTTTTGTCCCTAGCCCTTGTACACAGCAGTTATAACAATACAGTTACTAATAATAATCAAAGAATGGAGTTTTTAGGAGACAGTATTTTAGGTTTTGTAATTGCAGAAATTATTTATGAATACTATAAAAATCAAGATGAAGGATATCTTTCAAAATCTCTATCATATTTAACTTCAAGAGATGTATTAAGCAGTATTGGTAGACAATTAAAATTAGAAGATTATATTAAACATAAAAGTAATTATAACGATAATCTTATTGCTGACGCTTTGGAAGCAATTATTTGTGCGATTTATTTTGATATTAATGATGTTAAAGTAATTAAAGATTTTGTTTTAAAACACTGGAAAAATCATTTACAATCATATACAGTTGAAGATACTTATATTCATTTTAATCCAAGATCATTTTTACAAGATTGGGCGCAAAAACAACAACTTCCAATTCCAGAATATATACAAATCAAAAGAGATGGAACGGATCACGAACCTTTATTTCATATACAACTTTTAGTTTATGGATATGATTCTGTAATTGGTATGGGAAAAAACAAAAAAATTGCGCAAAAAGCAGCAGCACAAAAATTCATCGATACTCACAACCTAAAGTAGAGCTACTTTTAGTAGAGATTAGTATTTTTTCCTTTTAATAAACAGTAATCAATATATAATATATTGGTGTATTTGGATTGTGGAGTGTGTCTTGCATAATATTGATAAAAAAGAAAATTACCGTATAGGTGAAGCATCTCGTATATTAGGATTAGAGCAACATGTAATACGTTTTTGGTCAAATACCTTTGCAGAATACATAAAACCTAAGAGAGGAGAAGGAGATAGAAGATATTATACGCAAGTAGATATTGAAACACTTTTATTAATTAAGGATCTAGTATACAGTAAAAAATACTCTTTAGCTGGAGTTAAGATAGTATTAGATAATCATGAAGAAAGAGATATTTCTAGTAAAGATAGTGTAGAATTCACAAATAAGATAGTTAACATACAAACTAAAATTAGTGATTTAAAAATTAAAATAAATGGTAATTTATTTTAAATTATAACTAGTAAAAATTAATTACTTATTTTATAATTCAGAGAGAAAAAATTCACATATAGGGAGAATATCATGCTAGTTACACTGAGACAATTGATGGATCATGCTGCTGAACACTCTTATGCACATCCTGCATTTAATATATCTAACATTGAACAAGCGCATGCTGTTTTTAAAGCAGCGAGAAAGTGTGGAGCTCCAGTTGTCATACAATTCAGTAGGAGTGCAAGGAAATATGCTTCTGATGTATTTATTAATAAAATGATAGAAGCATTATCTTTAGAATATAGGGATATTCCTTTTGCTGTACATCAGGATCATGGTAATTCATTTGCAACGTGTTTGTCGGCTATGCAACATGGGTTTTCATCTGTAATGATTGATGGATCCCTTGAGGCCGATGGTAAAAGTATAGCATCATTTGAATACAATGTTGCTATTACTAAAAAAACTGTTGAGGCTGCACATGCCATAGGTGTTTCTGTAGAAGGAGAGTTGGGAGTATTAGGATCCCTTGAGAGTGGCATGGGGGATAAAGAGGATGGACATGGAGCAGAAGGTAAACTTACTATTGATCAATTGCTCACGGATCCTCTACAAGCAGGAGAGTTTGTTAAATTAACAGGTGTTGATTGCTTGGCTGTAGCAATTGGTACATCCCATGGTGCATATAAATTTACTAAAAAACCTACTGGAGATATTTTAGCAATAGAAAGAATTGCTCAAATATCTAAAGCAACAGGTGGTGCTCATTTAGTTATGCATGGATCTTCTTCAGTGCCGCAAAAATATCAAGACATGATTAATGAATTTGGTGGAAAAATACCACAAACTTTCGGAGTTCCTATCGAGGAAATCCAAAATGGTATTAAAAGTGGTGTAAGGAAGGTTAATATAGATACTGATTTAAGAATGGCTTTTACTGCAACTATAAGAAAAGAATTTTCTCTTAATCCTGCTGAGTTTGATCCTAGAAAATATCTTGGAGAAGCCACTAAAGCTATGCAAGAGCTTTGTGAAGAAAAATATCAGCAATTTTATTGTGCTGATAAAATAAGCTTCTTTAGTGGGAGGAATTTATCAGAAATGGCTAATTTTTATTCTAAAAAATAACTAGAGATGAAATTTGAGCAAGGGGGGGGATAAGTAAAGCCCTTGTTCAAATTATAACAAGGGCTTATTTCATGCTAAGATTGCTATCTTTTTTTGCTATTATTCTTTTTTTTGTTGCAGGAAATATAGTTTGGGTACTAGATTTGCCTAATATAGTTATATATAATTTAGAAATACCGATAATCCAAATATTATCTTCTGAGTTATCATTTATAATTATCTATACTATCATAGATAAAGGTAATTTAAAATATGGATTAGGTTTTACACTTTTATCTGTACTATTAGTTGGTCAGTTTATTTTACCAATTTATTCTGATATGTTTTATTCAAAAAATGTGCAATATTTTTCTGTTAGTATAAGTGTTCTAGCTATAATAATTAATTCCATTGTCATTAGAAAAATGGTTAATCGTGGACTGAGCAAATTATTAAGTTCTCGTGTTTCTACTGCTACAGCAAGTGTAGTTGAAATATCTTTTTTTGCCTTTTTATTAAATATAGGAGTACAGGGAGCAATAAGTACCGTTATTGTACGTTCAGTTTATATATATCTAATTCCGAAATTATTTTTTCATAAGCAGTAATTTTACTATATACTGTAAGTTAGCCCACTTAAGTAAGTGCAAGAGGATAAAATAAACATGATAGTGGATCATATTAAAAATAAAGAGCTATATAGAAATTTAAACTTTTATAATATTTTATCTGTTATAAAAGATTTAAATTTTTCTAAACTAGAAGAAAAAATATACATTAATACCAACGATTACTATATGGTAAATAAATTACAAACTAGAATATCCTCTTCAGGTTTTTGGGAATCTCATAAAAAATACATTGATATTCATTATATTTTAAGTGGGCTTGAGGTGATAGGATATGAAAATATTAACAATTTAACTATAGAAACAAACTACTCTAAAGATAAAGATTTATTAACATATTATGGTGCATTACAAAATGCAATCTTACTGAGAGAGGGGATGTTTATGGTACTATATCCTGAAGACGCCCATATGCCAATAATGGCACATTTAGATGTTCCACAGGAGTTAAAAAAAGTAGTATTTAAGATTCTTAACCCCCTGTATAAAGATTTTTAGGAAGACAGCATAAATAAACAACGACAGGTTCATATTTTAATAGGATGGACAAAAAAAATCATTTTCAATAAGAAAATAAAGAGACAAAACTAGTAGTATAAATAAGAGGATTAGCCTATTAAATATAGTACTAATAAGGTTTTTTTACTTTCTTATTTTTTTCAAGTTCTTCAATAATTAAGTCGTAGCCGATGTAGTTAACCGCAATAGTACCATTGATTGCATGATAAAAGGCATAGCAATTTTGTTTAAAATTTCTAAGTAGAGTAAAGAGAAGCAATATAATGGGACAGAATACTTAATAATTTCTACCGATTTTATATAGAAAAAATCCGATTTAATAAGGTTTATCTTGGTGAACTTATAAAAATATTAATGGTGTAGCTTGAGCAATTTAATGACACTTTAGAGCAAAATCAAAGGGTACAAGTTTTATAGAGTAACTTTAAAGTATTTGTTAATGTAAAGGGACATATTAAATGACACAGTTATACTAAGGTTTTTAGACTGACGTGTTGTAGAAAAAACCCGAAGATACTAGGACTCGGAGAATTATGAAAATATGTACTGAATTTATAGGACACTTTAAATGGCACTACTGAATATTATAAAAACATAAGGGAACAGGCACTTTTATTAACGTATCTGTTTTTTGTATAAAAAGCAAAGTAGCTTTATTATATTTTAACAAATAAAAAGTATAGGCTACAAACCCTTTAAATATAATACTTATAGTATAATTCCTAAAAAATACTAAAATTAAAAGGAAAGTAGCCTATTTAAACTAAGATTCTCTACTTATCTTTATTTTTCATAAAACAAGATGGGATAGATAATCTATTAATTTGTTTGCAACGATTACATCTTATAGTTAAGTTTGTATATTTTGTATTATTTTAATGGTCACTATCTGTTAAGATAATTTCATTAAACTTACCAATATGATAATCATTGGGATAATATTGCAAAGTTAGGGTTGACCTTAAAAATCTTACTCCTTTTGCTCCTGCTTCATTTGCAAAATGTATATCACTATCTGAATCTCCATAAAACAATAATATATTATTATCTTTAATTGATTGTATTTTGTTACCTGCATAAATAACATCATGTAAATTACTATTATCACCAATAATTTTTATTAAATAATTATTTAAAATATGCGTATATTTATCTGAAGGTTTTGAACGTGCTGTAATAAAGTATATTTTATCTCCTCTTTTTTGATGAAATTTAATAAGTTTAAGAGCCGATGTTTTTGGCAAAGAATATATATCACACTGTCCCATATCATCCCAAAAAGACTGCTTAGCCAAAATAATCTTCATTTGCTCTTCTGAGCTTATATTTTCTAATCCATACTTTGTAACGTATTCATTAATATATTTATAAAAACATGGATATGTAAATAGGACTGTAAAATCAATATCAAAGCCTACACTTATAGGCTCTTTAATTATTAATTTATCAAAGTTTGTAATAAATTCATCTGTTGTTAATTTTTCACTTGAGGGATCTTTTACTACAATAAAGGAAATAAAACTAATAATTAGTAAGGCACCTACAATAAAATAAAGATATTTTAACATTATTAACCTCCTTTTTACATAGCTGTTATAATTTATCAACACGATATATAATAACAGATGTAAAAATTAAATATAAATTAATCTTGATATCGCAATGCCATAAAAGGCTTACGAGCCATTGCAGTTTTTAGGAGTATTAATATTTTACATCTTCCAAAATTCTTTAGTTGTGAGGGTATTTAAGCATAGATATATTTTTTATATATCTCAGGATAGCTTATAACTTTTAGCTTAATATCCTTAATCGGATTCTATAAAATACATCTTAATATAGACTAGCTTACTTATTGCTTCTCTCTAATAATTATTGTGGATTTATCTTTGATATTTCAAGAGTTTTATATTTTTTAGAAAAATAGCAATAGGTTCAACATATATCCCTCCAACATTTGCAAAATAAGCTCTATACTGCTTTGCTTGATTTTTTTCCGTAATCAGGAGCTTGAGTCCATAAGAAATATTTCAACAACTTGTGCATAAATAGTTGATATATCTATTATAAGTGATGGTAAAGATGCCTTGTCCCTAAGTTGGTCTAGATAAGATTAAGGCATTAAGATCAATTAAAGAACTATGTTATAGATTATATGATAGATGTTAAGCTTTTTGTTTATAGTAGTAATTCCAATAGGAGCTTTACATAACAATTTCTAGGTATTATAATAGGAGCTATATAGTGTAATCTATTTATAAGCAATAGATTATCAAAATTAGGGTATATTGATGAATAAAAGTAATGATAATATTATTAACTTATCTAATACAATAAAAATGCTATCTGCTTGTGCTGTTGAAAAAGCTAAATCTGGTCATCCTGGTACTCCTGTTGGAGCTTCTGAGCTTATGGCAGTACTATTTGCAAAACATGTGAATATAAATCCTAATAACCCATCATGGGATAATAGAGATAGATTTATCCTATCAGCCGGTCATGCTTGCGCAATGTTATATTCTATTTTACATTTATTTGGTTACAAAAAATTTGATTTAGAATCAATCAAAAATTTACGCCAACTACACTATATTACCTCAGGTCACCCAGAGTTTGATATAGAAGCTGGAATAGAAGTTACTACAGGACCACTTGGAGAAGGCGTATCTATGGCTGTTGGTATGGCAATTGCTGAGAGAGTTTTAAATTCTCGTTTTTCAGATATAAGCAATCATTATACATATGTTTTTGTTGGGGATGGTTGTTTAATGGAGGGTGTTTCATATGAAGCATTATCTTTGGCTGGTAATTTAAATTTAAATAAATTAATAATAATATATGATAATAACAATATAACTATTGATGGTGAATTATCTTTATCCAGTAGTGAAAATATAGCTCTTAGAATGGAAGCAATGGGTTTTTATGTCCAAAATATTGATGGGCATGATCTAGAAGCAATAGACCAAGCCATACTTAGTGCTAAAAAATCTACTAAGCCCTCGTTCATAATTGCTAAAACACTAATTGCTCATAAAGCTGGAGAGAAAGAAGGTAAAGAAATTTCACATGGCTCTCCACTGGGTAAGGATTCCATACAAGCTCTTAAAGAAAATATCAACTGGACATATGCAGATTTTGAGATTCCTGAGAATGTTAAAATTTTTTGTGCAACAGTTGTAAGTAATAATGTAGAGAAAAATAAAAAATGGGATGATTTACTAAGTAATAGTTCACAAAAATTAGCTTATGAAAGCTTTATAAAGCAAAAATTTTCAGATGATTTACAACAAAAACTACAAAATCTAGCTGATGAAACTTTATTAAATAAACCTAATATAGCAACACGTGTTGCGTCTGGGAAAGTGCTGGAAATAATAACTTCTGCAGTTGTTGGATTAATAGGTGGATCGGCCGATTTAAGTAGTTCAAATAATACTATTCATAAAAATTCCAATATAATAACTAAAGATAATTATAATGGAAATTATATCCATTATGGTGTTAGGGAGCATGCAATGGCTGCTATCATGAACGGCATATCTTGTTATTCTAGAGGGTTTATTCCCTATGGGGGAACCTTTCTAGTGTTTTCAGATTTTATGCGTCCAGCAATCAGATTATCTGCTCTGATGGAAAGACAGGTAATATATGTATTTACCCATGATAATATCAGCTTAGGAGCAGATGGACCAACTCATCAACCAATTGAGCATATTGAAAGCTTAAGACTAATACCTAATACAGCTTTATTAAGACCATGTGATATGATTGAAACAATTGAATGTTACAATATCGCTCTTAGTAAAACCACTATGCCAACAATTATGGTTTTAGGGAGAGCAAATGTTCCAACTTTAAGAGGTGCTTTTAATTCAAATAATAATTTATCAGCAAAAGGAGGATATATCTTTAAAGAGCATAAAGATGCCATTGTTAATTTAATTGCCTCTGGCTCTGATTTACACTTAGTAGTTGCTGCAGCAGACATGCTAGAGTATGAAAATATATATTGTAATATAATTTCTATGCCTTATTTATCAGCTTTTGCTCAACAAGAAAAATCTTATAAAGATGCTGTTTTGGGTAATAGAAAAACAATTGTTATTGGTACATCCACATTACGTGATTATAAGGAGCTTTTAGGAAATAATCCTATTATTTATGGTATAAATTCTTTTGGTAAATCTGGATCACCTGAGGAGGTTATGCATTATTTTGGATTCACAAAAGAAGCAATCAAAGCATTCATTCAAAACAACCTTTAGAGTTATAAATATATAGATGAAAAATTATAAAATTGCTACTTCCATATTATCTGCCGATTTTAGTAAGTTAGGCGAACAGATCACTTCTCTAGATAAGGCAGGTACCGATTGGTTTCATATTGACGTTATGGATGGTAATTTTGTGCCAAATTTAAGTTTTGGAGTGGATGTTTTTAAGCATATCCGGGGGTATAGTAGTAAATTTTTTGATATTCATCTTATGGTAAATAATCCACAAAATTATATTAAATCTTTTGTTGATGCCGGAGCTAATTTAATTACATTTCATTATGAAGCAGCCATACATCATGATAGAATACTCTCAGAAATAAAAGAGTACGGAGTTATGGCAGGAATAGCAATAAATCCTTCTACGGATCACAACGTTATAAAATATCTAATTAATAAGTTAGATCTAATTCTAGTGATGAGTGTTAATCCAGGGTTTGGAGGGCAAAAATTTCTAGAGAATCAGCTAGAGAAAATTAAAATCATCAAAGATAAGTATATAAGAGATTCTAATATAGAATTACAGGTGGATGGTGGTGTGAATTTTGATAACATAGAACAAATAAAAACAGCTGGTGCCAGTGTAATAGTAGCAGGAACAACAATTTTTAAAAACAATGAATTGCAGAATAATATAACAAGATTAAAAAAAGGTATATAAAATTATGAAAATAATTAGAATGAAACTATTAGTATTGCTGAGAAATTGGTTTTTAACCGGAGTTTTAATATCACTTCCCCTAATTATTACTGGATATATAGTTGTTTTGGTAATAGATTTTTTTGATAATTTAGTTATAAGGAGTATTTTCCCTGATGCTGTGATATCACGCATACCTGGTTTAGGTATTATTTTTTCGTGTATATTTATGGTTTTACTAGGATTTATTGCTTCAAATTTTCTTGGCAAATATATTTTAAAAATAAGTGATAGGATTTTAAATAAAATACCACTTATAAGTCCACTATATTCAACAACAAAACAAATATTTGATACTTTATTATCGAGCAAATCGAAGGCATTTAGAGAGGTAGCATTGATAGAATATCCAAGAAAAGGGATGTGGGTGCTTGGTTTTGTAACCTCAGAAAACAAGGGAGAAATACAGAAAAAAACGGCAGATGACGTAATTAATGTATTTATACCAACAACACCAAATCCAACATCTGGCTTTTTATTATTTGTTCCTAAACAAGATCTAATATTATTAGATATGAGACCAGATGCGGCTATGAAGTTAATTGTTAGTGGAGGTGTTATTGATAAGCCAGTTAATGATGATATTCTAGAAAGCACCCTATCGACAAGTAAAATTATTGATTAGTAAGCCTTTGTTTTGAAAGTACTAGTTTTTTATGAATCACCTTATTGATTGTAACAGCAGTTAAAATATTAACTTTCAAGGGGAATAGATAGTACACAATTATATATATAATGAGAAGCTATATAATGGGACGAAGAATTAATAATTTTCTACTGACAGTTATGTAGAAAAATCTCACTAACATATGATTTATTTTGGTGAAAATCGACAAATAACTACTAAAAAATTAAATAAAAATGGGACAAGATTTTTCTTGTTAAAAAATAAAAGCAGCTTTATTATATTTGTAATATATAAAAAATATAGGCTACAAACTATTAAAACAGAATACCCCTGATCTCACGTGTTTGCAGATCATTTAGATTAGATAGCATTGCGTTTTGCAAAAATAAGGATAACATTATTTTTAGGTATCAGAAAACTAATCATAACTTGTTACTTATATTCACTTAACTTGCTAAAGTGTATGGTTGCTTAAAAAAATCTTGATTATATCATAATAATAATTGTATAATTAGCTTGTCTTGTGAAATAGTTATTTATACAAGATAGTACACACGCAAGTGCAGTTTTTTGAGCTGTTATTAATTTGGTGGAATATTTTATATTTCCTAGGTCTTGCGGAGGAATTAACCAAAAAAGGAAGTTTATTATGACTAATTTTACAATTAAGCAGTTGTTGGAGAACGGTGTGCATTATGGACATAGCACCAGAAGATGGAATCCTAAAATGTCACCTTTTATCTATGGCACTTACAATAATATTCATATCATAGATTTGCAAAAAACAGCGCCTTTATTATCAGCAGCACTGAATAATATAACAAAAGTTGTGGCAAGTGGTGGTAGAGTATTATTTGTTGGTACAAAAAAGCAGGCTACTCCTCTTATAAAAGAGTATTCTGAAAAATGCGCTCAGTATTATGTTAACCATCGTTGGTTGGGTGGAATGTTAACAAATTGGAAAACCATATCCAATTCAATATCTAAATTAGATAACTTAGATAAGCAGATAGATGCCGGTATGCTTGGCTTGACAAAAAAAGAAAGATTAGAACTAAATAGAGAAAGAGATAAACTTCATCAAGTTTTAGGCGGTATCCGTAAAATGGGTGGCTTGCCAAATTTATTGGTTGTTTTCGATACTGTGAGAGAATCTATAGCAATAGAAGAGGCTAGAAAATTAGGGATTCCTATCGTTGCCGTTATAGATACTAACTCTGATCCTGATTATATAGATTTCCCAGTTCCTGGTAATGATGATGCTATTAAGTCGTTGAGATTTTATTGTGATATAATGTCACAGGCAGTGTTAGAGGGGTTAAAAGAAGAAGTAGCAGTTACAAAAGTAGATGTGGGTGCTCTTGAAAAACTTCCTGAAGAAAGGTTGCCTGCTGAGAAAGCTACAGATAGCAATGTTAAGATTGCTAAATAATATTTAATTGATAAATACATAGTTATATTTAATGGGGGAGTAATGGCTGAAGTGAAATCTGATTTAATTAAGGCACTTAGAGAAAAATCTGGTGCTGGCATGATGGATTGTAAGAGGGCTCTTTCTGAATCTTTGGGGGATTTAGAAAAAGCAATTGATTGGTTAAGAAAAAAAGGTTTATCTACAGCTAGTAAAAAATCCGATAGAGTGACTGCAGAAGGACTTGTTGCAGTGGCGGTAAATGGCAATAGTGCAGTTTTGGTAGAAGTGAACTCTGAAACAGATTTTGTGGCTAGAAATGACCAATTCCAATTATTTGTGAAAAACTTAGCAAATATTGCTTTTAAATCTGATGGTACTGTTGAGAGCTTAAAAGAACTACCTTATGATTCTTCTAAAAGTGTTAAGGAGGCTTTAATATCTTTGATATCAACCATAGGTGAGAATTTAACTATCAGAAGGATTAAAAAATTTGATAGTGATGGATATTGTTGCTCTTATATGCATAATGCTATAGAGGATGGTATTGGAAAGATAGGTGTTTTGGTATCTTTTTCCTCTAAGCCTAAAAATGAAAACCTGGGTAAACAGATCGCAATGCATATTGCAGCTACTCAACCTAAATCTCTTGATATAGTGTCCCTTGATAGTTCTCTTGTTGAAAGAGAAAAAAATATTCAAAGGGAGCTAGCGTTGCAATCTGGGAAATCAAAAGATATAGTAGAAAAAATGTTAGATGGTAGGATATCGAAGTTTTATCAAGAGGTATGTTTACTTGAGCAGAATTTCGTGGTTGATCCTGATAAAAAAATATCTCAGGTACTTAGGGATAATAATACAAATATTTTAAGTTATGAGTATTTTATTTTAGGTGCAGGCATAGAAAAGCATATTGTTGATTTTGCAGAAGAAGTAGCAAAAACCATATCAAAATAATTGTAGTAACAGCCTCTAGAGAGGCTGTTTTCATAATGGGAGGGCAAAATGCAATATAAAAAAATTTTGTTGAAGCTTTCCGGAGAAGCTCTTGCAAAGGATAGCTCTACTATAATTTCTAAAGATAAGATAGATCATTTTGTTAGTGAAATAAAATCGGTAACTAGCTTGGGTGTGAGTATTGGAATTGTTATTGGAGGAGGAAATATAATGAGGGGAGAGCAAACTAATAGTTTGAAATTGACTCGTTATAAATCTGACAATATAGGTATGCTAGCAACTATGGTTAATGCAATTGCTCTGGAGGATACTCTTAATAGATCGGGTGTAAATTCTGTCCTACTTTCTGCTATTGAAATGCCTAAGGTATGTGACTTTTATAGGGTGGATATTGCTTGTAAAGCCCTTGAAGAGGGTAAGGTGGTTGTGTTTGGTGGAGGTATTGCAAATCCTTATTTTTCCACAGATACTTGCACAATTTTGCGTGCTTTAGAAGTTGGAGCAGAAATTGTTTTTAAAGGTACTCAGGTTGATGGTGTATTTAATGATGATCCACGTAAAAATCCATTGGCAAAACGCTACAGCAGTGTTTCTTACGATCAAGTAATAGATGACAAGCTTAAAGTAATGGATTTAAGTGCTATATTACTAGCACAAAAAAATAAATTGCCAATAGTTGTTTTTGATATTCATAAAGCTGGTAATTTTAAAAATGTCGTTTTAGATAGATATGCTCAGAGTATTATTACAAATTAAAGGAGGTTTTATGAGTGGAGATTTTAATATTGATGTTGCTAAGAAAGAAATAATTGTAAAATTTGAAAAAACGTTGGATTCTTTGGATAAAGATTTGCAAACATTAAGAACTGGTAGGGCGTCTACTACTATGTTAGATGGCATACGAGTGGATTATTTTGGTCAACTTAGTCCTCTATCTCAGGTTGCGACAATTACTACAGAACCTAGAACTATTATTGTTACTCTTTGGGATAGAGGTATGATTATTCCAGTAGAGGCTGCAATAAGAGCTGCTAATATTGGTATTAATCCGGTAGTTGAGGGTGTGAAAATTAGATTACCTATTCCTCCATTAACTGAAGAAAGAAGAAAAGAATTGGTGAAAAAAATAGCTGAATTTTCTGAAAAAGCAAAAATATCTTTAAGACAAATACGCAAACATTATTTGGATGATTTAAAGTTAGCTCAAAAAAATAAATATATCTCTGAGGATGATTTGAAAACAGAATCAGAGCATTTTGAAAAAGATGTTAAAAATTTTATAGATAAAGTTGATATTTATTCGGATAAAAAGTCTAAAGAAATCATGACAATTTAGGTTTAAAGTATTTTGAACAATAAAACAGTCAGACATGTTGCTGTTATAATGGATGGCAATAGAAGATGGGCAAAGTTAAACGGACTGGATCCTTTTGATGGGCATAGAGTTGGTAGTGATAATATTCGGCAATTTCTAGATATGTCACTGCAAAAAGAATTATCTCATATCTCTGTATATGCATTCTCTTCAGAAAACTGGGCAAGAAGCACTATGGAAATTAGTTATTTAAAGGATCTTATTTTAAGATATTTAAGAAAAGAAAAAGATTTTTTTTTAAATAAAGCAATACGGTTTCAAGCCATAGGAAATTATCATGCTTTGGGGGAAGAAATAGTTGCAGAAATAGCAATTTTAGAAGATTTAACTAAAAATTTCACTAGGTTAACTTTCATAGTTGCACTTAATTATGGTGCTAGAGGAGAAATAATAAGGGCTGTTAATTTGATGATGAAAGATGCATCTGAAGAAAATGCTATATTGCAAAATATAGATGAGAAAATGTTTAGTAGATATTTATATACTAAGGATATTCCTGACCCTGATTTTATGATAAGAACGGGAGGAGAGTATAGATTAAGTAATTTTCTTTTATGGCAGCTCTCATATTCTGAGTTGATTTTTTTTGATGTTATGTGGCCAGATTTTTGTAATAAACATTTTGAAGAAGCTTTCAAGATATTTTATTCAAGAGAAAGAAGGTATGGTAGTTGAAGAGACAAAATAGTAGTTTGAATAATATAATTATAAATTTAGGATGTAATAATGAGTGTTTCTTTTAATAGTACTAAAATGAAAGAGTTTTATATTAGAAGTCTTTCAACATTTTTTATCTTTCCTCCGGCTATGTTGGCTGTATATTATGGGGGATTTTTATATTATGCACTCTTATTTATAGCTATTATTATTGCCGGCTGGGAATGGAATAATATAGTAGGAGGTTGGCAATTTGGTATAGACGCCATGACTCTTATTACAGTGGTTGCAGTTTCTATGACCCTGTTCTTTATGAATTATAAGCTATTAGGTATTATTATTATCTTAACTGGATCTTATCTTACCTATGTTGTAGCGATTTTACGACATAAAAGTGAACAATCAGCCGTATTTCCTGAATATTTAAATCGGCAAAAATGGTTTTTCCTTGGCAGCATATATTTATCTTTAGGTTTTTGTTCTTTAGCTTATTTAGTTAATACAGATGTTACAGGTATAACATTAATTTGGGTGTTTTTAGCAACAATATGTAGTGATACTTTTGCTTATATTTTTGGCTCTATAATTAAGGGGAAAAAAATAATTCCCCAAATTAGCCCTAATAAAAGTTGGTCTGGATTTATTGCAGCAACAGTTAGCACAACAGTTATTTCTTATTTGTTTGCATTATATGTTGATTCTACAAATGAAATAGCAGTGCTATTAACTGGATTATTTATAGCGTTTTTTGCTCATTTTGGTGACATATTAGAGTCCTCAATAAAACGATATCTAAAAGTAAAAGATAGTTCTAATATCATACCTGGACATGGTGGAGTTCTTGACCGTATAGATGCTATTATTTTTGTCGCATTTTATATTAGCTTAATTACAGTAATATTAGGTGTAAGTCCGCTGTATCTTAAGTAAATTATAGATTAATTAAAAGATTTACCTAAATTTTCATCTATTACTATGCGTTTTTCTTCAGGTTCAGAAGATTGTGCAAGTTTTTTTCTATCTTTGTCTTTTGTTATACTAGGAATATACCATGGCTCATTACTTATAATGGTTTTTTTAGTTGTCTCTAATTTTTCACTATAACTAGCATTTTCCATAGAGTTTTTTGATGCATGAATATATTGTTCATCTAAAAAGTCTTTTAAAGTATCTAATTTAGATAATAAATCATACCTTATTTGCTCAAATTTCTTATTTTTTAGAAAAGTATCAATATTAATAGCTAATTGTTTTAGAGATTCTTCATGTGTCATATTAGGATTTATGCTTGAGATAAAGAGCTCTCTTGATTCTTGTGTATCAATTATTATTTTTATAAATTCTTCTTTAGCCTTTTGGAAATTTTTTACTAGAATTGCACATTTGTCAGTATTCTCTTGAGAATTTAAATCACACATGCTACTTAAAATATAATGATCAAAATACATATTTTTATTGATAGATAATATATTAACAACAGCAACTCCTGTTGCCTCGGAAATAAATTTTTGATAGGAAGCAATGAAACTTCCATAGCGCATAGAATCGAGCTTCTTAGAAACTGTAGCTAATTCTGCTTTATATATTTTTAAATCTTCTTTATTTTTATAGAGAGCAAAACCTATATAGGTAGTTAGCAATAAAGTTGATAATTGCATTAATAGGGCTAAAAATTTGAATATCTTCATAAAACACACTCGATCAATTGTTAAAAACTAGCTTATGGAAAGGATAGCCATATAAAAGTTAATTATACTTTAATAGTTACTTATTGTAGATTTTTTAATTTTTCTAGTATTGTATTATTACTAGATATAGCCTTATTATTAAGAGCAAAACTATAAGCACTTCTACCATTATTAAATTTTTTATCAGCCCGTGCTGAATTCTTTAGTAATATCGCTATAATATTTGGATTAGTCGTTATTCTAGATGCAATTATAATAGGGGTGGATTTATCAGAATTTTTTTCATTTACATTTGCACCATTTGTAATTAATAGTTCTATTAGTTTTTCACTAGTATTAGAAGATACTGCGATACTAAGTGTTGTAATACCAGATAGTGTTTTCATATTTACATTTGCACCAAGATTAATTAACTCTTTACTAAAATCATAGGAATTCCCACTGGCTATACTACTTAGCATTAATGGAGTGTACCCATTACTATCAACAGAGTTAACTTTCACTCCACCTTTAACTAAAGCTTTTGCCACAGCAGGCTTTGGATTAAATATTGCAGCAATAGAGAGAGCGTTTCTACCCTTAGGATCAACAGCATTAGGATTTGCACCCATCTTTAGCATTTGTACTATTTCTTCCTCTTTGGCAAATTTTACTTTATTTAAAAATTCTTCATCTGATATTTCTATTAAAGTATAGACATTACTATTACTATCTGTTTCATTATATGACTGTAATTTTGGCTTGTTTTGTGTGAATATAAATAACAAAAATACTATTATAGATATTAATAATCCAGCAAAAAGAAACTTTGCAGAGGCTTGCTTAATGGAACGGTCGGCTCTTTCTACAGTAGTATCATCATAGTGATATTGTGTTTTATTATTTTTTTTTAACCTATTATCGAATTTAAAGTTTTTTATTGTGGATTTTCTATTATCATTTTTATTGTGAAATTTTTTCATTTGTACCACCACAGCTCTATTTTTTTTGAATTAACTCTATTTTATAGCCGTTAGGATCCTCAATGAACGCTATAACCGTTTCTCCAAATTTCATTTTTCCTGGCTCACGCGTGATATTACCACCATTTTGTTTTATTTTTTCGCAAGTTTCATATATATTTTCAACAGAAAAAGCCATGTGACCAAATGCATTACCTAATGTATATTTGGATGTATCCCAGTTATAGGTTAACTCTACCACACCCTGATCTTCTTCTTTTTCACCATATCCTAAAAAAGCCAATGTGAATCTTCCATCTGGGTAGTCATTTTTTCTGTACAACTTCATACCCATAGTATCACGATAAAATACTATTGATTGCTCAAGATTATTTACTCTAATCATTGTGTGTAGAAACTTAAAACTCATAAGATGATATCCCAACTACATATTTTATATAGATTACTATTATAGCATTTATTCTAGTTGATTCAAAATATCTTCAATAATTCCAGCTGCTTTTTGTGAAGGTATAAAATTTAAGTATCCAAGCTGTTTTAATGTTTTATCAATAGCCTTATCCATAGTACTAGTATTAGTATGTGCTACAGCTAATAATTTCAAAGATTCTTCTGTGATAGCCTCCACAGTACATTTTTCTTGTATGAATTCTTTTATAATTTCTTTATTATTGATAATATTTATTATGCTGGCATATTTTATTTTCACTAGAAATCTAACAATTTTTGCAGTTAAATAATTAACTTTATAAGCAACAATACAAGGTAGTTTAGCTAGTGATAATTCAAGAGTTGCTGTACCTGAGGCTACAATGGCTAGTTTTGCTAATGAAAAACTATCATATTTATCTTGTATATTATCAATTATAAGGTAATTGAGATTCTTATCATTAAGATAAGTAGAAATATATGGTTTAAGATGTAATATAGTAGGTAATATGAAAGCTGTATTAGGTAGTTTTTCCTGAATTTTTTTTGCAACTTGAATAAATATAGGTAATAAACGACTAATCTCAGATATACGACTACCTGGCATTAGAATTATATACCGATAATTTTCATCAAGATTATATTTATTTATGATATTTTTTGCATTACCATTTTCAGCTCCAGATTCTATTATTGGATGACCTACAAAAACAGTTTTTACATTATATTTATTAAAATAAGAAGGTTCAAAATCAAAGAGGCAGAGTTGGTAATCATAAAGCTTAGCGATTTCTTTTGCTCTTTCAGGTTTCCAAGCCCATACACTTGGGGCAACATAATGCACATATTTTAAATTTGTTTTATTCTTTCTTAATGCTGAGACAACACGTTTGTTAAAACCTAAAGAATCAATAGTTATTAAGACATCTGGCTGAAAGGAGGTTATATCAGCAATAGTTTTATTTATTAATTTTTTTAGGCGGAAAATTTTAAAAAATACCTCGATAAAGCCCATAATTGCTATCTCTGAGATGGGGAAAAGAGATGTCACATTATTCTTTCCCCAAGCTTTATTCATCATTTCACCACCAATTCCTTTGAATATAATTGTATGATTGATGCCTTGAAGTTGTTCTATTAGTTTTGCACCAATAAAATCCCCAGATGCTTCACCAGCAATAATATAAATCTTTTTCACCATATTATAATTGAACTCCCTTAGGTATTTCTATTGAAATAACAGTAGATGCAAATACTCCTTCACCTCTGCCAATACTACCTAATCCTTCCATTGTGGTGGCTTTTATATTTATCCTATTTTCATCAATATTTATATAATTGGCAAGAAAAGTTTTCATTTTATGTTTATATGGTGAAATTTTTGGTTCTTCTGCTAAAATTATAACGTCAATATTTACTATACGACCTTGCTTTTCAATAATTTTCTGCAGGCAAAAATCTAAAAATACTGTTGAAGATTTATCTTTCCAAGTATCAAGAACAGGAGGGAAATAATCCCCTATATCGCCAAGGGAAAGAGCGCCAAGTATGGCGTCTACCAAGGCATGCAGGACAACATCACCATCGGAGTGCGCTTTTATACCTCTTGTATAAGGAATTTTTACTCCACAGAGTATTAGATTTTTGCCATTATTATCAAATTGGTGTACATCTTGTCCAATTCCAATTCTTACTTCTTTAAGGTTTTTATTCATCATATTTTGCAATATTGTAATATCTTTTTCATAGGTGATTTTTCTTGATAGCTCACTGCCTTCCACAATTTTTATACCATACCCCTTAGCAGAATAGTATGAGCTATCATCTAGTAATGATTGATTAATGTCATTATAAGCAGATAATATCTCATTATATATGAAGCCTTGAGGTGTTTGTATACGGTATAAATCAGCACGATTAACTTCTTTATAAGTATCTTCATTATTAATTCTTTTAAGAGCATCCTCAACGGATAAAACAGGAACAACTCCAACGCCAGTTGTAATATTATCAATAACTTCATTAACAACGGTAATAGGTACATATGGGCGAGCACAGTCGTGGATTAAAACAATATCTGGATTCATAGTTTTTAATGAATTTAGTGCATTTTTAACTGAGTCTGAGCGTTGTAATCCACCATAAACAAAATCTAATAGCCTAGTTTTATCGGATATCTTTGATAAAACATCATTATAAAAATCCTGATGGGTAGGATTAATAACAGGTAAAATAAAACTTATTCTAGTATTTTGCAATATATTGCAGATAGATTCTTCAATTACTGTACGATCATTGTATATATTAAGGTATTGTTTTGGTCTAAGGGAGTTTAATCTAGCTCCAACTCCTGAGGCTAACAATATCAGTATTATTGATTTATCTTGCATAAGTAGGATATTTTAGAAAATTTAAATTGTTAATTATATAGTTAATATATAATATATACTAATATTGCTTAATAACAAAATAAAAGGTAATATTTAAAAACCATATGCTAGATAATTTTCAAAAAAAACTAAGACCAATTAATCTTGGTAGTTTAGTTGTAGAGACTCCGGTGTTATTATGTCCGCTTGCTGGGATTACAGACGTTCCTTACAGGGCAGCTGTACATTTTTTTGGTTCTAACTTAATGTATTCTGAAATGATATCTTCTGTTGCAATGACAAAAAATTCCCTTAAGACAATTAGGATGACTACTTTACAAAATAGTGGTGCTAATATTGGCATACAGCTAGCAGGATCTGATGTTGATACAATGGTACAGGCTGCTAAAATGTCTGTTGATAGCGGAGCATGTTTAATTGATATCAATATGGGGTGTCCTGCAAAAAAAGTTGTTAGAGGTATTGCAGGGGCAGCGTTAATGAGGGAAGAAATAATGGCTGCCAGGATAATGGAGGCGCTTGTTAAGGCGGTAGATGTGCCTGTTAGTATGAAAATGCGTCTTGGTTGGGATTGTGATAATATAAATTCTCCAAGATTAGCAAAAATAGCTCAAGAGAGTGGAATTTCAATGATAACGGTACATGGACGGACACGCTCGCAATTTTTCAGTGGGGAAGCTGATTGGAGAGCCATAGCTAAAGTTAAACAAGAGGTTAGAATTCCTGTTATTGCTAATGGAGATATTAAAACACCAGAAGATGCTTTACAAGCATTAGAGCAATCACAAGCTGATGGTGTTATGATAGGACGTGGTACTTATGGCAGGCCATGGATTATAGAGCATATATCACATTTTTTAAATACAGGTATAGCGTTGCAAGAGCCATCTTTAGAGAATAAGTTTTCAATTACTATGGATCATTATAATATGTTGCTAGATTACTATGGAGTAGAAAATGGTATAAAAATAGCTAGAAAACATCTAAGTAATTATACTAAAGGTCTTAGAAATTCGGCTGTTCTTAGGGCGAAACTAAATATTTCTGAAAATAAAGAGGAAATTGTAGATTTAATAACTAAATGCTTCGAGATGGAAATAGATCATAATAAATATGGAGTATCATTGTGAGAGTGATTATAGCTGGGATTAGTGAAACAGGTGGTTACATTGCTAAATATTTAGTTGAGGAGGGTTTTGACGTTACTGTGATTGATATCAATGCAGTTAAAGTAAGGGAGATTAGTGATAATGAGTCTGCTGTTGCTGGTATAGTGGGGGATATTACTGATATTGAGACATTAAAAATAGCAAATATTGCAACAGCAGATATTTTAATAGCGACTACGGATTCAGATGAGCAAAATATTATTGCATGTCAGCTAGCACATTATTATAAAGTAAATTATAAAATATGCAAATTAAGCGGTTCTAAATATCAGCATCCGCAGTGGAAAGAATTGCTAAGAAATAAGATTATCCCAATAGATGATACAATTTCAATAGGTGTAGATTTAGTGAGATCAATTTCTCAGCAGATTAAATATTCGCATATGAGAGTATCTAATGTGATGGATTTCACACATAATAATCTAGTTGCATTTTCTATATTTTGTGATGAGGATAGCCGAGCAGTTAACAAAACAGTTTCAAGTTTATATGAAGATTTAGATGAGGGTATACCTTTTAAAATATTAGCTATTCGTAAAAACAATACATTTCATATAGCAACTAATGAAGATATAATAAGTGAGAATGATAAGGTTTTTATTATTCTGGATACGAAATATATTGATCAAATATATGAGTTATTTTTCAGCAATGAAAGTAGCAAAAATAGAATATTAGATAATCAGTCACCTAATATAGTGGTGTCAGGGGATCATCCATTTGTGAAGGTATTGGCGATTCAGTTAGCAAGCAAATACAATAGAGTAAAGGTGATTACGGATTGTGAAAATGAGATAGATAATAATCTTTTGGCAATGGATCTTGAGAAGCATGGGATACAGCTGATAGTGGATGACATTACTAAAAGTGAGTATAGGAATCATTACATAAAATCAGAAGATGATATAGTGATACTAATGAATCTTGATGATAATACAAATATTTTGAAAGCATTATTTTTGAGGTATCAAGGAGTGGGGAACATATTTTGTTTTTTGAATGATGAATCTTATGAAAATTTTCTTCTTTCAAATAAGATACATAGAGTGTTTAGTTTTTCATATTTCATCATGTCGTCCTTGTTGTCGTATATAAGGAGGGGTGTTGTAATGAATGCGTATTCATTAGCGAATAAGGCAGAGATAATAGAGCTTGTTGTGACGGCGACATCGAAATTAGCTGGTAAAAAGATAGAAGAGATAGAGAACGGCAATAAACTTTTAGTTGCAGCAGTGATTGATGATAGGCATGCTATTTTGGCTGTTTTTCCGGAGATGATAATTAGGTCTGATTATACGATAATTGTTGTAGGGACGAGGAGATATCTTAGGGAGATGGAGAATGCATTATTACAGATTGATAATTAAGGATTATCAAAATAAGATAAGAGAGTTGTGTATATGATAGAAATAGGGTAGAATAAGCCCTTGTAGTGTGTTAGGTAGTAAGAAAATAAATAACCCCTAAAAGGAGGAGAAGCATGAAGCCGAACTGTCAAGAGCTTTTTTTAAATGCCTTAAGAAAGAATAAGGTACCTGCTACAATTTTTTTATCTAGTGGTATTAAATTACAGGGGATTATAGCTGGCTTTGATAGCTTTGCAATTTTACTAAGACGTGATTCGCACTTACAGTTAGTTTATAAGCATTTTATATCGACTATTATGCCCAACGGACATTTTGTATTTAAATATGAAGATGAAGAGATTAGTGTTGATGGTAATCAGCCTATACCGACGAATGCAGGAGAAGATAGAGATAATTAATTGAGAATAAAGATTCCTAATGTACCGGTAAGAAAGATTAGTATTGCTGGGTGTATTTTGTATTTTAATAGAAGTATAGAAGAAATAGTGAAGATTGAGCTGTAGTATAGGATATATTTGAAGTCATGATTTGTGGAGGCAGGGAAATTTTTAATACAAACAGATAGAAGGAGAGCTATTATGGCAGGAGACATATATTTAGCTATTCTTTGAATATTTTTGTTATCGGATTTTTTTCTAATTAAGTTGCTTAGTATTATAAAGATAAATAGAGGCAAAGAAGTCAGAGCTAGTAAGCTAGAAATAAAGCCAAGCCAACCAAAGAGCTTGTATCCAAGTGGGCCGACGACAAGGGGAGCGAAGGGGCCTGGCATTGTGGAGGCTATTACAATAATTTCTTGCAGTTCTAGGTTAGATAGTATGGAAAAAGTATCGACGTATAGATTTTGGAAAGTAGGTATAAAAGCTCTACCTCCGCCAAAAGTTGCAACACCAGCTAATAAAGTTGCTATTAGGAATTGGATAAGATCCATTATTTTTTATACCATAGTTTTATTTTTAATTTTTCATCTAAATCAAATAGCCATAAAATAATGATTAATGGAAAAAATATGGCAATGATGTTGATTTTTAAAAATAATAAGATAAGAACAGAAAAGAAGATTAAATAGTAATAAAGCCACTGATAAGTTTTCTGGCGATCTTTTTTGATAATATTTATACAAAAGGTAAAAACCATAGCCATAACAGTAGGTATAACGGCAGTAGCGAAGGTTTTTAGGTTATGTTGGGATATATAATTACTAAGTAATATAAGTATAGCAAGTAGAGTTAGTGGGCCTGAAAACACTATAATAGAGAATGCAACTATGGCACCAGTGTAGGAGTAAGCGGTGTAAGATATCATAACACAAAGTTGTACTATAACTAATCCAGGCAAAGAATTAGCTAAAATAACTAATTTATGGAATTCATCTTCTGAAATCAAGGAATAACGTTCAACAAATTCTTTATGTATCATAGATATAACGGCGACACCGCCACCGAAACTAAGGAAAGAAATTTTCAAACTTGCTATGATAATTTTTATAAGTATATGGCTCATGATTGATGTATTATATAAAATTTTTTTTAATTAATATAGAAAATAATAACGAGAAGAAGAATTATGGAGGAATCGTGTAATGTTTCACGTAAAAGGTATTACATTTTAATCAAAATACAACATTTTCAACAGTTTTTTCCATTCATGAAAGATTGATTATGCATAGTAAGTATTAATGTAAGAAATATCACCTAAGTTTTCAGTAAAGTTAGAAAGAGTAATAGGTTAAAGTAAGGAAGGGAGAGGATAAGGTTTCTTCATCCTGCTTCCCAAGCGAGGTGCATAAGAGGTGTTCGTGGGAGGAGGTAGCTATGAATCTCAATTTTCAGCAAAGTAGAAGACAAAGCTTAGTAAATAAGGAAAGCCTAGAGGAAGAATATCTTCCAAGCAAGAGATGAGGATGATGAACTTTCTCAAGTAAGGTTTTTCCTTAGGAAGAGCAAGTGTACTTTCCCCATGAGGGATGCAATTAATCTAGGTAGTAATAGGAAGAAGGTGTAAAGATTATAATAGGTAAGGATAAAGCTCTAAGTTTTACAGAAGGCAAGGAGGTAGGAATACGTCAGTAAAGAAGAGAAGTAGGTATTGTGAGTACACACTAGGCTTTTTCATTTATGGGAGGAAGGAGTAAGCAATGTAAATTATCACTTATTTTATCATTTTATGTTCAAAGGAACAAGGTGCAGTCAGGGTAAAAGAAGAGCAAAAAAGAAAGAAAAGGTGGCAAGAGCAAGAGAAGGAAGTAGGAGGTAGGAGGTAGGGATACAGGCTTTCAAAGAGAATTAAGTTTGTGAGGGGGGGGGGGGTATTGGGAGAGCATAGGTGGATTGGTCATCCTGAGGGGGCGGGATGTTAGTAGAGTAATAGAGAGATTAAATGAGTGTATTGTGGCGCTATTTTTTGATTCACTAGATAATGATAGTGTATTGTGGTGTATTCCTAATTAGAGAAGGTTCAGTTGCTAAGGGGGAGGAAGTAAGAAGGGAGCAAGGAGCAAAAAGGGGAAAGAGGGATTATGGCTAAAGCAATAAAGAAAGGGAAGGAGTGGGAGATACAAGAAGAAAATAGGCGATAGAGCCTAGGATAAGTGGGTTTAATATGAAAAGAAAAATGTAAAATGAAGTTTAAATAAAAAAGATAAGGAAAGAAGTAATGAGAATTTAGGACGGAAATAGTGATAGATCGAAGATAAGCGTTTAAATAGAGAGGAGAAAAAGCAATAAGAATGTTGGTTAGTAAAAAGGGAGGAGAAATATTAGGATAGGCTCTTAATTGATAATAAAAAGGGAGATTACAATAAAAGGGGAATCCTATAGAATAATTAAGAAACAGAATGTATCATTATTATTAAGCATATCAAAGTATCAAATCGAAAGAAAAAAGAATAAGAAAAGCAAATAAACTATTTTCTAAGCTTAGTAATAAGTGGTTTTAGCCTATTAAATATAGTTTTAATAGGTTTTTTTTATTTTTTTCAAGTTCTGCAGTAATGAAGTTATAGCAGGCAATGAGGTAGTTAGCATCGATAGGGATATTAATTTCATCGGCGAACTTAATGGCATAAATAACAACTTCATTAAATACTTCTAAATTAAGCGAATTGCTTTCGAATGTTTTACCAAGTACTAGCCAATCTAGGCTTATCTCTGCTTTTAAGCAGAGTTCAGATAATACTTCAAAGCTAGGTTTTCTAAGAGCTGAAACCCAATCGGATATAGTTTATGGTGCTAGATTTAATTCCTCAGCCATTTTTTTTTGTGCCAAATTTTTCTTTAGCAATTAAAGCTATTTTTATTCCAAAATCATCTTCTGTAATATCTTGCAATGCTTGTAAATTTTTATTAAACAACAAGTACAGATATCAGGGTATCTGTACTACATTAATAATAATATAAGACAAAGAGGGTTAAAATTTGTAGAGATAGATAGAATAGTAGATTAAGAGAAGGAAGTGTAAGCTTGAGTGTTGCAAAGCCACATAAAACAGGTGAAAAGGCTTTATCTGAAGCACTAACCTATGGGCTATTTCCATAAAGGTATGATAGCAAAGGTAGAAGATATGAACAAGTAACCTTAGACGACAAGAGTTAGACTAAAGAGGTCAAGGCCTAAAGAAGCAATAAAGAAAGGAGTGTGGGGGTAGAAGTAGGGTTTAAGTTAAAGAGGTTTATATTGAAGGAAGAAATAGAGGAAGAGAGCTATTGCAATAACGCCAGGAAGGATATAAGCCAAGTAATAAAGGGTTTTTTGCAAAGGAGAATAAGCAGCAACACGAGCCTTACGAGCGGCAATAAGTTGCAAGCGTCGCTCTTTGCCCTTAGCATAATTTTCCTTAATTTGGCGTTTTGTATCAATATATTCTTCTTTAAGCTGTTGGACAGTTTTAGCATGCTCATCCTTCCGCAGAGCGTCCCTGGCAGCAATTTTAGCTTTTTTCTCAGCCTCCTTAGAGTTCCACTCAGCGTCCTTAGCGGCGATGTCGGCCTCCCCATTGCCCTTCCAGGATTCCCCTTTGGCCTCGATAGCGGCCTTCCAGGCCTCTCCTTTGGCCTCGATAGCGGCCTTCCAGGCCTCTCCTTTGGCCTCGATAGCAGCTTTTTCAGCTTCCCACTTAGCGTCAGCTTTTGCCCTTCTTTCAGCTATTTCAACGTCCATGGCTGCCATCTTCGCCTTATATCTAGCCTTCCTCTCTGCCTTCTCAATCTTCCAGGCCTCGTCCTCGGCCAACTTCTTAGCCTTCCAGGCCTCGTCCTCGGCCAACTTCTTAGCCTTCCAGGCCTCGTCCTTGGCCTTGCGTTTAGCGTCCTTGGCTTCCATTTCTCCAGGTTTAGGGACAAAAAGAAGAACTATAATCCATAGAACCCCAAAGAGCAAAATAATAATCATAGAGATATAGAATTCATAAGAATATAAGAAGGCGGCAGTAGGTAAAGTAGCTAAAAAGAAAGAAAAAAGGTTTGAACCACTAGCATCTGCTTCTAAATCTTCGCGGTAAAGGAAAGGAAACACTTTATAAAATATTTTCCAAGCAAAAGGAAAAGCTTTAAAAGTATTATCTAAGGAAATAGCGATAGTTAGGTAGAACCAGAAAGAGAAGAAATAAACGAAGGCATAAGTATTCCAAGGGGGAGAGAAGAAGCTAGCCAAATCATTACCAAGAACGTAAGCTGCAGGTATAACAGCAAGGACTTTAAAGAAACCAATATTCATAAGAACAACCTATGGTTAGTGAAATACCAATAGAATTTAACATAAAAGGAGATAGGAATGCAAGAGATAAAACTAGAATAAGGGAGAGGTAAGGTTTTAACATAAGCTTCTTCTTAGAGAGATAGAGAGGATGTGGTTATGATTAAAAAAGGAAAGATTCGCAAAAGGCGAATCTTAGTAGGCAGGGCTTTCTGCTAATCCCCCCCCCCCCCCGCACTGCGGGGGGGGGGGATAATAAAATAAAGTAACAAAATAAAACAACAATAGTAAAAAATAAAGGAAGTAAAAAAAAATGGAAGCAAGTAACAAGGGTTTAGATAGTGCTAGAGTTAACCAAGAGCTAGTAAAAAGACTGCAAGAGATAGGGGTAAATATGAGCAGATTGCAGGAGGGCTTAAGTGTATTAGTAAATAGTTTTAAAGAGCTAGATAATGGTTTAAAGAGGTTGCAAGAGAACATAATAAAGATGAACGGAGTATTGGGAGAGATATTGCAGATAAAGGCATTTGGTGATTCAATAAAGTACCTAAATAGTGCGATAGATAGATTATCAGAGATATGTAGTTGCAAGGGAGGTAAGGGAGAAGAAGGCGGAGGAAATGGTTTTTGGGGATGGTTTAATAAGATAACAGGCTGGGTAGCAAATACCTTTGGGACATTGCTTGCAATTAAGGCTATTTTAAAATTTGTGATAAATTCTTTGGGTTTAATGCCAAAAGTTACGAAAGGCATAGAGAGCTTCAAAACTGCAATGAGTAATTTTGGCAAGGGCTTAGGTGGCATAATAAACAAACTATGGGGACGTCTAAGCAAGGGCTTAGGGGGACTTTTTGGGATAGGGAAGAAGGGAGCGGATAAAGGAGTAGGTAAAGTGACGGAGGTATTGGGTAGTGGAAGTAAAGGTAAGGGAAGCAAGGGGATGGAGGGAGTGAGGGCGTTCAGCAGGAGAGCGGGAGGAGCTGCAGTTGCGGGAGGCAAAGCGGTAGTGGCGGGAGGCAAAGCGGTAGTGGGAGGGGCCATAGGTGGAGCGAAATGGCTAGGTAGCGGACTGGGTAAGTTAATGAAGTACATAAGTAGCATGAAGGTACTAAATGTAGTGATGAGGGTAGCAAGTATAATAGGAGGTATATTCAACGCGGTAATGCTGGCTAATCCGATAGGATTGATAGTGTTAGGAGTGGCGCTAGCGGTGGGAGCGATAATATTATTCATAGCGTATTTTGATGAGATAGCGGCGGTGTGCGGCAAGGTATTTAGTTGGATAGGGAAGGTATTTAAGGGTACATTTAGCGCGATAGTGAAGGGAGTTAAGGCGTATTTTAGGTTTGTGATAGGAGTATTTAAGGGTATAGGAAGGGTAGTGAGTATAGTATTTGGATTTATCAAGAAGGTGGTGATGGGATATTTTAGGTTTGTGATAGGGGTATTTAGGGGTATATGGAATGTAGTTAGTGGAGTATGGGAGAGCATATGGGGATGTATAAGTGGTGTGATAGAGAGGTTAAAGGAGTGTTTGGCGCCATTTTTTGATTCTCTAGATAAGATAGGTGTGTGGTTAGGACTGAAGGGAGAGAAGAAGATAGAGGTAAGAGAGGTAAGAATAATAGGGGTTATCTTCAACAGGATAATACAACACCCGCCTCCGTAGGGGATGTGTGTGTTGGGGGGAAAAGAGATGAGGAGGGTAATAAATAAAGTAAAAAAATAAGGGAAGTAAAAGAGAACTAAACAGTGGTAGGATAATCCTCTCTCTGCCCTCTTTAAGGGAGGGGATCGTAGTAGATAAGTGTTTTTGAGGGGAACTTTTCCCCTTCCCCCTCTTTAAGGGAGGGGGAAGGGTTGATAGATAAGTTAAAGGGGTTTATATTGAAGGAAGAAATAGAGGAAGAGAGCTATTGCAATAACGCCAGGAAGGATATAGGCCAAGTAATAAAGGGTTTTTTGCAAAGGAGAATAAGCAGCAACGCGAGCCTTACGAGCAGCAATAAGTTGCAAGCGTCGCTCTTTGCCCTTAGCATAATTTTCCTTAATTTGGCGTTTTGTATCAATATATTCTTCTTTAAGCTGTTGGACAGTTTTAGCATGCTCATCCTTCCGCAGAGCGTCCCTGGCAGCAATTTTAGCTTTTTTCTCAGCCTCCTTAGAGTTCCACTCAGCGTCCTTAGCCCTTCTTTCAGCTTTTTCAGCTTCCCACTTAGCGTCAGCTTTTGCCCTTCTTTCAGCTATCTCAACGTCCATGGCTGCCATCTTCGCCTTATATCTAGCCTTCCTCTCTGCCTTCTCAATCTTCCAGGCCTCGTCCTCGGCCAACTTCTTAGCCTTCCAGGCCTCGTCCTCGGCCAACTTCTTAGCCTTCCAGGCCTCGTCATCGGCCAACTTCTTAGCCTTCCAGGCCTCGTCATCGGCCTTGCGTTTAGCGTCCTTGGCTGCATATTCCTCTTTGGTACTAGCAAAAATATTTAGTAAAATTAAAAACGAAGAAAAAGTAAAAAGAACAGCAGCGGAGATATAGAAATGATAATAGAGCAAAATAGTAAGAGAAGTAGTGCTTGCGAAAAGTACAGAACAAGTAAGATCAAAGGGGTTTTGTTTTTTGGATGCTTGGTATTTACTATAGAGAAAAGGGAACCATTTAGCTACTAGGGTTATAGATTTAGGATGATCTTTAAATAAACTATCTAAGGAAAGAGCAGCAAAAGTAAAGGCCATAAAAGAGTAGGTAGAAACAAAAATATTGTGGATGGTGTTAGGGGAGGTATGAGGGAAGAAATCAACAGTTAAAGCGACAGCGCTGTGAGCAATAACGTAGCTATAAGGAATTAGTAAAAGATAACCGTAGAAAGGAAGGGTAAAGCTAATGACATTCATAAGAACAACCTATGGTTAGTGAAATACCAGTAAAATTTAACATAAAAGGAGATAGGAATGCAAGAGATAAAACTAGAATAAGGGAGAGGTAAGGTTTTAACATAAGCTTCTTCTTAGAGAGATAGAGAGGATGTGGTTATGATTAAAAAAGGAAAGATTCGCAAAAGGCGAATCTTAGTAGGCAGGGGTTTCTGCTAATCCCCCCCCCCCCCCGCACTGCGGGGGGGGGGGGGGGGGATAATAAAATAAAGTAACAAAATAAAACAACAATAGTAAAAAATAAAGGAAGTAAAAAAAAATGGAAGCAAGCAACAAGGGTTTAGATAGTGCTAGAGTTAACCAAGAGCTAGTAAAAAGACTGCAAGAGATAGGGGTAAATATGAGCAGATTGCAGGAGGGCTTAAGTGTATTAGTAAATAGTTTTAAAGAGCTAGATAATGGTTTAAAGAGGTTGCAAGAGAACATAATAAAGATGAACGGAGTATTGGGAGAGATATTGCAGATAAAGGCATTTGGTGATTCAATAAAGTACCTAAATAGTGCGATAGATAGATTATCAGAGATATGTAGCTGCAAGGGAGGCAAGGGAGAAGAAGGAGATAGTGGAGGAAATGGTTTTTGGGGATGGTATGATAAGATGACATCAAGGATAGCAAACACAATTAATATACTGGGTGCCCTTTATAAAGGGATAAAATTAGGAATAAAAGGGATAAATTGGTTAAAATCATTAGAATCAGTGCAAGAAATTATGAAGGCTTTCAAAACTGCAATGATAAATTTTGGCAAGTGCTTAGGGGGGCTCTTGGGAGGTCTAAGCAAGGGCTTAGGGGGACTTTTTGGAGGTCTAAGCAAGGGCTTAGGGGGACTTTTTGGGATAGGGAAGAAGGGAGCGGATAAAGGAGTAGGTAAAGTGACGGAGGTATTGGGTAGTGGAAGTAAAGGTAAGGGAAGCAAGGGGATGGAGGGAGTGAGGGCGTTCAGCAGGAGAGCTGGAGGAGCTGCAGTTGCGGGAGGCAAAGCGGTAGTGGCGGGAGGTAAAGCGGTAGTGGGAGGAGCCATAGGAGGAGCGAAATGGCTAGGTAGCGGACTGGGAAACTTAATGAAGTACATAAGTAGCATGAAGGTACTAAATGTAGTGATGAGGGTAGCAAGTATAATAGGAGGTATATTCAACGCGGTAATGCTGGCTAATCCGATAGGATTGATAGTGTTAGGAGTGGCGCTAGCGGTGGGAGCGATAATATTATTCATAGCGTATTTTGATGAGATAGCGGCGGTGTGCGGCAAGGTATTTAGTTGGATAGGGAAGGTATTTAAGGGTACATTTAGCGCGATAGTGAAGGGAGTTAAGGCGTATTTTAGGTTTGTGATAGGAGTATTTAAGGGTATAGGAAGGGTAGTGAGTATAGTATTTGGATTTATCAAGAAGGTGGTGATGGGATATTTTAGGTTTGTGATAGGGGTATTTAGGGGTATATGGAATGTAGTTAGTGGAGTATGGGAGAGCATATGGGGATGTATAAGTGGTGTGATAGAGAGGTTAAAGGAGTGTTTGGCGCCATTTTTTGATTCTCTAGATAAGATAGGTGTGTGGTTAGGACTGAAGGGAGAGAAGAAGATAGAGATAGATGAGAAGGGGAATAAGGTAGTGACAGAGGAGCTAAGTAGGGTAGAGCAGACGAGGGAGAGTATGAAGAAGAATGAGAGCAATATAAAACCGATAGTATTAAGAAGAGAGGTGGTAGAGGAGAATAGATTCGCAAGTGGTGGATTCGCAGATAATGGATCTGCAAGTGGTGGATTCGCAGGAGAAGGAAGTAAGGGAGGAAGTAGTAAGGGAGGAAGTAGTAAGGGAGAAGAGATTAAAGAGGAAGAGGAGAGAGAGTACGTGGGTTCAGATGGTAGGGTGTATAGTAGCAAATATGGTAAGAGGAGTGAGGAGGGGGGAGTAAGCAAGTATACCTATATAAATCCGTATAGTCCAAATGTAAATAAGCTGAGCAATGGGAAAGAGGGATACCATAGTAAAGATTATGAGGGGAGCAGTAGCAATAGTAGCAATAGTAATAGTAATAGTATGTCTAATAGTACTACTAGCTTTAACTCTTCTAATTCTTCTAACAATGGATATAATTCTTCTAACCATGCATCTAATTCTTCTAACCATGCATCTAATTCTTCTAACCATGCATCTAATTCTTCTAACCATGCATCTAATTCTTCTAACAATGGATATAATTCTTCTAAGTATATCTCTAATACCTCTAACTCTAAGAGCAGTAATAATCAATCTAATCAGGGAGGAAATAATTCTAAAGGAAATAATACTAACCACACAACCAACATTGTACAACACTTTAACATCAACATAGATGGCAATAATACTGATATTGACGAACTTGTTGAAGAAATAACAAGAAAATTTAAAGCACAAAAAGCACTACTAATGAGAGGGTAATATGATATTGGACAAAACTTTAACATCAACATAGAGAGCAGTAATACTGATATTGACGAACTTGTTGAAGAAATAACAAGAAAATTTAAAGCACAAAAAGCACTACTAATGAGAGGGTAATATGATATTGTACAAAACTTTAACATCAACATAGAGAGCAGTAATACTGATATTGACGAACTTGTTGAAGAAATAACAAGAAAATTTAAAGCACAAAAAGCACTACTAATGAGAGGGTAATTATGATATTTGAAAAACACGGTGACAGGCTGATTCTAAGAGTGAACGGTTACGCTGCACCTAAGCCTGCACTTGCTAAACATCAAAAAATGTTAAATGATCTTAAAGATACTATCTTTAGATTTAATATACTTAATTTTAACTCTAATTCCATAGACTATAAATATGAATTTGGTTGGTCTGATCAAATGGAAAATTCTGAGGATTCTGAGAATAAAAATGCTCCCTCTGGCGGAGGCGATTCAAACTACAGCTTCGTTACTAATAACAGTAAATATACCATTGATATTGAAGGGATTATTTATCCAAGATCGGCAATCCTTAACGATTTGAATGAAAATAATATGAATCGCCAATTTAATGAAATTAATATAATGATAAATAACTTCATCTTTGTATGTAAATATGGTGCCAGATTCTTAGTTATGCAAAATAATCCCCTAGACACTGTTGCTAACTATAACGACGAAACCTCGGGCACCACCGCAGTTCTAATAGGTAAGGGTATCTGCAAAAGCTTTGAGTATAAAAAAGAAGACTTCATTATAAATGATAAAGTTTTAAGGCTGCCTTTTAGTATGAGCCTAGAAATTATTAATAAAGAGTAATTAAGAAAACTTCATTATAAATTGATAAAGTTTTAAAACCGCCTTTCACTATTAACCTAGATCTTAGTTATGCAAAATAATCCCGCTGGACACTGTTGCCAACTATAATGAGGAAACCTCGGACACCAACCGCAGTCCTAATAGGTAAGCTGTATTCTGCAAAACCTTTGAGTATAAAAAAGAAAACTTTATTATAAACTGATAAAGTTTTAAAACCGCCTTTCACTATTAACCTAAAAATTATTAATAAGGAGTATTTTAATTATGTATTACACCGTCCAAGAACCTCAAACATTAGAAGAAATTAATATTATTCTTTTTTAATTTCATTTTCAATTATTACCTTTGTGCTGCACTTTAAACTTCTATTATTATCTGCTAATATAACTTATTAGATATAAATAGATGCTAATTTATATTAATATGAACTATAAAATAAAAATTAATAAAAATATGAATTAATGAAAATAAAGCAATTAATACCTAAGAAATTAAAAATATTAATTAAAGAAAGGTTTAAACAACAAAAAATATTTGCTGAAAAACTTCAAGTTGGAGAAACACAAGTAACTAATTGGCTAAACGGCAATGTAATACCAAGCGTTGAAACCCTTGAGAAAATAGCTTACTACTGCAATATACATATAACTTACTTTTTTAATGACGAATCCAGTCCTATAGGAATTAACGAAGATTTATTTAATGAAGTTTTCCTCTTGGCTTATGATTTTTCACTTGATGCAAACATTGCACTAGATGGTTATTATTTTTTAGGATGTTATGCTTTAGTGTTAGATGAAATAACTAAAAATCCAACACTTAATCCATTGGACACTTTTAACACCTTAAAACCAATCATTAAACGCTTGTGTAAACGCACAAAATAAAAATTAACTTATAATTGCTTACTTAGAGAGTTAATCCACAGCTAGAAATTCTTAGGGAAACACAAAGTTTAAAGCAGGCTATAGTAGCTATTATTTGTTTAGCACAGTGCGGCAACAATAGTTGATGATATGATAATATTATAGTCGTATAATTTATATTATGAGAAATAAGGTAAAAGCTAACTAATAAAACACCTGGATGGCATCGATCGCGTATAATTGCAATGCCGATATTCTTAAGTTAATTTATATAATCTATTAACTCTAATACCTCTTCCAAGTTCATATGTGCAACATGCTTCTTTATTGTAAATGCTGATATTATTATTAAATCAAGATTTTTATAATTCTCTATCGCATCCTCACTTAAACTCTCTATCGCATCCTCACTTAAACTTACAAAATCTGTTGCATAGCCTATTTTTTTATCTATTACATAGCCTGTTGTTTCAATCTTACCATGTACCTGTTTGCTTGTTCTTATTACACTATTATTTGCTAATGTGATACTTTCATTGTAATTAATATCTATTAGTTCTATTACCGGTCTGAAAAATATATCACCTCTATATCCATTGGGCAGTCCACTGAAAATATATGGAAAGTTATCTTTAATTGCTTTATTACTACTACTATCTCATTTGTTAATGTAATACTTTCATTATCTTTATTCTATATACCCTACACTTTTATTATTAAGCCATCATATCCTGGTATCACCTTGTTTGGTAATAGTTTACGCAAACTCTCATAATCCATTGTTTCTCCCATATGCGTTAATATAGCGCATCCAGGATTTATATAATCTATTAACTCTAATACCTCTTCCAAGTTCATATGTGCAACATGCTTCTTTATTGTAAATGCTGATATTATTATTAAATCAAGATTTTTATAATTCTCTATCGCATCCTCACTTAAACTTACAAAATCTGTTGCATAGCCTATTTTTTTATCTATTACATAGCCTGTTGTTTCAATCTTACCATGTACCTGTTTGCTTGTTCTTATTACACTATTATTTGCTAATGTGATACTTTCATTGTAATTAATATCTATTAGTTCTATTACCGGTCTGAAAAATATATCACCTCTATATCCATTGGGCAGTCCACTGAAAATATATGGAAAGTTATCTTTAATTGCTTTATTACTACTACTATGTCCATACCCCTTAATGCCCCTATTCATTAAACGGTTTATTCCTCTTATATCATCAAGCCCATTTATATGATCAGCATGTGCATGTGTGAAAAATATATTATCTATATGCTTAACCTCATTCTTTAAAGCTTGATGTCTGAAATCTGGACTGACGTCAAACAAAATATTAAAATCTATACCCTCATTACTTGATATGCTTACTAATGCTGAACTCCTTGTTCTATTATTCCTCTCTTCTAAATAATCACAATCACCCCAGCCCTTTTCTATGCTAGGTACTCCAGAAGAACCACCACAACCCAATATTTTAACTCTATAAACTTTCATAATCTACTTTAAATGTAATATGTAAAACCAGGCTTGCTAAAATATTATATCTGCTCTTTAGCTCTAGGAAAAATACTGTAGAAGTTGTTCTTTAACTGTTTTGCAAAATCAATAATTGACATATCCCTTAAGTTTCCTATAAACTCACCAATGTATCTGACATGACCAGGTTTATTGATCTTTCCCCTATGTGGCACAGGAGCTAAATAGGGGGAATCTGTTTCTATTAATATACGCTCTAAGGGTACATACTTCGCTACCTCATGCAACTCTTTTGCATTCTTAAACGTTACAACACCGCTAAATGATATATAACAACCCAAATCTAATAAGCTCTTTGCAAATGCTATATTGCCACTAAAACAATGAATCACACTTCTTATATTCATCTCTTTCGCAAAAATCCTTAACATAGACAATGTATCCTCTTCCGCTGATCTTGTATGTACTATTAATGGTAAATTATTGCTAGCACACAACTCCGCATGTAATATAAAAAAATCTTGCTGCTTAGTTGCATTCTCTTTATCATAATAATAATCTAAACCACTCTCGCCTATCCCTATCACTTTCTTTTCTCCAACATACCTCTTAATATCTGAAGCTTGAAAATCTAAATTATCTTTGATATGTAGTGGATGTACTCCTAAAGCACAATACACCATATCCTGACTATTCGCAAAACTTACTGAATCCTTAAATAAAACAATATCTGTACTGATATCAACTACTAAACAAATACCATTATGCCTAGCCTCGGTAAGAATTTTTACACTATCCTCCTTATAATTACCCAAATCAGCAAAGCTTAAATGACAATGACTATCTATAAACATTTTTTAATTCTATCCTTAGCTGATTTCTTTAATTATCTATTAAAATCCCTTGAAATACTACCCCCTAAAAATACTTCTAATGAAATACTTCTAATGCAGTTCTTTAGAGATTATTCCATGTATTTAATAAAAACAGGGCTAGCAATTCCCAGTTTATGCTCTACTTTTAAAAAATTACTTAAGGTGCTAAAAGTTTGCTCTCTCACATCTAATCCTAGCTGCTTAAATATTCTCTCAGTTGCATTTGGCATAAACGGTATTAGATAAATTGAAATAATCCTTATAATTTCAATTACAAATGTTAAAATTATTCCTGCTTCCTCTTTCTGATTATTCTTTAATAAACTCCAAGGAGCCATATCATTAAGATAAGCATTAGCATAACGTATTATTTCCCAAATCTTATCTAAATATTTGGTAAAATCTTGATTATCTATATCTATTTCTAGTTGATCTAGTAAGTTAACTATCCCACCTAGATATTTTACTTGTTCATCTTTTAACTTATTTGTTGGTATTACTGAGTTAAATGATTTATTAAGAATAGATAAACTTCTTTGCAATAAGTTACCATACTCATTGGCTAAATCATTATTTATTTTTCCTACCATAGAATTATGAGAAAAATCTCCATCACTACCAAAGGTGATTTCTTTAAATAAAAAATAACGAACCTGATCTAGACCATACTTGTTTATTAAATCTTCTGGTGCAATTACATTCCCTAAGGATTTTGATATTTTCTGTCCCTCATTTAACCACCAACCATGGGCAAATATCTTTTTTGGCAAACTAATATCTGCTGCCATTAAAAATGCTGGCCAATATACTCCGTGAAACCTTAGTATATCTTTACCTACTATATGAATTGCTTCAGGCCACAAATTTTTGAACTTATCCTTATTACTAGAAAAATCAAGAGCACTAAGGTAATTCGTAAGTGCATCCATCCATACATAAATAACATGATCTCCATTATTTGGCACAGGTATGCCCCATGAAAATGTTGATCTTGATATTGATAAGTCTTTTAATCCAGATTTTACAAATGAATACACTTCATTGAACCTTGATTTAGGTGCTATGAAAGATGGATTGCTATCATAATACTTTAGTAATTGTTCTTGAAAAAAAGATAGTTTGAAAAAATAACTCTCCTCCTCCCTCCATTCTACTTCCGCTCCACTTGGTGCAAGCAATTTGCCATTTTTATCTTGTAGCTCATCTTTGCTATAAAAAGCTTCATCACGGATAGCGTACCATCCAACATATTTATCCTTATAAATATAACCATTTTTTTCTAAAAGATCCCACAAATAGCTAACAGTATTTTTATGCCGCTCTTCTGTAGTACGGATAAAATCATCGTTACTAAGATTAATCAATGCGCTTAATTGTTTAAATGACTGCGATACTTCATCAACAAAATCCTTTGGATTTATACCTTTATCAATTGCCGATTTCTCAACTTTTTGACCGTGCTCATCGGTACCGGTTAAGAATAACACTTCATAATTATTTAATCTTTTAAATCTTGCTAAAATATCACACGCTATACTAGTATACATATGACCTATATGTGGTTTATCATTAACATAATATATAGGTGTGGTAACGTAATAATATTTCTTCATTATATAGTCGCTTATTTAATTAACAATTTATTAATAAATACTACATAAAAATTATGCTTTTGTAAATATCATTACACAGTTAAAGAAAATTATATTCTTTTATAAAGTTCTTTAGCTCTTTCATTAAACGCTTCAAGAATTTTTTTTTGTGCCTGTACGAACAAATTTGAAAATAATATACCCAGTACTTTCGATTTAAATTCAAACTCTATAGAAAATGTAACTTGTGTCATATTGTCACTGACACTTTTGAATGTCCAAGTATTATAAAGATGTTTAAATGGTCCCTCTATCAGAGATATTTCTATTTTATCATGGGGATAAAAGATATCCATTGTTGAAAAAGTTTCCGTTATCACTTTAAAATCTACTGAAATTTCATAATTAGTTTTATTTTCTTCTTTGCTTAATACTTTTACTTTAGAAAGCCATGGAATAAACTGTGGATACTTCTCTACATCAGCTACTATATTATAGATAAACTCCCTTGGATAAGCTAAGTTTTTTATATCATTATACTTCATTGTCATTATATTGCTACGCCTAATCTAGCTTCTTTTAATCTATTAAAATCTTCTGAGGCATGGTAGGAAGATCTTGTCATTGGAGTTGAAGAAACTAACAAAAATCCCTTTCTTAAAGCTACTTCTTTATATTCTTTAAATTCCTCTGGTGTTACGTATCTATCTATAGGTGCGTGGAAAGGTGTTGGTTGTAAATACTGTCCTATAGTCATAAAATCGACATTGGCAGAACGCATGTCATCCATTATTTGAAATACTTCCTCCTTAGTTTCTCCTATCCCAACCATAATACCAGATTTTGTAAACATATTAGAATCTATCTGTTTAGCTCGCCACAGTAAATTTAAGGAATGAAAATAACGTGCTTTTGGTCTTATATTTTGATACAGTCTCGACGTTGTTTCTAAATTATGATTAAATACATCAGGTTTAGCCGCCATCACTGCCTCTAATGCACCATCTTTCCCTCTAAAATCAGGAGTCAATACCTCAACAGTTGTTCTTGGCGAGTATTCTCTTACCTTTTGTATGCATTTTACAAAATGATTAGCTCCACCATCATCCAAATCGTCCCTATCTACAGAGGTTATTACCATATGGTGCAGATTCATAGTTTTAGCTAATATGCCAACATTATGAGGTTCTTCCATGTCTAACTGATTAGGTTTACCAGTTTTTACGTTGCAAAATCTACAAGATCTAGTGCATATATCACCTAATATCATAACAGTAGCATGCTTCTTAGCCCAGCATTCTCCAATGTTAGGACAAGCTGCCTCCTCACACACTGTATGAAGTTTATTTTCTTTAATTAATTCTTTAGTGCTATTATATACCTCAGAATTCATGGATACTTTTACTTTTATCCATTCTGGTTTGCTTATAACCTGAGTGTTATCTACATTTGTTCTTTGTCTTCGCATACAACCTCTTCAGAAGATTCAACCCTCATTATAACTTACTAAAAGTGCAAGGGCAAGTGCAATTATAATATCGCCTTTATTATGGAAATAATAACATTGAAAGTTTTACGTTTGTCATCTAGCAATGGATTATACTCAGTAATCTCCAAAGCTATGAATTTTTCATGTTCTGATAGTATTCTTAAATTATTTATAACTGCTGATAAATTCAAACCAATTTGCGTATAACAGCCTGTACCTGGGGCATCACTATGTGATAGACTATCTACGTCAAATGAAACCCCAAATTTTCTTGTGTTTTTACTTACATGATCAACTGCTTCTGTAAATATACCATTGATGTTATTTTCATTTATATCTTTTAAAAAGAATGTTTTAATATTATGTTTATTGATAAAGTCTATTTCTGCTGGTTCATAGCTATTTGATCCTATAAAACAGATATTCTCTGGCTTAATTTTTTTATTAATTAAAGATCTTAAGCCTTTATCTCCATAACCCATTAGATGGGCTATGGGCATGCCATGGACATTTTTAGAAAGGGATGTTTTTGGTGTGTGAGAATCAAGATGAGAGTCTATCCAAATTAGACCAATATCTTCTTCAGTTGAATTAGATATGGCTGACCAGACACCAATCGCATTAGAATGATCTCCTGTAATAAATAGATATTTATCAGTATTTTTGTATTTTTTCTGAAAAGTAATATTAAATTCACTTAATAAATCAGTTATATCGGGAATAATATCTAATTTAGATTTAGTGGAAGCATTATAAAATACATTTTCTATTTGAAATCTACTAGACATATCAGCTAAAGAATAATATATATCCCAAGCACCAAGTTGCGCCCCATACCTACCTGCTCCTAAGCCACTAGCAATTATGTAAGTTTTATAATTATTTTTTAACATTAAACAAATCTCCCACCCTTTCATACTAGAGAAGATAATATACATTTTATATTTAAAATCAATATATTTTTTAACTCAAACTGAAACTAACTGGTAAGCGAATAATTAAGCCAGATTTATTATGCATTTTTACTGTATCAAATTTCCATTCTGATACAGTATTAATTACCTCCTCATCCAGCAGCAGAAAATTACTTGATTTCTCCACTACTACACTACTTACGATTCCATTTTTATTGATATGTATCAATATTATAATTATGCCTTCTTGATTATTTAATACAGCATTTATTGGGTAAATAATAGCTTTATTATAACCCTCTTGTAATATTTCTGATATCTCATGTATATCCATAGTTACTATATTATTTTGGCTTTCAGAAGAGTTGTTTATTGTATCTTTTATTTTATATTTATAATTATCTCTTATATATATTTTTTTATTAAAAATAGGAATTTGTTGTGTATCAACTAGACTTACTTTTATTTGTTCATCTACATGGGTTATTTTACGTTCTGAATACTTATTTATTAGGCTATATAGTACTATAAGTATTAGTATAATTGTATGTAATAATAGTGATTTAATAAACATTATCTTTCCAATGATATGCCAAAATAATAACTTCTATTCTGTGATTTATAACCATAAACAGCTTGATATTTTTTGTTCAGTAGATTATCTATTTGAAAATAGGCTTTAGATTTTTTGAAGAAATTATAAGATATTTGCATGTTATGAACTGTGTAAGAAGGTAATTCATGGGGTAATCTATTAGTAAAATCTGTTGCTTGAGATTTCCAAATACTTTGTAGCGATATTTCATAGATATTTTTAATAGTTATCTTGCTAAGTAAACCAATTTTATGTTTAGGAAAAATATATGAGGGTATGTTAGTTGTTTTATTATTAGTGGACAGATAAGCATAATTAGGAATAATGGTTAAATTACCCATAATAATAGGGGTATTAATATCAAATCCATAGTTATTATAATTACCAATATTACGATATTTATTATTCTGAAAATTTATCATATCATTAACCTTAAGATGAAAGATATTTAGATTAATTTTAGGGACATAGGATAAAAAATTATTTTTTTGGATTCCTATATTAAGACCTGAAGATGTTTCTGCGATCAGTTCATTATTACCTATGTGGCTAGCAAATAATTCAAACAATGATGGTAATCGGTATGCTGTCCCGTAATTGATATTAAATGTTGTTGAAATCTTTTGTATATTATGTAGTAGTCCAAAGTTATAGACAATATTTTTCCCACGTTTTGTTACTTCCACTGGATTATTTCTGTTATTGATATTGTATCTTATACCTTGTTCCAATGCTGTATTTTTCCATAAATACTGGGTAGTTTTAGCATATAAAGCCATATTATTAGTGCTTAGATTATTATCCATTTTAGTATTATGATTTTCAAAATCCATACCTCCTGTAATATTTATGAAGTTTCTTGTGTAAATGGATTTATAATTAAATATACGAGATAGAGAAGAAAAAACATTTTCTGTGTTACCAAAGGTAGAAAGTTCAGTGTATTTTTTATGAGTGTTAAGTTGTGATAATACTATCTCATTACTATTATTTTTAAACACTATAAAGTTATATTTCAGATAATAAAAATTCTCTTTTTTATCAGTATAATTGCCTTCAGCGTCGTAGGGACCTATACTAGGAGAGAAATTATCATATTCTATGTATGAATCATTTAATCTGATAAAAACATCTAATAAACTTTTATTCAAGAATTGATAACTTGCTTTTAAATTAAAATTTTTGATATTGACGTTATCATTTTCAAGAGGAGATTGACTATTTATATTTAAAATATTATCACTTAAAGAGTAACCCTTTGATTTGTAAAGGTTAGCAAAAAAATTCAAATTTAATCTATTATGATGTAAATTAAATCCACTTTGTGTATCATATGTAGAAAATGATCCTATTTTTTGGTTGATAAAAGCAGTATTTTTTGTAGTTTTTGTAGTTTTTATATTAATCACTCCAGCAAGCGCTCCGCTGCCGTGCGTTACAGAGGAAGCCCCTTGCGTGATTTCTATTTCTTCAATCATATTAAGTGGAATTTGTCCTATGTCAAAAAATGATTGTACATTACTAGGATCTTCTAATTTCACGCCATCTAAGAGTATTACAATATGATAAGCAGGGGATCCATTTAATCTTATGAGTGCGCTTTGTCCAAAGGACCCAATTCTATTGATGTTGATGTTGGCTTGATTATTAAGTAAATCCACTAGAGCAGTATTATTATAGGAATCGATTATTTCCTTAGTAATGATATGTGTACTACCTAAGGTGTTTTTAATCCTTTTAGTAGTGATATTTATTGTGCTGAAAGTTTTAATATTTTCTATTGGTGGTTGATTTAATTGTTGTCCATTATTAGCATAAATATCTAGGGGAAAACTAATAAAATAAACGATTAATAGAAATCTATGAAACATATTAATTGATACAAATAAAAAATACTTTATAGCAAGCAGTAGAATTAATTACATTTTTTATTATAATAGTCAATATGAAAGTTATAGTTATTTTTAATCTTATAGAAAATAGTTGAATGTTTAAAGACTTATCCTTACCAATATCAAAGCAAATTATTTTTACTGCCCTTAGTTTGTTTTTACAGTTTAGTTTAACGACTATAGATTTTATTTTTTTAGAAAAAATATCTTATCTTGCCTCAATTGGAGTTGCAAGTTTAATTTCATTCATCTATATGGCACAAAGCATCATTAATTTATTTTCACAAGCCATGATTAATAATTCTATTTATTATGATCCAGGTAGAAAAGCTATATTTAGCAAAATGATATTTATAGGATTTATTCTTACATTATCTATTGCCTTTACAATTACAGGAATGATATTCTTTTTTAAAGATTACATTATTTCTTTAATTAAAGTAAACAGCGATGCTAAAGATTTTGCTCTCACTTATATTAAATATATAGCACCATTATTTATTTTTTGGGCAATTCAACAATATTGTAGTTATATATTATATTCACTTTCTATGGCAAAGATTAATTTTTTATGTTATATCCTTATTCTAATATTTAACACGATATTTAATTATATAGCAGTATTTATTTTAGACTGGCAGGTAATTGGTATCGCTGTATCAACAATTGTATCTTTAATTATGATACTTCCTATTTATATTTATTTTATCAAAAAAAATATTATTTTAGGCAAAGCTAAAATATTCAGTAAAGATATTAGGAAAAAAACCATCTTTGGCTTAAAAAGATTAGGGATTGTATCTATAATAGAGCCAATCGCTTATAATTCCATTCAATTTATCTTACTAATTATCATATCACATATAGGACAAGAGTGGCTATCAGCTAAGCGACATGCAAGCAATTTATTACTAGTATGCGTTACCTTAAGTATGTCTTTTGCTATTATTTTACAACTATATATTTCAAAGCTTTATGGGGAAGGTAAATTAAGAGAAATCAAAAAACTTTATATAAAATATCTTTATTATGGTATGTCAGCTGTGTTTATTTTTTCAATACTATCCCTTTTAATTACATATGTATTTAAAGACTTTATATCAACAGATGCAAATGTAATTAAGTATATGATAATATGTATGGCTCTTGGTTTATTTATGGAGCCAATGCGATTTTTATCGATGTATTCCAAAGCTCATATAAAGGGATTGCAACAAGCAAATATACCCTTTTTACTAAGTTTTCTTATGAAATTATTGATATTATACCCTAGCTATTACTTGATAGTTAAATATACTACTTGGGGTGTTATAGGTATTTTAATTGCAGAAGGATTAAGCTTTTTCATGAATTTTATGATTTACTCTTATTTAATAAGAACTAAGCACACAAAAATACTGAAAAAATTATGAGTTATTTTTTAGTAAACTTAAAGTTATAAATGTTATTAAAACACCAATAAATATGGATAAAATATAAAGAGCTGGATTAGACGCCAATAACACAACTATAATTCCACCATGTGGAGCCACAAGAGATACTTTAAATAGCATGGTAAGGCCACCAGACACAGCTGATCCTAATGCTATTGATGGTAGTATTTTTAGAGGATCTTTAAGTGCAAAAGGAATTGCACCTTCTGTAATAAAAAATAGACCCATTAAATAGTTAGCCTTACCAGCTTCTCTTTCAGTTAATGTGAATTTATTTTTGAAAAAGGTAGTTGTAAGAGCGATACCTAATGGTGGCACCATTCCTGCTGCCATAACTGCTGCCATAATACTATTACCATGCAGATCACCCGAGAGAGTTAAACTACCAGTAGCAAAAATATAAGCAGCCTTGTTGATTGGCCCTCCCATATCAATTGCCATCATTAATCCAAGTAAAATACCAAAAAATATCCTGCTAGTATATTCCATATTATCTAAGAATTGAATTAAACTGACATTTATAAAACGAATTGGTGGATTAAGAAATATTATCATTATTGTAGCAGTTAATAAAACACTAAGTAGTGGATATATTAGCACAACTTTTATACTATTAAATTGCTCAGGAATAATTACAAATATCCTACTAAGTAATCTTGTAAGGAATCCAGCAATAAATCCAGCAATAATTGCTCCTAAGAAGCCACTTCCTCCTGCTAAGGCTATTGCTCCACTAACAAATCCAGCAGTTACTGCGTACTTACCAGCAATAGAGTAAGCAATATATCCCCCCAATATTGGTATAAATAAGGAAAAAGCAGTTGTCCCTATTTGTGTAAATAAATTAGCTACAGCAGTTTTATTACCTAGTTCAGCAAAAGATTCAACTCCCACCATACTATCAATCAAAAATGCTATTGATATTAATAATCCTCCAGAAGCAATAAAGGGTAGCATAAATCCAACACCATTCATTAAGTGTTTATAAAGATATTTTACACCGCCTGTTTCTTCTTCTGTATTATTTTCATATAATAATCTTAACATATCACGATTATCAGAATTTGCATTAATACTTTTCCCCTCATGATAAATAGGTGCATCCCCACTAATGAGAAGACTTATTAGTTTATTAGGTAAAATTATTGCTCTTTTTGCACTACATTTTAACAGCATTTTACCATTAAATCTTTCCGTATAATATTTATCATCACTTACTAAAATAATCCCAATGGCATCATTAATATCTTGTTCATGAACTGTATCTTCATTTTGCAACCCATCATCATGCTCACTTTCAAATTTAATCCTTACACCTTTCTGTTTAGCCGCTCTTGCTAAAGCCTCTTTAACAAAAAACTCCCTTGATAAGCCAACATCAGCAATTACTACTATTATCAACGCTGATAGAGACTCATTTTTAATCCTATTTTTCCTCTTAGTTAATATTTTCTCCATATGCTCCTTTTTAGGTATACTAGCAATGGTACCTATTAAATTATCATTTAGATGATTTTCTCTAGATATCTTTCCCTCCATAAAACTATTCCTTAAAAGGTCATCTTGAAGAAATAAATCAGAAACTATAACCTCTTTCTTTTTACTTACAGTTTTTTTGTTTTTTTTATCTTTTACCATATAATTAATTACCTGTACGTTATAATACTAAAGTTCTCACTAATTGTAACATACAATATCAATATTATTCAACTATAAATTGCTTTATGATGACTATAAGGTCATGATATTTCTGAAGGTTTATATAATTAGGAAATCCTTGGAAGATTTCTACACGCATGACATGGATGCAAGAAGAACAAAAACGTCTGATTTTGTTCTATTGCATAATATGTGGATAAATTTTGATTACAATTAATTATCTATTAAAAAGTAATATTTGTAGATCTTCCAATACTTTAGTTACAAGTTTAATTTGTTCCTTATATTCAGATAAATTATCGCTATAAATTAATAATCCATCAGGTTTTAGGGTTATAATGCTTTCTTTGTTGTTAAGATATTTAAGCAAGGCATCCACATTTGGAAAGGTATTATTATAAAAACTAAGCATTATAGCTTTAGCGCCAAAAATAATTTTTTCTACAAATGCTTTTTTTGCCATTATTTTTAGCTCGATGGACAGAAGAAGATTTTCAACTTGGTAAGGTATATTACCAAAGCGATCAATCATTTCTTCTTTAATATTTATTATTTCACTATATTCATTTAATTTGCCAAGTCTTTGATAAATTTCCATTATGGTTTCCATATCAGGTATATATTTTTTTGGGATGAAAATAGGAATATTAAGATTTATATTAGGGCTGAAATTATAATAATCTGATGACTTATTATCTTTACCAGAGCTTTTTAGATAAACTATTTCTTGCTCTAATAATTTTTGATATAACTCTGAGCCGATTTCTTTAATGTGTCCTGATTGCTCTTCTCCTAATAAGTTACCGGCTCCACGCATATCTAAGTCATAAGATGCCAGTGAAAAGCTTGCTCCTAAATAATCTAGATTTTGTAAAATTTGTAGTCTTTTTTCAGCTTTTTCTCCAAGAAATTTCTGATTTTGATAAAAAAGATACGCAAATGCCTGATTTTTACCTCTACCAACCCTACCACGCAATTGATATAGTTGTGCTAAACCAAATAAATCTGCTCGCAAAATGATTATTGTATTAACATTTTCCATATCAAGTCCGGATTCAATTATGCTAGTTGAAATTAGTAAATTATATTTTTTTTCTCTAAAATCTAGCATATTTTTCTCTAATGTTTCTGTGGGCATTTGAGCATGTGCTATAATATATGATATATCAAGATTTAATCCATCAATTGATCTTTTTATCTCCTCAATATCAGATATTTTAGGACATACTAGATATATTTGTCCATCTCTACTTACCTCTTTTAGTATGGCTTTTTTAATTGAAAAATAATCAACTGGTAGTACATATGTAATAATTGGTAATTTATCAATAGGTGGAGTGCTTATTAAGCTTAAATCTTTTATTCCTTTAAATGCAAGTTGAATTGTCCTTGGGATTGGTGTAGCACTTAGTGTTATTATGTGTACTTCTTCTTTGAATGTTTTTAATTTTTCCTTATGAACAACTCCAAAACTTTGCTCTTCATCAACTACTATTAAAGCTAGATTTTTAAAGTTAATATCTTTTGCTAAAAGAGAATGAGTCCCTATTATGACGTCAACTGATCCTTCCTGTAGTTCTTTTTTTATAATGCTTTTTTCTTTATTTTTAGTAAATCTTGATAACTGTGCTATTCTTATTGGAAAATCTTTAAAGCGATTTTTAAAATTGACATAATGTTGATTACTTAATAATGTAGTTGGGGTGATTATTGCTATTTGATATCCAGCATTAGCTACTAGGAATGCTGCTCGTAAAATAACTTCTGTTTTTCCAAATCCTACGTCACCACAAATCAGGCGATCTGCTGGATGGCCCGATTGTAAGTCTGAAATAATATCATTAATTGCAGCAAGTTGATCCTCTGTTTCTACATAAGGAAATCCTTCTAGAAATTTCATATATTCTTCATTATTAATATCTATTATAGGAGCAGTTTGTATATTTCTTTTGGCAGCAATTTGAATAAGATCGTAGGCAATATCTTTGATTTTTTCTTTTACTTTATTATGTTTTTTCTCAAATGCACTAGACCCTAGTTTATCAAGTATTATTTCTGTCTCAGATCCAGAGTAACGACTTATTAAATCTATATTTTCTACTGGCAGATATAGTTTTTCCTGATCTTTATATGCTATTTCTAGAAAATCATGCTCTATTTCATTAATTTTAATACTTTTAATACCAAGATATTTACCAAATCCGTGTTTATTATGTACAACTATATTGCCAATTTCTATATTATTTAAATGCTGTAGTAGTTTATTGTTTTTACTCTTTTTTTGGGAATTAAATGTTTTTTTTATACCAGTTATTTCATTTTCACATAGTATTATATAATTTTCATATATAAAGCCTTCCTCAATGTAGGGATTAAGTAAAATAGTAATTTTACTTTTGTCTTCTAGTTTAAGTGAAAAATCTAACTTATTATCGTTTAAAGTTTTCATTATATTGGTTACAAATTCTTCAGATCTTGCAAAAATTAAAAAATTACTTTCTTTATCAGATATTATCTTATTATCTATGATAAATTGATTGAAAGAATTTATATATGTTTTATGTTGGTTTCTATATACACTTAAAATAGGTTGGATATTTTTGATTGTAAAATTATAATTGTTATATTCATCAATATCGCTTTTTAGTTCACTAAGTATAATATTATTATGTTTTTTTAAAATAGTAGTAAGTTCATTTTTATTAAGAATTAATAAATCAGGTAGTAATATATCTTGTTTATGATTAAAAATATTATTAAGAGATTTCCTATATTCGTACTCTTCAGCATAATGCTCTATTGCATTTTCTGTTAGCTTGTTAAAATTAGAAGAATATAATATGGTTGGATTATTTAAGTAATCTGTTATAGATTGAGTGCTTTCATAAAATAAACTTATATATTGTTCTATTCCTTTGGGGATTATTTTATTATCTAAATATTCAAATAACTCTGTATCTATTTTATTAAAGATTGTTTTATAACTACTTTTAAAATGATTGATTGTAGCTTCTTCTAAGATTATCTCAGAGGATGGTTTAATAAGTATATTATCTATTTCTTGAAAAGATTTTTGAGTTAAGGGGTCAAATAATTTAATTTTTTCAATATGATCATCATAAAAATCTAAGCGTATTGCTCCTATGTCTGAGCAATATATATCAACAATATCTCCCCTAAGTGCAAATTCTCCATCTTCTGATACTAAAGAGACTTTTTTATAATTATTCCTTATCAAAAATGCTATTAATTTATCCCTTGATAATAGTGTGTTTACTTTGATCTCTAAAAATCTATTTTTAAGGTAATCTTTTGGTATAGTTTTTGTTATTAATGAGTTAATAGAGGTTATTACATATCTGTTACCATATGGATTTAAAATGATATTACTTAAAGTGCTTATTCTTTTAGATAATATAGATTTATTAGGAGACATATTTTGATAAGGCTCAATAGCAAAACTTGGAAAATAATATGGTATTAATTTGCTATCATATTCTTTTAAGAAATTGTAAAAATTTTCTGCTTTAGAATCTGTATCAAAAACTAGTAGTAAATCTTTTTTTGTTGTTTTTATTAGTTCGTATAACAAAAATTTTGTAAAATCGGCACTTAAATTAGATAATTTATAATTTGTATTATTATTTAAAATATTGTTTAATTCTAGTATATTATCAATCATGAAAAATCCGTTTCTAAATTATGCAAACAAATTTACAAGATCTGTTAGCTCCTATAAGGGTATTAAATAATATTGCAGATATAACTGCTACCAAGCTGAAAAGCATAGGTATAGAGCGTGTTATTGACCTACTGTTTTATTTCCCTACCAACGTTATTATTAGACACTTTTGTAAAAATGCAAGAGATTTAAAAATTAAAGAACATTGTATAATAAAATTAAGGGTGGTTGATTATCAAAAAACTTTAAAAACTACTAAAGTGATTTGTGAAGATTTTAATGGAGAAATAATTTATATAAATTTTTTCAGATTATATAAAAATTATTTAGAAAAGAATCTACCACTGGGCAAACAGATTATTATTGTTGGTATTCCAGAAATTTATAATAATAATTATACTTTTAATCACCCAAGTATTATCTTAAATGATGCTCTTTTTGATAGTATGAGATCAATGGAAGTTGTTTATAGACAACACCATGAAATTACATCTAATAAATTTAGCAATTTCATTACACAAGCGCTCAATATTTTAAATTCCTGTGTAATAGAGGAATGGTTAGATAAAAATTATCTTAAAGAACAAAATTTACCATCTTTTAAAGAGGCTATTAATTCCATCCATAGCCCTAAATCTATTAATGATATTTCTTTGGGTGGTAAAAACATGATACGCTTAGCATTGGATGAGATGGTTGCTTATCATTTTAATTTACTAGAAGTGCGAAATAATAAAGTATCACATAGCAATATAATTTTTAAACCAAATAACTCATTAAATTCTAGTTTATTAAAAAATTTAACTTTCAAATTAACTAATGATCAGATTAGTGCCATATCAAATATTAAAGAAGAATTCATGCAAAGTAAGCAATCAAGTGTTCTTTTGCAAGGAGATGTTGGAAGTGGTAAAACAATTGTATGTTTTATTGTCGCTTTGATGGCTATTGAGAGCGGTTATCAAGCAGCTTTTATGGTTCCTACAGAAATTCTTGCTAATCAGCACTACAATACCTTTTTACAATATGTAGAAATTTTAGGTATAAAAATTGCTTTATTAAAAAGTAAAGAAAAGGTAAGTGTAAAAAAACAACTTTTACAAAGTATAGCTAATAAAGAGATTGATTTAGTAGTTGGGACTCATTCATTATTCCAGGCAAAAGTAGAGTTTGCTAAGTTAGGGTTAGTAATAATTGATGAGCAACATCGTTTTGGAGTTGAGCAACGTATGCAGCTTTTAAATAAAGGAGACAATCCTAAATTAATTCTTACTACAGCCACTCCAATTCCTCGTAGTTTAGCTCTTTCTCTCTATGGAGATATTAAATATTTTGATATTAAAGAAAAACCTAAAAACCGTAAACCTATCACTACATATACTGTATCTAAAAGCAGAATTATAGACTTAATGAATAGTATTATTAAGAAACTTGAAGAAAATGAAAAAATATATTGGGTCTGTCCTTTAGTTGATGTATCAGAAAAATTGCTACTTCAAGCGTCAGTTGAACGATATAATTCGCTTTTAGATAATTTCCCATTATACAAAGATTTATTATTTTTATTACATGGTAAAATGGATTTTAATGAAAAAGAAACTGTATTAAGTAACTTTAAAAATAGTCATAAAGGGGGTATTTTAGTTGCAACAACTGTAATTGAAGTTGGTGTAGATATTCCTGATTGTAATATAATAATTATAGAAAATCCTGAACATTTTGGATTGGCTCAACTGCATCAATTACGTGGTAGAGTTGGAAGATCAGATGTTCAAGGAGTATGCATTTTATTATATAGTGATAATATAACACTTACTGCTAAAAAACGTTTGGAAACTATTAAAAATAGTAATGATGGTTTTTATATTGCAGAAAAAGATCTAGAAATTAGAGGGTATGGTGATATTTTAGGTACTATGCAAAGTGGTATGGATTTTTTTAAAATAATTAATCTTGAGTATCATGGAAAATATATGCATGCATCATTACAGCAAGCAAAATTATTATTTCAATGCCAAAACACAGAAAGAAATTTAAAAACGCTACAATATATTTTTAATTATGACAATAAGGATAAATATATTAAAAGCTAGCTTTGGTAAGCTTATCTTGTAATATTTCAATTACCTTGTCTCTATATATATCTGTGGCAAGAGCAACATCTAAAGATGCTTCCAGCAGGCCAATTGGAGTTCCACAATCATAGCGAGCATCTGTGTAGTGGTAGCCAACAGTAGTTTTAGTAGCTATAATCTGATCAATTGCATCTGTAAGTTGAATTTCTCCCCCAATCCCTTTTTCTGCTTTCTCTAGGAAATTAAAAATTTCTGGCTGTAAAATATATCTACCTATAATTGCGTAATTAGATGGTGCTTTATCTTGTTCGGGTTTTTCCACAACCGATTTAACTTGTACTAGAGAATTTTGAGATTTTTTTCCTAAAGTGTTTAAAACTCCATAAGAATATACCTGATCCCAAGGAACTTCTTGGTAGGCAAGCATCATATCAATATGGTCGTTATTATTATATATATCAACCATATTTTTCATACAAGGAGTTTTAGATCTTAAATATTCATCTGGTAGTAAAACTGCAAATGGCTCATTATTGATAAGAGCTCTTGCACATAATATAGCATGCCCAAGACCCATTGGGTATTGTTGTCTTGTAAAAAACGCTTTACCTGGTTTGGGGATGCCTTTAGTAATTAATTCTTTGTAATGTAATTTATTACTATTATCTAGATGATGTTGTAACTCGTAGGATATATCAAAATGATCTTCGATTATAACTTTTCCTCTTCCTGTGACAAAGATAAATTCTTCAATTCCAGCTGCCATTGCTTCTTCTACTACGTACTGTATTATTGGTTTGTTAAATACTGGTAGCATTTCTTTAGGTAATACTTTTGTAGCTGGTAGAAATCTTGTGCCAAGACCTGCAACAGGAAAAACTGCTTTTCTTATTTTATTATGCATCTTTATTCTTCTTTTATTTGTTAATTAATAATTTAGCAAGTATCTCATACAATCCCTTTGAAATATCTTTATTTACTAAGATTGTATCTATGGATTTTTTCATTAAATTTTTTCTTATAGGTTTTTGTATATTAAGCTTTGAAAACGCTTTTGCTAAACTTGCTGATATGTGAGGATTTATTAAATCCATTTTAATGATTGTTTCCTCAAGTAATTTATATCCACTACCATCAAGTTTATGAAAAGCTAGATTATTATTTATGAATCCAGAGAATAAATGTTTAACTTTATTAGGGTTTGTATAAGAAAAAGTAGGAAGGTTAGATAACTGGATTATCTTTTCAACAGTCATATCACTTTTCACTCCAGCAGATAAAGCAAACCATTTATTAAGCACAGTTGGATATTGTTCATATTGTTTATAAAAAGATTTAAAAATCTCATTATGTTCTTTTATATTGGGAAAATCTTTTATAGCAAGTAGGGTTCCTATTTTTTTAGTCATGGATTTAGTATTATTAAAATAATCCAAAGCCAATTCAAAGTACTTTTCCTTATTGGTTTTTAAAAGATAAAATAGCACTTTGTTTTTTAAACTTCTTTTACCCATCATTTCTGTGGAAAAAATTTCTTCATCGTCACTTATATTGTTAAATATGTCATACAAAATATTTTCATGAGTACTAGCTATAGCTTCTTCTAATATCTGAATACTACTCATTATATGTTCTATTGGAAGATCACTTTCATAAAGTTGTTCAATGGTTACAAATGATGGTAATTTCAACATCGCTGATACAATATATGGATCATTTTTGTAACCTCTAAGGATTTCTCCATATGGCATAACTAAGTTATTCAATTCAGCAACTTCAATCTTAGTGTTATTTTCTAAGGAAAATACTAAATTTTGTATTTTATTTATTAAATATTTTTGTGAGGATTCAAATCGTGTAAAGCCATCACTATCATTTATTATAAGATTGATTAACTCTTCATCAGACTGTATGAAGTTAATTTTTACAGGTGCGGAAAAAAAACGATTAATTGATAAAGTTGGCTTATTTACTATATTATGAAAAACAAATTCTTTTTCTTTTTCCTCTAAAACTGCCAAATATTCTTTTTTATCATTAATTAAAATTAGTTGTTCTCCTTTGGAACTAAATAAAGCTAGTTTTAAAGGGATAACCAAAGTGAATTTTTCTTTTTGATCAAAGGTTGGATTATTTGTTTGTGATAATCTAATTGTATAGGTTTTATTTGTTTCATCATAAGTAGTTATAACATCAACAACAGGAGTACCAGATTGTAAGTACCATCTTTTAAATAATTCAAGAGATAAGCCACTAGCCTGCTCCATTGAGGATATGAAATCCTCACAAGTAACAGCAGAGCCACTAAATTTATCAAAATAAATTTCCATCCCTTTTCTAAAGTTATCTTTACCAATTAAAGTAGCAATCATCCTTATAACTTCTGAGCCTTTTTCGTAAACTGTTGAGGTGTAGAAATTATTCATTTCAATATACGAGGTTGGTCTTATGGGATGGGAAAGTGGTCCGTTATCTTCTGGAAATTGATGATTTCTTAATGTTTCTACATCATTAATTCTCACTATATCCTTATGCCTTAAGTCTTCTGAAAATATATGATCCCTATAGACTGTTAATCCTTCTTTTAGAGTAAGCTGAAACCAGTCACGACATGTTATTTTATTGCCAGTAAAATTATGAAAGTATTCATGAGCAACTATTGACTCTATATTGAAAAAATCATCATCAGTAGCTATGTAAGGGTCAGCAAGAACATATACTTCATTAAATATATTTAAGCTGGTATTTTCCATGGCGCCAAAATTAAAGTCACTTACTGCAACAATTGAAAAAACATTTAACTCATATTCTAAAGAAAAAGTATCTTCATCCCATTTCATTGCTTTTTTAAGACTATCAACAGCAAATTTGGCTTGCGATTTTTTACCTTGTTCAACTAAGATATTTAAATCGACCATCTTATTTGATTTAGTAATAAATTTGTCAGAATAAATATCGAAATTACCAGCAACAAAGGCAAATAAATAAGATGGCTTAGGAAAAGGATCTTCAAACTTACATATACGGGTATTACTTTCAACTACTGAAGAAATTATATTTCCATTAGATAGTAAACTTTGATAACTATCTTTATCAGCTCTAATAGTAACACTCCATAGTGGCATAACATCAGGACGATCAATAAACCAAGTTATTCTTCTAAAGCCCTCTGGTTCGCATTGTGAAGCCAGACCAGTATTAGTTTTATATATTCCCATTAGTTTTGTGTTATTATAAGGATCAATTTCAACTTCTGTTATTATATTGCAATGATCAGGTACATTATAAATTTCCATCGTATCTTTTTTTATGACGTAGTCTTTATTATGTTCTATAATTTTATTATTAATAGAGACAACAATAGTTTTTAAATCCTCTCCATTTAGGGTCAGAGTACTATTAGATGAATTTTTAGATATTGATAGATTAGATTTTACAAGAAGTTTATTAGGAAATATTTGAAAGTCTAATTCTATTTTTTTAATTAGAAAATCTGTTTTTTTGTAATCTTTTAAATATTTAACTATAGGTTCATTATCCATAAATATTCCACTATTTTATGTTGTGAATTTTTTTATATTTTAATAGCAGTTCTTCTTTAGTTTCTTTAAATTTTTCATCTAATACTATGCAGTCAGCGGGACATACAGCGACACACTGTGAAACATCAAAGGCTCCGATACACTCAGAACAAAGATCAGGATCAATTACATATATTTCATCACCTTGTGTAATTGCACCATTTGGGCATTCTGGTTCACAGGCAGAACAATTAGTACAATCATTAGTAATTTTAAGAGCCATTTTTTCACCTTATATAAAAATTATCAACTAAGTTGTGCATTTATAGGTATTAGAAATTGGCATGCTAAGATAGCATGTACTAAAGTATTCTCTTTTAATTAAGCTAGCCTTTTTTTTCACAGTAGAGCAAGCAACACTTGCTTCATAATTAGCATCTATCTTACTTGCAAATATTTGTTCACATATTATAAATTGTTTATCTAGATTTATCAATATAGCAGGATTAAAATAGGTTGTAAGTAATGGATTATATAACCCTTCATTATAGAAAACTACTTTATTGCATCCATAAGATAAAGTTAGGAAGGATAGTATATAAAGCAGCCGAATTAATTTACTAAACACACATTAACCTATAATATCAAATAAAATACTTATAAATTATATTATATATTATATAAGTTTAAAAGAATTAATTTTATTAAAGGATGTAAAACTGCTATTATTATTATCAGTAATGTGCTAGTGAGGATTATTAAGCTACTTTACTGTTGGTGTAATGAGGTGTGAGATGGAAAAATTTATAACTTTTGATGATGTTTTAATTAAGCCAAAATTTTCAAAAATTCTAAGTAGAAAAGATGTGTCGTTATTAACTACATTGGGGACGCTAAATCTTTCGTTACCTATTATTTCAGCTAATATGGATACTGTTACTAATCCAAATGTTGCCATAGCCATGTATAACAATGGAGCTATTGGTGCTTTACATAGATTTTCATCCATTGAAAAAAACATAAAAGCATACAATAGTGTTAAGAGTGCTAATGCTGAGTGTATAGTATCGATAGGTCTTGGAGATTATGAAGAAAAGAGAGCTAATACACTAATAGAAGCAGGAGCAAAGATTATTTGTATTGACGTTGCACATGGAGCACAAATATCTGTTGTCGAGCAGTATAATAAAATTGCGAAAAATCATAAAGATATTGAAATAATAGTAGGTAATTTTGCCACCGGTGCAACAATAAAAGAATTTATAGAATTGACAGTAAAAAAAACCAATGGCTTTTAAAGTTGGTATAGGTGGAGGATCCGCTTGTTTAACCAGAGTGCAAACTGGTTGTGGAGTTCCTCAACTATCTGCTCTTATTGACTGTATTGCTGTGAATCCGACTGTAGATGTTATATCTGATGGAGGTAAGCGTACTCCTGGAGACATTGCGAAAGCTTTGTCTGTTGGAGCTAAAGCTGTAATGCTTGGATCCATGCTTGCAGGAGTTGATGAGGGACCTGGTGAAATTATCAATGGTAAATTTAAAGAGTATCGTGGTTCTGCATCTCAAGATTCTTATGAATCTCAAGGTAAAGTTGCAAAATGGAGAACTTTTGAGGGGGATAGTTTTTTAGTTTCTTACAAAGGATCCATAGCTGATGTACTACAGAATATTCAGGGGGGGTTAAGATCAGCTATGACTTATACTGGCTCTAAAGATTTAAAAGATTTTGTTAGTAATGTTGAATTAATTGAAATATCTATGGCTACTCAAAGAGAAAATGTGGCCCATGGTAAAATCCAACAAAACTAGCACATAATTTTTACTATAAGTCTGATTTTTTTTTATTGATGACTTTATAAGTTTTGCGGTACTTTAGTAAAAAGATTTGCTGTAGTGTCTTATCTTAAATAGTAGAGGAATCAAATTAAAATCCCTACTAAGAGAATAAGCCTAGTAGGGATTTTTCAATATTATTTTCAAGATATATTTTAATTTTTTCTTCCTTGATTCCAAGTAAGTCCAAGGAAAAATATGGCAACTAAACATGATAATGCAATAATTATGAAATATATATTCCAACCATAATTATCAATAACGCTTCCCATCATTGCTTTAGCCATGACGTCACCTAGTAAATAACCAAACATTCCTGTGAAGCCAGCTGCAGTTCCTGCAGCTTTTTTAGGTACTAAATCTAATGCATGCAGTCCTATTAGCATGACAGGTCCATATATTAACATACCAATTGATATTAAGGATATATTAATCATTATTGGAGTAGTTGCACTCCAATATGTAAATACAGCAATTAGTGTTAGTGCCATAAAAACCACTCCAGTTGGCCCTCTTCTGGCTTTAAATACTTTATCAGACATCCAGCCACAGAGTAGTGTTCCTGGAATTGCAGCATATTCATACAAAGCGTATGCCCAGCCAGATTGCTTAAAGGAGTATTGCATTGTTTCATTTAAGTAGGTTGGAGCCCAATCAACTATGCCGTTTCTTACCATATATACAAAAGCATTTGCAATGGCAATTGCCCATAAGTATTTATTAGGAAATATGTATTCCATAAAAATTTGTTTAAAAGTTAGTTCTTTTTCATAAGATTTAACATTATAGTTTTCTGGGTAATCATTATGATATTCTTCTACCGAAGGTAGGCCATATACTTGTGGAGCATCTTTCATAGTAAAAAATAAAATTATTGATACTCCAATTGCAATACCGGCTGGCACATAAAATATTGCTTGCCAATCATTAAAATAACCAACTCCCCAGATAGCAATATTAGCGATCAAACCACCACCAAAATTGTGAGCTAAATTCCAAACTGATACTGCCCTACCACGTTCTTTTATAGAATACCAATGTACTAGTGTTTTACCACTAGGTGGCCATCCCATACCTTGCACCCAACCATTTAAAAACATTAAAAAAGTTAATAGTCCCAAGCTCATTATGCCAAATTTAAGATCACTTAACCCTATATATAACATTATAAGCCCAGATAATAGTAGTCCTGTTGGAAAAAAATATTTGGGATTACTTTTATCTGATATGCTTCCCATTAAAAATTTTGAAAATGCGTAGGCAAAAGAAAGCGAAGCCATGACAAAGCCAATATTAGTTTTACTCCATCCATTTAGTATCATATCTGGTGCTGCCAAAGCGACATTTTTTCTTACAAAATAATAAACAGCGTAACCTATGAAAATACTTGCAAATACTTGTAATCTTAGTTTTTTATATTCTTTATCTATAACTTCTTTGGGTAGTGTTTTTTTATATACTGCTGGTTTAAAAATCCCGAACATATCATACCCCACTTTTATTTATATAATATATTTATTTGCTTGATAGTAATAACCTAACAGTGCTATTTTAATAAAGCAATAGAAATTTAATAAAATTTCCTGAGCCGTATCAGATAATAACTAATTAACTTTTTTTTAAACATTTCATGACTAGAGTATACTTCTTTAACTAGTATAGGATTAACTTAATGAATATTAAAGAAATACGTATAAAACTTAAATTAACACAATCAGAGCTTGCGGATATAATTGGATTATCTCGAATCACTGTTGCCAGATATGAAAGTAATCCGCATACTTTATCTTTAGGCAAAGCTACCAAATATATGAATACTTTGATTGATTATTTTGGTAAAGAGTCTATTAGTGAGGTAAGTGAGCTAATAAATATCAATCTTGGAATTACTGATTACATAAAAGAATTAGTAATGAGAGAATTTGAAATAGATAAAGAACATTTGTCTTCTTTCAGAGTTAGTCAGTCAATAAATCAGTATAAAATGAATGATGTATTGTTGTTTGATAAATCACAGGAATCCACTGAGGTAGCGGGTAACTTCCTAATAGAAATTAATGGGACACTAACACCAGCTAGGCTAGAGCAAAGACAAAGATTAATTATAGCTAATTTAGATGGATTTGAAGAGGAAATTTCTAAAAAACAAATTATTGCAAAAATTCTTGGGTTTATTAGACTTGAGAGAGGATCTAAAGTATCTAGATATAATATTTGCTAATTTTGTGTTATTATAATAGTGTTTATTTAAAATATTATTTTTAGTAATTAAATATTTATTGATTTTAATCATATTTTGCCGTAATTTATAAAGGATTTATTATTTCATTATAGGATTCTATCAAAATGTCAGTTAATTATTTCAATACGACAGAAACAAGTCAGGCTGTTATTACTTTTGCTGTTAAAAAATGTCAAACTGTTCTTATAAAGGTTTTTGTACTTGGTATTTTAGGAGGATTATTTGTATCTCTTGGATATTTTGGAGCCTTAACAGTTATGGCTGGAACACAAGGATATTTAACTGCCGGAATGACAAAAATGCTTGGAGCAACTGTATTTCCTGTTGGTTTAATGTTTATACTTATGGTAGGAGGAGATCTTTTTACTGGTAATGCTTTAAATACTGCGGCTTTTTTAGATAAACAAGTAAAAATAATCACTATTGTTAATAATTTGTTTATAGTATGGATTGCTAATTTTATTGGTACAGTGTGTTCAGCGTATTTAATTTATCTTACAGCTAGTGCTGATGAGGAAATGGTAAAACTTATTATTCAAACAGCATCGTCTAAACTAGCTCTTAGTAACACTCAAATTATAATTAGCGGTTTTTTTTGTAATATATTGGTGTCTTTAAGTATTTGGGCAACTTTAGCAGCAAAAGATATTGTAGGGAAAGTAGCTATGATTTACTTTCCTATTTTTTTATTTGTAATTACAGGATTTCAACATTGTGTGGCAAATATGTTTTTATTTTCTTATTCCTATTTTTTAGGGGGAGATTTTGCCTTATCCACAATATTAAATGCAATAGTTATGGCAACTATTGGTAATTGGCTTTCTGGTGGATTATTTGTTCCGGTAATATATTATTACATATATCTTCGCAAATAAAATATAAATTGGAATTAAAGAATTTTTTGATGAGAAAATAGTGTTTGATAATCATAGGTTTGGTTAATATTTTATTTTTAAATTAAGGGAAGTTCTTTTTTTAGTTATCTTTATCGTATTAGTAAATTGATATAAATCAATACCCCTTTCTTTGTGAGAAAAAATTTAATGGGGGAATTTTTTTTATAAGTAGCTTGTTTCCCATTAAGCATATCACTCCATACTTAGTTTTATAAATTATCTTTCTCTTCTCATTTTGCTCTTGCTACATATTACTTACTCTTCCTTAAACTCTCTCTCTCTCTAAAAATTATATTTACTCATTAGTTACCTGTTTTACAAAAAGTGCAAAATTAAATGATGAAACTTAATTTTTACTTTTATATTTCTAGGTTATATCAGCTTCTTATCTAATACTTACTAAGGTAAAGTACTTATTATATAACGGCACATTAGAATTTAGATGTTTTTTATAGAGATACCAACTATTTATTACTGTTTAATAGAATCAATCAATTACCCCAAAAACAGCTTCCTTCATAGAATTGGGATTATTATAATATAATCTTTTTAATTTTATATTCTCTCTTACTTATAAGAATATTTTTCTCTATTTAATCTAACCCTTTGAGTTCTTTATAATAGCAAGAGCTTCTCTTCTTGATAAAGCTGATAGCTCTTTATTTTCTTGTACAAAAAATTCCACCCACTCTGGCTTGGTTTTTGAGTATTCTCTTAATGCCCAGCCTATAGCCTTTTTGACAAAAAAATCATTGTTAGAGCTGTGTTTTTTGCAAATATAAGCTAAATAATTTGTATCAGTTAAGCCTTTATAGTTTAATTGATGGATAACTGCAGATCTTATCATCCATATGTTTTTTGAGTTTGCAAAATCCTGCAAGTGAATTTTTCTATCATGTGCTTCTGTTTCTGATAAAACACCACCCAACAATTTAGGAGCAATTATATCTATACTATCCCACCAAGATTTTGTCTTAATAATGTATTCAAACAGTGTTATATGAGATAGATCAAGCAAGTGCATTTGCTTATGTAAAAGAAAAATAGCAACATATTGATATTCTCTATACTCTTTAATAAATAATTGCTTTACAATAAGTTCTAGCTCTGTAATAGAAAATTGATATTTTTGTAATAAATCATTAAATATAATTTTTAGTTTTGGTTTTTTTATACCCAAGAACTGAAAATTACCTCTCATATAGTTATTCATCCAAACAGCATGAGAGTAATCTTTATTGAGATTCAATATACAATCTAGCTCCTTAATAAAACCAGTATAATCCATCTTAAGAAACTACAAAACAATCTTTACCTGAACTACGTAATAACTTACAAGCATTATAAGCATCATTTTTGCTCAGGGAAGTAAATTTAGCAACATAATTGGAATTTTTTCTACTTATAACTATGTTTTTTTTCTTCAAAATCCTAGAAGTTTTTTTCAATGATACAACATTATAGGCTGTATTTAGGGCAGCTTTATAGTTTGAAAAAGCTCCTACTTGTATGCCATATTTGTATTGATTTGAATTTTTAGTGGTCTTGTTAGTTTTAACTCTAGTAACATACTTAATACTAGGGTGTATACTAACTGAATTGGATGACACTACATTTTCAACATACGGTATATTTTCAACCGTGTAAACCTCACTATAATTACCATCTATTTTTTCACTAAAATAATTCTCACTAAAATCTTCCTGTTCTTCTAGAGATACCATCCTAAAAGAATCATCTTCTTGGAAAGAGTTAACATAATTATCCCCCTTAGTTACATATTTAGGTGCATTCCTTCTATTGATATTAGAAACTTCAAAGCCAATATCAAGAATTTCCTTCATATAAATATTTCGTCCATTACTACTGTCAAAACCCATAACAACACCAATAACTCTTATGTTATCTCTACTGGCTGAGGTTATTAGATTATAACCAGACGCATAGGTATAGCCTGTTTTTATACCATCCACACCTTCATATTCAAGAAGCCTGTTAGTATTTGGATAATTCCTTTTATTCCAGTTAAAATCAGTGACTGAAAATAATCTATAATATGAATTATGTCTTATCATCAAAATACGAGATAGCCTAGCCATATCATAAGCCGTAGTGTACTGATCTGCATTATGTAATCCATGTGAATTAGAAAAATGAGTATCACTAAGTCCTAGTTGTGCGGCCTTAATATTCATTAGCTCAACAAAACTACTTTCACTTCCAGCAACACTTTCAGCAATTACTCTGGCCATATCATTACTAGAGCGAACTATAACTGCTAAAATAGCATCTTTGACACTAATTTCACTGCCTGCTGGTAATCCAAGTTTAGTTTGTGGCAAAGCTGCTGCTGCCTTAGAAACCTTTAATTTTGTTTCTAATGTAATTTTTTGCTTCTCAAGATGATCAAACAAAATGAAAAGCGTCATTAACTTCGTTAAAGACGCTGGGCGTACCTTCTCTTTAGCATTACTTTCTGATAATACTTCTCCATTGTTATAGTCAATCACAACGTGTGCCTTTGTTCTCTCATTAGCGAAAAAACCATAAAAATTATCACTTATTAGTAATAAAATTGTAATAAAAAAACAAACTCTTATCAAAACCATTTAATAATCCAATATGCTATATTACTATAAGAACCATGCCATCCACAAATTATATTGTTGATTATTATGTAATTTTAACACGCTGTCAATACATAATTGCCTTAGATATTGATTTGCTATTTTTTGTTCATAATCAATTATTTGTTTCTCTATTCCCTATCTTGCTTGATTATGATTTAACACAAAAAATATTCTAAAATTTCTTACTTTGGATAATCCCCCAAACACCTACTAAAATCCTATATATACCTGCAATTATTATAACAACTGCTACAGATGTCTTGCTTACTAGATATCCACCTAAAACGGCTCCCAGTGGAATAGCCGCATATGCCACTAATCTTGAAATTGCCACAACCCTTGAGAGGATATCTTTACTAACTCTTTTTTGCCTTTCAGTAAAATATATAACTACATTCATGGAACTTAATAAAGATATAATAACCCAAGAAAATGCTATTACATATATATTGGGAATACTAATTGGGATAATAAATAGACCAGAAAGTAATACTGAAATAGCAATAAATTTTTGTGCTGTCCCAACTATTTTAACAAATTTATGTGCTAAAAAACTTCCCACCACCGACATCGCTCCACCAAGTGCATATATAAGAGCTACTTCCATATCACCAAGCTTTACGTTGTTTTTTAAATAGTAAACAAATATTCCAAAAAATAAATATAATGATAAATTACCCATGAAAAATAAAACAGCTCCAAAACGAACAAATTTCTCTTGCCAAGAAAGTACTAACCCTTCTTTTACCATAGTTAGTATCTTTTTATTACCAAGTTGTTGTGAGGTGAATTTAACAAATAAAATGATCAAAATAGCTGAAATTAAAAAAGACATTCCATTAAATAAAATAGCATACGAATAGCCAAAAAAGACTCCAATACTTGCTCCTAATATGGGAGCAAGTGACGATAAAATACTATCTGAGGAACTAATACTACTATTTACAATCGGCAAATCTTTAGCATCAAATAATAATGGCAAAGAGCCTTGAAATACCACATGATAAACTGTATTCACACTTGAAAGCATAAAAACAAAAAGGTATATCAATATAATTTGGCTTTCATATGTCATCAATAGATACAAACCTAGGCAAAGGAAAACTCCTACTATATCTAAAATATATAGGACTTTCCTCTTTTGCATCCTATCAGCTAAAACCCCTGCAGGCAAACTAAAAAATAAAAATGGAAGAAACGTTAGTGCATATCCAATTGCAATATCAATAGCTCTCCCTGTTAAATGATACATGTAAAGAGGTATAGAAAACTTGAAAATCCAATCTCCAATACTGCTAATTATATAAGAAACTATAATAATATGTTTTTTGCTAATTTTATCCATTCTTTAATACTTCCCCACAAATTTGACAATTAGGATCTTTCTCCCAAACTTCTCTCTCATATATATTAAAATCTTTTAAGTTAAACTCTAAACATTTTCCTAAACTTCTTAATGTATCAAAATCTGTGATATATTTAGCAATCTCCGCAACCATTATACCAGTTAAAATAGCAACAAATGGAATAAAAGCAGCACTATCTCCTCTTAGTTGATTGATTTGTTGTTCTTTTAGTAGACTATCTGAATATTTATCATTTTTAGCAATTGAACTCCTCCAACATTCTACGCAACCTGTTTTATTAGGTACAAATGTCATAAATCTTGCCACTTGTGTATCTAATCCTCCTGTAATTAAAGGTGTTTTGTTTGCTACGCAAGCTTTATTAGCCCAAGTTTGTATCAACATTTTTGGTCTATCTGCTACTAAAATAACTAAATTAATCTTATGGCTAGTGATTATTTCTGATATATCTTTTTCATCTTCTATTTTTTTATAAATAGGTATAAAGTTAAGCTGTGGAGCAAACTCCTTTATCATTTTTTCAGCACAAAGAGCTTTATCTAATCCTATATCAGATTCTTTATATAGAATTTGTCTGTTAAGATTAGAAAGTTCAACCTTATCAAAATCAAGACCCACTACTTTCCCAATCCCTAAGCCTGCTAAATCAAACAACAAATGCGATCCTAAACCACCAAGCCCCAATATAAGAATAGAAGAATCAATGATTTTTTTCTGAGCTTCAAACTTATCTTGGCTCATTTTTAGATAGGAGTCTAAAAAGTTTAAATTCCTAGAGTATCTTTCTAAGTGATAATTATTTAAGCTTCTATTCTCTAAAGATGCATCTGAAAGTAAATATAAAGAATCTAAATTTTCTAAAATCTTATTAACCTCATCACTCTTCATTCCTAATTTACTAGCTATATCTTCCACAGTATTAATACCGTCTAAAAGACTAAAAAACCCACTCCACTGACTATCAATATCATAAGTTTTACCACTAGACCTTAAACAAATTAAGTTCTCTAAATTATTTCGTTGCACTGTATACTTTAAAATTGGTCTCATTCTTCGTATTCCTTATATAAAAAATGACGGTATCCTGTAATAAAATACCGTCATGCTCTAAATAACTAACCTTCACAAGATAAAGTGGCAACACTTGTCATATTAACTCTTATAATCATAGCAAACCTCCATAATTAAAGTTATCAATAATTACCTAAAATAAACATTTAAGTACTCTTTAAGAATAATAAAAAACAAATAAAAAACAAATAATTAGCATAATATTGTATTTAATAACAAAATTCCCGGTATTGTTACAACTTTATAGAAGCCCAAATTGGTTTGCTTTGAGGAATAAGATTAATAAGAAAATAAACTTTAATACCTACAAAAGTAGACAATTAATTAAAATTTTATGATCCATTTACAAATTATACTGAAGCTAGTGACAATAGTGTTGCTAAAGTAGAGCAATTTTGAAATAAAAGAAGTTCCCATAGCAGTATTTGAACTTATTATACCCCACCCCTATTATTAAATTATTCACTATTTCTTAATTTTATTATAGTAATCTCTAAGGAGAATAAAAAAAAGACCCTAGTAATTAATACTAGGGTTAAGTAGGAATAAAAGCTAGATGACTATCTAGCTACACCTCTAGGAAGGTGTCTTTGTATAATAGAGTGTATGATAAAACCACTCTATTATGTTTCTTATGAACAGCCTGTTGTTGTACCACAAGTAGTACAAACTAAACAGGTGCCATTCCTGATCATGGTCATAGAATGGCATTCTGCACAAATTTCTCCCTCATATCCTTTGTTTTCTACTGATTTGACGATTTTATTTTTTATATTATTCTTATTTGCATTATCAATTAATTCACTATGTCCAACTTTAGGGTGTATTTCGTTAGATTCATTAAAACCCACGTGTCCTAAATCATGCCTATCTAGGTAGTTTATAGCAAGATCTCTGAAAATATAATCCACCATAGAGGTAGCCATTCTAATATTATCATGACCATCAACAATACCAGAAGGATCAAATTTTGTAAAAGTAAATGCTTCTACAAATTCTTCCAAAGGTACACCATATTGTAACCCTATAGAGATTGCTATGGCAAAAGAGTTCATTAATCCCCTAAAAGCAACTCCTTCCTTATATACGTCTAAAAATATTTCTGCTAGCCTACCATCCTCATACTCCCCTGTATGAATATATATCTTATGATTGGCTAATTTAGCTTTTTGAGTATATCCTTTTCTTTTATTGGATGGTCTTTCCCTGAAAACATTTGTTGCTCCATAGGTGGCTACTTTTAAGGTTTTATCGTAAGAGGACTGTACTGTATCCTTATTTAAGGAGAAATCAATATTTTTATCTTCAAAAACAGCTTGTATTAAATCGTATGAGCTAAGAGAATCATCATCAAGTAAACTGCTTTGTAAAGGTTGTGATAATTTAGATCCATCTACATATAAAGCTGCGGCTTTTACTCCTAGTTGCCAAGCTAATTTATAAGCCTCTGAACAATCTTTAATTGTTGCAGTGGCAGGCATATTGATTGTTTTAGAAATACCTCCACTAATAAAAGATTGTGCTGCTGCCAACATTTTAACATGGCTTTCGTAAGATAAAAATCTAGTACCCCTTACTCCACAGATATTTGCACAATCAAAAACTGCTAAGTGTTCCTCTTTTATTAAATCACACCCTTCAACCCCCATGCTTCCTGTAAGATAAATATTAGCATCAGTTATTTGCTCTCTACTAAATCCAATTGCTTGTAAAAGAGAAAAGTTAGGATTTTTTAGTTTATCTAATTCAATACCTAAAACATTAGAGCAAAAATCTTCCCCTAATATATGGGTATTAAAAGCAAATTCAATATTAAATATGTTAGGCAAAGCTGTTTCAATTTTTGTGATTTCACTTTCGCTAAATCCTTTGGCTTTCAAGGTATTATGGTTAATATACGGTGCTTCTTTAATGGTTTTATGACCAATAATATAATTGATGATTTTTTCCAAATCATGTGTAGAATAGCCAAGATACTTAAGCCCCATAGTAACAGTGTTATTAATAATTTTAAAATAACCACCTCCGGCTAAATTTTTATACTTAATGATTGAAAAATCTGGCTCAATGCCAGTGGTTGAGCAATCCATTAGTAATCCTATCGTACCAGTGGGAGCTATACAGGTTACCTGAGCATTCCTAAAGCCATGCCTCTTGGCTAATAATAATGCAACATCCCAAGAAGTTCTAGCTTTATTTGCTAAATTATAATCCTTTAGTAGATTTGTATTTAAAGCAATAGGTTTAATGGCTAAGCCTTCATACTCATCCACCAATGAATACGCAGCCCTCCTATGATTTCTTATTACCCTAAGCATATTTTCTGAATTATCTTGATATCCTAGAAAAGTGCCTTTTTCCTTAGCAATTTCACTGGAAACACTATACGCTACTGCGGTTAAAATAGAGGTTATTGCTGCACAAATATTTCTTCCTTCTTCACTATCATAAGGAATACCTATCGACATTAAATATGCACCAATATTAGCATAACCAAGACCAAGTGTTCTGTATTTGTATGATAGATAGGCTATTCTTTGTGATGGAAATTGCGCCATAGCTACGGAAATTTCCAAAGCTAATATAAATAATCTAATTACAAATTCAAAAGTATCAGTATCAAAACTACCATCAGATTTTCTGAAGCGGATAAGATTAATAGACGCTAAATTACAAGCAGTATCATCAAGAAAAAGATACTCGGAGCAAGGATTACTAGCTCTGATTGCCCCCTCCACAGGACAAGTATGCCACTGATTGATAGTATCACTATATTGAAGTCCAGGATCAGCGCAAGACCAGGCAGAATATACTATCTTATTCCAGATATCACTTGCTTTAACAGATTTTGCAACACTTTTATCCACTCTATTAATTAACTGCCAGTCCTCATCATTCTCCACACTATATAAAAAATTATTTGTTACGCTAACTGAGTTGTTTGAATTTTGTCCTGATACTGTATAATAACTTTCAGAATCCCAAGCTGTTGAAAATGTTGCAAAATCTAAAGTAAATACTCCTTGTTTTGCAAGTTGCATCACTCTATCAACAAATTTTTCCGGCACCATTAAAGCTTTAGCTATGGATAATGCTCTATATAATTTCTTATTAAGCTCTATATTGAACCTGTCGTTTTCAGAGAGTTTACTATCAGATTGATATACCTCACAAGATTTTAATATAAGTTCTAAAACCTTATGATTAATTTTAGATCCAGTAATTAAGGATACTACTTTTTGCTCTTCCTTAAGTTTCCAACTAATAAAATCTTCCACATCGGGATGATCTACGTCTAAAATAACCATTTTAGCAGCTCTTCTTGTAATACCACCAGATTTAATTGCTCCTGCAGCAACGTCACCTACTTTTAAAAAGCTCATTACCCCAGAAGATCTACCTCCTCCAGAAAGACTCTCACCCTTACCTCTAATCGTAGAAAAATTTGTTCCAGTTCCTGAACCATACTTAAATAATCTGGATTCCTTAAGAACAAGCTCCATTATACCGTTACTATTAACTAAATTGTCACTGATACTTTGAATAAAACAAGCATGCGGTTGTGGCCTCTCATAGGCAGATTTAGATGGAATTATTTCTTGTAATTGTTCATCAAAAAAATAATGCCCCTGAGCTTCACTATCTATACCATATGCCCAATGAAGCCCTGTGTTAAACCACTGGGGCGAGTTCGGCGCTGCTATTTGATTACACAATATATACTGTATTTCAGAAAAAAAGTTCTTTGCAGAATTCTCATCATCAAAATAACCTAACTTGTATCCCCAATACGTCCAGCCTCCAGCAATACGCCTGAACACTTGTTTAACACTAACTTCTCCTATATAGCGTTCGTTTTCTGGTAAATTTAAAAGTGCATCTTTATCTGCCTCACTTCTTTGCAACCACTCTGGTATACCTTTTTCTTGCACTTTTTTTAAACATGCCGGAACAGAATTTTTTCGAAAATATTTTTGTACTAGAATATCTATGGATATTTGTGACCAAGTATCTGGAACCTCAACATCTATTGATTTGAATAATGATCTACCATCGGTGCTTTTAATATCGCTATTGCTTATCTTAAAACTAACTCCATAACAATCTGTTTTACCATCTGTAAATAATTTATCTATCTTCATATTTGACGTTCTTCTTTTCTATCTGCAATTTGCTATGTAGTACTTATTTTTAATTGAATTATCTTGGCACTCTAAAGCTAACAATTATTAACAAAAAGTTAATAATGTAAGTTTGATAATCATATCAAACTTAATAAAATAATCAATCAAATTAATTTTTTATAAAAACTTACTTTTAATAATCTAATAGACATGTGGTGAAAAATATATTACACTTTTGGGTGTTGGTAGTTATGGCTATTTAGGGTAAATTATTATATGAGACTAGTAATTTTTTTATTAACGCTGTTCTTTGGTAAAAAAGCTGGCAAAGATCAATTTGGCAATGTTTACTACTATAGTAACTCTAAATTATTTGCTAAACAAAAACGTTGGGTATACTATATGGGTTCCAAGGAAGCATCAAAAATTCCAGATTACTGGGAAGCTTGGCTTAGATTTATGCTTGATAAGCCAATTGATACTTCTAATAAACACTTATGGCAACAAGATCATCTTCCTAATCTAACTGGCACTAATCATATGCTTGATCACAAAGACAATATACTTACAAATTTTAATTCGTATAAAGCTTGGAAAGAGAAATAAATCTTATGAGTTTTGAAAATAATAACCTTAATTTTTTTGTTGGTTTATATACTTTGCTCGCGTTAATAGTATTAATTATTTGCTTTGCTAACAACATCCCAGGTAGATTTTTCCCATCCCAATACAATACCTATTATATTCCTGTTAATAATACTATCGGTATGCGTATAGGTAATAGCATAACTTACTCTGGCTATCCAATAGGCTATATAAATGCTATTTATCTTGATAAGCATAGTCCTGTAATGGTTATTAAAGTAAAAAAAAATATCAACTTAACAACTGATGTGTTAGTTAGAATTAGCAATATATCTTTATTTTCTTCTTCCAAATTTGTAAGTATTACTAATGGAATAGAAGAAGAATACATAGAAAATGGTACTGTTATTACTAATAGTACATTACCAATAGAACTGGACACATTAATAGATATGGTAAGTGCATATCTTGGTAAAAAATGAAATAAAAAGAAAAAATTATGAAAAATAGAACCCTTGAAATATCTTTTGGAATTGTTATTATAATTACATTGATCTCTTTTGTGCTATATACAGCATATATAACCATAAGTGCAGGATTTAAAACTTATACCATTAATGCACAATTTTTTGATATAGGTGGATTAACCGAGGGATCTAAAGTAATTATTAATGGTTATAAAATTGGTAAGGTTTCTTCTATTTCTTTATCAAAAGATGATTATTCTGTCTGGATAAAATTATCCATAGACAAGGAGGTTTCTATTCCCTCTGATAGCAAACTAGAAATAAAAGCATCTGGTTTGTTTGATCCTCCTATGATCAATGTTATACTTGGTAATGCAGAAGTGTATTTAGAAGAAAATTCTCAAATTATAAGAAACAAGGATTGGGTATCTTTAGAGGATAAAATTGGTAATTTATTCTTTAGTATAGGTAGTAATAAATAAATGAACTTATTAAATATTAGTAAGTGTCTTTTATTATTCTTTTTATCAATAAGCTTTTCAGCAGCATCAACCTATACACAGCATAGTAAGGCAAAAGTTAGATTACTAAATAAGCTAACAGGTAAAACTGCAGTGGTGGATTTAAAAACCGACTCTGTCAATATATTTGATGATAACCTATATACTAAATTAAGAGTATGTTATAAATCATCCTTACAGGATGAACCAGAAAATAAGTCTTTTATTCAGGTTGTAAGATTGGTAGATAAATCAGATACTTCAGAACAAATTAATACTATAAATATCCCCATTCCTAATGATTTTGTTATTAATATAAGTAATAAATTGTCAAGAGTATTTATTTTTAGTGGATGGTTATTCTCTAGCAGTCCTTCAGTAAACTCCCTTGAGGATCATATATATGATATTACATTGTTGGGTTGTGGCAACTAAAACTTATAATAAATAAAAGCTTGGAGTGTAGATGAAGAGCTAGTAATATCTGTGTTAAACCTCATTGTATTTAATTGGGAGTCAATTGTAAATTTTTCCAATGTAAAAAAAGTTACTCCAGCTCCTAGATATACATTATAAATCATTTGATATAAAATATTGAACTGCAGAGAAAGAGGTATAGCCACTTCAGAAAATTTGTTTATTTTAGTTGTTTTGTAGATTTCTTTGCCTTCACTAATTAATGCTTTGTAGCAGGTTGCTTTACCTATACCCACTATTCTCTCATTCATACTCTCGTTATAAATAATATCTCCTTCACATTTTATATAATCAATATCCTCAGGTATAGTGTCATTAGCTATAAAATAATCTTGACTTATTTCTGTTCTATTAGGTTCTCTGGCATAATCATAAGTTTCTTTAATAGTAAAAAAATTTTTTTTATAACCAGCCGATGCACCGATAAAAAAACTTATTTTATCATATGTTAAAAATAAATACTGTAGAGTAAGTTCTGTAGTATATCCAGATGTATAGTTAATATTCAAATTAACGTCTGAAAAATATTTCCTATTATCTTCACCAGAATAAGAGTGCTTATTATTAAAATACATATCCCATTCAATACTTCCTTTTTGAGGAGTAGTGAAACTAACACCCATATATATATCATAAAAATTTCTTGAATATTTAATAGAATAAGAATCATTTATGTTATCTCTAAAGGTTATATCTGCATTGGTGATTATTGTTTTGGGTGACATAACAAAATTTTTAGAAAAACCAACCATATTCTTATTTTCTATAGCGGTCAAATAAGATATAAAAATACATAATATACAGAAAACATAAATGATAATACTTCTCATTATATGATGATACACAAAAATAATATAAATTGCTACTTACTATGTATGATTGAAATTAGAAATGACTTAAGATAAATTAATCATTATTATGAGAAATTACGTATAACAACCTATGGATGTATAAGTTATAACGAATCACCTTTTTTGTGATTTATTTCTTTTTATTTTTTTTTTATCTTCGTCTAAAGATATTTCTTGTCTGAAGCTTTTAAGTCCCTTACCTATGTCACTTAGAATATTTGAAATTCTTCCTTTACCACCAAAAATTATTACTACAATTATCAATATAATAATAATCTGCCAAAAACCTATACTCATGTAATATCTCCTTAATTTCTGCTATATTATTTCATAGTTTTACTATTTTTTTTAATAAGTGGTTTTAATCCTTGATATGAATTCTTCATATATTGCAATTTTTTATCTTCCCGAACTATTATTTTTATAAAGTTATTTTTAGCATTTATAATTTTTTTTATAGTATCAGAATTATCTTCTATTATATTAGTAATAAAACTATGTATTTTCCTAATATGCTTTATTATGCTAGCATAATCCTTGTAAGAAAACAAAGATAATACTAATACTACTATAATTAAAAACTCAAATATCCCAATATTTAACAAATTTGCCACCTTATTGATAAACTCATCTAAATATATCATTTTTTTGTTGCATAATACATAGTATATATCATATAATTTCGGTATGTTTGTGTTCAGTTTAATTATTTTTCTTCTCTTTAGGTGATTAATGCGTTGGTTATGTTTCTTATCTTTGTTGGTGTGCTTTACGACTATATTCCATTCTATTGCTTATTCTGAGGAGTATGTTTGTAACGTTCATTCTCTTGTTACTGCAGATGCAGAAGAAACTAGAAACGATGTAGCAAAGTATTTAAAGATGAAAAATATCAGGAGTAAATCCAAATTTGTTTTTGATATAACTGATGATGCAATAGTAGTTAACGGTGAAGAGTATAAAGTGATCTATACCTCTGGTGATAAAAACTATTTTATGTATTCCTCCAATGGGTTAGTTTATGTTATATTCCATTTTTATAAGCAAGATTCTAAAATTATAATTACAGGTATGCAAAATGCCAGTAGTGATACCTTTTTAAGAAGTGAGGTATTGAATTGTTCAATTGTTAATGCTGTACCAAAATCATCCGCTGTTTATCAACATTTTATCCCTGAAGTACCTTTACCTGTTCCTGCAGCTGTTCCTTTACCTGTTCCTGCAGCAGAAAATACTGTAGTTCCTTCTACCTATGAAGATACTTCTTCAGTTTCTCAAATAGTTATTCCGCCACCAGGATCTTAGAATTCATATTTATTAATCTTGATCTCCCAGTATGTCTGTATTAAATATAATGTTATTTCGCAAGTTTATAACGGTAATTATACGCTTGAGGGAACTAAATGTTTATGATAACCTAAGATTATAATAAGATATTAAAAGGTTTTAAGATGGGAAAAGAATTAAAAGGGTTGGTAAAAAATTACAATATAAAAAGTTAATCGGATAATTATGTTTAAAAAACAAATTTTTAATACAAAAATAATCAATTGCAATAAATCGCTACTTATCATCCCCCCCCCCATTTAATTGGCTTTTTGGCTAAAAATAGATTTATTAATGTATTCTAAAACTGATAAATATAATTTTTATCCTAATAATATAATGACTCTTAGAACGGAAAAGTCTTTTAAAAGAGCTGAAAATACCAAAGGTTCAAGGATTGCACAAGGGGATGATAAAAAATATCCAATGGATGTATGGACTGATATACAAGCCTTAAATCCTATGGCAAAAGAACGTTTAGGATATCCAACACAAAAGCCAAGAGCATTATTAGAAAGAATTGTAAAAGCATCATGCCCCGAAGATGGCGTTGTACTAGATGCTTTTTGTGGTTTGTGGTACTACCATAGATGCTAGTATACAGCTTAAAAAGAATTGGATAGGGGTTGATATCAGCACCTTTGCAATTGATCTTATAGACAAAAGAATAAAAGATGCAGGGTTAAAAGATGATTATTACAAAGAAGTAATAAAGCCTAGAACATGGGACGAGTATCAAAAATTAAATGCCTTTGAAAAACAAGATTTTTTAGTAAAAGAATTAGGTGGAATGCCTAATAAGAAAAAAGCGGTGATAAAGGCGTAGATGGAGATTTAACTATTCATTTAGGGCTAGATAAAAACAAAAAAGATATTTGGGGTAAAGTAGTGTTTAGTGTAAAAACAAAAGAACAATGTTCGCCAGCTATGATAAGAGAGTTAAAAGGCACTATGCAGGATTTTAAAGCTGATATAGGAGTTTTAATCTTAGATAGACCCATCGTTTAATATGCTTGAAGACATAGAAAAATCTCCTAAAATTCAATATCAAATAGATATGAACTTACCAGTACAAAATATATACGATACTATTCAAATTTATACAGCAGAACAGATTCTAAACGGTATGGTTTTAAATGTTCCACCATCTCTTTTAAAAGTGAAAACATATAGAGAAGCTATACAAGGGAACTTATTTAATCATTAAAATTAACTATTTAGTTCCATCAAGCGTATAATTATCTTTATAACTCTCCCCTTTCCATAATTATTATACTTCATATATTTAGAATGATAATACTAATTCTCTTAACTAACTGTATCTCATTATTTTTTATGAGCTTTTTATGATCTATTTATCTTTCATCTCTACCTATTATAATAGGAAATTATACTGTTGAGCTTGGTATAATCCCCTCTAAAAAAAGCGTAAAAAGAGTAATAGTTCCTATATATAAGCCAGTTTAAAATCTCTTAATCACCTTTAAATTTCAATATTTTTCATGTATACAATCGCTCTACCTTACTGTGTATTCAAGATAAAATAATAATTATGGTTATACTAGCAAACTAAGTATGAAGAATTTTCTCAAATTCATCTCTTACATTGGGTACGTCAAGTCCTATTATAATTTGTATAGAAACACCATTTTTTGCCAACCCTAAAGCACCTGCCTTTTTAAAATCTGCCTCATTTTTAACTTTTGTTTCATCTATAACTGCAATACGTAATCTTGTTGCACAATTCGCTACTGTTTTTATATTTTCTCTTCCTCCTAATAGTTCCATAAAATCTATAGCTTTTTTAGCATAACTTGTTTTATCTTGTACTTTTTTCTTTTTATAATCGTCTTTTGTGAATAATTGAGCATCATTCTCTGTCCTACCAGGCGTAGGAATATTATATTTTAGAATAACATATCTGAATATAACAAAATAAATCCCTGTAAAAATCAATCCTATACCTATATTAGTGAAAACCATACTGCTATGATTTTTAAATAAAGGTATCCAAACACTTAATATAAACCCTATTACTCCCCCTCCCATTTCAGCAACAACTCCAAAAAGATATAAAGTAGTAGCCAAAGTAGCAGCAAGTAAAGCATGTAATAAAAATAACATTGGTGCTATGAAAAGGAATGTAAACTCTATTGGTTCAGTAATACCGGCAAAAACAGAAGTTAAAGTTGCAGGAATTAAAAGACTTAACAACATTTTTCTATTTTCAGGTTTTGCGGTATAGTATATGGCTAAAGCAGCTCCAGGCAAGCCAAAAACCTTAGCATTGCCATGTAAAGAGAAAGCGCCCGCAGGGAAAAGATCCATCATAGCAGCGCTGCTAGCAGAAAAAACAGGAAGATTTTCAAACCAAGCTCTTGCAATTCCCCCTTCCATCACTGCTGGGCCAAAAATAAAGGGTCCATAAATAAAGTGATGCAATCCTGTTGGAATCAAAATTCTTTCCAAAAATGTATAGATCCAAACACCAATAAAGCCTGTATTTATCATTACTACTTGTAAGTTTAAAATACCTTGTTGAATAATTGGCCATATAAATGCTGTTAGAAACGCAACAGGAATAAGAAGAAAAAATGATACTATAACTACAAAACTTGTACCTTGAAAAATCCCTAAATAATCTGGTAATTTCTTATCAAAATAACGATTATGAACACTAACAACTAAAGCAGATATCAATATACCTCCTATGATACTAGTATCTAAAGTTTTTATACCAGCAATCATAGTTAACCCACTTATACCGCCAATATCTTGAGAGAAATCAACTCCAAAAGAATTTCCCCATATGGCTAAAATAGCACTGAGATAATAGTTAAAAGTTAAATATGATACCAAAACTGCTAATACCGCTCTTCCAGGCGCTTTTGAAGCCAAAGAAATTGGTATACCCACAGCAAAAATAAGCGGCATATTTCTAAATACTGTCCATCCACCTTCTGCTAGAACAGTTAGTATCTTATAAGGTAATCCATTGGGATTTGCAAAATCACCAACTAAAACAGGATTCTGTAAAACAATAATTATAGATAAGAAAATTCCAACAAATGGAAAAAGCAATACAGGAACAAACATAGCTGCTCCAAACCTTTGTAATCTTTCTAACATTAGTACCTCCTTAATGCTAAATAAGTTAAATAATAAAACTTAAATTAAGTGAGCTTTGGCCAATATTGCTCATTAGCAATTATCAACTCATCTAAAACTGCTTTAGCTACAGAAGCACTAGGCATAGTTTTTGACATAGTTAAAGCTTGCCATAATTTTAGATATGATTTCTCAATCCAAGCCTCAACAGTTAATTTTTCTACAGCAACCTGCTGTTCCATCAATCCTTTTTGAAATCTGGGAATTTCACCTACTGCAATACACTCATATCCATCTGAGCCAACAATACAAGGAATCTCTACCATAGCAGTAGGATCAAAATTACAAATAGAACCTTTATTTTCCACAATTAACAACATTCTCTCCTTAGTATTATAAGCAATAGCAGTTGCCAGATCTACAATATAAGAAGCATGTCCCCCAATATCAAATTTTGTATCTTTAGCATGCTGTTGTTTAATTATTCTTTCGCATTCACCAAAAACTTCCTTTTCTCTGCCTTCCATTACTTCATTGGCTCTAGTGTGATAAGGATTAGAATTAGCAACCTCATAATCTTGAAATAAATAGTATTTAAGATAAGTGTTTGGCAAAGTATTAGGAGCAAGAGCATAAATATCTTTTGCTTTTTTAAAAGTATCCATCCAACTATCCTTACCTTCTTTAGCTTTTGCCTTTTCCAAGTCAGAAGGAGTAGCATACCCATACTTTGCTACATACTCCATTATTTTTGGCATTAAATCATTACCTTTTTTATCTTTAATTGAAGTCCACCAACCAAAATGGTTGAGACCATAATAACTTATCTCCATCTCTTTACGTGATTTTAATCCAATAATTTCAGCCATCTTATCTTCAAGACCAATTGGCATATCACAGATATTCAACACCTTAGATTTAGATCTTAAAACTCGTGTAGCCTCAGCAACTATGGCAGCAGGATTAGAGTAATTTAACATCCAAGCATTTGGAGAATATTTTTCCATATAATCAATCAGCTCAATAACGCCACCAATAGAACGCATACCATAAGCTATACCACCAGCCCCACAAGTTTCTTGTCCTACAACTCCATATTTCAAAGGAATTTTTTCATCAAGTTCTCGCATTGCATATTTACCAACCCTAATATGAGCCATTACAAAATCCACATCAGAAAAAGCTTCTTTAGGATCAGTTGTATAAATAAACTCCAACTCTGGCATTCTTTCTTTGATAATAATTTCAGTTGCTTTTGCTACTGTTTCTTGACGCTTGGGATCATTATCATAGAATTTCAATGTTTTAAGAGGAAATCTTGCCTGACTATCCAATAGAAGTAAAACTATCTCTGGCGTAAATGTACTACCACCACCAGCAATTAAAACTGAAAATTTCTTCATTTTGCTACCCCTGATGTTTCTTAAATTGATCACCTGTATATCTTACAATACTAAGTAACTAGCATTAGTTTATCACAACACTACTTACATATCAATACTAATTGATATCTTTTTTATCTATTTACAACAAAAGATAACATCAATGGCTATAAAAATAGCATGCAAAGTAATAAACACGATTTTAAAAAGGATATAATTTTAACGGTCAATATAATTATTACTTAAGTTAACACCATAACGACCAGACCCATTATTGCCGGAGCGCTCCTCTCTACTAAGCAAATCTTCTGCTTGCGGATAAATAGTTTCATCTTTATAAGAATTGTCTACAGCATCATTAGGCTTATTATTTAATATTTTTGAGCGAGAAAAAGAGGTATTAGCAACTATTTTTTTATCAGTATCTTGTGAAGAAGCTCGATCATTAGAATGATTTTTATATTCAACATAAGAACCTGTTCTAGTATTAGTATCTTCATTCAAAAGTGAAGACTTTTCAACTTCATCTTTATGTTTTCTATTTTCGTCTATTGTTTGTTGTTGTGTTTCAGAATCAAAGGTCTCTGGAACTTCTATGTTTTTTTTATCAGGATAATAATCATCATTAGTTACTCTGGAAGTATCTCTTTTTTTCAAGCCATTCTTATCAATAAAATTATCATGATATCTTTCATTAGCAAGATGATCATTATCCTGGTTAGTAACAGCAATATCTTTAGTTGATTGTTTTGTGGAATCTGTACTAGTATTTAGTTTTGCTATAATAGCACTGTTATTTACTTCTAAGTATCTAAGCTTTTCCTCTAAAGAAACTAAATCTTTTTTTAAGCTTTCTACTTCCCTTTGCCCTTTTTCTAGTTTTTCCATACGTACTTGTACCTGCTCAGCAGTATCAATTGCCTGAGCGTTTCCTAAAAAGTAAATACTGAAAAAAGCTATATTCAATATAATAATCTTAATAGTAGTACTCATAAATCACCTAAATAGCACATTATATAGAAAATCTAACCGAACCTTAGCACTTATAACTACATTATTCAAGAACAACCTACCGTAGCAATATCAATAAATTAAAAAGGTATCTCATCATCAAGCTCATCCCCTATATTAGAATATGAATCCTGATTATTAGAATTGTTAGAAGTAGCTTTTTTAGATGTCTCTGAATTAGGATGGCTATCAAATCCTTTTGAATCAAGCATTTGTATTTCACCTCTAAACTGACCGATTATAACTTCTGTTATACTTCTTTCAACTGCATCATTGCCAGTATATTTTCTATTTTGGATACTACCCTCTATATATAATTTTGATCCTTTTTTTACATAATTTTCAACCACTGTAGATAAATTTTCATTAAATACGACTATTCTGTGCCACTGTGTTAGACTTTTACGTTCTCCTGAAGCCCTATCTTTCCATGTTTCAGTAGTAGCAAGGGAAAATGTTGCTATCTTAGAACCATTTTGTGCAAATCTGATTTCTGGATCTCCACCAACATTACCAACTAATATTACTTTATTAACCATATCCATCACCCAAAATTAAAAAATACACTGTAAAAATAATATAGACTTATTACCCTTACGCCCCAAATAGTCTAATATACTTAGATATAAAAATCTACAATTTTTTTTTTATATGTTATACTATTCGGCTATTGTTTGGAATTTTTTATTGTTTTCAAGCAACGTGAGTAGTTAGAATCAAGGAAAAAATATTAATGTCTGAAAAAAATATTACCAATCAAAGATTTATCTCAATTAGGGGTGCCAGAGAGCATAATCTTAAGAATATAAATATTGATATACCTAAGAACACAATTACTGTAATTACAGGGTTATCTGGCTCTGGTAAGTCTTCTTTAGCTTTTGATACCATATATGCTGAGGGACAAAGAAGATATGTGGAGTCTTTATCTGCTTATGCTAGACAATTTTTAGATACGTTTGATAAACCTGATGTGGACTCAATTGATGGCCTGTCTCCTGCAATATCTATAGAACAGAAAACAACTTCAAAAAATCCACGTTCAACGGTTGGAACAATTACAGAAATTTATGATTATTTAAGATTATTATTTGCTAGAATTGGTATCCCCTATTCTCCTACTACTGGATTACCAATTGAAAAACAGACTATTTCGATGATGGTTGATAGATTGATATCTTTAGAGAAAAACACTAAAATTAACATACTTGCTCCTATTGTACGTGGTAGAAAAGGTGAATATAAAAGAGAATTTGATGATCTTAGAAAAAAAGGATTTCAACGTATTAAAATCGATGGTATTGTTTATGAAATAGATAGTATTCCTATTTTAGATAAAAATATTAAGCATGATATTGCTGTAGTTGTTGATAGAATAATAATTAAAGAAGATATAGAGCAACGATTGTCTCAAAGTATAGAAACTGCTCTTATTTTAGCCGATGGCATATGTATTGCTGAAAATATAACTATGAATGAAGAAATTCTTTTTTCAGAAAGGTTTGCTTGTCCTGTATCTGGTTTTGCAATAGATGAAATTGAACCGAGATTATTTTCTTTTAATAATCCATTTGGAGCTTGCGATACATGTAATGGCTTAGGGGTAGAAAATGTATTTGATGAAAATTTAATTATCCCAGATAAAACTAAACCTTATATAGATTCTATAGCACCGTGGAGTAATCAAGTTAGTTATTATTATAAAACTGTACTAGAAGGATTAGCCAATCACTATGGCATTGCTGTATCAACACCATATATAAAATTGCCAGAAAGCTTTAAACAAATTGTTTTATATGGTAGCGGTAAAACTAATATAAAAATAAGATTTACTACTAGCAATCAGATGCATGATTCCAATAAACCTTTTGATGGTGTTATTCCTATTCTTAAGAGAAAATATAAAGATACAGAATCAGACTCTTCCAGAGAACATTTGGGCAATTATATTGTAGCAAAAAAATGTCATAAATGTGATGGAAAACGCTTAAATGAAAAAGCATTACAAATCAAGATTGATATGAAAAATATTTATGACGTTACTGAGTTTTCAGTAAAAAATTGCTTTGAATGGATACAAACTATCGAATTAGCCCTTAATAATCATCATAAAAAAATCTCAGAAAAAATAGTTAAAGAAATAAAAGAAAGATTATCTTTTTTAAATAATGTTGGTATTGGTTATTTAAATTTATCAAGGGGTGCTGCTACCCTTTCAGGAGGTGAATCGCAAAGAATAAGGTTGGCTTCCCAGATAGGCTCAGGACTTACAGGAGTTTTATATGTCTTAGACGAGCCGTCAATTGGATTACATCAAAGAGATAATGATAAATTACTTGATACATTGCAGCATTTGAAAAATTTAGATAATACAGTAATTGTTGTTGAACATGATGAGGATACGATAAAATTTGCTGATTTCCTAATTGATATGGGACCAAGGGCAGGACTACTTGGAGGAGAAATAGTTGCTTTTGGTACTCCAAGTGAGGTTGCTGCTTCTGAAAAAAGTCTTACTGGTCAGTATTTGCGTGGAGAAAAGAAGATTGAGGTTCCTAAAAAAAGACGAAAATATAGTGGTGAGCATATTAGAATTGTAAATGCACATGGTAATAATTTAAAAAATATAACGGTTGATTTTCCAATAGGACTTATGACTTGTGTGACCGGAGTATCTGGTAGTGGTAAATCGACTCTTGTTAATGAAACTCTCTATAGGATAGCGGCGCAACATATTTATAATACAAAGGTTGAGCCTGCAGGGTATGATAATATAATAGGAATAGAAAAAATTGATAAAGTAATAGATATAGATCAATCTCCTATTGGGAGATTGCCAAGTTCTAATCCTGCAACCTACACAAAAACATTTGATATAATAAGAGAAATTTTTGCTGAGTTGCCAGAAGCAAAAGCTAGAGGGTATAAAGGTGGTAGATTTTCTTTTAATGTTAAAGGAGGCAGATGTGAAATTTGCAAGGGAGATGGTGTAATTAAAATAGAGATGCATTTTCTTCCAGATGTTTATATAAAGTGTGAAGAATGTAAGGGTAAGCGTTATAATCGAGAAACTCTTGAAATAAAATGGAAAGATAAATCCATAGCTGACGTCCTTGATATGAGTGTGGCTGAGGCTACTGAATTTTTTAGCGGTATAACTGGTATTTATAATAAACTAAAGGCTCTTGATAGTGTTGGTCTTGGATATATTAAACTTGGTCAATCTGCAACTACATTTAGTGGTGGTGAGGCGCAAAGGATCAAACTATCAAAAGAGTTGGCAAAAAAATCCACTGGAAAAACGTTGTATATACTTGATGAGCCAACAACTGGTCTGCATTTTGATGATGTTAATAAGTTAGTTGAAGTTTTACAAAAACTTGTGGATAATGGCAATACTATGGTAATTATTGAACATAATCTTGACGTTATAAAAGTTGCAGATCATATAATTGATATTGGTCCTGAAGGTGGAGAAAATGGTGGTAACGTTATCGCATTTGGTACTCCTGAGGAAATATGCACTGTAGAGGCTAGTCATACGGGTCTTTATTTGAAAAAAATGCTAAACAAGTAATTAAATGTTAATTTTATAATATATGCTAGTATTTTATACTTATATGTGGTAGTACATTTGCATGTAGGAATTGTATTTAATAGAGTTATGGATCATGATAAGAATTATAAGAATATTTGCTATCTTACTTACTATATTATCTGTATTTATTAGTAGTGCTCAGGCAGGTTATATAAAATTTGGGACAGCGCTGTCTAAAACTGATAATATGAAGGGCAGTATAGGTAATTTAGATTTTGGGTTGTATTCCTTTGGTAAATTATCTTTAGGAATAGGATTAGAGCAAGCTTTTTATGGTGAAAATTTTTATGGAAATATGAGCAAGATCATTAAAATAGCAAAATCTGTATCCGATACAACTGAATTATATAACGCCACTGTAAATAATAAATTTCTTAGTTCTTATACAAGTGGTTTTTTTAACTTAACTTATAATTTTACTGGTAAGAGAGGAGCTTATGCTTTTGCTGGTGTTGGTTATGGTATTAAAGTTAAACTTAGGGATGAAGTATCTTCACTTGTTTATATTGCCTCAGCAATTGACAAGAATCAAAATCCCGAAGAGCTGTTAAATGATCCTGAATTTAATAAAATAATTAATGATTTATCAAAAGATCCCACTTATATGATAAATTTAATAAACACCCTCATGCCAGGCAACGAGGATTTAGTAAGTATGATTGATACTGAAGAGGAAATTTATAATCTTGCACAAGATCAAGAAGCCTTAAATAGTTTCATAAGCAGTGCCAGCAAAGCATATGATGAATCAAGCGTTGCTAAAGCTTCCTTGGATACATTATGTAATGTAGCAGTATACTGTAATTATAAAATAGCTTACCAGATTGGTGTTGGCTATGATATTCCAATATGGGGAATATTCGGACTTGATATGTATACTAAAATAAAATTCATGCCTACTACAGATCCTGTTTATGCCATGGGTGCAAATTTTATGTTTAAATGGTAACTGTTATATGCTACCATTGTTGTAAGAATAAATAGAAAATGGAGAATAATTCGTGTTAAAACTTTTTTATGCCCCTACTACAGCAACAATGAAAGTTTCAATTGCATTGGAGGAGCTTAATATTCCCCATATTAGGATTCCTGTTAATGTTAGGAAAGGAGTTCAATTATCTGATTATTACAAAAAGCTTGTACCTACTGCTAAAATTCCTGCGATACTAGATAAAGGGGAAGTTTTATTTGAGTCTTCCGCAATATTGATGCATTTAATTGAAAAAAATAGGATATTACTTACTGCAAATCATAAAAATGAAGCTCTTGCTTGGTTTTGCTGGGATACATCGGAATTATCACCTAAACTTTTTCAATATTATAGATATGCTCCACTGTTTACTGAGAATAAAACAGTTATGGAAAAGCTATTTAGTGAGGTAGAAACTCTTGTAGGACTGCTAGATATACAATTAATTAATAAAGACTATATAGCAACAGAGTTCTCAGTTGCTGATATTTCTGCTTTTCCTTGGCTTAACTGGCTAACTGGAAATAGGCAAGAGCTTAATGCTCTTTTAACTAAATTTTCCAATGTTAGTAAATGGTTGGAAAGAATGAAATCTCGTAAAGCTGTAAGTACTGTATTAACCTTAGCGGCAGAATTTGACTGGGAATCTGAAATCTCTGCTGTAGAATTAGAAAAATTAGTACAAGCATAGAATTTTTTATCAATTTTTTAATAAAGAGAAACATATTCAATTTGTGTTTTTTCCTTACTTACCTGGGATCATTATCTAAGCATAATATGTGGAAAAATTAAAATTAGTATTGATTTTTATGGCAATAACAAATATCATTAATTGTCATGAAATTATTAAGGAATTAAAAGATTATGGTCAAGGATGCTTCTGTGGAAAATAACACAAAAAATAAAAATTCTAAACCTAAAAAATTTATGAAAAAATTTGGTATAAAGCAAGTTGGATTAATCTTAATAATTTTTTTAATATCAATAAGCTTAATTCCGTGGGTAATAAATAATAATATAATCAATAATGCTGATAGTAATAAGTGGGTTATGGTTGGTGATAAATCGGTAGTTTCAAACATTATTTTGGGAGAGTATAGGGCATTTATTGAGCAAAATTACTATTATATACAACAAAATCCTTATACTTTGATGCAGTTTTTAAATGATTTAATTACACGCCATGTTAACACTTTATTATTTGCTAGTGAAGCTGAAAGGATAAACATATCAGTTGATGATAACCTACTGCTACAATTGATTTCGGAAATACCAGTGTTTCAAAATCCTGATGGAACTTTTAACGCAGAAGAGTTTAAAAAAAGGGTGACAATGATTTTCGGATCAGAAAAAAATTTCTTAGATAGCGCAAAAAATACCATTTTAAAAGATCAAATTTTTATTACCTTATCAAATAACATCACTCAACCACATTATACAGCTTACTTAGATTTAATGGCACTGTATCAGGAAAGGGAAATTAAATATATAGAAGTTGATAAATCTTTACTTAAAACAAAAATCCAAGCTCCAACAGAGCAAGATTTGGAAGCTTTGCGCGAAGAAAATAAAACTATTTTTACAACTCTTGAGTCTAAAGATGGAGAATACATACTTGTTAATATTAATGACTTATTAGGTAAAATTAAGGTTACTGAAAGTGAAGCCAAGGATTTTTACGAAAAAAATAAATCTTCCTATATACAGGATGAATTAAGAGATATTAAACAAACAACTTTTGCTACAAAAGAAGAAGCAGATAAAGCTCTTAAAGATAATCCTGATAGTATTAAATTATCCCCACTTGAAAAGGTTGATTTTGCATCTCTCCCAGAAAATTTTGCTAAGCAAATTTTTAGTGCAAAACTTAATGAATTAAGTGGCCCAATAGAATCTCCTTTAGGTTGGTATGTTTTTCAAGTAACTAAAATTCATAGCAAAGGTTCTAAAACATATGAAGAAGTAAAAGAAGAAGTGAGTAGTGAGGTTTTAACCAATAAAAAAAATATGGTTTTAGAAGAGAAAAGAAATGAAATATTAAATTTACTAAATCAACAGTTACCTTTATCTGAAGTTGCTAAAAAAACTGGTGCTAAATATTTTGCTTTTTCTAAAGTAAGCGATATGGATGTTAAAAAAGGTATATCTGAAACTATATATAAGCAAATATCAACTATGACAGAAAAATCCACATCTGGGGTTTTAGATGATGATACTGGTAATTTGTTTGCATTGAGGATTACTAAAGTAAATCAGGCTGTACTTCAGGATATTCAAGTAATAAAAGCCGATTTAGTCAAGTTATGGGATGATAAAAAAATTAAAGAGAGCTTAAGTAATTTATCTGCTAAAATTGTGCAAGAACTTGTAGCTGGTAAAAAAATTAATGAATTATCAATTCCTGTAAAGTCTTTTAAAGGTACAGTAATTAATGAAAAATCACCTTTTACAGCCACTTCCATTGAGTTACTATGGGAATCTGATATTAATAAGCCTCTTGAGATAACTATGAATAATGGAAATCAGGCAGTTGCTATTGTATCGAAAATCACTAATAAATCCATATTTTATGAGAAGAATGGTATTAAAAATCAAGAGCTTTTGAATTTTGTTAACTATACGACAACCAGTTATACTAATCAGCATCTTTCAACTTATTCAGAAATAATAAGTAAAAAGCATGATATAAAAGTAAATCAGGAAGCCATTATAAAAACATTAGCTCCTAGCCAGGAAAATGCTAATCAATAAAATTATCAATCAAGTATAGCTAATTTTTCACTCTAGAGGTTGGCTATACTTATAACTTTAAAATACTTTATTTATCTTACATTAATAAAGTCTAAGGGGATATTTTTCGTTTAATTGGTGCTTTTGCTCTTTTACAATAGCTAACTGCAAAATTTTTCATGGGGGGAAGATTAAATATCAGCAAAACAATCACTGTGGCGGAAAAAAAATTAGTAATTCGATTTGGAAGAATTAAACGGAGAAAATTTTTCATAATTAAGTTTTAGACTATGAAATCTGATCCTGCTGTATATTCAAGCTACAAGCTTAATAGCTTATCTTCCTGTATGTTTTAATCCTAGCCTTGTATCATCCTTACTTCATAATTAGTTATAAATTTTAGTTTTATTAAGCTTGCTTTTGCTGAATATCATAATCTTTGCAACTTCACGAGAAAGTAAGAACTAATCCCATAGTTTCTATTAACTATCTCCTTATGCCTTTCTCTAATTTTTACTACCTACATTAGCTACAAATTTGAAGTTTCCCATATATTTTGCGCTCTATCATGTTATTCTTTATTTCATCATATCTCTAATCAGTAAGCTATCATAAAACTATTGCTCCTAGCTATGAATCTGTTAATCAATAAAATTATGAATCAAATATAGCTAATTTTTCATTCAATGGATTGGCTATATGTTATATATCTTGTTAACTAATAATGTTTCATATAAGAGACTATCTTTATACTTCTTCATACATCTTACTCTTTTTACACTAAGATCCTGAGTAAAATTACTTCCTTAATTTTTATAAACTCTCTATTTTCTTCCTTGCTCAATCTCCTTTTTAGTGCATATTTTTCTCTTGCTACCTATTTGAAGATTATTTACACTGAAACATTTTTTCTCTCCTTAACTGCTTTTACTCTACTCCTAAAACTACTCCCTTACTTACTTCTCTAATACCCCCTTTATAGCTCTCTATATTTCTTCCTAAATTTTTCCCTATCGCTCTATTTTCTCCATAAAATACTTATTTTTTTATGGTTTGCCTGTTTTAAAATAGTGCGATTATAAAAGCTGAGAGCGTTTCCCCTGCCCCTTTGAAGCTTGTTTCCCGTGAAACATTTTTACTCTCTCTATTTCTTCCTAAATCTTCCCTATCGCTCTATTTTCTCCATAAAAAATCCTTATTTTTTTATGGTTTGCCTGTTTTAAAATAGTGCGATTATAAAAGCTGAAAGCGTTTCCCCTGCCCCTTTGAAGCCTGTTTCCCGTGAAACATTTTTACTCTCTCTATTTATAAACCTCTTCTTTACTATTACTTTCTCACTTTCCCCTTTGAAGCTTGTTTCTACTGACACATTTTTCTCTCCTTACACAGACCTCCTTAGATCTTAACACCATCAAAGCTTTTGAAAAACTTTCTGCTACCTACTGCTCTTAGGTTTATCTCAAAAAAATGCAGTTCATGGGTGGTGATTAGTGGTTCTACCTTCTAACATCTATCAAAAAATGCGCTCTTAAATGGCAGATATTTTATAGTATAATAAATATTTCTTTGTTAAATATTATTTTTTACTTCCACAAAACTCTTATTCTACCTTTATTATAATTTTTTATTACTTTAGCAAAGAAGAATGCTTTGAAACAATTATTCCTCCGTTTTTCATATCAGTGTTAAATTGCAATAAAAAATTAGGATTAATGTTTACTAGTTTCTTTACATTTTCCTTAACCGATTGTTTAAAGTGTTTTAAGGAAGATTGTGAACCAAATTGAGTATGCAACTCTTTATATTTAATCAGAAAATCTTTTTGGTATGTACTACTTAAGTAAGAGTAATAATTTAGATAAATATATAAATCTAAAAGCATTGGCGCTTCTTTTAAATATGGCATTAAAGCACTATCAAACACTGTGCCGTGAAGAACCCATTAAATATTCAAAAAAGGTCTTATTTAAACGTACTCTGCCAATTCCTTTCGCAGAGTTAATATCAGCATTTCTTTCAAAAAAAATCAACTATATGTTAATAAAGCACTTCTTAATTTTTTCAATCCCTGCTCTAATTTAAGCTGTGGGCAAGCCACATTTAAACGCAAGTGTGGTATTATTTCTAAATAATTATCACCCGACATAATAGCAACTTTAGCGGATTTTAACTTAGCTTGAATATCTAAACTACTTAAATTTAGGTTTTTACAATTAAGCCAAGCAAGATAAGTTCCCTGAGGAATTTGAAACTTAATATTTAAGTTATTATCTTTTAAAAATGCTGCTATTTGATGTAAATTATTATATAAATACTTATTTAATTCATCTACCCAATAATCACAATAATTATAACCAGAAATAATACTAAGTACCGATAAAATCATAGGAGACCCTACACTATCTTCCTTACTAACTAAAGATAAAAATCCTTCTTTAATACTGTTGTTGGGAATTAAAGCATAAGCACCGCCAATAGATGCTAAATTAAAAGTTTTAGAATTTGAGGTAATAATAATAATTTTATCAATATAATCAATATCTTCCCCTACTTTTATAATAGGAGTAAATGATTTTTTTTCATAAACAATATCCATATGAATATCATCTGAAATAATAAACACTCCATATTTTTTAGCAATTTTTGTAATAAATTCTAGTTCCTCATAAGACCATACTTTGCCATTGGGATTATTAGGATTACATAATAATAATATATTGCTTTGTGAGCATTTTTTTTCAAAGTCTTCCCTGGAAAAAGTAAGATCTTCCCTAATATGAACATTAGTAAACTTATAAGAATTACCATTTATTATTTTAGAAAATCCATCATAAGCAGGAGTAAACAGTAAAACATCGTACTCTTTTTCTTTCTGGTGTTTATTAGGCTTTTCTTTGCTTAATAAATGCAACATCTTTACTAAGCCATAAATAACGTTAGGAGAATATGCTATCCAGTTTTCATTTATTTCATAATTAAATCTCTTCTTATACCATGTACTAATTGCATTTTTATACTCACCGTGATTCCATCTTGAATAGCCAAATATTCCATGATCTATTCTTTTTTTAAAAGAATTAAGAATTTCTAGAGGTGTCTGAAAATCCATATCGGAAATACTAAATGGAAGTAAATCATTATCCCCAAATCTATCAGCAATAAAATCCCATTGGGTGCAATAAGTTCCTTTACGGTTTACTACTTTAGAAAAATCCACCATTTATAACTATCTCTCCTAATTAGAGGTTATATATACTTATAACATAAATTCTCAGGATTTTTGAGAAAAATCATTCCTTAATTTGTTTATTAACAGCCTCTTTAATCATATTGACAGAAGTACCATAAATAATTTGAAAATGTGTTTCATCAATTTTAATAATACCCGAGCATCCGGTTGTATTAATAATATGTTCTTTGAATTGTGTACCATCTTTAAGCTTTACTCTTAAGCGTGAAATACAATTTTCAACTCCAATAATATTATTTACTCCTCCAAGACCTTGAATGATAATGTATGCTTTTCTTTTTAAAGGATTATTTTTTATATCCTCTGGAATATGGCTATCTATTTCATGTAAAACATTATTATTTTCCTGCTCATCTTCTCTTCCTGGAGTTTTAATTTGGAATCTAATAATATACCAATTAAATAATATATAAGTTATAGGAGCTAGTATAACTCCTACTAGTAAATTCAAATACCATTTGCTTTCAGGACGTAAAATACCAAAAATTAATAATCCAAAAACATTAGGCTCTGTTCCTCCAACTGCTGTATGCAAAACATATGTAGTAGTAAATGAAATTCCACAAATAATTGCATAGATTATATATAATACTGGAGAAGCAAATAAAAAGGCAAACTCAAGAGGTTCAGTTACTCCTGCCATAACAGAAGTAAATACACCGGAAATCAACAACGATTTTATTAAAGGCTTATTTTGCAAAAAAGCATTTTTATATATTGCCAAAGCAATTGCTGGCAAAACAAATAATGCAGTTGGAATTTGCCCTCCTCTTAAAAATCTTGTTACCTCATATAAAGGCATGTCTGGAATAATTCCTGTTTGTAAGTATTTATTATAAATATTTAATACTCCTGCTACTTCTTGTCCTGCGATAATAGCAACACCAGATATTTCTGTGTTTCTAATTACAGCATTCCAAACATGATGCAATCCTGTTGGAATTAACAATCTTTCGACAAACCCATAAAAGAAAGGACCAAATACTCCAGCCTGCCCAACAATATGAGCTAAAGCATTAATTCCCTCGGAAATAGGAATCCAAATAAAAACAAATATTTGTGAAAATATCAACATGAAAAATGATACACCTATGGCAACAAAACGTATTCCAGAGAAAAATCCAAAAATCATGGGCAATTTAACTTCATAAATCTTGTTATGAATAAGTGCAGTAACAATCCCCACAATGATCCCACCTAGTACTCCTGTCTTCAAAGTTTCATATCCTAGAATGTTACCAATAGCATTAGCTGGGAACATACTCCTAATAACTTCATATTGTAATAAATACCCCATACCAATATTAAAAACAAAGTATCCTATTAAAGCAACAAACCCAGCTATGGCTTTTTCATCTTTTGCTATGGAAATAGTAACAGTAACTGCAAACAAAATAGGTAAATTATCAAATACAAAGCCTGCTATTAAAAATAACGCTCCATTAATGTAATTAAATACAGGATTGCTAACTATAGGAAGATATGAAACTACATAATCCATCCGAAAAATTGAAGTTATTCCCATTAACAATCCACCAAAACTTAAAAAAGCTACTGGAATTAAAAAAGCCGAGGACATTTTTTGTAAAAATCCCATCATATTAGATTTTATAATAGTCATTTTTATTCACACTGTTAATTTTCATATTTAATTTTGATACATTACACATTATTATGTGATATGATGGCATAAATTGTTATTAATATCAAATTATTTAGTAATTGTTGCAAACATAATTAAATAGAAAAATTATCTGAAAATTCTATTTAGCTTTATTAAGCTTTGATTTTTAAGCTGATTTTTTCTAAAAATGTAAGTTTTAGTCCAAAAAAATTAATAGCAATTTGATAGATATAAAGAAGATAAAATACTTAGCGCAAAAATATTTAAAGCATCTATATTTGAATTTATTAAAGAAATTTATGAATCTTTAAATATGATAAAATTACTAGATAAAAATGTATAATTTAGTAAAGATTAAATTTCTATTCTTCTTACTGATAATCTAAATTAAAGGAATCATAAATATTAGTATAAATCTTCAATATAACTTATGATTGTCTAACTATGAATTATTTATTTGCTTTTACTATTGGAGGTTTAATATTAAACTTTTCTTATTATATCTTTGATCTTATATAACTCTAGCAACTCTATAATATTATTAGTTTTTTTATTAATTAACTATGAAAAACTATGACATGATTTTTATTTTTATAGTGATAAAAACTTGTAAAAATTAATAAAAACCTATAAAACCATATAAAAATAAATAAAAGTTAATTGTAAAAAAGACAACAAAAAAAGGCCTGAAAGCCCCCTAAATGTTGGTGGGTACTGATGGGTTCGAACCATCGACCCTCTGATTAAAAGTCAGATGCTCTACCGGCTGAGCTAAGTACCCCCAAAAAAAATCAACCTTATGATCTTACTATGTAATATAAATTATTGCAAGTTTTTTTTACTCTTTATTTAATACTTTTAAAATATTATTTACTATACTTATTATTAAATGCCTCTATGACACAAGGAGCTACAAATTCACTTAAATTACCTTTATATTTTGCTATTTCCTTAACAAAACGTGAAGAAATAAATTGTTTGCTTTCTGATGTTGTTAAAAATACTGTCTCCACATCTGCTGAAAGTTTTGCATTTATACCTGCTAAATTAAATTCGTAATCAAAATCGGAAAATACCCTAATACCTCTAATTATAATCCTAGCATTAATTTGTTTCATATAATCAACCATTAAACCAGAGATAAGATCAACCTTTACTCTATCTCTATATACTTCTGGTAAAATCTCTTTAATAGATTTCCTAATTAAACTTATCCGCTCCTCTTGAGAAAATAAGTACGACTTATCAGCACTTACTCCAACACCAACAACTAGTTCGTCAATAAATTTTAGTGCTCTCTTAATTATATCCATATGTCCCAGTGTAACAGGATCAAAAGAACCTGGATAAATTGCTCTCATTGTACTTACTCCTCTAAAATAATAACTACGTAACCTTAACTAAACATCTAATTCGTTTTTATCCTCAGTATCTTCTAATAATTTAATTTTAGAAACAGACACAACCTCCTCATCCTCTTCTAGTTTAAACAAACCAACCCCTAAGGATACTCTACTAATAATCCTAATATCCTTAACATTTTGTCTAATAACCTGCCCTTTATTACTTATAATTATAATTTCATCATTATCCTCAACAATAAATGAAGCAACAATATAACCATTTTTATCAGACATTCTCCCTGCTAAGAATCCCTTACCACCTCTATTGGTGATTCTATAATCATAAGCTGATGTTCTTTTACCAAAACCATTGGAAGTAACAGTTAAAATGAATTCTTCTTTCTCTTCTAATTCTTGTAGCTCTTGTAATTTATCTGCTGAAAAACTTATACTTGCCTCTTCCCCTCTGCGTTTGGCAGAAGAATGTTTTAAATATTCTTCTCTACTTTCTACAGAATCTATTTTTTCATGGCGCAAAATTGATACATTAATTACAAAATCATCCTTTTCAAGAGAAATACCCCTAACTCCGGAGGAATTTCTAGAATTAATTACTCGTAAAGATTCTAAGGGAAATCTTAAGCATTGCCCTTTATGAGAACTTAATAAAATATCATGCTCATCAGTACACATATTAACGCCAACTAGAGAATCTCCATCATCTAATTTAATAGCAATCTTTCCTCTGGAAGGAATACTCATAAACTCTTTCATTTTACTGCGTCTAATGTTACCAGATTTGGTTACAAAAACAACGTCACTTGCTCCATCATAACTATCATCTATCTGTAAAATAGTGGTTATTTGTTCACCTTTTTCAATTGGTAGTAAATTAACTATTGCTCTTCCTAGGCTTTGTGGTGCTGATTCTGGTATTCTATAACATTTTAATTTATACACTAAACCACGGGAGGTGAAAAATAATAAATCTGCGTGGGAATGTGTAATTAAAATATTAGTAACAATATCCGTTTCTTTAGTATTAATTCCTATTTTTCCCTTACCTCCTCTCTTCTGAGTACGGTAGGACGTTATGGGCATTCTTTTTATATAACCTGAATTAGTTAAGGTTATTGTAACTTCTTCTTTCTGAATAAAATCTTCTTCTACAAAATCATCAACTGCTTCTTCTATTGCGGTCTTTCTTGGCGTAGCAAAAGATTTTTTAACCTCAAGCAAGTCCTCTTTTATTATTGTCATTAAACGCTCATGGGAAGATAAAATTTCTAAATAACCCCTTATTTCAATGGCTAATTCCTCTAAATCTGCCTGAATCTTTTCTCTTTCCAAAGCAGTTAATCTATGTAATCTTAAATCTAAAATTGCCCTCGCCTGGCTTTCTGAGAGATAATATAATCCTTCAATCACTTTTCTATCTGGCTCATTAATAAGCTCAATATAAGCAGTTATAACCCCTGCTCTCCAAGGTTTTGCCATTAATCTTTCTCTAGCCACGGTAGGCGAAGGTGATTCTTTTATCATATTTATTACTTCATCGATATTTTCTACAGAAATACCAAGTCCTACTAACAAATGAGCCTTATCTCTAGCTTTAGCTAATAAATAAAGAGTTCTTCTTCTTATAACTTGCTTCCTGAAATCTAAAAAAGCTACTAAAATTTCCTTTAAATTTAGTAGTCTAGGAATACCAGCGTCAATAGCTAGCATATTAATACCAAAAGACGTCTGAAATGATGTGTATTTTTGTAAATAATTAAGAACTATTTCTGGTTCGGAATCTTTTTTCAGCTCTACTACAACTCTTACTCCGTGACGATCAGACTCATCTCTCACTGTGGCTATAACGTCCAACTCTTTAGAATCACTCTTATCCTTAATTTTTGCAATTTCTTCTACTAATTTAGCTTTGTTAGTCATCCAAGGAATTTCAGTGATAATAATAGTAGATCTAGATTTATTTTCTTCAATTTTTGCTACACCACAAATAATAATACTGCCTCGCCCAGTATGAAAAGCACTTCTAATCCCCTTACTGCCAAGTATTCTACCACCAGTTGCAAAATCTGGTCCTTTAACACATTCTATCAAGTCATTGATAGTTATCTCATCATTTTCTATAAGCATTAAACAAGCATCTATAAGTTCCCCTAAATTATGAGTTGGAATATTAGTTGCCATACCAACCGCAATACCACTAGCTCCATTAACTAATAAATTAGGATATCTTGCAGGAATCACTTCTGGTTCAACTAAAGAGTCATCATAATTTGGTCTGAAGCTAACGGTATCTTTATCTATATCGTCAATCAAAGCATGAGCCGAGTTAGCCATTCTTGCTTCTGTATATCTCATTGCAGCTGCATTATCACCATCCATTGAACCAAAATTGCCCTGCCCATCAATTAATGGAAGTCTTAGTGAAAAATCTTGCGCCATCCTAACTAAAGCATCATAAATTGCACTATCTCCATGTGGATGATATTTACCCATAACGTCACCTACTATCCTAGCTGACTTCCTATATGGCTTATTATGTGTAAAACCACTTTCATACATTGTGTAGATAATTCTTCTATGTACCGGCTTTAAGCCATCTCTAATATCAGGTAAAGCTCTACTGACAATAACACTCATAGCGTAATCTAAATAAGATTTTGTCATCTCATTATATATTGGAACTTTTTTAATATCTTCTTTAGAATTTATTCGTATTGCTCCTTTTGCTGAATTGTCATCAAATAAATCACTCAAAACTTTTTCCCTTAATTTTTATAGTATTTTAATCACTGAATTCTTAAGATAATGATTATGTAATATAGTAAAATTATATTATTAAATCTCTTCAATATGAGCTAATATTGTAGCATTTTATCATATTTTCTCAAGATAATTTTGCACGTGCACGCTTGAGAGAACTAGTTTATAAATTATCCCCTGTTTGTTCTTTAAAAAGAGTTGAGATGTTTTTTAAAAAATTTTTACGTAATGAATCGGCGGAAGGATTGGTATTTAAAACTTCTTGTAGAGCTTCTACAAACTTTAATCTTGATGTAAAAGGAGGATATTGTATTTTACCATTTCCATACCAATTTGAAGGTCTGATATTGTGAGGTTGGCCTTTTTTCCACTGAATTTTTATAGCAGCCCTCTCTGAGCCACCACAAATTCCCCAAACTTTTTTGAGCCATAAATTATTAATTATTATTTCATTATTGGAATTTTTATATTCAAAAATAAGATAGTCAGCATTTAATCTATATGGATGTTTTAACACTGAATTACAATATGATAAAAAATTAGCAATATCAAAGCTGACTTAGTGAAACATTTTACTTCTAATAAATTTATATTATTATCATTTTGATCTAAATAAAAATCGGGGAACTCCTGTGTATTAGTAACAAGTCTATAATAAATATTATTAGCTTCCATAAATGATTGTAGCCAAGCCTGAATGACATTCCCTATAATGCTATTATCATTGATCTGACATCTAAAATTTTGTATTTCAAAAAAGATTTTTCCTCTAGAGCCAATAATATTTTTAGATAATAAACATTCATATAATTTTTGTGCTGGTGAATCTTGCATGTGTTAATCTATCAACAATCTTTCAGTTATTGCAGTAATTACCGGTGGAGTTACTGTATTACCAAGTAAATCAAAGGCTTTATCATATGTAATATTTCTAATTTGGTAACTTTTTGGATAGCCAAATAATCCTAAACCTTCTTGTATTGTAAAATTTCTAATTGCTTTTGTAGTTGCAATAGCTATTTTGCCGATTTCAGTAGCCACAATTGTTGGAGAAACATCATTTTCTGATAGTATAGTTGATATTGGAAAAGATAGCTTTCCAGCCACAATATTATATCCTTTTTCTTTAGTGATATCAGGTTTTCTTATTTTAATACCATCTTCAATAAAAATATTCTTTGGATATTCGTATTTTAAGTAACCCTTTGAGGTTAAATCCTCAAGTAAGGATTGCAATTCAGGATGATGGTAAAATGTCGAGATTTCTTCTAAGCTAAGGGGCATACCGTCCATCCAAGTAATACCTTTTTTTTCTGCCCAGATTTTCATTCTTCTCTTTTTAAGTAATAATCCCATCAAATCCTTCTGTTCCGAAGTAACTTTCCCTTTTAATTCTATATCCCAGCTGTGTATGTTATTTCTGCCACCTCTTCTATCTTTTATAGACTTGCCTATAAGTTGTTCTTTTGTATAAAATTTCAGTAAAGTATCTACAAAAGGAATACTCTTTAATTGACTCACATCTTCATCTAGTACGTCTTTTATGATGGATTTTTTTGTTTCAAATTCGTTTAAATTAATCTTTTTATCCAAACTACCTAGGATATAAATTCTCTTTCTATTTTGGGGAACTCCAAAATTAGAAGCATTTAATACCTTCCAAGATACCTTATAATTTAAGTTTTCTAGTTCTCTTAATATTGTTTCAAGGGTTTCTCCACTATGGTGTTTTACCAACCCATCTACGTTTTCTAAAATAAAACCTTGAGGCTTTTTTTCTTTAAGTATCCTTATAATATCAAAAAATAAAGTGCCTCTAATATCAGAAAACCCTTTCCTTTTTCCTGCTGTGCTAAAGGATTGACAAGGAAATCCTGCAAGTAAGTAATCAAAATTTGGTATATTACTAGCTCCTATTTTAGTAATATCACCATATACTTCTGCTTCTTTGAAATTTTCTTTGTAAACTGAAACTGCATGTGGTTTTATTTCACTTGAAAAAACACACTTTGTAGTTAGTCCTAACTTTTTAGTAGCACTTTCAAAACCTAATCTTATACCACCAATGCCAGCGAATAGATCAATGAAAGTGATAGCTTTTCCAGACTTATCCATAGACTAATTCCTTATATTTTACCAAACATAGGTTATAAAACTAAGCCTAATCTATCAAAAAAGCAAAATTCCCTTCTATTATTATACCTAAAAATAAATAAATTTATATATTTTATGATGTAGGGAATAAATAACTATCCAATTAAATTAATAATTCTTTTATTTTATTAGTAATAAATTCTGTTGAATTGATAGGTTTCCTATTATTATAAATTGCAAAATCCTTTAAAAAGTAAGCATGCTTATTTTCTACTAGGATTGTAGAAAACCCAATAAAGCGTTTTGCATAAAAATTTGATGAAGAAAAAATATATACTCCAACATTTGACCCTAAAGAGCATGCCTCCGATATCATAGATATGGATTCCATAGTCAATATAACATAATCAGAGTAATAAAGCATCGCAATATACGGATTTCTAGCACTTCCAATATTTTCATTGTACCCCCAAAAGTAGCACTTCTTATTATCTATATGATTTTTTAATTTCCCCTTCAAATAAATTTCATTATTATTTCCTGTTCTTCTACTGGTAGAAACTAGCAAATAACCATCTACCTTATGGAGTATCTTATCTATAGCCGATACTAATTCATCTATAGCACTGTACGTAAGCTTTATGCCCTTGGCATTACCGCCAATCATTATGGAAATTATAGGTTTGTTTATATGCATAAAATCGTTCTGCCATTGCTTGGCGCTCTCTGCCAAAAATTTCTTGCTAATACAATGAGGTGATGAAATTATAGGAACATATAAATTATCATTAATATTATTATTCTTATAGGCATGATAAAATATTAGATCAGCGTACTTTTCTGCTATCTTACCGTTAGGCATAAGAAAAACTAACTTTGCTTTACTGAATTTTTTTTTACTATAGATAGCATAAGGCAAAGATTTTCTCCCTATACTAACTATAATATCAGGAGAATAATTCATCAATCTTAGGTTTAATTTTTTTAATATATTTGCACCTAATAGAAAAGTATATGAAGAAAATATTTTTGGTAAAAAACTTAATAAATTTTTCCTAGCAACTATCTCTTTTATTTCCTCTCCTTGCAATGCCTTTGCAATAGCTAATGCTTGTGACATATGTCCACTTATTCCATCATGTATAACTAAAACCTTCACAATAATCCTCACTATCATAATAACTATAAAATTGTACTATGCTTTTCTTAATTTTAATAATATTATAGAAGGCAGTACATATATTAAACCTGTAGTTAATAATCAGGATTATTGAAAGATGAAAAAATTACATATATATTTGATTCACCCTAATGGTTTTTGTGCAGGGGTAAGTAGAGCTGTTGATATGGTCAATAGAACCTTAGAAGTTTATAAAGATCAACAGTTATATATAAGGCATGAAATAGTACATAATAAAAATGTAGTGAATGAGTTTAAAAAGAAGGGCGTAATTTTTGTTAAAGAAATATCAGAAATACCAGATGATTCTTTGGCAATTTTTAGTGCACATGGAGTATCTGAAAAAGTTGAGATGGCTGCCAAAAGTAAGAACTTACATTACTTAGATGCCACGTGTCCACTGGTTAAAGCCGTTCACAAAATAGGCATAGAATACCATAGAAAAGGCTATCAAGTACTTCTTATAGGACATCAGGGTCATCCAGAAATTGAAGGCACATTTGGTAGAATTCCTTCCAGCGTCTATGTTGTTAACAATATTGAAGAAGCTAAAACTATTGAGGTGGAAAAAGATAAACCAATAGCTTACATAACTCAGACCACTCTTAGTGTTGATGATACTAAAGATATCATTGAAGCTCTTAAGGAGCGCTTCCCCCATATTATTGGACCGGAAAAAAATGTTTGTTACGCTACTCAAAATCGTCAAAGTGCTATTAAATCGATCATAGAATCCTTGGACGCTCTTATTGTTATTGGATCTAAGAACAGTTCTAATTCCAACAGATTAAAAGAAATAGGTGATCAGCATAATAAACTATCTTTCTTAATTGATAATAAAGAAGAAATACCGTTCAACTGTCTAAATGAAGTTGAAAAACTTGGTATATCAGCAGGTGCATCAGCTCCTAATAATGCTATAGAATCTATAATAGAGGAACTTAAAAAGTTTAGACACGTAACCATAGAGGATTATAACTATACGGTAGAGGACGTGATATTTTATTTACCAAAAGAGTTAAGATAAACTTAACTCTTTTTTAATCTAATCTATTTACTTTTTCCTTATATTGGCGACTTTTTCAGCCAATAGATCGACAAAAGCAGCAAAATTATCATTTTTAGATTTTATTAAAGATAAAAATTCGGCTCTTTGAGAAGATAGAAAGTTTATATTGTTAACTGTTAAATCTACAACATAGAAACGCTTATCTTTATCAGAATAGCGTACTTTCCAATCAATATTTATGATCGTACCTTGATCTTTAACAGCTTGAGATTTAGACTCTGCAATCATTCTTACAGAATACTCTGTATCGGATTTTTTTTCACTTTGGGTTACCCTATAAGTATACTGTTTGTAATAAGAATTAAAAATATCACCATAGCGTATTACCATATAGTTTTTTGATTCTTGGAGATATTTATTTAACAAATCATTTGGCAATCCTTTAAGATAATTTCCAGCTAACCACTTAGACATGTAAGTAAAAGCAAATTTATCTTCTGTGTATTTGTAAAAAAAGTCAAAAACTTCTTCCTGACTCTTTTTGGTTGGTAGTTCCGTATACAGTGTAGCCACAAGGTCGCTAATAAAAGATTCCACGCTTTCTGAAGTATTTTCTATTTGTTTATTTTCTGCAAATAAATAGACTGGTAATAATAACAAAAATAAAATTTTATATTTAAATTTCATGATAAACTCTCTTAACTATATATTAACAAATAATACATTCTCTATTGTATTATAGTGTACTATAATATTTAACTATGTAAATAAAAATTATGGTTATGGAATGTTTTAAATGGCTTAACAATAAATCTGTTCAAAGAATAATCACTGTATTATCGCAAAACAAGCACAATTTTAAATTTGTAGGTGGTTGTGTTAGAGATTCTATAATAGGTATACCTTTTGATGATTATGATATAGCTTCTAATATTACACCTCAAGAAAATATTAAATTACTAAATACGCATGGCATAAAAACCATAACAACTGGCTTAAAAAACGGTACAGTTACTGCTATTATTGACTCTATTAAATTTGAAATTACTTCATTACGCATAGATGTTAATCAACAAGGTAGGCAAACAGATGTAATTTATACACAAAGCTTCATGGAAGACTCCCTAAGACGAGATTTTACATTCAACGCTTTGTATCTAGATCCTAAAACACTAGAAGTGCTTGATTTTCACAAGGGTATAAGTGATTTAAACGAAAAAAAAGTACGCTTCATAGGAAATCCGGCAGAGAGAATAAAAGAAGATTATTTAAGAATTATGCGCTATTTCAGATTCAAATCTCTCTATGGCAATAATGATTTCAATGATACTCAACTAAAAGTGCTTACTAAATATAAGGATAAATTATCTTTATTATCTAAAGAAAGATTATCTTTAGAGTTAACAAAATTATTATCTTCTGTAAACTGCACTAAATCTATTGAATATATGTATTATAATGGCTTTTTTGATTATATTTTCCCTGTTAATAATTTTACTATTAATAACTTACATAACTTGATTGATATATTAAGTAAATATTCAATACAAAATAACATAAATATTAAACTTGCATTTTTAATGTCCATTAATTATGATGCAAGGAATATTATTGGTAAAAAAAAAGATTATCAAGAAATCAACAATATAAAATACCTTATTAAAACAATCCTTAATTATCAGGATTATAATAATAAAAATATGGAAAACAATCTGATATATCACTTGACTGCAAAATACTCTCATCAAATTATTTTTTCTACTTTATTATGCATATTAGCTCTTTGTAAAAAAGAAAAAATCAATTATTATTCTGCTATTATTGCGAATATTAATAATAAAAAAGGCAATGTTTTACCTATAAATGCACAAGATCTTATAGCCATGGGTATTAGAGAACCTGAAATAAAAAAATACTTAAGGCTTTTAGAAGTAGTATTTTGGAAATATAATTATAAATCTAAAGAAGACTACACTTGGGTTATTAAGCTTATTATTACAAAATAACCCTAGTAGTTTTTAGTTATCTTTCAAACAGATTATTTAAAAGATATAAACCTAGTTTGATGTTGTCCATCTAAATTGGTGTGCCAACCGCTTATTCTTTTACTTACCAGATTTCTATAAGCATAATAATAAAGAGGGATATAAGGTAAGTCTCTTAGGATAATGGCTTCTGCTTGCTGATAATATTTTTTACGTTCATTATTATCAATAGTACGTTGTGCTTTATAAACAAGATCATCAAACTCTTTATTGGAATAATGTGAATAATTGGTTGATGTTCCAGTTTGTCCAAGGTAAAGGAATGTAGCTGGATCATTAAAATCAGCATACCATCCTCCCCTACCAATTTGGTAGTCACCTTGTTGTAGGTTTTTAAAATGAACAGCTGTATCTGCATTACTATTAGTAGATTCAATCCCTATTTTTTTCCACATATCAGAAAGAGCTATAACAATTTTTTTGTGATTTTCAGAAGTACTATATGATAGTTCCAATTTCAAAGGATTATTTTCATCAAAACCAGCTTCTTTCAATAATTCTTTTGCTTTATTAAGCCTATCTGTTTCTGATAAATCCTTCCATGGGAAAGTAATAATATCATAGCCAGCAGTTCCTTGTGGTACAAATGAATAGGCAGGCATTTCACCTGTTTTCACAACTTTATCAACAATAAACTGTCTATCAACGGCCATAGCTAAGGCTTGTCGTACTCTAACGTCCCTAAGGCCAGGATTTTTTTGCGATGCTGTATGTACAGTATAAAAATAAATCCCCAAGGCTGGCGACACTATAGCTTCATCTTTCATATTTTCTTTTAGCCATTCATATTGATCGGAGGCAAAATCGTTAGCCCACTCAATTTCATTAGCTCTAAATCTCTTTAAAATAGTGCTGCGATCTTCTTGAGTATAATAAACTACATTATTAATTTTAGTATTGCCAGCATCCCAAAATAAATCGTTTTTAACCGCTTTAACATAGTTTTGAACTCTTCTATCAACCATCTTATAAGCACCATTGCTAACCATATTACCTGGTTTAGTCCATTCCTTAGCAAATTTTTCTATAGTATGCTTGGGTACAGGGTAGTATGTATAATGCACTAAAAGAGATAAAAAATAAGGAGCTGGATAGTCTAGCGTTATTTCTAACACATTACTCTCTAAAGCCCTAACTGCTAGATTGTTAACTTTAGTTTCATCAGCATTATATTCCTTAGCTCCTTTAATAATATATAACATAGAAGCTTCTGATGTGGCACTATTAGGATTTAACATCCTTCTGTAAGAATAAACAAAATCTTCCGCATTTAGGGGTGTACCATCTGACCATTTTAAATCTTTTTTTAAGTAAAATGTATGTACTAATCCATCATTACTAACCTTATAGCTATCTGCCAAAGATAAACGAATACCTCCTTGTGCATCTCTCTCCACTAGCCCTGCAAATAAATCATCCATTATGATTCTTTCCCATGAGCCACTAGTATATTGCGGATCTAAGGATCCTGGCTCACCCATGGTAGCTATCCTGATTGTATCTTTATTGTTTGAACTATTATCTTTTGTTGCAAACATATATAGAGATAATGCTCCTGTGATAATTAAAAACCCTATTAAGATTTTTTTCCTTTTAAATAATATGCTTAGCATATTGCCTCCATTATAAATTAAGTGTTTTTTTTCTTCTAAAAAATAATTAATACCATTGTATTATTCTTGCTCTACATTATTCAATATTTTTTAATTTGTAGCAATTGAATTTTCTCTTATTTTTATTTTTTAATCTTGATATACATAAAGTTGTACTTTATAATTAGGTAACATGATATTACTTATGTTAATGTTTAGTAACTTTATATATCACACTGATGCTTACATTCACATAAGCAAAGATTGCACTTGTTCTTGCACACTATTTAAAGGAGAAAATTATGGGAAGTCATATCCATCAGAAACTTTACATTGGTGACGTTATTTATATAAAATTTCTGAAACCTAATAATCTAACAACAACATCTTTAGCTAGAGCACTTAAAGTTCCTACCACTAGGATTCATGAAATTTTGAACGGTAAAAGAACCATAACAGCTGATTCCGATCTAAGATTATGTAAATTTTTCTCTCTTCCAGAAGGATCTTTCCTTTCAATGCAACATAAACACGATTTAGCAATGGCAAAAAAAAGATTGCAACCTATATTAGCAGAGATAGAACTATTTTCTAATCATAAAAAATATTAATTACTGTATTATCTGTAGATTCTGGGATACCTTCTAGTAAGTGAAACTAATATTTCTGTATCTATTGTTTTCGCATTAATGGCAAAATCTTCCAGGGAGATATTGTCTCCTATTAGTTCAACTATCTGTCCTTCTTTTTGTAAATTCTGCGGTAGCTTAGTTATGTCTACCGTAATTAAATCCATTGATATACAACCAATTATGGGAGCACTATAACCATCAATATAAACAACTCCTCTATGGTTCATAGATCTTAAAACACCATCAGCATATCCTATTGGTAAAACTGCTATTTTAGAGGGAATTTTAGCTTCCCATAAATGTCCATACCCTACTTTTTCTCCAGCCTTTAGCTCCTTAATTTGCTGAACTGTGCTATAAAGATAAATTACTTTTTCCATCGAATTATGTGCTAAATCAGCAACCAATCCTCCGTATAAGACAATGGCTGGACGTACTAGATCCATAGCATATTTACTGTCTATAAATAAGCCATCAGAGGCAGCAATGGAATATTTACTTTTTGGTAGGTATTTTATTAATGATTTAAATTCTTCATACTGTTTTTCCACAATATCTTTACTCTTAATACTGGCAGAAGAAAAATGTGACATAATATAAAGTATTTCTACCTTATCTAATATTTGAGGTTGTTGATACAAATAGAGAATTTCATCTTTCATTATAGCAAAACGATTAATTCCTGTTTCAATATGCAATATACATTTTAATTTTTGATTTTTACTTGTTGCAAACTCTGACCATAATTTTACCTGAGTAAGTGTATTTAATACCGGAATAAATTTATTATTATAAATTTCTTCGTACTGCGCTGACAAAATAGGATTTAAAACATATATATTAACTGAATTATCATCTTGATAAAATGATCTTACTCCCATGGCCTCACGCAAAGTTGCAACAAAAATATGATTGCATCTAACTTTTTTTATTAGCGGTATAATATTTTCAATACCAAGACCATAAGCATCGCTTTTTATAACCCAAGACATCTCTGCACCAGCAGCTAGCTTAACTAAATGATTATAATTATTAATAATAGAATCTATCTTTACAAAAAGACATGTCCCAAATTTATTTATAGTATCAAGAAATAGCTTATTCTCAAGCATAACACCCCCATAAAACCTACTGATTTTAGATACTTATTAGTTATTATCTTGGTTCATGTATTTTATCCAAATCAACAAATTCTGTCTTAGCTGAATTGAATAATAAATCAATATTACCAATTGCCCCATGCCTATTCTTAGCAATGATTATTGTCGCCTTATTCCTTGCATTATCCATCCGTATTTGCCATTTATCATGACTCTCTTTATATTTGTCTGCTGTCGTATTCTTTGGTTCTTCCCTTTCTATATAGTACTCTTCCCTGTAAATAAAAGATACTATATCAGCGTCCTGCTCTATTGAGCCAGATTCTCTTAAATCAGAGAGCATAGGCTTCTTATCTTCCCTTGCCTCTACTGCCCTACTAAGCTGCGACAGTGCAATGACAGGCACATTTAACTCCTTAGCAATACTCTTCAATCCACGAGTTATATTACTAACCTCGTTTACTCTACCATCTCTATCAAAACTTTTACCAGAGCTAATTAGTTGAATATAATCAATCATTATCAATCCAATATTATGCTTTCTTTTCATTTGCCTGCATTTAGATCTAAGCTGTGATATTGTTATTCCTGGTGTATCATTAATAAATAGCGGTACATTCTTTAATGTTTGAACTGCTGCTACTAACCTTGCAAAATCTGAATCATCTAAATATCCCCTCCTTAAAACATCACTTGCCAGTCCAACCTGTGAGGATAATATCCTACTTGCAATTTGTTCAGACGACATCTCTAAAGAAAATATTGCCGCCGGCGTCCCTATTTCACCGGTCTCCATGAATTTTCTAGCCGCATTAAACACTATATTGGTCGCCAATGCTGTCTTACCCATCGAAGGCCTACCAGCTAATACTATTAAATCCGATTTTTGCAATCCACCTAACTTAGCATCTAAATCTTTAAAGCCAGTAGTAATACCCGATACTCCATGCTTATTTTGTCTGGCAACTCTTACAGCCTCTAGAGCTAGCTCTAAGGAATGCTCAAATCTATCTGTATTAACCTCTATTGAACCCTTATCTGCTAAGGAAAATATATCTCTTTCTAGTCTTCCTATCTGCTCAGATGCACTCTCTTCCTTGCCCAAATAATCGGATATATTACTTTGCAGCAATAAAATTTGTCGCTTAAGATATAAATCATGTAATAGAATAGCGTAATCTTTATAAGAACCTACACTAACAACAGAGTTAGTAAGATCTATCAAATATTCAAAAGTTACATCTTTATGCTCATCAGAATATACAGAATAATTAGATACAGTCACAACATCAGCAACCTGTCCTTTATCCAGTATGTTCTTAATTACCTTGAACACTCTTTGATGTATATCTAAAGAGAATATCTCAGGGAATACTAAATCTACAATCTCTTCAAAATAATCGTTATTAACCAATAAGAATCCTAATAATGATTTCTCTGCTTCCAAATTAGTGAATCTCGCCGATGATACACTTTCAGTTGTCATAATACAATCAAGGACTCCAAATATTCAGCTATTAATAACAATACTACTACATTACCTAAATTGTCAAAACTAACCTAAGCAACTTGGTCTGCATCTATTTTTTCAACTTTTTCAAAGGATTCAAACACAGCTTTTTCTTCCAGTTCTTTTTTATTTATAGCTTCATCAGATTTCTTACTAGCACTGTGTTTTTTCTCTTGCAAATCGGCCTCATCCTTACTTCTTGCTATATTAAGAGATATATTAACCACAACCTCTGGATGCAGAGATAGTTTAATATCATATATCCCAACTGATTTAATTGTATCTTGAATCATGATTTGTGCTTTATCAATACTATAGCCATCTTTCACAAGTTCTTTAGCTATATCTTGTACTTTAACAGAACCATATAAATGTCCTGCTTCTCCTGCATTTTTTATTAAGACAAGTTTATATCCTTCAACTTTACTAGCAACAGCTGCAGCATCTTTTTTACGGTTTAGATTCTGTAATTCCAACTCGGCTTTTCTTTCTTCAAAAATTTTCTGATTTTCAGATGTAGCTCTTAGGCATTTCTGATTAGGAATAAGGTAATTTCTGGCATAACCAGCTTTAACTGCAACAATATCACCTATTTGTCCTAATTTTTCAACTTTTTGTAACAAAATAACTTTCATAATTTTCTCCAAACTTAATTTCAATAATTATCTAAATTTCTTCATACTGGCTATTCTAATTTCTCTAATAAAGCCAATTAGTAATAATACTATTGCTAACTCTACAAAAAAAACTATACCAAAAATTACGTACAACAATGCCATCAAAAGGCTACCTCTGGTTCTTATTCTATCATAAATAAGCAAAAAACCAGAATAAAAATATCCAATACTCAAAATAAACATCATGTTATACAAAATATAGTGCATGTTAGAATCTTTGACAAGCATTTTATGTGAGAGCAAACTAAACAAAGCAACACATAGAAACATTGCAGTATGCCAAATTGGTAGGTTATCACTAACAGTAAGAGAGTCATCCATATTTTTAGTTAACATTTTTGATATCATATAGTTAAACATAAAACATATAATATATACAAAAGATACTATACTTGGTATAAAAAATGCTAATATCTCAATCCTTTGAGCAATTATAACATCCTCCAAAGTACCGCCCATTATATTATTAGCAGCTATCAATATATATAGTAAGTTATCACTCAAGAAATAATGCAAATTATTAATAGATGTTTTATAAGCATAATAGGACAAGTAACTCATAACTACAATTGCAGTATATGATGATATAAAAAACAATATTTTACCTATCACATTAGTTTTGCTAATTTTACTAATATAAATTGCTACACTTGAAGGTATTATGAATAGTAAAAATATCCATAATGCTAATGAGATACTAAAATAAGCTACACTTATACTGAAAATACTAACCACAATATACCCTAAATAACCAACAAGCCATCCAGAAATAAATAGTGGTAAAAATATAATAACTTGTAGTATAAGCAGAGGTGCTGTATATAATGTAGTAAATAAAGAACACATTACTATACTTAAAAACAATACAGCATTAATAACTGATAAAAAAATTAATTTATACTTAGACATGCATACTCTAACTAATTGATAGTGGCCTGCTTAAATACAGGCCACACTTATGGGTTACTAATTGATTATAGGAGCGATAAGGGCTAGGAATCTAGCTCTTTTAACAGCTTGTGCAAGATTTCTTTGTTGCTTAGCATTTGCTCCTGTTAATCTTCTTGGTAGAATTTTGCCACGCTCTGAGGTGAATTTTTTTAATAACTCCACATCCTTATAATCTATATTATCAAGAGTTGGCTCATCTATTTCTTTTAGTATTTCTATTTCTTTTTTTTCTATGATATCACTCATAACTATACCTTTATTATATATTGCTGATTATGCTATTGTGCAGGTACATCCACTTTAATTTCATGTGATTTTGATAAAAGTGAATGAGCTTCCGTTACAGTTTTAACTGCAACAGCTAATGTTCTTAACACATTTTCATTTACTGAATGAAGCCTTTGTAATTCTTTCAGACCCTCATGAGAAACATCAAAATGAAAGAGACAATAATGAGCTTTTTTATTTTTTTTTATTTTATAAGCTAAATTTCTAAGTCCACAATATTCTGTTTTAACAACTTTTCCATTGTAATTAGTAATAATATCACTCACTTTAGAGTTAAGCTCTTGAACCTGATTAAGTGATAAATCACCCCTCATCAAGTACACATATTCATAATACGCCATTTTTTCCCCATTGGATTAAGTTTCAACTCTGAAAAACAACACTAGAGTATAGTTCAAGTTTAATTGAACTAGGGAATCGTTTTTCTACCGCAATAATTCTACATTATTTTCAGCATACTTACAAACAAATTAATACTACCCATTACTAGACATTATAGTATAAGTAAATATGGTTGAAAAATAGTTACAATAAGTTTAATATAAGGATAGGATTTCAAATAGCATATAGGAGTTTAGAGATTTATGAGAGCATTTTTGTTTCCAGGTCAGGGTTCACAAGCAATTGGTATGGGGAAAGAGTTATACGATAATTTTCATTCAGCAAAAGTTGTTTTTGAAGAAGTAAGTGAAGCTGTTGGATTTAATTTAAAAATGATCATATTCGAAGGACCAGAGGCTGTATTAACATCTACTGAAAATGCACAACCTGCTATAATGTGTTGTTCAATGGCAATATTAAGAGTTTTAGAAAATGATTTTAATTTTGCAATAGAAAAACATGTAGATTATGTGGCAGGACATTCTTTAGGTGAGTATTCAGCATTATGTGCTACACAAACATTTGATTTAAGGACAGTAGCTAATTTACTAAAAATAAGAGGAGTTGCAATGAAATCATGTACTCCAGAAGGATATAGTGGAATGGTTGCGATACTAGGTATTAATGACATTAATAAAATCAAACAATTAATTGAAGAAGTTAAATTACCCAACGAAGTTTGTGTAATTGCTAATGATAATTGTCTTGGTCAGACTGTGGTTAGTGGTCATATGAAATCTATGGAGAATATTGTTGCAAAAGCAAAAGATTTTGGTGCTAAAATTGCTGTTAAGCTACCAGTGAGTGGATCTTTTCATAGTCCTTTAATGAGAAAAGCCTCAGAGATAATGGCTGACTCTCTAAACAATGTACAGATGAATGATTCTTATATTCCTTTAATCTCTAATGTATTGGCTGAAGAAATTATAGATAAAGATCATATTAGAACATTACTTGTTGAACAAATTGTAAGTGGTGTTCGTTGGAGAGAATCAATGGAATACCTTGTTAATAAAGGCGTAGATGAGATTGTAGAGGTTGGTAATGGTAATATTTTAAGTGGATTAATGAAAAGAATAAGCCCCGATGTTAATAGGGTTAATTTAGAAAGTATTGCCGATATTGAAGGATTTATAAATAATTTAAAATCAGTATAGAGAAGAATAGGAGAAAAATTATGTTGTTTAGTTTAAGTGGAAAGAATGTGTTAATAACAGGAGCTGGTGGTGGAATAGGCAAAGAAATTGCTAGGGCTATGCATGCACAGGGAGCTGTAGTGGGTTTAGCTGACGTTAATGAAAAATATTTAACTGATCTAGCAAATGAGTTAAAAGTAAATGTATACATTATGCCATCTGTGGATATTACCGTTGAATCTAATATAAATAGTTTGGCGGAAAAAGCTGAAGAGATTATGGGTAAGGTAGATATATTAGTTAATAACGCTGGGATCACTAGAGATACCCTTTCCATTAGAATGGGGAAAAAGGATTGGGATGATGTTATTGCGATTAATTTAACAACTCCATTTTTATTGTCTAAGGCTGTGTTAACAAAGATGATGAAAAGAAAATATGGTAGAGTAATTAACATAGCATCTGTGGTAGGAGTTATGGGGAATGCTGGGCAGGTTAACTATTCAGCATCGAAAGGCGGACTTATTTCTATGACTAAAACTTTAGCAAGAGAATTTGCTACAAGAGGAATTACAGTAAATGCAGTTGCTCCAGGGTATATATCAACAAAAATGACAGATATTTTACCTGAAGATCAAAAACAAAAACTTTTAAGTGCTATACCTATTGGAAGAATGGGCAGTGCATGTGAAGTTGCGTATGCTGTTGTTTTTTTAGCAAGCGAGGAAGCTGCTTATATTACTGGGCAAACCATAAATGTGAATGGTGGGATGGTTATGGTATAAAAAAACTAAAATCATTTGACAAATAATTTATTTATTCTATATTGAAAGTGAGTATTTGGAAAAATACTGAGTGTTTTGTGAAATTAAGGAGACTTATATGAGTTCTGATGTTTTTGAAAAAGTTAAAACTATAATCGTTAAACAATTAAACGTGGAGGAAGCTAAAGTTACTTTGGACTCTTCTTTCACAGATGATTTGGGAGCTGATAGTTTAGACACAGTGGAACTAGTTATGGCTTTTGAAGAAGAATTTTCAATTGAGATTCCAGATGAGCAGTCTGCTAAGATTCAAACAGTTAAAGATGCTGTTGAATTTATCAAAGCTACAGCTAAATAATTACCTAGTTTTAGTTTTTTATAAAAATTAAAGATAGGATTTTATTATCCTATCTTTTTTTTAGATATTTTCCTGACTATTAGTTTGTTTAAAAATTAATTTTGGTTGCATATTTTATAGAAATATTTTAAAACATTAATTGTATATAATGTAGATATGAGGAATGTCTTATGAAAAGGGTTGTATTTACCGGTATGGGTATAGTGTCTCCAGTAGGAGTTGGTGTACAGTGTGCTTGGAGCAATATTGTTAATTCAAAGAGTGGGATTTCTACTACAAAAGAATTTGATGTTAGTAAATTTTCATCTAAAGTATCTGGAAGTATTCCATATGGCAATTATGCGGATGGTTGTTGGAATCCAGGTGAATGGATGGATTCTAAAGAATTAAGAAGGGTTGATAAATTTATTAGCTATGCTATAGCGGCTGCAAGGCAAGCTATGACTGATGCTAAGTGGGAAGAATTGACTGATGAAGATAAAATTGATTTCGGTGTTCATATAGGATCTGGCATCGGTGGATTGCAAACAATATATGAAAATTCTGTTTTATTAGCGGAAAACAATTATCGTAAGATTTCTCCATTTTTCATACCAGCTGCATTGATTAATCTTCCTTCTGGTCATATTTCAATTGAATATGGATTAAAGGGTCCTAATTTATCATTGGTAACAGCGTGTGCTACAGGAACGCATTCAATAGGTGATTCTTTTAAAATGATCAGAGATGGTGAAGTTGTTATGATGATTGCAGGTGGCGCAGAGGCCTCAGTGAATCCTATTGGTATTGCTGGATTTGATAGAATGAATGCTCTTTCATCACAATATAATGATGATCCTCAGAAAGCTTCAAGACCTTGGGATAAAGGCAGAGATGGTTTTGTAATAGCTGAGGGTGCGGCTATGGTTGTACTTGAGGAATATGAGCACGCTAAAAGAAGAGGTGCTAAGATTTATGCAGAAGTTATTGGCTATGGTGCTAGTGGTGATTCTAATCATATAACAGCGCCTTGTGCTGATGGTGCTGGTGCTGGCAGATGCATACAGAGAGCTCTTAAATCTGCTAATCTTAATGGAGAAGAGATAGATTATATTAATGCGCATGGTACGTCTACTCCACTTGGTGATAAAGCAGAAGTATTAGCTATAAAGAGGGTATTTGGTGATCATGCTTATAAACTGGCTGTTTCATCAACAAAATCGGCAACTGGTCATTTACTGGGTGCAGCTGGAGCTATTGAAGCTATATTTTGTGTGCAGGCATTAAGAGAGGGAATACTTCCCCCTACTCTCAACCTAACTGATCCTGATGAAGGATGTGATTTAGATTTTGTTCCTCTAAAAGCAAGAAAACAAAATATAGAGTACGCACTTTCAAATTCCTTTGGTTTTGGTGGCACAAATGGTACTATAATTATGAAAAAGTATCAGGAATAGATAGGTTAAGTATTGTATAAACAACTTAGGTCACTTTTTTTCCTACTTTTGTTATTTATGGTGTCCATATATTTGATGTTTTTCATATCTGTGGTTACTAAAGATACGATGATTGAAATACCTAATAATTCAACCGCTAGTTCTGTTGCAACATTTTTGAGGAAATCAAATCTTATCACTTCAGAAAACTTATTTTTATTATGTTTAAAGATTTTTTTTTCTAGAGAAAAAAATCAAACCTGGTGAGTTTTTATTACCAGAGGATTCTAGTATATTTAAAATTGCTTTCTTTATTACAGATACTAAAAATATTCATACCTATAAGATAACATTAGTAGAAGGCAAAACAACCAGTGAAATGCTTGCTTTAATTGATTCTCAGCCTAATTTAGTAGGAAAAATCACACAAGTGCCGGAAGGCTCTTTAATGCCTGATACTTATTATTTCTATAAAAATGATACTAAACAATCAATTATATTACGTGCTAATAAAGCCATGACAATATATTTAGATAACCTTTGGCAAAATAAATCTCCTACTTTAATTTATAAAAACAAAAAAGAAGCATTAATATTAGCATCTATGGTTGAAAAAGAATCAGCTCTCAGATCAGAAAAAAATATGATTGCCTCTGTTTTTATTAACAGGTTACGATTAGGCATGAAATTACAATCTGATCCTACTGTGGCTTATGGTTTAGGGAAAGCAAATGCTGATAGGCTAAAAAAATCTGAATTACATAAGATTACTCCATATAATACATACACAAAATATGGATTACCTATAAATCCCATAAGTAACCCTTCTAAATCTTCTTTAAATGCGGTATTTTTTCCTGCTAAATCTAACTATTTATATTTTGTTGCTGATGGCAGTGGTGGTCATAAATTTGCCACCAATCTTAAAGATCATAATATTAATGTACAATTATGGCGTAAAGTGGAACAAAATATCCGAAAAAAAGAAAAACTTGCCTCTTAAGCTATTATTGCTAGAAAAAAACTTCTCTCTGTAGAGATTGTTTAAAATAATATCGTCCATGGCATGATTATTAGATAAAGTTAGTGGAATTACTTTATTATTATAAATTATTTAGGCAGTTCTGTTGCTCTCCTAAAAATAATCTATAGAGGAAAATAGCCTATCATTAGGGTACTTCGCTAATTATTAGTTTTCTTATTAAACTAAAATAGTTAGTGGTAAGAGTTTTAGTGTTTAAGGAAAGCTTCACTCATATGAAAATAAAAACTTACTAGAGATTAATAACCCTATCTGGTTAATTTTCCTATTTAATTTTAAAGATGCTTTTTTCTAATTTAGGCTATAAATCTCCTTATTATCTGGTTTTCTTCTTCATTAATTTACAAAAATAAGCACATCAGCTTTTAAAGGAAATTTTATTTCTTCCTTAGGGTACATTTGTTAGCTTTATATTATAATTATTAAGCTAATTCTTAGTTAGTAAGATGAAAACAAAGAGCTTCTTCTGCAACAAGTATTAGCTTAAGTTATTTGCTTCTGCTAATTTTTTAGCCTTTTTTCTTAATATAATTGCTATTTATTTTTAATAACAAGTTTACTGATAACCTGTTTGCACTTATATTTATTAAACAGTTCCTAAATTTTTGCCATAAGATATGCAGCCTTCGTGCATGATATTTTGTAAATTTAATTTTTGTTTTATTAAATGTTTCTAATTACTAGGACAATTTTATAATTAATTTACACTATAAGCTATATACAAGATAAATTATTAAAAAACTATGCTATTAAGTGTAATGGCTCTTGCTTAATTTAATTAAGATAACTTGTTTACTTCCTTTAAAGGGGTGAAATTATCTCCTCCCCCTATAAACTTGCATCTCACTTTTTCATAATAAATTACAAAAGTTAATGATATAATATTTTTTATAATTTAATTTGTAGTGCCACACTAAATTGATATGCTCGATTCTTGGCATCATTGATATCGTATCCATCAGGAGCATTTGTGAATGCTCTAATAAGATCATAAAAGTCTGACAATCCTCTATATGCACCGCCAATTGCACCAAAACTAACATATTGGTTATATTCGTGCATATAATATATGCCAGTTCCGAATAAGCCTCCCTGATTACCCAAAAAATAGCCTATCCCTTTTGTTTTATCATCATTAAAAGAATATTTAGTAGTTAATAAAGGTAATGCAAATTTTTTCCCATAAGGAAAGTCATCACTAGCATGATCATTTACATCTTTACCTGAAAATAAATTGGTTTCAGCCGTAACTCCAAGAACAGAAACAGAAGTATCCCATCTTGTTCCACTATAATTTAATTCCAATGTGCTGAAAATTGTTGTGCTATTATAATAGGGACCATTTGTAGATACAAACTCTAAATACTGTATTTTATCGTGAAAACCTCTATAATTGGTGGGCTTATCAGGATTCGTAGAGATATTCTCTAATGGCAAGAATTTTTCTGTAATATCGCCAACTATTTCACCCTTTAAAGACCACTTTGCATTAAAATTATAAGAGAATTCAAAAGCAAGTGCTTTAGATTTAGCATAACTGTTGATATCAGTAACAGTTATAGGAGGGCCATCTTCAGATGAATTAAATTTATTTGCTGTATTATCTATTTTATAGAAATTTCCTCCCCCAAGATTAAATAATTGTAATCCCTTATTCTTACCTCCTAAGAAACTTATTCCATCAAAATAGGTAATAGCAAAAATACTGTTTTTACCATAATTAGTATATCGTGCAGCCCAAACAGGAGGAGCATTGGTTAAAATTTCTTTACCATAGGCCTGATTAAAAAGAGGGCTTAATCTAGGATTAACAAAATAATAAAAAGTAACCTCATTATTAGAAGTTGGAAATAATGACAATGATATAATATCTTGTGGATATAGCAGATCAGTTTTATTAGGTTGAAAAGTTATTATATTATCTGTGATTGGTAGTATGAAAAGTGAAATCATAGATAATCCATCCACTTGTCCCCAGGTAATATTTTGTCTTCCAAGGCTTACTACAAAATATTCTGAGGGTGAGTATTTTATCACACTCTCCTTAAGTAAAAATTTACTATAACTAATAGTTTTCTTTATGTCTGGTAGCCGTTCCTTATTGGGAGTAAATACAGACTTCTCTGGAGTTAAGAATACTGTGTACCTAGAATAAGCATATTCACCTGCAACACTAAAAGAAAAATCTTTCCAACTATCCTTATAAGACAAGGTAACAGAAGAGCTTGTTTTATAAGTTCCATTGGGAGTAAGTGTTGGTAAAGTACCTGCTGTAAAATTTATTTTTTTCCCTAATTCTTGCCAATAAGATGAATCTTTTTTTTCAACAGCATCTACCTCTTGTTGCTTAATCCCATCCAGTGTAAAAGAATCTTCCTCAGCAGAAAGTAATTCACAATACAGAAAAACAAATAAAATTAAAATATATCGCTTTAACATAACCTTATTAACTCCTATGCAGTAATTGGGTTGTGATTAATAGTAGCTCTAATTTATCATTTTATTCAGAATGATCTCACAATAATCCTTTCGAATAAAAACCACAACCAACTCATACAAAAAGGATATGGCAAAAGATAAGAACGATAAAAATATATATTCTATGATATCAGAAATTAGCATAAAATAATAAAATAATAAATTTATATTTTTAGTTGTATAATCCATTTTAATTTTTATTATCTTTTTTGCTTATAGTATATTATGATCAATTATCAAAAATCAAATAAGGGAGATTCTCAGCATGATAAAATTAAGAGTTATCGTATGCGCATTTTTATTAGTAAATTTTTATGCTGTTAATTTTCTATATTCCTTAGAAATCAGTGGTACGGAAGTAATGAAAAAAGTTTATGATGAATCAAATAAAAATAAGAATAAAACATCAGATATTGAACTTATTATTAGTGATAGCAATAATAATAAAAGAGTTAGATTATTTAATTTAAAATCTAAAATTAGCAATGATATAAACAAAACAATGATTATGTTTTATGAACCAGTAAATATTAAGGGAACAGCGTTATTAACTCATACTGATAACAATAACAATGATTCTTCTTCACAATGGATATATTTTCCTGCATTTAAATCTTTAAAAGTGATTTCTGGCGATGAGAAAAATAAAAGCTTTATGGGATCAGATTTCTCATACTCAGATATCGGCGGTAGAACACTTGAACAAGATACACATTCTTTAGTAAAAGAAGATGAAAATTATTACTATGTTAGAAGTATTCCCAAGGATTCTAGTGACATCTACGCTAAAATGGATTCAATAATTGATAAATCTAACAATACTGCAGCCAAAATAACTTTTTATAATAAAGATAATAAGGTTCTTAAAATTTTATTAAATACTCAAATATCTAAAATAAATGGAGCTTATGAGATTATAGAATCAATTATGAAAAATGAACAAACATCAGGACAAACAGTCATGAAAAGAAGAAATGTTGATGTTAAAACTATTATTAAAGAAGACGAAGTAAATGTTAAAGCACTACAAATTATTTCATAATTTTGCAATTACTATAAAATGAATAATAAAAGATTGTGGTATTTTAAATCCATAGTAATTATTACGTGGATAGTTTTTTTATCTTTACTATTTTTTTTAGTTAAACAGCTAGAATATAGTAACTCAAAATGGTTAAATGACGACAATCCTTCGCAACAAGCAATAAATATTTTAGAAGAGAAATTTAAAAAATATGAAGATGTAATAATTGCTTTAGATTTTAAAAAAGATATTTTTAATTTAGAAACTATAAGTATTTTAGAAAATCTAGAAAAAGAGCTTACTGCTATTGCTGAGGTAAAAGAAGTTATAACTCCGCTTAATGCAACATTTTTATTGAATATCAATCAAAGTCTTGAAAGTACTAGCTATATAAAAGCTTACAATAACGGTAATTTAAAATCTTTGAGTGAATTAAAAAACATTTTTTCCAAAGGATTTTATTATACAAAGCTACTATCAGCAGATTATACTAAAGTAGTAGTTATTGTTAAAATAGATACCTTGTATAAAGACTCCCTAAGAAAAACAGTTATTAATAATATAAAAACTAAGTTAACTACTATGGAAAATTTTTTACCATCCCCCAAACTATCAGGGGATGGGCTATTGAATTATGAGCTTAATATTAAAACTCAAGAAAATCTAGCTAAATTATTACTTATTGCCTTTGTTATAATTGGCATTATAGCATTTTTAATGGGAGGATTAAAAAAATTATTAATTATTTGGGGAGTAGTAATTACTACTGTTCTATCGTCAATGGCAATAATATATTTAAATGGGCACAGCCTAACATCCTTAAGTATCACATTAATTTTAATGGTTAGTGTGGTTGGTGTTTCAGATGCTTTACATATTGATGAATATTTTAATTACATTAATGCGCAAAATATTCATAGAGCAAAATCAAAGGTTCAAAGAATTTATTTAACTATAAAAGATACTATTATTCCTTGTTTTTTAACTAGCTTAACAACAACTATTGGTTTTGGAACTTTTATGATATCAAAACTAATCCCCTTATTTGAATTTGGCTTGGATTCAAGCATTGCAATTCTTATTTCTTTCATACTAAATATAATTTTTATATGTAGTATTTTATATATTTTTCCAAATTATAAGAATAAGATACGATATAAAAATAAGTTGCAAGCATTATATGAAGTATTGATTGAAAAATTATTATATAAAATAGCTAATATTAGTGTCAAATACTGTAAAAAAATTATTATTATTTTTATAACAATCATGGGATTGTTTGTCGTGGTATTACCTTTTTCAAAAACAGAATCTAATTTTTTAGATGTTTTTTTTGCCAAGGATAGTGATTTTTATCAAGACTTTATTTATTTAGATAAATTTTTCAAAGGTTCTGGTAATTTTAATATATTAATTAAAAATAATAATTATGATTATTTTAAGTCAGAAAAAGCCCTGAGTGATACAATAAAAACAGTTAGGGCATTAGAAAAAATTGATAATATTAAAGCAGTTGATAGTTATTTATTACCTCTTAATATGGTACATGAGCATTTTAGATTAGATTCTTCTTTTTATCCCTATGACGAGGAAGAATTAGCACAAGAATTATTATTTTTAGAACTATCAAGGTCTGACTCAAATAAAGGAATATTAGAAGATTATTTGGATTTCAGTTATCAAACCTCTAATATTCTTCTTCAAACCAATAACTTAACGTCAGAGCAAATAGGTAAACTGCTTTTTGAAATCAATAAAGTGTTGGCAGCTAATAATATAAAAGACTCAACCATAACAGGTTCCAATGAATATTTTCATACTTTAAGTAAAGATGTATTGGGAACTCAGTTTTATAGTATTTTATTATGTTTTGTCATTATATTTTGTATATTTTTAATTTTTTATAAATTAAAATTAGCCCAAAAAGCCACTTTATCAGCAATTTTTCCAATTATATTTGTACTAGCATTAATTGTTATTAGTAGAACTCCATTTGATTTTGCCATAATTTTAGTTTCATCAATTGCTCTGGGTATTAGTGTTGACAACACTTTACATATTTTATCACACTATATTAGAATAAAAAAACAACAAAAATTAGAAAAATTGGCTGAGGATATGCTAATAAAATCGGCATTATTAATACCAGGCAAAGCAATTATTCAAGCTACTTTCTTATTTTGCATAATCTCTTTAATATTTATATTTGCAGATTTAATTTTATTAAAAAAATTTGGTTTATTTTTATCTATAACTTTACTAGTTGGATTTATTAGTTCAACCGTATTTTTTTTAGCATTACTTAATAAAAGTTCTAGTGATTCCTCTAGCAAAATTTAATAATCCTCTAATGTAGGAAATTATCATTATTAATATAGTTTCTATTTTAATTAAACCATTGGTTGCGTATTGTTTTTATTTCTTCTGTATTCTTAGAAAAAGAGCCTTCTTAAAAAGAAGGCTCTTTAGAAGTGGAAATTGTTTTTAAATTATTTTAATTTAAGTACATTTTTTCCGTTATAAACTGCCACAGAGCCAAGTTCACTGGCAATTCTAATTAACTGATTATATTTTGCTAATCTGTCAGATCTGGAAAGGGATCCAGTCTTAATTTGTCCAGCATTAACAGCAACCGCTATATCAGCAATTGTAGAATCCTCAGTTTCGCCAGACCTATGGGATATTACGGCACTATAGCCTGCCCTATGAGCCATTTCAATAGCTAAAAAAGTTTCTGATAATGTCCCTATCTGATTAACCTTAACCAAAATAGAATTACCAACACCTTCATTAATACCTCTTTGTAATCTCTCAGGATTAGTAACAAATAAATCATCCCCAACAAGTTGTACTTTATGACCAATAGTCTTAGTTAGTAATTTCCAACCATTCCAGTCATCTTCATGTAAGCCATCTTCTATGGAATATATAGGATACTTATTACATAAATCTTCCCAATATTTTACCATTTCCTCAGAGGTTCTAATAGTGCCCTCTCCTTGCATATTATATTTGCCATTTTCATAAAATTCACTGGCAGCAGCATCTACAGCAAACATAAAATCCTCACCAACTTTATATCCAGCTTTTTCAACAGCTTTTGCCAAACTATCTAATGCCTCTTTAGAAGATTTTAATGCAGGAGCAAAACCTCCTTCATCACCAACATTGGTATTTAAACCACCATCATGGAGAATTTTCTTAAGAGCATGAAACACTTCAGCACCCATTCTAATAGCCTCAGCCATTGTAGGTGCGGATATGGGAGCTATCATAAATTCTTGAACGTCAATTGGATTATCAGCGTGCTTACCGCCATTAATGACATTCATCATAGGTACAGGTAAAACATGAGCATTAAATCCACCCAAATATCTGTAAAGAGGCAATCCAACATAGTTAGCAGCAGCTTTAGCAGTTGCCATTGATACTCCTAGTATAGCATTAGCACCTAATCTTGATTTATTAGGTGTGCCATCTAATTTTATTAAGAAATTATCAATTCCTTTCTGATCAAGAGCGTCTAAGCCAATTAAATTTTCAAAAATTTCACCGTTAACAGCAGCAGCAGCTTGTAAAACACCTTTTCCACTATAACGAGATTTGTCTTCATCTCTTAATTCATGCGCTTCGTGTGCTCCGGTGGAGGCTCCAGAAGGCACAGCAGCCCTACCAACTGTTCCATCTTCCAAAATAACATCAACTTCAATAGTAGGATTTCCTCTACTATCTAATATTTCTATGGCTTTAATATCAACTATTTCTGACATGTGAATCTCCTTTGTTGAAAATAACTTCCGCGACGCTATTATAATCCTTTTAGGTATAATATACAATTCATAATTTCAATATTATTAAGAATGATAAAATACTTTAGTAACTATTTAGTAATTATAGTTAAATCTTGTAAATCTTTTTCTTGTGGTAGGGTACACAGATATGTAGTATCTTTTAACATAATTTTATCATTAAGATTTTTTCTTATTAAAATCATAGTTAAATTGCTAGAGTCAGAATGTTTATATATTTTGGCGTTATAAATAAAATTAGATTCCTCTTTTTTATAAAAAGAATATTCTCCTAATTTATCACTAGAGGAAGTATCAAAATTAATATTTTGTGCATATATATTGTCCATAACTGTTATATAATTATCTTCTAGAAATAAAGCAATTTTTTTTGTGGATGAGGAGACATCATCTTCAAGTGAGAAGCATTTATAATAGGTGGCTTCTAAAGATGCAAATCCAATTATTAATAGTAAAATAGGGATATTAAAAACATTTTTCATTTATCTATTCTCTTTCTTAGTAATTATAAAATTAACCTCATTATTAATAAATTCGTCAACTTGCTCTTTAGCGTAACCAATAAAATTATCAACATTGATGATATAATCTAGTTGCTCTTTAGTTAGTAAAAAAGAAGAATCTGAGGCAATTTTATGTAAAAGATCATTATTAGAGCCATCTTCAACTATACTTTTTTTAGTATCTATGGAATAACGTCTAATTTTTTCGTGTAAATCTTGCCTATCAGCACCTTTTTTAACGGCTTCTATGATGATATTTTCAGTTGCAAAAAATGGTAATTCTGCAGCAAGATTTTTTGCAATTACTTTTTTATTTACGGTTAAATTAGTAATTACATTACTTAATAAATGTAAAATTGCCGTGGTAGTAAAGAATCCTTGTGGAATTACAATTCTACGATTTGCACTATCATCTAATGTTCTCTCAAGCCACTGAGTTGCTGCAACTAAATTAGCACTGGTGGGTAAGCTCATAACATATTTGGCTAGGGAGGAGATTCTTTCACATATTATAGGATTTTTTTTATAAGGCATTGCAGAAGAGCCAATTTGATTTTTAGAAAAACTTTCCTCTAATTCTTTAAGATTTTGTAAAAGTCTAATATCATTAGTCATTTTATGGGCGGATATGGCTATTTGGCTAAGGATATTTAAAAAAGCAACATCAAGCTTACGATCATAAGTTTGACCAGATATAGTAAAATAATTATCAAATCCAAAAACTTTAGCAATATTATTTTCTAGCTGTTTTACTGCACTGTATGCCATTTCTGGATTTTTATGAGAAAATAACTCTTTAAAACTTGCTAAAGTTCCTGTTGTTCCTTTAATACTACGAAATTTTAGATTATTAATAAAATAATCTAAATCTTTGTAATCCATGATGAATGACTGCAACCACATGCACGATCTTCTTCCAACTGTTGTCGGCTGAGCTGTTTGGTAATGAGTAAATGCTACTGTTGCCACATCTTTATGCTGCAATGAGAAATCTGATAGTTTCTCAATAACATTTTGCAATAATTCTTTAGTAAATATTAGAGCTTCTTTAATAAGAATTAAATCGGTATTATCTTTTATAAATTCACTTGTAGCCCCTAAATGAATTATTGGTTTAGCAAGAGGAGCTTGTTTAGCAAAGGAATGCAAATGTGCCATAACGTCATGCTTTAAATCCTCCTCTAACTCGGCAACATCTTTATAATTGATATTATCAATATTATCTTCCATTTGTGCAATTTGCTCATTTGATATGGGCAGTCCAAGTTTTTTTTGTTCTTTTGCTAAAGCAATCCATAATTTGCGCCAAGTAACGTGACGTTTTTTATCTGAGAAAATTGCTATGATTTTCTTTGGAGCGTAGCGTGATATTAAGGGATCAAAGTATTCCATAATTCTATTATTTTCCATATAAACAGGTTACATCAATTATATATTATATATTAAATTATTAGTTTAGATGTATTAAAAAATATGTCATAATAATCAGCGTATTCCAAGTAGGGATGCATTTCAAATACAGGGGAGATTAAAATGAGATTGTCAATCTTAACAATTATTATGAGTTACTTTTTGCTAGTTAATGCTTCATTAGCTAAGGATACAGTAACTGTTGATTTATATAAAGCTACTGTTAATGATACTAAAGAATTACTTGGTAAAGTAACGCTAAAAGATTCTAAAAAAGGTCTAAAGCTTACGGTTAAAGCTAAAGGTTTCAGTGCTGGGGAACACGGCTTTCATGTTCATGAAAATAACACATGTGCAGCATTGGAAAAAGATGGTAAGTTAATTCCGGCTTTAGCGGCAGGTGGTCATTTAGATCCGCATAAAACTGGCAAACATGCAGGACCAAAAGGAGAAGGTCATAAGGGAGATTTACCTCTATTAAAAGCTAACAGTAAAGGGGTTATTAAGCAAACAGTACATACAAAGATGTTATCTTTAAAAGATGTAAAAGGACGTTCATTGGTAATTCACGAAGGTGGTGATAATTATACTGATACTCCCGTACTTGGTGGTGGTGGCGGACGTTTTGCTTGTGGAACTATAGCTAAATAAGTTTGAAATGTAAATTTTGGAAATGGGAGTATTAATACTCCCATTTTTAAATTACTGTATGTCTAAAAATATTTTGATTGCGCTCAGGACCTACGGATATCATGCTTATTTTAGTAGATAAATACTCTTCTATGAATTCTATATATATTTGTGCTTCTTTTGGTAATTCTTCAAAGTTTTTTATCCCACTAATATCAGAATTCCAACCTCTAAAAGTTTTATAAACTGCTCTAGCTTGTGTTAATTCATTTAAATTAGTAGGAATTTTTTCTATTATTTTACCTTCTATATTATAGGCAATACACAAAGGTATTTCTTCTAAATTTGCTAAAATATCAAGCTTAGTCATTACAAGATCACTAACAGCATTTTTAGAAATGGCACTTTTTAAAACAACTAAATCTAGATAACCACAGCGTCTTGCTCTTCCTGTAGTTGCTCCAAACTCGTTACCTTTTTCCCTAATTCTTCTTCCAATATCATCATGTAGTTCACTAACAAAAGGCCCTTCCCCTACTCTGGTTGAGTATGCTTTAAAAATTCCTACAACTTTATTAATTTTAGTGTGATTAATTCCTGTACCAGTTAATACTCCTCCAATAGAAGGACTACTTGAGGTGACATAGGGATATGTTCCAAAATCTATATCTAACATAGATCCTTGAGCTCCTTCAAAAATCACTAATTTTTTTTCATCTAAACAACTATTTATTTCATGTTCAGAATCGATCACCCTATTTGTTATTTGTTTTGCATAATCTGCAAATGTTTCTAATATTTCTGTTTCTTGCAAAGGTTCTACATTATAAATTTTTGTAAAAAGTTTATTTTTCTCTTCCAAATTAATTCTTAATTTTTCTTTAAACAAATTAAAATCAAGTAAATCGGAAACCCTAATGCCAACACGGTTGATTTTATCCGCATAAGTTGGTCCTATCCCTCTTTGAGTAGTGCCAATTTTAGTTGTGCTATGTTCTTCTTTTAATTTATCTAACATTATATGATAGGGCATAATTAAATGCGCTTTATCGCTGATATAAATATGACTTGATCTGTGTCCTTTGCTTTCTAATATACTTATTTCTTTAAGTAAAACTTTTAAATCAATTACAACACCTGAGGAAATAATGCATTTTGCATGATCATAAAGGACACCAGAGGGTAATAAATGAAAAACAAATTTTTCCTTATCAATAACAATGGTATGCCCAGCATTGTTACCACCTTGAAATCTTACGACCATATGGGCTTTCCCTGCCACAACATCGACAAACTTTCCCTTACCCTCATCTCCCCACTGCATTCCCAATACGACGATACTAGACATTTATATTCTCCTAACCCTATTGCTTTAGCCTACCTTAATATGATAGCATAGCAAGAGGAATTTAAAAGTGTAAAATCGATTACTAGGAAAAATTTAATATGAAAAAATTGCCTATTATAGTTGGAATAACTGGTGCTACTGGAATAATATATTCTATAAAACTTTTAGAAGTTTTAAAAGTTTTGAAGATTGAAACTATTTTAAGTGTATCACAAATGGGATTTTATACAGCTAAAGAGGAATTAAATATCACTCCTAAAGACCTTATTAAAATGGCAGATCATTATTATCCTATTGATTCTCTAGCAGCTCCAATATCCTCAGGCAGCTTCCTTAGTGGAGGCATGATAGTTGCTCCATGTTCTGTAAAAACCTTATCTGCCATTGCTAATTCCTATAATGATAATTTAATAGCTAGGGCAGCGGATGTTTGTTTAAAAGAAAGAAGAAAATTAGTATTATTGTTTCGTGAAACTCCCCTACATCTTGGTCACATTAATTTAATGAGACAAGTAGCAGAAAGTGGAGGTATAATAATGCCTCCACTGCCTGCTTTTTATAATAAACCTAAATCTATCGATGATATTGTAAGTCATACCGTAGGTAGATGTCTGGATCTTTTTCATATGGACAGCAATATTATAAAAAGATGGGAATAGTAAGGAATTTATTAAATTATGCAAAATAAGCAAATTATTGTTGTAGGTGCAGGCTTAGCAGGGTGTGAATTATCATATCAATTAGCAAATTTTGGTCTAAAAGTTAAACTTTATGAAATGAAACCAAATAAAAAAAGTCCAGCACATAGCTCCAATGATTTTGCTGAATTAGTGTGTTCAAATTCATTTCGTAGTGGCAACTTAAAAACATCAGCTGTTGGACTTATGCATCAGGAATTAAGAGAGTTAAAATCCCTTATAATTGCTTGTGCTGATAAACATAAAGTCCCCGCTGGAGAAGCTTTAGCAGTTGATCGTATACTTTTTTCTCAAGAAGTAAGTAATGCAATTACAAATCATCCTAACATTGAAGTTATTTATCAGGAATTTTTCGCTATAGAAGAGCATGCAAAAAATAATATTGTTGTAATTGCTACAGGTCCATTAACCTCGGAAGTGCTTAGTAAGGAAATTGTTGAATTAGTTGGCGAGAATTCATTGCATTTTTTTGATGCTATAGCTCCTATAATATATAGAGAATCTATAGATTTTTCAAAGGCATGGTTACAGTCAAGATATGATAAATCTGATACTAAAGATTATATAAATTGTGAATTATCAGAGGAAGAATATAAAGAATTCTATAATGCCCTAATAAGCGCTGAATACATGGATTTTCAAGAATGGGAAAAAGATATTCCCTATTTTGAAGGATGTCTACCAATAGAAATAATGGCCAAACGAGGAGAGAAAACTCTTTTATTTGGTCCTATGAAACCTGTTGGTTTAATAAATCCAGTAACAAATAAGCAACCCTTTGCCGTGGTGCAATTAAGACAAGACAATCAACAAGGAACACTTTTTAATATGGTTGGATTTCAAACAAAATTAAAATATAATGAGCAAAAAAGAGTTTTGAAAATGATCCCTGCCCTTAAAAATGCTCAGTTTGCTAAGCTTGGCTCTATCCATAAAAATACTTTTATAAACTCACCAACTGTGTTAAATAGTAATTTGTCGCTAAAAAATAATTCCAATATTTTTTTTGCAGGTCAAATAACTGGCTGTGAGGGCTATGTTGAAAGTACTGCTACAGGTCTTATTTGTTCCATATTTATAATCAATAAGCTTAAGGAACTTGATTTTAAAATACCACAAATATCCTCTTTAGGTGCGATTCTTAATCATATCACTGGAACGTTTAATAATAATTATCAACCATCAAATATTAATTTTGGCTTATTTCCCAATATACAAGAAAAAATTAAAAAACATTTGAAAAAAGAGTCGATTATAAAGCAATCCCTAGAGAATATAAAATATCTGAAAAATACAATAAATATTTATAAAAATTAAAAATATTCTGTAATTAATTGCATTAAAAATCATATTAATACTTTAAGCATTCTGCTATGAATGAATTATTATAAAATAATTTGACTATATTCTGTTGTTTATGTAGAATCATAGTACAACAAGTTCGTTTCTTGTTGAGCCGTGTATATGAAATTTGTAATGGGAATTGTTAGATTATGGTGATGAGACAAAGACCTTTTAGTGGAAAGGAAACTAGAGTATCTAAAAGAAGAGATGATGGCTTTAAAAGACAACATAAATCACCAAATACTATGGATAATAATCCTCGTGAAGAGTATTTTAATCCAGAAGAAAGATATAATGATCAACAATCAAGACCTAGATCTTCTTCTATGCAAGAAGATGATAGAAGAAGAGTATCTTTTATGAATGAAAGGCAAGATAGAAATTTTTCCAATCAAGGTAGGCAAAGAAGAGCAGATCTTGATGATGATGATGCTTATGTTAATGATGAGAAAATGGAAGAAAATAATAATGAAGGAAGAAGAAGATTAAGAAATCAAAATAGAGAAAGACGTAATAACAGAAATAATGTGGATACTTCTGAAGGAGCCTTAGAAAACAACTCTCCTTCTGCTCAACCCAATATTACTAGCACTGATACAAAAGTAGAAAAAAAATTTAGTATGCCTTCTGCAAATAAAATTAAATCAAACCTATTTGCTTCCATATATATGGTTATTTTCGTAATTATAACTATAATGCTACCTTATTATATTTATGTACAAGATAAACATTTTACAATTTTAGCAAAAAAACAAGAAAAACTACTTGAAAAAGCAGCTCTACAGGGAAATGATCCAACAAAAACCGCAGGTGCAGTTATTGATGTTGAAGAATCTATTACTGCTGCAGAAGATAAAAAAGATGCACCAGCTCCCAAGGTAGGGAAAATAGATGGCAAGCCAGATCTATTTATTCTAAGTGAAGTTATACCAAAAAAGCTTGCTAGCAATAAACTTATGGAAGTGGATTTTTTAACTTATATTGCAAATGTAGAAAATAGAGCTGATTTTTGTAGTTTTGTTGATAAAGCTCTTTATTTATTTGCAGATGCCAATGCTGAACTTAGAAATTACAGTAAATCTAACTATCCTTTAGCTAAATCTTTTTCAAGCTTTGCAGATTGTATATCTGAAAATAAATGGACTGCCGCAGAATTAAAAATATTATATGATAATATTTATGATGATTTTATTAAACTAACCAATAATAATCAGACTATGATCGTAAAACTTACAAAAACTAGCTCTCATAAGGGGAAAAATTATTTTAATGTTATAGAAGATTTACCTGCTTTTTTGGTAAAAAACAGCAATATAATTAGTGAACCTGAGTTTACACAGTTGCTTGGAAACCAAATAAATATGTTGAATTTTTGTAGATATTCCAATTTATTTGCTAAATCTTATGCTTTATATGTTGCTAAACAAGGGGGAGTATTGGAAACAGCAAAAATTTGCACTGTAAACAATTTACAAAATATGAAAGAGGCTCATGCACAGTATGCTTTCTATCATAGTTATACTCGCCCTGATTCTCCTGAAGAAATGGCTAAAGAGCTACAAAGTAGTTATATTGAAGTTTATAATAAGTAGTCATCCTATAAGAATACCTTTAATGTAAATTAAAGGTATTCTTATATCCAATGAATTAAAAAATTAGCCACCAAAGTAATAACTATTTTAACAAGCAAATTCTCTATTACTAATTTGATATCAAGAGAAAACTGCATACACTTATAAATATAAAAAGCATTTTAATTACTCTAAGGCGCTCAACAAAACACATCAAAAAAATAACTGATTATTTAACAATATATACTTGATAACACCTCTAGAGAGCATTATATATACTGCGAATATACTGTTATTAATATAAAATTGTGGAAATAAAAATGAGCAAAATTTTATTTATTATAAGGATTATGTTTAGTTTATCACGCTTTACTGCTTTTAGTAGATTATTTACAAATGAATCAAATGATCCTCAGTTATTTTTTTCTTTATTTGTAGCACCTAAATTCTCTATGAAAAATTTCAAACTGTATTTAAATTATTATTCAGGTAGGCAGTTAGCTAATATCACTATATGTGCTTATGCAATAACAACTGAATACTTAAGTAAAATTGCTAAGTTTATTTTTAAAATATGATGGTTCAAACTCAGGAGCTGGAACATATAATAATGGTATTACAAATAACACCATTTATTGATGTGTCTATATAGCCATTGTATATGATTATCTAGCAAAATAAATAATAAAGTGTATTTCTCATCATAATAAATATAAATGCACTACTTCCTGAGCTTAATATAAGCGGTTATAAATTTACTACTTTGGGTGATTATATTTCTGACAAAGTAACTATTTATGATAATTATAGATTACAACTAGAAAAACAAGCCCAAGATGCTTGTTGGATTATCTTATTATTTGCCACAGATAAGCAAATAACTAGTAATAATAGCACTTACTACTATTGTATATGTTACTACAAAAGCAATATTAACTTATAATATAGCAGTTGCAAGTAATATTGGCTATGATAATTTGATTTCTTTATTTCATTCTCACTCTATCTGAATAAAAAACTATAAAAATAACACACTTCCATCAATCCCAATCCTACTAAAACATCAGCTTTAACTGTTTAAGGCAATGCTAAATAATTAATAATAAATTACCTACGGATATTCAATTGTGCTAACCTATAATAGGTATTGTATTTATTGAATTTAAAAATCATGAAAAAAGATACTGATTTAGACGTAAAAACTGTAATAAAAAACCATTTGCAGTGGATATTTATAACAAAATCCTTAATATAAAAATTATGTGTAATCATTATAAATCTTATTTATTGATTCCAAATATTGCGAACAATTAATCATAAATATTGCTTGGTCACTTTATTAGTAATAGCAAGGAGATCTTTTTTAAAGAATCAACATAAACATCGTGTCAATTTTCTTTTCATTTTTATGCTATTTTAAAAATATGCTTTAAATAATTATTTTTCAAAACATTTAAGCTATATTTAATTACTTTACAAAAAATAGATATTCCACTTATAAGTGCTTATTTACTTATGCTTTAATCTCTATTTAAAAAACAGAAATTTTAGCTGTTTTTTGTTGATTTTTGTATAGACACCCAAGTAAAGTTACTTCGGTTATAAGCTCTGTTCTACTACATTCGCCATTCAATTTGTCCTATAAATTAAATGCTATATTTTTATAATTCTCCTAATATTTTCAGATTTTTTAGTAAATAGATAACTGTAAAAACCTTGTTAATCTTCCTTTTAGTTTATTTTTTTACAGCTATGCCCTAGCTTACTGCAAATTTTTCTATTTTTAAATGGAGATCTGTCTACTGTTTACTGGTAACTATCTTGCTTTATAGCTATCTTTATTATTATTGCTCCCATAATAATAAGAAAAAACACAATTTTTAGTTACTTGTTGAAACTGTAATACAACATTAACTTATATAAAGTTAAACTGTCTCTAAAATGCGGTTTACATGTGTAACTAAATTCTTAATAGTCCAGCACCCCATGTGAAACCACCACCCATGGCTTCTAGAAGCACTAAATCGCCTTTTTTAAATTTATTTTCTTTAAAAGCATAATCAAGAGCTAAAGGAACAGAAGCTGCTGATGTATTACCGTGCTGATCAACTGTTACAATTACCCTATTATTGGGTAAATCTAGCTTTTTCCCCATAGCCTGAATAATTCTTATATTTGCTTGATGCGGTACTAACCAATTTAAATCTGATTTTTGCAAAGAGTTTTTTTTAAGTATGTACTCTGCTACTGAAACCATATTATTAACGGCGTACTTAAAAACCTCACTGCCGTTCATAATGACTTTTCCAATTTCACCATGGCAAACACCACCGGTTGTTTTAAGATGATCCACATGACTGCCATCACTAAAAAGCTCAACCGCAATAATTCCAGAATTAGCATCCTTTGAAGGATCAAGTATAGTTGATTGTAAAATTACCGCACCAGCACCATCACCAAAAAGCACACAAGTATTACGATCGCTCCAATCCACTATCTTTGAAAACGCTTCTGCTCCAATAACTAATACAGTTGCTGCTCTGCCAGCTCTTACAAGAGAATCGGCCACACTAAGAGCATAAATGAAACCTGAACAAACTGCTTGTAAATCAAAAGCAAATGCGTTTGTATTACCAAGTTTTTTTTGCACAATGGAAGCTGTTGATGGGAAAGTTAAATCTGGAGTTGTTGTTGCAACTATTATCGCGTCAATATCAGATGCTTGAAGATTAGCTTTTTTCATTGCAGCCACAGCTGCAGCTGTAGCAAGATCAGAAGTCATTTCATTTTCAGCCACAATATGACGCTTCTTGATACCTGTCATACTTACTATCCATTCATCACTAGTGTCCACTATTTTGGACAAATCATCATTGGTAAGAATTTTTTTTGGTAAATACGAGCCCGTAGAAACTAATTTAGAAAATAACACTAATTTTCTCCATAAAAATAAAAACAAAATAACCTAGCTATGATCTATCAGCTAACTCTTCTTTTATTTTACTATTAACATGATTTACCACAAGCCTATACGCCACATCAATCGCATTAGCAAAGGATTTTCTATCAGCTCCACCATGACTCTTAACACTAATGCCATCCAATCCCAACAACATAGCACCATTATATCTCCTAGGATCAATTTCTCCGTAAGTTTTACGTATGCTAAAAAAAGAAAATAATAGCAATAACACTAAACCAAAAGAAGCAACATATTTTTTTGTAAAAGTACCAATTAATTTATACTTAATAAAACTCATAGATCCCTCAAGAACTTTAAGAGCAATATTGCCAGTAAATCCATCAGTCACTATAACGTCAAAATCACCACTGAAAATATCATTACCTTCTGCAAATCCAGTATAATATATACGTTTAGTAGCTAGCAATAATTCAGCAGTCTCCTGTACAAGCTTATTACCCTTTAGAGCTTCTGAACCAATATTAAGTAACCCAACTCTTGGTTTAGAAATACCAAGTAATGCTTTTGCATAAGAATCTCCCATTATAGCAAACTGAAAAAGTTGCTCAGCCGAAGACTCAGCATTTGCACCTAAATCAAGAAGGACACAGCTATTTTTTTTTGTTGGTATAGGTGTAGCAATTGCTGGTCTATCTATACCATTAATAGTATTAAAAACAAATTTAGAAATTGCCATTAACGCACCAGTATTACCCGCTGACACCACAGCATCAGCATGACCATGTTTAACACAATCTATGGCTAAACGCATAGAGCTTGATCTCCCTTGGCGTAATGCAACCGCTGGCTTGTCATCACTACTAATCACAGTACTAGTATGATAAAATTCATAATTACCATTTAAATTAGAAAATTTCTTTATAATAGGAAGAACTTTTTTTTCGTCGCCAAATATTTTAAAATAAATATTTCTATTTTTCTTAAGAGCCAAACTAGCTCCTTCGATAACTATAAGAGGTGCTCTATCTCCACCCATAGCATCTAAAGAAATTGTAACTCTCATAGATCCACCCAACTACAGTTAAGATTGATCGCTTTCTTCATTGTTTATTTTGATAACATGCATATCCCTATACATTCCAGTATTTAAATCAACGTGGTGCGGTCTATGCAAATTACCAGTCTTTTTATTTTCAACAAACGAATTTCCTCCAAGAGCCATATGAGATCTTCTCATATTTCTTTTCGATTTAGATGTTTTCTTCTTAGGAACTGCCATTTATTTATACTCCTATTTAATCCTTTAACTTATTCACCAAGACCTATCCGCTTGAATATACCACAAACAAAAAAAAGATGACACACAATTTATATATGATTAATCTCAAGTTTGCAACTTTATTTTATCAAATATAATTTTTTGAAATATTACTATCTAAAATATAATTAAGTAAGTATTACATAATAATTAACAATTTTAGTTAAATGCTATAAGCATCTAAAATCACTATTTACTTTTAATTTATGTATTTATTTGTTAGTATTTGAATTATTATAATATAATCTTAACTACATTGATAGATTTATTGTGTTTCCAGTGCAATGAAAAATGAAATAATTAAGTAACATATGAATGATGAAGTATATTAAATATATAATTAGCATCCTAGTATTTGTTTCTCTATGTTCTTGTGGTAATCATTTTAGAACTGAAGGAAACTATATATTCCCCAATACACTTGAAAAAATGAAAATTGGTCTTACAAAAAAAGAAGTGGAAAATATGATAGGGTTTCCAACATTCTATGGTAGTTTTTCTGAAAACACTTGGTATTATATCTATGAAAACTCTAATAAGCCTTTGCGTCTTATGAACAAAACTATTATTGATTCTAAAATAATAATCTTGGCTTTTAATGATAATATTCTATATAAAATAACAGTACTTGATCAATCAAATAGAAATAATTCCATACCTATTAATACTAAAAGAACACTAGATAGTGTGAAAAAAACAAAATACCACCATTCCGATTTAAAACAAATTAACATCTTTAATTAGAATTAATTTTGTGCTATTATATTACTATATTAGTATATACTAGGTAAAAGCAATGATTTTAAGCATTGTTTTTAAATTGTGTTTTATTAATTCTACCTCTGGCTTTATTTTATTCACTATCCTTTTTTGCTGCCACTGTCAAAATAACAAACGGATTTCTTACAATATATAAGTTCGGCAAAATTAACATCTTTAATTAGAATTAATTTTGTGCTATTATATATACTATATTAGTATATACTAGGTAAAAGCAATGATTTTAAACATTTTTTTTAGACTGTGTGTTTTATTAATTCTACCTCTGGCTTTATTTTATTCGCTATCCTCTTTTGCTGCCACTATCAAAATGACAAACGGATTTCTTACAACATATAAGCTCGGTAAATTTATTGATGATGTATATACAGATGATCAGGCTATTCTTATACACACTTATAGATCAAATAATGGAGTAAATACACATATTATTGAAACTTATAAATCATTAGTTATAATTGATGTTCAATCTAATTTAAGAGACGCTGATGAAGTTTATTATTATGCTAAGAAATTAAACAAAACAATAGAAGCAGTAATTATAACCAATTCACTTTCTAGTAATTATATGGGATTATCCATATTTAAAAATCACCCTACATATGCTAGCAATTCTACAATTAGTCAAATATCTAAAAAATCTGCTAAGTTAATAAAATATATTAAAGATAATAATATATCTAATATGCCTATTAATGTAGTTCTTCCAGCAAACAAACTGAATTCTAATTTTAAAATAGATGGTGTTAAATATGAAACCATATCTTATCCAGACACTTATAATGAAGATAGTACAGTTATATTATTGAAAGATTATAAATTAGTAATTGCAAGTAATTTAATTTTATTGAATCGTCATCTTGTAATCTATAATTACGTGAAATATGAAGAAGCTTTACAAGATTTTAAAAAAATAGCAGCCGGATATATAGATCTTTTAAATAGTCATGAGGAAATGGTTAATGTTAATAAGGCATTAGATAATACTTTAGTATATCTCTCAAAAGCTAAAAGAGTACTGGGGAGAGAAGATAAAGCTGATTCTTATATTAATGAAATGCAAAAACTATATCCAAGCTATTTAACAAATAAAACAAATGAAGAAACCCAGCGAAGAATATTAAAAAGTAAGTACGGCAAATATTAAACATCATAAAAATAATAGGAGTTCTTATGCAAAAAAAAAATAATTATCTGATAAAAATATCATCGATTATATTTTTTTACTTCCTTGTCTTCTTATTTTTTCCTAATATTTCTTTTGCCAATGATATTAGCCTTAAAAAAGGCGTAGTGGAAATAACCAATTTATCTGGGAAAAAACAGCCAATAACAGTACATACTTACAGATCTTCTGATCTATTTAATGTTAACAGTCATATAATAGAAAGTAAGAATGCGATTGTGATTATAGATGTACAAGCTACATTGGAAAACGCAAGAGAAGTAAGAGAGTACGCAGAAAAACTTAATAAAAAGATAGTTGCAGTGCTAATAACTCACTCACATCCAGATCATTATATGGGTCTTGAAGTATTCAAAGATATCGCAAGTTATGCTGCTGTGGAAACTATAAATAGCATCAAAAAAAGATATGGCAATGATCTTATCCTATTGCAAAATATGGGAGTAGCAGAAATACCTGAAACCATGCAATTACCTACAAAGATTATAAATTCTTCTATTACTTTTGATAATGTGATTTATGATACAGCCTCCTATCCAGCAACACATGGAGCAGATGACGTTACGGTATTTATGTTGAAAAGTTATCAAGCAGTATTTAGTGGTGACTTGTTGGCAACAAAACATCTCTTAATGTATGATTTTGATAAATATGAAGAAGCAGTTATAGATTTACAAAAAATGAATGATTATCAACATGCTTTCTTAGGACATGAGGCCGTAACTGGATTTCAATCTGTACTAAAATTAAATTTAGAGTATATTAGGATAGCAAAAAAATCTATAGCAAAATCAAATACTGCTGAAGAATACATAAAAGAAATGGAAAAATTATATCCTAACTATTCTAAAATATCCTCATTTCAATTGCCCATGCTTAAAGAAAGATACTTTAAATAAAATATTTATACAGAGCCTTTATTAGTAAGGAAAAAAAATTAATATTCCGCTAATAATATTTTTAAATCGACCAAAGATAATATAAGTTGCCTTACTTCCAATAGAGTGAGCTTATTAATTTGATCATCAAGTTAGGCTTTTTAGTGCTGTAGAATTAATAATTATAACCTTTAATCTTGATATTAGTTATTTTATGATTATTATGATATACCTCAAGGAACTCATCTGTGTTTAGAGCCGCAGAAATAACTACTCCTATTTCCTGAATAAAATATTTTTTATCAAGAATTTTTTTTAATTCTGCTAATTTTTCTTTTGTAATAGAAAAAGCTAAAACGTAATCATCGCCTGCACATATGGATTGCAATATTGCCTTATCCCCGTATTTATTTATAATTTTATTTACAACGGGTGAAAAAATCATCTCTGATAGATCTATACGCCCTACTACAGAAGAAAATTTACATAGTTTTTCCATATCTGACCAAAAACCATCAGAAATATCAGTGGCTGAGTTTGCAAAATCAAGTAAGGTAATTCCTAGATTAGTATAAATATCTGGGTATTGATATTTCTCTATTAAATAATTTTTATCTTTTTGTGCTAAAAACTTAAAAGATTGCCCACCTTTATTATATTGATGTTTTAATAATTCCAATCCCCAGAAAGAATCACCAATATATCCAGCAATACAAAGTAAATCTCCTGGTGTTGCTTTGGTTTTTTGTAAAGGAATTTTATTTTTAGCAACTTCAGCAAAAAAATTTGCACTTAAAGTTAATTTCCCCTCAGTAAAGGTTGTGTCACCAGCAATTAAAAAAAATTGATACTGATCCTGTAATTCTGCTATTTTAGCACAGAAATTTTCTATCCATAATAGATTTACAAGTCTATTTTTTGGAATAGTAATAGCAAGACTCCAATATTTAGGTATAGCTCCCATTGAAGCTATATCAGATAAATTCACTGCAATTAACTTATGAGCAATGGACTTGGCAGGATCCTCTGAAAAAAAATGCTCTTCTTCAACAATTGTATCAACGTTGATAACTATTTGTTTGTTAGATGTAATAATTGCACAATCATCTTGCAAATTAAGTGACTCTTTCTTAGAAACCAATTTATGAAAATGATTATAAATAATATCAAATTCTTTTAACAAATTAAATTTTCCTACTTTGTGTTTGCAACAGTTGCCACACTACCAAGAATACCATTAATCATAGAAATTTCTTTACTATCAAAAAAACAACTAGTTAAAAATGTATATTGAGAAATAATAATGTTTTTATCTAATTTATTTTCTATCAACTCAAACACAGCACACTCTAGAATACTTAGTAAAAGCCTATCTAAAGTATCAAGCGATATTCTTTTATTAACTATGTTGCTTGCTAATAAAACGTGTATTTTATTAGCAACTATATCAACACCTTCTACCAGTTTTGTTAAAAACTTCCTATCAACTTCTGGAAATAATCCCTCATCACTAATATCGGCGTACCATATGTTTTCCTCAATAAGATAATTAATAACATCATCCCTATTTTGATGTTCGTATTTTAACATATAAACAGTCATAATGGCAATCAGTCTAGATATCTCACGGGAAGACATGGAAAACTGATTTTTTATTGCCTTATTTAATATCATTATATAATCCTAGTTATATATGGGAAATTTTGCACATAAAATATGTACATCAGCTTGTACTTTATCTACTAGGTTTTTATCAAGTGCTTCATTAAGTGGATCGATATTTTTTAAAACAAGTGTAATTAGTTCAACTGTTTTTTTTATTTCATTAAATCCAAAGCCTCTGGTGGTAATAGCTGGAGTGCCAACTCTAATGCCTGAGGTTTTACTTGGAGGTAGTTTATCAAAAGGTATAGAGTTTTTATTACAAGTTATTGAAACACTATCAAGGATGGTTTCTGCTACTTTACCATTAATGCCTAAATTACTAACATCCACTAAAAACAAATGACAATCTGTGCCACCAGAAATTATATGGAATCCAGCCAACTGAAATTCTTGTGCCATAAATTTGGCATTTTCAACAATAGTTTTGGTATAATGTTTATAGTTTTCAGACAAAGCTTCTTTAAAAGCAACAGCTTTACCAGCTATGCTATGCAAAAGAGGTCCTCCTTGAATACCAGGAAATACTGTGGAATTAATTTTTTTCATTATATCCTGATCATTGCTTAGTATAAGCCCTCCCCTAGCCCCACGCAATGTTTTATGAGTGGTTGAGGTTATAACGTGAGCATGATCCACTGGAGAGGGGAAGATACCTCCAGCAACAAGACCAGCAAAATGTGCCATATCTACCATCAAATATGCACCAACAGAATCAGCTATTTCTCTAAATTTTTTAAAATCGATTACCCTAGGATAAGAACTACCTCCTGCAATGATTATTTTTGGCTTATGCTTAAGAGCTATAGTGTGAACATCATCATAATCAATCAGCATAGTTTTTTCATTTACACCATAATGGAAAGCATTAAATAATTTACCAGAAAAAGATACTTTAGCTCCATGGGTAAGATGCCCCCCTGTATTTAAATCCATGCCTAAAATACTATCCCCCGGCTGTAGCAAAGCTAAATACACTGCCATATTAGCTTGTGAGCCTGAATGAGGTTGCACATTGGCATATTTCACATTAAATAATTCACAAACCCTTGCAATGGCAATATTTTCAATTTTATCAACAACTTCACACCCTCCATAGTACCTTTTTGCCGGATATCCTTCTGCATATTTATTAGTAAGTACGCTACCAACCGCCTCTAAAGTTGCTTTAGAGACAATATTTTCTGAAGCAATTAATTCAATTGTATTTTGTTGTCTTTGCAATTCTTGCATTATTAATGCATTAACTTCTGGGTCTGCATCAAGTAGGTTATTTGTAAAGAATTTATTATTATTCATTGATAATCTCCTTATAAAAATCAACTAGCAAAGTTTGGAAATTTGATCGACTCTATTTTTATGTCTACCACCCTCAAATTCTTCATGCAAAAAAATATTTATAAATGATAAAGCGTCATCTAAAGAGATATAATCTGCAGGCAAACATATGACATTAGCGTTATTATGCTGTCTTGCAGAAAAAGCTATATTTTTATTATATACCAAAGCGCCTCTAATATGCTGAAATTTATTTACTGCGATACTAATTCCAACTCCAGACCCACAAATTAAAATTCCAAATACTTTATCCTTAGAATCAAGCTGCAATAGAGCCATTTTTTTTGCCAATTCTGAAGATATTATTGGATAATCTGCTGATTCAACTGAATAACAACCAACATCATAGTAGGTGTAGTTATTAGGTAATTTTGTTTTAACAAACTCTTTAAGAGTAAATCCTCTATGATCACTTCCTATAACTATTTTCATAACATCACTTATATTTTTATTATTATATTATTTCTACTTAATTATGATTATCTACTATTGTAATTGAATTATTATAATTTTAAAATCAGAATAATGTAATGTTATAAAATATTTTTTGTTATAATGTGCATTATATATTATAATGAAAGACAAACATATTTTACGCGGTAGTATTATGATTCAGAATAAAGGTATAATAAGTAAAAATTTTGTTTGTTTGGAGTATCATCCGTTGGTAACTCATAAACTTACTCTGATGAGAGATAAAGAAACTCTACCGAAGGAGTTTCGAGAACTACTAGAGGAAGTTACGTTATTAGTGGCCTCAGAAGCACTAAAGAATTTAAAATTTAAAGAAAAAATCGTTGAAACTCCGATGGCAATTTACAAAGGAATTAAGGTTAATCCAGTAACTTTAATTCCAATTATTCGCGCTGGCTTATCGATGATGGCTCCTCTGCAAAAGCTTTTACCAGATGCTAAAGTAGGTTTTATGGGAGTTAGTAGAGATGAAACCACTCTGAAAACCAATGAATATTATAAAAACATTCCAGACATTGCAAAAGATGAAACAGCTTTAATTTTAGATCCTATGTTAGCCACTGGAAATACATTAGTTCATACATTGGATTATTTAAAATCTAAAGATGTTAAAAATATAATTATAATATCTATTCTCACAACTCCTAAAGCCCTTGATAATATATTAAGAAATCATCCTACGTCACTAATATATTCAGCAGGATTTGATGAACATCTGAACAACATGGGCTATATAGTTCCTGGTCTTGGTGACGCTGGAGATAGGATTTTTAATACTTTTTAAAATAAAGAGAGTATGATGTTTAAAAAATATATTCTTGGCATACAGCATGTTTTAGCAATGTTTGGATCTACTGTTTTAGTTCCATATATAACAGGTCTTGATACATCAATAGCCCTACTATGTGCAGGCATTGGAACTTTAATTTTTCATCTATGTAGCAAAGGCATAGTTCCTGTGTTTTTAGGTTCATCTTTTGCCTTTATACCTGCAATAATTTTAAGTTTAAAAAATTATGATATTGCTTATTTAAAGGGTGGTGTCATAGTTGCTGGATTACTATATGTAATAATTTCAATTTTATTAAAATATATATCTTATAAAGTTGTAAGGAGATATTTTCCTCCAATAGTAATAGGCCCAATAATTATAGCAATTGGATTAAAGCTTTCCCCCATAGCTCTTGCTATGAGTGGCTACAGTGCAGATAAAATTGAATATGATCATATGATGATAGCTTTAATTACATTAATAAGCATGGTTGGAGTATCATTTTTACAAAAATCATTTTTTAGATTTATGCCTATTTTAGTTGCCATATCTATCGGTTATCTTTGTTCGTTTTACATTGGCTTAATTGATGTTTCTGCAGTAATAAATAGTCCATGGATTACAATTAGCACACATACTGAAGATATTTTCTTTACAATGCCAGAATTTAATTTTACAGTAATATTTATTGTTGCCCCCTTGGCATTTGTAACATTTTCTGAGCATATAGGAGATATACAAACAAATGGATCTGTGGTTGGTAAGGATTTCATTAAGAATCCCGGATTACATAGAACTTTACTAGGTGATGGGTTAGCTACGTGTGTAGCTGGATTTTTAGGTGGGCCACCTAATACTACATATGCTGAAAATACTGGTGTTCTTGCTGCAACAAAAGTATATGATCCAAAAATCATTAGAATTGCTGCTGTTATGACCATTGTTCTAGCATTTTGTGGAAAATTAATTGCACTGTTACAAAGCATGCCTACTCCTGTTATGGGAGGCATATCAATGATATTATTCGGATTAATTGCTACAATTGGTATAAAGGTATTAATAGAAGCACAGGTAGATTTTAATAATTATAAGAATCTAGTTGTGCCAGCAATAATTTTAATATCAGGTATATTTATCGATTCTCTAAAAATAAGCGACACATTTCAAATATCTGGATTATTTATAGCAACAATACTTGGAATTGTTTTTAATCGTTTATTACCTGAAAGATAAATATAAGTAGTAAGCCATTTAAAACTAAAGTATAAAAAATGGTAATTATATGCTTGACTAAGGGATTGATTTTGAATTTTAATAAAATTTTTTATAAAAAGGTCAAATGTATCGAAAAATATTAGCAGTTTATTAGAATGTTAGATATTATATCAAATAGGAAACTTAAAGAAACTCCAGAAGAGATAGTACAACAAGTATATATAAAAGTTTTAATAAATGATTATGGCTATAAAATTGAGGATATTGCTTTAGAATATTTCGTAAAGAAAAGTCCATCAGATACAAGTGCTTCATTACCAGTTGATATTGCAATTCAAGAAAATGGGATTTCTAAAATTTTTGTTGCGACAAAAAAACAGATTATAAAGAAGGTTTTAGTCAATTAAAAAATTAAATGGATTGTGAAAGCGATGTTACGTGGGGTGTTTGGACAAATGGTGCAGATACAAGATAAAAAAAAATTATTAAGAACAGTAAAATTAATTATATTGAAAAAAACAATATACCTAAAAAACACTTTACTGATGTTTCAGAGCAAATTTTAAAGAAAGATCTTATTAAAGCTACTAATCTTCAGATAATATTTAGGAAAATAAGGGCTTATTTAGCCAGTTCAGAGATAGGAATAACTAGAGATGAAAATATTGCTAAAGAAATAATTAATGTTGTTTTGTGTAAAGTATATATTGAAAAATTTACACCTAGTGATGAATATTATAAGTTTTATGCAAATCAGGATGATGATAAAAAACAGCCACAAGGATAAAAAATATATTTGAGCAAGTAAAAAATAAATATGATGAGGTTTTTTCATTTAAAGATGAAAAAACTCTTACTGATAAATCTTTGTCGTATGCAGTGTGTCGCAACTACAAATATATTCATTAACAGATTCAACTAGAAATGCCTTATCAGATGCTTTTGAGAGCATAGTTGGATATTCATTAAAAGGAGAAAAAGGTCAATTTTTCACACCTAAAAATATTATTAAACTTATGGTAGATATAATAAAACCACAAAAACAACATAAAATAATAGACCCTGCTTGTGCTAGTGGAGGCTTCCTGATTAAATCTATGTTATTTGTTTGGAAAAATATTAGTAATTTAGCAAAACAAGAAGAGCAAAAAAATTATGCAATGAAAAAATTTTTTGGTATAGAAAAAGATGATTTTCTTGCTAAGTTTTGTAAATCATATATGGCAGTTATTGGAGACGGCAAGTCTGGTATAAAAATATTAAATAGCTTATCAACACTAAAGATATTAGAGTCACATAATATCAATTTACAATTTTTTGATTTAGTTCTTACAAATCCTCCATTTGGAAAAGAGATCTCTATTGAAAATGATTTTAAATCACAATATTTTTCTTCTAAAGTAGACATTGCATTTTTACAAAGAGCTTTAGATTTAGTAAAGCCAAAAGGTATTCTTGGTATTATTTTATCAGAAGTTGTGTTTCACGCTCCAACATATAAAAAATTTAGAGATTTATTTTTTAAAAATAATAAAATTATATCAATAATAGATTTGCCACACGATACTTTTAGACCTTTTAATAATGCAAAATGTGTTGCGATTATTTTACAAAAGGAAGACAGCAATACTAATTAAAATTTAATAAAAATGATTCATCTTAAAGAAATAGGGCATACAGCACAAGGTAATATCAAATATATTTTTGATTATGATAAAAATATGATTACAGATGAGGTTGCCGATGATGTACCCTCTGTAATAAAATTATTAGAACAAAATAATTTTAACAATCATTTTATAAAAAAAATTGAACAAAGCCGTATTATAGACGAAGATATTTACATCCCTAGATATTATTTTGAATTAAGTAACCTTAATAAAGAAAACTTTATTACTATTGAAAACTTAATTTCTAAAAAGATTATAAAATCCCTTGAAGGTCATGGTTCTCCAGCTTCTCATTTTATAGGAAAAGGTAAATACCCTTATGTAAGGGTAAAAGATATTGTTAATTTAGAAATAAATATAAATGAAATGGATAGTATACCAAAAGTTGAATATGAACGATTAAAATGGAAAGAAAGAAAATTACAAGAGAAAGATATTGTATTTGTTAGGAGAGGTAGCTATAGAATTGGCGATGTTGGTTTTGTATATAAAAAAGAGCTCAATTCATATATATACAAAAGAATTACAATTTTTTAGAGTTTTGGATGAAAAAAATAGATACCATATCACAAAAAATAATTTATTAGCTCTATTAAGAAGTAAAAGAACAATTAGAAAATTTAATATTTATGGATACTACTCTGTCTACAATATATAAAAGGTGGTTAAAAATAAAATTACCTATTTATGATGAACACACAATGAAATTGTTAGATGAAAAAATCTCTTCTGCCTATAATAAGAGGCAAAAATTTTGGAATATTCTTAATAGTTAGTATATGGGTGCGGTTCTAAAACAATCTACTCAATAAGATGAATAAAACACACTATAAAATAATAATTAGATTTAGCGTACTAGTTCCTTCTTACCAAACATAGAAAAGTAAAGCTAAATTAGTTTTACTTTCTATTCTATTATTAAATCTAAAAGTAAACACATTTATATAATTTGATCAATATTTCTCACTTATTTTATGATGTGTTCAGTTTAAATATCGAAAAAGTAGCCTCAATTGTGAGTGTGTAATTACTTTTAATAGTATGGGTTAGAGTTTTTCTATTTTTATAACCTTTGTATAACGAAGATGTATCAGTATATAATTGAGCTTCGTCTTGTATTGATATATTTTCATTTATTTTTTATATTAACTCTAGTGCTAATTTAGCTCCTCTTTTAATCATATTCACAACTGCCCCCCTATAAATAAGGAGTTTTATTTTAACATAAATTCATACTCCCAAACCCTCTATATATAAAGTATATAAATTATTTACCTTAGTAAAGTATATAACTACCTAAAAAATAGTTGCAAAGTGATTTTTTATGAAGTATAGTTGTACGGTAGAATAGTTGATTTTGATTTTTTACATCATTTTCAGACCCCATCGTCTAGTGGTCTAGGACGACGCCCTTTCACGGCGTAAACACGAGTTCAAATCTCGTTGGGGTCACCACAGTCATCATACTAACAGTTGTAGCGTAGCATAGTTAATTTTACTATATAATTCGCCGATCTCAATTATCTAGTATTTGAAGAGGAATCCCTTTCATAAGGTAACTACAAAGTTTAAATCTTGGTAAGCTTCACAACACTCATTGTAATATATAAAAAATAAGTACAAAAATAGTGTAACGAGACAAATTAAATAAGAAGAAATAATTAATTATGTAAATAAAGATAATATTGTACTTTTTTAATACTTACTAATAAATAACTCTACCAATATTTATATAATCATCTTTACTTTTTGTAATTAATTACAAAGAGATTTAATTATAAAAAATATAGTAATATTAGATGCAATAAAAAACTATTTGAAAATAACATAAACAATCAACCATTGATGTGAAAATTAGCTGCAATTGTTGTAAATATTATTTATTAATTGCAAATCCTAAACAACAATTAATCATACATAACAAACCTGGCTAATATAACTTGCTCTACTTGTTAGTAATTAATAAGGAGACAATTTTTTAAGAATCACTATAAAATAGTGTATGTTTTTTCTTATTTTTAAATAATTTCTAAATTTTTCTTTTCATTTTTATTTTCTGCACTTTATAAACCATTTTTATAAAATAATATTTTTACAATGTTGTCTGTTTTATTTTTTATGAAAAAATAACTACTCCCCTTGAAAGTACTTGTTTAGCGATGTATTATGTAAAAGTTAATTTTGAGCCATTTATAATGGTAATACATATTGTATTTTGGGAGTTTTGAAGCTGTTTTTGTATTATAATATAGTTACATTTTCCCACTATATTTTGTCTCATTACACTTCTCATTACGGGGAACAGGATTATTAACGCTGAAAACATTCTACCTTCTTAGTACTAGCAACAAAACAATTCAAAATAATGAATATAGTGGAAAATTAAAACACGTATACCTCTATATCCATTAGTTCCTTATTTCTCTCTGCCTCTTTGAAGCTTGTTTCCCGTGAAACATTTTTCTACTTATCTACTTAGTTCCCAAGTGCTTCTTTGAAGCTTATTTCCACTGAACCATTTCTCCTCTTGCTCTCCGCTCTTTCCAAATCTCTCTTCCTCGCTCACTATACATTTCTTCCTAAAGATCTTATTTTCTTATGGTTTTATAAAAACCTTCACCATTTCACATAGCGAAACATCACTCTTTAAAATACATCAGTCACAATATTTATAATTTATATTCTTTATAAATAGCGTCCATAATATCTGAGCACATTTTTGTTGGGGAAGTATATGTTCCAGTATTATTAATACCAACATTCTGTCTGTTAGTAAAAATCATGATACCCAAATTAGCTTGATTATTTAAACTTAAACATATGCCTGTAAATCCGGTATGACCATATGTATCTTTTGGTCTTTTTTTACCCATATAATCCTTTGAATAATCAAAACCTAACGCTCTTTGTGAGTTATCTGGAAAAGAGATGCCTTTAGTAAAAATATCTGCCAGTTCTTGTTTATATAAAGTAATATCACCATAAGTCCCCTTATTAAGCAGTAATTGGATTAGTTTTGTCATATCTTTTGGTGAAGAAAATAACCCAGCATGGGCTGATACAGAATTCATAGCGTAATAAGTATTACCATCATTAACTTCTCCAATAATTGTGTACTCACGCCATTTTGTAAAATCTGTAGATTTTTCTTTAGTGCCAAATATACCTTCATCTAAAAGTTTTTTTTCCCAAAAATTACCCCACTCTGTGGCAACTGCTTTGCTTTTTTGCTTACCCTGTGTTAGATAACCAGTATCATGCATGGCAAGAGGTTGATAGATTTTTTTACGCAAAAAATCATCAATCCTTTGCCCTGTTATTTTCTCTATAATAAAACCCAAAGTAATAAATCCCAGATCTGAATAAACTACTTTTTCACCAGTTTTATACTCTAACTTTTCCTTTGCTATATATTTTACTATATCAGATCTCTTATTAACATGAATATATAAGGGTCTCCAAGCTGGCAAGCCAGAAGTATGAGTTAGCAGATCATATATCCTTATATGCTTTTTATCTTTTCTCTTAAATTCTCTTAAATACTTAGACACACTGTCGTGCAGTTGTAATTTATTTTCGCTAATTAAAATCTTAATTGCTACTGTGGTTCCCATAATTTTAGTAATTGAAGCTAAATCAAATAAGCTTTCTGTAGTAATTTCAACAGGATTCTCTACCAATTTATTAAAATCTTTATAATAGGCATAGCCAAAAGCCTTCATATATTTAGTTTCTCCATCTTTTTGAATCACAACCGCCATGGAGGCAGTATCAGACAAAAGTTTTCCTTTCACCAGAGAAATAATTTCATTATCAAGATTTTCACTAACCTTATTAACCTCCTCACTTGCATACATAGTAATACTAAAAAAAATCATCACCAAAATAATTATCTTTAATCTCATAAATATCCCCCTCCCCCTAAATATTGTTATATTACAAGTTTACTGTAGTAATTCAATTAGCATGTTCATACTAGTCTCTAGTATACTACAACCCATGTAATCAATGGTATCTTTATTATGATGGTAAGTAACTTTAGGTTCATTATTAAGCTTTATACTGCAAGTATTCTTTGTACTATTTATAATAACTTTATTGTTATTAGGATGGATATTACCATATTCAAATAATGTGTCCAAAAAATCATCAACTGCTGATTTTGCTTCTAAACAATCATCAAATGTCGTGGAATCATAATCTTGATTTTTTGTAATAGTTAAGCTAATATTGTTTATTCTCATAGTACACTGATCACCATTCTTAATAATAAGCTCTAAGTGATTACTTCCTGAAATAATTATAGATGAAGTATTCTCATTAGCAAAAACACCAAAAGAAAGCATTACTATTAACAACCCAACTTTACACCTATATACATATTTATTCATAATTATTCTCCTTACAAAAGATAATTATACAGTAAAAAAACAATATGCTATTAATATAAATTTGACTTAATTGATATTTTATATGATAATTATTCCTATTCCAGAGAAAGTGATTGGTAACAATCCGCCCTTTTTTGCGCTGGCTAAAAAGAGACTATCAGGACAATATTGATGAAAAATAAAATAGTGGATCAAAATGACTAAAAGACATAATGCAAAGTACAAAATAGACAGAAGTCTAGGAGTAAATTTATGGGGTAGAGCTAAATCACCATATAACAAAAGAACTACTCGTCCAGGAGAACACGGTGATAAACCTAGAAGAATGACCGACTACTGTAAACAGTTAATAGCTAAACAAAAATTGAAAGGTTACTACGCCAATATAGGTGAAAGACAGTTTAGAAGATACTTTAATGAAGCTAATAGAAGAGATGGTGATACTTCTCAGACTGTTATAGGGTTATTAGAATCAAGATTAGATTGTGTAGTTTATAGAATGAAATTTGTTCCCACAATGTTTGCGGCAAGGCAGTTTGTAAACCACGGACATATTACAGTAAACTCTAAAAAAGTAAATATACCTTCTTATTTAGTAAAAGTGGGTGATGTTATTGCAGTTAGATCTAAATCTAAGGAGTTGGCATGTGTGCTTGAAGCTATTAATAGCTCAGAAAGAGAAGTTCCTCCTTACGTAGAAGTTGACCACGACAAAATGGAAGGAAAGTTATTAAACTTACCAAAACTAGAAGAAGTTCCTTATGCCATACAAATGGAACCAACAATCGTTGTGGCTTTCTATTCAAGATAATTAAAATTCCCCAAAAGCCTCTCTTTTAAAAAAATCGGGAGGCTTTTTAATTATCGTATTTTATCAAAAAAGTATTTTACTGCAATAATAATCTGCCCTTTTTGTTTATAACAACTCTTAAGCCCATTATTGCAAATAGTTCCAAACTCTTCTCCTTTCCTTCCTATGGGAATAAATAAACTTAAGCTAAGGTCAAATTGCTGATTCCAAGCATAATTTAATCCTAACATATTAAATGAGCTAAAGTCATGTAAAGAAATAATATTGGAATAATTAAAGGTTGTATATGGAGTGATTTCATTAATTATCCCTAAGGCTAAGTAATGTTGTCCTATGATATATATATCATTGTTTTTAAGACGTTTTAGCATACTTGGATTAATAGGCTTATTAGGTTCACTTCCAAACTTATTATGGAAATACTCTATAAAGTATGTACTAGGTATATCAAATATATAATCTGATTTTTCTACTGCAAGCATTAACATAGTTTTTTTCATATTTCTATCGTACTCTGGCAACCATATTGCTATATCTGACCTTATTACTGAACTAGCAATAAAATCAGAAGAGAACCCTCCCCCTAGCATGTAATCTGCAAGGTATTGTGCTGTTATTATGCTTAAATCATTTTTACTGCTAGAATATAAATATTTAATGGCAAATGTACTATCTTCTACTGTGAGATTTTTTTCTATTAAATCTCTTTTGGGATTAATAACAAAAGAAAAATTATTATTATTATTTAAAGAAAAATTATAATACAATAAATCTGTTCCTACTTTATAGTCAGCGTCATAAAATCCTGGTGTTTGCGGATTAAAAAAATCTGTAACGTGGAATATTCTTCCTCTGCTCCAAGTTAAAGTTGTTCTACCAAATGTAAGCTCATAGTTTTGATCAAACAAACTAAGATAAGCTCTATCAATTTTATTAATTAAAATACCGTTATCAGCAAAGGTAAAATCATTATAAAGCCTAAATAAATTTGTACTATCATCTTTTACAATCAAATTTGTAGGAATTTTTAATAATGATTTTCTTTCATTAGATACACTAGTTAAAAGATGTATTTCTCCTTTAATTTTAGCTGAGTTAGTATAATTAGCAATCAAACGATTATCTGCTCTAATTGTATTGATCGTACTATCATTATAAGAGAGTGCAGTTGAGTTAGAAACAGTAACTTCTGCATATAGTAGTTTGGATGAATATAATAGAAACAGTAGATTGAATAAAATAAATGCTAAGCTTACATTTATCTTGAAAGTTACTTGCATTATTGTAATATGGAACCATCTTTAAGCTTGATATTTATTTCTGCTGTGTTGATAACACTAAAATCGTGAGAGGATAATATAATTGTTGTATTATATTTATCCTTCATATTTTTCATTAGCTGAATTAGTGCTAAAGAATTAGCGCTATCTAGATTAGCAGTTGGCTCATCACCCAGGATCAAAGTAGGCTTACCAACTAAAGCTCTTGCAACGGCAACTCTTTGCTGTTGGCCCCCTGAGAGCTCATTGGGTTTTCTTTTAGCAAAATCTTGCAATCCAACATCACTAAGAGCTTCAGCAGCAAGAGATAGAGCTTTACGTTTTGAAAGTCCTTTTAACTGCAAAGGCAAACTTACATTTTCAATAGCATTTAAGACGTTAAACAAGTTATAAGATTGAAAAATAAAACCTAAATTATGCAATCTAAAATCTGCCAGCTGTGAGCTAGTCATAGTTGTAATATTATTACCATTGATAATAATATTGCCCTCTGTTGGACTATCTAAAGAGCCTATAATATTAAGAAGAGTTGTTTTGCCAGAGCCAGAGGGTCCAGAGAAAACTATCATTTTACCGCTATTAATATTAAGGGATATCTCCCTAAGCGCATAATGCTGAAGTTTGGCTTGTTTATAAATTTTTGTTATATTTTGAATTTCTATAAGGCTCATTTTGTTAAGTCCTTTTTGTTAAGGCTTTTGTAGGGGAATATAACGCACTCCTGAAAGCAGGATAAATACTAGAAATAACTCCTAATAAATACATTATAAATGCCATATATAAAGTATTTATAATATTTATTTTTGGATAAATAGTGGATCCTAAGCCCAAATTTGCTGCTCCTTTGGCAAAAGGAGTAATATCAATACCACTGTATTGAAGCAGATAGGAAATTAAAAGACCCATAAGCGTACCAATTAGAATACCAATAAATAAAATAATTTTAGCTTCGATGATAATTAAAAGAGCTAAATATGTTTTTTTGAGACCAAGTGCCTGTAATATGCCAAATTGATAGGTTCTCTCTAATACAGAAATCAGTAATGTGTTAGCAAGTGGAATAATAGCAGCAAAAAATACTACCGCAAAAAATACGAGAATATTGATATACATCATTTCTAACCAGTTGCTTAGAAAAGGCATTAGATTTTTCCATTGATAAAGAACAGTACCCGATGGAATAAGCGTAGCTATCTCTTTATATATACTATCCATATGCTGATCATTATATAGTAAGATAGACACTTCAGTTATTCTATTATTAAGAGAGTAAACATCTGCAAGATATATAATATTAGCAAAAATATAAATATTCTCGACAGAGGGTAAATTAGAATGAAAAATATCTTTTGTAAAATAAGCTTTTTCTAGCAGTTTACCATGGAAATTTTGCCCAGATAAAACAACCTTATAAGAAATATTAGTTGCAAGTTTAGCAAGCAATTTTTCTCCAATTAATATATTATCACCCTGTAATATATCTGAGAATTTAGTATACCCATACTCTTTCCCTATGAATGATAAATCCTTTTCATTATTAATATCTATACCAACTAAAATAGCATTTTTAATATTACGTTCACTTTTAATGACAGCAGGAATTAGTATTCTTTTAGTTACTCCCCTAACACCATCAATAGCTCTTATTTTATTTAATACTTCCTCTTCTATAAAAAAACTGTTTTTTATAGAGTTATCTTTTTTATACTGAGGAGTCATTATTTTCATATGACCAACAAGAGAATCTAAAGCAAAATTTTTGACCTGCAAGCCAAATCCTTCAGAAATAGAGAGAAGCACTTGAATTAAAGCAAAAGAAATTGCCATAATAGAGACGATAACTTTGTTTTTAGACCAATTACTAAAAACACTAAGATAAGCTATCCTACACACTATCCATAAGTTTTTCAACATCAAAATCATACCGAAGTTATTGCTTGCACAGGATTAGAGCGCATTAATTTTAATACAGGAGGAATAATTGATAATAAACAAGAAATATAAACTAACGCAGGTCCCACAAATAATAATGGATCCTTAGGATTAGGATAAAGCATATTACCAAGTAAAGTTAAAGGCCTTTCTTTATCCTCTGTAAGAGCAGGAAGCGGAATGCCATAGCTAGAAAAATAAAACACAAAACATAATCCCAAAACAACTCCTATAGTAACAAAAATAGTACATAGTATGAAATTTTCAAAAAATAATATCCATTTAAAATTTTTATTATCTAATCCTAGAGCAAAGTATATGCCAAATTCTGGCATTCTTTTTACAGTAGCAAGCATCATGGCATTTAAAAGACTAAATGCTATTAAAATTACAAATAAAATATAAAATGTCATACTAACACTAAATTGAAACTGTATGGTTTGCTTGATTTCTGGTAGCACTTGATCCCAAGACATAGCAACGCTATTAGATGGTAATTTATCTTGCAAAGCTCTCAGTAAATCAGCTCTATAATTAGAATTTAATAACTTTATAGTTACATTTGATATATTATTGTTAGAATATACAATATTATCCATAAAGTAATTAGCATGAATAAAAGCAGCAGATTTATCTAAAAATCCATCCCCAGTTTTATAAATACCCTTTACCTTAAATACATCTATAACAAAACTATCATAAATATCCATAGTCATTAATACTATTTCGCTGCCTAAAGATACCCCAAAATAATTTGCTAAATCAGATCCGATAAGAATATCATTATAACTATTCTCATCTAAATAGAAACCACTCTGAATACTATCAAAAATTTTAGAAGTATATTTTTCTTGCTGTGGCTTTATTCCAACAAGAGTGAAATTATAATTTTTATCCATATATTCACCTAAAGCAAAATGGATATATCTTCTTGTATGAAATACTTTAGTATTTTGAAAATCATCCATTAGTTGCTCGGCTATAACAATATCAGAGGTGGGTAAGAGTTTATCAAAATCTTCAATATCTTCATACAAAGCATTTCTGATTTGTATATCACCATTAAATACCTGAGTATAAGAATCTTCTATAAGTTTATAGGCGCCACTTTGAACTCCAACCATAGCAAATAAAGTAAAAGTACTTAGAGCTATCATAATGCCTAACAAAAATGTCTGCAAACGTCTTCTTAAAATATTTCTTAAAGCAATTGTGAACAAAATTCCATACATAGTAACCTTTTAAGAACGCTCTAAATTAGCTAAGCTAAATATAGCGTCATTTATTTCAACGTTAAACTGAGTATCATCAATTATAAATTCTGTAAAATAACCATCTTTTTCTAAATTAGTTACCCGCATATGCTTCATAATTGGCTTGGATTTATCATTTTTATAATATCCAATACTAAGAGCGTCAAAACGCCTAATCATTTTACCGCCTTGATCATAAAACTCTTTGGCCAACATAGCATTATCAATTACCCTAATATAAATAACCTCCTTACCCCATACAATTGGAGCATTCCTTAAAGGAATAGCCTCAACTATATAAATAGCTTCTCCATCCTTAGTAGATTTAGTTAATCCATATGTGTACTGTAAAAGTGATTCTAAAGAAACAGCGATATCATCATAGGACATATCAGACCCCATCCAAGGCTTAGACTTCATAGAGCTTGATATCTTAATACTCCGCCTCGATTTTGGACTGTAAGTCCACATTGAATCGCCCAGTACAAGAATAGCCTGACCATCATACTTCGCAGGCGCAACAAACTTTGAAACTGACTTGCTATCACCCTTAGACCACGCCTTTAAAGACATACTCTCTATCCGATTAGGCCTGATAACTTTCATAGTTAAGCTAGAAATTGAAGATTCCTGACCCCTCCACATATCCATGGATTTTCTAACAATAGTATAACCCTCACTATTCTCTACGCTGTTAGCCTCTAGAGTACAGCTATAAAATAGCAAAAATAAGACAAATAACCTTTTCATCCAATACTCCGCAGAACGGTGAAATTAAATTCAAAATCACTATAACCCAAGAACACTATAGTAAAAAAGGAAGCACCAATAAGTTGTGCATCTAATCAATTATGCAGTTAACTTAGTAAATAAGTCAATAAATATTTTTGAATCCTCATCTTTTAACATCTTATGTATATGAAGAAAATAGATTATAACCAAGCCACTGTTATATTTAAACTCTGAGAAACTATCAATCACTAAAGAGGATAACTTATTAAAGGGAACTTTTATAAACTCTGCGACCTCATCATCTATAGATTTTGGAATAAATGTTGCTGGTAATTCCACATTAAATATATGAACGAAGTCATGCCTTAATCCAGAATATTTTTCTATTTTATATGATAAACCGCCTAAATATAATGCATTTAGAAGCATATTTTTTGGTATTCCTGCCTCCTCATATGCCTCTTTAAATAAAGTATCAACAGGAGTCAAGTTATAAGGTATAGCGCCAGCAACTAAATTATCTAACTTACCGCCATCATTTTTATGGATAGCTCTGCGAGTAATCCACATGTATTTCTGATTATTCTCTGTAAAGTAAGCATTTAAATGTATACCGTGTGATTTAAAACCAAATATTGGAACTAAAGATCTATCTACTTTAAAAAGAATCTCATTATTATTATTTTTAACAGCAATATATTCATTACGCCTGCTAAGAAGTTTAATAAGCTCAAATTCATGAAGAATTTCATCAAATAAATTAGAGATAGCTTGTGCATTATTATAATAATTTTGTAAATATAAGTTATTAGCATAAAAATAAAAGCTAGAAGAAAAATGATTTCTTAAAATCTGCAAGGATTGATAATTTATATAGCCAATCAGTTGATAATTAAAATGATTAATTGGCAAAGGAGCATATATTCTTGTATAATAAGCCTGATCAAACTTAGTAAAAAGCTTTGCTATATTGAATGAGTTCAAATTACAAGACATCAAAAAGATTCCTACACAACTATTTCTTCTTCAATTTCTTCAATATCTTCCTCTTCTTCACCAACATGCTCATCAATGGCTGCATATTTTTTCTTACTTACTTTTTTAGAAGTTAAATAAACTAAATCCAGATGCTCCTTACAATAACTTTTACCAACAACAGTTTCTTGACCACAAAAGGTAAATTCATCTTCACCATATGGCCAAACACACATATTGAACTCTATGTCTGAAAGTTTGTGCTGTCCCTTAGCAACAACAGCTTTTTTCTCAGGAGTTTTTATAATAACATTAGATATAGGTTTATCTTCTAATCCTTTTACTTCTTTAAGCTCATTAAGACGTAATCTATGTATTTTTCCAATAATAGAATTTTTAGTAACACCAAGCGCTTTAGCTATACTTACAGTGCTCATATCTCTTTCAAGATATAGTTCTTTTAACCTTTCTACTAACTTGCTATCCCAAATTGAATCTTTTACCATAATATCTCTCCAGCTTATTTATAATATAAAATTAAACTCTACTAATAGCATTTCTGATTAAGGTAAGCGAGTTAGAAATGCCATATAAAACAAAAAAATTACCCATACGAGGACCATCTTCCTGTCCAAGTAAAGTGGAATAAAGCAGTTTAAACCACTCTCTTAATTCCATATTTGTTTGCTTACCTACACTATAAACAACTCTTTGCACCTCAGCACCAGATGCTTCCCTAGGAATATTTTCTAATTCATGTAGTAATAAATTTAAGTAATCCTTTTCCTGCTGATTTAAAACTTTATAAGATAAAGTAGGTTTTACAAAATCATCATAATAGTTAATAACGTAATCTAGAAGATTATCAACAATTTTATAAGTAACCTCATTAAGATTCTTATAACGACCTACAAACTGCAATAATAATTGCTTATCAGTATTATTAAGAACAGAGATCAAATTAATCAACAAAGAAAAACTTATTTCTTCCAAATTTTCAGGTGGATTATCCTTATGAATAAATAAAATAGGACTCTCAACCTTCTCAGCATCACTAAGCAAAGGATACTTGCTAAGAGATAGCAACCAATCATCTATGCTTTTAGGGATCATATCAAAATAAAGTCTCTTAGCAGTCTGAGGTTTCTGATACATGTAGTAAGCAAGGCTTTCCTGATTACCATAATGTAGCCACTCTTCTATGGATAATCCATTTCCTTTAGATTTAGATATTTTTTCACCAGTTTTATCTAAAAATAACTCATAAGTTAAAGATTGCGGAGGATTTTTACCAAGAATGGTGCAGATTTTAGAAGACAACTGTACTGAGGGAATTAAATCTTTTCCAGACATTTCATAATCAACATCCAAAGCATACCAACGCATTGCCCAATCAACCTTCCACTGTAGTTTACAAGCTCCTGCTGTTACTTTGGTAGTTACATGTTCAGAATCCTCATTAATATAAGTTATAGTGCCATCTGCAAGATTATGATTTATAACCTCTGCTTGCAATACTTTGCCTGTTTTAGGGCATATGGGTAAAAATGGTGAATAAGTTTGTTGTCTTTCATTGCCTAGTGTTGGTAAGATAACATCTACGATTTTTTCATAATTTTGCAAAATATTTAATAAAGCATTATCAAACATTCCGCTTTGATAGCATTTAGTTGCACTAAAAAAATCGTATTCAAAGCCAAATTTATCAAGAAATTCCATTAATTTAGCATTATTATGCTCACCAAAACTATTATATAAACCAAAGGGATCCTTTACTTTAGTAAGTGGCATACCAATGTAATTAGCAAGCATAGCCTGATTAGGCACATTGGTTGGTACTTTTCTAAATCCATCTAAATCATCAGAAAAGGCGATTAATTTAACAGGGATATCTGATACTTGTTGAAATGCATACATAATCATACTGGTTCTAGCAACCTCGCCAAAGGTACCTATATGAGGCAAGCCAGAGGGACCATAACCTGTTTCAAAAAGCACATAACCTTTGTTTGGTACTGTATTACCTATCTTTTTAAGCAATTTAACAGCCTCCACAAAAGGCCAAGCCCTAGAAGATAATCCTAGTGTTTTATATTTACTCATACTGTTTTAACTCTTGCATTATTTGTAAATTGCGCATTATTATAATAATCTTTTTTCTCCTTTTTGCAATAATGTAAATAAGTACTCTTAAGCTTATATAGTATATTGTTTGTTTAAATGCTCCCAAAGCTTGTCAACTGACTCTATAATATTTTTATCCATAATTATTTTTCTTCCCCACTCTCTTGTGGTTTCAGGATAAATTTTTGTAGTTGCATCTATTCCCATTTTTGATCCCAATCCAGATACAGGAGAGGCAAAATCAAGATAATCAATTGGTGTATTTTCTATAGTCATAGTATCACGTGCAGGATCAACATTAGTTGAAATGGCCCAAATAATATCAGACATACTTCTAACGTTAATATCATGATCTACAATTACTATAAATTTAGTATACATAAACTGCCGTAAATATGACCAAACACCCATCATTATTCTCTTTGATTGCCCTGCATAGGTTTTTTTTATGGAAACAAAAGCCATTCTATAGGAGCAAGCGTCCGGTGGCAAATAAAAATCTTCTATTTCTGGGAACTGTTGTTTAATAAATGGAATAAATATATCATTTAAACATTCTGCTAAAATAGAAGGTTCATCAGGCGGTCGTGCTGTGAACGTGGATAAATAAATTGGCTCAGATCTTGTCGTAATTGCAGTAACATTAAAAACGGGAAAGTCTTCTACTTCATTATAATAACCAGTATGATCACCATAGGGACCTTCTTTTGCTACCTCATTCAGAGAAATAAAACCCTCAAGAATAATTTCAGCATGTGCAGGCACAAGTATATCATTACTTTTAGCTTTTACTAAATCTATTTTCTTATTAGCTAAAAGTCCTGCAAATTTGTACTCTGATAAGTTATCAGGCACAGGAGTAACAGCAGCTATTGTAAGAGCAGGATCAACACCTATAGCAACACAACAGGGCATATCTTGCGTAGGGAATTTTTTTTTCCAACGTAAAAACTGCTGAGCCCCTCCTCTATGGGCTAGCCAACGCATGATGAGCTTATTTTTAGAAATCTTCTGCATCCTATAAATACCAAGATTATAATCATCAATATCTTCTTCCTTAGTATTTAGAGCGGCATAAGAGGGCCCATGAGTTATTGTTATTCCCCAAGTGATTAATGCAGCTGGCTCACCTGGCCAACAGTACTGAATTGGCAAACCATCAAGATCTACCTCATCATTTCTGTAAACAACTTCCTGGGAAGATCCATGTTTTAATATGTTTGGCGACATATTAATAACTTTTTTTATTATTGGTAGATAATTAAAAGCATCTCGTAAATTCTTGGGTGGTTTAGGACTTTTTAAAAAAGCTAATAATTCTGCCAGCTCCTTTATTTCTTCTGAATTTTTACCAAGTCCTATATTAAATCTGCTTTTACTACCAAATAAATTGATCAACACTTTATGTTTATTAGTGCTGCCATCTTTATTTAACACATTATGACAAAGTAAAGCCGGTCCATTTTTAGCCAAAAGGCGAGTTTGAATTTCTGTTAGCTCCAAATAAGTACTGATGGGTTCATGCAAATGAATTAATTCATTCATTTTTTCTAATTTATTTATAAAATCCCTAAGATTTTTCATTATTAATTCCCAGAAAAGTTTTTAGGCAATAAGAAAGGCAATCCATAAAAAGACGCCAAAATAAACATTGTATTTAAAAAATATACCACATTGCCTAGCAGATTTATAACTTAATTTACTGAGCTGATAAAATAAACCACACACCATGGGTAAAAATAATATATAAAAATACACACTAAATCCATTAGTTAATGCTAAATAAAGTATGATAAAAAACATAGCAACGTACGTTGAATTGATTAATAAATGTGGCTTACTTCCTAATATCATAGGTAATGATTTAACATTAGCCTTCTTATCATCCTCATAATCCTGATAAGAGTATATAGTATCATATGCTAAAGTCCACAAGATACAAGCAATATAAAGTAAAATAGAATTTGTAGAAATACTTCTGTTCATTACAGCATCAGCCAATAAAACACCCCAATTAAATGTAAATCCCAGCACCAATTGGGGATAATTAGTATATCTTTTACTGAATGGGTAAATAATTACAAAAATTAATGATATTAAAGCAATTATTTGTGCAAAAAAATTTAAAGACAATAGTAATACTAAGGAAAAACATCCTAAAGTCACTAAAAAATATAAAGCTTGGCGATAATTTATTTCTCCAGCAGCTAAAGGTCTATTTTTAGTTCTAGCAACTTTCTTATCGAACTCCACATCTGCCATATCGTTTATTACACAACCAAAGGATCTCATTAAAACTGATCCTATCAAAAAAATAAAATAATAATAGATTAATTGATAAATACTTGTATTTGCAGAATTATAATTCAATTCTAAAGATAGATAGGCTGGTAGCAATAGTAGCAATGCTCCTAAAAGGTTATTTAATCTACCTAAACGTAAATATGGAGAAATACTTTTTAACATATATTTTTAAAATCCATGATTCATTTTATTTCATTACTGTGCTAAACTCTCCCTTAATTCTAACTTAGAATCGGATCTTTGCAAAATAAAAACATGTTGAACAAAAAAGATTATAAAATAAAATCACGATTTTATCACTGTAGTAATTTGTCACCTACGCAAATACTTACACTTGATGCTGATATTTTTCATCATATAATTAAAGTCTTACGTGCTAAAGACAATGATTATCTAACTTTATTTAATGAAAGAGATGGAGAATTTTTAGTTAAAATTATCAGCATAGAAAAAAAATCATTAAAGGCTATAACCATAGAAAAAATAAGATCTTATGAAAAAAGTAATTTTAATTTACATTTAGCCTTTGCACCCCTAAAAAAAGAAGCAACCGATATTGTTTTTGAAAAAGCATGTGAACTTGGTGTTAATACATTAAGTAATGTATTAACAGCCTATAGCAATAATAAACCAATAGAACCCTATAAAGTTAAACAAAAACTTATCTCATCCTCTCAGCAGTGCGGCAGACTTGATATTCCTACCTTTCTTCCACCTTTATCTTTAAAAAACTTCTTAGAAGAATATCAAGATGCAACAATATTTTGGGCATACGAGCAACAAACTGATATTACATTAAGTGCATACCTTAAAAATCATATGGCAATTAAAGATCCTATATTTTTAATTGGTGCAGAAGGTGGATTTTCTCCAGAGGAAGCCATATTATTAAAAAACTCTGCAAACGTTATACCAATTCATTTTAATGGTAATACTTTGAGGGCAGAAACAGCATGTATAGCTGCTTTAATTTATTTTCAAATTATAAGTTGCAATTTTTAAAAATAATAACTACTTGTTGCATATCTGTTGAATATTTTATAAGGATTATCCGTGAAAAACATAATAACAAACAAAAATGAGCTTGTAGAGTATATAGAATCTGGATTCAAAACAAAAGCAAATCATAGGGTTGGCGTTGAATTTGAAAGCTTTCTTTATAATAAAAAAGATTACTCCCCTCTTCCCTATCGTCATGATGATGGGTTACAAAATCCTTCAATATTAGCAGTTTTAAGGGATTTTAATCAAAAAAAGTGGTCAAATATAGAGGAAAAAAATCTAACAATAGGACTAAATAGTAATATAGGCTCAATATCCCTTGAACCTGCAGGTCAATTTGAATTTTCATCTATCCCAGCAAAAGATATACACGAACTAAATAGACATTTAGAAGAATATTTTACTGAATTACTGCCAATACTAAATAAAAATGAAATTGGTATGTTTTTTTTAGGATTTAATCCTAAAAATGATGCTGCAACTCTTCCTTTAATGCCTAAGGAACGCTACAAAATTATGAATTCCTACATGCCAAAAGTTGGTAGTGAAGGCATTAAAATGATGCGTCAAACTTGTACATTACAAAGCAACCTAGATTTTTCTAATGAAAGCGATCTAAAAAAGAAAATGAGAGTATCCATGGCTTTGCAGCCCCTTATTGCTGCTATGTTTGCCAATTCCCCTCTTGAGGCAGCTAAAAAAAGCAGTGATCTTACCCGTAGAGTAAGAGTGTGGCATGATACTGATAATGCTCGCTCTGGCATTTTGGATTTCGTTATTAATGGGGAGTTCACCATAGAAAAATATGTTGATTACGCTATTATGATACCTATGTACTGCTTATATAGAAACTTAGAATATATAGAGATTCCTCATATTACCTTTAAGGAATATATGACTGGAAAATATAAATTTCCTGGTATTACTCCAACCATAGAAGATTTTGCATTTCATCTTTCTACTCTTTTTCCAGATGTAAGACTAAAAACATATCTTGAAACCCGCTTAGCTGATTGTCCGGATGCTGATTATTTACTTACCTTACCTGCATTATTCACAGGGTTATTGTACGATGATAATGCTCTTGAGAATGCTTATAATTTAATAAGTAAGTGGACTTATAGTGACCTTAAAACATTAAGGTATGAAGTTATTACTAAAGCTTTAAATGCTGAAATTAGACAAGTTAAATTACTGAATATAGCAAGAGAGTTGCTTGAAATTGCTAAGGCTGGCTTACAAGGTAGAAAATTAGGAGAAGAGATATATCTTAATCCTTTAGATAATTTGCTTAAGAGTGGAAAAACATTAGCTGAGCAAAAATTAGATTTATTTGATAGTGTTAGTGGAGATATTAATGAATTTATCAAAAAAATAACATTAAACAAGTAGTTAATCTAGTGAATAAATTTTCATCCACTCTGGTACGTGGATATTTACAACAATATTATTGTAAAATAGTTGGTCATTAAGATGTTTCATTTTAAATAGTATCATAGATTGTTTATCTAAGACGGCCATTACCTCACCTACTTCTTCATTGTTGATATTGGTAATAATATTGCCTACTGCTAGAGGTTCTGTGGAGTAAGCTCCTACGAGCCTTTTTCTAATCTGTAGCCTGTGTTTGGCAGACATGGTAAATTCTTGTCCTAAATAGCAACCCTTGTTATAAGAGATGGCATTTAGTTCATCCATTCCGTATTCTATGGGGATAGTTTTTGTGGCTATAAAATCTGCTCCTTCTGGAATAACGTACTGAAATCGTAATTTATTGTAATCTTCTTTTGCTACTATTTCTCCTGAAAAATCTTGACAAATAAGACGATATCCCAGTTCTAATAAGCGTGGATCAATATAGGAAATTATTCCCTCTTCCTGAACAGGGACTTTACTTAGATAGACGTTCAAGTTATTTTGTATAGTAATGGTAACACGTGCCATTAGTTTACGGTAGTTAAGTAACTGTATTAACCCTTCTGCAAAAATATGATATATATCAATTAAAAAATAATCCTCAATTTTTATGAGAAAAAAATCGTACTGATATCTTCCCTTAGGAGTTAGCAAACAACAATAGATAGGTTTCTCTTTAGTAAGAGCTATATCATTAGTAATTAAATTTTGCAAAAAAGTTTCAGAGTCTAAGCCTAAAACTTTTATTATTTTTCTATCCATATTTATTGTATCAAAATTAATATTGACACAATTGTACTATTATTTAGTACAATTGTAAATAATAGGAACTTCTTAATCAATTTGTTATATACACAATCTTTGATTCAGTCTAGAATATAAAAATTTAATTTTTAATATGCTTATGGATGTGACTAAAATCAATCAAGTTTTATTTGAGCTAATAAATACTCCACAAGAGATGGACGGCTTATCTTTGTTATCTAAAATAGCTGATAATATTATTACAGTATCATTTTTTGATCCTCAATATAGGGGAATTTTAGATAAAATGAGTTACGGTAATGAAGGACAATTAAAGGAAAAAAGACGCTCTTCTCTAAAACAAATGGACGATACATTAATAAGTCAATTTATAGCTGAAATAGCAAGAGTATTAAAACCCTCAGGTCATTTGTTTTTATGGATAGATAAGTTTCATCTGTGTAATGGGTCATCCCATTGGTTTGAAAATACTGATTTATCAATTGTGGATTTGATAGTATGGGAAAAGCATAGAATAGGGATGGGTTATAGAACTAGGAATAAGTGTGAATTTTTGTTAGTTACTCAAAAAAAACCCACAAAGGCCAAAGGAATTTGGAAAAGTAGAAAAATTCCTAATATTATAAAAGAGCATGTAATAACAAAATTACATCCTCACTCTAAACCAGTCCACTTACAAAAGTTATTAATAGAAACTGTATCGGAAAAAAATGACTTAGTATTAGACCCTGCCATGGGCAGTGGTTCTGTATTTGAGGCCTGTAAACTTTCTGATAGAAGTTTCATTGGTGGCGATATTAAACTCCTGAAGAACAAAATTTAGATTCTGGTTTACATTTTATATTCTTATATGGGTAAAAAGTCTTATATTTATTGATTACATATAATCAGTGTAAATAATTATTGTACCCCTCATGAGAATTATTATTGACTTTAAAATTATTAGTATTTAGAATTTAGATGCTATAGGGATAGAAAATTAGGAGTTAAATTAGTTGAAAGATACAATTTTGGTAGTTGGTGGAGCTGGTTATATAGGCTCGCATACTGTAAAACATTTATTTAACAATTGCTACAAAGTTGTTGTTGCTGATAATTTATCCACAGGTACAGAAAAAGCTGTAAAGAATGCTACTTTTGTAAAAGCAGATATCTTAGATAAATCATCATTACATAATATTTTTAATACTTATAAAATAAACGCTGTTATACATTTTGCAGCGGCAATACAGGTTGGTGAAAGTGTTAGTAATCCTGAAAAGTATTATTTTAATAATGTTAATGGTACCCTTAATCTTTTAGAAGTAATGATGCACTATGGTGTTAAGAAATTAATTTTCTCTTCTAGTGCTGCAACTTATGGCAACCCAGAATATTTACCAATAGATGAAAAGCATCCACAATGTCCTATAAATCCTTACGGTCAAACTAAATTAATCATAGAAAAAGTGTTAGCTGACTATGCTAGAGCATACTCCTTAAAATATATTGCACTGCGCTATTTCAATGCTGCAGGTTGTGATAGTGATGGTGAGCTTGGTTCCACTATAGCGCTTAATTTGTTGCCTATTATTATGGAGGTTTTAGTTGGAAAGCGTGATGTTCTTAGAGTGTTTGGTCAAGATTATGATACACATGACGGTACATGCTTAAGAGATTACGTACATGTTGAAGATTTAGCTGTAGCTCATCGATTAGCTTTAGAAAATCTTGATAAATTTAGTGGTTGTATAAATTTAGGAAATAATAATCCAGTATCTGTAAGGGAAATAATAACGGCAACTGAAAAAGTAACAGGTAAGAAATTGCCTGTTGAATACGTTGCTAGAAGGCTTGGAGATCCTGCAATGCTTTATGCCCTATCAGATAAAGCAAAATCAATACTTGGTTGGACAGCTAAATATAAAAATATAGAAGATATAATTAAAACTGCTTGGCATTGGGAACAGAATAGAAAATTCTAATATATCTCTGATTAGGAGCACTTTAAAAGCGTTTCCCCAAAGTTTAATCAACAATTAAGTTGTTCAGCTTGTAACCTTTGATAAGTTCACACTATTAATTTCTAGCTTATACCTTGTAATTATTAGGCATATTTTTTGGCAATAGTTACCCAATATCGCGGATAACTAGATTTGTTTGTAGTTTTGCTTGATAAACACTTACTTTTAATGCCACTACTAAATCAACCCTTTCACCTTCTTTTTTAATTAAAGTATCTCCTAATTTCCCTGGTAAACATTTATAACAAAATGCTTTGGCTTTCGCATTAAATCCATCATTTAACTCTACCATTATATGATTCTTATTTTCACCTATTTGCCTTACATAAGTTATTTGTACATTATTTAACATAAACATAGGCTCACTAAAATCAATCCCGAATGGCTGCATATTCTGGATATTTTCTGCAAATTCAATATTGACAGCCTTTAAACTTATAATATCATCTATAACGATACTGCTTTCAGTTTGTGCATTATTTGTTATCTTTTGACTTATTTTATCATTAAAAAAATTAAAAATATCATCTTTTTTTGTGATATCAAAAGAAAAACCCACAGCCATAGCATGTCCTCCACCTTTTAATATTAAGCCCTTTTGTTTGGCTCCAATAATAATATCTCCAATATTGACACTGTCAATTGATCTCCCAGAGCATGTGGCAATACCAGTATTTTTATCAATTGCATAAATAAGTGCAGGTTTTGCATAATTATCTTTTATTCTCCCTGCAATAATTCCAACAATTCCAGCCATCCAATCCTGAGAGCCTACAAAAATACAACTAGAACCATGTATATCCATCTTATCAATCAACTGTACTGCTGATTGGATGATTCTATCTTCTTCTTGTTGCCTAGAATGATTTATTTTAATTAATTTTCTTGCTAAATCATTGGTAATACTGCTATCTTCTGCCAGAAATAAATTTAGCGCTATATTTGAATCACCCATGCGAGATCCTGAATTTATACATGGGCCAAAGGAAAAGGCCAAGGTTTCAACATCAAGGGGTTTATTAAGACCTAAATTATCACTTAAAGCTTTTAAAGAATGATTATTTCTTTTTTGCATTAATTTAATGCCTTGAAATACCATAGATCTATTCAATCCTCGTAAAGGTACCATATCGCAAACTGTACCTAGGGCAACTAGATCTAAATATTTCATTATATCTTCCTTGCTGCAATCATTTTGCTTGTAATAATTTTGACGCTCCAAATAAGTATTTAGTGCTATAAGAAATAAAAATACCAACCCAACTGTACAAAGATTATGTTCTTCTGAGTAATCATCTATTCTTTTTGGATTAATTATAGCATCAGCATTAGGCATATTAATATCTAAAACATGATGATCTATAATAACTACTTTCATACCCATTTCTTTAGCTTTTGCTATCTCAGCAACAGCAGAACTACCGTTATCAAGTAAAATTAATAAATCAGCGCCAAATTTTTCAATATTCTTAAGTGATTTCATACTTATTCCATAACCCTCTGTATAACGATCTGGTATATATGAAATAACCTCTGCCTTTAGTTTTTTCAAATATTTAACTAGAATAGCTGTTGAGGTTATACCATCAACATCATAATCACCAAGAATTACTATTTTTGTTTTTTTATTTAAAGCTTCATAAATAATAGAGCATGCCTTTTCCATATCTCTTATTTTATAAGGATCTTTTAATTGATTCTTTATTTTAGGATCTAAAAAAGACTGAATTTCTTTTAAATCAACTTTTCTTTTATAAAGAACACCAGCAATAACTCTATCTATTGAGTATATTCTAGATATTTGATCTATTATTAAATTGTCTTCTTCCGCTTTTATCCATTTTTTATTACTGAAAGAAATATCTTTTAAAATATTAACCATTGATTTTACCAACCTAATATTGCTTTTCTATTAAACAATCATATGTATGTGTTGCCAAAGGGGTATTTAAAAATACAACCTCTACCCTTTGATTATATTTTGTAGTGGCGTTGTTATACTTATGAGAATCTTCCTTAACTAGATTACTGTAATTACCACAAAATAACGTGGTAGTATATGTTAATAAAATATCATTTGCTAATAATTCCTTAATTACAGAGACCGCCCTGCGGGAAGATAATAACATAACATCAGAAGTATTTGTATTAGCTTCAAAATTACTAGCATGTCCCAAAATCAAGATATTCCTTGGACATATGCTATGTAATTTTGCTATATTTTTTATGATATTCTTATCATTATTATTTATAGAGGTCACAAAATTATCAAAATAGAAAACAGCAACTAGCCAATCTAATTTATCATCAAGATTGTCTATATTGCATATCTTATTGAATTTCAGTACTAAATCTGTTCTTACCTTTTCTTTAGCTAAATATTCTTCTGAAGGCTTAACACAAGAATATAAAAGGCACGAACCAAGTAAAAAAACCAATATTCTCATAAAATGTAATCTTCTCCTAAAATCCATCTAACCAATATTTTAATAACACAGATACTGCTTCTTTCTGATCAATTGGTGATAAATGCGCGGCATTATCAATTATACTAACTTTTGCGTGCTTTATATTGGCAGCCATCTCTCTGTGCAATAATGCCGGAGTAATAGTATCATAAGTACTTCCTATAATTAGGGTATCTACGTCATAGGATTTAAAATCCTCAACCGAGGAGGATCTTGATAAAATCATCCTCTGTTGATTGATAAAAACCTCTTTACCTAAAGATTTTGTCATATCTTTAATAAGTTCTGTGTTTTCTTTCGTTGTATTTCTTATATAAAGAGTAATATTTGCATCATTGATGGCAGAGAAATTATCACTTGATAATTGGCTAACATCTTTTATTTGTTGTAATCGCTGCTGTTTTTTCTCTAAACTATCTTCATAATAGGTTGTGTTAATCAAACATAATCCCATAATCATTTTTTTGCATTGGCGCATGATTTCCATGGCAACATAGCCCCCCATAGATGTTCCTACCAAATAAAATGATCTGTTATTCATTTTTTCTATAATGAACTTAGCTGCTGAATGTATATTAGTGAAATCTTTCAGAGTAAAAACGAATACATCAAATAAAGCTTCTAGAGTCTTTATTTGATGATTATATAATCTTTCATCACACAATAATGCCGGAATAAAAACCACAGCTTTCCTCATCTATGCACTCCGAATGGCATTATACTAATAGCTAAAAATAACATAATAAAGTATAGTAAGTCAATATAATCCATACTGTTATCATTATTTATTTTATAAAAACAAACTTATATAACTATTTAATGATATTAATTTCTCTAAAAAACTTTATTGCACCTGGATGGTATGGTATTGCATTATTTTTATTAGATATATGCACCTCTTTTGGTATATTAAAATGCAGTTCGTACTCTGCCTCTGCCATTGTTGGTAAGCCACTATAGAATATCTTCATAAAATAGTATATAAAATCCTCAGATAAGGTAGTGTTAGTAATAATAGTGGCATATACTCCTAGTGTTTTAACTTCTTTATGTTGTCCTTTGTATGTTAATGCAGGAATTACTACTCTGTTATAAAAAGGATATTTTTCTGTGATTTTATCAATATGTTTATCCTCAGGAATATCAAGGAATCGTAGTTCACATGAATTAAAGGCATCTTTTATTGCAGGGCTAATATGCCCAGCAATTGAAAAAACAGCGTCTATTTCGTTATTACAAAGTTTTGTAAAGCTCTCTGCTAATGGTTTATCAGTGATATTAAAATTTTCATAATCAGCATTCACGTAGCCATAACCACGAGCATAAACTTTAGCTGCCAAAAATGTGCCTGATTTTACTCCAAATAATTCTAATCTCCTACCCTTCAAAGCGTAAATATCACTGATGTCAGAATCTTTCCTTACTATTATATTAAAAGTACCAGAATACATTGTAAACAGCTTACGTAAAGACTTATTTTTACGTAAGAAAAACTCTCCATCTCCCTTATAATTAAAATATGCCGCGTCCTCTTGCGATAAAATCAAATCAGCCTCTTTATTAGATAATAATTCTAAATTGTTAACTGATCCCTCTGTGGCTATATTATTACATACATTAACCAGATTATTCTCTAGCATATATTTACATAAATAATTGGCTATCACATAATATTTACCGCCAATTCCTCCAGAAGCTATTTTGAAATCTCCAGCATATACCTTATCTACATGTGCTCCATAAACTAATAATGTTAGCATCAAATATATTACTCTTATCATCTAATATTATCCATTAATTAAATATATCTGCTATTTTATAACAAAGTTTATAAAAATACTACTTAAAGTTTAAATTTATTTTTATATCTAATTATTAACTTTGAGTTTAGTTTGACAATGAAAAATATAGAAATTATAATAGGTGTTATTTATTTTTAAATAAGCATTAAAGGTAGCATGATGTCTTCTGAGAAAAAAAGTATGTTTTCTAAATTAGGCTTTATTTTTGTATCAGCTGGCTCAGCAATAGGACTTGGTAATATATGGAGATTCCCTTATTTAGTGACAGAAAATGGTGGAGGTACTTTTATAGGTCTTTATATCATATTTGCTTTATTTATAGGGTTGTCAGTGATGTTATCAGAGTTTGTAATAGGAAGATATTTAGGTCATCCCTTTATGGATAATTTTCATAAAATGAAATATAAGAAAATATTTGCAAAAGCCATATATTTTAATTTATTCATCACACTAGTATTGATTGCTTTTTATTTTGTAATTTCTGGCTGGACATTTTATTACTTTTTAAATTCACTTTTAGGAATGATAAATTATAATGCAACTAATACTAATGCTTATTATGAGGGAATTTTTGCGAATTTACTTGATAGTCCGATAATTTTATCATTTTTTTCTTTTATAATCACCGCGACAACTTTAATGATAAATTATAAGGGGATAGTGGCAGGGGTAGAGAAAGTAAATATGATTTTTCTTCCAACTCTTTTTATATTATTAATTGTGCTAACCATAAGGATATTATATTTAGATAATTCAGAATTAGGGATAAAATACATACTTACTTTTGATTTTTCAAAAGTTAAAGATGCAATTTTACCAGCATTAGGGCAAGCATTATTTTCTTTATCTGTTGCTATGGGAACCATGTTGGTATTTTCATCACATACTTCAAAAAAGCATGACCTAACAAGGTCTGCGTTTGCAATTGTATTTATGGGATCATTTGTTGGTATATTTGCAACATTACTAATAATTCCAGCATTATTTGCATTTGGCTATGAAATAAATTCAGGTCCTGGCTTAACATTTTTAACCTTACCGCAAGTGTTTGCTAAAATCAAATACGGATCAACTTTAGGTTCGATATTTTTCTTGATCATTTATATGGCAGCTCTAACTTCTGCTTTATCACTTGTGGAAAGTGCCATTCCTTATATAACAAAGATATTTAATACAAGTAGGAAAAAAGCAATCTTGCTTATACTACTATATTGTATAATTATAAATACTTTTTTATCGCTTTCACTAAATATATTCTCTGATGTAAAAATCTTTGGCATGGGAATATTTGATTTTGTTTCAGGTGTATTCCTAGATTTGTGCTTTATTGGCGGTGCTTTATTAGTTTCTTTAATGCTGATATACGGTATATCAAAAGAAGATATTAAAAAAGAACTTACTAATGATGGTACATTAAATTTTTATATGTTTGATACTTGGCTTTTTGTAGCTAGATATATTACCCCAACTATTATCACTACAGCTATATTATTTTCTTTATTAGCATAGCGGCAGAGAAAGATTAACAGTCAAAATATAGCAGGCAGTTATAACTAGATAATGCCACATAAATAGTGAAAAGTAGTTTTAAATTTAAAACCATCTTGTTTATCAAGTTACTAATGTTTAGAAATAAAAAAGATAAGATTTAATCCAATTATTATCTATCAAATACAAAGTTTCTCTAAGATCACATATTTCTTTTAATTTAGTGAAATTACTTAGACTATTAGTTGTTTTATCAGTATTTAAAGATCCTTATTTTTTACATATTAAATTTTTTTTGTATACTTTGTTTATTTTGTTTACAAAACTTAGCCTTCTTTTTACTATTAAGTATTTGATTTCTAATAATTACATTGTCTTTTAACCCTCTTTGCCTTATATTATTACTAATATTGTCTTATGATCAATATTAATATAGATCGTTATAATCGATTAGTCAACAATAAAAAATCAATTTCAGCGATTTAGTTTTAAACTAAAGGAAATACATTGATTACAGAAGATTTTGGAATAAAAATAGCTTTAATAGCTAAAGAAAAATTTGGCTCGCAAAAAAAAATGGCTGAAGAATTAGGAATAGTTCCATCAAATATCTCAGATTGGGCTAGAGGTCGTACGAAGCCTAGCTTAGATGTTATTGCTAATATATGTTTAAAAGCAGAGATAAGCCTAGATTGGCTGGTACTTGGTAAAACATTCGAATCGGAAATTATTGATATTAATTTATTTAATGAAGTCTTTGAAATAGCCACTAATCTGGCTATTAATGAAAATTTAGAGGTTAATGGTACTTATTACTTAGGCATATATGATATTGTTAAAGAAACATTGAAAGATCACCCTAAACTTACTCCAATTGATATTATTGAAAAAAATAAAAAAACTATCATTAGATTACGTAATATTTAATATCTGTAATCTTTCTTTTATTGATAACTTTTCTAACATACTTCGTTTTATTAAGCTATAGAAAAATTTGCTTTGCAAACATAGCTCGCTAATAAATGATCTTTCTGTTGAGGAAGATTTTAGCTATTTTTTTTCTCATTATTATAAGTTGAATAAAAATTTTCTAATATGGAGTCTAGCAAAGAACCTCTACTCACTCCATACATTTTTGCTAACTTTGTTAATTTTAAAATGTTTTTTTCTTTGCAATAAACTGTCATTTGATTCATTGGAGATTTTTGTTTAATATTTAATTTAGGTATAGGTGATTCTTCTTCGATAATATCATTTTCAACATCATCATTCTCCGAGCTATTATCTTCCATATAAGGGTTTATTTTATTTAATTTTGGTAAATCAGACATATTGAGTTTTTTTGCCATATTAAAATCTTTTTAATTTAAAAATAAATTATTTTATCCAATTTTCTAATTCTTCCATAAAAAAATTAAATTCTATTAATCCATTGTCTTTAGCTGGTAATGTTTCAATAATACTTTGACCATTATATATTGAATCTTTATAGGATTTTCTATAGCAGATATATGAATTGAAAGTATCAATTTTATTTTGTATGAAATATTCTTGTAAATCTTTAACAATACTAGTGGAACTTGGGCTTACTTCATTAATTAGAATTTTAAATGGTACATATATTTTATAAGCTTGCATTGCTTCTAATAAAGATTTAGTAGAATTAATATCCAAAAGAGAAGATTGCATTGGTATTACAATATGTGTCATTAATGATGTTGCTTTGATAACATCATTAGATGCACTCCCTGCTGTATCTATTAGTACATAATCATAATTATTATTATTTGTCATTTTTAAAGCTATTTTTAAAGCAGAAATTTGTGATGAAGTATAATCTATATTATCCATTAAAAGCCAATCTAGTTGCAGATTTTTTTTGCTATATTTTTAATTTCCTTAATTGCTATAATCCTTTATTCTTGATACTTTTCTCCGTCTTAAACTGCATGGTACTTATAACTATGCATAGCCAAAACCATACTATCGCTAACTATTAACATTCCTTATATTTATATTATTACTCCGCATGCATCTTGCCCCCTAAAACTATAGCCCTTGTATTTTCTAATGCCTTATTAAAACTCTCCACTATCTCCTTTTATCCCAACCCTCTCACATTCTCTTCTACTTCCAAAAAAGCTATTTCTAGAGAATTAGATCCCTTAAAATACTGTAAAGGGAAAAATTAAACAATAAAAACTCTGTTTTAAATTGCTAAACCAATTGGATCAAAATTAAATTTTAAATTGATTTGTAAAAGAGCAAATTTAATAGCAATTTACTCCAATTTTAATGAAATAAATAGCTCACAACACCCTTTCCCCTATATGTTTCCCTAAATTGTAAATATTACTTCCCCTCTATTACCATTAAATCTCTCTGTAGAATGCTGATTTTACTGTTAAAAAGTGCACGTATAAATGATGAATGTATTTTATCTTCTGAGGATTAGTAAAAAACAATCCAAAGTAATTAATATAGTAAGAAATTACAAGACATATCCCTCTATATCCCTCTATATCCCTCTATATCCCTCTATATCCCTCTATATCCCTCTATATCCCTCTATATCCCTCTATATCCCTCTATATCCCTCTATATCCCTCTATATCCCTCTATATCCATTACTTTCTCTATCTACTGCTAACAGTTTAATTATAATTTGTTATTCTTTGCTCGCTCATTTATGATGTCTAAAAACTCTATCTCTATTTGCTGATCTTCCATCTTTGTAAACTATTAAGCAAATTCCCCCTGCCCCTTTGAAGCTTCTTTCCACTGAAACATTTTTACTCTCTCTTTATCTCTAAAATATCCTATATATTGTTTTTTTAAATAAAACCATTTGCAATAAAATCCTCTCCACTAGAAAAAATACTATCCCAAATCTTCTTTACCGTACAACAACTCCCTTTAGTTCCTCTTCTCCTTTCTTCTCTTTACTACATATTCCATCCTAACTTCCCTAATGAGGCACAAGGCTAACAGTTACCCAGATTTTGCACTTTCCCATATTATCCTATGTTTCAATTAGCCTTTTTTTCTTATTTCATATCTGTTAATCAGTAAGCTATCATAAAACTATTGTCTCATAGCCATGGATCTATTAATCAATAAAATTATCAATCAAGTATAGCTAATTTTTTTATTTGGATAATTATCTATATTTTTATATCTTTGCTAACTAATAATGTTTCATGCAAGAGCACCCTCCTCCCCACTCTTCTCACTGTACCTCTGGATTCAACTATCCCCTTTGAAAAGCTTGTTTCTACTGAGAAGTATATCATATAATTCCCTCCCCCTGCCTCTTTGAACCTTGTTTCCCGTGAAACATTTTTACGCTCCCTCTGTATCTATCCCTAAAGTCCTTATTCCCTTTTAGTTTTAATAATATCTTCTCCCCCCCCCCAATTTGATTCTTTCCATGAAAAAAGAGATAGCATGCAAAAAAAAAGTAACTTATACCTCTTTTTCTCTGTTACTTTTCCTTATTCTGCACTATTTCTCGCTATCTTTTGCTTATTATTCTGCGCTTCTTGTCCCAATAGATTAATTAATAAACATCGTATTTCACATTTATTACTTTAAACTCTTGTGCCAAAATTTAAGAATATTACCTCTGTAACATCTTTCTCTAATTTTCTAATTGGTAACCCAAAATCAACTGATATTATACCAGCTGGGGATCTCCACGAGAATCCAACTCCAGCAGAAAGTCTTACATAAGCATTGTCAATTATATCAGGCTTCTTGGAAAAATCAGTTACCGTACCAAAATCACTGAATGCATGTACTATTAAGCCATATTGCTTAACCCCAGGGATAGGAGTATCTATCTGCAATGATCCTCTAAACATATACTTACCGCCAATTGTTTCTCCAGTTGTTTTATCCACAGGTCCTATACCACCATAATTAGCACCAGCTCTAAATCCTCTTAAAGTTGCTCCGCCAAGGCGATATTTATCTATTATTTTAACACTCTCTCCCTTTAATCCCTCTATAACACCAACTGATCCTAATGCCGAAAATACAACATCCTCAAAAAGTGAATAATAATAAATAGATTTTAATGTATTATTTATATAGTGAGAATTACCAAAAATCCCAGCAAACTCAGTATATAAGCTATGATCAACTCCCCTAGTAATGAATACCGGATTATCTGTACTATTATAAGAAATAAAATTATTAAGTGCAGAAACAAATGATTTACCAGCTATCTCCCTAATGCTCAAAGAAGAAGAAGGATGCACGTTCTTAATATTTCTATAAAAATATTTATAACCTATTCTATGTGTAATAAAATTATTTACCCTATAACCTATTGAAAATGCAACCCCCTGCTCCACATTGTTATATAACTTAGAGTTACTAAATGTATTAGCTCCTGTATCTTTTCTATAAAGAGATACTGAACCATATAATTCCCTATTTAAAAAATATGGATCCGCAAGGGATATATCATATACTTGTGTTGCCTTAGAAAGATTTAAAGTTAATGATAAATTATTCCCTGTACCCATTAAATTGGCTTCCTTATAACCTGCCTCAAACTGCAATCCATCGGTGGTTGAAAAACCACCTCCAACAGATATTGAACCAGTTAATACTTCCTCTACATTAATATCAACATTAACCTCTCCCGCATTATTAGATGGTTTATCTTCGATTGTCACTGAGGAAAAATAACCAGTTCTATAAAGATTTCTTTGCGTGTTAGATGCTTTATCAGAGCTATAAGAATCCTTCTCTAATATTGTAAGTTCTCTTCTTAAAACATAATCCTTAGTTCTTTTATTGCCATGAAAATTAATCTTATTAACAAATAACTTTTTCTCTTCTGTTAACACAAATACTATATCAACTTTTCTTGAAAAATCATTGAATATCATTTGTGGCTCAACACTAATGAACTGATATCCAAGTTCTTCTATCTTATCCTTTATTTTTATAAGCTGCCTTTGTAATGAACTATTTCTAAACCACTCATTTTGACGTAGTAAATCTATTTCTGCCTTTATTACATCTTCATATTTTACCATATCAGTAATCTTTATTATAAGGCTAGTATCTCCAAATTTATACCTTTCTCCCTCATCAATCACGTAAGTCACAATAAAACTTGTATCTAAAGATAACTCTGCAAAATTTGAAATTACAGCAAAATTAGGATAACCATTTTCTAAATAAAATTGTCTTAATAACTCACCATCATATAAAATACGATTCTTATCATAAACATCTCCAGCGTTGAAAAAACGCCACCATTTGGACTCTTTAGTGAGAATAGCATTTTCAAGTTCATTCTTAGAAAAATTATTGTTCCCTATGAATTTGATAGTTTTAATTGTGGTTTTTTTACCCTCTATGATTTTTATCGCTATATCTAATCTATTAAAATCTTTTTTTTGTAACTCATATGACACACTAGCAGCCAAATAACCACTTTTATAATAAATATCCAATATACGCTGTATGTCAATATTTAAGCGGTTCTGCGAAAAAGTTACTCTTCTTTTAGATAACATATCTTTTAAAATAACATCAGATTTGATTTCTGAATTTCCTGTGATATTTATATCCTCAATTAATGGATTTTCAATCACGCTAATAGCTAAAACACCACCAATAAAACTACCATCAACTTTTTCAAATAATTCTGATGCGTATAGTTTTCCTAAATCATTATTAAGTAATGGTAGGGAATAATCACCTCCAACCTCTGCGGATAATAAAGTCTCAACATAATCATTAGCAACCCTAGCGTTACCTTTAACGATTATTTCCTTTATTGCTTCAGCAAAAAGTGTAAAAGTAGAAAAATAAAACATCAAAATGATGATAAAAACTATTTTTAAATTATTCATCTTACATAAAAGAAAAAATATCTTTCAAAATTACAAGCGCCATTAACAGCATCAAAAAAACAAATCCAGCCTGGGATAATATATTCTGCACTTTAGGATTAATCTTTCTCCTAGTAATACCTTGGATAATATAAAGTAATAAATGCCCTCCATCAAGAGCAGGAATAGGAAATAAATTTATAATCGCCAAGTTAAGAGACAATATAGACAAAAAGAATAACCATGAATCAAACCCATTTTTTAAAGAATCTCCAGATAATTGAGCAATCTTAATTGGTCCTCCAATATCATCCATCGATACATTGCCAAGCAATAATTGAGATAGTCCCGATACTATCATGATTATAACTTTATTATAAACTCTATAAGTTTTATCTAAACTTTCTCTTAAATCATACTTATTTTTACTTAAGGTTGATTGACTAGAACTAACAGCAATATATCCAGTGCTAGAATTATTTTCTGTTTTTCTAGCAACCTTAAGCTTAACATTGCTAATCTGTCCATCGCGCTGTAATTTGATATTTAATACTTTATCAGGATTAGCAACAATAATTTTCTGTAAATCATAAAAATCTGTAATTTTTACAGTATCAACTTCTAAAATCATATCATCTGCTTGCAAAACACCCTTGGCAGGACCATCAAACACTTCTCCTATCTTAGCTCCAGGAGTACTAACTCCAAAGAAGAAATAAATAAAAAATAGAACAAATATAGGAAAAATAAAATTAAACAACGGCCCAGCAAAAACGATTAAAAATTTTTTCCATATGGCTTTCCCAAGAAAAGAATCAGCTTCAGCTTCCTTATTATCCGATGCACTTTCATACATTTCACCTTTCATTTTTACATATCCGCCAAAAGGAATAGGTGATAGCTTCCATCTAGTACCAGATTTGTCATTCCATCCGAAGATCTCAGGCCCAAATCCTATGGAAAAGGACTCTACTTTTACCCCAAACATCTTGGCAAAAATATAATGACCATATTCATGTACAAAAACCAAAACCGATATAAGTACAAAAAAACCTACGACATATTCTTTTACAAAATTAATTATTTCTAACATTACAACCTATGAAATTGTTTTAAACTAATAGTTTTTTGATATATTTTTCTGTAACATATCTAATTTTTTGTATTTCTTCAAATATCTGATCTATATCTACTAACCTAACCGACTCAACATTATCAATTGCATATTCTATCACATCTATGATTTTATTAAAACTAATTCTATCATTTAAAAAATAATTTACTGCTATTTCATTAGATATATTGAATATACAAGGGTAATTATTACCTTTTAGTAAAATATTTTTAGCAATTTTTACAGCTTTAAATTTTGTTTCATCAATTTTTTCAAAAGATAAATTTTTAACATCAGCAAATGAAAAAGGTTTAACATTGGTTGTAATTCTATTAGGATAAAATAAACTATAAGCAACGGGAATTTCCATGGATGGATAAGAAAAATGCCCTATAAAACTACCATCTTTAAAATTAACCCCTCCATGCAACACCGATTGTCGATGAATTAACACCTCTATTTGATCAGCCTTAAGACCAAATAAATAAGCAGCCTCTATTACCTCTAAGCCTTTATTAACAAATGTGGCAGAATCAACGGTTATTTTTGCTCCCATACTCCACGTTGGATGCTTTAAAGCCTGCTCTTTAGTAATGGTTTCCATCTGATTGAGCGAATAATCAACAAAGGGTCCTCCGGAGGCTGTTATAAGAACTGTTGATACATTTTGCAAATCTTCTTGTGCTAATATTTGAAATAAAGAACTATGCTCAGAATCCACAGGTATTAAACAAGCTCTGGATGTATTGATCATTTTTTGTAACAACTCCCCCACACAAATAATCGATTCCTTATTTGCAATTGCAATATTTTTATCTGTTTTTAAAGCTTCATAAAAATAATATAAGCTTTCATAACCAGACGAACAAATTAAAATAGTTTGAGAAGCTGATTCTTTAGAAATAAAATTAAGTATTGCTTTTTTTCCTGCAAAAACTTTAATGTTAGACCCTAAAAGTAAATTTTTTAAATCCAAGTATTTATCTTCTTGCTCTATAAAAACAAATGATACCCCTAAAGATAATGCTTGTTCTGCTAAAAGCTTAAAATTAGATTTTGCAACTAATGCCTCAACTATAAAAAGATCTTTATTTCTAATTACAACCGCATAAGCAGCTCTGCCAACACTACCCGTTGACCCTATTATAGATATCTTTTTTTTCCCCAAATTCATAAATGACCTTTTTTTCTTATAAATCGAATTTATAAGAAAAAGAAACGTTAAAATCAGTATATTTAGGTCTTATTTTAGCCCCTAAAGCCACACTTAAATAAGAAAAATAATTAAATTTATAATGAACCCTAGTTTCTGAATGAACATATACCCCATTATTATCAATTTCTGAAAAATTAATATCATGCCAGTTTGGCATATCAGTAAAACTTCCAACAGTATCACCAAGCATATAGTGACTATAGCCAATAGCTAAAAAAAACATAGGAATTATAGAAGAATACATCGATAATTGATAATCATTAGATAGTGTATAATTATAAGACACATCATGCATCATACTAGTATGTCTATTTACACTATATAATAAACCTTTTCCCACTTCCTCATATGAGGATCCATCAATATAAGAAAAAGCGTAAGAAAGCTTATTAATATGATTAATCTTTGATCTATTATCTGACGAGGAAAATAAGCGTTTTATTTGTAATTCTTTCTTATTAAAATGTAGTTTCTTTCTTTTAGAAGGATTTGTTTCATGAAAAAGCTCAACCCCAGTTGCTACGTTCTGCATTCGTGGTGCAGATAGCGCAACGTCCCCAGCATAATTGCGTTTTTGTGTATTATTTACAGTAATATTGTATATGCTGTAAAGATTGACATTACTCCAAGAATAATTAACTCCAATTCCAGCTCCCTCCGCATCAATACTATAAAAATTATTTGTAACCCTAGAATCATGATAAATTAAAAATAAAGTATAGTTGTATTTTTTAAATCCAATCCCAACATAAGAGCTATTCTTTTTTGCTTCATTATCTAACATTTCAAGGGAAGAATCAGCAAATTTTGTGTTAGAAAAAGCTATCCCTGTCCAGATGGATTCAGGAACAAAATTTTCTACCTCCCTAGACACTATAGAACGCATCATATTTATTGTTTCCTGATTCTCAAAATCATAAATAAAATTACTAACTGGTTTTAATGAAACCATATCCTTATCTCTGTTAATAGCATTCCTACCATCTAAATTAATTAACAGTTCCCTTAAATAAACGCTTACAAACTGAGAACTATCTAATAGTACATGAGCCTTATCTAAAGATTTTGCAATATTCAGCACATCAGCAGATGGATTGCCCAAATCTAAAACATCCTTCTCGTAAGTTTGATTATATGCAGCTCTACAATCAAAAACAAAAAAACTAATACATAATACACCAGAACCTATATATTTTAACATTTTACCACCACAGATTGATGAAATTATTATAACAACAATCTTAAGTATAGGCAATAGGCAATGTGTATTATTTAATTATAAATAAATACTACATATAAGTATATATTATTTTCATAAACTTGATTACGTATTATAAATAAATTTTTGCCTTGTATACATAAAATATGAAGAGTGCAAATGTAAACTTAAAATACTAAGATGCGGTGGGGCTACAGAAGAAAAAGATTCTGAAGCCTGTGCTATGCTCATGGCATTTCCGCCAACATAAATTCCAGAGTAATTAAGAAAAATTTCATCTAGCATTTTATCTTTTATTAAACTATGAGTATAATTTGATGCTTCTACTGAGGCAATATTTACTCCAATAATTTTCAGAATTTGCATAAACATTACATTATCAATAGTAGAGCCTACCCCTGTAGAAACGATACAAACTTTATCTTTGTTATTTTCATAAAGAGTTTTAATATTATCGCTATCAGCCATGATTTCTTCTAAACTGCCATAAGCGGATATTTCATAGTATTCTTTCTCTATATAATACCTAACATACTCAAGTCCGTCTTTTGAGGTTAATATCATCAATGGTATATCGTGCTTAAATATTTTGTGATCATAAGGAATTGTACGTCCTTTGATTGAAACAATAATATTTAAAGGCAGTGGATTTTTACCCATTGTAACTCTTGCACTTTCTAGGTCTTTATCAAAAATATGCCCTGTAATATTTTGTTCATCACGCAATGTCCCAGAACCTATAATAACAGCATCTGCTACTGATCTTAGCATATTCATTATCCAAAAATCTGCTAATGCTCCCCCCTGATCAAGGGAATTATTTTTAGCAATTAAGGTTCCGTTGCGAATATCATTAAAATTAATTTTACCATCAACCGATGCTACAAACGATGCTACTAATAGTGGTCGTGTAAACTTTGGTGCTTCAAATAATAAATCTTTTGCATATGCTGCCTTGATCTTCTTTGATTCTAATGGTTTCCACACATATGAGGAATCCATATTATCATAAATTAATTTTAATTTTATATCTTTAATTAAAAAATTTTTCCTGGCGAATACGTTATTCATTTTTATCTCTTGCTTTTTTTCTGTTAATAAATATAATAGCTATTCTTTCACAAAACAATAGGTATTATTATGAGACATCTCCTTAATTTTAATACTTCTGATATTGAAGCATCAATTGGTTGTTTTTTCGACAGTTTCATAAAAATTATCCTTGGCGTAAGTATCATGATTACTGTGATAAATATCTCTGATACTGTCATTTATCAGAAAGTACTTCCCTCTGTTGGTCTATCAATGTTATTACTACAAATATTTACTCTCTTTTCTGCATATTCATTAGCAAAAAGCAATCCTAAAGTAATCTCCTTGCCCAGTGGCATAGCCGCTGAAACATTTTTTGTATGCCTGTTCGCAATTATGATTCCAACGTATAAAATAACTGGAGATCCAGCCCTTGCTCTTGCCACTGGTGTTGGTGCTAATTTTATAAGTTCTCTCATTATGATGCTCCTATCTATGGTGAGTAATATAATACTAAAGTATATACCAAAGCAAGTTTTATTTGCATCTCTTGCTGGCGCCACATTTACTTGGTTAGTTTTGTCTCCCATAAAAGAGGCATTTAACAGCCCACTCTTCGCCATGATTTGCTTTTTTATTATGCTTATACCTTATATTGGCAATATTAAAATTAAACCTTCTCCTATTATAATTTCCATTATTGTTGGTATAATTATTTCATTATCAAGTAACGATGTGAAAATTGATTTAATAATTAATTCTACCAAAAACTCGGGATTTTACTTACCAAGTATATTGTTTGATAATCTCTTACTTGGCATTAATGAAGCTATTAAATTTTTACCAATTATTATACCAATTGCCATAATAGAATTAGTTGGTGCCATACAGGCAGTAGAGCAAGCACGTAATATGAATCATAATTACAACCCAAAAAAAATGATTTTTATTACTTCTTTAATTTCTTTATTATCTACTTTTATTGGCAATCCCTTTACTTTTACAATATTTTGGGGGTACTCAGCCTGGGTGAAAATTAATGCTTCAAAAAACTATCCCATTCTTATAGCCATATTATTTTTCATTACCACCACAACCTATATTGGATCATTAATAGTTAATATTATCCCTATTTACTCTGTACTACCAATTATAATTTTCATTGGTCTAATTAGCGTATCAGATTCACTACGTACTAATGATCCAAAATATTTTGAAGCCATGATTCTTATAATGTGCATGCCTATATTTAATTTTTTATATATTAATATGCTAGATACCTCTAGCCAATCTATAAAATTTCTTGCACAAGGTGCAACCTTGCTTTCTTTAGTTTGGGGTAGCATTTTTATTTTTATTATGGATAGAAAATATTTTAATACCGCCATCAGTTGTATTATAGCAGCAATACTGTCTGCTCTTGGATTGATCCACGCAAAAACCATATTGGAAAATCCTATTTTTATTGCTCTATACTTATTTATGGCTATACTTTTTTTCTTGATGTATTATTTTAATAAGAAAAAAATACATCATTAATTGCACACTAACTGCTATTAATAGCCTTAAATTAAGGACTATATTATGAAAAAATATCTTACCTTTAATACTGCAGATATTGAAGTATCTTTAGCATGTTTTTTTGATAGTTTTATTAAATTAATGATAGCTGTTGGGATAATGATTAGTATTCTTGGATTATCACCTGAATATATCTATAAAGAAATACTCCCTCAGGTTGGTCTTTCAATAGTAATACTACAGATATTTATTATCATGCTTGCTTATTATTATGCTAAAGATAATAATAAAATAATTTCTCTGCCAAATGGTATCTCTTCTGAGAGATTCTTTGTTTGGTTATTTGCAATTATTATACCAACCTATACAACTACCAAAGATCCTATTTTAGCTATTGCTACAGCTGTTGGTGCAAATTTAATTAGCTCAACATTAACAATGATTTTATCTTTCTTAAGTAGTATAATAACAAAATATATTCCTAAGGCTGCTTTATTTGCATGTATTGCTGGAACCTCTTTGGCATGGCTTATTTTAGCTCCTCTGCAAGAAGCTTTTAAATCACCCTTTATAGCTATTATTTGTTTCTTTTTTATGCTTATGTGCTACCTTGCTAATATTAAAACAAAGCCTCCTGTGCTAATAATTTCTATGATTATTGGAATTATTATAACATTTGCCAACTCTGATACTACTATTAATGAATCCTTATTAAAAAATGTATCTAATAGCGTTTATTTACCTAGTTTTATATATCCTCATCTTATAGTAGGAGTAAAAAAAGCAATTGAATTCTTGCCAATAATTATTGCAATTTCAATTATAGAATTAGTAGCAGCAACCCAGGCTATTGAGCAAGCTACTAATATTAATCATAATTATAAAAATAGAATAGTGATTTTCTTTACAGGGCTAGCTTCATTTATATCAAGCTTAATTGGCAATCCATTTCCACTGAATCTTTTTTGGGGATACTCAACTTGGGTAAAAATTAATGCAACAAAAAATTTTCCAATTATTTTAGCAATGATTTTTTTTATTATTTGTATCACTCCAATTGCTACTATTTTTATAAATCTAATTCCGCTTGCCAGTGTGTTGCCCATAATAGTATTTATAGGTATAATAAGTTTTTCTGATGCTTTTAAAAGTAACGATATTAAATATTTCGATGCTATGATTATCGCATTATCCTTACCTTTATTTAACTTTTTTGCTGTTAACTTAGCAACAAAATCACCTTTAAATATAGAAATTATTTCCCATGGCTCTGCTTTATTATCAATTCTCTGGGGAAGTGTATTTATTTTTATAATCGATAAAAAGTATCTTAATATTGCTGTAATTACTTTATTATGTGCTATTCTTTCTTTTTCTGGATTAATTCACTTTACCACACTCTTTGCTAATTATCAGATTCCTCTATTATACATATCAATGTCATTAATATTTTTAGTAATCCATATATTTAAGAAACTAAAATTTAGGCTATAGTTTGTAAATTAAATAATATTGTAGATAAGAGTGTATCTTTATCCAGATTTAACAATGTATTTTCTTTTTCATTGTGATTTATTTTTTCTATTAAAGTATATATTTCATCAACATTATCTAAATTTACTTGCATTAAAAGAAAATTCTTTATGATAGAAAAAAGCATGGAATAATCAACATTTTTCTGTTTTTTAAGCTCATGTAAAAAATGATAAATTTCTACATCTTTATTAAGATTATTACTTAAAATATTTTCTAATTTTTTATAAATACCAAAATCATCTTTTAAATACCACAGTAAATTAGAATAGCTACCCTCTGCCAAAGATATGAATTTATTAATATTATTATCACATTTTACATTATTATAATTAGCAATTTTTAATAAATTATCACTGGATAAAGGTTTAAAAGATATATTTATAGATCTCGATTTAATAGTATCAATAAGGATTTTATAATCATGACAAATTAAAATAAATAGAGTGTTCTTAGTTGGTTCTTCTAAATTTTTTAATAATGCATTAGTAGCATTAATATTTAAAGCATCCGAGGAATCAATCAATATTATTCTATAGCTATTATCTTCAGGAGCTCGCTTTATAAATTCATTGATTTTTCTTATTTCTTCCACAGTTATTGTATTTTTATAAGTTTCTTTTTTTTCATCATATGCCGGAGTAATAAGTAAAAATCTATCACAAGTGTTTTTATCTACTAAATCGTTAATATGTTTATCTATTATAAGATTTTTAATATTTTTCAAATCAGCAATAGGATGAGAAAGTAAAAATTTAGTAATGGCAAGGGCATAAGTAAATTTTCCTATGCCTTTTTTACCGCTAAAAATAAGAGCATTATGTAGACGATCATACCCAATCATTTGAAACAATCCATCTAAAATATAGTTATGCCCAACTAAAAAATTAGATTTATCCATGCCTTATAACTAGCTCCTTAGTGGAATAATATTTAAGCCAAATTTTTTATTTATTACACCTATTATTTTTTCGTGAACGTCTATAACTCTTTTATATCTACAATCAATTAAGTTAGCACATCCTTTATAGACATCGTAATATGTTCTAAATCCTGCAAGAACTTTAGTGTGAAAGATTAGTGGTTTTTCATCAATTTTATTTTTCCCAATATTAATATCTGATCTTTTAGATAATCTATCCATAACTATGTTAACATCATCATCTAATATTAAGGTCATATCTGGATATAAATTAAAATTAAATGTTTCATGTAATACTATAATATTATTAATTGGTATGCCTCCAACCTTACCTTGATATACAAGGGTTGATAAAATAAAGCGATCTGTTATTATAACGTCATACTTACCAAATCCTGGTATAATTACTTCTTTGATATTCTCATGCCTTGAGGCCGAAAATAGTAACAACTCTGTTATCTGATCCATGGCGTCAAATAAAACAATATTACGAATATTTTCACAAGTTCTAATACCTCCAGGCTCCCGTGTTTTTAAGACAGATAATCCCGAATTAATCATCGCTTTTTCAATTAGTTTAATTTGTGTTGACTTGCCAACAGCCTCACCACCTTCCATACAAATAAATATAGTTTTTTTCACGTTCTAACCTAATAATTTTTTAATAGCATAATAAGGTGATACTAAATATCTATAGATTATCATGGATATCTTAATATCTTCAACTGGATAAATATCATAAGATGCATTGTATTTACTATCTGAGAAGTTAATATCTAAAGTAGCTATTTTACGATTTAGAGCAACTGGTGCAACATAATAATTTTTATAAGTAAGAGTGATTTTAATTTTTTCCTGCAAAATATTTTTTGGTAGTACTAAAACAATATCTTTAGGTGCTTTAATTTCTATGATAGATTTTGTTCCATTGTAAACAATCGATGTAGCAATTAAATCGCCCTTTTTATAAAAAATTTTTCTTTCATATGTATTAAATAACCAATCTATAAGTTTTTTTGTTTCGGAGGTGCGTTTTTGCTTACTTTTCAAATTAATTACGACACCTGTTAATCTAAATGTATCATTTTTTATAGCACTAAAAGCCAGTGAATATTTAGAATCTTCAACATGCCCAGTTTTTAGACCATCAACTTTAACATTATTATTTAGAGATAAAGAAAGTAGTGTATTCCTATTACTACTTGTAATACCATTATGAGTAAAATTTTCAATTGCAAAATAATGATAATATTCTGGAAAATCTGCAATTATAGCGTTGCTTAAGAGATATAAATCTGCTGCAGTACTATAATGATTGTCATCATAAACACCATCAATATTTACAAAATTGGTATTGTTCATACCTAAAATTTTTGCTTTAGCGTTCATCCTAACAATAAATTCTTCTTCGCTACCAGCAAGCATCTCTCCTATAACTATTGCAGCGTCATTGCCAGAAATAACTATCATCCCCCTTAATAAATTATCTACAGAAACCACTTCCTTAATATTAAGAAACATACTAGAAACACCATTAGTATAGTGACCTTTTTGATAAGCATTTTTACTAACTACTGTGGTTGTATTTAATGTTATATCTCCTTTTTTTAAAGCTTCAAAGGTAATATAAGCAACCATTAATTTAGTTATGGACGCAGGAGAAATTTTCTCATGGGAGTTTTTTTCAAAAATTACTCTTCCTATCTCAGAGTCCGCAACAATAATATTATTGGCTTCTATATCAAAATCTTTTGTACTAGCTTTAAAGGCAATAAGCGTCACTATAATAGTAAATAAAAAGCATCTAACCATAATTTTATCTCAAAAATCCTAATTCATATAGTAACAATAACAAATTTTGTAATATTATAAAATCAAAAAATAAGGGTAGTCATTATTACTACCCCCCATAAGGAATTTTAAATATTTATTTTATTTAATTATTGTTCAACAACAACTCTAGCATGATTATATCCAAGTTTAACTAGATTGTTTTTTATTTTTATAGCATCATCTATACTACCATAAGGGCCAACTCTAAGTCTTAATACGTCTTTACCATTAACGTCAACTTTCTGCAAACTTATAACCCCAACATTACTTAAAGTACCTAGTTGTTTTTTAATATTATCATTATTATCATTATAAGCACCTACTTGTACAAACACACCTTTAGGAGTATAAGCTTTAACAGTTTTTGGTTCAGCCAAATTAATTGTATTAAACGGTTCTGCATCATCTGAGGATTTCAATATTTCTTCTTTATTAACTAATCCTGGTTTATCTGTAGGCAATGAAGACAGTTCATCTTCTACTGTTTTAATAGATACATCGGAACTATTAAAACCCTCTATAACCGCTTTTTCTATAACTATTTCCTCTGTAGTTGCAACATCTTTATTATACTTCATATTAACAGTATTCATCTGTACAACTGCTTCTTTAGAAATATTTCCTAATAGCTGAACTCTTACATTGGTTGTTCCTTTTTCTTTAAATCCAAGTAATTCTGCTGCTCTTTTTGATAAATCTATTATTCTACCACCTTTAAATGGTCCTCTATCATTTACCCTAAGGATGATTTTTTTACCATTGTCTAAGTTTGTAACCTCAACAAAAGATGGTAGTGGTAAGGTAGCGTGTGCTGCAGTTAACTCTTCCATATCAAAAAGTTCTCCATTAGCTGTATTTTTACCATGAAAATCCTCACCGTACCATGATGCTATACCAATAACATCATACTCTTCAACTTCTTTTGGTTTATAAGAAACATCAGCTACTTTATACGGATTACCCACTTTAACAACTGGCTTTGCATCTGTACTACTACCTTCTACCTTAACAACCGGTTTAAAAGGTGCAGCCTCTAAGTGCAAACCGTACGAAAAAGACAATACTGAAAGTGTAGACGCTATTAACACCCTATTTATGAATTTTCTATTAGTCATTTTGTTATTCCTTGTATTAATTTATAATTATTATTATGCCTATTAAAAAGTTAACTATAATTTAATCTATGATTAACTTCTTATTAGTATTTATAAACTTAAAAAGTTAATAAATAGTTAATGCTTTAGTAAGTATTAATTAAACATTAATATAATTAACCCCATATAACCTATAGAAAACCTTGCTTCTTTTAAAAAAATGATAATTATACTGTAAAAAAAATAATATTTTTATTAATATTTTTATTAACTTATAAAAATCAAACATTAATAATTATAAGGATTCTTATTATTATTTTAATAAACGTAAGAATATTAATTTGAAATAAAAGGATTTTGGCAGATTCCAAACATGTTTATCAGATAAATCGTAGGACGATATGATTAATTGTTTAATAAAATATTCACTAGCATAGTTTAAATAGAGGATTCGTTTTGCCTTGCCAATAAGATTAGTACGTTTAGAAATATTTATAAACGTACTTGCTAAATGTAGTAAAGATTTAATATTTTGTTCTTCTATGATTTTTATATCACCACTAATATCTCCGCCGTAAATAAGCGGATAAATGCCTTTAGATTTTTTAAACATTGTATACTTAATAAACTCAACAATGCCAAAAGCAGTGGCTGCATAATTAATAGTAGCAATAGCTCTGTCTTCTAGATTATCATCTAAAATTCTAGCATATATAGTCCAAAACATACCATCGGTATCTCTAATATAATCCACTAAAGCACTTTCAGATTTAAAAGGAAAGTTATCAAAATCGATATTTTTTGTTTCTATCAAAGAAATAATGACCTTCTGAAGAAAAACATATTTTTTAGTTAAAATAAATAAATCATCAATTTCCTTTGACCCAGTTTGCTTATTATTAATTATACAATCTATTAGCCACTGCAGTTTTATTTGATAAATAGCAACATCTTTAGTCTTGTAAACTAAATTATTTAGATAACGATAGAATGTTAATAATATCATAAAATCATTAATTTTTTTACTGCTACATAAATACGCAATAAGATACTTGTCATCAAAAATCATATATCTTAGTATGTTGGTGTGTATTACTCTATTTACTTAGTTCATATTATAGCCTATAATCCTAGCATGTTAAGCAATAAATAATGGAGAATACTTATGCTATTTAAATTAGATGACCTTAAATATAGTTTAGACGCCCTTGCTCCCTATATGTCCAGAGAAACATTAGAATATCATTATGCCAAACATCATCAAGCTTACGTAAATAATCTAAATACATTGCTTGAAAATAATCCTTTAAAAGGCTCTTCTTTAAAAGAAATTATTAAAAAAAGTTACAATAAAGAAGCAGGAATATTTAATAACGCCTCACAACACTATAATCATATTGAATTTTGGAATTCAATGAAAAACAATTCAAACCCTAAAATACCCCCTGTAGTAAGCAAAGCTATCAATAGCAATTTTAATTCGATGGATGAATTTAAAGATAAAATAATTAAAGCCGGTCTTGGAGTATTTGGCTCAGGATGGGTATGGCTAGCTTTACATGAAGGGAAATTAGAAATAATGCAGACTCAAGGTGGAGTTAATCCGCTTGTTTTTGATAAAACACCCATACTTGGCTGTGACGTTTGGGAACATACTTATTATATAGATTATAGAAACAGGCGAGCCGACTTCTTAAAAGCTTGGTTTGAGAACCTAATCAACTGGGAATATGTTGAGGAAAAATTATCTTAACTTTTTAATATGATATTAAAGGGTTGATAATTAACAATCAATCCTTTAATACTGATTATCTAGTATTTTGCTGTTTTTTTTCTCTTTATTTTTGTATTTTTTATGGATTTTTATTTCTTCTTGTTTTTTATTATGTAGTGATTTTACTAAACTGATAGCACCTTCTTCTTGTTGTAATTTCAAATAATTATTATATCTAGCCTTATCTAGCTGCCCCTTACTTAAGGCATCTATAATATTACAGCCTGGCTCCACTGTATGAGTGCAATTTTTGAATTTACAAAATAATGATAACTCTTGAATATCAGCAAAGGTATTATCAATTGAATCCTCATTATTAAGCCATAATCCGAACTCTTTAATGCCAGGATTATCAATGATACAGCCTCCATTTTCTAACAAAAACATCTCCCTATGAGTAGTAGTGTGTTTCCCTTTCTGCTTATCTCCGCTAGTACTAAGAGTTTTTTGTATATTTTCCTTAATTAACATATTAGTTAAAGTAGATTTACCACTACCAGAACTACCAATAAATGCACCAACTTTATGTTGCGATAAAAGAAGTTCTATATGCTTAATGCTGCTGTTATCTATAAAAGAAGTTACTATAATAATTAAATCTGGAAAAGATTTATGCATTTCTGCTTCTAAAAGTGCAATATTTTCACTAGTATCTGCCTTAGTAATCACTATTACAGGAATAATTGCAGCGTCTATACAAGCCAGTACCATTCTCTCTACTTTTCGTAAATTAAATTGCTCACCAACCGGATTTGTAATAAATATATAATCTACATTACTAAATATTATTTGCTCACTATTATCATGTGGCATTTTTCTTTTTAATTCATTTTTTCTTGGCAAAACATACTTAACAAAGCAACTACTATCTTGATTATTACTTTCTACAACTACAAAATCTCCAAGCTTTGGTAAATTTATTTGCTTAACCAATCTATTATGAATTGTGCTACCTTTAATTAAAGCACTATATTCCCTTCCGTTATCATCTACAACTTTAAATTTTTTTTTATGTACAGCTATAACTTTGCATAGAAACTGAAAATCTGATACCTTCTCTAATTTATTAATAAAAAAATCATCCAAGCCGTATCTATATAATAATTTGCTTTTAATCATCAATGTCCCTAAATATACATCATCCTAAGTAAATTATAAGAGATTAATAAACTAATAACAACCTATCTTAGTAAAAGATCCACTAAGATAATACAGAATGAATTATTTATAGTGGATAATACAATTACTTTTAAATATAATTTTAAAGTATTCAGTATATATTAAACTTATAATTGTAATGGTATAATGTCTTAAAAATCAAGCTTTTACTTGCTATTTATAGATTATATATATTTTAAATAACACATATTGATTGCATATTTTGCAGTAATATAGTATACTATCAATTCATTTTTAATAAGAAAGATGGAGGTAAATGATGAAAAATTTATTCGGTAATGATATGGAAAAAAAGATAGAAGAAACAAAAAGAATTCTTAAGAAGGCAGGAGCTTCTGAGGAAGCGCTATCTCTTGTGGAGGAATTCATTATATCAAGCAAATCAAGTTATTTAAGACTAAAAACGTTTAAAGGATTCTTAAAACAAGAATTAGATAAAGCATCATGTGTAGAAAAATTTGATGTTAACAAGTATATATTAATTAAACGGCAAATACATGAAACTGTAAATGCACTTAGTCTTAAAATTTCGGAAAAAATGGCCGAGTTACTAAGTAAGCTAAATTATGAAGATAGACTAATTCTTGTAAAGATAACTAACCATTCCAGCAAATAAGAGCTTACTTATGAAAGTCTATTTATAAGTTTTTTTAGACCTATTGTTTTCCATTATAATATTTATAACACTAACAAATAGAGAAAAAGCAATTGCAAAATATAAATATCCTTTATTGATATGGACGGATAATCCTTCTGCAATTAATATAAAACCCACCAGAAGAATAAAGGATATTGCTAATACTTTAATAGCAGGATATTTATCAATAATTTCACCAGTTTGTTTTACGAAAGCTATCATAAACAATATGGAAACAATAATGGAACCAGCAATTATTATATAGTAGTTAGTTAAACCAATTGCTGTGATTAAAGAATCCAAAGAGAAAACAAAATCTATTACTATTATCTGAATGATAGCAGAGGTCATTCCTGTAATCTTTTGAGGATTTTTAATATCTATGACCTTAGCAGGCATTACTTCTTCATAAAGTGCCATAGCTGCTTTAATTACTAAAAAAAGACCCCCTACAAGCATAATTAAGTCTTTAATTGATAAATTAATGCCGTAGTAACTAAATATAGGTTCGGTAAGAGCCAATAGAAGGGTAATACAGAATAACATAGCAAGACGCAATATAAGAGAAAGAGATAATCCAAACATTCTAACTAGTTTTCTTTTCTCCAAAGCAACTTTATTAGCAATAAGAGAAATAAACACTATATTATCTATACCTAAAACTATTTCTAAAAAGCTTAGCATTAAAAAAGTAATTACTAATTCCATCACTACCCCAAAACAAAATTGCAAGATATATTAATATAAAACTATGGCAATAGCAATAATAAAACTACCTAACTTCATATTAGTACTAAAATATTTTAATCCTCATAGTTGAAATACTAGATACTCTTTACCATTATGTATCTTTAATTTTGCTTTGTTAACAGATGTACTTATATTAGAAGCAAAATTTTCAAATTCTTCTATGGACATAAAAGATAATACTAAATTTTCTTGTTGTAAACTATCAACCCTAGGAGATGTTTTATTAATTATCTCAGCTTTCTTAGGTAGAGATTTTATTTTATAAGAACTATTCAATTCATAAATATTATCAATAAACACTCTAACTTCTTCTGTATCTATTTTAGTAGTAACTTTTATTATATAAATTTTACCTTCTTCAATAATATCTTTGAACTTAAAAAAATTATCAGCAAAAAGCACTATATTAAATACCGATGCATTATCATAAAATGATAAATTAGCAAACATGCTGCCATTTTTAGATTTAGATACCTTGATTTTCATTAAATAACCAGCTAAAAATGCGATATTAAGCTTGTTTTCTATTAAATCTGTATAACTTATCACTTGTTGTTTTTTCAATATATCTGCATATTCATTTAATGGATGACCTGAAAGAAAATATCCAACAATATCAAGCTCCTCTGCTCTTTTTTCTTGTACAGTCCAATCTCCACAGCTATTGATTTTAAGATGATCTAGTGAATCCTCCATAGCATCACCGAATAAATTAATCTGAGCAGTATTTTTAAATTCATAAATATTACTGTTATAATTTAATAAAGCATCAATATTATGTAAGAGTTCTTTACGGTTTTCATATAAATCATCCAAAGCTCCTGCTTTAATAAGGGCTTCCAGTTGTTTTTTATTTAATACTTTAGGGTCTACTCTTTCTAAAAAATTCTCTAATGATTTATATCTACCATTTTTTTGAATGTCTTGAATAATACTCTCAACAAAACTATGCCCCATGCCTTTTAAAGCAAGTAAGGAATATCTGATTGCTTTTTGATCTGTATTCTTAAGCTCAATTTCAAAATCAAGTGTTGGATGATTAATATTAGGTGGTAAAATATCTATATTATATTTTTTCGCTTCTTCTATATATTCAAGAAATTTTTGTGAATCTTTATTACTTGAAAACAAATGGGCAGACATACTGGCAACCAAAAATTCTACAGAATAATAAGCTTTCAAATAAGCAGTTTGCCAAGATATAATTGCATAAGCAGTTGCATGGGATTTATTAAACCCATAGCCTGCAAATTTTTCCATTTGATTGAAAATATCGCTGGCAAGTTCTTTTGATATGGCGTTTGTTGTAATTGCACCATCGATAAAAATACTTCTTTGCTTTTCCATCTCTACTGGATCTTTCTTACCCATAGCTCTTCTTAAAATATCAGCAGCACCAAGAGTGTATCCCCCTATAACCTGAGCAACTTGCATTACTTGTTCTTGGTAAATCATAATACCAAAAGTTTCCTCTAAAATAGCTAACATCTTAGGATGCTGATAACTTACTTTATCAATATTAAACTTATTGCCAATATAAAGAGGTATGTTTTCCATTGGTCCTGGACGATAAAGAGATATTATAGCAATAATGTCCTCAATTTTATCAGGTTTAAACTGCTTAATTACCTCTGTCATACCCCTACTTTCTAGCTGAAATACTCCTAAGGTACTACCACTGGAAAGTAAATTAGAAATTTTAACATCCGTATATGGTATATTTAAAATATCAATATCTATATGTTCATTTTTTTTTATCCTCTTACAAGCATCATTAATAATAGTTAAGGTCGTTAATGCAAGAAAATCAAATTTAACTAAGCCAATATCTTCTATATACTTCATGGAAAATCCCACTGAAGGCAAACCAACCTCACTATCATAATAAAGTGGCACTATTTCATTAAGAGGTTCCTTAGCAATAACAACTCCAGCAGCATGGGTGGAAGTATTACGATATAAGCCCTCTAGCTTTAAAGCATGATTTAAAAGAGTCTTAATATGAGGCTTACTATTTATTTCGTCCATAATAGGCCCCTCCTCACTAACTAATTTGGACATTGTTATAGGGTTAGAAGGAGCAGAATATGGTATTTTTTTTGTCACAGAATCAACCTCTGAATAAGAAAGACCTGTAACTCTTCCTACATCTTTAATAGCTGCCTTTGCCTGTAATGTACCAAAAGTAATAATATGAGCCACTCTATCTTGTCCATACTTATCTCTAACATAAGTAACTACTTTATCTCTACCATTTTGACAAAAATCTATATCAAAATCAGGCATTGATATACGTTCAGGGTTTAAAAAGCGCTCAAAAAGTAAATTAAATTGAATAGGATCAACATCGGTAATCTGCAAACACCAAGCAACTAAAGATCCTGCTCCTGAACCCCTACCAGGGCCAACAGGTATATCGTTATTTTTCGCCCATCTTATAAAATCTGATACTATTAAGAAATAACCACAAAATCCCATCCTTATGATAACTTCCAGTTCAAAATTTAATCTTTCTTCATAGCGTTGTTTTATATCTGCCCTACTTATATTCTTTGTTGTTAATCTTTTGTAAACCTCCCGCTCTAGGCGCACTTCTAAACCTTCTTTAGCCTCATCTATAATTAACTTATCTTCATTATCACTAAATTTAGGTAAAGCAAGATCTTTCTTCTTAACATAAAAACAACATTTTTTTGCAATATTAATTGTATTTTCAAGAGCTTCTGGTAAGTCTTTAAATAATTCAATCATCTCATTGGCTGTTTTAAAATATGCTTCTCTTATTAATTTTTTACGATCCCTATCATAAATACTAACCCCCTGACCAATACAAAACAATATATCTGCCGATTCATAATCCTCTATGGCAGTGAAAAATACATTATTAGTAGCAACAATAGGAATATTATATCTTAACGCAATATTTAAAAATTTATCCTCCAGTGATAAATCATTATCAGTATGAAAACGGTTTAATTCAATATAAAAATCAGAAGAAAATGCTAGTTTTAAGTTAGTAATAAAGGACTCTATATTTAAAGTATCCACTAGTAAAGATAATAAACCATCAATACCTCCACTTAAGCAAACAATATCTTTAGAGTAAGTTATTAAATCACTAAAATCCACCTTTGGCAGATCTAAATTTTTCATAGCCTTATTCTGATAAGCTATATCATGTAGCTTTAAAAGATTTTTATAACCAATCTCACTTTTAGCTAATAAAACTAAATAACCCTCAGTATTTTCATAACTAACAATTAATTGGTATCCAATAATTGGCTGTATCCCACTGGTAGCTAGTTTATATGAAAACTCCCTAGCGCCAAACATGTTATTAGTATCAACCATAGCAATAGCAGAGTAAGAATTATTTATACATAAATCCACCAAAGAATCTATAAAAATACTGCCCTCACCAATAGAATAGTTAGTATGACATCTTAAATGTACGTATTTAGTCATTACAATTTTTTAACCTTAGTATTATTGAATATAAATATCTGATCAAACCATACTAAATAATAGCTAAAAGTAAGAATAAATTCAGTAAAAAAGTAATTTTATTTCCACCACTCCATTTGTATGCCAAATACTATTTCATCTATTTTTGTTTTACTATCAACTAGTGGAGTTTTTTTATTATCTTTACCTGAAAAATAAGAACTAAATACCCTTATTGCTGGTCTGCCCCATATATCCCCTACAACTTGCCATTGCTGTGCTAAAGTTAATTTAGCAAGATAAGATTCTGCAGGATATATAGTATTATTAAGAGAATAACTTCCCTCAACCATATCATAACCAATCTCTATTAAAGTTGACATATTACCTGTCCATCTATACATAGGTCTAACACCAACTGAATACCATGTTTTATCTTCAATGGATGATGTTTTTGCATGGATAAACTCTGCAACTCCTGCAAACATAATATCTATATTATTATTGACAGCTATAACTCCATGATCTATTAACCTTATCATTTCTCCAGAAGAAGCAGGATATAAACCAGGAGAGTAATACTCAAAACGCCCAGACCCTAAAATATCATTACCATACTGCAATACAAATTTATTATTGGTTTTATCTCCAGCTGTCCAAAGAAATGTTGTTAGATAGCCATTTTTATCAATCTCTGCCTTATTAGTATTAACAAAATAAGCAGAATTTAAAGCCTTTGCATTACCATAGGTTATCCCGAATTCAAATCTACCTATTGCTGTTGGATTAGTTAAAAATCTGACGTCGTAATTATAATTAACCGCTATATCCTCTTTAAAGTTGATACTAGGATCAGAATTCTTAGCGTCACTTCTAGTTACAGCAAAGGATAATTTACCCACCATAACATTAATATCTTCAAGCCCAGCGCCAGGTCCTGTAATATCCCAATAATAAAAATCATTCATGTGAATATCATGCCTCTTATAAAAACGCTTACCAACCCATAAAGAGCTTCCAGGTAAAAAATCTATCATATTTTTACCTACAATATTGATCTCTCTTAAAACAACCGCTCCTTTATCATTCCAATCTTTACTTTGATCATCACTATAGGCTACTAATGCATTCACCACAAAATTTTTACTATTATCCTCCCACATCAATTGAGATAATCCTAATTCCAAATAAGTTTCACATTCATTACCAAGTCTGTATTTAGCAGCAGCCCCTGCAGCAGAATAACAACTATTTTTAGCTTTATTATAATTAGCCCCTCCTGCCCATGATATCCCTGAGCGCCCATAACCATAAAACTCTAAAGCTTTAATATCACTAACCCCTAATATCACATAAAAAATAACAAGCTTTACACAGAAAGATATTTTATTCATTTATTTCTCCATATTTAACAAATAATAACTTTAGTGCCACAATTATTACTTAATATAACATATTGTATTAAGTAATACAATAATTGTAATTAGAAAAACTAAACCTTTGAATTATGCTTAATAATAAGGTTTTGTAATTTTTAATTTATGGAATTATATTGTTTAATATATTAGATTTTACTTTTTGTTTAAGATAAATATTATAAAAATTGCAAGTAAGATTAAAATAAAAGATGGTACAGCAGCTTCTGCTATATGATCATTATTAGCTAAATAGAATGTTTTAACAGCTAATGTATCAAAATTAAAAGGTCTTAGTATCATAGTAGCTGGCAACTCTTTAATTATATCAATAAATATCAGGTAAAAAGATAATACTAAGGCTTTGTTCAAAATAAAAATATCTATTTTAAATAAATTAGTAAATTTATTAGCTCCTAAAGAATTGGTAACTTCATGTAAATTTTGATTTTTTGAATATACAATTTCTATACTATTTATAGCCAAAGCAATAAATCGTACTAGATAAGAAAAAATAAGAGCAAAAATACCACCTTTAAATATAAATTGCCAATCATCACTTATATTGCCTAACAAAGCATTCATATTATAAAAAAATACCAATACACCTACTGCTACTAAACTACCTGGCAATGCATAACCAAATCCGCTTAAAAATAGAATTAAATTAGCAAATTTCCCTTTTACAATTTTAGTTATATAAACAATCAATAAGGCTATAAATACTATAACTAAAGAGGATATGGACGCAATAAATATTGTATTCATAGCAGAATATAATATTGCTTTATCAAGTAAACTAAAATTATCGATAAAATTAAATAACAAAATAATAAAGGGTAGGAAAAATGCTATAAAAAATAATATGGAACACCATAAAAAAGCTAATATTTTTTTATAAAATGTTAATTTTTTAATAATAGTGATTCTTTTTACATTAAGATTAAATTGATAAAGTTTGTGATTTCTAGACAGTTTTTCAACTCCTAAGATAATAATAACAAACAGCAGTAAAAAGACTGCTAAAAATATTGATGTGCTGATATCACCAAAGCCGTTCCATGCTCTAAAAATCCCCACACTAAAAGCATCAACTCCAAAATAATCGACTACTCCATATTCACTCAATGTTTCCATGGCTATTAAAAATAAGCCCATTATGATCGCAGGTTTTCCTATTGGAAGGATTAATTTAAAAAATAAATTACCTTCTTTGATATTTAATGATTTAGATGATTCAAGTAAGTTAGTAAGACTATAAGAAAAACTTGCCTTTACTAGCACATATAGATAAGGAAACAATGATAGTGCGATAATAAATGATGCGAAATATATATTTAAAATATCAAGATAGAAATTATTATGAAAATTAAAAAAAGTCATTATTTTACTTAATAACCCTCGATATTCAAAAAACATAACATAAGCAAATCCCATAATATATGTTGGGATAGCAAGTGAAAAAACAAATGCTTTACTAAAAAATTTACTCATAAAAAAATCATATCTAACAAGCAAAAAAGCTGTTGGCACAGCAAATACAAAACTAAAGCATATCACCAAAGTAATTAATAATAAGGTATTACTAATATAGTTTTTTAATTTAGTATTATAAATATGAGTGACAAGATTTGTATCTAGATTAAATGATTCAACGATTATCCCTAATACTGGGCTTAATACTAAAAGTATTAAGCCCACATTGATTAGTATTATACGATTATTTTTTAAATAATGGTATATCTTCAACTAATAATTACCTCCACTCTGCAATATCAAATATTTTAACAGCGTCCTCTTGGTATTTAGAGAGAGTACTTAACAGTTTTGTATTTTCTTTAAACGTACCAAAAGATACTAATGTGTCATTCCATTTAATGGATTTATTAACAGGATATTCAAAATTATTATTCATATATTTTTCTTGTATTTCCTGTGATAGTATAAACTCAATAAACATAACAGCATTATTTTTATTTTTTGCATGTGCGGTAACGGCAGCAGCAGAAATATTGATATGAGTTCCAGTGGTTTTTTGATTAGGGAAAAACACTCTTATATTACTAGCAAAATCTTTTTCTTCTTGTTTATCAGAATTAATCATTTTTCCTAAATAATATGTATTGGCAATTGCTAATTTACCTTTACCACTAGAAATAGCTCTAATTTGATCCCTATCCTTACCTTTAGGAGTATCAGCAAAATTTTTCACCATATCAATAGCCCAAGTGGTAGCTTTTTCTTTACCCATTGTGGCAATTAAAAAAGATAATAATGATTGATCATAAGAATTATTGGATGATCTTACTAAAATAGTCCCCTTCCATTTAGGATTTGTTAAATCTTCATAGGTACTAAGTTCATTAGGATTTACCGTATTAACATTATACATAATTACCCTAGCTCTTTTAGTAACAGGGAAAACCGTATTATCCTTGTCCTTTAAATTATCTGGGATTATTTTTGCTAAAGTAGGTGATTTTATTTTTTGTAATAATCCCATTTGTTTAGCTCTATAAATACTAATAGCGTCAGCAGTCATAAATAAATCTGCTACTGTATTGCTACCTTCACTACTAAGTTTTTGTAATAAACTACTACTATTGGATTGTAAAACATTAACCTTAATTCCTGTTTTTTGCTCAAATAACTGAACAATCTCTTCATCAATAGGATAATGCCTTGCGGTATATATATTAAGCTCATTAGCCGCTAGCATGTTTGTAATCATTATAATAAATAATAAACTAATCATATTTAACTTTTTCAACATAATTTTTTCCTTATTAAATAATTTTAAATTGATTAAACGTAATATAAACTCTATCACCTCCTTTAAAAATTGTATTGCCTATATGAATAGCCTTTAGTATTACTCCAAAACCATTAAGTACTATTTCAGAAAAAGAACCTAGAAAATTAATTTCTAAAATGGTTGCGGCAATGGAATTGGCTACATTATGACAACTAATATTGATGTTTTCTGGCCTTATCATAAGTTTATATTGTTGATTTTCAATTAAATTCAAATCAACTTTAATTTTATCAATGGCACCAATTAAATTACCATCTTTATATAAAACATCGATAAAGTTTGCTTTACCTAAAAAGCAAGCAACATAGGCACTCACAGGACTATTGTACATATTCCTTGGAGTATCTATTTGTAAAATATTACCATCTTTTATAACAGCAATTTGATCTGACAAAGCAAAAGCTTCTTCTTGATCATGAGTTACAAAAATAGCTGTAATATTATTATTTTTAACTAAGTCTCTAATTTCGCCTCTGACTGATATTTTTAAATTTTTATCTAAATTACTAAAAGCTTCATCAAAGAGTATGATTTTTGGTTTCATAACTAATATTCTAGCTAAAGCAACTTTTTGTTGTTGACCACCACTTAACTCATAAGGATAACAATTAATAATGTCATTAATTTGTAACTTATCTATAACATCAGCAACCAAGCAACACTTATGCTGTTTTTTAAGATGGGAAACCCCAAACTCTATATTTTTCAGGACGTTCATATGAGGGAAAAGAGTATATTGCTGAAACATAATACCAATGCCCCTTTTTTCAGGATTCAAAATTAATTTCTCCTTATAAGCATACTGATGTCCAATTATTATTTCTCCACTATCTGGCTGTTCAAAACCAGCAATCATTCTAAGAATAGTAGTTTTACCACTACCAGTTTCACCTAAAATACTAAATATCTGACCCTGTTTAATATCCAAATTAATATTGCTGGCTATACTAGATTTGCCTTTAAATGCTTTATTTATATTTCTTAAAGATAGAACAATATGCTCATCTACATTAGGCAATACACATAAATTAATAGTCTTTACTAATTTTTCTAACATTGTATTCCTTATTAAAATAGTAGGATATAAAACATAGTATATATAAATTATAAAATAATAGGAATAATTATTTTATATAAACATATAACTATATCTGTAGGTATGGCAATTGCTTAAGGAAAATCAAGTACTTGCTTATTATTACCTCTTTAAAAAGAATAAAATGAATCTTTCATTAACTTATTTTATAAGGAAATAATTTTTAGAGAATCATCCATATCTAATTATAAATAGCTTTTTATAAAGATAATTTAGAAGAAATTATGCTGTATTAATAATACATACGTATTTAAAAAGATTCTTATTGCTAAGGAATACAAAGTAATTAGATTTACTAATGTAAATCTAATGGTTGAGCATATCAATTATGATTATATATGCTTGCCAATAAAGTTGAGTAGGTCTCTTTCCGGTTTAAGTACTTAAAACCAATTAAAATCTAACCAAAGCCTGATCTTCTAAGCGCATTTTATGTGGTATCTGAGAAGCAATATTAAGATCGTGTGTGGCTAAAATAATTGAAACACCTTTGGTTTGTACAAGATCTAAAAGCATATTAAAAACAATTTTTGCGGTATTAAAATCAAGATTACCCGTTGGCTCATCAGCAATCAAAATTCTTGGATTCATAATCATTGCCCTTGCAATTGAAACTCGCTGTTGCTCTCCTCCGGAAAGTTGGGATGGGAAATTATTTAATCTATTGCCTAATTTCATAGATGATAATAATTCAGATGCTCTACTTTTAGCCTCCTCATGCTTCATACCATGTATTTTAAGTGGTAACATAACATTTTCAACTGCAGTAAAATCTGGGAAAAGATGATGGAATTGAAAGACGAACCCAATATTTTTACCTCTAATTTTTGTTTGCTCGAAATCATTCAAATCAGAGACATCATGATTATTTAAATACAACTTACCAGCAGTTGGCGAATCTAACATACCTAATATGTTAAGCAGAGAGCTTTTCCCAGAGCCAGAAGGCCCTACTAAAGCTATAATATCACGCTCAAGCATGGTAAAATTAACACCTTGAAAAATAATCAGCTCTTCAGAGGCTTGAAAATAAGATTTTTTTAAATCTTCTACTGCTAAAATTTTCTTAATCATATTTTAATCCTTCAATTGGCTTAATTTTTGCAGATCTAATTGCCGGGTAAATACTAGAAAGAATAGAAAAAGATAAAGCAACTAAGATCACTAAAACCACCTGAAAAGACTGCACATCTGCAGGCAATTTAGATAAAAAATATACTTCCTCTGCAAATAAATTAACTCCAGAAAATGCTTCTATTAATGCCCTAATCTTCTCTATATTTGCACTAAATAATACTCCAATCAAGGCACCAGAAAATGTTCCCATTATCCCTATTCTTATGCCTATCATCATAAATATGGTGATAATAGATTTTTTACTTAACCCAATAGTCCTAAAAATAGCTATTTCTTTTGTTTTACTTCTAACTAGCATTATGAGACCTGAAACAATATTAAAGGTCGCAATTAAAATTATTAAAGATAATATTAAAAACATTACATTTTTTTCAACATCAATGGCATTAATAAGATATTTATTTTCATTCTGCCAAGTTTGAACCTGTTGCAATGCAGGATTAAGCAAATAAATCTTTTTTGCAATATCATAGCTGTTATTAGGATCACTAATAAATATCTCAATTTTTTGTGTGGTGTCAACAGAGTACCCAAAAAACTTTTGCGCTGCCTCAAAAGGAACAATAACACTTGAAGAATCATACTGATACATGCCTGTATTTAATATACCTATCACCTTAAAACCAGAAAACTTAGGTAAAGTTCCAAAAATAGTTGTATACCCCTCTGAGGTTGCTAAAGTAATATTATCTCCTATCTTAATATTTAAATCTCTAGCAAGCACCCTGCCAATAATAACAACATCTTGTCCTTTCTGAAAAGAAGATAAATTATAACCACCTAGGGATTTATACAAAATATCCCTCTTAGTCAAATCATAAAAAGTGATACCACTTACCACTACCCCAGCAGTACCTCCTCTGTGGCTTAGCAAAGACTGCATCACAATCGACGGAGCTAGGTAAATAATATCATCAATTTTTTCTAAATCGGCAATCTTAGCCTTAAAATCCATAACCTGATTCTTTGCTCCTGAAATATATAAATGACCATTAGTTCCTATAAGATTATTAATTATTTCTTTACGAAATCCATTCATAACAGACATTACTATAATTAACGTTGCCACTCCAAGAGCAATTCCTATTAAGGAAAACCAAGAAATGAAAGCAATAAAGCTCTCCTTACGCTTCGATTTTAAATATCTTCCAGCAATCTCCCATTCTAACTTCATATAAATCTCACAAATAATATTATTATAATTTTTTAATCATATTACACAATCTTAGATAGCAATATCATGATATCATGCTTTTAAAATATCAACTAATTTAATAATTTCAGCAATTGGTATATTCACCACAAGACCGTCTTTTCTATGTTTTAGCTCTATCGTATTATTTTTAATAGATTTTGATCCTATATTGATTTGATAGGGAAAACCTAAAAGATCTGCTGTTGCTAGTTTGTTACCAACGGAATCTTCTTTATCATTATAAAGTACTTGAAAATTATAATCTTGGAGAAGGTTATAAACCTGCATACACAGCTCAGTAACTTCTGGCTGAGTAGATAGAGAACTTATAATAATATCAAAAGGACTAACGGATTTATGCCAAATAATACCTTTCTCATCATGTGAAGATTCTATAATTGCGCCAATTAACCTGGATACACCAATACCATAAGATCCCATCACTGGAGTTATCATTGTAGAATTTTTATCTAAAATTTGTAATTCCATAGCTTTAGAATACTTATCGGCAAAATAGAATACATGACCAACCTCAATACCGCGCATTGACACTATATTATCTTGATTATTTATGTATTTAATATCCTCTGGATCGTGCTTTTCTTCTGTTGCAGCGTAATAAGATGTATATAGATTAAAAATATGATCAATATCATTAATATAATCGATATTTTTTTCGCCAAAACTAAGATCAAGAATAGCCTTATCACAAAATACTTCGGATTCCCCTGTATTAGCTAAAATCATGAATTCATGACTTAAATCACCCCCTATTTGTCCAGAATCAGCCTTCATAGGGATAGCTTTTAAACCCATTGTTTGAAATATTTTTAAATAACTAGCAAACATTTTTTTATAAGATATCACTGCATCAGTTGGAGATAAATCGAAAGAATAGGCATCTTTCATTAAAAACTCACGCCCTCGCATAATGCCGAAACGTGGTCGTATTTCATCTCTAAATTTCCACTGAATTTGATATAAATTCATTGGTAGATCTTTATAAGATTTTATATTATCACGAAATACTTGAGTGATTTGCTCTTCATTAGTTGGACCATATAGTAGTTTTCTACCATGTCTATCTTCTATTCTTAACATTTCAAGGCCATAATCGTTATATCTACCGCTCTCAAGCCATATATCTGCCGATTGTACCGTGGGCATTAAAACATTTAAAGCACCAGATTTATTCATTTCTTGTTTTATGATATTTGCTATTTTATCTAATACTTTTAAACCTAGTGGCAACCATATATAAATTCCACTATGAGTCTGCCTAATCATACCACTTTTTAGCATTAAAATATGTGAAACAATGGATGCATCTTTAGGATTCTCCTTCAATATAGGAGCAAAATATCTCGACAATAACATAAAAACATCTCCAATAAACTTCTGCCATGCAGGCTATAACTAATATTAACCTAATTAAATACGTATCTTATGAAGCTTTTACTAACATAATAATTATTAATATTTTTATCAAAAATCACATAATAATTTATTTCTGTATCTAAACTTATATTACTTGAGAGAAAAATTGAATATCCAATTCCTAATTTTAAATACAAATCATTCATATTATTTGCAACCCCCACACCTGCTAATGTGTATAAATCTGATAGCGCGTCATCAAAATTATAAAGAGCGTCAAGGAAAAATTTAGTATCATTTTTTATATCAAGATTAAGCCTAAGAGAAAGTGGAGTTCCAAAATTATATCCGCCAAATATCCCAACACCAAGCTCTCCATCCACCATAAGTCCACTGCCTATGAAAAAATGCTGATCTGAAGACAAATTATTTTTCACTTTGTATGTAACGGTATCATCAGCTTTAATTATTGGAATTACAAATAATGCTATAAATAACAAATATAAAAGCTTTTTAAACATTATTGCTCCTAAAGGTATGTCTCTATATTGATAAATGTACTACTACTATTGGTTTTTTATTGATCGCATCCTTAAATATCTTACGTATTATTACTCTGATATCTTCCTTAATAGTATCTTCTTTTTTAGTTGCATCATAACGAGCAGATAATAAATAATTAGTAATCTTATTTTCTATCATTCTAACTATATTATCTTTTTCTGTTTCGCAAAGCAATCCTAGAGTATCAATATTGAAATTTCTAATAGCGTATTTACTATCAATACTAATAGAAAGAAATACAGAACCTTCAAAAAATAGTTTTGTCCTTACCTTGATAAAATCTTCATTAAAACTAATAACTCTATTACCATCATAAGTTAGCTTACCAACATTAATCTTATCTATAATCTTTAATTTATCAGAAAACAATTCCACAACCTCTCCGCAACGAAACATCTCAGATTCAAATCCTAAAGATCTCGCAAACTCAACATGTTTTCTTAAATGCATTATTTCACCATGCATTGGTATAATACACTTGGGTTTAACAAAATCATAAATCATTTTAAGCTCTTCTTGCTTAGCATGACCTGAAACATGAATATTATAATCATTAGCTGTATAATACTGTATGTTCATATCCGCAAGAGTATTATAATATTTCAATACCTTATCTTCGTTCCCTTGTATGATTTTTGCAGAAAATACTACAATATCATTTTGCTGTAACTTATCTTTGTACTCATTTCTTATTATAACATTGTACATAACAGATCTCTCCTCTCCCTGAGAACCTGTTGCTAAGATAATTAATTTATTTCTCTCTATTTTTTTTGCCTCTTCTTCAGTTATAAAAAAATTAGGATCAAAAAAACCATGCTTAATTCCTAAACTAACATAAAGATTAAGTGATCTACCATATAAAACAATTCTCTTTTTTAGTTTTTTTGCTAACTCGGCAATTAAACGAATTCTTTCCAAATTTGAAGAGAATAATGAAATCCAAGTAGCCCCCTTGGCCTGCATGATTATATGATGCAAATCTTTCTCAATTAAAGTTTCCTCTCCAGAAATACCTTCTTCAAAAATATTTGTTGAATCACATATTAAATATTCAATATTTTCCTTATATAGATTACTTAAAGTATTACACATTTCAGTATCAGATAATTTCATTTTAAAATCACCACTGTGTGCAACTTTGCCCAAAGGAGTATCTATAACCAGAAGACTGCACTCAATTATTGAGTGGTAAACAGGCACCCATTTAACCTTAAATGTTGATATGTTATATTGTCTATTTGGCTCTACAATAATGATATCTACTTTATTATCTAAATTATGCTCTTTTAATTTAGATTTTATTAAATCTGCAGTCCAAGCAGTAGCATAAATAGGACAGTTTAAATAGCTTATAAGATAAGGAATTGCACCTATATGATCCTCATGCCCATGAGTTATTACTAATGCTTTTGGTCTGATATTATTCTCTAGGAAAAACATTATATCAGGGAAAAAAATATCCATAGAAGTTAATCTATTATCTTTAAATCCCATGCCAAAATCAACTAGCAAGTATTCACTAGTTGTGTTATTGAAATTACAGTATAAGTAACTATTTAATCCTATTTCACCCAAACCTCCAAGAGAAGAGAATGATAATCTATATGTCATTGATTAATCCCTATTAATTATTTTAAAATCTATTATTATTTTTATCCACTATGGTTTTTATACCTTTAAATATTATCTCACTGTCATATGTATAAGAAAATTTCAAATCTTCTAAAATTAAAGATGCCAAGCCACCAGTAATAAAAATATTATCACAAGAATATTCATTCATTGCTTTTTCTACTAAAGAATGAACAGTACCCAAATATCCCCAATAAACCCCTGCTTCCATTGCCGAAACAGTATCTGTTCCTAAAACAAACTCAACTCTTCTAGGCTCTATAAGTGGTAATAGCGAAGTGCTAGAATTAAGTACTTTATAAAGTGTAGATAATCCAAGTGTAATTGCCACTTTATCCGTATATGCTGTATTATCAATATATTGCAAAACACTTGCTGTACCCACGTCAAATACTAATGCTGGAAACAATTTATGCTCTGCAATATAGGCAGACTTACAAATAATATCCATACCAATAGATGCAATATCTCTAGTTCTATTTTTGAAGCATAAATCATGCTCTAAGTGATTTAAAATAACTACTTTTGCAGCATATTGAGAGAAAAGAAAATCCTTTAAATATTCATTATTCTCCTTTACAACCGATGAAATAATAAATAAAGCCCCTCTGAATAATTTTTCTACTTCTTTGTTAGTAAGTAAACTATCTAGTAATAAAGGCTTTGAAGGAATAAAAAATCTTTTTTTAATAATATTACTATCAAAAACCACAAACTCACACGTTGTATTCCCCATATCCACGGCTATAAAAGTATTATAATCCATAAATATCACCAGTTGTGAATTTCTTTCTTATACCATCTTGGTTAAGAATTAAATATCCCTCTTCAGTTATATCTTCAAAAATCCCACCATGCGTCACTCCTTGTGCTTTGATGTTGATCTCCTCTGAGTACCTGTAAGCCCTACTTTTCCACCTTTCTATTAAAAATTTTGTGTCCTCACTAATATACTGTAAAAAATATAATGATTTTTTTACTAATTTATTAGCAAAATCAATATTATCAATTTCTTTACCTAATAAATCATATAAAGATATCGTAGGGTATGCTTCCATATATGGAGCTTTGATTAAATTAACCCCTATGCCAACTATTAAATAATCTATGCCCTCAACTTTTTCAATTTCCAAAAGAGTACCAGATATCTTAGCATTTTTAACCAAAACATCATTTGGCCATTTAGATAAGAAAATATATTTATCAAAAATATATTCTTGTAATAACTCCCTAATTGCTAAAGAAAAACATAAACTAATAAGTCCACAGGAGGAGATATCTTTAAATATATCTCCCCTCTTGAGTACTAAGCTAAGGTGCAAGTTCCCTCTAAAAGAATACCAATTTGCTCCTAATTTTCCTCTGCCTGCTATCTGCTCATGAGCTAATATGGCAAAAGGACGATTAATAAGTTTGCTGAGCAATATTTCTTTCGCGTAAGCATTAGTGCTATCTATTTTATCAACAATACAAAAAAACATTAAAATAATACCGTAAATTCATTTAATAAAGATGTTAACGGATATAAGAAAAATATAAAACCTAAGGTAAATAAAAACAATATAAAAATTACTAGTCTCGCTATAAAATTACCTTTTTGCGAATAATAACTAACTTTTATATCTTCATAATGATCAAAATACATGATTCTTATAAGCTTCAAGTAAAAATACATCATAATGACACTTAAAATAGCAATAGTAGAACCTAAAATATAATATTTAGCAATAAATACGCTGTATAATATAAAAAGTTTTGCAAAAAATCCAGCTGTTATTGGTAATCCTGCCATAGATAACAGAAAAACACTTAAGATGAATGATAAATAAGGATGATTCTTATATAATCCTTTTAAATCATATATATCCTCAATAGGCTTTGAATCCTTATTAATTAACATGATAGTCCCAACAAATCCAACCAAGGCAACTCCATAGGTTATAACATATATAATTAGATTTTCAACTGAAGTAATACTTTTATTAAGAAAAATAATTAATAAATAAGACATATTAGCAATTGAACTATAGGCAATAAAACTTTTAATGTTGGTCTGATAAATGGAAACAATAAAGCCAACAACCGCTGAAGCTAAAACTAGAATCATAATAATTTTATGCCAATGAGGCATAAGCTCCGATAATGGCTCCCAAAGAATTCTTAAAAAAATAAATAATATACTAAATTTAGTAACAACAGCCATCATAAGTAGCATAAACTTGTTTATTCCTCTATAAACATCTGGAGTCCACATATGAAAAGGAACTAAAGATAGTTTAAAGCTTATCCCAACGATAACTAATATCATACCTATCAATAATATCCAATTATTAGTTTTCCCTTCTATATAATTTCTAATTTCAATAAAATTAGTTACTCCCGTGTAGCCATATATCATTGATATGCCATACAGTAAGAAAGCAGTTCCCAAAGTACCTAATAAAAAATATTTGATCCCTGCTTGATTAGATTTTGTATTATTTTTATTAATAAACATGAAAATATAACTACACACAGTGACCAATTCAAATGTTATATAGAAAGCTATAAAATCATTGCTAGAAATCATCAGCAAATTACCCAAAAGAAAAAATGGAATTAACACAATATACTCGAATTGAAATGTCCCATTTTCTATAAGATATTTTCTAGATAAAATAGATATCAATAAAACAAAAGAAATAATGATGATTTTAAATATATAAATCAAAGGCGAAATAATATATAAATGATTGAAAGTTTCTACATAAGTATCACCAATAGCAACAACTAATATTAAGCAAAATAAAGTTGTGAATATATTTAATATTGATAACTTATTAAATAATACTATTTTACTGGGGGTATCATGTTGAGAAGTAAAAAGTCCGAAAAGCAACATTATAAACGCAATTATAGCCAGATAAATTTCTGGAATTGCAATTACAAAATTAGATACACTTATGCTAACCATGTTAATAACCTTATCTTAAACATCATTTCTAATAATCAAGCCATTTTTAAAATTTTCAATCAGTTGTGCTACTGATGAGTGTATAACGTCAAGAAAAACATCTGGATATATACCCATAAATATAATAAACACAACCATGGAATATAAGCCAAAAAACTCTAACAGTCCTACATCTTTAAAGGATGTAGTATAACTACTTGAATTACCAAAAATAACATCTCTATTAAATCTTAATACAACTGTAGCATTAATTAGAATGGCAAAAACAAATAACAAAGCAAAGAAGCGATGATTTTGAAAAATACCAATCAAAGTTAAAAATTCACCAATAAATCCATTAGTACCTGGCAAACCCATGGCTGCTAATCCAAAAACAATCAGTGCGATACAAAATAGTGGCATATTGTTGGCTATACCAGAAAAATACTCCAACTTGCTTGAATTAAAGCGTTTTCTAAGATAGAAAATAGAAAGAAATATACCTCCATTATAGATAGAGTGACTAATTGATTGAAATATTGCACCCTCTATTCCTTGTGTATTAAAAGAAAATATGCCTGCAACTATTAATGCCATATGAGATATGGAAAAATAAGCAAATAATCGTTTAATATTTGTTTCAGCAAATGCAATAATTCCTGTATAACAAAGGGTGATAAAAGATAGAGTGTAAAGAATAATAGATAAATCGATAATTGCCAGAGGAAATATTGGTAATAAGATGCGTAACATTCCATACACACCGTATTTCAATAAAACACCTGAAAGAATGATATTAAGAGATATGGGAGCAGTATCATAAACATCGGCTAACCAGCTATGGAAGGGGAAAAGAGCCGATTTTATTGCTAATCCAATAAATATTGCAATAAATAAATATAATTGAACAGAATAGTCGAAAGTAAAAGTTTGAAAAGCTTGGATAGACGAGCTTTTTGTAAGAGAAATCATAATAATTATGGCAATTATCATTAACATAGATCCAAAGATCGTATAGAGCATAAATTTAAAAGTAGAATATAGTTTATTACCTGAACCAAATAATCCTAGAATAAAAAATACTGGGATCATTGAGCTTTCATAAAAAATATAAAACAGAACTAAATCCAAAGCTATAAAAGTACCGGTTGCACAAGAAAGAACAAGCAATAATGATACAGAGTATAATCTGGCATTATCTATTGGAAAATCTATAAATGTAAATATTAAAAGGAAAAGTAAGCTACTAAAAGTAATAAAAAGCAGAGATATACCGTCAACTCCGACATAATAATTAAAATCAATAGAACCTACTAAAATAATTTTTTCAATAAATTGATAAGTATTATCAATTTTACTAAAACTAAACCATAAATATATTATAAGAATAATATGCATAACAGCTGTTAGTATGGAAATATATCTAACATTTTTAGCAATTAATTCATTATCCCCTCTTATAGTAAGAATAACCATAACAGCAACTATAGGCAATATAATTAGAAAAGATAATATAGGCATAGAAATCATTTATCTAAATCCCCAATATATGAAATAATAAGTTAGAATCAAAAATAATCCTAGCACCATAACTACAGCATATAAATTCACAAATCCAGTTTGCCATTTTGATACCAACCTTGATATTTTAAAAATTATACTGGCCAGAGCGTTGATAGTGTATTTATCAAAAATATTATCATCAAAATTCCTTAGACTGTAGGATACTCTAGTATATGGCTTAACAATAATATTTTGATATAACTCATCAAAATAAAACTTATTAATTAAAGTAGAATAAATATTAGGGAAGTTTTTTTTCAATTTACTAGAAAACATTTTATCTCTAATATAAAACAAATAAACAAAAATCAATGCTATTGCTGCCAAAGCAATGGTAATATATTCAATATTATGATTCAAATCTTCTTTTAACATAGGATTAACAGGGAAATAAATAAGCCTCCAAATTATGGATGATCTTTCCCCTACTAACCTATCAAATAATAGATTTCCTGTTATAACTGAGAGTATTGCTAAAATAATAAGAACGAATAAAATTCCTATAGGACTTTCATGGACATGTAAAGTATTAACATCATAGTTTTCTGAAGAATGGAAAACATTTATAAGAAGCCTAAGTGAATAGAAAGCAGTAAAGAATACAGAAAGCATAGCAGAGTAATAAGCAAATAAAACATAGATTGATATATCAGATTCTAAATATATATAATTAAGTATAGCCTCTTTAGAATAGAAGCCTGAGAACCCTGGGATACCGATTAAAGCTAGGGATCCAATCAACATACAAATGTAGGTAATGGGCATTTTACGCCATAAATTACCCATTTTTTTAATATCTTGTTCACCGTTCATAGCGTGAATGATGCTACCTGCACCTAAAAATAGTAGTGCCTTAAAGAAAGCATGTGTAAAGAGATGAAAAAAAGCTGCGGAATAAGCACTAACAGCAATAGCTAGGAACATATAAGCAAGCTGTGACATAGTAGAGTAAGCAATAATTTTTTTTATATCTCTCTGAAAGCAAGCAACTAAAGAAGCATAAACAGCACTTAAAGATGAGATAATTAAGATAATATTTTTACTTAAAAATGATAATTCATAAATTGGTGCAAGTTTAATTAGGAGGAAAACTCCTGCAGTAACCATAGTGGCAGCGTGAAGCAGCGCAGATACAGGGGTCGGAGCTTCCATTGCATCTGGCAACCAAACATGTAAAAGTAATTGAGCTGATTTTGCAAAAGCTGTAATTAAAAAACATATGGCAATAAAATCGATATAATAGATTTGTAACCCTAATAAATTAAAAGATACAGTAGCTATCTGATCAATGGTTGTATATATGTCTTTAAACTGTACACTGCCAAAAACAGTAAATATAGCGAAAGTACCAAGCAAGAACCCAATATCAGCAAAACGATTAACTAAAAAGGCTTTAATAGATGCACTATTGGTAGTTTCACTATTATACCAAAAAACTATAAGCAAATAAGAACAAAAACTAATTAACTCCCAACCGATAAACATTTGCACCAAATTGCCTGAGCTAATAAGTAGTATCATAGAGAAAGTAAATAAGCTTAAATAAGATTGAAATCTAGCCAAATTATCATTTTTACTCATATAGAAGTATGAATAAAAATGTACTAAAAATGATACAAAACTTACAAGGACTATCATAGCTGTAGTAAACACATCAAATAAGAAACTAAAATTAACGAGCAAATTACCTGACACAAACCAATTAAATGATGCTCCAACAATGAGAGCTTCTTCCTGTTTAAGCACTTTAATTAGCAATAAACAAGCAAGCAAAGCAGTGGCTGCTAATAAGAAAGTGCTTATTAACCATGCTACGAAATTCAAGTAATTAGCATTATTATTATTTTTATTATATATAGCGATACAGCCTGCGATAAAAGATCCTAAACCAGGTAATAAAACCACTAACAAGTCCATGTTATTAACCCCTAAGCTCATTTAAAACATCAACACTTGTTGTTTGATTAATATTAAAATAATTCACTAAGGAAACCAAAATTATGGCTACCTCTGATGCTGATACCGTTAAAATAAACAATACAAAAATATGTCCTTTAAAATCGCCCCAAAAATGAGCAAAAGTAATGAAATTTATATTGATCGCTAAAATTATCAACTCAATAGACATTATCAGAGAGATTATACTTTTTCTATTTAAAAATATACCAAAAACCCCTATTAAAAAAATTATACTGCTTAATATAAGATAATGTAATAAAGTTATTTCCATTATTTGATGCCCTTTTCACGTTCCATATTTATACCATAAACAGTTGTTTCCTTAGAGCGAATATTTTGGAGAAATACATCTTGAATATGACCACTAGTAGCATCATCGCGTCCAACAATAACAACCGCTCCTATCATTGCAACTGTTAGTATTGCAGAAGATACTAAAAACACATAAAAATAATTATTAAATAATATTTCTCCCAAATGGGCAACAAATGTTGAAGAGTTGTAAAAATTTTTATTTACAACTGTAAAAGTAATAGCATCAGCATCTTTAGCAAAAAACAGTGTTAATTCTAATCCTAAGATAATCAGCAATACTATACTAAATATAGTATATTTAGTAAATATTTTTCTTTTTTCTTGAGTTTGCATGTTAATTAACATTACTACAAATAAAAACAATACAGCGACTGCACCAACATAAACAATCACTAGAACCATAGCAATAAATTCTGCTTTTAGTAGAATAAATATTGCAGCAGCATTTAAAAAAGTAAAAATCAACAATAAAACTGAATAAACAGGATTTCTAACAAGAACAACAGCTAAAGATGCAATCACTAAAACTGCAGAAAAGATATAAAACACTAATACATCAAACATTTATAATATTCCAATAATAATTTTCATTTTAACGATAAATAGATAGAGCTTGCATTTTTTCTTTCAAATAGTTTTCCCATCTATCCCCATTACTAAGAAGTTTTTGCTTATTATAGTATAACTCTTCTCTAGTTTCTGTAGAGAATTCCACATTAGGTGTTTCAACTATAGCGTCCACAGGACAAGCTTCTTCACATAAACCACAATAAATACACTTAGACATATCAATATCGTAAGATACTGTTCTTCTACTACCATCTTCTCTTTTCTGAGCAATTATGGTTATAGCCTGAGCTGGACATATTACTTCACATAATTTACAAGCTATACATCTTTCCTCACCATTGGCGTATCTTCGAAGGGCGTGTTCCCCTTTGAATCTGAAGCCAACGACTGATTTTTCATAAGGATAATTAATTGTAACAGATCTTCTAAATAACATATATTTTGTAGTTAATAATATGCCTTTAAATATATCAATTAATAATAACGACCATAAAAAATCTTTTATTCTAAGCAGCAAAGTACTATTTATCATTATATTATACTTCCTTGTTGTCTATTAATAGATATTAGGTACATAATTTAGCATTCTTAAAAAGCAAGCCAATAGTAAAAAAGCAAGCAAGCTTATGGGAATAAAAACTTTCCATCCTAAGCGCATTAGTTGATCATAACGATATCTTGGTAAAACACTCCTTAACTGTATCATTAAAGTTAGGACTACTATTAATTTCAGTGCGAACCATAAGAATCCTGGTAATAGATTCAAAGGATATATATTAATTAAAGGCAACCAACCCCCAAGAAATAAGATGGTAAAAAATGATGACATCAACATCATATTTGCATATTCTGCTAAGAAAAAGAGTGCAAAAATAAATCCGGAATATTCAGTATGATATCCACTAACAATATCTGCCTCTGCTTCTGGCAGATCAAATGGATGTCTATTAGTTTCTGCAATAATGATTATAAAAAACAAAACTGCTAAGGGTAATAATTTAAATAAATACCATCCATTCTGTTGAGATAATACTATAGTAGTTAGATTCAAACTGCCCGATAGTAAAACAATAGAGGCAATAACAATCCCCATAGATATTTCATAAGATATCATCTGAGAAGAAGATCTTATGGCTCCTAAAAAAGAATACTTAGAATTACTAGCCCATCCTGCCATTATTATACCATAAACCCCCAAAGATGATGTTGCAAGCAAATAAAGCACACCCACATTAATATCAGCAAATACAACTTTGTAATCAACAGGAATAACAACCCATCCTAAAAGAGCAACTAAAAAAGTTACAACAGGAGCTAAAAGAAATACAAATTTATTAGCACTGCTTGGAATAATGATTTCCTTTAAAAGTAATTTCACCCCATCAAATAATGGCTGAAGAAGACCAAATGGACCAACAACATTGGGACCCTTACGCCTAGCAATAAGACCATGGAGCTTTCTTTCCCACAGAGTCAAATAAGCAACACATATCATGATAAATAATATAACCAAAACAACTTTTACTAATAATGATAAAACTGAAGATATCATTAGAACAGTGGATGTTTCAAACACCAATAAAAGCAGATATATTACCAAAGAATCAATCAATATGGATATATTCAACAACATTTTTATTCCTTATTTGCTATTATGTTGTATATTTTTATCATTAAATAATCGTGAACACTCAGTCATCTTAATAGAATTCCTACTTATAATATCTGTAATATAATAATCTGCTATCAACGACTTAATTTTACTATTAATATTTTTAGCATACTTGATATTATCTTCCCTAAAAATTGCTTTAACTAGTTGTGTGCTTTTAAAAATTGGATTATACAAAGCAATCACCTTCCTTATATCTTCAATGGTATCATAAGAAAGAGATACATCAAGGTATTCAGCAAATTTTCTAATTATTTTCCAACTATCCTTGGCCTCACCGACAGAAGGAATAGCTTTATAAGCTTTTTGTACTCTACCCTCAATATTAACATACATGCCGTCCTGCTCTAGCCATAAAGCTGCTGGTAAAATAACATCAGCACTGGCAGCACCACTATCACCATGATGCCCCTGATACACCACAAACGTATCCTCAGATAAATCTTCAAATTCTAAATTATCAGCATTCATCAGCCACAATAATTTGATATCATTTGCTACTAATTTAGCAAGTAATTTTGCCTTTGTGAAATTATTATTAGAAAAGCCTACTTCCAAAGCATTAATCATGGAGGTTGAAGTAGATAAAAAGTTATAACCGTTCCAATTGCTCTGTACCATATTATACTTTAAAGCTATTTGCTTGCATAAAGAAATAATTTCTTGAGCATTATTAGCTGAAAATGCTCCTAAACCTAGAATCAACATAGGCTTTTTAGCAGTATTAAGTTTCGCTACAAAATCTCCTCTACCTTCTAAAATATCCTCTAGGGATGAAATATTATCACCTATATGATCATACTTATAATTTAAATCGCATTTTTCACCAATCAAAGCTATATGGAAATCACCCCTAAGGTATCTTTTTCTAATTCTAGCATTCACTATAGGAGCCTCTACCTTCGGATTTGACCCTATAATTAAACAAGCATCACTTTCTTCTATACCAGCTATGGTAGTATTAAAAAGATAGCTTGCTCTATCAGTAGTATCTAATACCTGATCACTGCTATAAACAGTCTGATTAGAGCCTAATTTATGCATTAAATCTTTCATAGCATACAATGTTTCAACATTAACAAAATCTCCAGCCACAGCTGCTATTTCAGTAGATTTTAATTGTTGTATTTTTTTAGCAATTAGTAAAAACGCCTCATCCCAAGTTGATTTTCTAAGTTTACCATTTATTCTAATCATTGGCATATCAAGTCTCTGCACTCTAAGTGCATCGACAATATATCTAGATTTATCAGCTAACCAGTCTTCATTTATCTCATCATTAGGTTTTGGCATAATTCTCAACACAGCCACCTCTGAGCAATCTACCTTAATATTACTACCAACAGCGTCCATAACGTCGATACTTTCAGTAGAAATCAACTCCCAAGAGCGCGCCTTATAAGCATAATCAGAGTTAGTTAAAGCACCAACAGGGCATACATCAGCTAAGTTACCAGACAGCTCAGAAGTCAAAGTTTTCCCCACATAAAGATCAATTTCTGTGTGATCACCTCTTCCTATTCCTCCTAAATCATCAACTCCGGCTATTTCAGTTGCAAAGCGTATACACCTTGTGCAATGAATACAACGAGTCATATAAGGATCAATTAAGGGGCCAAAATCTTTTTTTGCAACTGCCCTTTTTTCCAGCATCACTTGCGATCTATCCAAACCATAACGATAAGTTTGATCTTGCAAATCACACTCTCCACCTTTATCACAAATTGGGCAATCAAGAGGATGATTAACTAGCAACATTCCTAACACAGATTTTCTAGCATTATCAATATTTTCACTTTCTGTAACAACTTCCATGCCATCAAACACAGCTGTACTACAAGAAGGAATAAGTTTTTTAGATCCCTTAAGTTCAACCAAACACATCCTGCAACTACCAACAGCAGGTAATTTATCATGATAACAAAACCTAGGAATCTGCACACCAATCAAATCACATACTTGAATTACTGTCAACTCTTGTTCTATATCTATCTCTTTGCCATTAATAGTAACTTTAGGCATTTTGCTATCCCCTAATCATACTTTTATTTTGCTAAGCTTTCCTTTATTTCATCTTTATAATATCTTAAAAATCCCCTAACTGCCAAACATGTAGCATCATTTAATGCACAAATTGTAGTACCAAATGTTTCATCCATAATATTACCAAGTATGTCAACCTCAGATGGTAAAGCATCTTTATTAATCAATTTATTAATTATTTTAAGAGCAGTCCCCGAACCCTCCCTACAAGGAGTACACTGACCACAACTTTCATGATGATAAAAAGCCACTATGCTTTTCATTGCACCTAAAATATCAACAGACTTATTAAAAACTATTACAGCCCCAGTACCTAAAGCACTTTTAATAGCTTGTAAAGATTCAAAATCCATAGTTAATCTGTCACATAAAACAGCAGGGATAATAGGCGTTGAGGACCCTCCAGGGATCATTGCTAAAAAATTATCCCAACCACCAATAACTCCTCCACAATGTCTATCTATAAGCTCATTAAAGGCAATACCTAATTTTTCTTCTACTACACATGGATTATTAACAAATCCAGATATGCAAAAAAGTTTTGTTCCAGCAGACTCACCAACTCCTAAAGAAACGTACCAAGCAGCTCCTCGCCTTAAAATAGTAGGCACTACAGCAATAGTTTCAATATTATTGATAATTGTAGGAGAGTTATATAATCCAGCCGTTGCTGGAAAAGGAGGTTTTAATCGTGGAAAGCCTTTTTTCCCCTCTAAACTTTCAATTAATGCGGTTTCCTCTCCACAGATATAGGCTCCCGCTCCCATATGAATATAAACATCTAAATCATACATATCCAAGCAGTTTTTTCCTAATAATTGCTTTGCATATAAATCATCTATTGCTCTCTGCAACACTGCCGCTTCTTGATAAAACTCACCCCTGATGTATATATAACAAACTTTTGCTTGTATAGCATATGAGGCTATAATTGCTCCCTCTAGTATTTTATACGGCTCATGCCTGATTATTTCCCTATCCTTACAAGTTCCAGGCTCTCCCTCATCTCCATTGATAACTAGATACTTAGGACGTGGATCGGATGTCTTAATAAAAGACCATTTCATACCTGTTGGAAAACCTGCTCCTCCACGTCCTCTTAATTTAGATTTCTTGATTTCTTCAATAATAAAAGAAGATCCTTTCTTTAAGATATCTTCAAGTTCAGCAAAATCACCAAGTGATTTTGCTATGTCAAAACTAACACCATGCTGTCCATATAAATTATTAAATACTTTATCTTTATTATCTAACATATTAATTGTTCTCTATTGTACAAGGTTTTTTTACTTTAGTTTGTTCCTCTGGGAAAACTCCATATTTGATAGAATTTATATAATTTTTTAGCATTTCCTCATCAACATCCTCTACAAAAACATCATTAACTTTTATAACAACAGCATTCACACAAGCACCAAGACATTCAACTTTCTTGACACTGAATAATCCATCTGCAGAAATACTTTGATTAAGCGTTCCTGTTAATTCTTTAACATAAGCATTTATTTTATCACTCCCTTTAATACAACAAACAATAGAATTACACGTTTGTATTAAATACTTACCTACAGGTTCATTGTTGTACATGGAATAAAAGTTAGCAACCTCGGCTATTGTCATTATTGATACATTTAAATATGTCGCTAAATATACTATTATATCTTGCGTTAGATAACCTCCATTTTGCTTTTGCGCTAAAGTTAAAAGTGGCATAATGGCACTAAATCGTCTATCTTTGGGATATTTAGCTTCTATCTCTTTGGCTAAGTTTACATTTTCTACTGTAAATTTGAACTCCGCATTCATGATTTTTCCTAACTCATATCCTTATCTATCAATTTCACCAAATATTACATCAAAGCTACCAAGAATCGACGGCAGATCAGCAAGTTGATAATTAACACCAACATGTTTTATAGCTTGAAGATGTGCCAATCCATTAGATCTTAATTTTACACGATATGGCTTGTTACCTCCATCGGATACTAAATAAACACCAAACTCTCCTGTTGGTGTTTCAACTGCAATATACACTTCTCCCCTAGGTACCGAAAATCCTTCCGAGAAAAATTTAAAATGATGAATTAATGCCTCCATTGACTCTTTCATAGAAGCTCTAGGTGGTGGTGAAAATTTATGATTATCAACCTTACAAGCACCAAAAGGCATCATGATTATACACTGCCGTATTATCTTAATACTCTCATAAACTTCCTTTACTCTCACTAAAAAACGATCATAAGAATCACCATAGGTTCCAACTATCACATTAAAATCTAGTTTATCATAAATCTCATAAGGTTGTGCTCTTCTTAAATCCCAAGAAACTCCTGATGCCCTTAAATTAGGTCCACTAAACCCAAAATCTAAAGCTTGCTCTTTGCTAATAATACCAATATCAACACATCTTTGTTTAAATATTCTATTATCTATCAATAAATTAACAGCATCAGCGAAATCTTTTTCAAACTTATATGTCCATGCGTCAATTTTTTCAAGCAATCCTTCGGGTAAATCCATAGCAACTCCACCTACTCTGAAATAATTCAAATGCAACCTTGCTCCTGTTACTGCCTCAAAAAATTCCATTATTTCCTCACGAGACTCAAATCCCCATATCAATGGAGTCATAGCCCCAGCATCCATACCATGTGCTCCAATTGCAAATAAATGCCTAGATACCCTACTTAACTCTAAAAATAATACTCTAATATATTTAGCTCTTTCTGGAATACTCATATTTAATAACTTTTCTGCTGCTAACACCCATCCATGCTCATAATTTATTGGTGCCACGTAGTCTAGGCGATCCATAAAAGGAATATTTTGCGTATACGTTTTATACTCCATAAGCTTCTCTGTCCCACGATGCAGCTGCCCTATATGTGGCTCTACCCTTTTCACTAATTCTCCATCTAATTCCAAAACCATCCTAAGCACTCCGTGGGAAGAAGGATGTTGTGGCCCAAAGTTTAAAATGGTATTCTTAAGTTTCACTCCCTCTGACATTACCTTTTTCCTATGAATCTTTCTTTATATTTTCTTGTTTGTTTAAATAAGCAAATGTGTCTGCCTCTATGTTCTCCATCCACGGACTTCTATAAGCATAATCCCTATAAGCCTGATTTAATTCAACAGGTTTATAAACTATTTTTTGCTGTTCACTATCGAATTCTAACTCAACAAATCCAGTAAGTGGAAAATCTTTCCGCAGTGGTGAGCCATCAAATCCAAAATCAGTCAATAACCTTCTTAAATCTTTATGTCCTCTGAAATATATACCAAACATATCATATACTTCTCTTTCTAACCAATCAGCATTACTATACTGTGTTGTAAGAGAGTCTATTAATTCATTTTCCGCAATACAAACTTTTAAACGTATCCTGATATTATGAGTTAAACTAAGTAAAAAATATACAACTTCAAACCTTTGATCTCTTTGCGGATAATCAACTGCAGTAATATCTATCAGCTGCCTAAAGCTATATTTATACTCATCCTTTAGAGTATAAATCACCTCAACTAAATCCAACTTATTTATGGTTATAACTATTTCATCATTAATAAAACTTATCTCTGAGATAGAGTTTTTTATATCTTCTTTTAAATTGTTCATAATATCATTTAGCTGAACTCTTTTAGCATCCGAGGGAATATAATAAGAAGGCATGATTATCTCCAAAGCTTACCAGTTCTACGAATTTTTTTCTGTAACTGAAATATTCCATATAATAATGCCTCGGCAGTTGGTGGACAACCAGGAACATATACATCCACTGGAGTAATTCTATCACAACCTCTAACAACAGAATAAGAATAATGATAATAGCCACCACTGTTGGCACAAGATCCCATAGAAATCACGTAACGAGGTTCAGCCATCTGGTCATATACTTTACGATATGCCGGTGCCATCTTATTTGTAAGTGTTCCTGCTACAATAATAACATCTGACTGCCTTGGACTTGGCCTTGGCATGGATCCTAACCTATCCATATCATATCTCGACATGTAGCCGTGCATCATTTCAATAGCACAACAGGCAAGCCCAAATGTCATTGGCCAAAGTGAATTAGATCTTATTAAATTTACAATACTATCTATAGGTGACACTATGAAATTAGATTTCGCACTATTATAATCTTTCAATAAACTATCTTGCTGACTACTTAAAAAACTATTGCCCATAGGTTTTAATTCCATTGTAAAGCTCCTTTTTTCCATTCATAAATAAAGCCTATAGTTAAAATAACTATAAATAATATCATCGAAGAAAAACCCACTATATCCAATTTATAAAAAGATACAGCCCAAGGATATATGAACACAACCTCTATGTCAAATATTATAAATAATACCGCCACCAAGTAGAAACGTATATCAAATTGCTTCTTTGTATCCTCAAATGCATCAAAACCACACTCATACGCTGATAATTTGCTCGCGTATGGCTTCTGAGGAACTATCAGATAAGAAGCTAACACTGAAATTAAGATTATTCCAAGGGCAACTATTATAAACAATAAAACACTGATATATTCAAACATATACTCAGAATTCACTTCTGCAAAATCCATACCTTCCTTCCACAACCCATTATACTAAGTAATCAGAACGTTCTCCTATTATACAATAGGAAAAATCAGATGTAAAGCTATGTTATTGTTAACCTCTATATTTTAGTGATTTTTTGCTTTCTTAATAATTCTTCTAAAGAATTATTACTTTCTTTAGAAAATGCTTTTGCCATACTATAAGTCCAGTTAATTTCTTGTTCTCTTTTTATTTTTTGCAAATAGTTTTCCATAATTTCATCATATTCTCCAATATACGTTGGAACTCCTTCCTTATCATAAACTTCCTCATGCATAAACGTTTGAAATGCCATTCTTGGTTTTTTATCTGGAATATCATATGGATAACCCATGCACAATCCAACCAATGGGAATGTATATTCTGGTAATTCTAAAATTCTTACAACTTCCTCTAAGTTATTCCTTATACCACCGATAGGTGTAATTCCAAGACCCAAACTTTCAGCAGCTATGATACATGCTCCCATTGCAATACCAGCATCAAACGTAGCAGTTATAATTTTATCCATTGGATTCTTAAAATCTATTGCTTGTCCTTGTGTAAGACATGCTTGATAGGCTTTATATAAATCGGCTATAAAAACAAAAAATACCGGGGCATCAGCCACGTGCCTCTGATATCCTGATAAATCAGAAAGCATAGCTTTTTTTACTTTATCTTTAACTACAATAATACTAATATCCTGATTATTATTAGATGTAGGCATTGCTTGTGCTGATAACAGTACTGTATTTATTATATCATTAGGAATTGATTTATTTAAAAAATTTCTAACTGAACGATGATTTTGTATTCCCTTATTAACATTTGTCATACTATTAGTACTCCTTTCTGGCACTTTATCTGCTGATTTTTAATAAAATTGCATTTATTTTTACTATTCTATCTTTTATTTCTATAACTTGTTCTTTAAAATTATCTACAACTTCTTTATTAGCTTTAAGTAAAAAATTACTATCGAGCAGCTTATCTTCTAATTTTTTAAGATCCTTTTCACTGCTTTCTTTATTTTTTATTAGTCTTAAGCATTCTTTTTTTAAATCAACTATTCCCTCTAATGCAATCCCAATTGTGTCTTTATTTACTATATCTTGTACGTAAGAATGATCTAACTTTACAACTGGCTGTACAGAATCTAACCTTGCCATTCTTTTGATTGTTTCCATATTATCAATAATATGATTGGGCAATTTATCACATTGAATAGCTAACTTAAGTGGTAAATAAGGTGGTATATTCAAATCTACCCTTAAACTTCTAATGCTTGATACAAGATCAACTACTAAATTAGTTATCTCTATCTCTTCTTTTGTAAAACCAAACCCATATTTAGGTAAAGATTCTTTCCCTAAAACTACTTTATCATTGTGCAACTGTTCAAATAAATATTGTGATATGAAAGGCATTAAGGGATGTATAATTCTTAATATACCTTCAAACACAAAGCCCATACACTCTTTTACTTCTTTTTTATCATCATTTGATCTGTTTTCATCATATAATATGGTTTTAGATAACTCTAAATACCAATCACAATACTCTCCCCATACAAACTGATAAATAGAGTTTGCAACATCATTAAACCTATAAGAATCAAAATACTTATCAACACTTTTTTGTAAATCTTCTAATTTTACTAAGATCCATTTATTTATATTTAATTTTAATTCTTTATGACTAAAGTCTTTATTATAATAAAACCCATTTTGATGGGAAAATTTATAGGAATTCCAGATCTTTGTAACAAAATTACGATATCCTTCAACAGTTTTTTCTGATAATTTAATATCCCTTCCTTGCCCAGAATACGCTATTAAAGCAAACCTTAAAGCATCCGTTCCATATTTATTCATAATATCCAAAGGATCAATAACGTTACCCTTAGATTTAGACATTTTCTGCCCCTTTTCATCTCTTATTAAAGCATGAATATAAACCTTTTTGAATGGTACTTCCTTCATAAAAAATACACCCATCATTATCATTCTAGCTACCCAGAAAAAAATAATATCAAAAGCAGTAACGAGGACGTCTGTTGGATAATAACGCCTTAATTTCTCGCTATCCTGTGGCCATCCCATGGTAATAAATGGCCATAAAGCAGAGCTAAACCAGGTGTCCAAAACATCCTCATCTTGATACAAATCTACCTTTTCACCAAAAAAATGTTCTGCCTTTACTTGAGCCTCTGCCATATTCTCTGCAACAAATACTTGTCCACGACCATAATATACTGGCACGCGATGCCCCCACCATAACTGTCTTGATATACACCATGGTTGAATGTTATTCATCCATTCAAAATATAAGTTCTCCCAGCTTTTAGGAACAAATTCTATCTTGCCAGATTTTACTACTTCTATTGCCTCTTTTGCTAATACCTTAGCATCTAAAAACCATTGTTTCGTAAGCAATGGCTCAATAACACTAGAGGAACGATCCCCATAAGGAATTACTGTTACATGTTTCTCTATCTTTTCTATAAGAAATTTCTCTTCCAATTCTATTGTAATTTTCTCTCTAGCTTGTGCTATATCAAGACCTCTGTAAGATATACCAGCTTTTTCATTTAGTGTTCCATCTTTGTTTAATATATTTATTACCTCTAAATTATGCCTTTTACCTACTTCGAAATCATTGAAATCATGGGCAGGAGTGATTTTTACCGCTCCACTTCCCTTATCCATATTTGCATAATCCTCAGATATAATTTTAATTTTTCTCCCAACTATTGGTATGATAACTTCTTTGCCAATTAGCCCACTATACCTTGTATCTTGAGAATTTACAGCAACTGCAACGTCACCAAAAATTGTTTCTGGTCTTGTTGTAGCCACCACAATATAATCTTGCGAATCAGCAAAATAGTAGCGAAGATAATATAATTTACCTGTAACCTCTCTGTTTTCTACTTCTAAATCAGAAATTGCTGTTTGTAGTTTACAGTCCCAATTAACTAGCCGATCGTCCTGATAAATTAACCCCTCTTCATATAAAGTGATAAAGGCTCTATTAACACCAGCTATACTCTGCTCGTCCATAGTAAAAGCAACATAAGAAAAATCAGCAGATGCACCCATCTTTTTAATCTGATCAATTATTTTATCTGCAGAATGATCTTTCCATTCATAAGCTATAGAAATAAATTTATCTCTGCCGACATCATATCTAGTTAATCCTTTTTCAAACAACTGTTTCTCTACTATTACCTGAGTTGCTATACCAGCGTGATCAACTCCAGGTTGCCAAAAAACATCAAAACCACTCATGCGCTTGTATCTAACCAATACATCTTGTAAAGTGGTTACCAAAGCATGCCCCATATGTAAATATCCCGTAACATTTGGTGGTGGCATAATTATTGAATAAGGTGTTTTAGCACTACTTATGTCAGCTTGGTAGTTAGTCTCAGCAATACGCTTGGCCACGTATTCCTCTACTTCTTTCCACGCATAATGTTTATTATTTATCATATTCTCTTACGCACCTTAATTTTAAAACCCTTTCTTTCTGAAGGATGAATAAGCATCTTTTTAACCCTACGTGATCTGTTATTTTTTCTAAGCGAATTAGGATTTTCAATATTATTTCCCCTTGGCAAACTAACAAAAGACCTATCTCTTCTATCTCTTTCTTTAGAAATAGATTTCGCTACTACATTATGGGTTATTCTATCAATATTGTTATCTAACCAATTTGCTACTATAGGCATTAATGCCTCTAGAAGTAAATCCTCTACAAACTCATCAGGATATTTTTTTCTTCTTATCTCGGATTTATTTCTGTAAAAAGATTCACGTTGATTTTGATTATTATCAACATTTACAACATCCCTATCTCTTGTAGGATGACGTCTACTTAAATCTCTTTCATACCAGTTTGTTCTACTAGGAAAATGCTTTTCTGACAGTTCTCTATGCTCTTCTTCTACCTCTTCACCACTTCCATCATCATAATCATAATCATCATCTTCTTCATATAATTCATCCATATTTTCATATAGATCATTCTCTTCATCATTATAACTATCTTCTACTTTATTTTCAGCAGAATATAAAAAATCTTTTAATTTAGCGTTGATATCTTTATTGTTAGTAGATTCCCTATAAAGCTTGTACTCAGGAGTAAATTTTTTCCTTGCAAGAATACCGCTAATTTCTCTCTCTAACTGATTTTCTATATTTTGCAGTCTTTGTGTGCCTTCAATTTTTAAATTAGCATTCATTTTATTTTTCACATTATCACCTAAAATACAAATTCTTCTTTTTCTTCAAATCCTACTACCCATGGGGTTGTGGTGTGCCTACCTGTGGTATAAATGATATTTCTATCAATTTGTTTTACTTTAACTATATGCGCTACATTATTTATTCTTCTAACTCCTACTAACTCTATATTATCTAGTAATAACCTACTAATTACATTATTTATTTTATAAAAAGCACCATTAAAAAAAACTTTATTATACCTACCTTTAAAATGGAAAGAATCCAAGCTCCCACAGTAAAAATCTACATTTTCTATAGCAAGAGAAGCAACTGCTTTTTTTGAGTAGTCTAATAATTTTTCATTTTCCTCAACTGCTATTACTTTAGAAACAAATTTAGATAATACAGTAGCAACATATCCAAGACCAGATGGATATAATAGAACATTGTCATTTTTAGAAAAATCAGCAAAGTTAATCATATGAGCTAAAGTTGCCATGTCTATTACAAAGCGATCTTCATCGTAATAAATAACACTATCACAATCAGAAACACACTTCAGCTGCTCCGGTAAAAACCAGTCTCTATGTATCTCAGATACTGCATTTAAAATATTTTCATCAGTTATCCCTGAAACTAATAGATGATTAACTATAATGTCTGCTTTACGCTTATTATTTAATTCGAAAGAACAATCCATCAACCCCAATCCTAAACTATTAATTTTATGACTATACTACTATCTTGGATTATACAACTTTTACATTTTTTTTCAATTTAAACACCATCGCTATATTTAGTATACAAATACTCCCTAGTAAATGGTATTTTTTTAGTATACTCTCTAGAGAATTTTTGTAAAAAATGAGTCGTTATCTTAAAAGACATTATAACACTATCCCCTAACATATTTGAAGAAGTGTTTTTAAAAATATCTGGAATGATAAATAATTTATCGGCATATGGCTCACCAACCTCCCTAGAAACAGCCTTGCCAGTTCTAGGTGATAAATAGTATAAATCATCACTTTCCCCACTAACTACACATTTTGATAAATCCATGCCAAAACCTATATGTTCTAAAAATACCAACTCCCACCGCAAGTAATGTTTAATAAAATCACTTTGTTGTAAAAGTATAATAGTATTTTTTGTAAAATCATAGAACTCACTATCATTTTCCTTTTCCAGAGTAAAATCATTCAATAATTCACATATAGCAGATAGTGCAAGTAATTTGTTACTATCTAAGTGAATATTATACAGATATGAATGTAATAATTCTAATTTTAAAAATCCTAAACTGTCCTCTAATCTAGCTCTTTTTTCTATAAAAAATATATTCCCTATTTCAAGAAAAGATTTATGTTTATAATGTAGTCCTCCCTTTAATAAACCTCTTAATAAGCCATGTTGTTTACTAAAAACACTAAGAATAAGACTACTATCTCCATATTTAATTTTTCCAACTAAAATTGCTTCATCATTAATCTGCATAATAAGCTACTTTTAGATATTAAATACATTATTATTAACTTTGATATATAAAAACAAACGTATTTTTTTACCAAATTGTTTCTTCATACTTTCCATAGCGTCTAACCTAATTTGCTTTATTTTTTTAGAATCTTTTCCTAAAATCATTCCCTTATAGCTTGCTTTTGCGACGTATATAGTTTGATTTATCTCTATATATTCCTCATCTTCCTTCCAAGAATCATGCCCTACAGTTATATTATAAGGCAACTCTTGATGCAAGTATTTATAAATTTTTTCCCTTGTAATTTCACTAGCAAGACTATGTAATGGCACATCTGATATCTGATCTTCTTCATAAAACCAATTATCATGAACAGTGTTATTATATAAATATTTTAATATATCTTCTATGCCATGCTTTTTTAAAGCAGAGATCATAAAAAATGCATCAAACTTTTCTTTACATGGCAATATATCTAGTATTTTCATTAAGATTTCTTTAGGTACAGAATCAATTTTATTGATGATAAATATGGCTTTTTTAGCACTTGGTATTTTTTTAATTATTTCTATAGTTTTTTCGCTAACTCCTTTGTTAGCGTCAACAATAATAGCTAAAATATCAGCATCCTCAATTTGTGAATATGCTAACTTTATCATTTCTTTATCAAAATCTCTCTTAGGCGTAAATATTCCTGGAGTGTCTATGAAAATAATTTGTGCCGCAATACTGCTATGTATTCCCAATACCCTTAATCTAGTGGTCTGAACTTTATGAGATACTATGGAAACTTTTGCACCCACAACAGCATTGACGAATGTAGATTTTCCTGCATTTGTTTCCCCTAATAGGGCTACAAAAACACTTTTTTTTTGTTTCATTACGCTATCCTTTTCCTGGACAATTATATATTACTTAAGCAAAAATACAATTTATTATTATAACTAGGCAATAAAATAGAGATAATTTATGATTCTATATTTGCATAAATAAAAAATTTTTGTTACTATCTAAGTATAATTGTTATGCTTATTAGTATAAAGTATGCTTCAAGTAATAAATTAAAGAAGTATAAAATATGTTTCAGGTAACAAACTAAAGAAGTATAAAATGGATACATTTGAAGCAAGAATTAATCTGCTTATTAAAAAGCTTGGTGGCAAGACTAAAGCCTCGAAAAAACTAGACATTTCAACTGAACAAATAAGGAGATGGATTAATGGAGTATCTGCTCCTGGTTTTTTCAAAATGCAACTATTATGTGATCTAACAGATACAAGCTTAGATTGGCTAGCAAATGGTAAGAAATAATATCATTTCCATTATTCCTTTAAAGAATTTATGGCATAATGAAAAATTATATATAATTGAGCAAAAATTGTTTTTCATCTAAACAATATGCTACACTAATTGTGTCCATTTTAGCATAGGCATTTTAATGAGTGTAGAAAGGACTAAAAATTTATTGCTTTCCTTGTTTTTATTGATTATATTTTGACCACATTTTTTATCTCATTTCTCTACCCCTTCCCCCAACTTTCTTCACTACCAAAACCATATTTTTAGTAATTTTAAATCCCTTGGAACCACTAAGGATTCTAAACTTATTACCTCTACAAGTTTTTATAAAAATAATCTAAATATGCTATTGTACTTGTTTAAACTAGCCATTACTTATAAGCTTAATCATATTATCTACCTAAATAATTAGTATCAACGCAATTAAAAAACTTAATAGTATTATTTTGTCAGTTATTTCATTTTTTTGATATTGAAAAGAATTAAGAAAATTAAGTAGAAAAAAACCATATATGTAGTGGCTTTTATTATGTTTTTTAGACATACTTATCTATTGAGACTCTTCTAATTTTATTATTTTTAACTTGAGTAGCATCAATAGAAATCACCCAAGGTATATTTTGTGATTGTTTAGCTATAACCTCAACTAACATACAGATACTATTTGGCTCTAAATTTATTTGACTTTGCATCTTAATAAATGTTTTTTGAGAAGAACTAGAATTCATAGTATTATGTTTATTCTTCATTTCTACGTAGATTTTTGCTTTGTTATTAATAATATCAAAACCTTGTTTTGGTACTATCCAATCTTCTCCACCTATATAATTGAAAATATCTTGGTGAAAATATCCAATTTGATTATTATTAGATTTATCAATTTGCCTTGCAACTTCTAGTTCTATTATTTCTGCAATGGATTTTTTATAAATTTTTGCATCAAAAGTTAGTTTAATTGGATCAATTAAATTTTTATTAAACTTGTGTAAGTTTATCTTCGTACGAAACATTTATACAGTTTTTTTAACATGAAAAAATAGATCCTCATTACTAATAAAGCTTAATCCATATGTTTTATTAGCCATCTATTATCCTTGTTTGCTTTAATATAGTGGTTTTGTATTTTTGATAAGAAATCAACAATTGACACTCCTATATAATAAGCCATATTTACAGGAACAGCATTCCCTATTTGTTTATATTGTGAGGATATACTTCCTGAGAATTCCCAACTATCAGGAAAAGATTGTATTCTAGCATACTCCCTTATGGTAAATGGTCTGTTTTCTTCAGGGTGACATCTATCTGTTTGTTTTTGCATGGGCGAGGTTGTAAGTGTTAGACAAGGCTCATTCCAAGCTATTCTTCTTGCTATCCCTGTTTTCCCTCCACCTAAATAATAGCTTTTCCCCATATACTCCTTTGCTACTTCCATAGGCAAATGACGATGGCAACCTCCTTGCGGGACTAAAGCAAATACCTCTTGCTTATACTTCGGATATTGATACCCTTCAGATTTAGGCACATCTTTTAAAACATCTTTTAAAACTAGCTTCCTCGTTGTTAAGGTTTGTGGAAAATTATATTCTAGCTTAAGATCTCCTCTAATGCCTATAATCACCAGTCTTTCCCTTTTTTGTGCTACTCCGTAATCTAATGCATTTAATACCTTATATTTTACATTATATCCTAACTCCTCAAAGGTCTCCTTAATAACTCTAAAGGTATTACCCCTATCATGACTAAGTAATCCCTTAACATTTTCTGCCACAATAATTTTTGGTTTTAATTTTTTAGCAATTATAGCAAAATCATAAAATAACGTACCTCTTGCATCCTCTATACCTAACTTCTTTCCTGCATAAGAAAAAGGTTGACATGGGAATCCTCCACTTATTACATCAATTTCTTCCTCAGTATTAATATATGTATCCATCTCTTTAATAAAGTCCTTAATATCCTTATTAATAACATTCCAATCTTTCCTGTTGCGTCTTAATGTTTCAGAGGCATATTTATCAACCTCAACAAGCCCAACTGTATTAAACCCAGCTTTATCAAAGCCTAAAGCTAATCCTCCAGCTCCTGCAAATAACTCAAGCATATTATAAGACATACCACTCTCCATTCTACTAACATATAGTATACTATAAAGAATTTATATTTCTACTTATAATCCTATACTTATCAGAAAGCAAAAGTTCAGACAATACATATAGGCTAGATTTACCTCCCTCACCCAATCAGATACATTGGATAGATGTATAATAAATAAGCTGAAGATAGTGTTCTTGAAGTGTAGAAAAACCTTATAAAGCAGGTGAAAAGGTTTTATCTGAAGCTTTATAAATAGCAGCATATAAGCTTTCCAGAAGGATATAAATATACGATCTGGTAACCTAGAGATAATTTAACTATAAATCTAATATCCCAATTAATGCTAAAAACAAGGTTAATTTCGACAAAAAAGAAGCAATTATTTAGTAGGTGTCCAAATTGGAAGAAATGAAGATTAGAAAAACTTATAGGGTAATTAATTCGGACTGCTGAAATTTAAAAGAGCTATTTGATGCCAATTGAAAATCTTTACCAAATAATTATAAACCACTACAATTTATATTATTCTATTACTATTTCAGTGGTAATTATCTTTTTAATTAAAGTTGGCATAATGCAAAAATATATTTGATGATTCATACGATAGAAATAAAATCTAATGGATTGTTTTTTGATTCATTAGACTGCAAAACTAAGGGCAGTGATTTTCAAATAGTGACAAGCAAAAATATTATTATGCTTTCTTTACCATAATAAAAATACCATATTTATTTGCTAATCTAACCACCTCATTTTTATTTAGAATTATAGTTGATTGAGCTTCTACTATGATGCCTGCTAGACCTGCATCTTTTACCTGTTTAATGGTCTTATCACCTATAGTTGGAAGATCCACTCTTTCTTCCTGATGTTGTTTTTTTACCTTAATTAAAATACCTTTTCTTCCTGCTTTTTTTAATATATCTTTGGAACGCTTAATCATTGCTGCAGTGCCCTCAACTGCTTCAACAGCAATTACCATATTTTGCTGAAAAATTATACTTTGTCCTATATCAAAAACACTAAGTTGCTTAGCTAACAAAAATCCTTTATCAATATCCTCTTTATATTCCTCTGCTATTGTAGTTAAAGATAACAAGCCCTCCTCAGCAAGTATGCTAGGATCTATCTCTTGTGCTGCTATTATCTTAAAACCATTTGATTCTATAATTTCTATTACCTTGCTAAGCAAACTATTATCTCCTGTGGAATTATACAGCTCTTTTATTAACTCCCTACCCAAAGAATCTAATCTGATTGAAAAAAGTGAGGGTCTCTGCATATACCCAACTAGAACTATCTTATTAACATTGTTATATTTCAATTTATTTATAAAATCAGCAATTTCACCGATATAAAACCAAAAATTATCATAAGAATTAACTAATGCTTTAGGAGAAAATCCTCTGATGCCAACCACAATAAAATCAAGTTTTTGCTTTTCTGCTTCTTTTATAATTCTAAATGGTAAATCCCCACCACCAACAATGAAAGCATATTTATCCTCTGAAGAGCTTCTCACTAAACCATCCTTGCTTATTTACTGCTGTGGCTGATAATCATAGAAGATAACTATAAATTATCTAAGAATGTTTCCTATATACTGTAAATATATGCCTGCTTGTTTCTGAACTAACAAAATCTATAATTTTTTGCACTGCGGTATTTTTATAATTTTTAGATTTTAATCTTTCTACATTATCTTTAAAGATATATTCTTTTGAAAATAAAATATCATAAGCATCTGAAATTTCATGGATTTCATCTCTACTGAAACCTTTTCTACGTAGACCAACCAAATTCACTCCATTAATTTCTGCGGTTGACCTAACTCCTGTATAAAGAGCATATGGAATGATATCGGATCCTATGCCACTCATGCCGCCGATGAAAGCTCCCTCACCCACTCTACAAAACTGATGCACGGCACTACCACCGCCTAATATAGCTCCATCATCCACTATAACATGTCCGGCCAAAAGAACATTATTGTCAATAATTACATTATTACCAATCAAAACATCATGAGCAACATGCGAAGCCACCATTAGTAAGCAATTATCACCAATCCTAGTGATTCCCTCACCCGTTGCCAGGTGTATTGTAACATGCTCTCTAATGCGATTATTTTTTCCTATAATAATTTTTGTATTTTCACCTTTATATTTTAGATCTTGTGGAGCAACACCTATAACAACATATGGAAAAATTATTGTCCCTTCATCTATTTCAGTATCCCCATCTATATAAACAGAACTCATAAGATGAACGTTTTTTCTTAATTTAACTTTTGCCCCAACTATACAAAATGGCCCTAAAATACAACTATCTTCTATAACAGCATCCCTATGAACTACACAAGTTGGATGAATATTTAACATTATCTCTCCTTATTATCATAGTAATTATTTTATCATGGCTGTCAAGATTGCCTCACAAACAACTTTATCATCCACGTAAGCTTCTGTTTTTAATTTAGATACAGGTCCCTTAGTATTTATTGGATGAGCCTTCAATAATAAGCTGTCACCAGGTACTACTGGTTTTCTAAATTTACAATCATCTATACTCATAAAAAAAACATTCTTATTATTTTCACTATTGCCACTGTTTAATAAATAAAACAGAGCACATGATTGTGCTAAAGCCTCTATAATTAGCACTCCCGGCATAATGGGATAATTAGGGAAGTGTCCTTGAAAAAACTCCTCATTCACTGTAACATTTTTTATAGCTATTATATGTTTATTTTTTACAAATTCTTTAACTCTATCTACCAACAAAAATGGATATCTGTGTGGTAATAGTTTTTTAATTTCTTCAATATTTAATGTTTTTACTTCATCCATTGAAATGATCCTCAGTTTTTTAATTAGTAACTTTAAAACAAACTATCTTTCTATCATTTTTCGTAACATAACTTGTAGTTTCCAGAATGATTTATGATTAATTGCAGGAGATCCAACCACCGTTTCACCTGCCTCTATATTATTAGCAATCCCAGACATACCAGCAATCTTGACACCATCACCTATAACTAGGTGTGGAGCTATGGAAGAATTACCTCCAATTAATACATAATCACCAATCACTGTACTACCAGCAATAGCAGTAGCAGCAGATAAAAAGCAATATTTACCTATTCTTACTCCATGAGCTATTTGTACCATATTATCTATTTTAGTACCCTGCCCTATTACTGTGTCATGCAAAGCACCCCTATCTACGCAGGTATTTGCACCTAATTCAACATCATCACCCACAATAACACTAGCAATTTGTGGTATTTTAATGTGACCTCCAGCATTAGGTGCAAAACCAAAGCCATCCTGACCAATCCTTACTCCATCATGAATAATAAAGCGATTACCTATAGTAGCATATTTAATCGATACATTACTATATATGTAACCATTACTTCCGATTGTTACAGAATCACCTATCGATGTATTAGAATCTATATAAACATTATCACCAATAGTAACATTTTCGCCAATAGTAACAAAATTACCGATATGACATCCTTTACCAATTTTAGCGGAATTAGCTATAGCCGTTCTTGAAGAGATATATTCTTCAAATTTAGGCAATGGAAATAAATAAAGAGCTACTTTGGCAAATGCTAAATACGGATCTTTCACTATTAACAGAGCTGTATTTTTTGGTGCTAAATGTATATATTTTTCTTCAATAAAACATGCTCCTGCTAATGATTTTTTCAGTACATCTTCATATTTCATGCTATTAAAGAAGCATATATCTGTATTTTTTGCTTTCTCTAAAGATGCCACCGAGGTAATACTTATATTGGCGTTACCAATAATTTTTGCGGAGGTAATTTCTGCTACTTCAGATAAAGATAAACTTCTTAATGGAGTAAAAAAATTGCTCATATTAAACCGATATTTATATTAAACTAAGAAACTTTTTTAAGTGATATCTTAGGTAAAGCTTTATCTAGTCTTTTTAGTACTTCCTCAGACATATCAGATTTTTCACTATAATAAGCTAGAGATTCTGCTAAATAAACCATTTCATAAGAATTTTCTTTTACTAAAGCAGTAATAATTTTTCTAAATTGTTCTTCTATTGTTTTCATGGCAGCTTCATTATTTTTTTGTAATTCAGCTTGTTTTTCTTGCAATTTATTATTAGCAGATTCTGCTTTAGTACGCCATTCAGCAACTTTTTTATTGAAATCAACTTCGCTGTATTCAGCTTTTTTTGCCAAAAGATCTTTCTCGGCTTTCTGAAGGACTTCTTCTTCTTTTTTAGCAATTGCTTCGAAAGCTTTCTGATTTTCTCCAGCCTGCTTTAATAGACTATTGTAAGCCTGGGATTTTTGCATAACATATTGATACTTAACAACTGCACTTCCTTCTGCAAAAGCGGCTATACTCGAAAAAGCAAGTATAAATAACATATAAACTAATTTCATTGATCTCTCCTTTTATTAAAATAGAATAGAATAACAAACTAAGTGCTATTGTGTATTATTGTAATATCTTTTAGAATAATTTTGTACATTTATTTTTTTCAACTTATAAATTAAGGTAATTACTATGTTATACCCTATTAAGTTCAGATCAATTTTCAAAAATAGGATCTGGGGAGGCAGTATGATAAAAAACTATTTAAGTAGAAGAATAGATGCTGTTGATAAGAATAGGATTGGAGAATCTTGGGATCTGTGTGATAGAGATAATGATCAAAGTATAGTGGAAAATGGCTTTCTAAAAGGTTATAGCATTTCTGCACTAAGAAAGGAGTACGGTAAGATTTTATTTGGTGAATATTATGACATTAATAAAAAATTTCCTATTATGGTAAAAATTATTGATGCTAAAGAGGATTTATCTCTGCAAGTACATCCGCCAAAAAACAGCTTATTATTTCTTCCCAAGGGAGCTGAAACTAAAGATGAGTTTTGGTATGTGCTAGAAACACAAGGGGATGCTAAAATTATTGCTGGCTTAAAAAATAGCAATAAAAGAGAGCAATTTATGGCGAATTATGATTCTAAAGATATTATAGATTGTATGCAAATTCATGATTCTACTAAGGATACATTAATATATTTGCCCTCTGGCATAGTGCATACAATAGGAGCAGGTAATTTAATTTTAGAAATACAAGAAAATAGCGATACAACTTATAGAATAAGTGATTGGGGTAGAGCTGATATTAATGGTATTAAAAGAGAACTGCATATGGAAGAGGCTGTAAAATGTATTGATTTTAGCAACTCTAATAAGGTAGTCCTTAACAAAATAAATGTAGATATAACCACTAAAGTAATTGATGCTGCTAGCTTTGAAAGCCATAATATTTTTATTACAAACTCTACAGTAGTAACTACAGCTATTAGCAATTGTAAAATAATATCAATCACTAATGGTACTGTTGCAATCCAGTGTTCTAATGAAGAGCTGATTCTTAAAAGGGGTGAAAGCGCACTATTACCTGCTAATTTAACATTTATCCTTAATTCTTATGATAGTACATGGGCTAGCTGTTTATTAACTATATCTAAGTAATTTACATAAGTGAAGAGTTAGAATCATAATAATTTTATTCTATTATGGGGATTTTCGTTATAATTTGTACTTCAATTCATAAGAGAATCCTCTTCTAAAAACATGTTCATAGTTAAGATAATTAAATTAATTATTGCGATTTTTAACTCTATTGTAGATAGAATTCTTTTAGAACCCAATTACTTATATAGTTTTTTTCAGTTTATTTTTATCGCACCTAAAAGTGCTATTATTCGTTTGACATTTATATTAAAATTTTTCATACTTGTAAGAGTAATCATTTTCATCAGGTTGGGTTTAATCATGTACGTTATAGAATCTTGTACGGAAAATTTTTCTGAGTCTCTGATAGCTTATAAAAATGGTGCCACAAGGATAGAATTGTGCGAAAATCTGTCTATTGGAGGTGTTACTCCATCTTATGGTAATATAAAGCTTTGTGTTGATAAACTGCCTATCCCCACATTTGTAATGATTCGCCCTCGTGGAGGTAATTTTGTCTATAATGAGGATGATATTAATATAATGCTCCATGATATTAATGTGTGTGTCTCTTTGGGTGTAGCTGGAGTTGTATTTGGTTGTTTAAAAGATGATAATACAATTAACTATCCTCTGATGGAAAAATTAATTAGAGAGTGTCGCGCTTTAGAGATTATAACTCATAGAGCTTTTGATCATGTGAAAGATTTGCATTTAGAAATACAAAAACTAAAAAATATTGGAATACATCATATTTTAAGTGCTGGTGGTTTATCTACTGCCTTTGATGGTAAAGACAATTTATTGAAAATTTTAACAGAGTGTAAAAAACATTCGGTTAAATTGACGGTTGCTGGTAAAATCACCTCTAGCAACTTATCTGAAGTTTCTGCCTTAATACCGGCAGATGCTTATCACGGAAGATCCATAGTTAAATATATAGACTGACATAATTATTAATTTATCTTTTTTAAATCATACCAAGGGGAGTATTATGAAAAAACGCCTTATTTGTATCTTTATAACTTTATTTATGTTGTTTTCATATGCCATGAAAGCGGAAGAAGTTTCTAAGGGTAGTGTAGAGAAAAAATATGTTTATTGGCCTGAAAATACAAAATTCCTTACTAATTTGATAATAACTCATACTGCACAAATTGGTGGAGGGGAAGTAAGACAATCTAAGCAAGACATGGGGCTTGAACTTGTTTATAATAAACATTACTATTTTAGAGCCACCACCCGCCAGTTAGCAGTATTGTATGAAATAGGAAAACTATCTAGAACCAGATTTATCATTGGTGGTGTATACGATTATGAGAAAGGATTTGTTTTACCAATTGGCTTTAATTATGATATTGGCCATTGGTTCGGACTAGAAGCATATAGGGTTTCTTGGTTTGAACAGCTTGGTATCAATATTGGTGAAAAAAAGCCTTGGTATAAAGTTAAAGCCCTTGGTAAAGAAAAAGGCAATTGGGAAATTAGTTTTGGTTTAAAAATAAATATACATTAGTGGGGCAATATGTTTAAAATTTTTACAATATTAGCAGTTTTGTTACTTTCTAACACTTCATTTGCAGAAGTTAATAGTGATAAAAAATCTATCATAGAGGAATTAAACGTACAAATGAGTGCAGGGTACGTAGAATATGTACAAATAGCCTCGCAATATCTTAAAACACGTACTAATGGCTATACAGTTGCTCTTGCAATAGCCCCTTTTAAATCAAAATGGGCTTCTCCTGTACGCTTTTCAATGTCTTTTACATCAACTGATAGCCCTGGCAAATCTGATATGTTAATTACTTACGGTACTGGTAAACCACTGCCTGATAGAAGAAAATATATAGATTCAGCAAAAGTATATTCCTTTGATACTTATTACGATTTAACTAAGTTATTGTGGAGTGATTTATATCCGCATCTTTATATTGGTGTTTCTTATGGAAAAGGTTATTTTAAATCTAATGTTCCTGTGACTATGAGGCTTAGATCAGGAGAAATTATGGCAGCAGCAATAGATTCGACAACAAATAGTAGAGGTGCTACTGTTTTAGGGGCGATAATTGGGACGTCGTATAAAATTTATAAAACTCCGGTATCCATTTACGCCGAATATAAATATAATTATTCTGTTCCTCCATCTTTTGCAACTTCAAAATATGTGCAAGGGATTCCTACTCGTATCTCTGATAATTTCACTAAAGGTAAAATTTTAAAAGATTATACTCACTATGGCTTTGTGGTTGGGTTAAACTATAAATTTTAGCTAGTCCTTAAAACAATACTATCCCCTTTCTCCTTATTAAGAGAGGGGATTTTTTTGTTAGAATAGATAGTCTACTTTTATTTTGTTACTTGCAATGTCTGTAGTTGCTGTAGCTGTTTGGAGTAATCCTAAAATAAAACCTTATGTTTAAAAAATTTATTGTAAATATTTTTTAATTGCTTAGTTTTTATAGCAACTGGAGGCGTTTTAGCTTCTGTAATATCTTAAAACTCTAAAATATTTTCCTATATATCCACTTTGTCTATCAAAAACACTAGAAATATTATGAAAATTAAAATTTCTTTTGTTTAAATTCTGCATCTAATTATAAGTAGCTATATATATCACGAGTATACAACTCGTTTCTTTTTTAGTTTAAGTTGTAAAGAATTTTTCTAATATAATGTTTTTATCAATGTTTACATATCTATAGACAGAAGTTACTATATGCTCGAAACACTGAACCAATGCGTACCTTAAAACTTTAATAATTATTATTAATAAATACCATATTTATACAATCTTTCTATAATTATACAAATCTAATTTCGATAATACATCTGTAGAAATAAACTACATTAAATGTAAAATAAATCTTGTAATCAAGCAAAATCATATGCCAAAATTGGCAATATACTATTATAAAAATAAGAATAGAGAATAGAGAATAGAGAATATAGATTTAATTAGGATACCTCCTTAGACTTAATCTACTGATTCCTCTATAGGTATTATTTTACAGAATTTAGAGGTATTTTTTTACAAAAAACAATGCATTTCGCTTTTTAAAATATCTATTTACTTATATTTTTAATAATTATTCCCTTAAGTAGTATATTTTTACATTATTCTTCTTTATTTTCTTTATCTACTTCCCTAAATGTAGGTTTTGTAACTATATTTTATCCTCTTATTTGAATATGAATCTATTTGCATTACCCCTTTATTGTATTTTCTTAAATGGTATTCAGTAAAACCAATCAACATATTCATCATAAGTATGAATATTAGTTTGACATTTATTTATTTTATTATTAGGATTATTAATAGTGGTTTTATTTATAGTAGTAAACTGAGCTTGTTAGAACTTAATAAAAGAGATAATATTTCTTGTTTATTATAAGATAATTATGCTAATTTGATGAAATAATGATAAAATACTCGAAACAGTTTTAAGAATACTCATATAAGTATTCGTATTTTGTTTTGTTGTTTAACTATGCTTAACCAATTGGATACTGAATATGCCTAAACAAACTAAGGTAATTACTGTTCTTTTTATAGCCCATGAATTTGGATACTATAACGGACATGGTGGAATAGCAAGCTATTTATATAATATAACAGAATTTATTGTTAAAAATACTAATTATAATGTACACGTTATATCAAATATGCTTTATCCTGGAGAACTAGTAGCTTATGATAATTTTTCATATCATCTTGTGAAAGGTAATCTTGATAAAATACGTCATAGTGTTTGTGAATTAGCACAAAAAATACAACCGAATTATATAGAATGTGCAGATTATTTAGCCTTTGGTCTTTATCTGAGTAAATTAAACTTAAAAAACTGTTGTTTAGTAACTAATATTCATACTGCTTCCAAGGAATGTTTTGAGTGGAGTACTAAACAATCTATTTCCAATGCCCCCCATCATATTATTGATACCTATGAAAAAGAAAAAGAACAGATGCAAAATAGTCATTTTTGTATTTGTCCGTCAAATTTCTTAGCAAATTATATGAAAAAAACATATAATTTGGATAAAGATATCCACGTTATTCCAAATTATATGCCATATAACACTATATCTAAACAAGATATTTATAATAAAGTTAGCAGTCGTTATGATATTAAAGAATATCATAACACATTTAATATTTCTTTAATAACAAGATTTGAACCCCGTAAAAACCATGAATTGCTTCTTCAATCTTTTATAAAGTTTCTTGAAAAAGTCCCAAAGGCGAATTTAATCATGGCAGGCAATGAGACTGATAATACGAGATTTTCTATTATTAAAAATACTCCTAGAAAATATGTAAACAATATTCATATCTTTGATTTTCTAGAAAAAGAACAACATGATTTAATTGCAGCTATTAGTGATGTTGTTATTCTTCCATCCGTTTTTGAAAATCAACCTATGGCTATGATAGAATCTTGCCTTAAAGAAATACCTGTAATAGCTTCCATTTACAGTGGTTGTAAGGATTATATAAAAAATCCCAATATGTTGTTTGATCCTTTTTCACCAGATTCTTTGGATAAATGTATAAACTATTGTTATAAGTTATCAAAAGAACAAAGAAAAATAGAAGCAGCTAACCAGAAAACTAAACTGTTATCATTGTTAAAGCCAGAAAGCTCTGTATTCCCTAGATTTACCTTATGTGAATCTATAATAGGTAATAATAATATTGGTTTTTATAAAGGGTTATATCATGAATAGAAATCTTGCTTTATTGATACACGGTCCTTTGTGTGTTGATAATTTATCTACAATAAATAAAGAATTATCTGTTTTCTCCTATTTATTTGATATAGTTATTGTCGCATATGCAAAAGAATATGATGATTATGCTAGGGAAATTAAAAAATACTATTTTTTTAGAAAAGCCATTTTAATTAAAATAAAAGATATATTAAATCCTGGTTTTTTCAATATTAACAGACAAATTATTTCTGTTAAGGCTGGACTAGAGTCCATTAGCAGTAAGAATATAGTAATAAAATTAAGAAGTGATCAATCTATAAATTTTAACAAAATGTTTAGTTATATACAAAACTATGACTACTGTGAAAACAACAAAATAATTACTACAAATTGCTATACGAGACGTGATAGATTATATCATCCTTCAGATATGTTGTTATGTGCTAAGCGTGATGTTTTGTACAATTATTATTCTTGTCCTTTAATGTCATCTACTCATCTAGAACATGAAATAAGTGAAGTACTGAAAATTAATAAATATACGGAGCATAAGGGGTTAATAATAACTCCAGAATCTTATCTGTTTAGAAACTATTTATCTCTACTAAAACATAGCATTCAAGAAACACAAAAAGATAGTATCGAGCAACTTAAAAAACATTTTTATCTTATTAATAGTTGGAATATCAATTATAGATCAGCTAAACAAAGAAATGATTCAAAGGGTAAAGACATCATATTACCATATTATTTTAGATTATCTCCTTTTAAAAACTATCCTGTTGAAAACACTCATTGTTATGCATCTCACGAATTAGATGAAATTTTGCCATCATTTACAGATGTTTTTTATATTATGTTGTCTAAATATAGATCCTACTCTATCGAAAAAGTTATTAGAATCCCTGAAGAATCATTTTTGTATAAATCTATACTACATAAAATTAAAAATATATTTCCTAAAAGCAATATAGAATATAATTTCAAATATATTACTGTTAGTATATTAATTTTCCTTTTATTAGGATTTCCTTATTTTAGTGTGCGTTTTATGATAAAAAGATTAAAAAAGAAAAAGAAATATTTAAAATATAAACTTTTTAAAAGTTAATTTAAGCAAAAAAAACTATAAAAGCTTTAAAGCGTTGAACAAAGAGACTAAAATTTATGTGTATGAAGCGTAGAAAATTAACCCACAAAGTAATATAAAGATTTTGCACATTACTAACTACCAACTATCGCAGGAGGCAAAAATAAGGCAAGGAACCACCAAAAAATTAGCTAATTTGTTGGATATGGGGGTAAAAAACACCTTAAATTTGAAAATAATATCCCCAACAATTACATTAAATTTTTGGTGATTAGATTAGAAAACTTAAGTGAGACGTGAAAATACATTAGCTTAAATATTGCAAAAAAATTTGGAGAATTATTATTTATAGTATATAGTCAAATTGATTTGCTTATATTAAATAAGTATAAAAAAGAGGTGTTAATGACTAAATTATTTGTTGCAGTAATAATTATGCTTGTTTTGTCGGGATGTGCAAGTATGATTAGTGGAACTTCGGATAGGATTACCGTAAATTCTAATAACCCTAAAACTAAAATATACCTAAATGAAAAAGAAATTGGGCTTGGGAGTACGGTTGCAAAAGTACCCAAAAGGGGAGAGTATGTATTTAAGGGGGTTATTGAAAATTGCTCGGACGCATATAGTGAAGTAGAAAGAAGTTTTGATCCAGTAAGTTTATTGGCGCTATTACTAGCAATTCCTGGCTGGATTGGATTTTTTCTTGTGGACGTATTGATAACTGGCGCTATAACTAAAGCCACAGACACTATGGTGTTTTTATCGCCAATTTGTGAAAAAACTTTGACAAATTAGTCCTTATTATAAAATGTTTTTTGCAAAGCAGGGGTTAGTAACCCCTGTTTTCATAAAGAGACGAAAAAAAATAACTTATAATGTTACAATTTTTGTAAACCTCTAATTACATAATGGGCTGAGTGAAGAGTATCTACTAATTTAATATCACCACTCGCACCAAGCTCCGGTAATAAAAATATCTTATTGTTGCCATAAGGCTTTAACTGAAATATTACTTATTTTTTTCTTTAAACCCTTTTGCTATTAGATATATTTCTGAGGATTCTTTACGACTTGCAGGTGGCTTAAAATGAGAAATTTTAGAAAAAGAGTTTTTAATTTCAGCAAGCAATTTAGTTTCTGTACCACCTTGAAATACCTTAATAACCATTGCTCCATTTTCTGCAAGGATCTCTTTTGCAAATGCAAAAGTTAGCTCTGCAAGATGAACTATTCGCAGATGATCTAAAGATTTTGACCCTGTAGTATTAGGAGCCATATCACTCATAAGTAAATCAGCTTTCTCTCCTACTAAGAGACTCTTAATTTGCAATAAAGTATCCTGATTAGTAAAATCAGCTGTTATAGCTGTAACATTATCTATCTTAGTCATAGGAAGTAAATCAACAGCAATCAATTTATTGGCTGATTGGTAATTATTGCTATTGGAAAAAATACTGTTTGCAACCACCTGAGACCATCCCCCAGGAGCAGCACCAAGATCAACAACATTCATACGTTGTTTGAAAAGTTTATACTTCTGATTAATCTCAATTAGCTTATAAGAGGCTCTAGAAGCATATCCTTCTTGTTTAGCAGCTTGTACATAAATATCATTAATATGCCGCAATAGCCAAGTTTGAGATGACAATGTTTTTTTCTTAGTATCTAGTTTTTTTTTAAAAGATGTTCTTCCAATAGAATAAGATTTTTTCATTTTAGTTAATTTACCTAAAAACTATATTTTAAATTACCAACTATACTATGTGACATGTATCCACTTAAAGCAGCCTCAGCGTAATAACCCACTTGCAAACTAAAATGCGTTTGTTGATACATTAAGGATAAATTTGTATTAATCAAAGGAGCTGAATACTTAGGAGAAGGAATGCTTATGGTAGAATTGGTAGCAATAAAATTAGCTTGTGTATCCTTTGTTGTATAAAATCTTTCTACTATAGCAATAGAGGCCTTTGGATACCAAAATGCATTCTTAATACCTAAAAATTTAGGGAATAATATCTCTTTATAATATTCTAAAGAAAGACCAAAATCAGCTATAGAATAGTTTGTCCCCACTACATACAAAGATGCTGAGGAGTTAGTTTCTGTATAGTCTCCCACATTTATAAAACCCTGAGAAATAAACAATTTAGGCGTTAAATATGTTGCATTATTAATAATAAATTCGCGCCCTACTTCAGCTCTTACAGCAATTTCTGTGGTTTTAATCTTGGCTGTTGCTTCTGTATTTTTATTTTCTGACCATCTGTTATCTAGAAATTTTATATGTCTATTCATATTATAATTGTTATTAGCTAATAAAGTCATGAAAGTGAAATGATATTTATTACTAAGATAGGTAAGTGCAAATCCTGAATTACTATTATATGATCTCCCATCATAGGCCGATTTATCTCCATTAATATCAGAAATGCCAAAGGCAAAAAGAGCACTAAGGGTAAATTTGCTTGTTAGTCCTGCTGTTAATCCACCATATATTGTACTTCCTGTGGAATTATATCCATTATTGTAATTTTTATTATTCATTTTCAGGTAGCTAACTTCAGTACTTATCCATGTAAAAAGATCATTTTTTGTGGTATATTCCTTATTAGCCTCAGCAAGTTTTTCAAAAGATTTCACGGTGTTAATATGAGTAGTTAGAGCATATGTTTCATGTGAAACAGGCTTCAAAGAGGCAGCATTAGATGCCATAGTATATAAGCATGGAGTGTTACCAGCATTAATGTTTTGAATAGTACCTTGATGTATACCATAAATAAATTCTTGATCACTAACACACCCAGAATTCATATCCAATGAATTTATAATATCTAGTACTTGCTTACTTACTGTAGAATTTGCAACATTATGATCAATATCTCTTGTAATTGATAATAACCCTTTATCTCCTGAATATCCAGGAGTTGCTTGAATTAAAGCAGTATAACTAGTTAACCTCTGTATATTAACCCCAATTGTTTCACCTTCCTTACTATCTACACCATTATTATATACTATCTCTTTTCTATTAACTAACCAATGAGGTAAAATAGATAAAGCATCATCAAATAAATCATTTGGATTATTATAAAACCAATCATGATTTGCGGTATTAGGATTTATCGCACCTGTTTTTGTCGATAAAATATAGTATCGATTGCTTTCTCCTGGATTTAATACTGCAGTATCTTTAAATGTAATATCTAGCTTATTAACGTTCCACTCAGTAATAGAGCCTGCCTGAAGTGCTGCCTTAGACTCTTTTGTATCTATATAAAAAGATAAGTTACCGCCAGACTGCCGTAGAGTATCCACCTGATTAACGTTATGAATATGGATTGTGCCAGCATTATTAAGCTCTAAGATATGACTGTTTGCTGATAAACTAAGTTCTCCAGAGTTATTAATATTATTAATAGTAGCATTTCCATCTATAAATGCCTTTGCAGAAGCAGTGTTATTAAGAGAATTAAAATTATTAGCCTTAGTAATAGTAAATATACCAGAATTAGCAACAACTATATTATTGCCTTGTAGAACATTAGAAGCATTGATAAAAATAGAACTCCCGTTCTCAATATTTATGGAGGATAAATTAATATTAGATTCTTCATTTATAGTAAAACTAGAAGAATTAGTAAGTAGTATGTTAGTGAAATTACCACTTAAGGAATTAAATACTAGCTTTGCATTATTTAAACTAATTACTCCAGAGGACGTATATGACCCTGTGATATTCATATTAATATCTTTAAAATTATTAACAGAGGTATTACTAGGAGAGTTAATAAAATTCTTAATATTTAAGTTACTAAAAGCAGTGCCCACAGATGAAAAATTAATGGTGTTACATAAATCAACACAAACAAGATTATCTATCTTTAAATTAGAATTATTTATTACAAAATTAGACGTGCTAGAATTTAAAAGATTAAAGTTATTAATCTCAAGATTAGAGTTTTTAATATTAACATTAGCAGTACTTGAAACACTAGTAAGCTTAATGTTGTCAATTTTTGCTAACATAGAATTTTTATCTAAGCCTTCAATTTTAGCTAAATCATTAGAATATTCTATGTTTTTAATATTACCAAAATAACTGCTAATAAATTTAATTTGTTTTTTATCATTATTGATAAATATTGAACCTATATTTATGAAAGCATTATTACCGGCTGTTCTGAAGGTCAAATCACTATTAATACATGATGTAGCACAAGCAGTTCTTGTATCTATAATCCCTATATCAACTGTAGAGTTGTGCTCAGCGGCAATTCTAAAACCACCCTGATCATCAAAAGTAGCAGGAATGTAAATTCTATTTATCTTTATTATAGAATTAGTGGCGGCAATAATTTCTAAATAAGTAGCTGTATCAACTTCAACATTAGCTAAAGTAATTTGTGAATCTCTTTCAGCAGTAATAGCAGGAGCACCAGAGCCTACCTGTAAAATACTATTAGATTTTGTAGTTGTAAATACTGACTTATCTACGGCTCTAATCACATTTAATTTGGAAAACAATGTTCCTGCAAAATCAATATTGGAATTATTTAAAAGAACAGTTCCAACTAGAGCGTTTTTACCCTCAGTAATTACACTACCAGCAATAATTAAATCAGTATTTGTGAGATTAATCGTTGTGATAGCAGGAGCTCTAATGGAAACACCATTTATCTCATTAATATTAGTTTTAAATAAGCCTTTCTTATCAATACTATTACTAAGAAAGATTCCACTTATTTTTGAATCTGCATGAGATAAAGTAATATTATTAAAAGAAGATGTGGAGTTACTGATATCTATATTAATGGTTGTAGCATATGCACCTTCATCACTAACTTTACCAAGAAGAAGGATAGAAGAATTTTTTGCTATAAATCTGATATTATCTTTTACTTTTGTCAAAGAGTTATATTCATTAACATGTGAAAAAATCCCTCCGAAATTAAGCTCGAGAATACTGGTGCCTAAAACAGGAGTATTAGTATCACATCGCTCAACGCATCCCCCAGGATCCATAAATAAAAGACCACCCTGGTTAATATTAATACTACTATTATTAGTAACTAATAACCAGCCTTGAAATATTGTAACATTATTGTACCTATGATTTCTAGCATCCTCAACGACCACCTGAGCAGCATTGGGATCCAAGGGGCCACAAACAACAAAATGAGTCTCAGAAGAAGTTGGACAATCAGCAACTGTTGCTTTTGCAGCAAATAAATCTGTTGCAGAAGCAAAGACAAAGTGGCTTATTAAAGCAAATAAAAAAGCTCTAAAGTTCATAGATATTCCTAATTTTCAATAACATTACACATTGTAGTCTTTATTTGATTTTTTAAAACTAAGATTATTTTTTAAGCAATAAAATATTTAATTACTGAAATAACAACACCCTATCATAAAAATTATTATCTTGATAGGATCTTAAATGATTGAACCCATAACTAAGAGCCATATTTATAACATTTTGTGCTTGTTTATAACCAACTTCAACTATAATTACGGCTTTTTCATTCAAATAATCCTTGCTTTGGGAAAAAATTTTATCATAAAAAAATAATCCCTCTTGTTCAGCAAATAAAGCTATTTTTGGTTCATATTGCAATACATCTAAGGCAATAGCAGGATCATTTTTATCAATATAAGGAGGATTAGAAATTATAACGTCAAATTTATCATTAATCTTAGCAAAAATATCAGATTGTATAAGAGTACAACGTTTAGTAAGTTTTAATTTTTCAGAATTTATCTTACAAACATCTAAAGCTTCCTTAGAAATATCAAGAGCACTGGCAGTGCTATTTTGATAAAGTAATAATAACGATAGTATCAAACAACCACTACCAGTCCCTATATCTAGTATATGTAAAGAAATATTTTTATTTGTAAAAAAATCCATAAAAGCTCTCACAAGAATTTCACTGTCAACTCTTGGTATTAAAACAGAAGAATTAATATAAAACTCATTATTCAGGAAAAATTGGCTACCTAAAATGTAAGCCAATGGCGAGCCTTCTACTCTTTTTTGTGCGATTTTTTCCAATTTAATTTTTTGTATATTACTTAAAATAATACTCTGATCACGACATAGAAAATCTAGATTACTAATATTTAATATATCTTTTAATATTTCTCTGCTTTCAAAATTAAAGTTTAATATACCCGCATTCTGAAGTTTAGCAGATATATAAGAAAAAGCTTCTTGGAGATTCATCACTTAATCTTCTGTCTGAGCTAGCTTTAAAGATTGATCATAAGAAATTAAAGCATCTATCATTTCATCTAAATCACCTTCCATAAATCTTTCAAGCTTATAAAGAGTAAGATTTATCCTATGATCAGAAACTCTACCCTGAGAGAAATTATAAGTTCTAATTCTTTCACTTCTATCGCCACTTCCAATCTGACTTTTCCTATCAGCAGATCTCTTCTGCTCTAAGGATTGCTTTTCCACTTCATAAACCCTAGACATTAATATTTTCATGGCCTTAGCTTTATTTTTATGCTGAGATCTTTCATCTTGCTGAGCTACGACAATACCTGTTGGAATATGAGTGATTCGCACAGCACTATCGGTTGTATTAACGTGCTGTCCGCCGGCTCCAGAGGATCTATAAATATCTACTCTTAAATCTTTTTCATCTATTTTTATATCCACCTCTTCCACCTCTGGCAAGACAGCAACCGTTGCAGCAGAGGTATGGACTCTGCCATTTGCCTCAGTATCTGGTACTCTTTGCACTCTGTGTACACCCGATTCAAATTTCAATCTAGCAAAAACACCTTTACCAGTAATGGAAGCTATTATTTCTTTATATCCACCCACTCCATTTTCACTCATGGACATAATTTCAACTTTCCATTTTTTAATATCCGCGTAGCGAGTATACATTCTAAATAAATTTGCAGAAAAAAGAGCAGCCTCATCTCCTCCTGTTCCTGCTCTAAGCTCTATAATGGCACTTTTTTCATCATCTTTATCTTTAGGTAATAAAGCTATCTTTAGATCTTGTATTAATTTTTCTATTGCCTCCTTTACCTTAGGATGATCATCTCTTGCCATGGCTTTTATCTCAGAATCCATATCCTTAGAGTTTATAATTTCATCTAGATTTTTCAATTCTTCCTTATTAGCCCACAGATCCCTAATAACACTAACTATAGTTGTTAAATAAGCATATTCTCTAGAATCAGAGGTAAAGTCGCCAGAGTTGCCGTTAATACCATAACCAGAAGGCCCCTTAGCTAGCTTATCTGCTAATTCTTCATATTTTTTTACCATAGATATCAAATTATCTTCAAAACTCATTTTATCAACTTACTCAACAATTTTATAACGACTATATTTATTATCTAAAAAGTTAGCTACTTCAGTGGCAATAACAGAAACTTGCTGAAAATCTGTAGCATCTTTAATTTTTATAACTTTTAATTTATATTCTTCTTTGCCAATTATAATCGTAGCAAAAAAATCATCACTAGACACTTTTTTTAATTTAGATGATATATCTTTACCTAATATAAAACTTGCTGCAAAACAATACTCATCCCTAATTTTTTTTGCTAAATTAAGTGCATAAGAATCAAACTCATCCTCCGCAGTAACTATTGCAATTGCCTTCTTATCTTTTGCCGGAGCATCAATCATTAAAGCTAATCTTTCCATCCCTCCAGCAAAACCAAAGCATCCAGCATCTATGCCACCCATCTGCTTAATCAAATTATTATAACGTCCACCTGCTATTAAGGTTCCTTGTGCACCTAAATCATCTGTAACTATTTCAAACACACTATGTGTATAATAATCTAAACCTCTAACTAAAGTAGTATCACAAACATATTCAATATCAAGCATAGACAATCCTTCTTTTACTTTAGAAAAAAAAACCCTATCTTCATTTGACAAATATTCACTAATTTTAGGAGCATTTTTAACTATTTCCTTATCTGTAGCATCTTTAGAATCGAGAATCCTTAGGGGATTTTTTTCTAATCTCCGTAAACTATCCTCAGAAAGATTATTCTTAAATGCAACTATATATTTAACTAAAGCTTCTTTATAATTGTTTAAAGAAGCAACACTACCTAATGAATTAATCATTAACTTATAAGATTTTATCCCTAATAATTTTAATATATCCACAGATAAATTTATTACCTCAACGTCTGATGTGTAACTACTTGTGCCCAGATACTCAAAGCCTAGTTGATGGAACTGCCTTTGTCTGCCCTTTTGTGGTCTTTCATAGCGAAACATAGCCCCCATATAAAAATATTTAAGAGGTAATAAATGTGTCCACCCATTTGAAAGCAATCCCCTGACAACAGGGGCTGTCCCTTCAGGACGTAATGTAATTTTATCCCCTCCCCTATCCTCAAAAACATACATCTCTTTATTTACAATATCACTAAGCTCCCCTATATTCCTTTCAAATACCCCTGCAAACTCCATAATAGGAGTTCTTATTTCATTAAAGCTATACTTAGAAGCTATCAATCTAACTGTGTTCTCGATTTTAATAAATTTATCAAGATCTCTACCGTATAAATCGTTAGTCCCTCTAACATTTTGATATTTAAGCATTATCAATTTATCCTAATAAACTTTTTTTCTGTTGCAAATGCTGTTCAACCAAACCAACAATATGCTCCACAATATTTTCATCCGATATTTTATGATCCTTAACTCCATTCACATATATAACATTTTCTTTATCTGTAATGCCAACAAGTCCTATATCTGTATACATAGCTTCTCCAATTCCATTGACAACACATCCAAGCATGGAGATGGTTATAGGCTCACGAATATGGGCAAGCCTCTCCTCAACCGCAGCTACAACCTTTATAACGTCATAGCCTTGCCTAGCACAAGATGGACAAGAAATTATTCTAATCCCATTGTTCCTTAAATTAAGGGATTTTAAAATATCAAATCCCACTTTTACCTCATCAACAGGATCAGCAGATAACGATACCCTTAACGTATCCCCTATACCCTTTAATAATAAATTACCAATGCCAATAGAAGAAAGTACTGTTCCACTACGATATCCACCAGCCTCTGTGATACCTAAATGTAATGGATAATCGCACGCCTCACTAAGCAACTCATATGCCCTGATTGCTAAAAATACATTCGAGGATTTAACACTAATTTTAAAATTAAAAAATCCTACATCTTCTAAAATATGTATGTGATTCATAGCACTTTCAAGCATAGCCTCGGCCGTAGGGCTTTTATATTTATCAATTAAATAATCCTCCAATGATCCAGAATTAACTCCAATTCTTATGGAACAATTATTATCAATTGCTGCTTTTACAACTTCCATTACCTTTTCTTTTGAGCCAATATTTCCAGGATTAATTCTAAGGCATGCTGCTCCTTTTTCTGCTGCCTCTATTGCCCTTCTGTAATGAAAATGTATGTCAGCAACAATAGGAACACTAACTTCTTTAATGATTTTATCTAAAACTGCTGTCGACTCCTTATCCGGACAAGACACTCGAACTATATCAACCCCAACCTCTTCTAGCTTATGAATCTGTTTGATCGTTGCCACATAATCGGTTGTTTTAGTATTTGTCATGGATTGCACACTTACAGGATTATCTCCTCCAATCTGAACATTACCCACATTGACCACTTTCGTTTTTTTTCTTGGAATTTTATAATCATATAACATATTAAGATATCACACCACTTGTGAAAACAATCTAATTTACTCTGCCTTAGAAGAATATCTATTAATTAGAAGCTGCTTATCTAGGATTATATTCTTTAGAACTCTACTATACTTATTATTACTTGAAAAAAATAATTCTTTAGAATCAACTGTTATTTTTACTCCTTGATAATTGCCCACAGACATTGATATGCCCTCTACCTTTGGTATATCGTATGATTGCCCGGCTGTAAATATCTTGTCCAAATAAACAATATTAGGTTTCACAGTTTGATATATTTGCACCCAAACATCTTCAGAAAAATAAAGAGTTATATTAACATTTGTAGTAGCTTGTGGCCATTTTGCATATATGATTCCTATATTTTCTGATACATCATTTTCTTTATTATCAACTACAACATTATTGGATTCTTTATTTTGTGAAACAAAATCATCCTTCTTATTGCTTTCTGAAAGTTTATCATTATCAACAACAACAAAATCCTCTCCTGCAACACTGCTTATTTCCTGATCTTTATTTTGATTGGTAGTCTGTGTAACTTCTATAACCTCATTCTTATTAAACAGATTAAACCCCATAAACAAAAACACACCAATAAACAAAAACAATAAGAGATACAATAACTTATTGGATCTCTTATTGTTTGAATAATCTATAGTATCTTTATTATTTTTTGCACCAAAGGTACTATTTTTAACAGTTTTCTTAATAATATTTGTAATACTGTATTCATCATCAAGATACATTTGTCTTGTATCACTTGTGTATTCAGGATTTTGAAAATAAAACTTGTTATCCAAATCCTCAACTAATTTATCCAGACCAGCTATCCCTAGAAAATTACCATAATATCTAAAATAACCAAGAGCATAAGTACGCTCAGGTAAAGAAATATAATCATCATCTTCTAAAGCTTTTAAAAACTCTATCCTTATCTTGGTAACTTTAGCAACCTCATCTAAAGTAAATCCCTTTGTCACTCTAGCATCTTTTAAGATTTGGCCTAAAGAATTAGCTTGTTCTATTTTTTCCATGTCTACCCCTAAAAAAATCTATTGCTTGTAAAGTTCATATTATATTTACTCAACATTTCTATGTAAATAATTACGCGCTTGTATAACTAACTCTTCAATAATTTCCTTACAAGAGCGTATTTCATTTACTAATCCAACACTTTGCCCAGCCATCAAAGAACCATTTTCAACATCACCATCAATAACAGCCTTTCTAAGAGCTCCCACCCAATAATGCTCTATTTTCATCTGAGCGTCATATTTAGATAAAGCACCATTTTTAAATTCATCAATTACTATCCTTTGAAAATCAACGAATTCCTTAGTTCCTTTATTAATTATAGCTCTTACTGGAATAACTGGGAAATCGTTATCAAGTTGTACTGTTGGCTGAGCGTCCCTAGCTGATGCCCTAATAAAAGCTTCTTTAAACTTATCATGGGCTATACATTCAGTTGAGCAAACTAAAGGTGTTCCTATCTGAACACCTGCAGCTCCCATTTCTAAGTAACCTGCCATAATTTCACCTCTTCCTATTCCGCCAGCAACAAAAACCGGAATCTCTGTGATATTAGGAAGTATTTCCTGCGCTAACACTGAGGTGGACACAGATCCTATATGCCCTCCTGCCTCTGATCCTTCTATTATCAAAGCATCGACACCATTTCTTATCATCCTTTTGGAAACAGGTAAATTAGGTGCAAAAGTTAATGTTTTTATTTTATAGCCCTTTAATTTTTTTACTATCTCTGAGGATGGTATCCCTCCTGCAAAGATAACGTGACTCACACTTTCCTCTATACAAACGTCCACTAAAGCTTCAAGATGTGGATTAAGAACTATAATATTAACTCCAAAGTTTTTTTTTGTTTTTACTTTAGTCCTTTGTATTTCTCCTTTTAATAATTGAGCGTCCATTGATCCGCTAGCAATTACTCCAAATGCTCCTGCATTGGATATTGCCGAAACTAAGCTACTCTCAGATAACCAAGACATTGCACCTCCCATGATTGCATAATCAACCTCTAGAAAATCACACCCCCTTTGCCATAGGAAACTTAGTTTATCATTTTTTTTCATTATTTAACCCTTTACTATAACAACTACTTAATTATACCATGTTTATAAACTATTAATATAGATATACTATTATAATTTTTTTGTAAACTATTTTTATCATATGTGCTATCATATATGGTGTAATAATATAGGAAAGACGGTTATTTAATGCCAACATCTAGAAATGAAAAAGAAATTACAAAATTTTCACAATTGGCACAAGATTGGTGGAAAAAAAATGGTAAATTTAAAGTTCTTCACAATTTTAACAATCTGAGAGTAGATTATATATCAAACATCTTAAGCAAAAATAATATTGAAAAAAATACAAAAATACTTGATGTTGGTTGTGGTGGTGGTATCCTTGCTGAAAGTTTAACTAAAATTGGCTATAAAGTACACGGTATTGATGCATCTCTGGAAAGTATCAATATTGCAATTAAACATGCTAAAGATAATAAACTAGATATCACCTACGAGCACTCCACTCCAGAAAGTTTTCTTGGCAATAACCAAGAAAAATTCTCTGTCATCATGGTTATGGAGGTAATTGAGCATATTGATAATGTCGATTTTTTTATCAGCACTCTTAGCAACCTCCTTAGCCCTAATGGAATTATATTTTTTTCCACAATTAACAGAAATATTAAATCACTCCTTCTAGCTAAATTTGCTGCAGAATACATCCTACGTTGGCTACCACAAGATACACACGATTACAAAAAATTCATTACACCTGCAGAAATCCTTAAAATACTAGAAAAACATTCCCTAAAAATGGAAGGAATAACCGGTATTAATTTTAATCCCTTAAGGTATTCTTGGTATTTACAAAGTACTCCTAGCATTAATTATCTATGCTGGGCTAAAAAACTATAGAATTACTTAAGTCTCAAAATATCATTCAGTTTACCCTTGGCATCAAGAGCTAGCATATCATCACATCCTCCAATTAATTTACTGTTAATGAAAATCTGTGGTACTGTTTTTGCTCCATTGGTGCGCTTTAGCATTTCATCTCTTTTATCTAAGTCTAGCTCAATATTATATTCAGATATATTAGTAAATCCTTTCATAGCGAGAAAATTTTTTGCCTTAACACAATAAGGACAATGAATTTTTGTATACATTTCAATTTTTACACTCATTGATTAAACTCCTTAAATAAATTCAAACTTTTAAAATGCCTTCTATCCTTGCTAAAGACAATACATGTACTTCTTTAACTCCACTGGATTTTAATACAGTGCTACATTCATTTATAGTTGTACCTGTTGTAATAACGTCATCTAGCAAAAGCACCGACTTATTCTCAACTAAAGATATCATATTTTTATTCATAACAAAAGCTCTCTTAAGATTATTTAATCTAGATTTACCATCTAAACTTATTTGATCTGCTGTGCTTTTTATCTTAATTAGCACCCTTGGTGCAAAAGCAATCTTTAAACTATGGGACAGCTCTTTTGCTAAAAGTGCTGTATGACTATATTTTCTGTGTAGCAATTTTTTTCTGTGTACAGGAACAGGAATTATTACATCAATCATATTTTCCAGCCCCTTTTCTTTAAGCTTATGAAGTAAAAATTTCGCTAAATAAGGAGATAAATTTGTATTATCATAATTTTTAAAACTATTGATAAGTTTAAATAATTCATCATTATACTCAAAACAATGACTAAGGGAATCAAAAGATTTTCTCTTATGACTACAACTTCCACAAACAAAAATATTTTCATTTATTTCCACTCCACAATGTTTGCAAGTATTATGAAGGCTAAATCGTAGCTTACTAAAGCAATCAGGACAAAGCCCATAGCCAAGGGTACTGCTCTCACACATATAACAACCAGGTGGATAGATAAAATCTAAGATGTTTCTAATTGTTTTTGCTATAAAATTTTTCATATTGATAGGTTTCTTAACAAAAATATTAATTAATGCTAGTATCTAAATTATAATTCATAATTAAGATGAGGTAAATAATAAGTTTGCTAGATATTTTTGATAGGAATCTTCTTAAAAAAAGACTTAACTCTATCCCAGTGGATTCTTTAATTTATAATTTTTTGCTGGAAGAAATGGCTAAAAGAACCATTGAAAAACTTGAAGAAATCAAAACTAACTTCCCACTGGCTCTTGCTTTAGGATCAGGAGTTGGTGAGCTATATAAAGAACTTACTGATTATAACTCTAAAAAAATAAACACTCTAATTCAGACTGATTTCTCTATCAATTTCCTTAAGCATAATAATTTTCATAATAAAATAGTTGCAGATGAAGAAAACTTACCCTTTAAAAGTGATGTATTTGATATCGTAATAAGTAATTTTTCTTTAGTTAGTATTAATCGCTTGCATGATACTTTTGCTACAATTTATAGAATTCTCAAAACAAATGGTGCTACTATAATAAGCATACCTACTTTTGGTACACTAGAAAATTTATCTAACAGCTTGTTTGAAACAGAAATGACATTATATAAAGGAGTATCTCCTAGAGTGCATCCATTTACTGACATCAAAACCATCGCTAACTTTATGCAAGAAGTAGGATTTAAGGAAATAACTGCGGATACTGATAAAATAGAAATTATGTACAAAAATTTTAGATCGATTTTTAAAGATCTAAAAAATTCTGGTAGAACTAACATCTTAACCAAAAGAGATAAAAGATTCCTTAAAAAAAACTTTCTTAATGAATTAGAAAAAAACTTCTCTTTGTATCAAGATCCTAATACAAAACATTATCCTGTTGTGGTATCATTTTGTAATATTGTAGCTTGGAAATAAAATTAATGAAAAATTTACAACTATTTAAAGGAACTTTAGTTAAGCGTTATAAACGTTTTTTAGTGGATATTGTTCTAGAAAATAATGAAACTATTGTGGCTCACTGTCCCAATTCTGGCTCAATGATGGGGCTACTAAATACTGGCAATACTGTATATGTTTCTCTCAGTAATAATCCAGCGAACAAACTGCTCTACAAACTAGAATTAATAGAAGACCATAATGGCATACTAGTTGGCATCAATACAATGCTTACCAATAAACTTGTTTATGAAGCTCTTTTATCAAAAAAAATCCCAGAGCTTGCACATTTTACTGCAATAAAACCAGAATATAAATATTTGAATTCCAGATTCGACTTTTTTTTAACCAATCAAAATGACGAAAAATGCTTCTTAGAAGTGAAAAATGTCACCTTAACAAGAACAGCTAAATTAGCTGAGTTTCCTGATGCTCAAACTGAACGTGGTGCCAAACATCTTAAGGATCTAGCCAAGATAGCAACTGAAGGCATAATGGCTGTTAATCTATATGTTGTTCAAAGAGGTGATATTGAATATTTTAGTATTGCTAAAGATCTGGATCCGTTGTATCATGATTGTTTCATTATAGCTAAAGAATCAGGAGTGCTATTTTTATGTTACCTAGCTAATGTTTCTTTGACAGAAGTAGTACTGCAGCATAAGGTTGCAATAATTTAAGAAATAAAATATGCCAAATTTTACCATAAAAAAATTCGAAAATAACGGCTTAGTTGATAATATCCCTATTTATAATCATAAAGCTTTTTTAGGTCTTAAAAAAGCCGGCAAACTAGCCTACGATACCATAGAATATATCAAAGATTTCATTAATATCGGCATAAGTACAGAGGAAATAGATCAACTTATTCATGCCTTCATTTTAAAAAATAATGCCTTCCCTGCTCCACTTAACTATAAGGGATATCCTAAATCTTGTTGCATATCACTTAATCATGAAATTTGTCATGGGATACCGAGTGCAAAAAAGTTAATTTCTGGTGACATTTTAAATGTGGACGTTACAGTTATTCTTGAGGGGTGGTACGGCGATACAAGTCGTATGTTTAGTGTTGGCAAAGTATCAGTACAAGCACAAAGATTAATGGCAACTACTTTACAGTGCCTAGAAGAATCTATAAAAATATTAAGACCTGGTACAAAATTAAATGATATAGGTAATAAAATTCAAGAGATAGCTCATTCTAACAATTTTTCTGTGGTTGAGGATTATTGTGGTCATGGTATTGGTCATGTTTTTCATCAGGATCCTAATGTTTTACACTATCGCAACTCTTCTGAAAGTATAACTTTGGAAGAAGGTATGGTATTCACCATTGAACCCATGATTAATATCGGTAAAAAAGAAACTAAATTATTACCTAATAATTGGACCGCTATAACTAAAGATTTCTCCTTGTCTGCACAATACGAACATACAGTTGGAATCACTAAAGACGGTGTTATTATTTTCACATTACCTTAATTTTCCTACGGCTTAGAGAAAAGCAAATGACAAAAAATAAAATAACTAAGGAAGATTTTATAGATACTATTGATATTAAGATTGGTCACAGAAAAAGAGTAAAAACTCGCTTCCTTGAAAACTATAATCTTAATTCTTCTTATGATGACTATGAACTGCTGGAAATGCTATTGTTTCTAGCTATTCCAAGAAAAGATGTTAAACCTCTTGCAAAGCTATTACTATCTCGCTATGGCTCCTTAGGAAAAATATTAGCCTCCTCTAAGGAAAGCCTACTTAAGACAGAAGGAGTAACAGAAAATATTATTTTTACTCTTATTCTTATGAAAGCTACAACAATACAACTATTAAGACGAAATCTAGAAGGCACTACTGTTATTAAAAATTGGGAAACTCTCCTTGATTACTGCTATGCTCACATAGTTGACCAATCTAAAGAGGTTATAAAAATACTATATCTGAATACTAGAAATGTCCTAATTAAGGATGAAATTATTCAAGAAGGCACACTGGATATTATTAATATTCATCCAAGAGAAATAATCCGTCGTTGTTTGGATATTGCTGCAAAATCGATTATTATAGTACACAATCATCCAAGTGGCAATCCTGATCCTTCTGAGGAAGATATAAAACTAACAACATATTTAGTAAAAAATCTACATACAGCTAATATATCTCTTTATGACCATATTATAGTTGGCAGAGGCGGTATAATATCTTTTAAAAGCTTAGGCTTACTATCATAATTTTGATAATTTAAATTATCATGCTAGAATTAACAACCTCGTTTTGTGCAAAATGGAGAAAATAAATTGACTATTAATATTAAAGAAATAACAAGAATGCTTGAAAATACATTCTTAGAAGGAAAAGTATCAGTAACAGATCCCAGCGGTGATGGCTATCATCTTGAGGCCACAGTGATTTATGACGGTTTTTCAGGGAAAACTCCTATTCAAAGGCATAAGATGGTATATGACGCCCTTGGTAATATTGTTGGTAATGAACTGCACGCTCTTGCTTTGAATACCTATACTAATAAAGAATTAGAAGGTCACAAGGCTGATTATATTAGCCAATCAGATAGTACTCCAAAAAAATTTGATGATGAAATGTTAGAAAAAATTGATAACGTTATAAAAAATAATGATGTTGTACTGTTTATGAAAGGTACTAAGGTCTCACCTATGTGTGGCTTTTCTGCTACTACTGTTCATATACTTAGTGTTTTAGAAATTAATTTCCTTGATATTGACGTAATGGCCGATTACAAAATTAGAGATAAAATTAAAATTTACTCAAACTGGCCGACCATACCACAGTTATATATTAAAGGCGTATTTGTTGGAGGATGTGATATATTAAAAGAGATGTATTTGAATAAAGAATTGTTTACTTTATTAAAAACTCTTAAGATAGATTTTAAAGAAGTTATTCCAGAGTCTGCAAAGTAATGGAAAAAATTAATTTTTCTTTGGATTGTTTACTTTATAAAAAACCAAATACTACATCTCTTAAAAGAGTTTTAATTCTTCTCCATGGATATGGCTCGGGTGCTGAAGATTTAATCTCTTTAGTGCAGTTTTTTCAACAATTAGAAGATACTCTATTTATTGCAGCGGAAGCTCCTGAGCCTTGTCCTATTGGGCTTGGGAAACAATGGTTTCCCTTGAATATTAAAGAAGTAAATAATATAATTGAAATTGAAACACCCCTTATCTCTGATATTGATATTGCTTCTAAAAAAATCATACAGCTAATTGATGAAATTGAAAAAGCCTATAATATATCATCAAATAGTATAGGGCTTTTTGGATTCTCTCAGGGAGGAATTCTGTCCTTATACACTGCACTGCATACTAAAAAATCACTTTGGGCGGTTGTTGCTCATAGTGGTGCTTATTATATTAGTAATCATGAAAATACTAACAATGTGCAAAATATCCTTCTCTTACACGGAGATATGGATAATATACTACCAATAAAACATTTAAGACAAACTGAAGATTATTTAGATTCACTAAGTATAGCCTATGAAAGCCATATTGAACAATCTTTAGAACATTCGGTTAATATAAATACCATAGCAATAACAGAAAATTTTTTAAGAAAACATCAATCTTAAAAGCATAATTTCTCAGCTAAGTGGCTATAAAATCCCACTTATTATATGCATATAGTATTCCTTGTAGTTGTTATATTTAGAAAATACCCTGCAGTGTATAGCTGTGTGTCTAATTTTTAACATCCCTAAGCTTTGCTTTATCCCCTGCAATAAACATGCATAAAAATTTATTCCCAAATACTACGCTACCTACAAATAAAAACTACAAGTGTATGATTTTCTCACTGGATTCGTTAATGAAAAATAGCTTTTATTATGAATTTAAAATTGAATTATTTAGTTAACAATAAACTTATCTCTAACTCCCAGCTTGAAAAAATAACCATTGTGTTAATTATTCCTGACACATAGATTATTATAAGATAGTAATAGTACAAAAAGAAAGTGGGAGCAAAAAATGCTCCCACTTATTCAAAACAATAACCGATATTCTAGTTAATTATCTTAAGATTAACAGCGGACTTTCTAGCACCATTAGTTTCAATATCAAACTCTATAGCTTGATCTTCTTTTAAATTCCTTAATCCAGCTGCTGAAAGTGCGGAAATATGCACGAAAATATCTTGATCTGAATTATCAGGCTTTATAAAACCAAAACCTTTGGTGGTATTAAACCACTTAACTTTACCTCTTTCCATATTTAATATAACCTTTTGTAGTTTCTTAATTGTGAGCAGAAGAATCTGAATTCCCCAATTCCTCACTTAACATAATTACATATTATTTGTAAGTTGTAAACAAATTATTAAAAATAAATATAACTACACTACACTTTGTAGCTGTTTATATTGAATTTATATGGCTCTTATCATTTTTATTAAACTATTGCTTGTGTTATTATTGTTGCTCAAAAATAAGAATCAGATCTTTATTGGCATTATAAAATGTTAATTGTTTATTATTTTCAATAATGTATTTAGCTGCATGTAATTGTTCTAAAAATTCATGTTCTAATAATGATTTTTCCTCACAATATTTTTTAGTAACTATGATATTGCTAAATGTGATTAAATTTTGATCAACCTTATAAGTACCATTAAAATTATTACAAGATCCATTGCCATATACTGAACCTGTCTTTTTGCTGAACAAATTTGCATCAAAAATAATATATATATCATTAAAGTACTCATATGTGGATTCTGCAAGAGAAATATTTCCTTGCAAAACACTCAGTCGCCAAGTATAGCTTACAAATGCATACTTAGACATACATGCAGTAATCCCAACAAGAATAAAAATTAACAATATCAATAATTTATACATAATACTCTCCTAATTCAGGCTAATTATAATTGATTAGACAATAAAAAAAAACTAATTTAAACTAGTAATCAGCAATCCATTTTTTGAAGGTATGGAATGATAAATTTTTATAAATATGATACTGACTCAAATTTTGTGTTAGTAAATAATTACGAGAAAGGCTGTATAATAGTACTAGAGGAACCCACTGAACAAGAGTTAAAAATAATTGCAGCCGCCGCTGATATGCCAATAGCCTACGTTGATACAATTCTTTATAAAAATGAAAGATCAAGGATTGATATAAGAGAAAACTATATTTTTTGTGTTATAAATACACCAACAAAAATTAGTGACACCGTAGTTAACTCTACTGCCATAGGGATTCTAATTACTAAAGATACTTTTATTATTATCTCTCCCAAGATGGTAAATTGTACTAAATATCTACAGAGTATGCAAACATTTGATACAAAAATTGATAATTTATTATCCCTAAAATACGAAATTGCACGCTCATTTGTTGAAAGTATAAAATCAATAATTGATAAATTTCAACTTTTAGAGCAAGATCTAATTGCAACCACAAATAATGAAGATGTTATAAAAATAATGGATCTGCAAAAAAGCTTAACCTTTCTTACAACCTCCATATATTCCAACGATTTGGTAATTGCTAGGATCTTAAAACTAAAAGATAAAGAGGTTAAAAATAATTTTGCCGATTTTGCAATAATTGATGAAGAATTAATAGATGATGTTTATACTGAAAATAAACAAGCAATAGAAATGGTGGATACTTATTCAAAAATCATCAGTAATATGATGGAAACAATCAATTCTATGATTACGAATAATCAAAATAAATTTTTGAAACTCTTAGCAAATCTAACTATCTTGTTAATGATACCAACAATAATAGCTAGCTTCTGGGGTATGAACGTTACAGTTCCTCTGCAAGAAGATCCAAGAGCATTTGTAATTATCATAATATCATCGGTGGCTATCAGTTTATTAATTTTAATAATAATGCTGAAAAAAAAGCTACTTAACTGAAGCTCTCTATTACTTGTCCAACATTATCAACCACGTTTTTAGCCTGTTGTTTAACTGCAATTGGAGCACCTGACATAACGAATGAATTTTCATGATATTTATTAAACATGGAAACATCATTATAACTATCCCCTGCAACTATTATGGATCTGTTATCTAGCTTATATTTTTGTTGCAAAAATTCTATAGCAGTTCCCTTAGAGGCTCCAAGAGGTAGAACTTCCATACATCCAGGAGAAGTTTCAATAGCATAAGCATATTCAGGAAACATGATATTAATTTTTTTTTGTGCTTCTGCAAGGATTTTATAATCATCAGAAAGAATAAGAAATAAAGTGCAATCTAAATTTACTATCTTCTGTATAATATTTTTATCAATAATTACCGGTGCAGTGAATTCATAATTATGAGATATTTTTCTCTCAGAATTAGAATATCTATCATCAACCGTAGTAACCTCAATGGTAACACCTTTTATAGCGTATAAATAGTCAACTAACTGAGGAATTATATTTTTTGATAATACCTTAGAATAAACAGTTTTATTCTCTCTATTTTTAATTACAGCACCATTTTGCGAGATTCTATAGTCAGCATATATGGAAATTTTTTCTTCTAAAAGCTTAATATCAGCGTCAACCCGACCAGTGGCGTAGTAAAACTTATTACCCTTACTAACAAACTCTTTTATCTTGGCAATAGTAGACGGACTTACACTATGATTCTGCAATAAAGTACCATCAACATCAGAAAAAAAATGCCTCATCATATTTCTCAACCCCACATTTTACATTAAGTATTTCACTTAAATAAAATACTCTATTTTTCAGTAGTAGTACATATAAAACAAATTTAGCTTAATCTATATAAATATCTTTTAAAGGAGTAAATCCATTAAAAGCAACTGTAGAGTAAGTAGTAGTATAAGCACCTGTTGCCAATATATAAATATAATCACCTATTTGCAAACTAAGAGGCATTTGATATTTATACTCTTTGTACATAATATCAATACCATCACAAGTTGGTCCAGCCAAATTAACAGGTCCTATATTTTTATCAGAATCCCTACTAGTAAACATTTTATATTTTATAGATTCTGCAAGAGTTTCAGCTAATCCACCATATAATCCAACATCCAAATAAACCCATCTTAAATCTGCATCACAAGCTTTCTTAGATACTAAAACCACCTCGGTTTTCATCACGCCAGCGTCAGCTACTAAAAATCTACCTGGCTCAGCCAATAGCATAAGATTATGTTCACCAAAATTTTTATTTAAAGAATCCTCAATTGCATTGGCATAATCTAACAAATCACGGCTTCCAGTAACGTAACCCTCTGCAGGATAACCTCCACCTAAGTTAATCATTTGTAGAGTTATGCCATGCTTTTCTTGTAGATTATTATAAATATATGCACAATTAGTAATGGCTCTATCCCATGCTCCTAGATCTATCTGCTGTGAACCAACATGAAAAGATAAGCCAAAAGGTATAAGATTAAGCTTTTTAGCTTGTAATAAAAGATCTTCTGCCATCTCAAGGGAACAACCAAATTTTGCCGATAATGGCCAAAGTGCATTATCATTACTCACAAGGATTCTACAATATACTTTAGAACCTGGGGCATTGATTGCAATTGATTGCAAATCCTCAATACTATCATAAGCAAATAGATTTACACCCTTGGCAAAAGCTTTTTTAACTAGATAAGGTTTTTTAATTGTACTACCCCAAGAAATCTTTGATGGGTTGATTCCTAAAGACAAACATAACTCTACTTCCTCTATAGAGGCAACGTCAAAATTACTTCCCAAATCTCTTAGTGTAGCTAGCACTGGCTTAGCAGGATTGCATTTCACTGCATAAAAAATATCAACTTTGGGGAATCTTAGCTTAAATTCACTGTATTTAGCACGCAAGATTTCCAAATCAAAAACCACGCACGGAGTTTCCAAATTAGGATTGTTTTTAAAATATTCCTGTAATTTTAAAGAAATCATTAAGAGTCACCTGTTTGTAAAAGATAAATAATCAAAATTAATTATAAAAAACAAGAGTAATATATATTGATTGAAATTGTTGTCAAGATTTATTTCAATAATAACAATATTTGCTTATAATTGAATATGTGCAAGATTTCATAAGGATAAGCTATGTCAAAAAATATTCTGATAATTAATGGAGCAAATCTTAATTTACTAGGAAGTAGAGAACCAGCAATTTATGGCAAGCTCACTTTAGAAGATATCCATAATTTATGCAAAGAAAGAGGAAAAAAGTACGGAGCTAATATAGATTGTGTACAAAGTAATTCAGAAGGAGAAATTATAAATACAATACACAATGCCAAACAAAACAATGTAGATGCTATAATTATCAATGCCGGAGCCTATTCCCATACTTCAATTGCTATTATGGATGCACTTTTAGCAGTTAAAATAGATACAATAGAAGTACATCTTTCTAATATCCATACACGAGAAGATTTTAGAAGTAGCTCTTACATAGCAAAAGCTGCAAAAGGAGTTATTACAGGACTGAAAGAGTTTGGCTATCTTTTTGCAATAGATTATATTTGTAATAATTAAAAAGCTTTATTTTTGTGGTATAATATAATAGACTATGGGTTATGTTAGTAGTTTAACCAATCCTTAGTAATTGTACTATAGTATGAAATGCAAGTAGTATTGTCATAATTTTTTGTTCAATAGACGCGAGTATAATAGATGAAAAAAGATAAAAATAAAGAGCAGATGACGGAAGAATATTCTGCATTTATAAAACAATTGGCGAAAATTGCCAAAGAAACAGATTTATCAGAAATACATTTTTCTTACGATTTAAAAGAGGAACGCATTGACGTAAAAATCTCAAGAAATAAAGAGATGAACGTCATTTCAGGTTCTTCACCAAATTTCTTACCCCAACAAATGTTTCCACAAAATTTTTTAACTACATCTCCCCCAATCAACCAAGCTACTGTAACTGATAGTATACCAGAGGATTTAGCAAAACATCCAGGAGCAATAGTTTCCCCAATGGTTGGAGTGGTATACACCTCTTCTAATCCAACCTCCCCTGCCTTTGTCGAAATTGGATCAATTGTTAAAGAAGGGGATACAGTATTGTTAATGGAGGCAATGAAAGTATTTAATCCTATAAAATCCCCCAAGGCTGGTAAAGTTACTAAAATTTTAGTAAAGTCCAATCAAGCTGTTGAATATGGTGAAGTATTACTGATAGTGGAATAATTTTTTACTTTAGGAATTATATATGAAAAAAATTTTAGTAGCCAATCGTGGAGAGATAGCAGTCAGAATTATTAGAGCTTGTAAGGAAATGGAAATAGCAACGGTAGCAGTTTACTCGACAGCCGATAAGGATGCAATGCATGTTAAGATAGCTGATGAGGCTGTTTGTATAGGTCCTAATAAGGCTACTGATAGTTATTTAAACAAGCAATCAATCCTAAGTGCAGCAATAGTTAGCAATGCTGATGCTATTCATCCTGGTTACGGCTTCTTATCAGAGAATGCCGAATTTGTTGAAATGGTTGAGGAACATGGGTTTATATTTGTTGGTCCCTCATCTGAGCACATAAAAATTATGGGCGATAAAATTAAAGCAAAGGAAACTGCTGTTAGTCTTAAATTACCTACTGTACCTGGTTCAAAAGGTGAGGTTACATGTATAGATGAAGCGCTAAAAATCGCACAAGAATTTGGATATCCTGTTATTATAAAAGCAGCTGCTGGTGGTGGTGGTAGAGGCATGAGAACGGCCTTTAATGACGCTGAATTAATAGAAAATTTCGAATTGACTAGAAATGAAGCTGCAGCTACCTTTGGCAGTCCAGCTGTATATATGGAAAAATTTTTACAGAGCCCTAAGCATATAGAGGTGCAAATCCTTGGTGATAAGCACGGTCATGTTATTCATTTATACGAAAGAGATTGTTCTGTACAAAGACGGAATCAGAAAGTTATTGAAGAAGCTTTTTCTCCGGCACTAAGTACAAAAGAAAGAGAATATATTTGTAATTTATCTGCTAAGGCTATGAAAAAAATGGGATATCATAGCGCTGGCACCATAGAGTATCTTTATGAAAATGGTAAATTTTATTTTATGGAAATGAATACAAGATTGCAAGTTGAACATCCCGTAACTGAATTTGTTACCGGAGTGGATTTAGTATATGAAATGATAAGAATAGCACAGGGTAAACATTTGAAAATCAAGCAAAGTGACGTTATACCTATCGGTCACGCTATTGAATGTCGGATAAATGCTGAGGATCCAGAAACATTTACTCCACAGCCTGGTAAAATTTCCCATTATCATCCACCTGCAGGACCTGGTGTAAGAGTTGATACCGCCATTTATAGTGGTTATAGCATACCTCCATATTATGATTCTATGATAGCAAAATTAATTGTTCATGGTCAAAATCGTAATCACTGTATACTCCGATTAAAAAGAGCACTCAAAGAGTTAATTATTGATGGTACTATAACAAACATTCCTTTGCATCTTAGAATTATTGAAGAACAAGATTTTATTGATTCTAAACATAATATCAAATGGTTAGAGAGTCTCTTATCTGCAGAATCTCAGCAAAAATAGACGTTATTTTTTCATCCTTTAGTTTAGTTAATTTAATAGAAATCTTGTAATTACAACTAAAAATACAATTTAAAGTTTTGATTTTTATCTGTTTTATGTAATAATTAGTGTAATATTCATCAATTTTTTGATAAATAGCGATACTAATTAGAATAAAAACAGAGATTGTACATGAAGTATACCATAATAATATTATATACACTATCTAGTAGTTTTTTACTAAACAGTGATATTTTTGCTTTACAACCTAGTTTTGATAATGATCCGATGCCTAAGGTAAGTAGTATGCCTAAAGTTACTCTGCTTAATGAGTTTGCATCTCTTAGTGAGCAGTTTATGAGAGATCCCTTGTCATTTTTCATGGATAAATCTAAAAATAGAGTTATAAGTAGTGCATATTTATATTATTTACCTTTACTAGATTTAAATTATGTTGGTAATTTCAAAATAAAAATACGCAATCAGGTTGAATCTAAAAAGTTTATTGAATTATTTGATGGTATTATGGATATTGTTAGCACTAAGATGTATGATAAATACAATGTTATTACAAGTTACTTTCTAGTTGCTAGCCCTGAGCATATATCGTATATAGATATTCCATTAAATCCATTAGAAAAGGATGCTAAATATTTACTAACTAGATATATTAAGGGATGTAATTTTATTGTAACAAAGGTAAAAAATACTGCTAATTTGCGAGTTTTTTATGATACTACAAGTTGTCACAAGGATTCTTATGATCTCAGTAGTGATTCTTTTTATAAAAATGGTTATGAGATTATTACTAGCATAAATCTTCAAGAGTTAACTAAAGATGATCCTTTTAGTAGAGTGGAAATATTTTTGTTTTATAAGCATAATCTTTGGAACATGGTCTATGGTGTCTATTCCTACCCTGGTAACTATAAGGTTTTAATAAAAGAAAAAAAGCATGTTATTATTTACTAATCTGTAATTAAGAGGTATGAGTTGTAGTAGAGGGAATTTACTATCAAAAAGTGCTATTTTTAAATGGCAAGGATTTTTTGAAGTAGATGAGGTGTATATTGGTACAAATAAACATGCTAAAAATAAAACCCCTCATTCACAAGGAGGTAATAATAAAATGGCGACTGTAGGAATGATTGAAAGAAGTGGTAGGTTAGCACTGGAATATATTACTAAGGTTAATATCAAAACAATTAAACCAGTATTAGAACAATATATTAATATAGAAGAATCTCAATTATATACTGATACATCTCCTTTATATAAAAGTTATAAAAATAGAAGAACTGTAAGACATACTATTGGAGAATATGGTGTAGGAAATAATTATACAAACACAATAGAAGGTGTTTTTTCTTAGTTTAAAAGATACTTAAATGGCACACATCATTAAGTAAGTGAAAATAATATATAAACATTTTTACTTTTAGATTTAATAATAGAAAAGAAAGCAAAACCAATATATTTAACTTAGCTTTACTTTCTATGTTTGGTAAAAGATTACAATATACCAAGTTAGTTAGCTAAGGTTCTTACTATAAGGTAAAGATTTAATATAATCTTCCATAAATTGCCAATCTGGATTGTTGTTACTATCAATAGGAATGCCAATTTTAGTATTTCTCATTCGCTCTAAGCCCCATTTTAAACCGTAGTTGAATCTATATTTTTCCATTGAAATTATTGTAGTTAAAAATTGAGAATTATATTGATTCAAATTATTATTTTCTAAAATTGTAACATCTGTTGTGGCGAAAAAATCTTTATCTTGATAGAATGTTGCACCAACACTACCATTATTAGCGACCGTTATTGTATTTTTGCTAAATAAATTATTTCCATCAGCTATCAAAGAAGATATCCCATTATTATTACCAGTAGAGCTAATTAAAGGAATACTACCTAAGCTATTATCCTGTATTTTTTCTTTGCCTCGTGATAGTTTGAAAATATCTTCATATTTAAACAGTTGCCACGGTCTATCTTGTAAGTTTATACTTGTCTTATTTAATGGCAGTTTTGAGGGAGTTTTTACCTCAAGATTATAAACCCATTCAGGAATTTCAGATGGTGCTGGAATTAATAAATCTTTTAAAGTCCTATTAGCTTGACGTCCGTAATTATATTTGTACTTGTTTGCCTTAATAATAGTAGCATATGCAAAAAATTGCTTTATGCTTAATTGAATTTTTGGCTTTAGGTAGTATAAATCTCTTCCACTATAATATTCGGTTTCTTGAAAAAAAGTTTCTAAAACACTACCACCACTAGCAACACTTAAAGTATAGGCTGGATTTGGTTGCACTCCTTGAATTTTTTTTACCTTAGCAACAACGCCATTATTCTTAGATGTCCTAGAAACAAAATTAATACCCTTAGAATCTAATTCCATTCTATTTAACTCAAGATTAGCCCCATATTGAATTTCAAATAAATCTGATACTTTAATTATCTTCATTGCAACCATCGTTAATAACTTTAAAAGCTACATATTCTCTTAGAGTTTTAATAAAATCATTTTCATTTAGCTTAGAATAATCCGTTTCCATATAAGCCTCTACGCACCATTCCTCATTATGTGATACTTTTTGCATAACTGAAAATCCTACTCTTTCTTTTTTATTTTTGTAACAAGAAACCCAATCTTCTTTAATGCTATCCCAATTAAAGTTTACTCTACCTCTATGTTGTAATAATTTATGTCCGTCATCTTTAAAATAACCAAACCATGTTTCTCTATCAGATTCTGTATGGGGAATATGGGCTGTAAATATTATAATAACACTTACCACTCCTACTGGATTAAAAAGTTGCTCTGGCATTGACATTACAGCTTCTAAAGTATGGTATTTTAATAATTTTTGCTTTAATTTATGAGGTTGCAACACACACGACATGGGAATAATTGCAATTCCTTTACCACCTTTTACTAGCATATCTAGCATATTAAATATAAAGTCTAACTCATGCAAGCCATCACCTTTTTGAGCATAAGGTGGGTTAATCATTCCAATAGTTGCTTGCTTGTCTTTAATTTCTGCTTTTATTTTTTCATCAAAGCAATTTCCCATATATAAATTTGCCTTACCATCACCACGCAATATCATATTACTAGCCGCCAGTGCAAACATGGTTGGTTGTTGTTCTATACCTATTAAATTATTTTCTTTAATATTTTGCCGTTCTGTTTCCGTATTGGCATTTTTTAACATGTGGTGCATAGATTGAATTAAAAATCCTGCTGTACCTACACATGGATCTATAACTATGGACTTTTTATTAACGTCCATCAAAAGTGCAAATAATTCTGTTATGTGTTTTGGTGTTAAAACAATTCCTAAGCCCTTTTTATCCCCTCCTGTATATTTTAAAAACTCGCCATAAAATTGACCAACTACATCGTAATCATCAAAATACTTAATATAAGGAAAAACATTTTTATTTAACATGCTAATTAATTCATACAATACTCCTTTGGGGTGCTTTTCTGTAGCTTGTCCTAATTCTGGATGTACCGCTATGGAAGTATAGGGTTGTATCATATTTTCTTTTTTTGCTTCTGGGATATCTGCTTTTTTAATTTCAGTTTCTATAACTTGTAACCACGCTTTTTGTAAAGAATCCACAGAGTATTCATTAAATAAAGACGCAAAAGGTTTGTTTTTTAAAGCTAGCAATGTCCCACTTACAAGGAGGGGTTTTTCTTGTTCTGTTAGCTTAGCATAGTCTCGCATAAAATTATGTAAGTCTGAAGCAAAACTTAAAAGTTCACTTTGCCTTGTTTTTGTTACATCTCTATCATGTGCCGCTAATTTGGCAAACTCTGTAAATTCTAATAGCTCTTGTACTTCTTCATCGCTAGTATTTAAGAGTTTATCAACCTTAGATTCTCCCTTAGGCTGTAAATAGATATCTATTAAATTATCTTCTTTACTGCTACCACTAAAAGCAATAGCTACAACATGATATGATTTTTTTAGAAAGTTTGAATAGTGTAAAATGCCATCAACAGCGTAGTCTTTGATTTTATCTTTTTCTTTACTTTTGTGTTTTTTAACATCAGCCTTACATTCTACACAAATTAAAAAATCAGGATAATCTTTTGAGGTGATAATAAAATCAGGATAGCCTTTCCCTAACCCTACTTTACTTGCTGTTTTTAGTAGGGTGCTGACTTCTGCAATTTGAGATTTTTGATACTCAACTACTATCTCCCCCCTATAATATCCAAGGGTATTAAGCATATCTTCAAATATACTTTCTGTTTTTCTTTCGTTTCTCATAAAAATATTTATCCTATTAATTATTTTATTATAATTATAAAAATATAAACAATTGTTTAATGTAAGTTTAAATATGGTTTATTTTTATAGTTATTAGTATTTATACATCAGCTAAGCGTATAATTACCTATAACTTTAATTATAAATAATGACTTTTAGACTACTATCATAGCAATAGAATATAAGAATATGATTTACATAAAAAAAGAAGCTGTTGTTGCAATCGTCCCTTCTTTTTATAATGTATTATAGGATATTTAAAATAATTGATTTTGCTTATAGCTTTTTATATGCTCCAATACTTCAAGTATTGAATAATTATTTTTAGCTAACTTGTCTTTAATAGCACTCTAGATGTTAGCTTACATATTTAGCAAAAAAAATTTCACCACTCTTTCTTTCCTGCAAGAAAGCTTCATCTACAATCGTAGCTTTAATTTAAGTATTACCATAATTTAAAGTCCACTTATTATTTTTCTTAAAACAACTTCTTGATTACCTAAGTGTACAATCATTTTATCTCCTTTTATTTACCATCTTAGGCTTTCAAAGGAGTATTCAAGTTAATTGCTACGATTTATTTCTATTAAGTTGCTTAGTTAATTGTTAAATTAAGTCTTCTAGTTCTGTATCTTCTAATTAAAACAAAATGCCTTTCATATCTTTATAATACTAATTCTTCATAGCATCTTTTACATAAGATATTCCCCCATGACGATTAGAAAAATAAAAATGATCACTTTCAATTTCTACATGATAAGTTTTTGTTACGCTGATTTCTGATATACTAACATTTTTTATACCTGCTTTTCTCTTTTATTATTCCTAAGATGAACCTCTAACTACAACCCTTAAATCTTCTATATTAAAACTTTTTTTTAATAACTTTTAATTTTCACTTATAGATTCTTAACACCGTTTCTTTCCTTGTGTAATCTAATTGTCTCTTCCTTTTCTACCTTACTGAACATCTGCTTAGCACTAACTTGATCTTTTATAGAGTATTCCATTATTTTTTATACAAAAAATAAACTCTTTTTCTAAAAATGATTATTTTATTTATGTTATTAATAATTTTTTGTTCAATTTAATTTTTTCATAAAAAAAGAGGCAATTTATATATCTAAATATCCATTATTATTAGTTATTCCTCTGTGTTCACTATGCTTTTACAATTGTTTTTGTCACATTATGTAATAACTAGGATATTGTTTAAACCTGAAACCTATAGCCCTTAAATTATCTAGTGATAAAAAACCTATAATCGTAGTGAAACCTACTTCAAACCCATAACTAAATAATAATTACACCTAATTTTTAACCAACTATAGCTTTAATATCAGCAAAAATTTTCTTAAGAGCATCTATCCTAGTTAAGCCCGTATTTTTATCAATTATAGAAGTATAAATATGAGGCATGCATTGCTCCATACCCTCTTCTAAAGCCACTGCAGTAATTATTGCCAAATTATCTGCGGTTATACCTCCGGTTGGCTCGATTAACTTAAGTCCCATTTTAACTGAAGCTTTTACTATATATCTAAACTCATCGATGTATTCTAGTGCATTCATAGGATAAAATTTCACAGAAGCACCACCCATTTCCATAATCATAGCAATTGCACTTTCAACATCTAAAATGCCATCTTTCTCCTTATAGCTTAAAGGACCAGTTGCAACCCTTACTTTACCTACTATGCCTGTTGGACTAACCAAAGCATTAATAAGAGTGTTTTGAACATTTTTAGCTTTAAAATAGCCCGAAGTGAATCCAACATAAGGGAATGTCTGATTAACATGACCAGGATCGGTTTCAGCGGCAATTAAAGCAGCATTAAGGGAATATTTGGGGTCACCTGCACCTAATCCAACAGAAACACACGGTAACTCCTTAAGCCATGATTTTACTTCCTTCACTCCTTCCGCAATAGTAGGAAAACTAGCGGACATTAATCCAACACAACCTGCACCCTCAAGAACCTCAACAACTTCCTTAGCATTTTGTAAATTGCCAGCAAGACAGTTTATACACACTCTATTTTTATAAAATTTTACTTTAGTTTGCATGATCTTTATCCTCCTAATTATAACTTAATTAAGCCATAATTTCTCTAATTTTATTAACTATTAACTCTTTATCGCCATCCACAAGCCCCCTAGGATCAACATACAATACACCAATATTAGCATAATGATCCCTTACATGAATGGAAATTTCACCCTGCTTTAACTCATGAACAATTGCTAAAGCTTCTTTGTTTCCACCAATAATAGTGATTTTTAGCCTATAGATCGAACGTCCTGCCTCATCTTGCTCAACAGAAATTTTTAAATTACCTATATTTTTAAGTGCTTCAGCCATAAAAAGCACAGCCTCATACTGCATCTTCCCAGTATTAGTATGATCATAAGCTACATACTCATGCACAGCCCTACCTATCCCTACTAAAGTTTCCTTACCAACTTTCATAGCTCTACCTATACCTTTATATTGAGCTTTACAAAGTTTAATCAAATCTGCTCTGCCAGTAATGAATCCTGAAGTAGGCCCGCAAATTGCCTTAGCTCCCGAATAAATTACCAAATCTACTCCCATTTTAATATATTTTGTTAAATCTTCCTCAGCTGCTGCATCAACAATTAATGGGATTGTATACTCTTGTGCTATAGCAATCATATCTTCAAGTGAAATCATCCCTTTTTGTACAGAGTGGTGCGATTTAACATAAAATAACCCACAAGTCTCACTATTTATAGAAGAAATTATATGCTCTTTTTTTACTGAGTTACTTTGTCCTGCCTCAATTAGCTCTCCCCCGGCTAAAGCAATCATTGTTGACACAGGCGCCCCATAATTAACAACGTGTCCCTTAGGAATTATAATCTGATTATTTAAACCATAACTATTTGGTAATCTCTCTATTAATGCTAAATTGTCTCCTGCTATCAATCCTGCTACGGCTAAAACTATTCCAGAGGATGCAGAAGCTGTAACACAAGTATCTTCAGCAGTGGTTATTTTTGATATTTGCTTACCAACAATATCAAGTAAATCATCCATCACAACATAGCTGGAAGCTGCGGAAATCATATCCTTTAGCACACCCTCAGATAATGTAGAAACACCAAGATAAGTCATCCTACCACTTGCATTAACTACTCTGGGCAATCCCATTTGTAAATAAATATTATTCATCAATACCCTCTTCTATCAAATAAATGTTTTGCTAAATCTACTACAAATAAACTCCAAGAGCTCCAAGAAACATAGCTCCCAAAATAGCTCCTCCAATCATGGATTTTTTATAATAAACAAATATTCCAGCTCCTATGGTAGCACCCACACCAGTAAAAACACCATAATTAGCAGCAGATAAAATAATTAATGGTCCTAAAAATCTACCAAGTGTATTACCTGCTCCCATCATAATATCAGTTCCAGAAGCAGAAAACCCTTCCTCAGGAATCATTTTCCTTATAATTATAATTCCCAAACCCAAGCCTAACCCAATAGCTAGTCCTAATAATAGAGATAAATAAAAATTATCAAATAATGTACTATATCCTGCTGCCAGAAATACTGCCGGAATACCAATTCCAACACCAGTCATTATAGCTCCACCAATATCAAGTAATCCTACCAATGGACCCTCAAGTACTCGAGCTACTAAAAATCCTGCTGCAAATCCCGCCGCCGCCGCGTAATCACCACCCTTTAATCCAGCGTCTAACAGTTGAACTACGAATATTTCATTCAAAGCTCCTACACCAAAATTAATATACATACTAGTTGCTCCAACAACACCAGCAGATAATAAACCTACAAAAATTGGAAAAATCCAGTTGTTGAGCCAAATATTATTCTTATCCCCTAACATAATTACCCTCCAAAATACTATAAATTATAAACCAAACTTTGCAAAAAATCCCCTGAAATAAGCAATCACAATCAGTAATATCAATGATATAACCATTATTATCCCAGATGTTTTATTCATACCTTTTTCTTGTATACTCTGACCAATCAAAATACCTAAAATAACTCCAGGAGTACCGTTCCCCATTATCATATGAGCTAATCCACCCAAAATAACTGCCCATGTTCCAGTAATTTTACCAGCATCTAAAGCAGCTAATAAAAATATAATTGGCATAACAGGATTAATCATCCATGTTGCAGCAGGAGTTAAAATATCTTTAGCAATTTTAGCCATCTCTGTTGGCACAATGGAAGATAAACTAACCAAAAATGCCATAACTAAAGCACCAACTATACCTCCAACAAAAAACATCTTAGCAGGATTATGTAATGTATTTTCAACTGACTTATCTCTAAAAAGCAAAATACCTGCACTGAAATTAGGAACTATCCTATGCAAAACATCCTGAGTTAAAGCACCTGTGGCAACTGTCGCTGCTGCTGAATTAAGTAAAAATCCAAAACCAAATGCAAAATGCGACACCCTATCTCCCTGGCACGCATTAAGCTCTCCCAAAGTTCTAAATGCACCCATAGCCTGCGACCCCGGTATATGATACATCCTTGCTGCTCCCGCCGCAACAGCCGATCCTGTTAAAAATCCCACAATAATAGAATACAATACTAACATATTTTAAACTCCCCTATTGAACAATTATTTCCCCTCTTATTAAGATTTTGTACTGACATATTTTATATGTACTCCTATTTTAAAAGTAAAATCAAATTTTTCTGCACTAGTATTAAAAATATTCATCAAATTTCCTCCAATTACTACTTTTTCTTTCTTAGTTATCATAAAACTACTAATCTCCATTTTCAATACCACCCTATCCGCCACAGTAAAAACAATGTTTCTTAACCTAAACATAGCTGCGCTAATAGCTTTAACCATATTTGCATCACGTACGGCTATGTCATAATACTCTACTGAATCCATCAGTAAATTTTCTGCTAACATACCTTTATTCTCTGCCAATTTTACTATAATAAGTTTTAGTTAGTTGCTCACCCAATTCCTCTGTGTCTAAAAATCCAAAACCAAGCACCTTATAGCCTTCCTTGATTGCATTCACACCTTGATCAACAGATCTTAAGCTATGAGTTTCTTTATATCCATACTTAGTATTTGCATTAAGAGCTCCAGCACCACCACTGCCACAAAAAGACAATCCAATATCAGCATCATTTTCTTTCATAACATCTCCCAACTTCATATCTGCCAACATCCCAGGAATAAGTATAGCAATACCTCCTGCTTTCTCTATGCCTTTAACAATATTCTGCCCCTTACCCATTCTATGTCCTATAACAATTACTACCTTACCATCTTTCACTTTATTTCTCCTTTTATACCTGATTAGCTATATTTTCAACATGTGTAGCAATCAAAAAAATTTCTGAATCACTAACTGCAAAACCATATTCTTGCCCTATATCTTCTAGCATAGTACGTGCAATTTTTACATTGTTTTCATTCAGTGCTTCAAACATGACATCGACATCTTCAATGATTAAATCTTCTTTATTTTCCAGTCTTTTGAAAAAAATCAACATATGATTAAGAAACATAGTCATCACCACATTATCATCGATTTTTAACAAATTATTTTCTAAAAATTCCACTATCCTAATTATACTATCTAGCTGTTTTGAGGTGTACTCAAAACCGTTTGCCTTTAAAGATTCAAGAACTTTATTTTTTATAATATTTACCATTAATAAATACTCCATGACTTTCTAAAAGTGATCTACTTTTTACTTTTTTACCTACAGAATCCTCAGCAAAATATTCTTCATTATACAAACTAAAAACTGATAAATCTGCAATATAACCCTCTTTAATTCTTCCTATATTTTTTAACTTAAATTCCTGTGCAATTTTAGAGGTTGTTTTTGTTATAACCTCAGCTAAAGATAAACCACACGTCATCATTTTTGACATGACATAAAATTGACTTTTTACAGGATGTTCAATATTTTTATCATAAATATCAGTACTAATAAAATCGGGCTTAAATTTGCTAGAAATCATAGCAATAGCAGTATCAAAAGAAAAACTAGCGCTGCCATGACCAATATCAAAAAGGACGCCTCTTTTCTTGGCCAAGAGAGCCGTTTGTCTAATTTTGTTACCTTCAAATAAGTTTTCTTTTTTATTATGATAACAATGAGTAACCACGTCACCCTTAGTAAGTAAATTCAAGACATCATCAACAAAAGGAGGTGGATTACCAATATGTACCATCAAAGGTAAAGAGTTTTCTTTTGCTATTTCTTTAGCCATGATAATTGGAGTTATTCCATTTTGCCCAACAACAGATCCAGAAGCTCTAACTTTAATGCCTATTATAGTATCTGGGTATTTTTTTAAAGTAGCTTGAATTTTATCCTTATTAATATTACTTAAATCTTGCAACTCGCTAAGGGTAGTAAGACCACAAGAAGCCACATTAAGCCAGGCATAAACTTTAGTTTTAGATTTACTAATTATATTATCATATAGGTATGAGAAAGTATCAGATCCATAAGTGCCGGCGTCAATTACAGTACTTACGCCAAGGTTTTTACCAATAATATCTGGCATACAACCTATTTTAGCTAATCCATCAGAGATATGAACGTGAAGGTCAATTATACCTGGACTTATTAAGAGTCCACTAACGTCAACAATATCATCAAAATCATCTTCTTTCTGAGAGTTTTTAGGGACTACTGCTAATATTTTTGTATCTTCGATTATGACATCTTGTTGTGCAGGTAAAACGTAGGTTGTACCGTCAATTAGCATACCACCTTTTAATAAAACCTTCATTTACTCTTCCCTGATAGAACAAAGTTATATAGATGTTATATTAAAGCATAATACATGACATGTCAAAAATTTTCGCCTTTACCTATAATAAACTAATACTTCATATAAGGGATATATTATCAAATAATTAAAGCCTCTAATGCATGAGACTTTGTTTTAAATTAGTTTTACATGTGCCTCCTTACATGACTATTTGAATATTATTTATTCATAAGTACTATGTCTCAATGGCATTTTATTATATTTAGTATTAGAATCACAAATCTTCTGTATGGTTGCTAAGAGGATTGCCTTACTAAGTTCATTACATTTTACAGATGTGCTTAAACATAGACACTAAGATCATTTGCATTTGCTATATACAAATTATGGTATGAGGCTTTGTTGTTTTAAAAAATATCCCTTCTTAAGTAAAAAATTGGGATAAGGACAAAAAAACTTCTTAACAAGGCGAGAAGAGGATCTTTTAAAAGGGCTTAATAGATATGAATGGTAGCGGAAGAGGGATTTGAACCCCCGACACAAGGATTATGATTCCTCTGCTCTAACCAACTGAGCTACTCCGCCACTACCTACTTACAAGATGTACCTCTACAAAACAGTAGAGCACAAACTCTCTCATATACCTTAGCTATACTAAAATATTTTAATATTACTGTCAATGTTTTTCATTTACTACTGAATTTAGAAAAATATTGCTTTAATAATAGAAAAAATTATAATTTAATTGTTTGTATCTAGCATACAATGTAGCTATGGAGGATTAATATTTACTTATACTGTCAGTGCTTTTTATTCACCAATATACTGATATGTGTAGAAAAATCTTGCTTTAATAGTAGAAAAACCTATAATTTAATTGCTTATATCGCATATACAATGTAGTTATGGAGGACAAAATTGAAAATAAATCTTGAATCTATTGCAACTGAAAAAAGGAATAAAAATACTCTGGATATTGATAGAGTCTCAACTTTAGCTATGGTCAAAAAAATTAATACAGAAGATCAAAAAGTTGCTCTAGCTATAGAAAATGTTTTACCTAGTATTGCAATGGCTATTGACATTATAGTGGAAAAATTAAGACTTGGTGGACGATTAATCTACTTAGGTGCCGGTACTAGTGGGCGTCTTGGTATATTGGATGCCTCGGAATGCCCCCCTACCTACGGCGTATCAGAAGATTTAGTTCAAGGAATTATAGCAGGTGGATTACCTGCTGTTTTTAAATCTGTGGAAAATGCAGAGGATTCAAAAGAATTTGCCATTGAAGACTTGAAAAAAATAAAATTCTCAAATAATGATGTTTTGGTAGGTATTGCTGCAAGTGGAAGAACTCCTTACGTTATAGGCGCTATTTCTTATGCTAAATCTATCGGTGCTAGTACTATTGCCATTGCTTGCTCTAAAAACTCTGAGATTGGCAAATTAGCAAATGTTACCATAGAAGTTGAAGTTGGACCTGAGGTTGTTACTGGTTCTACTAGAATGAAATCTGGCACTGCTCAGAAAATGATCCTTAATATGCTCTCAACAGGCACTATGATTAAACTGGGTAAAGTTTATAGTAATCTTATGGTTGATGTGCAAGCACTTAATGCCAAACTAGTTGAGAGATGCAAAAAAATATTTATGGAGGCTACCCTCTCTTCTTATGAAGAAGCTGTAACCTACTTAGAAAAAACTAACTTCAACGTTAAATTAGCTATTTTAATGTTCGAAACCACTCTGGATTTAAAAAATGCTGAAAAATTATTATCGCAGCATAATGGTGTCCTTTTTGATTGTATAGAAAATTTTAAAAAATAATAATTTATTACAAGGAGAAAAAATATGAGTACTGTATCTAAGGAAATTATTCGACTGATTGGCGGACTAGATAACATAAAAAAACTTGAAAACTGTATGACTAGAGTTAGGTTAATCTTGCACGATGAAACTTTATTTAAAGGAGAAGAAATAAAAAAACTTACTGGTGTGATGGGAGTTAATAAAGTTGGAGAACAACTCCAAATTATTGTCGGCCCTGGTGCTTCCTCTAAAATAAAAGATGAAATTCAGCTCCTACTGGATTCTAATACTAATAATGCTATGAAAGTAATCTCTAGTGAAAGTCCGGAAAGTTTAAAAGAAAAAATCAAAAATAAATACTCTCTTGGTGGATACATAAACGATTTCTTAAAAAATATTGCCAATATTTTTGTTCCTTTAATTCCAGCTTTAATTGGTTGTGGTTTAATACTTGGTATAGCAAATATTTTAAAAAATCCTGCAATCACTGGTAACTTATACAGTAATTACAAACCCATAATAGATTTAATTTTTATTTTTGGCAACTCAATATTTTTTGTAATGCTAGTATTTGTTGGGATATCAACCAGTAGGGTTTATGGTGGCTCAATTGCCATTGGTGCTGCTATGGCTGGTATTCTTACTCACCCTGGACTAGCAAGCCTAGAAATATTGGGTGAAAAGCTTACTCCTGGAAGAGGTGGAGTAATTGCTATTATTCTTGTGGTGGCTTTTGCTTGTTATGTTGAAAAACAATTGAAAAAATTTTTAAGTGGTACTTTTGATCTTATTTTAAATCCAATTATTGTAGTATTTATTTCTGGTATAGTGGCGATTTTTGTTCTGCAACCACTAGGAGGATTCCTTTCTGATAGTATCGCAAACATCACAGTTCAGGCGATAACTTCCGGTGGCGCACTGGTAGGATTTATCCTTGCTGGTGCCTTCTTACCAATAGTAATGACAGGCTTGCATCAAGGGTTAATTCCAATTCACCTGCAATTAATTACAGATACAGGAATGACTCCTTTATTTACAATACTAGCAATGGCAGGAGCTGGCCAGGTTGGTGCTGCTTTAGCTGTTTTACTTAAAACTAAAAATCCTCGTATAAAGAAAATTACTAAATCTGCCTTACCTGTTGGTCTTTTAGGTATTGGTGAGCCTTTAATATATGGTGTAACTTTGCCACTTGGTAAGCCTTTCTTGACTGCTTGTTTAGGTGGAGCTTGCGGTGGTGCTGTAATTGCATTTTTTAAAGTTGGGGCTATTTCCATAGGAACTGGTGGCTTGCCTCTTTTATTGGCCATTGGTGATAATAAGTATCTTTACTATGCCCTAGGTCTTCTTAGCGCCTATATAAGTGGATTTGTAATAACTTACCTAGTTGGATTTAAAGATCCAATAGAATAAATCTTTAACTATCATTCTAGTAAGAAAGGGATCTAAGTTATCTAGATCCCTTTCTTTAAATCTTCTAATTTGCCATATGCTCTTCTATGGCTTTTTTAATAGTCTTCACTTTAGTGCCAAATTTATTATAACTTACCTAGTTGGATTTAAAAATCCTCAAGAGAATAATAAATCTTCTATATATCTTATAGTTTCTTCTTTAGTATAGGTTTTAAACAATTATTCTACATTCATATTTCCATTTTTTATCATTGTTTATCTACAATTTTTTTCTTTATTATTACTATATTGATTAGTGCAAAACAAGAGTAGCTAATTTATTATTTTTATATTAAACAATACCCATAGAGGGATTCCTAAAGTATTTGCTTTTTAATATACTTTTTGCACACTTACAGTATGAAGCACAAAATTATTTGCATCTGATTAATTTACAAAATATCAGCAAATAATTTCTACTAAATAATTAAACGTCCCCATTTGCTGAGGATGCCTTCTTATAAAAAATATACTAAACCTATTATCTTTTAATATTGTTTAATTTGCTGATGTTATGATCAAAGAAAACTCTATAAGAATTATTGATGAAATTTTCGCAGTTGAAATATATATTGCTCAAAATTAAATTTTCTTTAATTTATTCGCGACACCTTCGCTGTCATATTTATATTCCCTTATATTTATGTTGAAGATGCAGCTTCAGTGTTAATCTCATAATCCCATCTTAGTCCATACGCTAAGTCTTTTTATAATTGTCTATATTGACATTACAGAATCTATATTGATGCTAAAACGCTAACCTCCACTCTAACAACTGAAAAAAGAATTAATTTTATACTCTTAATTTAAAAAGTTGCAATCACTTCCTTTGTTATCCCATTATATACTTACTTCTCATCTTATTCGGAAGCGCAACTTTAATTGCAAAGCAATAATCCTTTTAATAATTGCTTTGCAACTGGAATGTCATTTTTTTGTATCTTTTGTTACTAAAGGTACTTAGTTTTAATTAATATATTTTTATCTTATTTAAACTAACATAAATAATTCTAGTAAGAAAGGGATCTAGATAATTAGATCCCTTTCTTATTAAAATACTATCTAATGTTTTGATATATGCTCTTCCATGGCTTTTCTTATATCTTCACTTTTAGTACCAAAAATAGCTTGCACCCCATTACCTACTACAATACAAGCTTTCGCACCTAATTTTTTTAACTCATCCTGATTAACCAAAGATTTATCCTTCACTGAAATTCTAAGTCTTGAAATACAAGCATCTAAGTTAGTAATATTATCCCTACCTCCATAAGCTGCTAGTATTTTTGCAGCAAGATCATAATCTCCACCTGAGGATACACCGCTTGTAACATTAAGTGTTGTTTCATTTGTTCTACCTGGTGTTTTTAAATTAAGCATCTTAATGGCTATTGTGAAAATAGTAAAGTAAATTACTCCATATCCTAGTCCTAAAGGAATTATCATCCAACCATTTGTTGAGCGTGAATATAGTAGTATATAATCTATGAACCCTTGAGAAAATGTCATAGCATGTTTTATATCCAAAGAAATAACAATAATATATGATAACCCTGCTAAGAGTGCATGTAACAAATATAAAACTGGTGCTAAAAATAAAAATGAAAACTCAATTGGCTCTGTTATCCCTGTTAGAAATGAGGTAAATGCCGCCGGAATCATTAAACTAGCTACCATTCTTCTATTTTCAGCTTTAGCAGTATAAATCATAGCCATAGCAGCACCGGGTAAGCCAAACATTTTAAAAAGATAACTACCAGCAAGATATCCCGCTGTAGGATCTCCTGCTAAATATCTTGCAATATCTCCCCTAACAATATTTCCAGAAGCATCGGTATAAGAGCCTACCTCAAAAAAGAAAGGTACATTCCAAATATGATGCAATCCGGTTGGAATCAACAATCTCTCTACAAAAGCATAAGTAGTAAAAGCAATTGTCGGATTGCCATAAGCTGCCCACTGCGACGCCATATTAATTGCTCCTCCAACTGGTTTCCAAATAAAAACAAAAGCTACCGCCACTAAAAAAGCAGCAACTGACGTTACAATTGGCACAAATCTACGTCCAGCAAAAAAACCTAAAAATTCTGGCAATTTAATATTATTGTATCTATTATGGCAAAATGATGTTAGAAACCCTATCACTATGCCTCCCAACACCCCAACATCAATAGATTTTATCCCTAATACTGAAGTGGTATTCATACTCATAAATTCAGCTACAACACCCATAGTGGCTAGAAAAACATAGTATCCGCACAAAGCAGCTAATGCTGCTACTCCATCCATCTTAGTGAACGCTATTGCTGTTGCTACAGCAAACAACAGTGGCAGTATCGTGAAAATTGATCCTCCTCCTGCTGCCATCATCTCTGAGATTACAAGCGGTATGAAGTTTAATTTTGCTGAACCTATTCCAAGTAACAATCCAGCAACAGGCAACATCGCAACAGGTAACATGAAAGCTTGACCAACTTTCTGTAAATTTGAAAAAATTGAACCCATTCTACTCCCCTCCCTATGATTATAAGATATGAACCGTTATTATAACCCAATTCATTAGAAAAATCATCAAAAGAACCCCCACTACCATTCTTTATTTTTTATAATGCTTAAAACATCGTAATGAAATTTTGGAATGTCAGAAAAAGGAATAAAATCTTCATCAAAAGAACCCCACTGCTTTTGTACCTCATTTATGGTGGCTTTCTCATTGATTGGAAATTCATAAGACTGATTAGTTACAAAAGTTTGAATCTCTTGTGAAAGCATATATTCCACATATAATAAAGCACCTTCTTTATTATCAGATTTCTTATCTATTCCAGCAGTTGCAAAATTTATAAAAGTTTTATTATCATCTCCCTTAAAAAAAGCTATTGCTAAATCTTCAGAATACTCCCTCTCTTGTGGATCTCTAGAGCTCATCATCAATCCAATATCAGAAGTATTAACAACAGTATAAAGTGCTTTACCTCTGGCTACTTCTCGCAAATTAGCTCTATCATTACCTGAGGACTTTATAGCTAAATTTGCACTTATCCCATCAATCCATTGGGATACATCTCCCTTTGAGTTTTTATATAACAAATAACCAATAAGTGCCTGATTATAAACGTTATTTATCGATCTCATGGCAAGACTACCAGAAAACCCAGAATTTGCTAAATCTAAATAATTACTAACATTTTCATGGGCTTTCTTATTGTAAACTACCACTTTAGGAACTCTAGCTAAAGGAACTATCTTCTTTTTTGGATCCGCATACTTAGCCGGCACTATGGCAGCAATTGTTTTACTATAAGCATTATCTAAATAACCTAAATCACTTAGTATCGCCATGTGATTGATATCAGATAAAATTATAACGTCAGGCCTCTGTTTTCTATTGCTATCTTGTAAAATTTCCACTATCTTGTGCGAAGGCATACGCACTACACTAATTTTAATTCCTGTCATTTCATAAAAACGTCTTGTTATATGATTGCTTTCATAGAAATATCTTGAACTATATATTAATAATTCCTTACTGGAAGCTGAAAATAGCTTATCTGTATATATCAACCCAGATAGCAACATACAAAAAAGTATAAGACTAATCATTTTTTTCATCATAATACCACCACATTAAACAAGTTATTGTTACTCAATATTATCAAAATTAAATACTAAATTACACAACTTTATTACATCTGTAAGTAGCATAAGTCTATTTTGCCTTAAAGCATCACTTGCACTCTGATTTATTTTTATATTATCAAGAAAATTATCTACCTTAGGAGATAGGCGTAATATTTCAGCAATTGCAGAGGAAAAATTATTGTTTTTTATATACTCTGCCGTTTTAGAAGCAACTTCCATATAAACATCATGTAAGTCTTTCTCTATATTGTTTTCTAGTAGTAAAGAATCCACATGTCCAACATAAGTTAAATTATCTAACTTAAGAACGTTAGTAAGCCTCTTATAAAGAGCTAGTAAGCTTTGCCCTGAATGATCTTTTAAAATTGCATCAAATACTTTTATCCTATTAATAAGAGAAAAAATATTAAATACGGTATCAGTATGTTCATTAATAATGGTACGTACTAATCCTTTATTATATCTTGTGGATAAATAAACATTAAGCCTTTCCTTAAAAAAATCTGCTAGCTCATATGAAATATACTTATTGATATCAATATCTATGGCAAAATTTTCACTTAGCCTTATTACACCAATTGCAGCTCTACGTAAAGCAAAGGGATCTTTTGATCCGGTTGGTTTTTTACCAATGCTAAAAAAACTTATCAGAGTATCTAATTTATCAATTAAAGATAATTTAGCTCCAAGTAAAGTAGTTGGCAATATATCCTCTGCTCCTTGTGGTTTGTAATGATCCTTAATTGCAATTGCCATATCTTCTTCTATATCATCATTTTTAGCGTAATAATAACCCATTATCCCTTGCAGTTCAGGTATTTCAAAAACTACTTCAGATGCAAGGTCTGCTTTAGCAAGTAGACATAAGGAATTTTGTTCCTCAGAAAATAAATCTTTAAATAATTTTTGCATTCTGATGGCTTTATCATAAATTGAACCTAATCCTTCAAAGAAATTAATACTTTTAAGTTTTTCAACTCTATTGACAGTAGAACATTTTAAATCATTAAAATAAAAAAACTTACCATCCTCAAGTCTTGCTTGTAAAACTTTAAGATTACCTGCAATTATATTTTTACCACCATCCATAGGTTTTAAATTAGCAACTATAACAAATTTACTAGATAAAGTACCATCATGATTGATAAAATTAATATAACGCTGATTCTTAATGATAATCTCTAAAAGCAACTCCTTTGGTAAAAACATGTATTTATCTGGTATTTCTGCTAGCAAAGGCTCAGGATATTCAACTAAATAAACCAACTCTTCTAATAGGGAATTGTTATTATAAACTTGCAGAGAAAAAATTTCGGCAAATGAGTCGATTTGATTAATAATTTTTTCTTTTCTTTCTGCAGAAGATAAAATAACAAAATTACTTTTTAACTTAGAAAAATAATCATCTATTGAGGTTATTTCTATTACCTTTTCTCCTAAAAATCTATGCCCACAAGTTTTATTAGAAGAAGTAAGTCCTGCAAAAGATATCTCCATAATATTGTGGTTAAACATAGCAAGTAATGATCTTATGGGTCTACTCCAAAAAGTATTACTACTATCCCACCGCATGGATTTCTTAAAGCGCATTTTTTCTAAAACATGCTTAATAACCATCTCAGCTAATAGATCGGAAACTAACCCACCTGCCTTAGTTTGTTTGTAAAAATAAAATTCACCCTTATCAGTTTTTTTTAACTGACAATCTTGTAAAGATAATCCATATGTCTTTAAAAAAGACTGCACCACACTATCTGTAGAATCACTCCTGGGTCCTTTTTTTTCTTCAGATTTATCATCTATCTTTTCAGGCAACCCCTCAGCTAAAATTACCAGCCTTCTTGGAGTAGAATTAATAATAAGGTTTTCATAAGTAACTTCCCTATTTTTAAAAGCCTCAATGAATAATAGCTTAATATCCTCTTCTGCCTGTTTTTGCAAAGTATAAGGAACTTCTTCTGTTAATATTTCAAGTAAAAATCTTGCCATAAATCAATTACTCCAGTGTTTGTCCAATAGCTATATTCTATATATCTCTATGGTAAATTATCTTGTTCAACATATAAAGCACAACAACTTTTTACTAGATCTCTAATTTTGTTGATGAAAAAAGCACGGTCATTTACTCCTAATGCTCCCCTAGCATCAAGTAAGTTAAAAATATTAGAAGCTTTAATTGCATGATGATAAGCAGGATAAACTAACTGTGCTTCAATAAGTTTTCTACATTGATCTTGCATCATATTAAATTGTAATAGTAAATTTTCCACAGTGGCATGATTAAAGTTATAAGCTGAAAATTCTTTTTCACTTTGCAAATATATATCACCATAAGTAATATTATTTTTTATATTCCATGGCAAATCGTAAACATTATCATAGCCAAGAATATACATAGCAATTCTTTCTAACCCATAGGTTATTTCAACTGGTATTTCAGTGCACTCAATTCCACCTACTTGCTGAAAATACGTGAATTGAGTAATTTCCATACCATCACACCAAACCTCCCAACCAAGCCCCCAAGCTCCTAAAGTAGGACTTTCCCAATCATCTTCAACAAACCGTATATCATGCTTCAAAACATCTATGCCAATATGAGCTAGACTTTCCAAATATAAATTTTGAATATCATAAGGAGCAGGCTTCATTAAGACCTGAAATTGAAAATAATGAGCTAGTCTGTTTGGGCTTTCTCCATATCTGCCATCAGTTGGTCTTCTTGATGGTTGTACATAAGCTACATTCCATTTTTTCTTATCTAAAGCCCGTAAAGCTGTGGCTGGATGAAAAGTACCAGCACCCATCTCTAAATCGTAGGATGTTAAAAATGAACAACCCTTAGAACTCCAAAACTCTTGTAATCTTAGTATTACCGTATAAAAATCTTTCACGTCACTCATTTGTAAATAACCCTAATAAAAAATCATATATTATTTTAAAGTTATATTATATAATATACTCTGTCATAGGATATTGCAAAACTTATTAATGAGGTAATAATGGATTTCAAACTACCAAAGGTAGCTCCCGAAGGGAACATATTTATAATTATTTTCGCAGCTGTTACTTTGCTATTGTTTATATTATCTAGCGCACTTGGTGTTGTGGGTATAGTCTTAACACTTTGGTGCGTAGCTTTTTTTAGAGATCCAGAAAGAATAACCCCACAGAGCAACTCTCTTGTTATAGCACCAGCAGATGGTATGATTATCAAGATGGAAAATGTTATGCCTCCTTATGAGTTAGGTTTCACAGAAGAAATGTTAAAAATATCAATATTTATGAATGTATTTAACGTACATATTAACAGAACTCCAAGTAGCGGACTTATAGAGAAAATTATTTATCATCCTGGTAAGTTTTTTAACGCCTCCTTAGATAAAGCTAGTACAGATAATGAAAGAATGTCTTATGTACTAAAAACAGAATTTGGTCCTAAGATAGGATTTGTTCAAATTGCTGGCTTAGTAGCTAGACGCATAGTGAAATTTATCGGTGATAATACTGAAGTTGAAATTGGTCAAAAAATTGGTCTAATAAGATTTGGTAGTAGAGTGGATGTTTATCTGCCAAAAGATATTACTCCATTTGTTGAAATAGGTCAAACCACAATAGCAGGAGAAACTATCTTAGCCGATTTTGATTGCAAATGTGAAAAACTAGAATATAAAATACAGGATAGAGCTAAGTAATCAAAAATGGCAAAAAAACTATATTTATATAAAGCAATCCCAAGTTTATTCACCATATCAGCATTTGTGTTTGGCTTTAATGCAATAATAATAGCTATACATGGAAAGATTGCTGTTGCAATTTTCTATATTTTTATAGCATCTTTGCTCGATCTATTTGATGGAAGAATAGCACGTTTGTTAGGTTCTTCAAGCAAATTTGGTGCAGAATTAGATTCCTTAAGCGATTTTGTATGCTTTGGCGTAGCCACCTCCATAATTATTTTATTTTATACAGATTCCATGAGCAAGATGCTATATGTTAGCGTGATATTTTTTTCTGTCGCTGCATTAATTAGATTAGCTAGATTCAATTTAGATACCGATAATCCAAGTAATTATAAAGGATTTTTTGTTGGAATGCCTACTCCAGCCGGATTCTTTACAGCAATTTTGCCAATTGCTCTTGATTTTGCTTATGATATCAAAATATCAGTTATAGTTTATGCAATTTATTTGGTTGTTTTATCATTTTTAATGATAAGCACATTACCTACTCCATCTAGTAAATGCGTCGAAATTTCAAGAAAGCACTTCCCAATTACCATTGGTCTGCTGGCTCTTTTGTTAGTATATGGAATTTTATATCCTTGGGAAACCATTAGTTTTCTTGCAATACTATATATAATAAGTATTGTATTTAGTTATTTTATAACAAGAAAATTAAAAAAATATCAACAGAACCATGTTTCTGATTAGTTAATAATTAGTTAATTGATTTTCATTGCAAAATTATGGATTATTTTATACTATTATTTACATAAAATCTTTTTACGAAGAAAGCAGTTTTTGTGTTTTTACTTGTTAATCAGGAGTCATAAATGTTAAATTCAATAGTAAGTTTTTTCTCTTTATCTTTATCAGAACTGAGTGTTTATGATCTAGTTATATTATTACTATTCTCAGTATCATTATTATTAACAATAATATTCGGTCTAATAATAGTTGCAACAAAAGTTAGAAAATTAGATAATGATCTAGAAAATCAATCAGCCGAACAAAAATCTAATGATAAAGTTATAATGAGCTATTTAGATAGTATCATTGGTCATCTATCAGGAAAATCTCCTTCTGGAATAAAAAATACTCAAATAAGAGATAACGTAATAAAGCCAAATGAAGTAAGTGTGAATAACTTCACAGAAAATAATCATACAGCTCCTGCAACATCAACACCAAAAGAGTTCTCAAAGGCTCCAATTGCTCTTCTTGAAGATAAATCTCAACCAGCTAACTTAGCTGCTTTAGAAAACGAAATTAAAAATATACCAATAGAGCGCCAAAGACTTAGAGAAAAAGTAATCAGCGATCAATCGATGCTTGAAGGCAAAACTCCCACTAATGTGGAAGATTCTGTTAAAGTTGAAACTACTGCTGAAACTGAAACTAATCAAGATTCTCAATATTTTCCTAAATCACAAAAAATTAGAGAAAAAATTGTGATGCAACCAAATAATGACGTTATATACACTCCTATATATACTAATGATGTTAGACGCCATGCTAACCAAGGTGATTCTGAAGTTATAAGTAACAACAAAGCACAATCAGCTTCAACTACAGAGTACAAAATTGCTGTTGACAATAAAGAGAATATCAATGATAATGTTGCATATGGTACTCCTAAGGATACAGTTAAAAATGATAAATTTCGCTTTGAGCCTGTTTCCTTAAATTTTGTTAACGAAATAGCAAATGATAGTAATATAAGAACAGAATCTACGACACCTAAAAAAGTTCTTCCATATAATAGGGTCGTTTCTAACAATAAAGGGTATAAAGCTATGTATAATAATAGAAACAGAAGTTCTCAAGGAAGTGCTAATTATAAAAAAAATACTATCCCAGCTAGATCTTCTAATCAGTATTCAGATGATAATCAAAAAAATTATCCTTCTCCTTTTGCCTCTAATCAAAGAAATAATATGCAGCAGAAATCTCCTTTCTCTTCTGCTCAAAGGTCACCTATGAATAACACGTTTGCTTCTCCTACTTCTTTCCCTAATAATCAAAGAAGCAGTATGCAAGCTCAATTTGCTAATCCTTCTCCTTTTGCCTCTAATCAAAGAAATAATATGCAGCAGAAATCTCCTTTCTCTTCTGCTCAAAGGTCACCTATGAATAACACGTTTGCTTCTCCTACTTCTTTCCCTAATAATCAAAGAAGCAGTATGCAAGCTCAATTTGCTAATCCTTCTCCTTTTGCTCCATCTAGACCTGGTAGTATGCAACAAAAATCTCCTTTCTCTTCTGCGCAAAAACCAGTGAATAACATGTTTGCTTCTCCTACTTCTTTCCCTAATAATCAAAGAAGTAATATGCAAGCTCAATTTGCTAATCCTTCTCCTTTTGCCTCTAATCAAAGAAATAATATGCAGCAGAAATCTCCTTTCTCTTCTGCTCAAAGGTCACCTATGAATAACACGTTTGCTTCTCCTACTTCTTTCCCTAATAATCAAAGAAGCAGTATGCAAGCTCAATTTGCTAATCCTTCTCCTTTTGCCTCTAATCAAAGAAATAATATGCAGCAGAAATCTCCTTTCTCTAATGCGCAAAAACCAGTGAATAATATGTTTGGTGCTTCTAATTCTTTCGCTCCTAATCAAAGAAGTAATATGCAAGCTCAATTTGCTAATCCTTCTCCTTTTGCCTCTAATCAAAGAAACAATATGCAGCAGAAATCTCCTTTCTCTTCTGCGCAAAAACCTATGAATAACATGTTTGCTTCTCCTACTTCTTTCCCTAATAATCAAAGAAATAATATGCAAGCTCAATTTGCTAATCCTTCTTCAAGGTCTTCTGAGTATAAAGGAGTAGAAAGATCAAATACAGTAGTATCTTCTAAAAGGAGATAGTTATAAAGTTTTGTAATGGTAAAAAAACATAGCCTCTTCATTTGTTCTAGCTGTCAGGCACAATATCCGAAATGGGTTGGTAAGTGTGATAGTTGTAATAGCTGGAATACTATTGGAGAGGTAGCTTTTTCTTCCGCTCTTGGGGGAGTAACTAAAAAAAACACATCTTTAAATAAAGTAGTATTTGCTAATTTATCAGAAGAAACAAAACTTATTCCTAGATATTTATCTAATATTAGTGAATTTGATCGTGTATGCGGTGGTGGTCTTGTACCTGCTTCAGCTGTGTTGGTTGGTGGCGATCCTGGTATTGGTAAATCGACACTACTTATGCAAGTAGTAGCTAATCTTTCCCAATCATTACGTTGTGTTTATATATCTGGAGAAGAATCTGTAGATCAACTTAAAAGAAGAGCAGTTCGTCTTAATGTTTCACATGATAACTTACAAATAGCAACACATTCTGTACTATCTGATATACTACATTCTCTTGAGGTGTTAAATTATCCATCTATCTTAGTGATAGATTCAATTCAAACAATGTATTTAGAACATATTAGTGGCATTCCTGGGAGTGTGTCTCAAGTTAGGGCATGTGCAAATGAACTTATTTCTTTTTGCAAAATGCATAATATTACTTTAATAATGATTGGTCATGTAACACGAGAAGGTCAAATTGCAGGGCCTAAGGTATTAGAACATATGGTTGACAGTGTGCTATATTTTGAGGGAGAAAAAAATAATAACTTCAGGATTCTTAGAAGTGTAAAAAATAGATTTGGAGCTACAGATGAGATAGGAATTTTTGAAATGAATGAAAAAGGACTTCAACCAGTTGATAATCCATCTATTTTGTTTTTAAATGATTACTTAAATAATGTAAGTGGCACTGCTGTATTTGCAGGAATTGAAGGCTTAAGACCAATTTTAGTGGAGGTACAATCCTTACTAGTGCACAGCGTATTTGCTGCCCCTAAGAGAGCGGTTGTGGGTGCTGACACCAATAGACTTGCCATGATAACAGCAGTACTTGAAGCAAGATGTGGTATGTTATTTAATAACAAGGATATTTATTTAAATATTGCTGGTGGCTTAAGGATAAATGATCCAGCTTTAGATTTGGCTATTTGTGCATCGGCTGTATCATCATTTTTAGATATTATATTGCCTTATAAAAGTGTATTTTTTGGTGAGATCAGTTTATCTGGACAAGTTAGGACTATTGCACATGTTGAGAAAAGACTTAGTGAAAGCATGCGTCTTGGTTTTGAAAAAGCAATTATTCCTAAAATCCACCATAAGCAAAAAGATTTAATAAAAAAAGATATTTTTGAGAATATTCAAGTGATCGAGATATCTAATTTAGTAGATTTAATTAAACTTATCCGTAATAAATAAGTATTTTTTGAAATATTTATTATTATAAAAGTAAAGTAAGCTTGTAAAAGAGATCTATTGTGCAAAAAGTTTTACCTTTACCCTAATATCTTGATTTACTAAAATAACTCTAAATAAAAACATCTTAAAATAATATTTATTGAGGTATAAATAAAATTGCTTAAAAATTATAAACAATATTCCCTAATTTTAAGCATATGTAGAAGGGGAAATTAAATGGTGATCTATGAAGTTGTAAGGGTTAGTGCGAAGGAATATAGGAGGTTAAAAGTTACAAAGAAAATTATGAACCCGTAAGAACAAAGTAATATAATGACAATCACATATGATAAGCTACAAATCCTATAAGAAACAGTAGTAGTAAAATTTCAAAAGGGATTAGAAGAAGATACACTAGTAATGTAAAGATGTTGCGCCAAACAAAAGCAAATACTGGAGCTACATCTATTTATCCACTTGTATATGTGCTTAAAATTATTGAATGGATGGCTAAGTTAAAAGTCTATAGAAGAAACTATGAGGATATGTGTAGATATTAAAAGATATAGAGAAAATTGAGGAACAATTGTAGAGCTATATATGGGTTTGAGGGCAGAAAGGCAACCACTGTGAAGGAGTATTAGCAATAAGGATAGCACCCCTACTATCCATTCTAAGCTTAGAATAAGCTACTTTTGATATTCTATTTAGTAACAGTTGTAATATTTTCTAAATAATTCAACTACTATAAATTTCCTATTTAAATTATTACATACTACACTGATAGTATCCTCATAATGGATCAAGTACAATTTGCCATTCTTTAATAGTTATTTTAGTGCGATATTACTTCTCCTTTACTACTACTTGGTATATTATATATATTCTCCTTTTTAGTTAACTACAATAGTAATTGAGTTTCTGCAGTAGGTAAAGCAAGGGCATTTCTACTGCTTTGTGTATTATGATATATAAGCTTTGGTGGGATTTCTTGTTGCTGAGAGCTATAGCTTGTTCACCTAACAAACTAACTGGGCATGCCCTGCCCTTAAAATATTTATTGCTCCAACAACATCTACATCTTTTTGTATAGCCGCAAAATCCACCAACAACATCACTTTGATTCACTCTGTTCTTACATATTCTACGCAACTTATTGTAGTATTTTTAGGGTTTACTCTAATAAGAAAACTAGCTTTTAAGTTTAATTTATACTCTTAGCTGACAAAGGTATACCTCCTTTGATCTACAATACTACCATTTAAGCCATACTTTTACTTAACATTTTCATCTGGGCTTTCTTTAGTTCTTTTTAGATGATTTTAACATGGTCGCTATCTTTACTATGTTTAGTGTGGTTTTTACTGAGTGCTGTAGTTATTTTCTGAAGATAGTCTAGCCTAGTATTTTCAATATGTATATGAAGGTTTAATACTTTCTTTTTTGCTTTTTGTCAATTTTCACTAAACTTCTTTTTATGTCTAAGTAGAGTGATATTTGTTATTTTAACTTGAATTTTACGGCTATTTATATATTTTATATAATCTATTTTAGTATATATATACAATTATTACTTTCTTCTAACTTTATTCCTTGGGGGAAACTAATACTATTTTTTACACTCTTTTTTTTTAAATTTAGGGAAAGACCTTTGAGAGCAAAAAAACTTTAAATCCTTTAATGATTGTTGCACAACTTATGAATGGCAGTTTCTTAACTAAGGAAATTCATTTTTCCTTCGTGGTAAGAATAGGACTATTTTTTGTTATAGCTAAAATTATTATCTGCGTTGTCTTGTTCGTTTTGCTAATTTAATGCTTTATTATATATAAAACGAAGGTGACCCAAAGATTGGTTTAATTTTTGTATATCTGAACCTTTAGGTTCTAGTCCAAATTTAAAAGCTTTTTTAACTAAATAGCAAAAAACTTAAACCAAGCAATCTCATTTTTTGCTCTCGGTTAATTCTACTTGAATAAACTTCATTTTTTCAAAAGCTTCCACAACAGAAAAATTATTTTATTATTTCTGCAGATGATTTAATTATTAAAATTACAATAGTACAAATCCTTACATAGTGTCCTTGTAAGAGTCAAAAAAATATTAGTTTTATATTAAAATAATACTATTTATTTGATTATTATATTTTACATCTCTAGAAATTATTAGATGATGTATCCATTAGAAAAGTTTGAAAACATCATTGAAATTAACATAAAAAATAGATTTAAAATACCTCTTTAATAATACATTAAACTCTATTTACTACTACTTCTATAATATCTGCGCTTGATAGCATTTTTTTTAACCTGCTGCTCCCTTTTATTAAGTCTGGGCTTATCTTTATAAGGATTATCAGATTTTTGTATGGCAAAACGTACTGTACTACCCCACAAATTAAAAGCTTCATAAAACTCATTACGCAAATACCTAAGATAACTTTCTGGAAACTCTTCCTTGAAGTTTGACCACAAATTTATAGTCGCTGGTCTTTCTTTAATTTGAGAAGCATATTTTATTTTTAGTCTTTTCCCCTTAACCGTTGGGGGTTGATTTTTCTCTATGGAAATAGCTAACCACTTATTTAATAAAGATGTCCCTATCTTAAATTGCCATTTCTCATACAGCTCAAGTACAGAAGCCATAATCGAAAGTATATCTTTGTCTTGCAGAGCAGATATGGCAAGTACATATGGTTGCTTAATTTGGAAAAAATTATATTCAATTTCTTCTACAATATGATTAAGAAAAGTTTTTTTATTTTTAATTAAATCAATTTTATTAACAATAATAATTAATCCTCTACCCTCATCAACAACACGCTTAGCAATTATTAAATCTTGCTTGGTTAACCCATCTTCCGCCGATATTATTAAGGCTACAACAGTTGCAAAATTAATAGCTCTTATGGAATCACTATTAGCCATCTTCTCAATTGCCTGCGATACATTGCTCCTTCTTCTTAGCCCTGCTGTATCAACTACTTTTATTTTTTTATTATTATAATATAAATCTAAATAAATAGAATCACGGGTAGTACCAGCAATATCACTAACAATAAGTCGCTCTTCCTCCAAAAGCCTATTGATAATACTAGATTTCCCAACATTAGGCTTACCAACAAATGCTAAAGATAATTCTGGTTTTTCACTGTTAATATTAGAATTCCTATCAGAGTTTGCAAACTTCTCATAGTAAGGCTTAATAAGATAATATAAATCCATCAACCCAATAGAATGCTCTGCCGATACCTGACAAATATTAGCAAATCCCAACTCAAAAAACAGCGATGCATTCGCTCTTCCCTCTTTAGTATCAATCTTATTTATACATAAAATTACCGGCTTAGCAGATAATCTTAAATAGTCAGCAATAATCTTGTCTGAGGGACTAACTCCAGCCTTAGCATCCACAATAAATATAATACAATCACTACTATTAATTGCCAACTGAGCCTGTTTCCATATCTTCTGACTCATATCATCCAAAGATGTATCATAGCCACCTGTATCAACAAGCAAACACTTTATATCATAAAATTGAGCTAATGTTTCTTTTCTATCTCTTGTTAATCCAGCAATTTCTGCCGTCAAAGCTATATTCTTACCACTTAATACATTAAATAATGTCGATTTTCCAACATTAGGCCTACCAACAACTGTAATATTAAACATCAGCCTTTCTTCTTATTAATATACAAATTGCCATAATTACTAAAAATAATAATATACTCTGAAGTTATTACAGGTGGTGATTGAATTTTTTCTTTTTTAAAAGAAAATAATGTTTTGCTTGCTATAACTGAATAATCAACTCTAGATAAAATAACTATCTCCCCCAATGAATTAAGCAAAAACAACTCCTTCTCCATAACTATGGGACCAAACCAAAATATTTTTTTTGCCGTTTTTTTTCTTGTTGGTAAAGGTTTTGTTACCTTAATCTGTCCATCACGTGTACTTAGACTAACAAAATTATTATTCATATCAACAAATAATAGCGTGCTACCAATAACAATTGGAGTATTATATGTTCCTAATGTACTATTAGTCCATACCTCTTTACCCTCATAAAGGTCGTACACAGATACCTTATTATTAGAAGCAACAACTATTTTTTCTCCGCTACTATCCCTAAAAGGAACAATTGGAGATTTTATATCACCCATTATAGGATTTATTAATGTAGCAACACTACCTGTTTTAGCAAGATTATCTTTCCAAAATACCCCTCCATGCTCCTGTCTTAATACAATTACGTCAGAAGAAGAAAATCCTAAAAATAAGTATCCGGAATAAAGTGTGGGCGCAAACAAAGAACGCAAAGATACCCCTGCTTTAGAAGCAAAATAATTCCATAAAACATCCCCACTACTAGAAGAAATCGCATACACAACATTATTAGAAACAACAAATACCTTATTATCCTGCACCACAGGTACTGAATTAATAGGTGCTGATAAGCTAATACGCCAATTTATTTCACCACTATCAATTGAAAAAGATACTAACTCACCACTTTCAAAAGATATATAAATATCATCTAAATAAATACTAAGCCCAGAGGCAACTGCCTTCTTGATAACCTGTAATTTATGTTTCTTCACAACCCTACCAGAACTTATTTCAACCTGTAATAACCTAGCGTCATCACTAATTGTATAAAGATATTTCCCTTTAACAACTATATTAACTGGTCTGCTACCGTTTCTATAAGAATTACTAATATCATATTTATTAAATTTTATTTTATCTAAATTAAAACCATTACTATCTGCTCCATTAAAAGTTATCTGAGGTATCTGAGCCTCAATGGAATGATAAAGATTCTCCCACTCAGTGACCTCAATTGCTTCAAGAGCTAATGATAATAAACAAAATAAAAAAATATAATGGATTCTATTAAACATAAAACTACTTTTTATAACTTATAAGAATGCTTTTAGCTCTTTTAGCCCTATCTAAAAGCAATTTAGGAGATTTTTTATCATCTAAAATTTGCTGATAAATTAACAAAGATTCATCATACTTTTTCATCATAAATAATAGTGAACCATACATTTCTAAATTATAAAAATAAAAACTATCCTTGGGATTTAAAACTGCCTTAATATCTTTTTCTAAAACAGTTAAATCCTGCTCTATATTTAATCTGTGCATAAATTCCATTGATTTGATCATTTCTAAATAATATTTGGGTAAAGAAACATTTTTATAAGCCTGTTGCAAAACCTCTACTGCTTCTTTGGTTTTACCTTGAGATAAATATATTCCTGATTTTTCCATATAAGCTAAAAAAACATATCCCTCAGTTCCATCCTCTATAAGGCTATCTAATAATAATATTGCTCCTTCAATATCCTCAGCCACAACCGCATTCTTAACCTCAGAAAACACTATAGAATTAGCGTCTGCTTTTCTTTTTATATAGTAATCATAAGATAAATAAGCACTTAAAGTAACAATGCCAATTAAAAGAGTAGCTATAATATATTTTCTATAAAGTTTTATGAGTTTTAAAATACGATCTTTACGTAAATCATCATTTATTTCTTTTAATAAATTTTTATCTGCTTCCATCTCAAATCCTCTTTTTACCACTAATTATTAACCAAATAGTTTGGATTCCCTAAGTCCATCAAAGATAAACTGAACAGCCAAAGAAGCTAGTATCAACCCCGCTATTCTTAAGAACACTGCAATCACCGACTTCTTTATTCTAGTTATTATTTTATCAGAAAGCAACAGCAAAACTATCATCATTAACAAGTTAAAAAATAGCGCTAAGAATACACTGATTTTAAAATATATATTTTCATAACTATCTATTAAAAGCATACTACTTGTGATAGCTGCTGGCCCTGCAATTACTGGAACTGCTAGCGGGAATACTGATATATCTTTTTTGCTTGTATTAACCTCTACTCCTTCTTTATCTTCACCAAACATCATACCAAAAGCTGTAAGCAGTAATAATAACCCTCCAGCAGTACGCACAGCTGGCATATCTATACCTAAAAATTTAAAAATAGCTCCACCAAATAACATTGTAATCACCAGTACAGATGACGCTATTGTGGAGGATTTTATGGCTATTTTACGCCTTTCCTTTGATGTATAATGACCAGTCGAAGACATGAAAATTACAAGCACATTGATTGGTGCAACTGTGGCAAAAAATGTGAAAAAAGCACTGACAAATGTATCAAAAAAATTATAGGTATACAACATAATTAAATCTCATATTATTTATTTTATAGTTTGCTCGAGCGTAGTTAGTATCACAGAAGTTTTAATGGCCTCTGGCTTGATTTTTTTATCAAATAATAAATTAATACAGTAAAGCATAATACAAAGTATGACAACTCCTTTAGCAAATCCAAGAAAAACTCCTAAAATCATATCTAGAGAGCCAGGTAATACCTCTTTTGGTAATAATGCCTTTAAAATATATCGTAAACTAACCACAATTACCAAAAATATTATTACATGTGATAATATATTGCTAAAAATAGGCGGAATATATATTAGTTTCTGCAGATTATTCTGAACTATATTAGAAAAACTATATGCAAAATATCCTGCTACTGTTACACTTAGTAAAGAAGTTATCTCTTGGATAAAGCCACTCATGGCAGACTTGATTATTAACAATAAAAACAATCCAATTAGAATCAAATCTATAAAATTGAGCTCCATTTCTTCTTCCTACTATTTACCACTATATTTGCCTACTAAAGCAATTATTTTATTACTTACCATGACATTGTTTATATTTCTTCCCAGATCCACATGGACAAGTATCATTTCGTCCAACTTTCTGCAGATTTTTTTGTTCGTTTTGTAAAGCTTGAGGACTATCTACTATATTATTATGATTAACAAGTTGAATATGACTAGCCACACTAATTACTTTTTCTTTAAACTCATCTAACATATCATTAAATAAGATGAAGGATTCTTTTTGATACTCATTAAATGGATCTTTATTAGCATAAGCCCTTAAATTAATTGAACTCTTAACATAATCAAGCTCAAGGAGATTTTTTTTCCATGAATAATCCAACAGTTGCAATATGATATTACGCATAATATTATTAAATGCATCTTCTCCCAAAACATCTATTCTCTGTTGAATGTTTTTCTTAGATTCATTAATTATAGTATTAATTAGATCATCTATACTTAAGGCATCCTCAATAATCAATTTTTCTAAATTCAAATTCACAACATTTAATATTCTTGTCAAATCGGCTTTTAGAGTAACCAATTGCCATTTTTCTCTATATTCTTGCTCATTACAATGATTAATAACAATTTTCTCTGCAATCTCTTCTAAATTATGATAAAGAATATCCATAACATTAATATCTCCATCCATAATTTTTTTTCTTTGCTCATAAATTATATTTCTTTGTTCATTTATAACATTATCAAACTTAAGTAAAGTTTTTCTGATTTCAAAATTATATTGTTCAAATTTTTTCTGTGCTCTTTCAATTGCCTTGGATATCATTGGATGAGAAACAGATTCACCTTTTTGGAATCCCAATTTTTTCAGAGTATTTTCAAGCTTATTCGAACCAAATACACGCATTAAATCATCTTCCAACGATATAAAAAACACAGAAAAACCTTTCTCTCCCTGACGACCAGAACGACCACGTAATTGATTATCAATTCTTCTACTTTCATGTCTTTCAGTACCAATCACAAACAATCCGCCTAAAGACATTACCTCTTCCTTAGATTTTGCTATTTGTTCTTTCAATAGTTTAATTTTTAAATCCTTTTCCTCTTGTGATAAATTACTTAAATCCTCTTGAGCAATAATCATATCAAAGTTACCACCAAGTTGAATATCAGTACCTCTGCCTGCCATGTTGGTTGCTATAGTGATTGCTTGCAATGTACCGGCCTGTGAAATTATCATAGCTTCTTTTTCATGATGTTTAGCATTTAAAATATTATGGGGTATATTTTTCTTCTTTAGAGCCAGAGAAAGAGTCTCTGATTTTTCTATACTAATAGTACCTATTAAAACTGGTTGTTTTTTTTCGTAACACTCTGTTATTTGTTTAATAATGGCTTCTTCTTTTTCAGCATAATTTAGGTATATCTGATCGTTCATATCTACTCTTGTAACTGGCCTATGGGAGGGGATAGATACAACATCAAGTGAGTATATTTCAAGAAATTCATTTCTCTCTGTCATTGCGGTTCCAGTCATACCTGCTAATTTAGGATAGAGCTTAAAATAATTTTGCTGTGTTATGGATGCTAAAGTTTGATTTTCTTCTCTTATTTTTAGGTTTTCCTTGGCTTCTAAAGCCTGATGCAACCCATCTGAAAACCTTCTACCTTCCATCATTCTACCTGTAAATTCATCAATAATAACAACACTATTATCTTTTACTATGTAATCAACTTCTTTTTTAAAAAGATGGTTAGCTTTAATAGCTTGTGTTAAAAAGTGATAAAGCTGTATATTTTGCGTATCAAATAATGATCCACTCATTACCATTCCAGATTTTTTTAGTAATGTTTCTACTTTTTCTAATCCTTTTTCAGTTACATTGATAGTTTTATGTTTTTCATCTATTGTGAAATCTTCTTCTTGATTGAAAAACTTAACAAATCCATTTGCAGTTGCATACAGCTCACTTCTGTCATCACTAGCCCCAGATATAATTAATGGTGTTCTTGCTTCATCGATTAGTATTGAATCCACCTCGTCGATAATGGCGTAATAAAAGGGTCTTTGCATTAAAGTAGAACGCTCTACTTTCATATTATCCCTCAGATAGTCGAACCCAAATTCGTTATTAGTTCCATATGTTATATCACATAAGTATGCTTGTTTTCTTTGCTCTTCTGTGATATCGGAGTGAATAACTCCAACACTTAGACCTAAGAAATGAAATACAGAGCCCATCCATTTAGAGTCGCGTTTTGCTAGATAATCATTAACTGTAATAATGTGAACACCTTTAGAGTTCAATGCATTCAGATAAGCAGGTAAAGTAGATACTAAAGTTTTACCTTCCCCAGTTAACATCTCAGCTATCATATTATTGTGTAGGACAATGCCACCTATTAGCTGAACATCGAAATGCCTTTGGTTAAGTACTCTTTTAGAAGCTTCTCTAACATTAGCAAAAGCTTCTGGCAAGATATGATCTAATTTTTCACCATTTTGAACTCTAGTTTTAAACTCTGTAGTTTTTAGGAGTAGATCTTGATCGCTAAGTTTAGAAAAACCATCTTCTAAAGAGTTAATTTTATCAACAATAGGATAAAATTTCTTCAGCATTTTATCGTTATTATTACCAAAAAAAGCACTTAAAATATTCAACATCATCAGTCCCTAAATTTCTGCTATTTAAAAAGATAATTACACCCTCTACTAGAAGAACCATCAAGCCTGTTCATTATAAAACATATTTTCAATATTTTCAATATTAAGTTATAATACAATTTTAGTGCATATCAGTTAGGTTAAACTTTATGAAAATAATTTACGTTAGCATAGGTGTTCTCATCAATAATAAGAGACAAGTATTAATGGAAAAAAATGCAACCAATCCAAACTTTAAAGGTCTTTGGCAATTTCCTGGTGGCAAGGTTGAACCCAATGAGACTCCTATTGTTGCATTAAAAAGAGAGTTGGCAGAGGAACTAAATATCGAGATATATGATGATTTAGCTGAGGCTTTTACATTTAATGAGTATTATGATTCACTGAAAGATTGTCATTATGTAGTACTTTTTTATTTATGTAAAAAATGGCAGGGAGAGATTGTAGCAAAGCTTGGACAAGAAGTAAAATGGATTAATGTAGCAGATATGCAAATTCTACCAAGCCTACCTTATAACAGCTTTTTAATACATAAATTAAATATACTTTTGCTGGATAAGTAAAAAATAAATAATGATAATTTTTCTATTGCATAAGATATAATATTTGATAATATATTAGGGAAGTTAATTCAGCGAGTGTGGCGGAACAGGTAGACGCACAGGACTTAAAATCCTGCGGTTTAATAAACCGTGCCGGTTCGATTCCGGCCACTCGCACCAAGTTTTCACCTTACACCCTTTGGACATAATTGGTTTTCTCATTCTTATTGAATTTTAATTTTTTGCTCTATAGAAAAATTTATCCTATAGTCCTTCCTTAAACTCAACATTACCTATAAACTTAATCATGTTATCTACCACATTTTGATAATCTCAAATTTATATCAACGCAATTAAGAAAATTAAGTAGAAAAAATCTCCTATATGTAGAGGTTTTTATTGTATTTTTTAGACATAATTATTTTAAATCCCTCTTATCTCTCAAAAGCAAGACTATACAAAAAATCAACATATCTTTACTCTTTATCAACTCCTAAAGCTAATCCTCCAAGCTTCTGCAAATAACTTAAGCATGTTATAAGACATGCTCTTCTCCTTTGCTACTGATAATCCTATATTTATAAGAAAGGAAGGCTTCAGGTCATCATTTTTTATCAAAAATTAAGGCTATAGGTGTTGTAAAATAAGGGAATATGGTGATTTTTACGATTTTTTCAAATTGTGGTTACAAAGAAAAAATTACATTTCCTGCAAAAATCTATCCTACTAAAAAATACAGGTAGAAGCAAAATTAGTAAAGTTTATGGCTGCCTTGAAATTTTGGAAATAACGAGGTTTCCGAAAACCGCAAAGAAAATGCTATGCTTTTCGTAGTAGCAAAAAACTATAAAAACTTTAAAGCGTTGAACAAAGAGACTAAAATTTATGTGTATGAAGCGTAGAAAATTAACCCACAAAGTAATATAAAGATTTTGCACATTACTAACTACCAACTATCGCAGGAGGCAAAAAATGAATAAAATCAATATGATGCAAGAGAACATTGTAAAAGCTATTAAGGAGGCAAAAATAAGGCAAGGAACCACCAAAAAATTAGCTAATTTGTTGGATATGGGGGTAAAAAACACCTTAAATTTGAAAATAATATCCCCAACAATTACATTAAATTTTTGGTGATTAGATTAGAAAACTTAAGTGAGACGTGAAAATACATTAGCTTAAATATTGCAAAAAAATTTGGAGAATTATTATTTATAGTATATAGTCAAATTGATTTGCTTATATTAAATAAGTATAAAAAAGAGGTGTTAATGACTAAATTATTTGTTGCAGTAATAATTATGCTTGTTTTGTCGGGATGTGCAAGTATGATTAGTGGAACTTCGGATAGGATTACCGTAAATTCTAATAACCCTAAAACTAAAATATACCTAAATGAAAAAGAAATTGGGCTTGGGAGTACGGTTGCAAAAGTACCCAAAAGGGGAGAGTATGTATTTAAGGGGGTTATTGAAAATTGCTCGGACGCATATAGTGAAGTAGAAAGAAGTTTTGATCCAGTAAGTTTATTGGCGCTATTACTAGCAATTCCTGGCTGGATTGGATTTTTTCTTGTGGACGTATTGATAACTGGCGCTATAACTAAAGCCACAGACACTATGGTGTTTTTATCGCCAATTTGTGAAAAAACTTTGACAAATTAGTCCTTATTATAAAATGTTTTTTGCAAAACAGGGGTTACTAACCCCTGTTTTCATAAAGAGACGAAAAAAAATAACTTATAATGTTACAATTTTTGTAAACCTCTAATTACATAATGGGCTGAGTAAAGAGTATCTACTAATTTAATATCACCACTCGCACCAAGCTCCGGTAATAAAAATATCTTATTGTTGTCAATACTGCTTACTCCAATAAGAGCGGATGGGTATCTTTTATCCTCTAACGTGACACAAGTCACTTCTCTAGTTCAAAAGAATTTATTACAAAATAACAACATACACTTTTATCTTACTCTAGAAGAGATGTTCTCTTCTCCCATAGGTATACTTTAGTAAAGATAATCTTAATAAGACTTTTAAATTCTTTTTTATCCTTAGGAAAAAATAATTTATCATCAATAATATAATTTTTATCTTTATACTCATCTGCCTTAAGCATATTAATAATATCTCGTATAATATCTTCATTTAATCCTAGAAGCTTATTAAGCTTTCTTTTTGTATGAGCATCTACAATAATATTTTTACTACTATCAACATTAATGTGTTTACATAGATGTGCGGTTGTTTTAATACAATTTATAATGCTTTTTTCATCATTATATTTATATGGGTTATGACCTGCAATATTTAGTATATTGTGTAAAACAACATCTTGAGGACTATTAAAATAGATAGAATAATATGTGCTATTATCAGGATTAATAGATATTACAGCATCATAACTATCTTTTATACTTATAGTAATAATATTTTCTGCTATGCAAAACTTGTCATTTTTCATTGATAGTTTATGTAATAATTTATTTTTGGTTGCTTTTTTTTTATTTAGATGTTTTATTATTCTATCTTTTTGTATACATAAATAATTGCCTTGTAGGAATACTATTGCTTGCAGATCTGTTTCTTGTAGATCTTTTAAGTATTCAAAATCTTCTTTTTTTTCCAAATTATTTACAAAAGTCTGCAAAACAACTTTAGCCTCTACTTTATTTATTTGTGCTTCAAAGATATCATCACCATAATAATCCATATCATATTTTCTTTTATCAGCGTCAATCCATTTATCATGAAGGATTTTAGAAAGTTTTTCTCGCAAGTCATCTTTCAGAGATCCTGTTGTATCTATTTCAAGTTCTAAGATTTTATGATCTTTTGTTATTGCATAAAGCATTGGGTATCTCTCTAAATATGAAATATTATTAACTTATTATATCGATAAATATTATTATGGTTTAAATTTTTTTTTGTAATTTTTTCCAGAGAAAATAAAGTAAAAATATTTTCTCCTCTTCTAATTTCATATATGTAAAAAAATGGCCCCCAAATAAGATGTGTTATGTCTTTTCTAATTTTTGCTATTTCTTTTAAAGTCTTATAATCTTCATGATCATAGATAACCGTATTGAGATAATATTTTATTAGATTCGAATAAATATTTCTAATAAAGAATAGTTTAGAAAGCAAATAGCCTAAGATGTACCAAATAGAAACAATAGACACAAAAGATACAATTGATTTTATAATTACAGTCAATTTAAAATTGACATAATAGTCCAATATAAATACGAATAATGTACTTGATATCAGCAGTATAGTTGTTAATGAAACACTAACAATACTAAAACACAATTCATTCTTTGACAATTTCAACACTCATACAATCTTATTAGGATGAGACAACGATATCACAGAAATATTAAGTTGTAAAATAGATAAATTATACTTTAGGTTTTAATTTTATTTTTTGATTTAATAATATTTATGATAAATCACTTAATTTATATAGAATAAAGATTGTATATTTAATTTATAAGGAATCTAAGTAACATAAAAGTTTTAGTAATCCGATAAACATTAATGTGTAGATTTCCTTATCTAAGACTAATGGATGATATACTTTTATCATTATGTAGTTTAAAACATAAGAACTATGATTTTTCTGGAGAAAATGATAGGTTAATTATGCTTGTTATAATTATCAATTTTTAAATACACGTGTTTTTATTATTTAATGTTTCTTAATCATACTGATTGTTATAAACACGAGCACGTATCCTTTTTTTTTATTGTCTATTACATAATTTTTCAGTTAGATCTATTCTATAATAAAAAAAATACTGATTTTCTAAATCTATACCCTTTCCCTCAGCATCAAAAAACTTAATCCCAAAGTAGATAAATAATGCTGTTAAGTAAAAAAAACAATATATCTTCTGTGTTTTTGTATATTTTCACTATAACTTGACATACTTGACATTTTTTATATCTTATAGTACATATCACCTTTGTATTACCTAATCTAAAAAAGCCATCATTAATCTTTAATTTTTATAAATCCCAAACACATCTTTACACATTCTAGCATATGTTAGCAAAACTATTGCCATTTTTCAAATATTTTATGCTTTCCTTATTATTTCAGTATACAATCAAAAATGTAGATTCTTAAGCTTTGTTTACTTTTTTTATTCTAATTTGCATTTCAAAGTCAATGCAAGTGATTTTATAACAAGCTTATCATCCCTAAACTAATACTATTTCTATATTTTATAAGAAGTATCTACGGATAGTATTTAAGGATAGCCAATACAGTTGTGTCTTATCTTGCTAATTATAGTGTTATTATTTATTACTATAGTTATTTAATCAATTATACTATATGTTGCTGGCATAGTTTTTTACTTTAGTGAAATTACAGTGTAAAGATTACGTTGATTAGATTAAAAAATGAAAGTTACTTTAATTGCTAAATCTTACAAATAACTAGTAAAGTGTTTAGAAATCATAGAAGAACAAATCATTCCATAACAAGCAAATATGGCATTTCATGTATGTTAAAGAGGCTAGTTAGTTAATGATATGTTCTTCTATTTCTAAATAATTAGATCGTAAATAGGCTAAAAATTTCACCTCAGAGCGTCCTGAAATTATTAAGAAGAAAAGGCTATTCTCCACTTAAAAGTTTTTACTTTCCAACTTAATAATCCTCTCAACTCCTACGCCTAAGAAAGTATCAAAATGGAGAGAACCTATACAATCCTCCAACATTTAAATTAAAGCACGAGGAAGCCCTATCCAAGCGTTTATGAAAATATTACAAAACCTCATAAGAATTAATAATAAGCTTAACCCTAAAAAAGTATTTGATATGCAACGACCTTCTCTTGTTGCACCTTAAGATGCACTACAGCCCCCCTTCACTGCTAAAGGGGTTCACTTCTGAAAGCTCCCAATGCTCCCATCTGTTGCTCCTTTGCTATAATCATCAAACCCTCCTGCATAGAAATCCTAAACCTCTTACTCTACTTACTCTTAACATGCTTTACCATCAACAAAAAAACTTCATATCTTTTAATCATCTATTTTTATCTCAAATTTTAACTACCTCTTGCTCTCATAAGTAGCACAAAAAACAAAAAAACCCTTATATTTAATGATGCATCTTATCACTAAATATAAAGGGCACACATTTTAACCTATGTGAATATCAACAGTCCATCTTTCCTATGCTTAATTATAACATAGCCTTTCTACCTAGTAGGCCTGGCAACGACCTTCTCTTGTTGCACCTTAAGATGCACTACACACCCCCCCCTTCACTGCTAAAGGGGTTCACTTCTGAAAGCTCCCAATGCTCCCATCTGTTGCTCCTTTGCTATAATCATCAAACCCTCCTGCATAGAAATCCTAAACCTCTTACTCTACTTACTCTTACCATGCTTTACTTCAACAAACTACCTACTATTAAAATTTACAACAAAAAAACTTCATATCTTTTAATCATCTATTTTTATCTCAAATTTTAACTACCTCTTGCTCTCATAAGTAGCACAAAAAACAAAAAACCCTTTATATTTAATGATGTATCTTATCACTAAATATAAAGGGCACACATTTTAACCTATGTGAATATCAACAGTCCATCTTTCCTATGCTTAATTATAACATAGCCTTTCTACCTAGTAGGCCTGGCAACGACCTTCTCTTCCGCACCTTAAGATGCAGTACCATCGGCGCTAAAGGGTTTCACCGCTGAGTTCGGAATGGTTTCAAGTGTTGCACCTTTGCTATAATCACCAAGCCTACTAGATAGAAAATTTAAACCTCTTACTCTACATACTCTGCCCACGCTTAATTGCTTCAACAGACCATCTACAGTAACATCGAAATAAAACTATAAAGAAAAAAATTAATCAAAACATTGTACTATCTTTATAATCTACTATCAGCCTTCTCTAAACTTATAGTAAATCAACTTATATACCCTGAAAAATTAAAAAGTTTCGCTTTTGCCTATCTAAATTCTTCTATCATATATCTCTATACAACTATATTAAATCTAAATACTATCCATATTCCTATAAATATCTGGCTCCATTATTACCATCCTACAAATATCATCATTTCTATATCTACTTTTGTATATATCACAATAAATCATCCATAACACAATTAATAATTATCACCGAGCATGCGTACAAACTCAAGTCTATCGAGCTATTAGTATTGGTTAGCTTCACATATTACTATGCTTCCACACCCAACCTATCAACGTTGTAGTCTACAACGGCTCTAAGGGATATCTAATCTTGAGGCGAGTTTCCTGCTTAGATGCTTTCAGCAGTTATCTCTGCCACACATAGCTACCCTGCCATGCCACTGGCGTGACAACAGGCTCACCAGAGGTGTGTCCATCCCGGTCCTCTCGTACTAAGGACAGCTCCTCTCAAATATCCTACGCCCACGGCAGATAGGGACCGAACTGTCTCACGACGTTCTAAACCCAACTCACGTACCACTTTAATTGGCGAACAGCCAAACCCTTGGGACCTGCTACAGCCCCAGGATGTGATGAGTCGACATCGAGGTGCCAAACACCGCCGTCGATTTGAACTCTTGGGCGGTATCAGCCTGTTATCCCCGGCGTACCTTTTATCCGTTGAGCGATGGCCCTTCCATTCAGAACCACCGGATCACTATGACCGACTTTCGTCTCTGCTCTATCTGTCGATATCGCAGTCAGGCAGGCTTTTGCCATTACACTCACCGACTGATTTCCGTCCAGTCTGAGCCTACCTTTGCACACCTCCGTTACTCTTTGGGAGGTGACCGCCCCAGTCAAACTACCCACCATACACGGTCCTGGACAAGGTTCTCTTGCCTCAGTTAGACATAACAAAACAAAAGGGTGGTATTTCAAGGACAACTCCATCATTACTAGCGTAATAACTTCTTCGTCTCCCACCTATCCTACACATCCGTCTCATCATGCCAATGTAAAGCTATAGTAAAGGTGCACGGGGTCTTTCCGTCTAACCGCGGGTACTCCGCATCTTCACGGAGAGTTCAATTTCACTGAGTTGATGCTGGAGACAGTGTGGAAGTCGTTACGCCATTCGTGCAGGTCGGAACTTACCCGACAAGGAATTTCGCTACCTTAGGACCGTTATAGTTACGGCCGCCGTTTACTGGGGCTTCAGATCAATGCTTTCACATCTCACCTTAACCTTCCAGCACCGGGCAGGCGTCAGACCCTATACTTCCTCTTACGAGTTCGCAGAGCCCTGTGTTTTTATTAAACAGTCGCTACCACCTATTCTGTGCCCCCCTATGAAAGTTGCCTTCCTTAGGGGACTCCTTCTCCCGAAGTTACAAAGTCAATTTGCCGAGTTCCTTCAGCATCATTCTCTCAAGCGCCTTAGTATATTCTACTCATCCACCTGTGTCGGTTTACGGTACGATCTCCGTTGGGACTATTTCCTGGAACCTAACTATACGCAACATCAATCCGTTAAGACATTACATACCATTAAATTCGTCATCTCCAACTGGTTCAGGAATTTTAACCTGATTCCCATCAACTACGCCTTTCGGCCTCGCCTAAGGGGTCGACTAACCCTACGCGGATTAACCTTGCGTAGGAAACCTTGGATTTACGGCGAAAAAGTTTCTCACTTTTTTTATCGTTACTTATGTCAGCATCCTCACTTCCAATATCTCCATGGAACTTTACAATCCCACTTCATTGACCTATGGAACGCTCCGCTACCAATATAGTAAAACTATATTCCCTAGCTTCGGTATATGGTTTTAGCCCCGTTACATCTTAGACGCAGAAAAACTTGTCTAGACCAGTGAGCTATTACGCTTTCTTTAAAGGATGGCTGCTTCTAAGCCAACCTCCTGGCTGTCTTGGTCTTTCCACTTTCTTTCACACTTAACCATAATTTAGGGACCTTAGCTGTGGGTCTGGGCTGTTTCCCTCTCGTCCACGGACCTTAGCACCCATGGACTGTCTGCCATATATCACTCTTAGGTATTCGGAGTTTGGTTAGGTTTGGTAGGTTGGTATACCCCCTAGCCTATCCAGTGCTCTACCCCCTAAGGTGTTCGTATGACGCACTACCTCAATAGTTTTCGCGGAGAACCAGCTATCTCCCGGCTTGATTGGCCTTTCACCCCTAGTCACAAGTCATCTCCTTCTTTTGCAACAGAAGTGAGTTCGGTCCTCCAGCAAGTGTTACCTTGCCTTCAACCTGCTCATGACTAGATCGCCCGGGTTTCGGGTCTAATACTGCAAACTATTCGCTCTTTTAAAACTTGCTTTCGCTACGCCTACATCTATCGACTTAAGCTCGCTTGCAACATTAACTCGCTGACTCATTATGCAAAAGGTACGCCATCACAGACTTGCGTCCGCTCTGACTGCTTGTAGGCACCAGATTTCAGGTCTATTTCACTCCCCTCTCGGGGTTCTTTTCACCTTTCCCTCACGGTACTTGTTCACTATCGGTCACAATCTAGTATTTAGCCTTGGAGGATGGTCCCCCCTTCTTCAAACAGGATTTCTCGTGTCCCGCCCTACTTGTTCAAACATACTTTCCTACGTATACGGGACTTTCACCCCCTATGGTCAGACTTCCCAGTCTGTTCTACTTCCTTATATGTTCTATTAGGCTAATCCCTCTTCGCTCGCCACTACTAAGGGAATATCTTTTGATATCTTTTCCTGTGGTTACTTAGATGTTTCAGTTCACCACGTTTCGCCCTATCTACCCTTACAGATAAATAGTATCTCTATAGAGATGGGTTCCCCCATTCGGACATCCCAGGATTAACGTTCTTTATCAACTACCCTGGGCTTTTCGCAGATTAACACGTCCTTCTTCGCCTTATTGTGCCAAGGCATCCATCTAGTGCCCTTCCTTTCTTGAGATTGCATGCTCGGTGATAATTATTAATATATTATCTTTCACTACTTTTTTTATCATTTCAAAACCTTACTAAATTTTGTAATACCTATCTTACTAGTTACTTTAATTTCCAATTATTTTCTTTTTTCTCATACATTTCATTAGGAACACTAATAAATTAGTTAATCTTCAAAGCAATTTTTATCACTTGATGTTATATTTCATGCATCAATTAATTTCATTAGCTCTACAAAACTAATAATTCATAAGCATTTGTACTAATTTTTTTTACGTATAAGAAGCAGATTCTAATTAAACATATAAGTTTATCCAATCAGATACTTTTACGTTAATAACGTTGCAAAAGATAAAAAATTTGTAGTTTTTGATATTAATTTTTAATTGTCACCAAAAATTAAACTTTTTAACTTCTTCAGTTATTTTGATCTCTCTTTTTCTTTATAATTTTTTCCGAATCAACATACTTGCTGTTAAGGATTTTATTAATCTCAACAGGGTACATTGTATTCACATAATTTAACTTTCGGTCACACTAAGTTGGATTACTTTATACCTTATTTTGATATTAGGCAATAATTAAGCTTGTGTAGGGCTTAATTTTATTGTTTCAGATCAAGATGGATTACTTTTTTTATGTTTCTGATAATTAAAGACATAAAAAATTCCCCACCAAAGTATACGCCACTTATTTAAAGTAAGCTTCTTATAACCAACTTAAAGAAGACTATAATTTTATTACTCCCTTGTCAACTCTTTTTTATATAAATTTATATTCAAAATAACTCCTATCACTTTCATAGCTTTATAGCTTTATAGCTTTATTTTTTATTCTATTTAATAATAACTTCTTCTCACTATTATCCACAATAATTGATAATTTTATTAAAGCTATTAAATAATATTTAACAACATACTCTCTCTCTCTCTGATTGCACAGTTATTGCTAATTTTGCTAAATTTGACTCCTATGCCATATTAATATAACATTCCTCTTACCTTCTTGATCAATAACTATGTAGGAAAGATTATGGATACCTTGAAAAGCAATAACACTTTGGCCGCTATAATAATAACTTTCTCTTTCCTATCTTTTGCCATTGCCAATACTGCAACCAGATATGCTCTGCACAACAATCTTATTAATCCCGTTTTATTTTTTACTTATATTAAATTAACAGGAGTACTAGTCTTTTTAATCCTAGGCTCACTCCTTTATAAAAAATCTTTCTTTATAATTAAAAATAAACCTATGGTCGCCTTTAGATGCCTCATTCTAGCAGCCAATCAATTTTCTGTCACTATGGCTCTTAAGTACTTGCCTTTGGATATCTTCTATTCTATCACTTTTATTATGCCTATCCTTATTATAACTATGGGTGTGCTTTTTCTAAAAGAAACTATTAATTTGATTAAAATAATTGCAATAACTACAGGCTTTATTGGTGTTATTATTGTAGTGCGACCAAACGTAGAATCTGATTTTAAGCTTATTGGCGTCATTCTTACACTTATTGTTGCATCCACCGGTGCTCTCTCTGCCATAATTGGCAGAAAATATTTACAAGATGAAAATCCATACTCTGCCACTTTCTACGTTATTTGCTCTGGATTCCTACTTTCCTTAATCTTGATCCTAGTTGATAATCCACTTAATACTCTTAATATTATTAAAAATGAAATCCCTACTATTCATACAATAATTGTGATATTGATTAGCGGCTTAGGCACCATAATTGGCTCATCTTTATTTTTAAAAGCTTACCAAAACGGCGTTACTAATTTTATTGCTCCCATTCAATATACCCAATTAATTTGGGGACTTCTATTTGGCTATATTATTTTTAACGACAAAACAACCTTTACTACAATTTTAGGTGCCTCGATCATCATCATTGCAACTCTCCTTAATATGTATAAAAATGAAAAATCTTCTTAATCCTGATAATAAGCTTCCTTTCGCAATCTTATTATCTTTTTTATCATATACCTGTTTTGCTTTTATGGATTTGATAAATAAATTCCTTTTTTCCTACATTAATATTCCCTTCTTTTCTTACATGTTTTGGCTAGATCTTGCAATACTAATATGCCTTATCCCCCTTGGCATATTTACTTCAAATTTTTCACTGGCCTTCCTTAAAACTACTAATGCTATCCCTGTATTTATTCGATCTATTTTTTCATTGCTGAATACCATATGCTCTTTGATTGCTATCTCCCATCTTCCTTTCCATATTTTCTACTCTCTAGCATTTATTCAACCAATTATAACAACATTTTTGAGTATCATTTTCTTTATGGAAAAACCTAATATCACTAAAATAATTTTGATTGTTTTAGGCTTTTTGGGAGTGCTAATATCAATTGAAATTTGGTCTTTCTCCTCTAATCCTCTGCCTTTAATAGGTCTGCTCGCTGGTCTTGGTATAAGCATAACTAATGCTCTTAGTGGCTTAGTAGTGAAAAAATATATGCCTGCGGAAAAAACCATAACTATTGCTATTTATAATGTGTTACTAAGTTTTTTTGTAGCTTCTTTATACTTTATTTTTACACAAAAAACCCTATTCATTACCACAAATCCTCAAATTATTATTTTAGTGTTTTTTGGCGGTCTTACCGCTGCCTTGGGCATGATATTTTTTATGCTCTCCTATCAAAAAGGCTATATCCAATCTATAGTCTCTATGCAGTATACTCAGATTATTTGGGGAATTATATTCGGTATCATTCTTTTTAATACATTACCCTCCTTCTACAGCACCATTGGCATCACTATTATTATTATTACCAATCTGATAAATATTGCTAAAAAATAATTCACCACAATACACTAAACCTATATTTTATCGCAATATTACATTAAATTCATACTAAATTAAAGGTTGTATTTCTTGCACCCCATATTTAAGCCTCTTTGTAGCCAAATATAGAGTAAAATATTTATGTATAAATATTTTACTATTGTTGTTGCAAGCATATGAAGCTACCCTATCACTGTATATATAATATATATTATAATTTAATTAAGGAGTTAATGAATGAAAAAAATATTCAATCATACAATCATATTGGTTGCTATATTCGTATTAGTTGGATTTACAAAATTATCTGCTGAGGATCTATATATTGGTACTGGTGTTGGTATGTCCGCTAATGTGAAAAATAACTTAGGAAAAAAGTTTAATGAGCAAAATAACATTTCTACCAGATCAGGTTATGCTGCAAATGTTTTTATAGGTTATAATATAGATGAAAATTTTGCCATTGAGGTTGGTTATAAGCATTTTATAAAGCATCCTTACAAAAGAGGATTTAATGGGGATGCTATATCGCTAGCTAATGATTCTGATCTTACTGCTGAGGATACGGCTATTTTGAAAGCTGACGTTGATAGCACAGACAAACTAATGAAAGTATCTGCAAACAATGTTAATCTTAACGCTGTGCTTAAAACAACTTTCGCTGATCAACATACTATATTAGGTAGCTTAGGAATTGGGGTTACCAGAATTAACTTAAGTGTAAGGGATTCTAATAATACTCAAAAGCAGACCCTAAATACTATTGAGTATTTAGCAGGTGCTGGTTATGAATTTGCTATAACTAAAAATCATAGTGTTGGTTTGAAATCTTCAATCAGCTTTATGCCAAAGCTTACTTCTAAAAATAAAGAAGAGAAAAAAACAGAAAAAGTTGAGAGATTTAAATCCTCAGCTAATGCTGACCTTGGTATGTATTATAAATTTACATTCTAAGTGAGCTGAAGCTTTTATATAGCTTAAGGAGGGACTTATTTGTCCCTCCTTTTTTTATGCTACTAATTAAAGTACTTTTATTTTTGTCTCTGATATTTCTTTCTTTCATTAGGATCTAAATACATTTTGCGTAAACGCAACACACTTGGAGTTACCTCTATTAACTCATCTTCTTCAATATAAGATATTGCCTCCTCTAAAGTTAATCTTTTACAAGGAGTTAAAGCTATACTATCATCCTTACCAGAAGATCTAACATTACTTAGTTGCTTAGATTTCATAGGATTTACCTCTAAATCGTTATCTTTTGAATGCTCTCCAATAATCATTCCAACATATGTCTCCTCTCCAGCCCCTATGAATAAAATACCTCTATCCTCTAAATGAAACAAACCATATCCAACCGATTTCCCTTGTGCCATCGATATTAAAACACCCTTAAATCTACTCTCAATAACTCCCTTCCATTCATCATAAGAGTGGAATAAACGAGACATAGTACCAGTACCCCTTGTATCTGTTAAAAATCTTGAATAATAACCTATTAACCCTCTTGTAGGAGCAACAAATACTATCCTTTGCTTAGCATCGGCCGTAGTATACATCTCTTCTATTCTAGCCTTTCTTTTCTGTAATGCATCTATAATTGTTCCTGCAAATTCTTCATCTACATCAACCTGCACATATTCCATAGGCTCAAGCTTAACCCTACCTTCTTCCTTAATTAACACCTTAGGACGCCCTATTAATAACTCAAACCCCTCTCTGCGCATGGTTTCAATTAATACTGCCAACTGCAACTCACCCCTAGCCGATACCTCAAATGTGTCTGCATTATCTGTCTCTTTTACTTTAATTGAAACATTTACTTCTTGCTCTTTTAATAATCTATCTCTTATTACTCTTGACGTTAGCTTCTTACCGTCTTTTCCTGCAAGTGGAGAATCATTTACTGAAAAGGTCATAGATAATACCGGTGGATCTATTGGCTTAGCATAAAGCGGTGTCTCTATCTCAAGATCACATATTGTATCTGATACCGTAGCCTTTGTGAAACCAGCTAAACAAATAATATCTCCAGCGTAAGCTTCCTCAACTACCTTCTTCGTAAGCCCCTCAAATACCATAAGTTTTGAAACTTTTGCTTTCTCAACCAAAGCGCCACTGCGGTCAAGTGCCTTAAAACTATCCCCAACCTTAACACTACCACTAGTAACCTTTCCAGTTAATAATCTACCTACATAATCATCATAATCAATCATTGTAGTTACCATGGCGAACTTTGCCTCTAGATCCACTGTTGGCTCTTCTATATGAGAAATAACTGTCTCAAATAATGCTGATACATCAGATTTCTCTTTCTCCTCTACTTTTGACACCCATCCATCCCTCGCTGCCGCATACAATATTGGAAAATCTAACTGAGAATCTGTGGCTCCTAAATTGACAAATAAATCAAATACTTCATTATAAACTTCCTGTGGTCTACGATCCGCTTTATCCATTTTGTTAATTAATACTACCGGTTTTAATCCTAAGGACAACGCCTTTGAGGTTACAAATCTTGTTTGTGGCATTGGTCCTTCTTGAGAATCTACTAATAAAATAACTCCCTCCACCATTCCCAGTATCCTTTCAACTTCTCCTCCAAAATCCGCATGTCCCGGCGTATCTATTATATTTATCTTATAATCTTTATAATGTACAGAAGTGCATTTTGCTAATATTGTTATCCCTTTCTCTTTCTCTAAATCATTTGAATCCATCATCCTTACTTCAACAAGTTGATTGTCTCTGAAAGTCCCACTTTGCTTCAACAGTTCATCTACAAGCGTTGTTTTCCCATGATCAACGTGCGCTATTATTGCTATATTCCTGATTTTCATCGCTACATTATTCTCCTCTTTATAAATATGTCATTAAATATAGTTTCTTTAATATTATATTACAACTACAAAATTGATTGCTCCTCTTAATACACCTCATATTATTCTCAACTTCACCACAATAAAACACATCTTATTCTTACTATTACCCTTAACAAATACCTTATATTACAATTGATCCATAGCTGATTATAAACTCTCTTATGCAAAATTAAATAATATGAAAATCTTTTTACTATCTACTTCAATATGTGCAATTAATAAGTATTATATCTTTCTTAAATATCTCCTCTGTGCTAGATTCTAACTCTTGCAAAAATAATTAATTAATACAAAAAAAAGGGAAGACCTTGCAATCTTCCCCCTCTCAAAAGCACTAATTAAGCCTTAGAATTTTTTCACGTTCCTAAAGCTTGTTTCTGTTGCAAAATTAAACGGAGTTTCTAGAGTATCAAAATCATCTGTAATATCCGTACGAACATCAGTTTTTTGCACGTCAAATACTTGTTGCTTAGCTCCTTCCTTAAAGTTTAATTTTTTCATATCAACTGTAACTAAAGAATTAAATACTGTCATTTTCATATATAATTTTGAATTTGTTAAATCAAAAATAATTGAATACTGTGTTGGTGAAGTATTAGGAGATTCTTCTGCTAAAGTTTTTATCATTAGCTGCGCAGCATTGCCAAGAAAGCCAAACATCATTTTTAAATTATCATCATTATTTTTTGGTTTCATAGCTAGAGATAAATAATGATTTGCTCTTACAAATCTATCTTTTGGCGTAGATCCTCCAGGTATTTCTAACTCACCGCCAAAGCCCTTATATTGCTTTAAGTTTTCAAGTTGCTCAGTATATGCAGGTTGATTAGTTAATATTTTATATTCCGTACCATGATGAATAACTAACTCACCCTTTATATATTCTAAAATAGCACTATCACCACTTTTATCTTGTAGGGAAATATGCAATCCAGATTCAATAGCATGTCCAGGTAATGTTAAGGTAACTATCTGAATGTTGTTTTTCTTTAAATATTTTACTGCTTCTTTTACAGATGAAAAATTATCCAAGAAAAATTGTGTCCAGATAGTAGCAAAAAGTCCTTTTCTTGAGGCATCCCTTTTACCATAATCTGTGCCTGGCAGATACAGCAAGCTCGCACTTAGCCCTTTTTCATTCATACCATCAACGGTTCCAATATCGTAAATTGAAATTACAAGGCTACCATACTTAGATTTCCACTCAAGTGGATTAGTATCAACCCCTCCATTTCTAGCTATGCCCTTTGGCATGGTAATAATCTTATACTTAGTATTATTAGCGTCGTACCAATCCATATTTCTACCAACAATAACTCCCAAATCATTTTTCAGAAGAATACGTGTACATGCTAGTGCTGATTCAATACTGATAGATAGCATCAATAAAAAACATATTACAACTGTTAATGCCTTCTTAAAAAATATACCCATAGTTAAAACTCCTATATTAGATTTTATGCAAGGGCTATGTAAAATAATGACAGGCAAGGTCTCTATTTAACATCTAACACCCTAGCGTGTGATTATAATAACTTATTAATTTTATATTTGCAGTAATTATTATTATAAAGAGCAATATTTACTAATGTTATAACTTGTAGTATAAATAAGTAAGAACCGTAATAGCCATTACTTGTTAGGATTTAATGATGTTTTCTCTGTTAGCCGTAATTTTAATTTTTATTATTGTTTTTGGTTACTCTTTTAGGGATATTTTACAAAAATATACAGCGTCCCGTTATAGTAATCATTTTGAAGCTGGCGCTATACCAGCTATTTTTTCTTGCATTGGAGTTTTATTATTATCTAAAGCACTTATAAATTTATGGCATCCAAGTTACGTTAATTATTATTATTCTCATTTTTCTTTTTGGGATACAATCAAAAATAATAAACCTAACAATATAGTTATTGAAATCACCATATTGATTGGGATCATGAAAGGAATAATAGTTTTTCTTTTAAATTCAGGAGCAAGAAATCTTGATTTATCTACGGTTTCTGGAAGTTCTTATTTGGCTTTTGTTAGCTTAGGTATTGGCTCATTAATAAATCACTTTATATTTGGTGAAAAAACATTAATTTTACCAATTGTAGTAATAGCACTTTGCTCACTAGTGTTTTATATATATGGTCCTGGAAAGAAAATAATATTTGATAAGAAACTAAAAGTGTTATTATCATGTATCATAGGATTATCTTTATTAATAGTGATAGATTACATTGGAATTAGAGCAAGCAATTGGTTTGTTCATCTTGCATTATCAAATATCGTGGCTTTTCTATTATTTATAGCACTAATTAAGCAGAAAATAATAAAGAATTTCAGCTTTTTAAGTGATAAGATGATTATTTTATCAGGAGCAACCTACGCATTTATGGATTTTATGTTTGTTTTTTCATTTTCTATTCTTGGAGTAAGTTATGCCTTTTTATTCGGCATGCTATCATACCTGCCAACTATGGTTTTAGGTAGCACAAAATATAAAGAAGGGAAATGGTATGTACAAACAGCTTTTGCAGTAATAGCTATATTATGCGTATATATCATCGCATTTGAGCCATACTAGTTTATATATTGAATTTCTTATAGAGAATAATCATATTAAGTATTCTGATAAAGGTAGTGATAAAACACAAAGATCCAAATACATATGCAGCAATAGGAAAAACATTGGGAAACAAACAAATAATTATATAAAATATGGTCGTTTCTGTTGCCTCTATTAAGCCAATGGAGTAATAAAATGATTTATTAACATAAAAATTGTTTTCTATTTTATATTTTTCAGCCACCACAGCCGAGGCTAAAAAAGAAGTCCCCGTAGTTAAAAAGCTATATACTAAAATTAGAGCTGGTAGCGCATTTTTATTAGGATCAAGCAATCCAAATGCTACAGGGATACTACTATAGAAAATAAAATCAAAAGTAATATCAATAAATCCCCCCAAAGCAGTTATTTTAGTTTTTACAGCTAGCAAGCCATCTAATCCATCACATAATCTGTTAAGTAAAATAAACATTAGTGCTAAAAAATATTGCCCACTGATAATAGCAGGTACTGCAGAGATCCCCAGTAAAAACCCAGCCATAGTCACGTAATTTGCACTAACAGATTTACTAGCTAAAAATGTAGCAAATCCATTTATCCATCGCTTGTATAACAGAGAAATTGTTTTATCTAACATTGCTACTCTCTATGACTGTTTGGTTCTATGATACTTTTCCCAAACCGTAGCAATTTTACTATCTCTACCGCATGTTTTCCTATAAAAGGAATACCTTAAGGGATTTACAAGTGCATATTTTTGATGATAATCTTCAGCTAACCAAAATGTATTTGCTTTTATAACTTTTGTTTGTATACTCCCATCCAAAAGATTACCATCTTGAAGTTTCTTTATATAATTATCACTGATTTGTTTTTCCTCTTCCGTTAAATAAAATATAGCTGTTGAATATTGTAATCCTCTGTCACAAAATTGACCTCCTCCATCTATTGGGTTAATATGTTTAAAGAAATAATCTATTATATCGTAATAAGTTAATATCATGGGATCATAATAAATTTTCAGTGCCTCATAATGTCCTTGTCCTACTTTTGTTTGAGCAGAAACATCATTATAAGTTGGATTTTTACTACTACCACCTATGTAACCTACCTTAGTATCATAAACTCCTTTTACTTTGAGAAAATCACTTTCTATACACCAAAAACACCCTCCTGCAACTATGGCAATTTTGGCATTAGGTGGTATGCTTTTTTCTTGTTCAGCCTGAGCTTTATTACTAAAAACATAATTTGAAAGAAAAAACATAGTAAAAATTCCTAGATGAAACGATAACTTACTTAATTTTAGCATGATATAACTCCTTTGACTGATTAATTAATTAAATTACGCATTTTATGTAAAAATCTAAACATCTTAAATATTTTAGTATTTAGTATGCTTGCTCTATATTTTTGCAAGGTAATCTTACCTACCTCAGAATAAGTAGGATAAGAATAGATATTATTATAAATAGCACTTATCCTAAGCCCTAATCTGATAGCCATTGTATACTCAGCTATCATTTCCCCTGCCCTTGAGCATACTATAGTAGTGCCAAGAATTTTGTTATTATTTTTATTAATAATTATCTTAATAAACCCATCCAACTCAGAAGTAGTGATGGCACGATCTACCTCTTTTATAGATTCAAAAGCAACAGCATAATCTATATTTTGTTTCTTTGCTTGCTCCTCTGTAAGACCAACTTGTGCTACTTCCTTAGGAGCATAAATTACTGAAGGTATAGCTTTATAGTTAACTTTAGATTTCTTAATAAATCCAAATAAGGCATTTTGCACGACAATTGGTGCTTCAAAGGCAGCAACATGTGTAAATTGATAATTAGAAACCACGTCACCACAAGCGAAAATATTATGGTAATTTGTTTGTAAATACTGATTGGTTTTAACTGCTCCCTTATCTGTAAGCTCTAAATTTAAGCCTTCTAAGCCAAATCCTGTTACATTAGGACGTCTACCAATGGCCACCATTATTTTATCAAAGAATATTTCATCTTCCATCTTTGTAATCTCATTAGTAATATAAGCAATATGATGGTCATGGGAAGAAACAATTTCTGTTATATTAGTATCTAAAATTAACTTTATCCCTAATTCTTGTAATATCTTTGAAATAACCTCCCTTGCCTCAGGCTCACTTTTAGGCAATATAGTGTTGCCTTTTTCAATGATAGTTACCTTTGAGCCAAGCTTAGCAAAACAAGTTGCAACCTCTATTCCTACGGGTCCTGCCCCTAAAATTATCATGTTTTGCGGCAATTTATCCATATCCCATAGATTCTTAGAAGTTAGATAATTACACTGCGCAAATCCCTTAATATTAGGCACAGAAGGTGACGCTCCTGTTGCTAACACAATATTTTTTGTGTTAATAATCCTACCATTTACTGACACCTGATAGGGTGAAACAATATGTGCTTTACCTTTGATAACCTCACTAACCCCTATTTCTTGTGTATACCTTACCTCTGAGTCTTTGTAAGAAATACTATTAATTGTTTTTTTAATATACTCCCTAACACGCTCAAAATCTCTCTGATTACTTTCATCAAAGGGATTTGTATAATTTATCAGTGTGCTTGTTATATGAATAAAAGCTTTGGAAGGCACACAACCCTCATTTAAGCAATCTCCTCCCATTTTATCAGCTTCTATCAAAATCACTTTAGATTTAACAAAAGCAGCACTATAAGCACTTACAAGGCCAGCCGCTCCTCCTCCAATAATAAGAATATCACAATCAAATTTAGATGGTTTTTTATATTTTTTATATAAAATTATTTGTTGTATTTTATTAGTGAAAAACCCTAAGAAAAATGGTGTTAGTGATAGTAAACTTAAAGAAACAAACACATCTAATGAAACTACATCTTTTAAACTATTAATATTAACTAAACTTCTACCCGCATTAACATAAATGATAGTCCCAGGCAAAGCCCCTATTTGTGAAATTATATAAAATGTCGTTGTATTAATTTTAGTCAATCCTAAAGCAATATTTATTGCAGTATATGATATTACAGGATTTAATCTTAGAAAAAATAAATACTTATAAGCCTCTTTGCTGGTTATATTGGAATTGATAATATTTAAAACAGTAGAGAATTTCTTTTCAAAATAATCTTTTAAAATGTATCTTGCGATTAAAAAAGATAGTGTAGCACCAATAGTAGAGGCAAATGAAACTAAAATACTACCCCAAAATAAACCAAATAGTGATCCTGCTAAAAGCGTCAGTATAGACGCCACAGGAATAAATGTAATTAATGCTAGTATGTAAAATAACATATACAAAAATGATGATAATAAAAAATTGTCCCTTACGAATTCTATAATACTTTCTAAGCGAATCTTAATATTATCCAAAAGAAAATATACGGAAATCTCTGATGTCGCAAAGTATATAGAAATAATTGCTATCGCAAAAATTATAACTAATTTAATCATGGTGATTTCTTTTATTATATCTTAAAAGTCTACAGTAACCACTAATAAAATACAACCTTAATTTTTATCTTTTTCATTGTTAATTTTATGAATAAATTGGCTACTTACCCCAAAAATAGGTTTTAAAATGATGGAAAATCCAAAAGATTTTGCACTTTCTAAAGCTTCATCAATAGTTGGAACATATCTGAATTTTGGATGAGGAGTATTAAATATCTGATGAGCTTGCCTCATAAAAAGTTTGTTTCTACTATTAATTGCCGAGTCTACTGAGATATTAGGAAACTTATATTATTGTGCTAAGAAGTATAGGGGCAATTGTTAAGCTTTCCAGCCTCATAGCCTTCAATTATAACAATATTTTATCTGTTTTGATATTTTTCTATGAAATATTTATTCTTTAGCTTGTAATAAGTATCGCATAAAATGTATAATTATAGGTATCTAATTCTATTAAAAATCTGTGAATCCTCACTTGAGTTACCTTGGTCTTATATGAAATTGAAAATATAAGTAACTATTTAAAAAGGATAAATAATAATGACTAAAAATCGTATAGTAATATTAGAATTTCTCACATTTGGCTTAGAGTATTTAGTAGAAGCAATTATTAAAAAAGGCTATACCCCTACTTTGCTATCTAAAGATCCCTCTTTTTATAACTTCTCATTAAGTAAGATAGATAAATTAGAAATAATAACAGTTAATACCTTAAATATTACTGATGTCTTGGCTGTTTTTGATGAAATTAAAGATAGTGTGGCTGGCTTTATAAGCTCAACAGATACATTCTCTAATACGGCTTTAGCAATTACAGAAAAATATAATCTACCTTTTTTAAGAAAATCTGCACTCTTATCCTGTAGAAATAAAGATATAGCTAGAGAAAAATCGAAACAAGCCAATCTTTTTAGTATAAAAGCTAGCATTGTTAATGAAAAAACTTCTTGGGAAAATATAATAAAAGAGATGCATCCCCCTTTTATAATTAAGGATAGCAGTGGCACTGGCAGTGCTAATGTTTTTTTAGCTAATAATAAAGATGATTTCAATAGAATCATTAAAGTAATTAGTACTGAGCTGTTAAAGGGAGAAATTTTAGTAGAAGAATATATAGAAGGTACATTGTTTAGTGCAGAAAGTATTACTTTTAAAAATGAAACTAAGGTTCTAGCTATTACTGGTCGCTTTTTATCTGCAGAACCTGAATTTAGAGAGCTGATGCTCGCCACTCCCATTACATTTGATCCTATAACTTATACTAAAATTGTTGATTTTATAAAAAATACTTTAAAAGCCCTAGATTATGATAGGGGTTTTTCACATACAGAATTCATACTAAAAAAAGATGGAATTTGTGCTTTAGTAGAAGTTAATCCAAGAATAGGAGGAGTATTAATTGGTCAATCTTTATCTGAGATACTAAACATTAACGTATATGAGGCTATGCTTGATTGTGCCCTTGATATAAGACCACAATTAATGGATCATAACTTAGACTACACATGTGCTAAGGCTATGTATCTTCTTTACCCTGAGCACGCGGGAACATATTGTGGAATACTTGGAAAAGAACGCTTAGCTTCACTACCTGCAAATCCAACTTTATTTCCTGTATTAAAAGAGGGTAGCTTAGTATCCAATATGCTAGATCAACGTTCTTGTGTCTCTATATTAGAAACTACTGCTACAAACTCCGAATTAGCTTTGTATCATCTAGTGAGTGCACTAAATAAAATTAAAGTCCATATGGAGTAAATTAAATGAAGCATATCCTTGTAATAGGTGGATGGAATGAAATCTTAAAGGATGCTTTAGAGATGGGGTTTTTAGTATCATTTTTTGGAGATTGCAAAAGTGACTTATTAAAAACTGAGGTTTTACAAAAATGTCATTTTATTGAAAATATTGATATTAAAAATATTGGGTTATGTTTATTCTTTGCAGAATATTACAATAAAAAAAGAGCATTTGATTTTGTTGTATCTTTCACTGAATTTGGATTAGACACAGCTGCTATAATAGGCAAAATTTTAAATATAAAAGGTATAGAGTTACATCCTACTTTATTAACTAGAAATAAAGAATTAATGAGAATGGTATTAGAAACCACAAATTTATCAATACCTTGGAAGCTATGTCATAATATTGATGATGTGAATTCTTTTTATAAAAAACTGGGTGATACTATTATTTTAAAACCCACTAATGGTGTTGGTAGTGAAGGTATTAAAATGTTTAATGATCAAAACAATATTACCGAAGATATTAAATATCCCCTAATAGCAGAAAAATATATCAGATCTGATATTGTTTATAGTGCTGAAACTGTATCTTGCAATGGCTCACACTCTTTGATTGCTACCTCTGCACAGCATCTATTTAATAAAAGCTTGTCAATTTTTTCTCATATTATTGTCCCTGCACAAATTGATTATGAAAAATTAAAAGAAATAAAAATTCTTATATTTAATTTTCTCGATAAAATAGAATTAAAAAATGGTGTTGCCCATACAGAATTTATGATTGATAATAAAACTTTTATTCCTTATATTATAGAAAGCCAAACTCGTGTTGGAGGATCTCGCATATGGGAAATGATAAATCTTACTACAGGTATATCTCAATTTAAGTACTATTATAATACTCTGTTAAATAATATAATAACCACTGATTTCCTATTGCCTACAAAAACTATTGCTGCTTTGTTATTTATTCTTCCAAAATCTGGTATAGTAAAAGAAGTAATCATAAAAAAAGATATAAATAGCATTGAAGGTGTTGTTGAATATAGCTTGAAATTACAAAAAGGTGACAGTATTGATAATTTTTTAACTTATACAAGTAATAAAGGAATAGTGATCATAGCCTCTCAAACAATTGATACTGTTTATGAGTTACTTAATAATATATGTTCTAGTATCCAAATACTATATGAAGATAATACAGTGTGGAGTTCAACTTATGAACGTGTATAAGCTTTTTAAGAAGTATCCTTTGTTGTTTTTTCTAATTTTTGCCTCTAGTTTTATTACTCTTGGTAGTTTTATGATAATGCCTTTCATGACATATTATCTTAATATAAAATTAGGTATACCTATTGAAACTATTGGTTTAATTTTATCAGTTACTTTATTAATTCAATTTTCAGGATCCATTTTTGGTGGACTTTGGGCAGAAAAATTTGGTCTAAAAAATGCTATGATTCTTGGTCTTAGCATAAGAACTCTTGGGTTTATAATTCTTTCTATATCTGTAGATAGTTACTTTTTAATAATAATTGCCCTAATAGTTATTAGTATAGGAACAATATTTTATTTACCCTCAGCAAAAGCATACATCGCACTGCTTGTTGAAGAAAAAGATCGCGAATTATCCTTCTCTCTTCTAAGCAGTGCTGGTAATTTGGGGATGTCTATAGGTCCTCTGATTGCAGCTCCTTTTATAGATACTTATCCTAGTATTTTATTTAAAATAGTCGCTATTTTATTCATCATAACTACTCTTATGCAATTTATTCTAATAAAAAAAGAGAGTGTGCTTAATAATAAAAAAAGTGTAGTAGCAATACTAACCCAGTTTACATCAACTGTTATGCTAACAATTTTTATATCTTATATGTTGTGTTTTTTTATATATATGTTATTTCAAAATTTTTTAGGCCTTTACGTAGGTGTAACTTTTTCTCCTGTTATTTTAAGTTATGCTCTTTTAATAAACTCACTAATAATGATCTTCGGTGCTACTTTTGCAACTTATACAGTAAAAAAATTTAGTACAAAAACTCTTGTTATTATAGGCTCTTTTTTGTGTATAGCTGGATTTTTAATGTTATCAATCCCTTTTTTATATACCCTATTTCTTGGAGTAATTTTAATTAGTATATTTGAACTTATAGTATTTCTAAAACATGATATATTGTTGAGTAAATTATTCCCTAACTCTGTCGCTAGTGGAGTTGGTATACTAAGACTAGCCGCTGGAATTGGTAGTTTTTTTAGTGCTTTAGCTGGGGGTTATCTTTATAAATACTCTAGCGATAATTTATCTAATAATAGTTTTTGGCTTATTTGCACACTATTAACAATAATCTCTGTACTAGTATTTTATCTACTTACTACTATTACAGTAAAAAAATAAATCATATTTTGAAGGATTAAATGCCCCTTTTACAATATTTATTATATAATTAAATTTACTTATATCCTCAAAAAAACATGTAATTACAGTTCCAGTATGTGCTACACAAAAACCATCTATATTTTCTTTTTTTCTTTGTTCATAAAACCAATCATATTCATTTTTTGGAAAATATTTTTGATTAATTTCAGCACTTAAACTACTATAAACCCCTAACTCTTGCATACTAATTGGCAAGGCTTTTATTGCATAATCTAATAATTTACTATGAATTATTCTAAAAGCATTAAGTTCTTCATTACAATATTTTGGTCGTGTGTTCTCATTTAAACTACAAGTAGGAAACACTGCATTATGTGGTATAATAGAAATATAACATCCCTTTGGTATCATAAAATTAGTAGATAAAATCTCCATCATTATCCTCTAACTTACCTTGGACTATTTCTCCTTTCTTACCACTTATTGAAGCAAAAGCACTGATCATATTAATTATCCCTATTATATACACATAGCATACACTTAGGGTTGTGCTATATCAATTATTTAAGTTTTAATTAGCTCTTATTACCCAGACAAAGGGATTTGTTACAGCTTTTTCTACAAAAAAGAATGGTTTCTGTACGTTATTTTATATGATTTTTAAAAAAAATTAAAACTTCATAATCCTTATTATTTGAATGATAAAAAATAGTAGTTAGTTATTTCAACATATAAATAATTAGAGTAGAATAGTTAGTATATTTAAGATGAGGTTGTCCTTAATGTCTGTAGACCTATATATTAACCTTATTGATAAAAAACAAAAAAAAATTCTTCACTATATTTATTAAAAGAAATTTTACAAATAAATGAAAAAGAAATACTCTATGAATTTAATAGAAAACCATATGTTATTGGTAAAAAACATTTTAATATATCTCATAGTAAGAATATGCTAATAATAGCCGTTGCAAAGAATAGAATTGGGGTTGATATGGAGCATTTAAGACAAAAACAATTTGCCTCAGAAACATACAGTGTACTATACCCTAATAATATTAATAAGCTTGAAAAATGGGTATTGCTAGAAAGTTATAATAAATTACTAGGAATAGGTTTCACAAAAGGTATTAATTTATTATTTAATCCTTTACATATTCAATCTTTTAAAAGATTCAAAGAATATCAATACAATAACACTCATATGTATTCTCATTTTTTAAATGAAACTTGCTGTATAGCCATATGTTATTACTCTGCATTAAAAGAACAAGATATAGCTATACATAAATTATATTAATCTTCTAATATTTTTTTTGCTATTACTTTATCTTCATTAATTGCCAGGCTTTTATACTTATTATATTTTGCAATATCATCTTTTTTATATAGTAATGCTAAATAAGAATAGCTTAAAGCTTTATCCATTGCTGGCACTCCATTAAAATGCTTGTGATTTATGGCTTCTTCTAAAGCACGTTTAGCTTGAGATTTCCTCTTCATGATATCAGGGAAATGAGCATTTGTCACTCCATAGACTATTAATAACTCTAACTCGTCTGCTGGGTTCTGAGCTAAATTATCCCTCAATGAGAAACCTACATCTAATGTCTCTATAGATTTCTCTGCCTGAGCTTTCTTTGCAAAGAATTTAATAAATGAGTAATCCCCTGCTTTCATTGCTTCCACAGAGCCTTTATAAACTAAAACAAGAGGATCTTTTTTATTCGAAGATAACAGTTTATTTGCCAATAATATGGCTTCATCATACTTATCATTTGCAAACTTATCCCCTAAACTTCTTTGTAATTCCCTTAGTTGCAAAAAATCCACATGTTGGTATAAATTGGCATTTAAATTAAAACTGCAAAAAACTAAACAGATATTTACTATTATTTTTCTCATATTTATTTACTCCTTTTTATTAAAACAGTCATCATTTTTTTTGATAATTCCTCGTTAGAAGACTCAGCTAAAGCAATATATTTATTAGCTTGCTCCTTTCTATTTTCTTGACTAAAGATAAAACCTATTACTGTATAGAGCATACTTTTATCATCATTAGATAGAAGCTTCAGATATTGTTTGCTTTCAATAATCTCAAATAATGCTCGTTTTACAAATACGTAGCGATTGTAATCTTTAGGAACAAAACTATTTGTTACTCCATATGTAAATAAATAATCTACAAGCTTTTGTCCTTTTAATTCATCTTTTTTTTCCCATGATTTATCTGCATATTCAACAAATTTTTCAAAATATAGCTTTTTCTGTGTAAATAAAAAAGAATCATTAGAATCCATAAGACTAACAGTTGCTAAGTAATTTAAAATAATTGGATTATTAGGATATTTCTCTAAATCATTCTCTAGTTTTTTCTTTATTGAACCAATATTTATTTTATTATTATCTAATATAATATCATTATACATGTTTTTTACTTCTTTATAATCATACTGCGCATATGAAGATAATCCTATTAATAAAAAAAATATTATGAAATGTACTACTCTATGCATTTTTTAATACTCCATATACTATATTTACTAGAAAATCACCATATACACCCTCTTGCTCAAAGTTAATGCTAGTATCTTGCAATTTTAAATTAATAAATAAAAAAGGTGGCCTATGTGGTAAATAGTTTTCTATCATACTTATCCTACTAAGTCATATTTAAAACTTACAACAACTGATACTGCTTGTTCTGTAAAGTTTAATCCATATTCTGTTGCATCTTTACCTAACATAACCTTATACTTCATTTTTATATCAACATACTCCTTAGAGTAAAATATCTCAAATTGATTATTACTACTATAATCATTTAAGTTTATATTGCTTTGTAAAGCAATCTCCATTCCTTCAAATATTGTACTTGGTGAGTAGCTTGCTCTTGCAAAAATATATTGTCTAGCTACTCCTAATGGATTTAATATCTTAGCATCTGCTCCCAAATTACCATAAGCTAAACCTTGATACCCTAATAATAAATGAGACTCAACTGAATTAACATAATTATCCCACTGTTTTTTTGTATAACCTGTTCTATCATATGAATACTCTAACATTAGGCTCATGCTATTACTGAATGTATACTGCCCCCCTAATAAGTATTGTGTGAAAATTTTATCTGAATTACTATATATCGCGTCATACATACTAATATTATTACCTATAAAATTTGTTATACTGCCATTGATTGCATCTTTATGATACTTTTTCTTATTACCTTTAAAGCTTAAAAACTCTCCATGTAATTCTAAAGCATCATTTGGAGTATATGTAAAGCCTCCACCATATTTTCCATTACTATTTTCTTCTTTATTAAAAACTATAAAAGGTAAAAAGTTCCCTCCAGAATAGCTTAATCTTCCTCCATATTGGCCTACTCCAACTGCATTTGGATAGTTTGTCCATTTGTTGTCTGCCATATCATTTTCCAAAGAGTCATCGGCATAATAAAAATCAGCACTAAAAATATCGTGATTATATCTAACTATTCCAGATATAATTCCTTCTGTTTCATACAGCATATCATTTACATCATTTATTGTCCCTTGCTTATCATAAAAATTAACAAAGTTTCTTGAATAAGATACACTCCAATTCTCGATTATTTTACCAAAATTAAGCGATAGCCCATAAAGGCTTGGCGCAGTATAGGACAGCTCTCTTATTATTAATTTATTATCTAACTCGTGAAAATTTTTATCTAATGAGCTGCCATATTCTTGCTTAGCCATACCTTTAAAAAAATAATTAATCCCACTTCCTTTGCCTTGTAAAACAAAAAATTCTTGATATTTACTCTTGGGCGTCTTTGTAATATTTTTAGGATTTAATACTGAATTAGATAAATCAGAAAACTCTGCATATGTAGATATCTTAATTAAGGGTAATAAATCATTCCAAAATGAGCTGTTTTCTGTCCAATTCTTCTCTGCTAGTAGGCAACTAAGCATGATAAAACTTATAACTACACTGCTTATAAATATATGCATAATAAATTACCTACTTATAAAATGTATTAATACCAAAGATACTTTTTGATATCTCTTTAGGTGTTACTTTAACTATCTTCATTTCATCTATTTTATTTAATAATATGGCATCAAGAATGGTAATTTTTTGGATAAAAAACAGATTAACCTCTTCTTCTTCCTCCTTTTTATCAGTATTTTGATATTGTTCAGGTAAATCAAACCAAGCATATTTAATCGCTTTACCACTTTTTAAAAGATATTCGGCGATAAAAGGTTTATTATCAACTTCATCAATCCAAAGTCTAATACTAGGATAAGGGGCAGAGGCAGTTTTTGCTTTTAGATGTAATAAAATTAATTTATTGTATCCTGTCTTATCTTTTTCAAAAGCTTTACCCTTTGGCAGAATTATGTCTTTTTCAATTTTTTCAACAATATAATCACCATAAAGTCTCATTTTTCCTATATCACCAAAACTAACATTACCCATAACTCTCTGTTGAGCTGTAATTCTTACTGGTTTTTGAAGATTTGGTGAATGAAACCATACAGCGTCATTCAATAATAATACCTTTTGTCTTTTTGATTTGTTACTTAATAAAAATACCGTGGCCTGATTTGTATTATCTAGAAATACTTGAGCCTTATCTTCTTCTTCTTTGGCTCTACCATCTGAACTTAAAGATTTAACTTCTACAAATACAACAAAGCTCTTATCATTAAGTGGTATTCTGTACAGATCGATACTTTTTAGCAAATCATCATTTCCCAGCAAAACACTAACTTGCAAAAACATCAAACTAGTTAAAATATAAATTCTATTCATATCTTATTACTTCCTTAATTAATCATGTCTTAAAGCGTCTACTATTTTTAACCTAAAAATACTTTTGGTAGGGATATAAGAAACTAAAGCACACAAAACAGGAACCACTAGTATCAAAAGAAGAGCAAAATTAAAATATACTCCTATTAATAAAGGGTATCCTACTGTCCTACCAGGAGGAGGAGGCATCATTATACCGATATTACTTACAACAATAGAAATAATAAAGCCAATAATAACTCCTAGAACTGCCCCTATTAAGCCAATTATATAACTTTCTTCCACAAAATTTAATGCTACTCTTGATTTTTTTATTCCTAAACTTAAAAGCACCCCTATTTCAGGGACTCTCTCCATAACAGAAGTTAAAACCACACTAGATATTGACACTAGAATTAACCCAACTATAATCAGCACAAAAAAACTAAAAATCTTAGTATAAAGAGAGACCACCTGTGTGTAAAAAGTTGCTATTTCCTCCCAGTTTTTAATTTCCAGATTTGGATAATTATCTTTTAATAGCTTATTAATTTCATGAATATCTTTTAAATTATTAAGTATAATAACAAATTTATTATAAAAAACCTCTCCTCCTAGTAACTCTATGGCAGTTTGCGATGGCATCATAATTTGTCTTTGATCTTGCTCAGGTATGCCAGTAGAAGATAGTGCCATCACTTTTAAATCTAAGGCATTAATTCCTCCATCTAACATTGTGCCTAAAACACTGATCTTACTTCCTATTTTTATACCTAATATTTCTGCCATTTCTTTACCCATAACTATAAAGTTTGGATCTGTCTTTGCATTGCCTAAATAACCATCAACAATTGGTGAGAATATTCCTGCTAAACGAAGCTCGTCATCTAAAGTAGAGCCCATTGCTAAAGTTCCAATTGTGATAAAGCCATTGGATATTAATCCCTCAAAAAAAACTCTTCTTATAGTAAATTTCACTTCCTTTCTGTTTTCTAGAAATTTTTCAATCCCTTTTATCTCCTTTAAAGATAACAAATATTTCTTAGCATTTTTATTACCTTTAAATGAGTCTTTCTTGCCAATTTGTATATGACCGATTCCACCTTGAATCATTGAGTTTGCCAACCCAACAAAACTTTCTTGAATAAACCCATAAGAGATAAGAATACTAGCCACACCAAAAGCCACTATAATTATAGATATAATACTTCTACGAAAATTTTTAATCACATTTCTAAAAGAAAAAACAAGCCAGTTCATATTAAGCATTTTTGATAATATCTCCTACAATTTGACCATCTCGGATTTTAATTTCCCTCTTGGCATAACTTATAACCTCAAGATCATGAGTGGAGAATACAAAAGTTACTCCCTCCTGATTCATTTTAAGCATTAATTCCAATATTTCTATAGAGGTTTTAGAATCTAAATTAGCTGTAGGTTCATCTGCAAAAATAACTAGAGGATCTTTAATTAAAGCTCTAGCTATTGCAACTCTTTGTTGTTGCCCTCCTGAAATTTCTGAGGGTTTATTATATAATCTTTCACCTAATCCCACCTTATTAAGAATATAAATGGCCTTTTCTTTTATTTCTTTAATGGGTTTTCCCGAGTTTATAAGAGGCAAATAGACATTTTCAAGGACATTCAATACTGGCAACAGACTGTATTACTGAAATATAAATCCTACATATTTTGATCTAAAATTAGTAAGGAACTTTTCATCATTAAAATCAATGATATTATTTTCAAAACGAACTTCACCTGTATTAGGGCCATCAAAGGATGATAAAATATTTAGAATTGTGCTTTTCCCAGATCCTGATGGACCTGTTATCATTGTAAACTCACCCTTATTAATAGATAAAGAAACATCTCTTAGGGCATTAACAACTTGATCGCCTATTTTATAAGACTTTGAAACATTTAAAACTTCTAAAAGCATGATTATCACTCTCCACAACTAATGATAGGTTGATCAAATCGATACAATCACTAAAAATAGAAAACACTTGTCAATTAAGGAACTGGAGGTAGCGTAGCACAAATAGAAAATACATGTCAAGTAATAAATATTACAGGTATGGTTAATAGTTTTTGCAATGATTAATAATGTAAGATATTCAACCTTTTTATAGGGTTGTAACAACAGATACTATTCATAAAATAGTAGTTGAACTTATAATATGAAATGCTATTTTGCAGTAGAGTCGATGTTTTTAGTTAAAATTTGTGACTGGGTGGAGTTATAGTTTTCGGGATAGAGGTAGAGAAGGCAAAAAAGAAGAGAATCCAAGTCAAATAAATTAGTAAAAAAGGAGTAAAAAGTGAGGACTATATAATAGAGGGTAGGTATAATATTGGAAGTAGATAATTAGGTAAAATAAGGGATAGAGACAATGGGGAGAAAGTTTTTGACAAGGCAATAAGAGAAGCTTTAAAAAGGTTTTGAGTGACACAGATGATGCTTTGAACCATATAAATGGTGGAGGTAACCGGAATTGAACCGATGACATTCTGCTTGCAAAGCAGACGCTCTACCAACTGAGCTATACCCCCATGATCACAAAAATCAAGTGCAAAACAAACAATTTTGGTAGGCCTGGGTAGAGTCGAACTACCGACCTCACCCTTATCAGGGGTGCGCTCTAACCACTGAGCTACAGGCCCTCAGAACATTGCTATATTTTCTCATGCCTCAAAAATACCACCCTAGTATAAATTATATTAAATATTTTGTCTAGTAGTTTTTAGATAATAATTTATATAAAAAATTATAACTACAAGATATATAAACTTTAAGTTGAGATCTCTGTAAAAAGCTAATAAGTTGTAGCATAGCTGACATGATTTAGTGTCAAAAAGCATCATTTTAAATGGAAAGTATTTTCAAAGTTAATATAATTAACCTTATCAGGTTTTTATTTTGCTTTATTTTAAGCTGATATTTGCAAACTTCAAATATAAAAACATGACTATTAGAATCGCAGTCCCATGCTTCCAACACTTATAAATGCATCTGGGGCTGAGGCAGCTAACCATGGATATAGGGCTGCATAATTGAAAGCAAAGACTGGCGGTATTGTTGCTGCATTTATAATGGTATAACTAATACCATTATACTGCCAGGGGCTGCAAAACATCATCATGAGCCTCAGTTTATACTCATATCAATAATCATCACTCCCCATTCAAAAGGTAGCTCTTGTATAAACCCTTCTTTTTCCACTATTATTGCCTTATATTCTGAACCTAGCAGCTCCTTCATATTTACTTTGAATTCTATTTCAAAATTCTTTGTATACCTTCTAATATTAATTGGTTCATATATTTTATTATTATATTTTAATTTTAAATTTATTACTGCTCCATAAGTATAACCATGTATTAAAAATCCTTCTTCGCACGTATTAGGCATGAATAATGGAAAGGGAATTATTAGAATAATACCAACCCCACCCCTAGCTCCACAAAGACCAACAGCTCTTTTAAAAGTTACCTCTGTCCCATCATTTAATACTATTCTATCAGACGAATCGTTAATTCTATGAGCAGAAATTGCTTCAGGATATAATGATTTATCAAATTTAGGCCCTGCTTGTATCTCAATAGAAGCACACCCATTTAAAAACACCAATAACAATAGCACTATTAAAGTTTTTATTGCCATGTTAATTACTCCACAAAGCTACATTGCTATATTTTCTCATGCCTCAAAAATACCACCCTAGTATAAATTATATTAAATATTTTGTCTAGTAGTTTTTAGATAATAATTTATATAAAAAATTATAACTACAAGATATATAAACTTTAAGTTGAGATCTCTGTAAAAAGCTAATAAGTTGTAGCATAGCTGACATGATTTAGTGTCAAAAAGCATCATTTTAAATGGAAAGTATTTTCAAAGTTAATATAATTAACCTTATCAGGTTTTTATTTTGCTTTATTTTAAGCTGATATTTGCAAACTTCAAATATAAAAACATGACTATTAGAATCGCAGTCCCATGCTTCCAACACTTATTAACGCATCTGGAGCTGAGGCAGCTAACCATGGATATAGGGCTGCATAGTTGAAGGCAAAGACTGGCGGTATTGTTGCTGCATTTATAATGGTATAACTAATACCATTATACTGCCAGGGGCTGCGAAACTTTATCATGTGGCTATTACTATCCTCCTCCTATCCCCATACTCTTAATCATTACTCCCCATTCAAAAGGTAGCTCTTGTATAAACCCTTCTTTTTCCACTATTATTGCCTTATATTCTGAACCCAGCAGCTCCTTCATATTTACTTTGAATCCTATTATGATATCATCTCCTGCATCAACAATATCAATTGGTTCATGGGTTTTATTATTATATTTTAGTTTAATTTGAGGATTATTTGTTTTGTATGGAACTTTTATACGAAATTTTTCTTCGCAGCTATTAGGTATGAACATTGGAATGGGAATTATTATAATGATTAGCACACCCCCCTCAGCTCCACAACGGCCAACAGCTCTTTTAAAAATTACCTCTGTCCCATCCTTTAATACTATTCTATCAGACCAATTGACAATATTAGCATAAATTGTTTCAGGATATAATGATTTATCAAATTTACCTCCTGCTTGTATGTTAATCACAGTACACCCATTTAATAACATCAACAACAATAGCACTATTAAAGTTTTTATTGCCATGTTAATTACTCCACAAAGCTACATTGCTTGTTGTATTACCTTCCTTTAGAGAAAATGATTCTGTTCTATTTTCCACCTTTCTATTAACAGTGCCAAAACTTCCAACGCTTATAAAAGCATCTGGAGCTGAGGCAGCTAACCATGGATATAGGGCTGCATAGTTGAAGGCAAAGACTGGCGGGATTGTTAGTAGTAGCATGACGTGATTATCCAGTATTGGATATTTTGTAGTCAACATATCATGAGATACACTGGCAGAGTTCGCCCCTGGAATTTTATTTAGAACCCTAGAAAACCAACTGCCTTCATGCATCGAACTCGCTGCCTCAGTAACTGGTTTTCCAACCTTATCAGCAATATTTGTTAAATTGCTTTTCATAAGATTATTAGCAGTGGGATCAACTACTCCATTATAAGTTTTCTTTGCAATGCTATCATGTGGCTTATATACAGCCTCTGTTTTTGCCACCTCCGCTGTCGGCTGAATTAGCTTCCCAGCCACAGTCATAGCCCCAGCTATCACTCCGCTTATTACCGCTCCCTTCACTATCCCCTTATAATCTGCCTTTAGCTCCGTATAACTACTACTTTGCATACTTTTTGACATACCCCATACCTCTTGCTTGATATTCTTTGCCTCTATATTCGCTAGCCCTATATCCGCTTTCCCTACAACTCCTATTTCAAAGCTCTCTCCAAACATTATATTTGACGTTACTAACGTCCTACTACTTGTTACCTTCCTATATATACCTCCTGATTGTATCTGCTCCGTCCCTCCCTCAAGCCCACTACTTACTATTCCTATCGCATACCCACTCCCTACTCCTATCGCTCCTGAGGTCGCCCCTGCCGCCGCCGCTCCCGCAACCCCCATTATCGCTCCTCCTACTCCCGCTGTTACCGCACTAACCGCCACTACCACCGCCAGTTGTAATGCCAATGCTCCTAAATCTATCTTCGTCTTCTGCTCCAAATATGACTCATAATACATATTCTCTAATGCCTCCATCCTTACATCTCCTCCTGCCACTATCCTTCCTCTACCTCCTCCGCTTACTATCGACGCCACTATCTCAACGTCCCTACCTGACACCATCTCTACATTCCTTCCGCTCACCAAACTTGACAGTACCTCCTTGCTATCCTTCTCTATTATCTCTGTCCTGCTGCCTGTAAAATCTTTCTGACTACTATAATTATACGTGCTCCTACTATCTACTCCCGCCTCTACCTTGATATCACCTCCCGCTACTATCCTTACGTCACCTCCTGACTTGCTCCTTATACTCCCTATTATCTCCCTATTCCTCTCCTTTAATCCCCTTATCTCTCCCTCTCTTACTCCTATCTTACCATTTACAACCCTCAGCTCCCTCTCTAAATACTCTAGCTGTTCCTTTGTGCTCTCTCTTGTTACATTACCATCACTATCTTCATAAGATCTTACTTCATTTTTCTTCTTTAATCCATCTATTTGTTTCTCTAAATATCCCCTCCTCTCCTTCATATCACCTAATCCCACATTTATCCCCTCTATCCTCTTATCATTCTCTGCCTTATTTATTAACTTATCCGTTGCATCCTCTCTTCCCGTCTGTACTATACTATTTACAGACTTCTTACCGCTCTCCCTGAACTCCCCTATGTCTATACCGCTCTCTGAATATCCTGCACCTAATTTAACCTCCCCTCCAGCCTCTATATCAACTCCCTCAACTCCCCTTATCGAAACCCCCTTCCCTATAACGTCTTTTCCCCCTCTTATTACCATACTACCTCCTGCCTCTATCTTACTTACATTCTGTACCTCATTCTTCTCTCCTACTTCCTCTACCCTCCCCCTCATAACTCCTAAAATACCCTTCTTCCTAACATACCTTACACTATTATCTACTAATACATCAAATAACACATTATTACCACTTATTAGCATACTACCCTCTGCTTTTAGCTCCCCTCCCATATTAATTACACTCTCCGTCGCCGCTAACAACATATTACCTCCGCTACCCATATATCCCTTATTAACTATATCTCCCTCAACACTAATCCCTATCACCCCTCCAGCTACTAGCTGACCCCCTGCCTTATCCATATCCCTTGCCTTACCTACACTCTTCCCTCCATAATATACCTGCGGCACCATCACTACCTTCCCTCCTATCTCCCTCGCCACTGGAATTATCATATCCTCCTCTAATCCCTCTATCTGCTCAGCGCTTAGCTCATGACCAACTTCTACCCTCTTCCCCTCTAAGTACTTTAATCCATTCGCGTACAATACATCAATCGACCCATTCCCCAAATGCTGTACCATCCCACTTCTCGCTAGCGTATCCTCTATAATCCTTCGCTCCGTATATGGATCACCTATCATCACTATTTGTCTCGATGGGGCGTACTCAAGATGCTTGAAAAAATACTCCGAACTTAAAAAACTCTCCTTCCTCCTAAATACTGGATTCGACTCATACATATACGTGAAACTTATACTCTCTCCCTTCGCGTTACTAAAACTTAAGCTTGCCCGATTAGCACTTATACTAAACATCGACGGATTACTTAGTGCATTCATATTAATACTTGGTGCAGACAAATTATTCGAATTTAAATTGCTCGCATTCACAAATGATGTCGCGTATGAACCACCATATCCTGCGTTCACTCCTCCACTACTGCTTCCAAGAGCCGTGTTATCTTGATAACTTGCCATCCCACTATCATTACTTACCTTCCTTCCTTTTATTATTAAATTCCCTCCTGCTGCTATCCTTGATGGCGTTAAACTTGTTAATATTACACTATTATACTCGTCCCACCAGCCCTGTTTATCCCTACAGCGCAAGTTCACGCCAGCAAACCAGCAACTCTTGTAGACATTTACCCACCTCTCATGAAGCAACCTCGTTGTATAACGCGTAACGTTATTTACTACATTGCCCTCTATCATTAAATTACCCCCTGCCAATATATCTCCCGTTTCATTATGCACATTGCCCCTAATTAACATCCCTCCTCCTGCTATAATCTGTGAATTGCTTGACGTTAAATGATTCCTTACAACCTCTTGATACATTATCTTACTGGAACCTGCGCCAGGAAGCCCTCCGTTGCTTACACTTACAACACTATAGGCAGAACCCTCCTTAAGCTCCACATTGTCTTTGCCTATATTATTTACTTCATTGGCATATATTTGCATCCCTCCTGCTGATTTAACATATGCAGCTCCCTCTTTGCTTCCATTATTAAATCTTCCAACCGCAGAACTTCCATATCCTCCAACTGTTAAGTTCCCCTCTGTGTATATTTGTCCATTACTTCTATTGCTAATTATCTCTCCTGCGTAAATCCCTAAATTACCTCTTGTTACCACAGCTGAATTTGCATTATTTATCACACTTTTTACTCCTCCTACAACCATATCTCCACCAGAATATATTAATCCTGTAAATCCTCCAACATTACTATTTATTATATTCTCTCCTTGTAAAACTAATTTCCCTCCACTTGCAATTGTCCCTGTATTCACAATGTCCTTGCTACTTATATATTGTGCATCATAGGTTGATACTAAATTAGCATTGTTTATTAGAGCATTTTCAACTTTAAAACTAATATATCCAACTTTAATATCTCCATAATTAGTAAAATTATCCCCCGTTACTTCCAATACCTTTGATGTTGTGAATTTTACCCCCTCACCCAATCTTATGTCATACCCTTTTGAATTAAGATAAATCCCTCCTCCTGCATTTATCCTAGAATTTGTCTCACTATGATTTTGATCCGCTTTGATGTTTAATCTAACATCACTTGCAGAGTTAATTTCCCCACTTGTATTATTAATTTGGTAATTTGTGTTAATTGTTGTATCACCACCATTGGATTGTATCTTACCTCCTGCATTATTTAATCCAAAGTTGTTATTTGTTATTAAAACTAAACCTCCTGCCTCTAGGTGTCCATTTTCGTTGTTTAAATTATTTGCTGTAATGCTACCAAGCCCTAATATACTACCTGCATTTACTGTGTAGCTAAAAGAATCAATATTAATTAAACCATTTGATCTTATCCCTGCAGATGTTGTATTTGTTAAAATATTTGCTGTGATATTAGTGCCCTCTCCACTGATAATATTTGAACCTGTTGTATTATTTATTGTTGTTCCTCTTATCCTTGCACCTGCTGTTGCTATTATTAAACTTGTATCTATATTGCTAAGATCCGATTTTATATTAATATTTAATCCACTTGTCGTTTGAATTAAGGCAGAATTTCGGTTTGTTAGTGAATTTGCATTTATCGTAATTGTACCTGCTGCAATACTTTTTGAGCCATCTTGGATTATATCTCCACTTATTTCTTTAACTAAATTTCCCTTGCTCTGAATTAGCGAATTCCCTGTATTATTAAGTGTTATTGCCCTAATAGTGGTATTTCTAGTTGCAAAAATTTGAGAATTTGTTTTATTATCCATAACTTCAGCTGCAATATCTAATTCCCCTAATGTTCTTATTAAAGAAAAATTACTGTTTGTTACTATATTTGCTTTTAGAGTAAGATCTCCAGCAGCATAAATATTGCTACCTGAACTTGCAAATGAACTCAAATTGCTATTACCTGTGTTGCTAATATTTAAAACTCCTTCACTATAAATAATAGATGATTTCAAGTTTGTAAGATCATTTGTTATTAGGTTCTGATTACCAGCAGAATAAATTTGTGAACCATCATTTAAAATTGACGCAGAATTAATGCTTAATGTACCACTTGAATTTATTAATGTTCCAGTAGTATTTGCAATACTTGTGGAGTTTATAACAACCTCTGTTATGCCTTTTATTTTAGTGTTTGCATTTGTAATTGCATTACTTGCATTTAATAAAACCAAGGTATTACTGTTAATTCCTGAATTTGTTGTAACAATATTGTTGCTTGTATTTATTTTTACTTGATTTGCCAACAATGTTGATGTTACAAAAGTTAAGTCTTTCGTTATTAAATTTACATCGCTGTTGGTTGTAATAATAGTATCATTAAGCTTTGTAGTGTTTTTAATATCACCTGTAAAATTTCCGGCAGAGCCCACATTTGAATTTGCAATAAAAAAATTATCCGCAGTAATATCAACCTGCCTTGAAACTATTGCATTTAAGTATTGAAGGGCAATCTTACCTCCTGCGTTTATGCTTAAATTGTTTGTTGCAAAACTTAATTTATTTGAATTATCAACATCCCCCCCTGCTGTAATTATTGTGTCCCCTACAGAAAAAATACTTCCTCCTGCAATATTTATATTTCTTGTAGCGCTAAGCTTGGTATCTCCATTAGAACTTTTTAAACTTCCATTTTGCTTTATATCTCCATTATTATTGGCCACAACACTTATACTTGTTGCTGAGCTTAGGTTATTATAAACAATATCACCATTCGCTGTAATTGTTATCCCCTCTCTTGATGCTATCACGTCTGAGGCTATATTAACCCCAAGCCCTAAATCACTTGCAATCAGTGTTGCCTTACCTGCATACATTGCACCCAGCACTGACACATCTATGCCAATTGTTTGTCCTGAATTAACCTTTCCACTACCTGAAAAGGTATTACTGCTTGTGTTAAACTCACTTGAACCTTGATATATTGCAAGCTCATCTTTAGCCCAAATAGACCCTGAAAGCTTGATACTTTTGCTTATTACTCTGAAATAATCAACCAAAGTTGCATCAAGCCCTTTCCCTGACACTGAAAAACCTCCCTCTCCCATCTTCATAGAACCAAGACTTCCTTCTGCGGTGTATATCCCTGAGCCTGTTCCAAGTGTAAGGCTATTTATGTTGATAAATCCGCACCCCTCACAGGATATTCCATTTGGATTTAATAGCACAAATTCTGCCTTTCCTCCTGCAATCTCTGTATATCCATGTAAGTTTGATGGCATCCTCCCCGTAACTTCACCCACAATTACAGATGCTTGATTCCCATTTGCAAGATGCGGATTTGCATAAATCCATCCTCCAATTTGCGTGTTAGCTACCACACTAGAGTTGTTTATTATTACTCCACTTCTATCAACATTGAATTGCTCAAAATTATTGATTGAAGTGCCACTACTATTAGGTGTCGCAACATTTACAATGGTTGTATTATTCGCCGAAAGATCTGTTGTTGTTACCGTAGTTCCATCTGCTATGATATTTGATGGATTTGCAAAAGCTATTTGGTAAAAAATAGGTTGAAATACCAAAGAAAAAGCAATTGGAAAAACAAGCAATTTCCTTAAAATATTTATAGTATCACATAATGTTTTTTTTATAATCATACTTATCCAACTTTTTAAAATATTGCTACTTATTAGTACTAACTTCTTCTTTATTAAAATCAAAACTTATCTCATTATCTGCTAACTTTTCTTTTGCTAGCCTTTCTGTTTCTTCTTGCAAAACCTTAGCTATAAATAGCTGCTTTACTTTTTCATAAGGCTCAATATTTAATGCTTCAACCTTATCAACCGTTGCAACGTGATACCCTAGATTAGTTTTGAAAGGTTTTATTAAGGTGCCTGGTTTAGCATTTTGTATCCTTTGTAGGAAGTCTGAGGGCAATTGCATTTCAGGTACACTTCCTACTACGCCACCATTTTTAGCTGTTGCTATATCTATTGATTTTGCTCTTGCTAGTTTTTTAAACTCCAATTGCCAATTTTTTGACGCAAAAAGGATTTTATATACCTTGTTAGCTTCTGTTTTATTTGGTACTAAAATATGAGAAAATGTGTATGTTTTTTTATCCTGTAATGCTACAGTTGTTTCATCATATTTTTTCTTAGCCAAAATTTCAAAGTATATTGAATGTTTTTCAATGTACTTTGCAACAAGAATGGAGCGTATACCCATTAAAACATCAATTTGCTCGTTTATTTTTTCTTTTTTGGCATACTCTTCAAGAACCTTATCATATATTAGTTTTTGCACTATAAGTTTTTTAGCTTCAAGGGGAAGATTATTAAAATCTTGAAGTCCTGCCATTTTAACTGCTTGTTCTGCTTCTTGTTTCGTTACTTCATACTTACCGGCAGATCCTATCTTATCAGAGGTAAAAGAAAAGTTGACAAATAAAAATGTTGTCAATATAGTTGTAGTGATTAATATACATAAACGCAATGCACTAGACATACTTATAACCATATTTTTGTGTTAATCTCCAGTAATATATACTAGTATCGTTATAATTAGCAAGCAAAATTATACGTAATGCGAATCTTTATTTTATTATTAGATCTCTATCTATGGCAAAACAAATATAATACGAGTAGGTTGAATGTCAACAAATTTTATAAATTGTGTCATTATTACAGTAGTGTTTATTGGTGTTGCAATAAACACTACTGTAGTTTATCCAGAAACTATTGATCCCTTATCCGCAATTATCAGCCAGCAACAAAAACTAATTGAACAGGAACAACTTAATAAGCAAATTGAAAATTTTAAAAATTGGGAGAAAGAAAGAGAAAAAGAAAGAGAAAAAGAAAATGCAGACAAAACCGATCTTGAAACAGCTAATAATTGTTTTAATGTTGATAAAATCATACTTGAAAATAATAGCCTTCTATCAAAAAAAAATATTGCAAAAAATACTGTAAAATACATCAATACCTGCATTTCCGCCAATGAAATAAATGAATTAATTACTGCATTTTCAAATTCATATAAAAATAAAGGTTATATAACAACGCAGATTTATATTAAAAAACAAAACTTGAAGTCTGGTACTTTAATTTTAGATGTTATTGAAGGTAAAGTTGAGGATATTAAGTTTGGTAATAATTCTATTGCCGATAAAATTACAAATTATTTCATTACACCTTTGTCTAAAAACGATATTTTAAATGTAAAAGCAATCGATCAGACAACAGAAAATTTAAACTATATACCATCTTATAATTATAAAACTAATATTGATGCAGGCTCTAAAGCTGGATTATCTAAAATTAACATTAGTGGCACAAAAAACTTTCCTATTTCTCTATATGCGGAAACAGATACATTAGGTCAGAAATATACTGGATATAATAGATATACTATAGGTTCAAGAGTTGATAATCCCTTAAAACTTGGTGATAGTTTTAACTTGAAATATATCTCTACAAAAGGATTTTTTAATTCAGATGAAATACGCTACCCTTTCACCAATGCACACAATAGCTATTCAACAAGTTACATTATTTCTTGGTCAATGCCTCTACAATGGGCAAGACTTGGAATTAATAGCTCTTATTCCTCTTATCTCACAATAATCCAAGGACAGCTGCAAAGTTTTAAATCAACTGGCAACACTTTATCAAATTCATTTTTTGTAAATGGCGTTATATTTAGGAATAAATTTGTTAAAACAACACTTATTTCAACATTGAACTTACTTAGCTCAAAACACTATATTAATGATACCTATATCAAGACTCAATCAAGAAATCTTGCTAATATAGAGCTTGGAATTATGAATAATCTTTATACTTCTTATGGAGGTTTTTTTCATAAATTAACTTACATAAGAGGATTGAATATTTTTGGGACTAGTGCTGATCCTACAAATGCAACATATCATGGGCAATTTGATTCTTTTAGATTTTATCAACTATATAGCGTCAAAACAGATAAAATCTTCAAGGGTAAATTACCCTTATCTTTCCAAAATACAATTGATACACAATATTCTTTTCAGGATATTTATTCCCAAAATCAATTTGTATTAGGTGGATTTTATTCAATTCGTGGATTTAGGGATGTTAATATTTATGGTGCAAGTGGGATACTTACAAGAAACGATATTGATTTTGCTTTGATAGATTACATTAAGCCTACTAATAAATTCACGCAATTTTTAACAAACAACGGTAAAGGTGGTTTCACTTTTGGAGGATTTTTTGATGTAGGAAAAGCTAGTTCAGATTTAGGAAGCAACACAACAGCAGGAGGGACAGGAGCTGGAAATTTAAGTAACGGTAATCATAGAGTACTTGCAGGTGCTGGTTATAAAATTGACTATACATCAAAATATTTTCAAACAAGTGTAATTGTAGCATATCCTATTATATATCCTAATAATTTAAAGAACAGTGTGAAAAAAAACGATGACAGAATTATTTATGTAACACTTAGAAGTAATTGGTAAACATACTATCAGCTTTGATTGCTTACTGAATTTGATTTCTTCATCTCACTCCCTTCCTTAGCACCAAATTTAATGCTTTGCAGAAGTTACAATTATACCCTACCTTCCAAACTATCATCACATTCTTTAAATTGCCTGCTTTTAAATTAACATCTCTATCTTTTTTACTGATATACTCTCCAATTTAATACCACTAATGCTATCTTATATGATTAGTTTTATAGTCGCAGCATTATCAAATTTTATAATCTTAGGAACACAAATATTAAAATATAGAATTACTGTTTTTATACTAAAAACTTCACCCTCTGACTATGCACTAACTCTACCACCTTCTAAAACTACGTCACTTGGCGTACTACCCAACCTCTCAAATCCAGTTTGCCTCTACTACTTCCTCAGAGTAATTTCCTATTGCTGAAAAATTTTTGCTCTTCCCTTTGTCTTGATTTTTAGTAAATAAACCCTCTTTCTTATTAATCTTCCAAATACTTCGGTTGGTATTCCTATATTCTTTTTTCTTAAAAAATGTTGTAACTATTTATAAATAACTTTGGTTTTTAAATGAAATTCACTTAAGTGATACACAATAATAAGCTCCTTAATTAATTGTTCTTTCTCCTTCTACATATAGTCTTCTCTTTTTTTTCTTTACCTACTCCTTTTATATTATTTAATGTTAAATCCCCTAACTTATGATTATTCCTATATCTATTTAGTGTTTATTTCTTATTTATTTATATCTTCTTACAATAAGTTATATGAAAAATTACAACTATAAAAATATATAAACTTTGTTATGATAATTGATTTAACATTGGAGTGATATTGAAAATTAAGAATTCATATAGTAATATATTTTTATCTATGTTAGACTAGATATTCTTTATATTTATTACATAATATTAGAATAGGGGGGTAATATAATTATGATTATACTGTGGGGATTAGTAGGTATTATAACAATATTTTTTGTAGCATTTTTACTTTCTGAGAATAAGAAATCAATTAATTTAAGGACAGTAGGAGGAGCCTTTATAATCCAGGCCGCATTTGCACTTCTTGTTTTATACGTACCTGCAGGACAAAAAACATTACTTCATATGTCCACAGCCATTCAAAACGCCATATCAGCAGGCAATAAGGGATTAGATTTTGTATTTGGTCCTCTATCCTCAGGCAATATAGGATTTATATTTGCGGTAAAAGTTCTTTCCATTATAATATTTTTCGCTTCTTTAATTTCTGTATTATATCACTTAAAAATAATGCCCTTAATAATTAATACACTTGGTTATGCTATTCATAAAATGCTGAAAACATCAAGAGCAGAATCACTTTCTGCAACTGCAAATATATTTGTAGGCCAAACAGAAGCACCACTGGTTATTAAACCTTTTCTAAGTCATATGACTCGCTCAGAAATTTTTGCTGTCATGGTAGGAGGATTAGCATCGGTTGCAGGAGCTGTACTTGTTGGTTATGCATCTTTGGGCATAGATATTGGTTATCTTGTGGCAGCATCTTTTATGTCAGCCCCAGGCGGACTTTTAATGGCAAAAATAATGGTTCCTGAAACTGCAATATATAAAGATAAACTAGATGATTTAAATGAAGAAGATAGAAATTTTGATTATAAAGCTACCAATGTTATTGAGGCTGCAGCCAATGGCGCTTCAGCAGGTTTAAAATTATCACTAACTATAGGCGCTATGCTTATAGCTTTTATAGGATTAGTTAGTTTACTTGATATTATTCTTGGAGCAGTTGGTGGGATATTTGGCTATGATTATTTATCATTCAGATTAATCTTAGGCTATGGTTTTTCTCCTTTTGCCTTTATTATGGGTGTACCTTGGGATGAGGCAATGAAAGTTGGTGTTTATTTAGGTGAAAAAATAGTTTTCAATGAATTTGTTGCATTCTTAAGTTTATCAGAAAATTTAGCCACCATGTCCCCTAAAGCCCAAATAATAGCAACCTTTTCATTATGTGGATTTGCTAATATCAGCTCCATTGGTATACTACTTGGCGGTATTGGTGTTATGGCCAAGAATCAAAAATCAGTCATAGCTTCTTTAGCTGTTAAAGCTGTTATTGCTGGTACTTTATCTAATTTTATGTCCGCCACCCTTGCTGGTATAATTTTAAGTCTGTAAGAAAAATACGGAGAACTTACAATGGAAACCTTTAGTAATGAAAAAATAGTTTCTTTACTCGATTTAACTTCATTAAATGCAGAAGATACTGATACTAGTATAACTGCTTTGTGTAAAAAATCAGTCAATCAACTTGGTATGGTTGCAGCAATTTGTATTCATAAAGAATTCATACCTTTAGCTAAACAAAACTTACATAAAGATATAAACATAGCAACTGTTATTAATTTCCCTGGTGGTGATTATGATATCAAAGATACTTTAAGTGAATTAGAAATTGCCATAAATAATGGTGCCCATGAAATCGATTTGGTCATGCCTTATAAGCAACTAATTTTGGGAGAAAGATATTTTGTAGAGCAATTTATAAGAGGGATCAAAATAAATTGCACTTTTATGCCACTTAAGGTAATTATTGAAAGTGGTGAATTAGCAACAGAAGAGCTTATTCGTCTTGCTAGTAAGATAGCCATTAATGAGGGTGCTAATTTTATAAAAACATCCACAGGGAAAGTTAAAATCAATGCAACCCTCCCTGCTGCGCAGTATATGCTTGAGGAAATAAAACTCTCTGGTGCTACTTGTGGATTTAAAGCATCTGGTGGTATAAAAACGCTTAAAGACGCTATCGATTACTTAAATTTAGCTTACACTATAATGGGAAGTAGCTTTATTAATAAGGCTACTTTCAGATTTGGAGCATCCTCTCTATTAGATGATTTATTACAAAATAAAACTTCTTCAGATAATTATTAAAATTACGTGCAATGAATGGTGAAAATAAATGTTATTAACAAAAGAATTGATAAGAAAAAAAAGAGATAATGAACGTTTAAGTGCAGAAGAAATCCAGGCTTTCATCGATGGAGTAACCGATAATAGTGTTACTAATGAACAAATTGCTGCAATGGCAATGGCTATTTTATTAAATGATTTATCTTCTGAGGAAAGAAAACATCTAACTCTGTCAATGCGTAATTCTGGTGAGGTGATTACTTTTGATAATCTTGATGATAAGCCAATAGTAGACAAACATTCAACCGGAGGTATTGGAGATTTAGTATCTATTCCCTTGGCTCCTATTGTGGCAGCATGTGGTGCTTATGTTCCTATGATAACAGGGAAAGGCTTAGGTCATACTGGAGGCACAACAGATAAACTTGCAGCTATTGCAGGATATAATCTTACTCCTGCAATAGAAAAATTCAAACAAGTGGTATCAGAAGTTGGTTGTGCCTTAATAGGGCAAACCACTCATCTTGCCCCTGCTGATAGAAGAATTTACGCGGTTAGGGACACTACTGGAACGGTTGAATCTATTCCTTTAATTGCTTCTTCCATATTATCAAAAAAACTAGCTTCTGGCATTAACTATTTAGTGATGGACGTTAAAACTGGTAATGGTGCTTTTATGACAAGTTTTGATAAATCTAAAGATTTAGCAAAAACTATTGTCGACATTGCTAAATCTGTTAATGTTCCTAGTATTGCTTTAATTACTGATATGAGTGAAGCTTTATCTAGCAATATAGGTAATGCTTTAGAAATTAAAGAATCCATAGAATATTTATTGGGCATAAAACGTGAAAGCAAACTACATGAAGTTATCCTTGCCTTGGGTGTTGAAATGATCCTTGTAACTAATCTTGCTAAAGATAGGAATGAGGCATTAGAAAAAATCAATTATGCACTTAGCTCTGGAAAAGCCGCTGAGGTTTTCGAAAAAATGGTTGCTGCAATGGGAGGTGATAAAAATATACTAACTAACTACAACTCTCTTCTGCCAAAAGCTAACTTTAATCGTCCTATTTATCTTAAAAAAAGTGGTTATATAAAATCTATTAACAGCAGAGAATTAGGCTTTTGTCTTGTCCATTTAGGTGGAGGAAGAAAATCCATAGATGATACTTTAGATCTAGCAGTTGGCTTAGAAAATGTCTTGAAAATAGGTGATGAGGTAAATAAAAATAGACCTTTTGCCATACTTCATTATCAAAAAGAAGAACAATACACTTATATTACCAATATACTTAATAATATAATAGAGGTTACTGAGAACCCAATCATAAGAAAAATAAAAAGCATATATGAAATAATAAAATAATCCCTAAGGAAGTTAGAATATGTCCTCTAATAATAGCACTCTTGAGAGTATGTTTAAATTACTACAAAAAGCTAAAAATTCTGCTTATGCACCTTATTCAAACTTTAGCGTTGGTGCTTGTATTTTAAGCGAGAACTCTATTTTTCATATTGGTTGCAATGTTGAAAATGCTGCTTACCCACAAGGATGTTGTGCTGAAGCTTCTGCTATCTCAGCAATGATTATCAGTGGAGATAAGCGCATTATTGAAATTGGTATTATGGGAAGTGGAGACAGTTTATGTACTCCTTGTGGTGGCTGTAGACAGAAAATTAGAGAGTTTGCAGACATGAACTCACTAATTCATATATTTAATGATACCTCTCATCAGAAAACTTTCACCCTTGCAGAATTACTTCCCTATTCCTTTGGTCCTGATAATTTAACTTAGCAACCTAATATAGAGTTGCTAAGTTAGACAAATTAAATTATTTAATAATCCTACTTATATCTAGCAAGTTTATATTGTGACTACCTCAATTACCTCAATCTTTGTATGTTATTTAAAAATCACAAAATTGCCAACAAAACACCATAAATTTTCAGTATTTTTCGTGTAATTTTAATCAACATATTTTACTTATTATCAACTATACCCTTCACCAATCCGCCCAAATCACTTGGCATGAATAAAATTATTTTTTGTGACGCATTAGTTGATATATCTCTTATAGTCTGTAAGGTTCTAAGCTGCAAGGCCATTGGATGCTTAGATAATGCCTCAGCTGCTGCTTGTAAGGTTTTAGAGGCTTGCAACTCTCCATCAGCAGAAATAACCATTGCTCTTCTTTCCCTTTCTGCTTCAGCTTGTTTTGCCATTGCTCTTTTTAATTCTTGTGGAATTTCTATTTCTTGTATTTTAATATTTTCTACAACAATCCCCCAAGTATTAGTTTCTTGCTCTACTACTTCTTGAATCTGAGCACCTATTTTAACTCTTTCTGATAAAATAACGTCTAGTTCTTGATTACCTAAAACATCCCTTAAAACAGCCTGAGTATACTGAGTTATTGCATACCCAACATTTTGAAATTTCACAATTGATACATCTGATTTCTCTATCCTGAAATAAACAACTGCATTAGACATTATAGATATATTATCTTTAGTGATAATTTCTTGCCTTGGAACGTCTATAGTTTTTAAGCGCATATCTACTTTAGCTAAATTTTGTATGCCCAGTGGCATTATCCAAGTTAGACCAGCTTTTTTAATTTCAGTATATTTGCCAAAGGTAAATACTACTCCATCCTCAAACTGATAAATCACTCTAAATCCTGATATAATAACTACTAGTAACCCAATAAAACCACCGATTAGTATTAACATTTTTCACCTCTTATTTACATAAACTTAATTTTTTAATCACAATTTCAGATTTCACTCCCATACAATCAAGTAAAGAACTAAAAACATTATCATGGGAAAGTCTATCATCTTTTTTAGCTCTAATATTATTATAGCGACCTTTCATCATTTTTATCATTAAATCTGAAGCCCATAAAAACTGAAACACATGCACTTGCTCAATTGGTGCAATTTCTGGACTAGCTCCGTGTAAATAATACCCACCCTCTCCAAGAGATTCTCCATGATCAGATACAAAATATATAAATGCTTTTTTATCTTTAAACATAGCTATTAGCTTAGCCATTACATAATCTGTGTATAATATGCTATTATCATAACTATCTACTAACTGATTATCACTTTTAAAAATATTAAAATCTTTAGGATATCTTGTCTCGTATGGTGTATGTGAAGTCATTAATTGCATTACTATAAATTTTTTTCCGGCTTTTTTTTCTGCTTCTTCAACAAAGTCTAATAAATATTCATCGTAAAGATTCTGATCTGATGGTAATTTATTACGGATTTGTGTAGCAAAATTTATACTATCTGCATCTTCTACAGCAAAATACATAAGAGCTAGGTCATTGTAAAGTGGCTGAGTTGATATATAATGAGTTGTAAAATTTAAAGATTTAAAAACAGAGATAATATTGCTCTCCTTAGTGGATATTGTAAAATCAATCTTATTCATATAACTAAGTAGGCAGTGCAAACTGTAGACAGTAATAGTACCACAAGAATAGACTCTGCTAAAATTTATTAGATTATCAACCTTAGAAAGATTAGGATTAGTATTCCGCTTATAGCCATTCATACTCTGATTAGCAGCTCTAGAGGACTCTCCAACTACCAATATAACGGTATAATCCTGCTGGTAAAAATCGTTATCATAAAAAGTAAAAGGAAAGATTTTTGTTATATTTATTTTATCACTCTTAATTTTTTTCTTATTTAGTTGAAAAACATACTGATAAAGCGCAATAACATAATTAGTAGGCATATGGCTTACTAAAGGTATCTTAAACATTCTACCGTAAGGATCCTTATATAATTTGATGTTTAAAATGTATGATACAAATAGTAAAACAACAAAACATATTGAAAATTTTATGAAAGATTTTATAAAATGTACTACTTTTTGTATAAAAGTATTTCCATGATAGTTAATTTTTACTATAAAAGTCCAAAATACTCCTGGTAATACACCAGCAAATATAGTCCATAAAAAAACTTGATAACCAATGGCATTACCAGCATCAGCTAGAGGTGTTTCAACAATAGAAGCTAATAAAAATTCATCAATAATAATTTTATTACTGTAAATATAGTAGGAAAAAATTGCAGATATAATACAAAACAGAAAAGCTATTGCCTTCAATAGCACTCTTGAAAAAGAAAATACCAGTAAAAATATAACTACAAAAAGCAATACTAAAATTAACTCTGACAAAATAAGCATTAATGAAGCAAATACATCCATATCACGAGTATTAATCTGCAATTTCATTAAGACAGTAGGTAAAGCATAAGCAAAAACTAAATAAATAGAAAAATATAAGATATAAAAATGTACAGAAAGATTAATTTTTTTGCATGGCAAACTAATCATCTAATACCCTAAAATCATGATGCTAGAAAAGGTAATATTGATAAGCAAATTATCATCGATATGGATTTTATTAGCTAGCAATTCGATAATAGAGGTAACAAGCAATGCAATAAAAGCTACAATATAAACAGTATAAGTTAGATTAGGAAGTAGAGAGAAATATGTAAAAATAATTAATATTCCAAAGAAATTGAAAGCAAGAAAGCCCTCCCATGATTTAGCTAAAGAAGTGATTTTATGCTTGCCGTAAGCTTTACCAATTAATGCAGCGGCAGTATCACATAATACCAAGATTAACATACTTAAAATAGCCACATCCTTAGGAAAAAACAGAATCACAATAAAGTTGGAAGCAAGGAAATACGTGGCACCAACCAATCTTTTACCCTCTTTTTCCCTAACTACTGTATAGAAAAAAGTTAGAAGTTTTATTTTAATTCCTCTTATTCTTAATACATCCCACAATAACACTGCAAAAAATAAGCTTGTGATAATTACAATCATAGTAAATTTATCGAAGAAATAAAAATACATTAGAGGATAAATTACAGATACCATATGAATAAGTTTTCTTTTAAATTCATGAAATAAAGTACTATCCATAATGATCTCCTCAGTAGTATTTTCTTTAGTAATATAGCGAACCAATATTTCAGTTTACTATAAAATAGCTAATAGTAAAAATTTTTCCTAATTTGCTTGGTTAATAATCGACAGGTTTAGTAAATTAGAAAGATATTAGATAAAAATCTACTTTTATGCACCCAAAAAGCAATGAACTAAATTAAGTTAACTTGCCACCAAGATATTAGGCAAATAAGAGTAATTAAACCGGTTAATCCTAATACATGGTGGGTCCGGTAGGAATTGAACCTACGACCAGACCGTTATGAGCGGCCTGCTCTAACCGCTGAGCTACAGACCCAATAATTGAGACAGAAGTATGTTACTAAATTATCTTAGATAAAGCAACAAAAAAATCAATGTTCTGCCCAATCAATATAAGATAAAAATTATATAGCTTTTTCTAATAGTGGAGGGATTATGAGCAATTCAAAATCATTTAGAAAAATATAAGATGCAATGATAATTAGCTTATATAGAAAAAATGATGTTAAAAATTGAAGCTTCTGCTTATCTGGGCAATCAGCTGCGAGTTTTATATATTTATCTTTGCTAATATATACCATTGACCAGATGTATTTTTCATACGAGTTTCTTCTGATTTTCTAGCATTGCCTTCATCGGTTGTAATTGATGTATCGTGCATCGTTGAAGTTGCCATATTAGTTGTTTTAACTCCAGCTCCATGGGAACTAAATTCATAATGACCACACTCCCATGCACCATAATAATTCCATGATATTACATGTGATTTCCACCCTCCATTCATTCTTGCAAAAGCTCCCTGTGCCCATAGATCACTAAATTCCATTTGTCTTCCATGAGCCTGACCTATTCCAAACTCACCTCTTATATCATCAATAGGATGATTATGAGGGTGCATCATATGCCTATGTGTATTGCTGTGAGTATGTGCTTGTAGGCTATCTTCTTCATAACAGCCTAAAATTCTGCCACTACCTTTGTGCATATGTCTTGTGGTGCCATTATGAAACTTTGTCATGGCAAATGTCCCATCTCCCCTATCTACTCCCTTGATATTCCTAAACAGTATTGGATAATCTGCAATTGTTAAAATATTGCTATCATCCATTAATGCCCATGTTTTAATACCTATACTTACTATATTTTGATCCCTATAGCTATTATCTGTATTGAACCATTTCTCTATGCCTACACTTGCCTCTATCAATTTGCTCTTATCTACTTCTAATTTCTCTACTCTACTCAGAATCCTATTCATCATATCTACTGTTGCAACAGCTTGCTCATTTAGTTTAATCTCTATAACGTCCGCATTATCTACCTGAATATTAATATTAAACAACAACTCCGTTACTATATTCCCTTCCTTCGTTGCAGCCCTATACTGCAAAGGTACGTCCGCTACTACTATTAAATCTCCCTCCTCATCAAACAGTCCTAGCTCCCTTATATAAAATCCCTCTTCTATTTTAGCATTCGCCCTTAGTACACTCTCAAATACTGTGTTATTATTGTTCGCATACTTATCATTAATCAAATCCCTATATCTCTCTCCCACTAATGACTTCATATCTTCATTAGGGCTTATTTCCTTCCCTCCCCCATCTCCTAGCGCAAACTTCTCTATCTTTAGTGGATTATCAACTGTTGCCTCTGCTATCTTCTCTAACCCTAGCTTGGTTATTATCGCTCCCATCATTATCTCCCTTGTTATTAATTTTGCTATTAATTACTACCTCAATAAAAAAGTTTAAGCGTTAGCTCTATATATTTATCCCTCCTTATATATGCACCTTTACCACCATAAGTGTACCTACCTCCTAGCGATTTAACCCTGGTCTCATTGGCCACTCTAACTACAAATTAACTATCAAAGTACATACCTTGCTCTACTTTGTGAGTTGGAAGAATTATAGCAGTTTTACATATTTATCTTTGCCAACAGATACCATTGACCACTTGTGTTCTTCATTCTAGTCTCTTCTGATTTTCTAGCATTGCCTTCATCAGTTGTAATTGATGTATCGGACATCGTTGACGTTTCCATATTAGTTGTTTTAACTCCTGCTTTATGAGAACTAAATACGGTTCTATTCACATTTCTATTACCAAGAGAATTATTTACAAATATATTTGTTAGTCCTAAATCTCCTTCAATAAAAAATCCTCCATTACTTCCACGAATAACACCATCTCCTAAAAAAAAAGGCACACTACCAAAAGAACCTCTTATATCATCAATAGGATGATGATGAGGGTGCATCATATGCCTATGTGTATTGCTATGAGTATGCGTCTGTAAGGTATCTTCTTCAAAACTTCCTAAGCCTCTGTTACTATTTTTCTTCACGTGCCTTATTGTACCATCATGAAATTTTGGCATGGCAAAAGTTCCATCTCCCCTATCTACTCCCTTGATATTCCTAAAAAGAATAGGATAATCCTTAATTAATAAAATATTACTCTCATCCATTAATGCATATATTTTTACCCCTATATTCAAAATATTCTTATCTTTATGACTATTATCTGTATTGAATAGTTTTTCTATGCCTACACAAGATTCTATAAATTTATTTCTTGAGTTTATTAATTCGTTTACAGTATTTGTTAATATATTTAGGGCATACACAGTTGCAAAAGCTTGTTCATGAAGCTTAATTTCTATTACATCAGAATTATCCACTTGAATTGCAATATTAAACAACAGTTCTGTTACTATATCCCCTTCCTTTGTTGCAGCTCTATATTGCAACGGTAAATCCGTTACTACTATTAAATCTCCTGCTTCATCAAACAATCCTAGCTCCCTTATATAAAAGCCCTCTTTTATTTTAGCATTCGCCCTTAGTACACTCTCAAATACTGTGTTAGTATTGTTCGTATACTTATGATTAATGAAATCCCTATATTTTTCTCCCACAAGAGACCTCATATCCTCATTAGGACTTATTTTGTTTCCTCCTCCATCTCCCACTGCAAATTTCTCTATCTTTAGTGGATTATCAACCGTCGCACTTGCTATCTTCTTTAAGCCTATCTTTGTTATTATTGCCCCCATCATTATCTCCCTTGTTATTCTTTTTGCGTTATTAATTTTGCTATTAATTACTACCTCAATAAAGAATGCTAGGGTTAGCTAATAATATCCCCTTTTATTGTCACAAATAGTTTGTTATAATGAAAGTAATTGTCCGTGAATATTATATCTCTAATATTTTTTATTAATAACTACAGTTGTTTAAGTTTCTCTCCTAAAATTTATAATACTTTATAAGTATAACCCGTTTTAAGCTAAATTAGCAGTGTGCATCTGAGCACAGAATTTCTAAAAATTAACTTTAGATGCCATAATTTAGTACTATGCTCTTGCAATACTATCTTATGACCATAATAATAATTTTTTGTAAAATATCGAGATATCTGTAGTTTGACTTAGTAATAATATTGACATGTTAGTAATTATACTGCTAGTTAGACCGTCCAAATATAATAAAATAATTTCTTCTTATAACAAAGCTATTGTTAAATTAATTTAACATATTATCATAATAATTTTTTAGAAAGTTATTTAATTTATATTTAATTTTATAATCTGTATTATGTATAAAAATTTTTCTTATTCCCCTGCTGACAGAAAAAACTATCCTAGCTAGGTAAATGTTATAAAAACTCACCATATGAAATTGTAATTTATTGTTAGAAAATCCCTTTAGATAATTATACCACAGCCCTGTGGAAACAATCCCATATTTCCTAAAAGGACTCATAACCCATGGCTTTCTAGCAACATAATGAATAATCACAATATTATTCAGTAAGTATTTCTTAGTGATTCTCTTCCTTTTTGTTGATACGGTATAAATGTACTCACTGGAAAAAATAATTTGATCCTTATAATTTTTATTTATGGCTTCTTCTTCTGTGCAACTTGGATTAGCTTTCATATACTCAACTATTTTTTTAGTCATATTATCTTCTCTAGCCATTTCTAAATTCATTAATAATACTCCTCCATTAATACCAATATCACCATTACTATGTAGCGTATCTCCAAGAAACATTATATTGTTCATTTCCACTTCATATATTTTACTAATATCTCCTTTCACTATAAGATCAACATCTAAATACAATGCTTTTTTACAGCTAGGTAACATCTCTGGTAAAAATATTTTAAATAATACTTCCTTAGTCCAATATGCTTTATTAGTAGATTCATTTATAAAATTTATTTCTGAAACATCTAACAGTATGATTTTAAAATTATCATATTGTCTAAGAGGATTTTTTGCCGTAATCGATTCTATATCTTGTTCTGTAATACAGTTATTATGCTGAATATATATGTTGAAATTATGTTGCTTATTATTTTTTAGCAGTGAATATAAAGTAACCATTGCAAATAAAAGATAGTCTTTATTTATTGAAAAAACCACATTATATATCACGTATAATCTCTCTTTAAGTAAAACATTTATGCACTAGAAAATTCTCTCTGTAGCTGAATTTTAGTATATATAAGTAATATAATAAACAAAATAATAGCAGCACCTATAAATAATACACTTTGCAAAGGATTCCTAAACAATGTTGCCGCCTGATAAAATAATACCGCTACAATATAACCTAATCCTGTTGACCATATTGTAGATAGTATCATCCATCTTTTACTAGCTTCCTGAAGCATAGTAGCAAGCACCGAAGCACAAGGTGCATACATCATAAAAAAAAGCAAATATGATAAGGCTCCTACCTTGCCATCAAAATGATCAATAACTGGTGTGAAAATACTAATATCTTCGCTCTTATCCCCTTCAAAACTAACTAAGTTAGCTAAATCACTAAAAAATGCACCTACATTATCAATTGCAGTAGTATAAAAATATTCCATATCTAGATTAGATGTAATTTCATCCTTTTCTTCAAGTCCATAAAGACTTTGCAATGCTCCAACCGCACCCTCTTTCGCAATCAATCCTGCACTTATAGATACAGCAATCTGCCAATTATCATTATTTATTCCAAGCGGATAAAATACTGGAACCATTATTTTACCCACTTTATGTAATAAGGTATCATCATTATTAGCAAAAAAATTCTTTGTTATATCGTCATCTAAAATAGTGAGAATGAAAACCAAAGGTACAATATACTTAGTAGCCCTTTTAAGAAATACTCTTAATTTAACAAAAGCAAAATGTAATAATTGAGTGATACTTGGAAGAGAATATCTTGGTAGATCTATAATAAAATACTCTCTGGTAGGATTAGGAATCATTTTTGTAAAAACGTAAGAGGTAAATAATGCAACGGCAAACCCTGCTACATAAAGAAATAAAATAACCCAATTAGCATACTCTCCAAAAAATATAGCTGCAAAAACAACGTACACTGCCATTCTTGCTCCACAAGAAAGAAAATGACTTGATAACATAGTAAGCTTTCTTTGTCTTTCATCAGATATAACCCTACTTGCCATAACAGAGGGAACTGTACAACCAAGACTCATCATCATTGGTATCAGAGATTTGCCATTTAATCCAAAGCAACTCATCATATGATTAATAAGAAAAACTATCCTTGGCATATATCCACTTTGCTCCATGAAAGCAAGCACTAAAAAAAAACAAAATAAAACAGGAATAAAGGATACAACTATAACTATCCCATTACCTACAGAGTTAATAACCATCAAACTTATACTATTATTAAGTCCAACCATATTTAGAAGATAATGGAAGAAATCTATAAAAATTAAATTCCCCATTGAATCAAACAACCCTTGAAAAACTGTTCCAACATTTATAGTAAAAGTAAACATCAAATATAATGTTAAAAAAAACAACGGAAACCCTATGTATCTATTGAGCAAAATATTATCTACTCTTTCAGTGAAAGATATTTCATCACTTTGCCTAAATATTGCATTCATTCTTATATTGTTTATTAAAGATTGTTTTGCAGAAATAAATAAATCTGCACTAGTGGCTCTTAGATTAGAAAAATAACTGCATAAATCATCTATATTAACCAGATCTTTAGTATCTCTATCTACTTGAGAATTGAACCATATCTTTATATCAGCCAAAACCAGAGGATTGAATTTTATAATTCTTTTTAAATCTTCAATTCCAATATTTTTAATAGCCGATATCTTAACAACCTTTGTCCCTAAAAAAACTTCCAATTTATTAAGATTAATAAGTATCTTATCCGTCTTTTCCTTATCAATACCATTAACTACCATAATTACCGGTTTTTTTAGCATTAATAAATCAATACTAAGCTGTAAGTTATACTCTAAATTGCTTATATCAACAACATTAACAATTAAATCATAATTTTCATTAAGTATATAATCTTTAGCAATTTTCTCTGCAATATTATCAGTTTTATTATAAAGTCCGTATATTCCTGGTAGATCTACAACTTCTATTTTTTCTTTATTATAAAAATAAAAGCTCTCTTTAATACCAACAGTTGTCCCAGACCAATTACCTGTTTTTTCATAAATACCACTTAACGAATTTAACAACGTCGATTTTCCAACATTAGGATTACCACATAATAATACCTTCATTCTATTATTTCTCTACATTTATAGCCATGGATTCAGTTGTATTAAGTGCTATGAATTGCTCATAAATTTTAATCAATACCAAGTCTTTAAGGGGAGAATATCTAACTAAAGATATTTCAGAACCCTGACAGATGCCAAGAGAATATAATTTTTCTTTGTAATACCCATCACTTATGGAAGAGATAAATGCCTTCTCACCCTTATGTAATTCTACTAACAACATAACACATCCCCTCTTTTACAACATGCTTTATTATGAAGCTATAATTATAAAAGATTATGATATTGGTTGTCAATATCTCTTACTAAATTACTAAGATATTAATTATAAAAAATCTCATAAGTAATAAGAGCAAAAATTATTACAATACCGCATCTATTCTACTATATTACAATTAAATGAACCTTATTAATTAGACTGTATATAGCCATATCAGAAACAAACATAAGCAACGCAACTATTTAATCTAGTGGCATTGCTTATTATAGATAATATAATGATTAAAAATCTAAGAAACTCTTAAGTTTACGTGATCTGCTAGGATGCTTAAGTTTTCTTAGTGCTTTTGCTTCAATCTGTCGTATTCTTTCACGAGTTACAGTAAATTGCTTACCAACCTCTTCCAAAGTATTGTCCGAATTAGTACCAAGACCAAACCTCATTCTTAAAACCCTCTCTTCTCTAGGAGTTAAAGTACTTAATATTTGATTAATTGAGCGCTTTAAATCTGAATGTATGGCCATATCTATTGGCTGAACAGCTTTTTTATCTTCAAGAAAATCTCCTAAAAAACTATCATCGTCGCTCACAGGAGTTTCAAGACTTACCGGTTCCTTAGCAATTCTTAGTACTTTTCGCACCTTATCTACAGATAAATTAAGCTTTGTTGCAATTTCCTCAGGGATGGCTTCTTTACCATGATCCTGTGCAAATTGTGCAGATGTTTTTATAACTTTATTAATAGTTTCAATCATATGAACAGGTATTCTGATAGTTCTACTTTGATCAGCTATGGCTCTAGTAATTGACTGCCTTATCCACCAAGTAGCATAAGTAGAAAACTTATGCCCCCTTTTATAATCAAATTTATGGACAGCTCTCATTAAGCCTATATTACCCTCTTGAATCAGATCTGAACGTTGCAATCCCCTATTGAAATACTTATTAGCAATGGATATTACTAAACGTAAATTACCCTCTATCATCTCTTGCTTGGCAATATTTTTATGTTTCTCACCATTTTGTATAACCTTCACAATAGCTTTAATTCTACTAATCATCATGCCATACTGTAAAACAATATTTCTGAGCTCTTCAGAGTATTTGTTGATAAAATCTCCAAAATTAATAATTGCCTTCTCAACTATAGGGCTACTTTTTTTAGCAATATCAGTACCCTCACTGAGTACAAAAAAAGGTATAACCTCATGCCCTTGCTCACGCGATACACCAATATCCATAAGAATTTTTAAGATCTTATTTTCATTAGCAATAATATCCTTATATACTTTATCAGTTTTAAGGATTATCTTAGCTATACTATTGGAATTTAAAAATACTTTTCTTAAATATTCATTTCTTTTTTGTATCATTTTAAGAAGCTTAGGAGACTTTTCCATTTGACCAGTTAAAAGATATTTTTTAATAATCGGCTTTTGCTCATCAATAATTTTACTATTAACATCTAATAATTCTTTAATGATAATCAAAAAAGTAGGACTTAAATGTGCCTCAATAATGGATAAAGATACCTCTGATTGATTCTCTAATATATCCTCAGCATCAACAACATCAGAAGAATCAACTTCCATCTCAACATCAACGTCAGGCTCTACATCCTTATCATCAAATACTTCTTTAGCTTTACGAGACAAATCTTCCATGCTTCCCAGTACATCTGCGTTATCACTCCAGAAAGATTGCCAATCGATCAAGTTTCTTATGAAAGACTGCCCAGATAAAAATTTCTCGTACCATTCAGCAATAAATTCATACGTCGCAGGATTTTCAGATACACTATCCATAACCAGTCTTCTGCCTGCTTCAATTCTCTTTGCAATCGCAATTTCCCCTTCCTTGGTCAACCGCTTAGAAATAAATGTAATATCTTTATAATAAAGCTTTACTGGATTATCTGTTCTATGATAGGTTGTTTCAGCTTCTTCTTGTTTATCCTGTTCAACTTCTGCACTTTTTGTGAAAGCCGAATAGTTTTGTTCATACTCACTTTCATTTTTATCCATTATATCAATATTCATATCACTTAAGATACTTAAAGTATCCTCCATATCTATAGCTGTTATTCTATCATCTGATACCGAACTATTAATATCATCATAAGTAACATAACCCTTTTGCTTAGATATTTTGGCAACTTTTTCAATCCAATCTGCCTTTTTTTGATCTTTTAGTAGCTGTTCTGATGCTTGTGAAATAGTTGCATTTTCATCTAATTTATCACTTTTTTTATTTCTCAGCTTATCTTCTTCTTTAATTTTAGGCATTTATCTCTCCAAAGTCTTTATTACCAAGCTTACGTAAATTTATAATATAATTATCTATTTCCACCCTTTCACCCATCAAAATTTTTATCTTGCTTTCTAATAATTTCCTATCAGTGCTATTCTCATTATAAGTATCCCTATGTTTTCCTAATTCCTTTTGCTCTAGCACTATTTCTTTTTTTCTTCTTTCCAAATTTTCTATCAATATTAAATTATAACTTTCATTAAATCTTTTTCTTGCCTCATCCAATGAAGTTATTTGATTAATCTTAGGAGTTACCATCTTCATATTTAATATATAATTACACTCATCTTCTAAATCTTTAAAAAAATTAGTCTCAGCAGTATCAAGTATATGTATATTTTTTATACAAGTTTCTCTGACCTTTTCTAAACGTACATCGACAAAACTACAATTACCTAGCTCCTCCTCAACATCATATAATATCCTAGGATAAAGTAACACGCAAGCTAAAATAATTCCTCCTATAATATTATCTTTAGAATCAAATTTTACATGAAAACTCCGCACTGTACTTCTATTAGATAGTATGTTTTTGCTATTTTTGCCATATTGATATATCATGTCTTTAAAATAAGATTTATAACTATTACGCAATCTATTATCTTTTAAAGGCATGATTCTTTTCTCTAGCTTACTTAGCACCATCATAGATATTTCAGGTACTCTTAAATTATGCTCAGCAGATTCAAAAACAAATAACATCTCTGATAGGCTTTTTGCATTTTCTAAAAGCTTCATAAAATTGCCCCTGCCATGCTTTAAAATAAAACTATCAGGATCTTCTTTATTTTCCAACATAACAAATCTTGGGTTCATTCCTGCTTTCATAATTTCTAAATATAAATCCATAACTCTGTCTGTGGCTTTTTGTCCAGCAAGATCACCATCTAAACAAAAAATTGGCGAATCATCATATTTACTGATAATATCAAGATGATCTTGTGTAATTGCTGTCCCAAGTGTAGCAATTGCAGTATCTATATTATTACTATGTAGAGCAATTACGTCCATATAACCCTCCACAATAACTAGATTATTATTTTTAAGATTCTTAAGAGCAATATTAAGAGCATAAAGATTACTTTTTTTATGAAAAATGTAACTTTCTTTAGTATTAAGATACTTTATCTGTTCATTTTGCATAGCTCTTCCACCAAAAGCTATAACTTTACCTGAAGAGTTTTTTATAGGAAAAATAATCCTATCCCTAAAGAAATCATAAGTTTCACCAGTATTACTATGATTTTTCAATCCTATCTCTAATATATCTTCCTGTGGAATTTTTTCATTTTCTAAAATACGCCAAAGAGTAGTTGATCTAGATAAAGCAAAGCCCAACTCAAATGTTTGTATAACACTTTTAGATAATCCTCTTGCAAGCAAATAATCCAAAGCTTTTTTGCCATATGATCCATATAAATTAGTAATGTAGTGATTCTTTGCAATATCACATATTTTTTCTAAGGCATTACGTTTACTATCTTCCTTAAAGACCTCATTAAAGGATATTTTAGCTGGCAAAGTCAAGCCGGCTCGCTTGGCTAAAATTTCAATTGTTTCTTTAAAGGTCATATTATAAAGAGACATATAAAAAGTGACAACATTACCTTTGGCCTGGCAGCCAAAACAATAATAAAAACCTTTACTTGGGTTAACATAAAATGACGGTGTTCTTTCCTGATGAAAAGGGCACAAACCGATATATTCTCTACCTTTCTTAGCAAGAGATACTTTTTCTTTCACGACATCAACAATATCAACACTATTGGTTAGCTTATCTAAAAAATCTTTCATTAGGTATTATAAATCCTGTAATAAAAAATTAATCTATTACTTATCTAAAAGATTTTTAATTTTTTGCGAAATAATACCTACATCCACCTGCCCTGGATATTTATCTTTAATATAACCAACAAGCTTACCCATATCTTTCACTGATTTTGCCTGTGTACTGCTGATTGCTGAAACAATTATTTTTTCTATCTCCTCTTCAGATAATGGTTTTGGCATAAAAGTTTTGATAATTAAGATTTCTTCTTGTTCTTTTGTGGAAAGATCAAGCCTATTTGCCTTTGTATACTCAGCAATACTGTCATTTCTTTGTTTTATCATCTGTTGCATTAATACCAACAGTGCCGTATCATCAAGCTCTTTTACAGAAGACTCAGATGTTCTTAGATCTATTTCCTTATCTTTAATTTTTGCTAAAATCATTCTAATAGTAGTTAACTTTAGAGAATCTTTAGACTTCATGGCTAAAATCATCTGTTCTTTTATCTTTGCTTTTATCATTGACCAACATCCTAAAATAAAGTACACTTAATCGGTTAAATATGGGTTATTATAGACTTTTTGAGCATTTTTATCAATGATTGTTTGTCAAGTATTTTTAATAATCAGATTTTTTCGATAAGCGTTATATCGTTTTGTTACTACTTAAAGAGAGGAAAATTAAAATATGCAGAAACATCCTATTACCATACGTGGTTTGAAATCATTAGAGGAGGAGCGTAATAAGTTAAAAAATCATGATAGACCAAGCGTTATAAAGGCAATATCTGCCGCTCGCGAGTTAGGTGATTTATCAGAAAATGCAGAATATCACGCTGCAAGAGAACAACAAGCGTTTATAGAAACCAGAATAAAAGATTTAGACGATTTAATTTCTCGCGCTGAAGTAATAGATCCAGCAGCTATAGAAAGTAGTAAAATAGTTTTTGGTGCTACTGTTAAGTTGAAAGACTTAGATAATGACAGTGAAAAAGTTTTTCAAATTGTTGGAGAACATGAAGCTAGTTTAGAAAAAGGCTTAATTTCTTATACTTCTCCAATAGGGCGTTCATTGATTGGTAGGCTTAAGGGTGATGTTGTTGATACAGCCACGCCTAGAGTAACTAAATCTTGGAAAATTTTGGAAGTTCATTATAAATAAATATACATTTTTCTAGTTTTTTAGAACAACTACTTAATTTACGATAAATTAATGATGATTTTTCACACGTTAATAGTAGTTTTATGTTAGAGCGATCCTCAAAATAAGAGAATCCTTGTAAAAGAATCATAGAAGAAAGTGTTAGGTTTTTGTTTTGTACGCTACTATCTTCTATGATTTTGAAAACAGTATTAGTAGTCCCTGGTAAATATTTCTATAGATAAAAACAAAAAAAGGCTACTAGACTATCTAAATCTAATGCCTTTTTATCTTCCTTGGTCTATTTTTATATCCTTATTATCATCTTTAATAATCTAGCTAATTACTATAATTAGCTAGATTATTAATATAAGTGCAAATATCAAGTACAAGGAAGATAAAATAATTGTTAAAATTTATATACCAATCCAATCATCATAGCCATATCAATAGTGCCATTTTTTCTCAGTATGGGAGAATTAGTAACATCACCAACATATTTTTTTACTTCCAATCCCAATATAGCTGAATAATTATAACTAACATCATAATACAAATAGCTATTTATGAATACATCAAGAGGATTAATCTTACTTTTTGCAGTATAACTACCAACAAAATAATTATTATTAAGCGCTTCTACTTCACTCACACCAAACCAATTATTAATATAGCCTTTTGACCCAGAAGCCATCCCTAATGACGTTTCTAAAAATAAACTTTCTATTAATCTTTTATTATAAGTAAAATATAAAGCATATTTTTGTGAATTTGTAACTCTTAGAGCCTGTTCTAATCTAAAAACTAACTCGAGTCCTTTTAAAAGGTATAAATTACTATGCCATACCAAAGGTAAATCAAATTTAACCTCATGATATCCGTCTAATACCCCTCTTGTATCCATCTTTTTTGTTCTTGGTACATAATAAGCAATCCCAACCATTGTTAAAACTCTATTGTTTTCATAGGCACGATAAAGTAATAGTCCTTTATCTCCTCTGCTTAATATATAATCATTCTCAATATCAATATATGGTAAAGGTATATAATTATACTCTCTTGCACCAGGATAATTATCTTGTAAAAGTAGCATTACTCCAATATTTGTATGTTTTCTATAAAGCTCATATTTTTCTGCCTTTGCTATTACTAACATCAGGAAAAAATATATTGTTAATTGCACTATTCTCATGTTATATCTCCAAAAAACATTTAACTATTGTAAAATATTAAAAGTAAATATCAGTGCATCATATACTGATATTCAACTCCTCCTTGCCATAATGATCTATTTTAAATAAACCCTTATATCATCGTTTCTATTCTTTTCAAGCAATAAAATAGTTCGATATTAAAAACAATTGTATTCGTACTAAATCTGCAACTATGTCTTTACCCTGAAATCTTAACCATCTACAAACTATAGTCACCTTATTCTTAGATGTGATTATAATAATAGAAACAAGAATAATAAGAGAGTAAGTTGTTATCTGATTCATTATGTTTTACTCCATTAACAAAACCAAGTATCTTATGTTATAAAATACTATTATATTAATCTCCTGTGAAGATCCTTAAGAATTAAAATCATTTTCTGCTTATAATATCATATTACTAGCAATACATAATTCCAATTCATCTATACTTTTACCTGACCCTACAAATATTATGTTCTTGTAACCTATAAGTATTGCTTTTGTAAGTTCAAATAGTGAACATACCTCTATAGCGGTCGATAACATTAAGTAAAGTATGCAATATATGGATATTAGGATTAGCTTTCATAGAATATAATACAGATAAACTATTATGTATACTTGTAAGTTTTTGCGCTTGACCTAAAACATAATCACTATTATATAAAAACCATTCTGTTGCTTGTAAAAATCAAATAATTCTTTTAATTTTGTTATATCTTGCATACATTACAGTATTGTTTTAATGAAAAAATATCATTAAAATAATATTAGGTTGATTATACTTGTATAGAAGGCATTATTTAGTGTAAAAAAGCTCACCTTAAAATAACAAGAATTGTATAATTAATATCAATTAATTATATAATTGACATATTATATAGATTTTCGTAAAATTTTCCGATATATGCATGAGGGTTTTAATTTATAATGACTACAGCTTCTTACCGATCTGATATAACAGGCTTACGCGCCGTTGCAGTTTTATCTGTATTAATATTTCATATCTTCCCTAATTCTTTACCTGGTGGTTATTTAGGAGTGGATATGTTTTTTGTTATATCTGGCTACCTAATAACCCTTACTTTGATCAACGAAAATCAACGCACTACGAAAATATCTTTAATTGCCTTTTATAAACGTCGTATATTTAGAATAGCTCCTGCTACTATATTTATTATTTTCCTAACTTTATTGCTTGCTAATTTATTTATGATTTTAGAAATGTTAACTAAAACATCTAATAGTGCTATCTTCTCCGTGTTCGGATTTGCTAATGTTTACTTTTATAAATATTTAGATACATCATACTTTGCTCCCAATGTTGCCCTTAATCCGTTATTGCATTTATGGTCTTTAGGTGTTGAAGAACAATTTTACCTCATATTCCCACTTATATTTATGTTTTTAATCAAATACACAAGATTGTTTTGTATTGTTTTAACAATTATGGGAATTATTTCTGTTATTTGGGCTTCTTATATTGTTAAAACAAATCCTATGTTTGCTTACTATATGTTACCTACTCGTGCTTTTGCTTTAATACTTGGCTGTCTTTCAGCTTTATATTGTACTAATTATCATAAGAATATTAGTCCTAAATTTGCTACGATCTTATCTATTGCCTCTGTGATGTTAATAGGATTAGCAATTTCCTTGCTCTCTAACAATTATAAATTACCTAGCTATCTATCTTTACTTGTTGTTATCCCAACTGCTTGGTTGATTATTATAGGATTTAAAAATTCTACCTTTATCCATAAAGTCTTAGGTAGTGTCTATTTAAAACATATTGGCTTGTGGTCTTTTTCCATTTACTTAATTCATTGGCTTATACTAGCTTTTTATAAGTCTATTAATGGGTTGCATATCTCTATACCTGTAGGAATTGCTATATTTATTGCATCCATTTTACTTGGCGGTCTTTCTTATTACTTTATAGAGCAAACCTTACGTTTTAAAAGATGGAATATTATCTTTGCTTTAATAGCCTTTATTTTCATTCCCTTTACTATTGCACAAACTAACTATTATTTTGCTAAAAAAGGTGGTATTAGGTATGCAAGTATAACTCCTAAACTACCAATAGATGAATACACTTGCCATCAAACTATAGAATATGCAAACAAGAAAAACAATTTGTTTAAAGCTCACTGTACTCATAATGCTGATTTAGAACCTAATGTAATACTATGGGGTGATAGTAACTCTTATCATTATATTCCTGCATTGAATCATATTGCTAAAAACCTAGGCTTTGGCTTTAGAAACATCTCTCATAGTTCTTGCCCAGGCTTAACAACCATGAATAAAGAGCACTACGTTACCCTAAATTACAAGATAGAAGGAGCTTGTAATTATAATTCTGCAAAAGCTTATGAATTAGTTAAAAAATATGATATTGTGATTTTAGCTAATTCGTGGATAAATATTTATAATGCAAGTAGTCCTGAAGTTTTAAGAAAAGAATTAGAGAAAACCTTAAATAATTTATCTAAAACCACTAAATTAATTTTAGTTTTAGGTAATTCTCCTATACCAGATAACTTAGACTTACAGCATATTTTAAAAAACTCTGCAATTAATAATAATAAAAATAATGTAAATGGAATTAATAATATAGTTGTTTTTGAAGCTAATAAAATTGTACAAGAAACTGTAAAAAAATTTCCTAAAGCCTATTATGTAGATTTTAATAACATACTATGTGATGAAACTAAATGTATATATAAAAAAGATAGAAATAGTTTTTATGCTCCGGATTCAAAACATTTATCAGTTTATGCCTCTAACTATATTGGTGAGCATTATATAAATAATAATATAGAAAATGTTTTTTATAAAATAAAAGAACTTTATAAAGAAAATCCTAAAGATACTTTTTTTAAAAATACAGATAATCTTTTAAAATAACCATGATTAGCAATCATAAATATAATATGAAACTATAATCTAGTACGAGCATAATTAAATGGGAAACTCCAACCAGCTATTTTAGCTTATTATCTTTATGATTTTTTAAGGCAATAAAATCCTCTATAAGTTATCTTTGTTTTTTTATATATAGCCAATAATAGAACAGCTGTTTCAAATTACTAACAAAACAAATTATTATAATTTCTTAGAACAAGGTACTAAATTTGATAACTACTTGAGTTAGTTTTTACGCATAGATATTAAGTTTGATGCTCTCATATTAATGCTAAAATTAGTGATCAAAAGATGTTACTTCTAAAGTTCTTATTGGGTTTAATATAGCTGTTGTTTTCGGCTTTATTATTAACATTTTAAGATTTTTCTCTTAGAGTTTTGCATCCATTAACTTACCATACACTATACCTTATCTTTATCTTAGCAAGAAACTGCTGGCTGAAAAATAAGACATAAGTATCAGGAATAAGTTTTAACTTTGTATTATTTTTACTCATAAGATTTTAAAGTTTTAGAGGTAATATTTTATTATTACCCACCCCGCTAATTTTTACTTATGTTATAATATTTTTCCAATAACTCAAATTCCAGAACCTTTCTATTTGGCTTATTGCTCACTATTCATATTGTAGCTAACTCTATAATGAATCTAATACTATTTTTCACTTATTGTTATCTCATAATTTGCCTTTCAATTATTCCTTCTCACTTAGTTATTGGACAATGAGTTTTGTGCTTTGCACAAATTTTTGCATTGGTATACAAAGGTAAAGTAGCTAATGCAGATTAAGAACTAAAATAACCAACAATTACTTTAGCTCTCCAATCAATTAGTTTTTTTGCAGCTTGTAATCCACCTGCAGAAGTTTTTTTATCATTGACAATATGGAAGGCATATTTATTAAGGTTCTGAAAATTATTTTTGCTGTATTCTAAACATTCAAAAAAAGTATTAGAATGATATATCTCCTCATGTTCTGTGGATATGGATATACCAATTTTTTCATATACTTGCTTTATTTGTTAGTAGTTACAATGATTTTAGAAGTATAATCTTTAACTTTTTTCTCTATAATTTCTTTATTTTCACCACTTAACCCTAAAAAACCAACAATATCATTACCAAATGGTGGTCTTTTTATGATGCTTCCTACACTATTTACCAGCTTTAGCATAAATACATTACTATCTTCAGAGATTTCTTTAGGGATTTCTATTTTAGTAATCTGTCCTGGTTCACAAATCAAGCACAATGCAAAGGTATGAATTCCTGTTAATTTAATAGCCTCAAAAGTTGGTTTATTGCCCGTGGAAATTTCAATTAAAGTTTTAATAGGACAGTAACTATACACTAGTCTTGCCATGAAATCTAAACCACCACCACCAGGGCGTCCTGCAATTTCTAAAATATAGGGCTTACCGTTATGAAAGCGTATTTCGGCATGCATCACGCTATTATTTAAGCCTTGTGCCATGGCTCCTTCGTGGATTGCTTGATGTACTGCTTTAATCTCATCTTCAGATAAGCCTGTAGGGGAACGGTGAACGTCATCATCAAAATTGTTACCTTCTAAGGTTATGCGCTCTACAATTGAACCAATTGTGGTTTGCTTATGCCAAATAAAAGCTTCAATTAAGTATTCTTTACCGTCTAAAAATTCTTCCATTAATAGAGTATTAGGCCCTAATACGCCGGTTAAGCCTTCATTAAGAACGTGAGACATGGTTTTGATACCTTCTAGAGCTTTAGGAAATAGATCTTGTAATTCTTCCACAGAGTTAATTTTGTATACAAATTGACTTCCTGCTCCTAAAGTTGGCTTTAATATGGCAGGATAACCATATTTCTCTAAGAATTTTTCAGCTTCTGTAATGGATGGAGTTAATTGAAATTTAGGATGTGGCGCTAAATATTTTTCATGAGCTTGACGCATGAAAATTTTATTTCTGCTAGTTAAAGCATTTTTTATGCCAATAGAGGGGAGTCCTAAAGCAGTTGCAACCATGGAAGTAGAAATAACGCTGCTTTCTGCCATGGTTAAAACTCCACTAAAATTATGAATTTTATGAAGTTCTTGTGCTAAATTAATAATATCTGTAATATTCATGGAGTTTGCAATAAAAAATTTACCTTCATGCCAATGTGTAGTTTCAGCTTTTCCAGAAAGCAGAAATAAATCTATGCCATAATTTTCAATTTGTTGATAGCGTGAGTTATAAAAATTTCCTAATTGTCCAACTTCTATTGCTAAAATTTTAGCTTTATTTTGAGATTTCATTTACAAGCTCCTCTGAAAGTTCATCTTTTGGTATCTTATTAATTTCATTCTTTGATTTTGTGATAAAAGCTCCTCCAAGTAAAGTTAAAGCCATTATACAGACAGCTAAAGCTATATATCCCCAAATTACGCTTGAATAATCCACAATTCTGCTGATACTAAAAGTTGCAATAACCGCTATTATCAACCCTAAAGCATTAGTTGAACCAAAAAATCTACCGATATAGGCCGAAGGTATGGTGTTAAAAATAAGAGTTCGGCATGAAATTCTAGCTAAACCAAAACACATAGCTCCTAAAGGAAAAAATATCATCAGCCAGAATACTCCAAATTGTGGTTGCAATATAATAAAAACGGCATTAGCTAAATAACCTATAATCACTATGGATAGTAATGAAAATCTTTTTTGAAAAAATGGAATTAATAAAGCAGCGATGGCAACTCCTAAACTTGCTAAAGCGTCTACAATTCCTAACACTCCTGCACCTGCAGAGTAATATTTTATTATAAGAATCACAAGCAACATATTTACCACAGTGATAATAACATTACCTATACCAAATAGAACCATCAGCCATATGTTTAGCATGGGTTTAAAGTCATTAGTTTGTGATGGTATATATTGCGTATTTTTTTCTGCTTTATGAATTTTAATTTTATAAAATAGAATAGCACTTATTAAAAAAGTTAAGGCATTCAAGATAAAAACAAAAGTTACACCAAAATATTGAATTAAAAAACCGCCGACGGCTACAGATAATAAGGCTCCACTTTGCATTACCATTTCTAATTTTGAATTAAAGCTGGCAATCTTATCACTATGGATAGCATCTTTGATTATGGCATTATTGGCAGGAAAAAATATTGCCGAAGATAAGGCTAAGATAAAACTCCCAATATAAATTACAGAAGACGGTGTACTATAGTAAGTAACACCTAAAAGAATACAGAATATTATCATCATGTTTACAAGATTAGTGATGATGCAGATGGTTTTTCTATCGTATTTATCAGATAGTTTCCCAAAAATCAAAGAAAATAAGGCTTGAGGTAAACTTACAAGCACAAATAAAGTACCTACAGCGACCGCAGTTCCTAAACTTTGAGCAACAATTAAAGCATTAGCAATCACTAAAAATCCCAGCTCCTACCGTTGCAACAAATGAAGCGCCCAGAATATAATATTCATTACTAGAATTTTTAGGTAATATTGTTGTAATATTTTGCATTAATTATAATTCCAAGTTTTTATATTATTATAAATTTGTTCTGCTAATATAGATGCCATTTAAAATAAAGTATCATCGCAAGAGTTGATTGTTATCAAGTTATAATTGTTATATTTTAACCAATAACCATTATATTTTCTATCTGTCGAATTCAATTCAAAGTAAGAAGAAATTTTAAATATTATAGTTAATTTTACCAGTATTTCCTTCTAAAGCAACACTTAATGCTATATTGGATAAACCACCACCAATCATTAATATAATCCATATTATAGCCTTTTTATCTGAAAGTAATAACCACAACATTCTCAATTGTCAAAATTAAAAATACATATACACCTCCCTAATCACTCTCATCAAACAATACTTTTACCTTCTTACCTGTTCAAAATGTTAAATGTAACAAAATCTCCATTATTTTCCATTATTCTGCGGTATTTACCAATACCGTTTGTTTTAGGGTTATGCGAACTAAAGAGCAACTTGTATGCAGTAGGATCATATAAAAAGAGAGGGGAAGTAGTTGAAGTAGCGAAAAGAGATAGACTAAAAAGATGTTTGCGGAAATTGCATAGAGAAATAGATAATAGAGCGAAAAATTTATAGCTAGGCAGAGTAGGTAAAAACAGGAGAGAATCCAAGTCAAAAACATTAGTAAAAAAAGAGTAAAAAGTGCTGACTAAATATTTACACTCAGTGTAATATAACACATAGAGCATGTGGGGAAATAAGAAAAAGAAGCAGTTGAGAAAAAATTGTTGGCAAAGTAATAAGTGGAACTTTTAAAGGGTCAAATACACATGAATGGTACGGATAAAGGGACTCGAACCCCCACGACTTTCATCACTGGAACCTAAATCCAGCGTGTCTACCAATTCCACCATATCCGCACTAGAACATTTTCAGTATATCAACATTAAAATAAAAATTCAACAAAATAAAAATACTAGGCTATTAGCTTACCAATAGCTAAATATTTACTGTGTTTTCTTTTTTTTCTTTCCTTAGGAGCCATGGCTAATAAAATATCAAGCTCGTACACTATAGACTCTTGTACTTTTTTACAAGCATCCTCCTTATTACGATGAGCACCACCAAGTGGTTCTTCTATAATTTTATCTATGATACCAAACTGTAGTAAATCTTGTGCTGTTAAAGATAAGTTTTGCGCTGCCTCCGATGCCATTTTATCATTTCTCCATAAAATAGAAGCACAACCCTCCGGCGATATTACTGAATAGATTGAATGCTCTAACATCATAACACAATCTCCTGCAGCAATGGCGATTGCTCCCCCAGAGCCTCCTTCACCAATAATAATATTAATTAGTGGAGTGGAAACTTCTAAACATGTAGCAATTGATTTTGCAATAGCTTCACCCTGCCCTCTTTCTTCGGCTTCTTGTCCTGGATAAGCACCCGATGTGTCTACAAAAGTAATAATAGGAACATTTAATTTATCGGCTAACTTCATTAACCTTTGTGCTTTACGATATCCTTCTGGCTTGGGCATACCAAAATTATATTTCATTCTAGATTCAAGATCATTACCCTTCTCTATTCCTATAACCATAACAGAATTGCCTTTTATTCTACCTAAACCAGCAATAACTGGTGCATCTTCGGCAAAAAACCTATCACCATTTAGTTGCACAAAATTCTCGACAATTGCTTCTATATAATCAATTGAGTGTGGTCTATTTTGATGCCTAGCAACAGAAACCTTCTGCCAAGGATTAAGATTCTTATAAGTTATTTCTAATAATTTTTTATACTTCTTATTTAAGCTATTTATTTCTTTTGAAAAATCAGTGCCTACCATGGAAATATTTAATTCCATCAAATCTTTAAGTTGATTTTCTACAACTGCTATTTCATTTTCAAATTCTAAGTATTGCATTAAAACTCCTTTACAGATGATGATATATTATACTATATTCCTTAATTTTTTTCAAAAATCAGTTATTCAAAGATTATTTTTTATAACTAAGAGGATGCTTTTTTTGCACTGCTTCCTGCAACTTAGAGTCCATAACATGAGTATAAATTTCTGTGGTTGAAATATCTGCATGCCCCAGCATATTTTGTATGGATTTTAAATCTCCCCCATTATTTAATAAATGTGATGCAAAAGAATGCCTTATAACGTGTGGAGATACTTTTATTGGATCAATACCACATAATATTGCAATCTCTTTTAACAGCTGTGCAAATCTTTCTCTTGTTATATGTCCAGAAGTAGACTTATTGGAAGGAAATAAAAATGCTGTATTTTTATCATCACAGCTAATATGATATTTACGGACATGTAACCAATATTTTATTGCCTCTGTTGCCACCTCAACCATAGGTATGATTCTTTCCTTGTCTCCTTTCCCTTTTACAAGTACAAACATACTATCCTGTATCAGGTCTGATATTTTTAGACTAACCAACTCGCTAACTCTTAGTCCAGTAGAGTATAATACCTCTAGCATCGTATATAGTTTTGGATTATCTCTTCTCTTTGCTTCACTTAGTATTATAACAATTTCTTCTTCTGATAAAAATTTAGGTAAGCTCTTGGATAATTTTGGATTCTTTATTATTAAAGATGGATTCTCTATGATAATTTTTTCATTGTATAAAAAACTATAAAAACTTTTCATAGCAGAAATTCTCCTCGATTGAGTCTTGCTACTAAAACCTTGCTTTGTTAGAAATTTCAAATAATCAATCAAATCTTTATAATCAGCATCATTTAACAACCTATATGGCTTACGTTTAAATAAAAAGTTTGCTAAATCATTAATATCACTCCTATAAGCAAGCAAACTATTCTTACTTAATCCCTTCTCAATTTTCAAAAAATCCATGAATAGATCAGCATATTTTTTATTTTTTTGTATCACTTATTGTTTACTCTCTATAATAGTTATCAGCTTTATATCTACTGAATCTTCCTTACTGACATATTTATTAGCAATAACTAACACTGTAACGATGATAAATAATAAAGCTATTTTTTTCAAAAGCCTAACATTTGATTTATTAGATCCCTTATATCTTGATCTCATTGTTTTTTCCCTATAATATAAATATGTGTAATAATTCTATATCAAAAAATTAAATTATCAATCTTATGATTATATTAACTGGTATGATGGGTAGCGGTAAGAGCTCTTTGGGTAAACATTTAGCTACTCTCTTCAATTATAAACATATAGATTTAGATAAATATATTGTGCTTAACGCAAAAAGTACAATTTCTAGCATATTTGCAAATTATGGCGAACCTTATTTTAGAAAAATTGAAGAACAGTGTTTAGAAGAAATTATCATTAAATACAAATTCGATGATATAATCTTATCACTTGGTGGTGGTACGTTTGAAAGCAGTAAAAATAGGAAGTTATGCTTGGAATGGGGGATAGTAATTTGGCTTAATACAGATATTAACATTATAGCTAATCGCTTAGCCAATAGCTCTAAACGTCCCCTATTACAGGCTGCTGATAATAAAGAATTATTATTAAAAAATCTCCTAAAAACAAGAGTCTTGAATTATAAACAAGCTCATATATCAATTGATATAACTAAAAATTACAGCAAAAAAACCATTGCCACTTTCATAATGAACGCGATCCTTAACTACATTGATAACTGTACAAATAATAAAGAAAAAATATAAAAATATGAAATATCTAAGAATAGAAACACATAATCCTTATAACATCTATTATGCAGCTTCAATTAATTCTTCTATCCCTGAGAAAATTAGAACTTATAGCGAATCCAAAAACCTAATAATAATTTGTGATATAGCCCTAAAAATCCTTCATTTGCCAACCTTATTAGATGCTCTTAATCGCTTGGGATTTACTATTAATGTTTTATATATTAATCCCTCAGAAGAGGGGAAATCCATGACAACTGTTACTACATTATGTGAAGAAATTCTTACCATAGGAATAAAGCGTAACACGCCAATTATTGCATTTGGTGGAGGTATTACCGGAGATGTTGCCGGATTTTGTGCTAGTATCCTTATGCGTGGCTTGCCACTTTTTCAGATACCAAGCACTCTACTTGCCATGTCCGATAGTGCTGTTGGTGGAAAATGTGGAGTAAATAGTACACTTGGAAAAAATATGTTTGGTAGTTTTTATAATCCAGTTGCTGTATTCATAGATACATCTCTTCTAAAAACACTACCTGAACTACATTACAAGGCTGGTTACGCTGAGTGTGTTAAGTATGCTCTTTTATTTTCTGAAAAATATTTTCACTATCTGGAAGATAATTATAAGCTTTTTCTTGATAAAAATCCTGAATATTTGGATGAGATAATAGAAAAATCATGTATTTACAAGGCAAAAATCGTAAAGGCAGATGAGTTAGAAAAACTAAATATTCGCTATTTATTGAATCTGGGTCATACTTTTGCCCATGCTATTGAATCCTATGATAATTATAAAACTTCCGTAATCCATGGTCGAGCAGTATCTGTTGGGTTGTGTCTTGCTTATAAGTTTTCTGCATTTTTAAGTTTATGTAAAATTGAAAATTATGATAGAATCAGAAATCATCTTTCTACGGTAGGATTACCTGTTACTATTAGAGAACTTATTGAACATATTGATACACATAAATTACTAGCAATTATGAATAGAGATAAGAAAAATAGTCATAATTTAATAACTTTAATTTTAGCAAATGCTATTGGTAACTGCTTTGTTAAAGATAATGTTGATATAGCCATATTAGAAACATTTTTGCATCAGGAGAAATTATAAGTGGAACTATTAACTTTTATAGTCGTTATTTTATGCCTAGGTTTCTCTGCATTTTTTTCTGCGAGCGAAACTGCTATTACAGGCATCTCTAAATCCTATCTCTTAAGTCAGACTCAAAAAGGTAATACTAGAGCAAAGCTTTTAAGTGATCTCTTAAAACAACCAGATAACATTATTACCACCCTACTAATTGGTAATAATGTTGCAAATATATTCTTTACAACCATAGTAACTAGTTACGTAATTACTCATTTTGGTACAGGATATACAATCGTTACTGGTCTATCAATAACCTTAGTAATTTTAGCACTTGCTGAAATATTACCAAAAACATATGCATTTTCAAATCCTAATCACGTTGCAATTGCTACTTCTCCTATTGTATTTGTAATCATAGTATTACTATATCCTTTAAGCCTTTTGTTTTTATATCTTAATAGGTTATTCTTAAAACTAGTAAGACATAAACATAAATCAAATAGCTTTGGTAGCGTAGACAACTTACGTGGTGCCATAGAAATGCTTGAAAGAGAAGAAGAAAGCAATAATATCACCTCCCAAGAGAAAGAAATGCTACATAGTATCCTAGATTTGAATGACTTAACAGTCTCAAGTATTATGAAGCACAGAAAAAATGTTTTTTGCATTGATATTGATGATCCTACGGAATCTATAATAAATAAAGCTATTAACTCTGCTTATACAAGAATTCCAGTATTTAGGGATAGGCCAGACAATATCATAGGAATAATTAATGTAAAAGATGTTTTTAAGGCATATAAACAGACTAATGGCAAAAGTATAGAAATAAAAAAACTAACAGCTAAGCCTTATTTCATCCCTGAATCTACGTATGTTATAGATCTTTTAATGGTATTTCGCGATAAACATGAACGTATTGCTTTAATTGTTGATGAATACGGAAGCTTTATGGGGATACTTACTTTAGGCGATATTTTAGAGGAAATCACAGGAGAATTAAGGAATTTTGAACAGATTCAACAAAATGAATATATTCATAAAATTGGCGATAGCTACATTGTTGATGGTGATTATAAAATAAGAGATCTTAACCGTAAAATGTTTTGGAAATTACCCGATGAAGAATTTACAACTGTTGCCGGACTAATTCTTTATGAAACTGGGAAAATACCCAATGTGTCAAATGTATTCGTATTCCATAATTTTAAATTTGAAATTCTAGAGAAGAAGCGTCACCAGCTAGTTAAAATTAAAATAACTCCCCTACAAGAAGGACAGAAATAGAACTGTTGATTTTAAAATCCTTAAGAAAGGCGCTATGCCATCAAACCACACCAAACTGCCGAATAGCTGTTATAGTGATAATGCCTTTTTCAGTAAGAATTATATCTTTAAAGAGCTGTTTGTTTGGAAGAAACTAATTTTTTAATTTTTCTTAACTCATCATCTAGATCACTGTTATGTGTAGCCATAATCCAAGAATCAAGACCACCTTTAAAATCTATAGTTTTAATTGCTTTAGCCGATAGCCTAAGTCTGAAATTTTTACCTACTAAATTACTGTAAAAAGACGCCACTTGTAGGTTAGGCAAGAATCTTCTTTTTGTTTTATTATTAGCATGAGAAACATTATGTCCACTCATTGGCTTCTTTTTCATTATTACGCATTTTCTTGACATTTAAAAATCCTACCCTATAAAAATTACCCTATATAATTACATAATTAGCATGTAGTTGTCAATCATAATTTTTATGTTGCTAAGAATTTTATTACTCAGTTATTGTATAAATTATAGTTTGCTATTTTATAGTCCTACCTTATCCCAATAAAGAGAGGTTTTTAGTGTGGTTAGAAGATCTTCTGCTAAATTATTTTTTGTATTAAATAATGAGCTTAAAAAGCTTTTTTTAGTAGTAATGTATTTAATTTTAACTTTTTTTCCATAGAGATTTTGTACTTTATCTTCTAAAGAAGGAGTTATTTCATCGATTAACCCATACTTAAGTCCAGTTGAGGCTATCCAAAAATCCCCTGAAAAAAGTTCATCTTCTGCCATATTTATTTTTGCAGAACGCCTTAATAGAACCCAATTTTTAAAGTGCTGATGGATTTCTGCAAGCATTTTTTGTAATCTTGCAATATCTTCAGTTTTTTCTGGTTGAAATATATCAAGGGATACCTTACGAGTTCCTGCAGTATGAACTCTTCTTGAGATACCGTGTCTTTTAATAAGCTCTTCCAAGCCAAAAGAGGCATAAACAACTCCTAAGGAGCCAACTATAGAAGTATGAGATAGAGCAAAAATCATATCACCTACTAAAGCAAGCCAGTACCCTCCGGACGCTGCAACATCTTCTACAAATGTTATCACAGGAATATTTGTACACTGTGATTTTGAAAGTATATAATTTGCAATCATTTCCGATTGTACTGGTGATCCTCCAGGGGAATTAATAAGTATTGCAACTGCTTTAATATTTTTATTAGCAAAAGCCTTATCTATATTGTCTTTTATATTTGATAATGATAAAGATTTACGTCCAGTTGCACTAATTACACCTTGTAATTTTATAACATTTACTTGATTTTTTCTTTTAAACATCTTATCTCCATAATATTTTTAGTAATTAATAAAACCCTTTAGCAAATCTTAAAATATTTTCTGCCCTTTGTGTGTATTTATTTTTATCATCATGCATTATTATGCCAGAATTCAACTTAGAGTTTAGAGATCCTTGTTTTTGTGCTTTTATAATAAAGCGCTTTGCAGCTTTATTTTCATAAGAATAAACTGGATTTATCTCTATATTACCCCAATGTTTTGCTAACAATAAATCGATAGTTTCTTTCAATCGTTCTGATCTTTGAATCATATATAAATATCCTTTATTTTTTAGATTCTTAAAGGCAAAGTGAATAAAATCTGCTAGCTTAGCGTCATTTTCAATGTTACCTTGTTGTTTTAAAGTGATCTGTTTATAATCTGGTATATTTTTATAATATGGGGGATTCGTCATTACGATATCAAATTGAAGAGGGAAGGAATTATAATTTAATAAATTGCCATTAATTGGTGTGAATTGTGAGGCAAAAGAATTAATTTGTTTATTTAACATGGCTATTGTATGAAAATATAGATTCGCTTCAATTGAATATATTTCTAGATTACTAATTCTGCTTGCAAGACATAAGCTAGCGACACCTACCCCTGATCCTATATCTAATATATTGGAATATGGCTTAGCTTCTACTATAGAAGCTAAAAGCACAGCGTCCACTCCAGATTTATAACCTAAGTTATCCTGATAAATTTTCACTAAGCCACCCAAAAAACTTTCTAAAACTAGATTTTCTTCCATAGCAAAACAATCCTTAATTTATCTGTAGACACGGATACCCCCTTTATTATATCATGTAACCTAATGATAATAGAAATGGAAAATAATGTGACTGATAGATTTAGCCAGATAGCAGAAGATATTAAAAACTTTCTAAAAGACGATTTAAATAAGGTTAATACTATAATTGCAGAGAAAATGGAAAATAAAATTAGTTTAATTCCACAAATTGCTAGACATATTGTATCCTCTGGAGGCAAAAGGATTCGCCCTTTGTTAACTTTACTTTCTGCTAAAATGGTTAACTATCATGGGAATAAAGATATATTGCTGGCTGCATGTGTTGAATTTATACATACAGCAACAATTTTACATGATGATGTTGTTGATGAAAGCGACTCAAGGCGTGGTCTTTTGACCTCTAACAGCATTTGGGGGAACAAAGCTAGTGTTTTAGTTGGTGATTTTTTATTTACAAAGTCTTTTGAGCTAATGGTACAAGCTGAATCTTTAAGCATATTAGAAGTTCTCTCAAAAACATCCTCCATAATTGCACAAGGGGAGGTTATGCAGCTTAGTAATATTAACAACATTGATTTATCTTTTACAGAATATTATGAAATAATTTTTTCTAAAACAGCTTCTTTATTTTCGGCTGCTATTGTTGTTGGTGCGATGCTTGAAAAAACTGATAAATCTACCATTGAAAATCTTGAAAAATTTGGAGTTTCTTTAGGAATAGTTTTTCAAATTATGGATGATATAATAGATTATTCTGGTAATAAAATCAAAACTGGGAAAGATATTGGTGTTGATTTTAAAGAAGGGAAAATCACTCTTCCTATTATTCTAACTTTACAAGAATGTAATAATGAAGAAAAAAAATTTTTAATTAAAACACTAGTAGATATGGATCAACAAGAAGGAGACTTTGCAACTGTACTTAATTACATAGAAAAATATAACGTTGTTAATAAAGCCATTAATATTGCAGACAATTATATACAAGAAGGGCTTATAGCGTTGCAAGATATCAATATCAATAATGAATACAAGCAATTATTTATTGATTTACTCTCTTCCTCAAGCAATCGCTCTTTTTAGCAATCTATACTTAATTTAAAAAAATCGAAGTATTTATTAAATTATGTCTACAGTGCTTTTAAAATTTTGGTTTTACCATGCATATATTTTTGTAAAACATCGGGAATTTCTATGGATCCATCTGATAATTGATAGTTCTCCATCACCGCTATCAAAGTTCTACCTACGGCTAATCCTGAGCCGTTTAAAGTATGGACAAAACGGTAGTTACCATCAACTTTCTCTCTAATTTTTGCTCCCATTCTTCTAGCTTGAAAATCCGTACAATTTGAACAACTAGATATTTCTCTATAAGAGTTTTGCCCTGGCAACCAAACCTCAATATCATATGTTTTTGTGGAAGCAAATCCCATGTCCCCACTACAAAGTAAAACTACTCTGTATGGTAACTTCAATTGTTTTAATACTTCCTCTGCACATGCAGTAATATATTCTAGCTCCATCATTGATTGCTCTGGTGAAGTAATAGAAACCATCTCTACCTTATAAAATTGATGTTGTCTAAGCATTCCCTTAGTATCTCTACCACCACTGCCAGCTTCTGATCTAAAACATAAGGATAATCCGGTAAAACGCATTGGTAAATCTGCCTGATTAATAAACTCATCCTTAACTAAATTAGTTAAAGGAATTTCTGTTGTGGATATTAACCAGCGATCATCAGTTGTCTTAAACAAATCCTCCTTAAATTTTGGCAATTGGGCTGTATTAAACATAGCTTGCTCTTTCAGTAATACCGGTACAGAATGCTCTTTAAATCCATGCTTACTTACATGCAGATCTAACATAAAAGCATATAAAGCTCTCTCAAGCAAAGCTAGATCACTCTTTAAAATAACAAATCTACTACCTGCAAGCTCTGAGGCTTTTTGAAAATCCATCATCCCTAAATCAACACCAAGCTCATAATGTTCCTTGGGCTGAAAGGGGAACTGTGGAACATCTCCAAATTTTCTAATCTCCTCATTAGAACTCTCATCAACACCGTAAGGTACACTATCATCAACCATATTAGGAAGATAAGATAATATATTATATAACTTTTCTTCTAATTCTTTACTTTCTCTTACTAGTTGTTCTTCTACATCTTTAGATTTTATTACTTCTGCAAGAAGAGAATCGGCATTTTTATTTTGTGATTTTAGTATACCTATCTCTTTAGCTAATTTATTACGGGAAGCAAGTATAGTTTGGCTTTTAGCTTGAGTGGCACGCAGTTGTTGATCTAGATCTAATAACTGAGAAAGAGAGAAGGTAGCGTTTCTTTTTTTTAGAGAATCCTCTAATAATTGAATATTACTTCTAATTAACTTAAGATCTAACATGGTAAAATGACTCCGTATAATTCAATTTTATTTATATAGATACTTTTTTTTAGTTTGATAGCTTAGCTTTGGCAAAACAAACCAAGACATTATAACAACTACTAACACTGCCCAAAGTGAACGTCCAAGTATTACTATCCAGCCACTAGCTCCTAGAAACATAAAAATCAGCCCATCTTCTACAATTGCGTGAGCAAGTGCTAGAAATGTAATCACTTTAAATGGTTGTTCCTTCTTGAAATAAGGGGAATTATTAGCCTCTTCTTTCAACATTCCATAACCATAAGATAATCCTATCATATAACAGATAGTTGTGACAGTGTTGTTGCTTCTTGATATCTTCATAACGCTTAAAAAAGGAGTAAAAATAGCTGTAATTTTCTTAACTAAATTAAAATCTTTCATAAGCTGTACGATGGTAAATATAATAAATATAGCTATTAATATCAGAGTTAATGTTTTTATTTGTGATAAAGCCCATACACCAATATGTGATAACCAGATTATATAATCGGTCTTAAAAATATCAGCCTGATAAAGATCTAAAAATGTCATACTTTTCTCTATATGCTTCCCATAAAGGGGAGATTGTGCTATTTCTTGCATTATTCCAAATGTTTGGGCAGTAATATGAATTAAATAACCAAAAAGTATTGATGAGAGGAGTCTTATAAAGGTAATCCAGCCATAACGAACTTTCAATTTATTTACAATGCTCCCCTCAACAAACAAGCTATGACTTATTAAAATTGTTATGCCAAGCACACTAACCTGCTCAACCGTTAAAGGGTAATCTTGGAAAAATAAAGCTAGCAAAGTAACAGCAACATAACAAGTGTTAAAAATAGCGGATAACCATACTATAGAGTACACCGCAGGTATGCCCAAAAGTTCCATTATTGGATAAAAAGGAATAACAAGATAATTAAGCAAATTAAACTCTTGCACAATTTTTATCATTATAACAAGAGGTATCATTATTTTGAATAAATCAGTTGCCGCAATATATGTTTTTTTTGCTATAGGCGCTAAGTAATTTAGCATTTAATATCCTTGTATATTAACTTTATTTTAAATATATCCACCACCTAACAATCTTTCTTCGTCATAAAAGGCACAAATTTGACCCTTTGCAACTCCATATATATCCTCATGAAAAACGATTTTTGCTTTTCCATCTTCAATTGGATATAAATCTGCTTCCTTAAGTGGTTGTGACCCTCTTACTTTAGCAAATAATCGTATTTTATCAAACCCCAAATGACCCTCTCCTATCCAATTAACATTTTCTAAAATGATTTCTCTTGATATAAGATCTTCTTTATCTCCAACTATAACCTGATTTTTTTGAGGATCTAATTTTAGAACATAAAGGGGATTTTCAGAACCACCAATACCTATTCCTTTTCTTTGACCTACAGTAAAGTTATGGATACCCTCATGCCGTCCCAAAACAACTCCCCTGACATTAATTATATCCCCTTCAAGCACTCTATTTTGCGCATTTACTATTTGTGAGTATGAACCAATGCCAGCAAAACAAAGATCACTAGAAGATTTTTTTTGTGCCACATGAATTCCAAAACGCTCTGCCTCACTTCTAACCATTTCTTTAGTATAATTGGCTAGAGGAAACCTGATATAATTAAGCGCTTCTTTTCTCACTTGTGAAAGAAAATAACTTTGATCACGAACTGAACTTCTGCCTCTGTAAATAGCTCCTAAACCGTCACCACCAAGTCCCCATTTAATATAATGACCTGTTACTAGTATATCTGCTCCCAATTTTTTACTTTCTTCAAGCAATACACCAAACTTCACTACTCTATTACACTTAACACATGGATTAAATGTAATTCCTGCCATATATCCTTCTAAAAATGGATCTATTATTTCTTTCATAAACAAGTCTTTTATATCTATAAAATGATGCTCTATCTCTAAACTTTCGGCAACCTTAGTACAATCCCTAACAACATTTTGATCTTTTGAAATTATACCTTTTTCAAGGTTGTTTTCGTGCAATAATAAGGTCATACCTATAACGTTTTTATAGCCAGCCTCTTTAAGCAAAGCAATTGTAGTGCTACTATCTACACCACCGGAAAGTGCCACTACTATTTTAGCATCTTTGCTTACATGAGAAAAATCTATCATTAATTTCCATACTCCGTTTTTTTCAACAGATACTCTAAAAAATCACGCAAAAAAATGGTACAACCTAACTGCACCATCCAACGTCAGTGTATTATACTTACAAATATATAAAAAGTAAAATTATTATTTTTTTTTGTAAGTAATGATTTAACGTAAAATCTATAATAAGATAAATTTTTATGCTATCATATCGTAAGATATCTGTAGGTATTTCATACTGATAATATTTTTATTGGGAGGCAAAATGACTAAGGAAAAAACACCAAGCGAAAATTCTTCTATTAATAGCGTTATAGACGATATAGAAATACAATTAGATGATAATGGAATACCAATCATTGAGGATGAGTCAGTTGAGTTAGTTAATAAACATCAAATACCACAATATCTTATAGATGTATATTCTTGGGCATATGTTAAACCAAAAAATATAGATTTTCTTGATAATTCACTTATTTATCACTCTATACTATTTGCCCAGGGATGGCGGTTAATGAAAGAATATTTAAAAGAATTTAAACATACTGATAAAGTACTACAAATAGCTCATGTTTATGGTAGTTTAATCAGAAAGTTAGCTGAGAAAGTGGCAAAAGAAGGCTCTCTTGATTTAATTGATGTTGTACCTCATCAGTTAAAGAGAGCTGCCATGAAGCTTAGAGGATTGCCGGGTGAAAAAAATATAGATATGTGGCTACAAGACGCTAGCTCCTATTATCACAAAGATTATGATACTATTGGTGTGTATTTTTTATTACATGAAGTACCTGACCCTTTAAAAAAGAAAATCATAGAGAACTCACTAAGAGCAATTGAAGAAAGGGACGGTAAAATTGTATTTATTGATTATCATGATCCTCATCCCTATCATCCCGTTAGACAAATTTTAAAACTAATTAATTTCACTTTAGAACCTTTTGCTAATTCATTATGGGAAAGAGAAATTAAAGATTTTACTACAAAAACCCATCTATTTGATTGGAAAAAAACTACCTACTTTGGAGGTGTTTATCAAAAAGTTGTTGTTACAAAAAAGAAATAATTAATCTCAATAAATGAAAACTATACTAAATAAGGTAACTCTCATAAAATATTACGCTAGGGTGATTGCATCAAAAAAATCAGGAATAATCAAATTATTCCTGACTCTTTTTACCAATTTTAATAATGTCAACATATCCAGTATATTAAAAGTTGCTAAGAAATTTTATTTATCACAGATAAATTACTAGCTTATTTTTATCTCTTTGATACTATAATGGTTTTTTTAATAGCCAAAGCATACCAAATATAAAACAGCACCCACAAAATAAACTAATAAGCTAATCCTATCTTGACTAAGCCTTAAGATAAGTTTTTTGCAACAAAAAAGAAACCAAAATTAAAGCCTCCAATATCTTTGCTAAAAAATATGTATCCTATAGCTACTGCTAAATTATATTCTGAAAATATATCTAATCCCTTAAATAAATTACAAAATAATAGTATCAAACACACTTCTCTGCATGAGTAGTCAGTTATATTGCTCCCTTAGATAATTCAAAAATAGTGCAAAAGAATCTTCTTTTTTCTGCAATTATGCTATTTTAACACTGACAATAATACTTCCACAGGTGAAGATTCAAAGTTGTCACTACTGCAATATCCTACTTAAGTAGCTGGTGTTGGAGTTTTAGCAACTACAGAATCGCCTGAGGGTACACTATCGATAGGTAGAACTTCAGTTGTCACTACAGCAGAAGTATTTTGTGTTAAAGTAGTAACATTTGTGGAATCTTCTATGTCCTGTGCACTAACAGTATCTGAGGATGATGAAGCAACCCCATTGTCAACTGATGTAGAGGATCCTATATCCTGCTCAGCACTAAAAGCATTTGGAGAATCAAGTTGCTGTAATTGCGTCTGTGCCTCTGGAGTGAGTTTTTCTTCTGTCAGTGAACCCTGATCCAAAACGCTTTGTTCATCAAAAATTGCGTTAAGATACTCTAACCCTGTTGATTTTAGTAAGCTATCTGAAATTGGCTTACCAAGTATCATATTAGATAGAGCCATATTAATACTATCAATATCTCTTTGATAAACTCGTATCAAAGCTAACTCCTCTTTTCTTTTATTTAGCTCTCTAGCTTTTTCATATAATAAATCCATCTCAGCATTTGTTGGCGCCATAGGACCGAAAAAACTAGGATATTTAACATCCGATAAATTAACATTTAAAAGCTTTAATGCAACTGTTTGCTCTGGGGTTTTTTTTCCTTTAGTTTCTAGAAGATAAGCAGGATACCTTGCCAAAGCAGGATGATATCTACTTTTACCCTTAGAATCAGATGTTCCTAAAATTAAATCAGCAACATTATACTTGGCCATTTCAGGCGTTAGTAAACTACCCCTAATTAGAAAATAATCTTTAATAATTGCATCAAAAACTCTTATAACATTTTCCCTTTTAGCATAACGACTTGCTAAAAGCACATAACGTATGCCGATGGTTTTTACAGCAGTATTACTAGTTAAATATACTCTTTCTATTTTATTTTCATTAGAAGAACGTAAACTTAAATTGTTAACCCCTACTAATGAATAATTATTAGATCTGCCATCAACCTTTTTTAAACTATCCTCTTTTACTATCAACTCATTATTATTAGAATAATTAGCGGCAGCTTTTTCTTTTACAATATTATTATTAGATAACCCCAAAAACTTTTTGAAAGATGCCCAAATACCAGTTTGTTGTTGCATATCGATATCTGTATTACTAACAATCTCTTTACCTTTAAGATTTTGCTCTTTTCTAGCTCTTTCTTTTAATTCTCTTTCTTTTCTTAATTCTTCTGCTCTTTTTCTTCTCGTTTCTATATCGGATTCCCTAGTTCTAGGAGTTTGATTGTTTAAACTAATCTGATTATCAGATTTAGTATAATTAACATTTGATTTTCTATAAGAGTTCTCAAGAGCGATGTATATTTCAATATAATTTAAAACTGATGTTACTGGATAATGATCAACAACATTAGCTATAGATAAAAAATCTGCTATTTTCAACATTTTATTTAAATTGACATCAGAAATTGTTATTGGGTTTACCATCCCTGAGCATTCTTCTAGAGCTTTTTCTATTGCTTCATTGAAAGCGTTACCAAAAGATATGATAAGATCGTAATCTAAAGGATCGCATAATAGATTTTCAGCAGCACTTGCTTTTTCCAAATTTATCTTGTTATAAGAATATGAATGATTCGGGAAAATTTTTGCCACAGTTCTTTCAAAAATAGCTTTACTTGGGTCATCTAGATAACCTATAGATATTTTTTTTCTATATTTAATTGCTGAAAGTTGTTCATAACTAAATATATTTTTCATAGAACTAGAAAACATTAAAAGATAATCACCATTTAAATACATAACCACATCTAAACTGGGAGATGAAGTCATTACACCATTACCTTTTTTATACTGAGAATAGGCATCATCCCTTAATATTATAAAGTCGGCATTCACACCTATTTGATCATAAAGATCAGATTTAACACCTCGTCTTAACAGACCAGGCATATCTTCTTGATTATCTGTAGGATATACAAGACATTGTACAGACTCACCACTCAAATTGATTATACTACAAAGATTCATAGTATTAAAATAACCAAAGCTTTGCGTATCATCTGACACAAAAAATATTGGATTTTTTATTTCATTAGTATCTTCTGTAGATATTTTATGAGATAACCTAGAAGCATACTCAGAAGATATACCTTCTTGAATTGCACGAATCTTTAGTCTTTTATCATTTTCAGTTTTACCCCAAAGTGAATTTTCAGTACTTAGGAATACTCCTGTCTCATTGAGAGCTCTTCTTAAGGCTTCTTCTTCTAGTTTATCTATGGAGCTTTTATTTTGATTTCTTAATTTTTCTGAATAAACAAATTCTATTTCATTTTCTTCTCTACGTTTTACGTTTACTAGCTCATCTTCCTCTTTTTGCTTGGTTATTACATCTTTAGGAATGTATTTAGAACTTAAAGGAGAGCTAGGTTCTTCAGTTGCAACTTTAGTTGTAGTATTTATGCCTGGATTTTTACTAGTTGCCTCTGCACTAAAAATAGGATAACAAGGTAAAAAAAACACCACTAAAAGGAAACATACAATTTTTATTCTTATGCACATATAAAAACCAAGAAATAATTTCAATTATCTTAATACAAAGCAATTACATATTATCATTCTTAATATAATAAATCAATGCAAAACGTTGTTTAAAAATAAGTATAATGTAATTATTTTATACCTTTTACTATGATTTTATAATATAATAGCGTTTCCTGTAATTACAGCAAGATGAGTAAGATGTCAATGAATTTGAAAAATTTTATAGCAGAAGTGCCTAATTTCCCAAGAGAAGGCATCTTGTTTTATGATATATCGCCTTTGCTGAATAATCCTTCTGCGTGGGTTTTTGTGGTGGATGAAATATCAAGGATAGTAAAATCCTTGGCACCTGATGTTTTAGTAGGGCTTGAATCTCGTGGCTTTTTTATTTCTGGCGCAGTTGCTAAGGAGTTATCTATTGGATTTTCTTTGATAAGAAAAAAAGGCAAACTGCCTGGTGAAGTTATTTCTTACAATTATAAACTTGAATATGGTGAGGATACTCTAGAGATAAAGAAAAACATTATAAAACCAAATCAAAGAGTAGTTATTCTTGATGATTTACTAGCAACTGGTGGCAGCTTAAGGGCTGCCTCGGAACTTATAAGCTCACAAGGTGCATCTGTTGTTGGTGCAGTTTGCATAATGGAGTTAACAAACCTAAGTGGTAGAAAAAATATCAATTTTCCAATACATACTCTAATTAAATATTAAAATAACTTCTTTTAGATAATTTAATATCTAAAAATCTCCCTACCCTTTCTTATTCTTTCTTTAGTATTACCACAGAATGAGGATATGGTATGCTAATAGCCTCTTTAATGAAATTATCATGTACTTTTTCCAAAAATTTATGCTTCACTGCAAATTGTTTACCTGGAACACATCTAATTTTACAACGTATGTTAACACTACTTTCTGCTAGAGCTGTTACTCCAATTATTTCTAAATCTTCCAATATACAGGCACCCATCACAGAATCCATAAGCATTTCTTGCATCGTATCATTTAGAGTTTTTTTAACTTTATCTATATCAGTACTATAAGCAACACCTATATCCATAAGAGCGTATGAGTAATCTTTAGTATGATTAATAATAATTTGTATATTCTTAAAAGGTATCATATTTAACTTGCCTTCAGAATCTCTTAGTTTTACATACACCATACTAATCTGCTCAACAACTCCTTTTATGCCGTCAATTTCAATAAAATCATCTAAAGAAAAACTATCCTCTAGGAGAAACATAATAGCATTGAAAAAGTTTTGTAAAATATCTTTCATACCAAATGCTACTAAAAGAGTTAGTATCCCAGTACTTGCTAACAAAGTGCTAATTGAAATACCAGAAGCTGATAAAATCACTATTATCATTATTATTACGAAAAATATTTTATAAGGTTTTTGGCATATGGTGTAAAGAGTTAATATTTTCCTTATACGCACGTATTCTTGCTTATGAAACATTTCCATAAGTTTTCTTTGAACAAAAAACACTATTAAAAATGTTGCAAAAAATAATATAGAAAATCCAATACTTATACTAAAAAATATATCCAACCATGACCACGAAGTCATAATTAGCACAATATCTATAAGATTAACACCAATAATAAAATCAAGAACAGCCATGTATAACAATGCGAATACTATGTAATATAGTGCCTTAAAAAAACGCCAAAAAATACTAAAATTTATAAATTTCTCCACATTAAATAAGCTAACATTGCTGATTGAAAGTAAATACAGCTGATTATCTATCTTATTTTTAATATATTTCTTACTCACGTATAGTATATAAGTTCTAATTAAATAGATTACAAGCAAGCAGATCAGAGCAAAAATGATTCTTACAATTAGATTTCTAGTAATGCTAGAATCCAAAAATACTGAAGAAATAACATATAAGGTTAAAGCAATATGAAAGAAAGTAACCGAATGTTGTCTTAGCTTTAGTAAAAAAAGTATGTAATGTTTATTTGATCTGTCTTTACTTTTTCTTATAACTTTTTTTGTAAGTTTTCTTATTCTAAAAAATCCAAACACCGATAAAGTAAGAAAAATGAATAAGTTAATCTGTAATAATACCCTATTATTGCCTGAAATAAAGATATAATATAGCAAGAAGAATACAAACCATCCATAAAGATAAAATTTAATCCAGTACCTTAATTTCATCAAAGTTCTTTTTTTCACATTATGAAATAAAACATCTAGGAATATTGCCAATGATCTTATTAATAAAAGAATCACTAGCAAACTAATCATATCCTTATGTAAATTACCTCTAAAAAAAAACTTCCCTAGAATCAAAAATATAATGATTGGCAAAAGTGTAGGTGCAAAAATCTTAAAGCTATTTAGTAGCATAAATAATTGATTTTTAAAAACATATGGATTGCTTCTGTATAAACTAAGATAATCTACTTTTTTATGTTCGCGTATTGAGTATCTTGATATTATTTTTTCTATCAGAATAACCAGCATAATAACAGCAAAAATGTAAGCTGTAGCTATTAGTAAGTTGTAGTAATTTAAGGTTAAAATTTCATTTTGCAGTTCGTAATAGCTACTATAAATATTTTCATAAACTTGCAAATCTTGAATAGCATTAATAATATTTTCATATGAATTAATTATTAAAGTATCTATTTTATCTATTTTATCTCTTATTCTATTTTTTGGTAATTCTGTCTTTAGCGGTACCAGCTCTTTAGGAGTTTGCTTTTGTTCAATTTTATCGATTAGAATTTTAACTTTTTTTGGATCTTTCAGGATATTAAGTAAATCATCCAGCATTTTTTGCTCTTCTGAAGAAGTGGAGACCTCCTTACTTCCGGTTATTCCTGGTATGCTTGGGAAAGCTGCTAGTAAATCGGAAACAAAGAATGCTATTAGTAAAATATATACCAGGCGCTTCATATTATTAATTCTGCTCTTAAGAAATTGACTATCACTTAAAAATGACTACAATCAATATTATTGCCGATAATAAAGACAATGTAAAGATCACAGCAATAAAAAATCTTATGTATAGGAATCAATGGGTAAAAGCATCATGATTATAATATTTTTAATCTTTCTAATCTTATTTGGGTATATGTATATGGGTTTTATAAAGGCAGAAGCTTATTATAAGGGTTCGGTGAGCGAGAATTTTGATGGATTAAGATTTAAAATGGAAGGTATAGGTGAGTCTTCTAGTAGAAACAAAAGATCCACTTGGAGGATGATTGCTCACTTTCTTGGTATTTACAAAATTGAGGATTTCCAGTGGGAGAAATGGGACGTTAATAATATTAAAATCAAGCAGGCAATTCCGGATAGGAAATTAGATAGTAGTAAAATAAGAGCATATTTCATTAATCACTCGACCATATTACTACAAATAGGCGCATTAAATATTTTAACCGATCCTATGTATTCTTATAGAGCTGGAATATTATGGCTTGGTCCTACCAGAGTTCATGAGCCAGGAATTGGTTTTGATGACTTGCCAAAAATAGATATAGTACTTATCAGTCATTCACATTATGATCATTTAGATAAGCCAACTTTAGAAAGAATCTTCAAAAGGGATAATCCTTTAGTTATAACACCTTATGGCAATGATCATATTATAAAAGAGGTTAATAAAAATTTTCGAATCACTCCTTTATTATGGGGGGAAAAGGTTAATTACGCTGGTGTAACTTTTAACCTTGTGAAGTCTTATCACTGGACAAAAAGGACTCTATATGATGATAATAAAGCTCTTTGGGGAGGCTTTATTATAGAAGCTAATAAGACTAAGATTTATTTTGCTGGTGATACCTCTTTTGGGAATGAGAATGGTAAAATTTTTTATGAAATGCATGAGCAGTTTGGTGATATTGATTTAGCTTTTATTCCAATTGGAGCCTATTTACCTAGAGATTTTATGAAAAGATCCCACACAAACCCAGAAGATGCTGTAAATATACATAAAATCTTAAGATCTAAAAAATCTGTTGGTATTCATTGGGGTACTTTTCAGCTCTCAGCAGAAAAGTACTATCAACCACTTGAGGATCTTACAATTGCTAAAAATCTGCATTTTCTTAAGGAAGATGAATTTATTGCTTTAAATCCTGGAGAACATATTGAAATCATTAATCAATAAATTGTTGTAGAAAAAAGTGTTCAGTTAAGTAGCAATCATTGGATTTCAACCTTGATTGATTTGAACTAATATAACAAAAATTATAACAAAGCCACTTAGAAAAGCTAAATTAATTGATAATGGTATTTAAAATCTGTAATACCTCGACATCGTGACCATCAACGCTAACAGACTGCCATGCTTTTACAAGCTCTGCTGTATTATTAAAAACAAAAGTTGCCCTAATGATTTTTTTAGATAATATGCCTTGCAAAAAATTATCCTTGATAGCTCCTAAAGATGTTGCCAAAGTAGCTTCAGGATCACTTAATAATGGAAATTTTAAAGCATACTGGGTTTGAAATTTCTTATGGGAAGCAATACTATCCGCACTTACACCAACAATGTTTCCTTTCCCCATTATTTGTGGCAATAGAGCATTAAAATTACAAGCTTCCCTTGTGCATCCTGGAGTATTATCCTTAGGATAAAAATAAAGAACCAAAGGTGTACCTATAAAGTCTTTGTTAGAGTATTTTTTTGTCTCCCCTAGCTCATTTATACCTTCTAAAATAAACTCAGGCAGCAAATCACCTTTATTAAAAATACTTGTCATAATTTAGTAATCTCCTATAAATAATTAGAAATTAAATAACCATTAGCTATGGTAGTGAAATCTTCAAGTTCTTTAATTTTCCACTGCTCATTTTTGCTCATTTCTTCAGCCATAATATCCACAACACGCTTAGCAATATCAATAGTAGCCTGTGCATTTAAAAACAAACATCTGCTTCTTCTTGCTAAAATATCATCCAAAGTATATGCGTATTCGTTTCTAATATGCCACCTAATCTGTGCTTCACAAATTGGTAAGTCGGGATGCAAATATTTTGCAAATCCCTCAATTTTTGACAAATCATCATAATCACTTCCATATATTTTATAATTATATGGTATAAGATCAACCTCCTCCTTAGGTAGGTATCCATATAACCTCATTGTTTTTGTATTAGAAGATTTATTTACTAATTTGCGTTGTGTAATAGCAAAATCGATAATTTTTTCTCCCATGTGCCTATAAGTAGTCCACTTGCCACCAATAATTGAGATCAATCCTGTAGTTGAAATACTAATTTTTTCTTCTCTTGATATGCCTTTAGTGCTACCTGCTGCCTTAATTAAGGGGCGAATACCAGCATAAACAGATGTTATATCCTGCTGTTGCAAAGGTTTTGCTAAATAAGAGTTAGCATTATCAATAATCAATTGTATCTCAGATCTTATAGGTCTTGGGTCATCTTCGATTTCCTGTACTTGAGTGTCAGTAGTTCCTATAATTACCTTATTATACCAAGGAATAAAAAATAACACACGACCATCACTAGTTTTAGGTATTAACATAGCACTTTCACTACTATAAACACTTTTATTGACTACCAAATGAATACCTTGCGCTAAAGTAACACTTTCTTGATGATCAGGGTTATCAATTAAAGCAACTTTATCAGAATAAATTCCTGTTGCATTGATTACACATTTTGCTCTTGCCTTAAATGTTTCAGAAGAGATTTTATCTAAAAACTCTACACCATTAATTTCACCTTGTTCTTTTAAGAATCCAATTACTTTAGCATAATTAATAGATATACCACCCTCCCTATGTAATGTTTTAACTAAAGCAAAAGCCATTCTAGCGTCATCAAACTGACCATCGTTATAAATAACTCCTCTTTTAGTATACCTATGCGCTACTTCTTTTAGGGATTTTTGTAAAGAATCGCCAATCAATCTACTTCTATAAGCACTTGGAAAGCCGGATAAGGCATCATAAGTAAGCATCCCCATGCCATAAAACCCTTGCATAAGAATATTATCACAGGGGATAATAAAATCCATAGGTCTTGCCAAATGAGGAGCATTAGCATAATTCAAAAGTTTTTCTCTTAGTGCGTTTTTAACCAAAGAGATATTACCCTGTGCAAGATATCTTACACCGCCGTGAAGAATCTTAGTTGATCTAGAAGAGGTAGCTTTTGCGTAATCATTTTGCTCCAGCAGTAATACAGAAAACCCCCTTCTAGCGGCGTCCACGGCACTAGCTAAGCCACTAGCACCACCACCAATAACAAGGACGTCAAAAACCTTAGATTTCGATAAACTTAAGAACTCATTTCTTTTACTAAGTTTAGTCATATCACCAAAATACCTCCCATGGTTACACTTTATTTAAGCCAGCTCTGAGATCTTCCAACTGCTTTATGCCAATTTTCTAGCAACTCTGCACGCTTAGAGGCACTCATTTTGGGCTCAAATACTTTATCTATCTTCCACATATCAGCGATCTCCTCTGCAGATTTCCAAAAACCAACATACATACCAGCAAGATAAGCAACGCCTAAAGCAGTTGTTTCAACAACCTTTGGCCGAACGACACGCTTATCTAAAATATCTGCCTGAAATTGTATTAAAAGGTTGTTCATACTAGCACCCCCATCAACTCTAAGCTCACTAAGAGCTGTGCCTGAGGAATCCTGCATGGCTTTTAAAATATCATATGACTGAAAAGCTATACTTTCTAGTGCCGCTCTAGCAATATGAGCTGAATTAGTTCCTCTAGTCATACCAATCATGGTTCCTCTAGCATAGGAATCCCAAAAAGGAGCTCCTAAGCCAACAAAAGCAGGAACAAAAAAAACTCCCCCATTATCTTCAACCTGCATAGCTAAAGATTCCACCTCGGAGCTTTTTTTAATAATACCAAGTCCATCCCTAAGCCACTGTATAACAGCACCTCCGATGAATACACTACCTTCTAATGCATATGTAACATGTCCCTTTCTGCCCCAAGCAATTGTTGTTAGTATATTATCTTCTTTTATTAGAGGATTTTCTCTGCCAATATTAAGCAAAGTAAAACAACCCGTTCCATAAGTATTTTTGGCCATACCTGGTTTTAAACAAGCCTGACCGAAGGTTGCTGCTTGCTGATCTCCAGCAACGCCGGCAATTGGTATATTACCAGGAATAAGATCTTCACTAACAGAGCCAAAATTGTCTGAACTTTCCCTAACTTCTGGTAAAATGTTACGCGGAATATTAAATAATTGTAGTAACTCTTCATCCCAAGATTTAGTAACAATGTTATAAATCATTGTTCTACTGGCATTTGAATAATCTGTAGCATGAACTTTGCCTTGCGTTAGATTCCATATCAACCAAGTATCCATAGTACCAAATAAAATATTACCCTTTTCTGCTTCTTCTCTGGCATTTGGAACATTATCAAGAATCCATTTAATCTTAGTAGCACTAAAATAAGAATCCAGTACTAATCCTGTTTTATTTTTAATAAAACTTTTTTTACCACTATCAACTAAACTTCTACAATAATCTGCTGTTCTACGGTCTTGCCAGACTATGGCGTTATAAATGGGCTTCCCAGTAGTTTTATTCCATAGTACAGTTGTTTCTCTCTGATTAGTAATAGCAAGTGCCACAATATCTTTTGGAAGCACATAATTTCTTGAAATGGCTTCTTGGATCACGCCCATTTGAGTTGACCATATGATATTAGCGTCATGCTCTACCCAACCAGCTTGTGGAAATATTTGTTTAAATTCTTTCTGTGCCATGCTTTTGATATTAACTTCCTTATCAAACAGAATAGCTCTGCAACTTGTGGTTCCTTGATCTACAGATAATACATATTTCATTTTATTAGTCTCTCTTAATTTGTTGCTTATAAAATCAATCTACTCTTTAATTGTCCAATCAAACACTTTAGCTCCTATAATACCTCCAACAATAGGTCCCAAAACAGGTGCTAGCCAAATATTGTTAGAAAATCCAACATTTTGAAATCCAGCAATAAAAGCAAAGATCCTAGGAGCAAGATCCCTAGCAGGATTAATAGCATATCCATGCATACCACCAAAAGAAATCCCTATTGCCAAAACAATGGCTCCAATTACAAATGGAAATGCAATATTATCAGCAGGATTCTTTATAATATTACCAACTGCTAAAATTAAATAAACTAATAAAAATGTTCCAATAATTTGATCTATAAAGCCTGGTAAAAAGCCTTCTACTGCAGGAAAAGTTGTAATAATCCCAGCGGTTGTAGCTAATGCAGAATCATATTCTATCCATTTGGCAAAAAACACTAAAAACACCAAGGCAGCACCCAAAAAAGCACCTATCATCTGTGCTATCACATATAGCGGAACCTTATTCCACTGAAATCTTCCAGAAGTAGCCATAGCTAAAGTAACCGCAGGATTAAGATGTGCGCCACTTACTCTTATGGAAACAATTATAGCAAAAGCAACAGCTAATCCCCAACCAACTACAATATTAGTATAACCACCCATAACTACTCCACCAGCTGCTACGTCAGATGTTTTAAAAAGCACTGTCATTGCAACAGAGCCAGCCCCTAAGGCCAAAATAATAAATGTTCCAATTAGTTCAGCTATGAATTCTTTAACACATTTACACATCATAAACCTCCATAATTATTAACAAAAAATCCCACATTAATGTAATGCTAGTTCACCCATAGAATAATGTCAACGCAATTGTAATTTGCACAACATTCGATAATGAATTTGACATTTAGTATTTTTTTAACTATACTTTTTCAGTTGATCCTATGGGTTTTCTTGTATATACTTAAGTAATTGAATTACATTCAATTTGGAAGTAATTATTTTAGAAAGTCTTCTTATTTCGGCGGGGTGGAGCAGCTCGGTAGCTCGTCAGGCTCATAACCTGAAGGTCGTGTGGTTCAAATCCCACCCCCGCAACCAAATTTATACCCTATTTTTACTTTCTTAAGTTTTATCTAAAAGAAGTGCCTGTACTGCCAGCTCCTTATTTTCCCTGGTCTCGCTGATGCCTGCTCATCTGCCTGCAGCTGCCTGTAGGAAAATCTGCGCCCTCCAGGGTGCACCGCACTGCATACTATCCCCTGCAGCCCTTATTTTCTCTACAGGCAGCTAAAAGTGTTTTTACCACATATTTGTTGGAAAAAGCACCCTCTTCTTTTTTCTCTAAAAATCAAAAGGAGTAAAAAGGAGCGAAAGGGAGTAAAAAGGAGCGAAAAGCCCCAGAGGTGGGAATCAAGCTTTTTCAAAAGAAAAATCTGCTAAAATACTCTTATATAAGCTTGTTGATAACTAATTGATAAATATAAGAAGTATTACCATGAAAACTCAATCTAAAAAATACGGTAAGCTCGCTAATAAAACTTGGCTTGCTGAACACTACTTTATTAAAAATCCTCATCTAACTAACGATGAGATAGCTAGAATAATATCAAGAGAGGTGTCAGAAACCTCAAAGAGGCAAGTTGACGTTATTCGTAGCCGTTGGAAAAGCAAAATGCAAAAAGCTATTTCCAGCCATCCTGAAATAACCATACAGGTGCGTAAGCAAATCACGAGCCTTGATTTTCAACAAAGTTTTCTAGGTGCTTGTGTATCAATTAACTACCAAGTTACTAAGAGGGCTGATGATTTTAAAAATTCAGAGATACTGCCTTTATTTTCAGAGATTGTGAAGCTTGGGGTTAATAGTTAATGCAAAGCAATGCAAAAACCATTATGCAAGAGTTAAGTATTACTTTTAAGCAAGATTTATCTGCTTTGAATAAAATTGAGAGAGCAGAGCAAGAGATTACGGCTAAATTAATTTTAGGCTATGATTTATACCCAGCGCAGAATGCCATGATTGATTTTTGTTATAAGAAGGATAGCAGGCAAGTTAAGATGTGTTTAGGAAGTAGGAAGTATGGTAAGACGGATGTTGTGGTAGTTTTAAAGGTGATTGAGATTCTTAAGGAGGATCCGCAGGCGACGTTTTTGATTGCAACAAAAGAGTTATCACGTACGAGTTCAATTATAGAGACTATAGGTATTCACCTACAGGCTTTAGGGTTCAAGGGTTCATTTGCCTCAAAGAAGATTCAGCTTAAGGAGAACAAAAGGAACAAGCAGGATAATATCAAAGCGGTTACGCCTAGGGCGTCGAGTTTGAGGGGTAATCACGCTGATTATTTAATTTGTGATGATATTATAGTTGATACTGATGAGAACTCGCCGCGTGAGTTAGCGCGAGCGAAGACATTTTTTTCTGAGTCTGTGAACGTGGCGGAGCGTATTATTATATTAGGACAGCCTGTGCATGAGGAGGATTTATACGCTATGTTGTCTGGTGATAAGGTTAGGGATGTTGTTGATTGCATGAGATTTTTCAACGGTACAATTCCTGAATTAGATAGGGATTTAGAGGTACTGCGTGATATGGGGATATCTGAGCGCTCCATAAGGAAGAATTATTATGGTGAGCTTATAGCTGATGGATTTTATCCTTTTGGCGATATTAAGGTGGAGGGCTTTAGCACGCCGAAGGGCGAATATATTATTGCAACGATAGACCCAGCGTTTGATGGTGAGGACAGGGTAGCTGTAAGTTTAGGTTATATTAAGGATGATAAGTATTACGTGCGTGTTGCAAGTTTTGATGGCAATATTTTTGAGCTAAAGGAAGAGATAGGAGAATATTTAAGGGGGCATAATGTATCGACCTGTTATATTGAGAGCAATGATAACGGAGGTGTATATAGGGTTTTTGAGGATAGTGACTATAGTAGAGCTATAACGTTTTATGCTTTTAGGGAGACTTTAAATAAGGAGGTGCGGATAAAGACACGCATAGGTGCTGTTGCAAGTGAGCTTATTTTGGCGGGAGCTGACGCTAAGTATGTATTGCAATGGAACGGTAGTAGTAAGGTTGATGATGTTCCTGATAGCGTGGCGTCTTTAATTAATTTTTTAAATAGTAATCCTGAGAGATTAAAGTACAACGGCAGGGTTGTAAGATAATGGAGATGAGGGATGAGGTTAAGATTGACGTTAGGGAGAGTGCAACGTACCAGCGTATTTTACGCTTAATAGTTGAGGAAGGGATAGCTAATTTGCCGAAGGAGGTAGGTAATATATGTGGATTAGAGTTTGTGGCGATGTTAAGCGAGGAGCTGATAGTTGTGCGGCAAAAGGGCTATTCTTTAGTGTTGGTTGAGCCTACTGAGTATGATAGTTATAATTTTTATACTAAGAATGTAAGCGTTATGGATGGGCGAGTATTTTTAAATTATAAGGAAGTGGAGGCAGAATATTTATTAATTTTGGGAGATATGGGGAGCGATAGGTTTAAGTTCAAGCCTAGTGCTTCGCAACTTGAAGGGTTGGCTAGGTATGAGAATGCGCTAACTAGGATAGATAAGAGGGATGAGATGTCAACGTTATGGAAATTAAAGATGGTGGATTACGATAGAGGATTAAAGAACCCTAACGTGATGGCTGGTTTGCGTCAAAAGATACAAGGTATTATAGGAAGGAGGGAGAAATCGATTGCCCTATTGGGAGCTGAGGATAGCTTAGAGGTTAGCCAAGCGAATATAAGTAATACGGCGATAAGTGAGATTAAGGAGAAGATATGTTCAGATTTTTCAATACCATATGGGGTGGCATTTGAGGGTGCGAGCAGTGGTTTTTCGACACTGGATTATGGCGACCGGAGGCGTTGGAACGCACAGATAATATTTTACCAGATACAAAACATCTACCCTGTGATAAGGAAGTTTTTAGAGATTATAGGGAAGCAAGGGGAGATAAAGGGGATTAGGATTGGTGAGATTGAGAATGAGGATAAGGAGATTGAGGCGAACGTACGGACGTTAAATAATAGCGGTATTATAGCGTCGTATTCTACGGGCTTGCTTGAGGAAGAGGAAGCAAGACAATTAACAAAAGAACTATGGAGTATAAGTGATGAGTGAGATTAAGACTGATGGTGCAGTTGGTATAAATAGCCAAGTAAGTGGACAAGCACAGACACAAGGGCAAGGGCAAGGACAAAGTAATAATGTTGTGCCAGCAATTGATTATAATTTACTAGCTCAGGCGATGATTAAGGCACAGGGGGAAGTGAGCCAACCTAAGAGCGCGGACGCGACCCTTGAGGGATTAAGGCGAGCTGAGGAAGAGGTAACGGAGAGCTGTAATTACTATGATAAGCTGGCGAGTAGCTTAGCTACGACAATTAGTGATTTTAGGACTATTTTCAAGGGCGAGGCTGATAAATATCTAAGTAGCGTTAAGGGTTCAAGGATGGAGGAGCAGATTAATAGCCTTTCTAAGTTAATAATCACTAAGGTTTATGGGGATAGTGAGAGTACGAGAGCGATGTTAAGTAGTTTTGACAAGCAGAACGCATATGATGGTAGCAGTGCGTTTAATCTTAAGTTAAAGGACGCTGTGGCTTTGGGAGTAAAGAAAGATGCACCATTTTTTGTAAATAAGTTAGATGGCAACGTTATAGATAAGGAGACGATTTATAAGGTAAGTGAGGGATTATTTGATAGCAGAACACGAAAGGACGCTATAGATACAGGGAAGCATTTTAAACTATTAACGGCTTAAATAAGGGAGCAAGAGAGATGAATTTAATAAATAGTCCATTTGCAGGGTCAACTGCAAACTCAAAAGATTACCACCTTGAGACTGTGGGAGTTAAGGGGATTAGCAAAGAGATTTTAAAGGATTACGTGGGTTGTGTTGTATCCATTAGGGAGGGAGTACTGACTAAGAGTAACGGCTATGATGTTTTGGGACTTGTGAGTGATAATTTGGACGTTATACCTGTATCTAGTATTGAGGAAGGGATGAGTATTGCGATTTCGAAGAAGGGAGTAAGGTTTGTGAGGGTTGATGAGGCGAGCGAGGATATTAATGTTGGTGATATGTTGGTTGTGGTTGCCGAGGGGATAAAAAAGGGTAGTTTTACAAAAAGAGTGGCAACGGATGTAGGGGTTGCCATAGCGAGGGCAACTGGGAAGTCCTTTGATAGTGGACTTGGTTATAAATTAGTTCCTGCTAGTTATAATTTTGATGATATTAAAGTATTAGCTCCTGAGAGAACGGCAGGAACACACGTAGCGCGCAATCATCTCTTAAATAAACACACCAGCAAAGGAGTCCTCTTAGTTCTTTGTGGCGCCATGTTGATAGATAAAATAGATAAAGAAAAATTTAATTTTCTCGTCTCAATATTTGCCAATGTGGATATTAAATATTCGGACATATATTTCTTTATATTTAATATCATAGTTCTCTATAGCATGTATAAGGGCATTATGTTGATTTTTAAACGTGCTGAAAAATATGTTAATGAAGTGCCATTTAAGAGCTCAAAAACCCCTAATACTGTGGAGAAAACAACTACCACCAGTTTAGATAATAGTAACGTTATTAACAAGGAGAAAGATAATGAATAGTATTAACCAACCTCATATTAAAGAAGCAATTGAGCAGGCAATCGAGCTAATAAAAGAATTTGAGGGCTTAAGGCTAAATGCTTATACCTGCTCCGCTGGGAAGCTCACCATAGGCTATGGACACGTGATACTACCTGGGGAAAACTACAGTAAAATCACCCAAGCTAAAGCTGAGCAGCTCTTACTTGCTGATTTAGATACTTTTGTTTCCTCTCTCCTAGAGGCTGTTCTTGTGGAACTAAAGCCTCATCAGCTTGCCTCTTTGCTTTCTTTAATTTTTAATATTGGTACCATAGCTTTTAAAAACTCTACCTTGCTGAAAAAAATAAATGCTAAGCAAGAGGTCGCGCAAGACTTTCTTAGCTGGAAATACGTAGGTAAAGAAATTAATAGAGGGCTACTAAACCGCCGTATCCGTGAGCTTGCTTACTATCAAAACGTTACTTTCTAATCATACATCATGGAAATAAATACCTAGCTATGTTACAAAGCGATATAAAAACTGATAATAATAATAACTTCCTCAAGAGCAAGGATAATGATATTGAGCTTTTTACCTCAAAAAATGTCAATATCATTGCTTTGCGCAACTTATTAAACGCCACAAAGGACACCTTTTTAAATAGCGGCGCCTCCTTTGATATTGTTAATAAATTTGTAACCACCAAAGCTATGGAGCTAAAACTAAACCCTTTGCATGTTCTCTTAGTGAAAAAAGACTTTATCGCTGGGCGCATCAATATAACAATAAAAATAGAGGCAAGTGATGAATAATATACAAGCTGGTATTTTGGCTATTAATAGCGCCTTAACTAAAGAGTTAAGTTTGGATGAAATAATTGAATCCTACTACAGCCTGCTGGAGCGTGAGCTAGGCACTTTAACTAGGGAGCAATCTAGTAATATCTATATTATTTTAAAGTCCTTTGCAATCAAGATGGCAGAGGCTAAATTGCAACATTTAGAAATTATATCGGCAATAAATAGTTTCTTTGATGAACATAAGTTTGATGGCTACATTGCTGGCAGTTATAATGGTGTTCGCCAAGGCTTACTGGCTCTTGACTTATTTGTTGATATTAAGCTTATAAGTCATGCTAACTCAAGCATTCAGATAATCCTTTTACCTAAATTAGGCGTTATTCTAACAGATAATTACACTAAATTCTTAATAGCTCAAGAACTACATAAACTATTGCCTCTAACTAATACCTATAAAGATAGCTCTAAAAACCTTATAAGTCAGCAAATAAATGCCTCCACTGGGCAAGCCATCACCTATCATTTTTATGGCTCAAGCACCCTTAAGTTTGTATTTAATGTTAGTTTCTTATTAGATTACGAGCAAGAGGTGGAAGACCTTAATTTTATAGAGCAAATAAATACTTCCATTACCTCAGTGTATTATAAGCTCTACGGTAAGCTTGGTAAAGACCTGGTAATTAAAGATTTTTATAGCATTACTCGGGACGTTATGGGAGTTAAATCTGTTAGTATAACAGTGGAAAAGCTTAATGAGGCTGGTGTAGTTATTGCAACTTATGATAATGTGGACGTAAGTTTAAGTAATACTGAGATCTTTGTTATTAAAGAAATTAAACCTATCCAGTTAAATTAAGCCTATCCAGTTAAATTAAACCTATATAGTTAAATTAAGGAGAATTTTGTGAGGTATAAGTATGTGGTATAAGGGGACGCACTTAGAACACTTTATTAAGTCAGGGCAAACTATAAATGATTTATGGATTGTTGAGCAACGGCATTTTTTAGAAAGTGTTCTAAACGTTACAGAGCCATTTTTAAGTATGGCGGATAAGGGATTTAGATTTAATAATATTGCAACCTTGCTCTCAAATGGTAGAAGGTTCTTTGAAAGCTTGCCGATAACGGTGACCTACGAGGGCTTTTGTAACCTTATTGAATCTATTTTTAATTCTAGGGACGTTAATATAACAATAAATAATGACGGTAGTTTAAATATAGTGGTGATTAATTATAATGAAAAGCTAGTTGCTTACTATATAGTTAGAGATGAGCAATATTACGTTGGCTACGATAGTGAAGAGAAAGTTAAGAGGTACGTTGGCTTTAAGAGTGGCGAGTGGACATCTCTCACAGGCTTCCTAAAACGCTTCTTGCAACAATTCCTACCAGCAGGACATATCATAAGGCAGTTCAATCTCCTCACTAATCCTAAAGAGACCCAAGCGGCGTGATTTTGTTTAACGTAGTATTGCTTAGTTGCTACTTATATTATTTTCCTCTTCATCAAGTGTTTCACTAAAAAGTGGCTGAATAGCGTCAAGCTCAGCTTGAATAGAGCCTTTTATTCGCAACATATCGCAGTGTTCCTGAACCCTTAGAAAAAATCCATCGGATTGCCTAAATAGTTTACACAGTCTTAAGTCTGTATCAATTGTTACTGCACGCTCCCCTTTTATTATTTCATGTATCCTGCTTGGATGTACATTTATAGCACGTGCTACTGCATTACCGCTAAGTCCACACGGCTCAATAAATTCATAATATAAAAATTTACCCACATGAATGTTTTTATCTACTACCTCACCATCTACTTCATCTCTATTATCTGTAAAATATTCGTTTGTCATATTCTTAACCTCTGGTTATTATTCTTTGTTTATTTTTTTAGTAGTCTAATGATAGTCTACTATTTCAACATCAACAGCTTCATTGTTTTGCCACTTAAAGCATATTCTCCATTTATCGTTAATTCTTATGGAATACTGCCCTAATCTATTACCACCTAAGGCTTTTAGATGATTAGAAGGTGGATATAATAAATCTTCTAATTCTCCTATCCTAGATAATTTCAAAAGTCTTGTTAAAGCCCTTTTTTGAATTTCTGTAGGTATTTTTTTTGAAGTTTTATTATCAAAAAATAGTTTTTCAGCTTCTTTATCTTTAAAAATCATTTTCTTGTTCTTTATTTTGTCTCTATATAAGAATAGTGTAGTGCATCTTGCAACGCAAGTCAAGAGCTTTATTAAAAACTCATAATAATACCGCTAACCCTCTTAAGTAGCACGTAAATAGCTAGTGAGCCGCCATGCTGTTTTTACTGCCTTCTGCCTTCTTTCTTCTCTTCTTTCTTCTCTTCCTCATCAAAATTAACTTCAGGATACACGCAACGCTCTATCTTTGCAAGCTCACCCTCCCCTATTCTACGCTTTGCTTCTAAAGTTTCAATTTGTGCTTGCACTCTTAAGAAAAAACCAGCAGGGTGACCAAAAAACTTACACAGCCTTAAGTCTGTATCAACTGTTACAGCGCGCTCTTTTTTAACAATCTCATGAATTCTAGTTGCAGAAACCCCTATTTCTATAGATAATCTATTACAACTTAATGCGTTAGGCTCTATATAGTATTTTTGTAAATATGTCCCTATGTTCATTATTCCCTACTTTAAATCTCTTTATGTTGATGTTTTATAGATACTGGAATAATAGTATCTAGTATATCTATAAAGTTTTTATGGCTATTTTTAAACGCTATTTTATCTATATGTTGTTGAACTTTCATAAAAAAACCTTCGGATTGTTCGTAATATTTGCATAACCTTAAATCTAAATCTACATCTATCTTTTTTTTGCTTTCAAATACATCCCTTAATAAGCTAGCAGGAACTCTAATATCTGTTGCTAACATTTCTACACTAAGCCCATAATCTTTCAAATAATCTTCAAAAAATTCTTCCATGCTAAGTTCTATATATTCTTTTGTCATTTTCTATCCTTACTAAGTTAAAATTTAACGGTTTAGTAGTAATTTTTAGTGATAATCAACAATTTCAACATTGTAGGCGTTGTGATTTTTAAAAGTAAAACAGATACGAAACTGCTTATTTATTCTAATGCTATATTCACCTAGGCGACTACCCTTTAAAGCTTCAAGATTATTGGAAGCTGGTTTTCTTAATTCTAAAACATCGTACACGCTATCTAACTTAATAAGTTTCTTTAGAGCTTGTTTTTGAATATCAGTAGGTAATCTTTTAGAAAATTCACCATCAAATATTTTTTCAGTTTCTTTGTCTTTAAATGATTTTATCATGCTTTAACTATATCTCTAATATCAGTTCAGTATAACTTATTAAATAATACCGCTAACGCTCTTAAGTAGCACGTAAATAGCTAGTGCGCCGCCATGCTGTTTTTACTGCCTTCTCTCTTCTCTTCTCTCTTCTCTTCCTCATCAAAATTAACTTCAGGATACACGCAACGCTCTATCTTTGCAAGTTCACCATCCCCTATTCTACGCTTTGCTTCTAAAGTTTCAAAGCGAGCTTGTACTCTTAAGAAAAAACCAGCAGGCTTACCAAAAAACTTACACAGCCTTAAGTCTGTATCTGCCGTTACTCTCCTTGTTCCTTTTATAATCTCATGAATCCTATTAGATGGCACGTTAATCGCCCTTGCTACTGCGTTACCACTAAGTCCTGACTCCTTTATAAAATAGTCGTTTACCATAATCCCTATATGTAGTCTATCAAATATGTATTCTCTTTCTTCACTCATTTCTTCACTCATTTCTTCACTCATCTCTTTAATCCTTTATTTTATTAATTTTAAATTAGTAGATTAATGGTAATCTACTATCTCTACTTCCCAAGCATCTTGGTTTTCAAATTTAAACACAATTCTGTACTGTATATTTATCCGAATACTCCAATACCCTAGCCTATCACCACTAAGTAATTTTAATTGATGCGACTGTGGTTCTCTTAATTCCTCTACTTCTGTAAGCTCATCTAATATTGAAAGTAATACCGTAGCTTTTTTTTGAATAGATGGCGGCAATTTTTTAGAAAATTGACCATCAAATATTTTTTCAGTTTCTTTACATTTAAACGACTTTATCATATTTGCTTACAACCTTTACCTAAATTATTAACTAAGCATACCATAACACGCAACAGGTGTCAAGCAGTATTTAATAATAAAGCATACTCCTTATACCTAAGAGCTAGTATTTTCATACTAGCTCTTAAACTATACAGCTAATTATTTTTTACTAATTTCCTGCACCTTACTACTTAACTTACATAGTTTGATTGTTTTCTTAATTTTTAAGAGAAACTTTTTATTTAAAATTAATGCTCTTGCTGTATTTTTTAAAAAACTGTTTTCTCATGATGCATCCTTATTGTATATGTTATAGATTAGCATGAATATGTTATCATAAGTTACATTCTAAACATATATGTGCTGTCCTAAGTTACCTTTTTTTAACGAGCTTTAAGATGAACGGTTTTAAGTTATTAAAAACACTCTCTATACTTTGGCTTGTATCCTTGTTAAATTCAATAACCACTAAATCATAGCATCCCAAAAAAAATGTTCCGTTTATCTCTAAGTTGTTTACACCCGCAAATTCATAAGCCAGTGCAAATACCTCATTAAATAAATCAGGCTCTATAATTTCATGCGAATCAGCTGCAGTTTCAGATTCGAAGAAATATGTCATAGGAATATCGCAATCAATTGCTATATTTATTAAAGTTGATAACTCTGGAAGCGTTTTTTTGTTTACCCAAAAGGATATTGTATTTTCACCAATATCTAATTTTTCAGCCATATTTTTTTGCGTTTTATATTTTTCATTAATTAATCTTTTTAAATTTTTTGCTAGTATTTCATTATGGTCCATTTCATTTTCCAATTAAAATTAAATCTGTTTTTGTATTTATATTTTTTCTAACTCTCTTATAACGTCTAAATAAAACCTATCACAAACTCTCTGCCTCTTTGAAGCTTGTTTCCCGTGAAACATAGCCCCTAACTCCTTACATTTATACTATAAAATCTTTTCAAAAACTTTCTGACATCTAGTATGCACTATCTTGTCTAAAAAAGTACAATAATTTTTAAAACTATCTTTGGCCTGCCTTTTCTTAAGTTGTTTAATACAGTTACTAGTTATGCTGAGCTCATGCCATAATTCATAAAATTTATTAGCTTTGCCGCCTTTTCCGTGTTTATATTACTCTTAGCCTTAAATTAGGGTTTAAAACAATAGTAAATACCTTTTATTTTTCACCATTCTTTCTTCTTACCACATAACTAATCTCATATTCTTCATCCTAACAAAGGACATAGCTTCTTATGATTTTAATATAATCAAATATATCATGAACATTAGATTATCTTACTCTTATTGTTTTGTAAAAAATAAAGATAAGTAGCGAATCATTCCAATAATGGGCTACTTTCCTCCTACCTTTCATATTTTAAAGCTTGGTAGTATATTATACTATTATTTTAACAACCATCAGAAACTACTTTTATTTTTACAAAAAAAATAGACACTTCGCTTAAAAGTGCCTATTTGTTTATATTATAATAGTATTTATAAAAAATGCAGGGTTAATAGTATATCTCTCTATTCCCCATTGTTTTTTACTTAATTTAATAAAAACATCTCTGCCTTTAATTTCTTCCCCTTACAAAAATATAAACAACAAACACTACACAGCCGACTGTAATCACCTTTTTTCCCAGAATGCAATTCCCTAACATAATTGTTTTTTATTCTTTATCTTTAGGCTTATACCCATCAAACAAACTATCAGGGTGAATTCCATAAAAATGACATATTAAACTCATGTCCTTTATAGATAACTCTCTTTTACCAATTTCTAAGTCTTCTACATCTTTATATTTTAATTTCAGAAGATTAGATATATGTGTATCATGTAAACTATCCACAGAAAGGCGACTCTTAACCTCGCTAACAACATGTAAGTTAAGATCAATATACTCTACCCTGTCTGTTTTCCCTTTAGTTTTTAATTTTTTCACATCAATATTACTAGGAAGCCTATTCCAATCCTTACTGCTCATAATCTCACTCTCCCTATTGTTGTTACTGAAAACCATCCACTAATGTGAAGTTAGTGCGATTTCCTATTATATAGCAATTTTAGATAGAATACAATTGCAGATTTATGAGAAATAAAAAAAGCCAACTCCCTGAAGAGCAAAAGAAAGCTGTAAGATGAGGGAAAACAAAGTGAAAAAAATGTTATGAATTTAAACAATGTGGCTCCGGCAGTAGGACTCGAACCTACGACATATGGATTAACAGTCCACCGTTCTACCAACTGAACTATGCCGGATTAATTTACCTCTACAGTTTAAAATCATTCATAAATAATGTCAAATACTATTTTGCTAGGTTGACTAATATAACTACTTTAGTTTTTATTATAAGCTGGTTTATATAATCAAGCTGCATTAAGAAATACTAAGGGAATCAGATATTTAAAATCTCTCTAGGAATATCCACTATTGAACTATATAGTAAAATACTAAAAAATTCCCTAGATAGCTATTTATGAACCAACCAATTGAAACAATTATAAAAATATTTATTAGTAATTGTTCATAAAAAAGGCAAAATTTACAATGCCTAAACCTACACAACTATTTGTACCAAAGTGCATAAGTATGTTTTACATTTCTGAATTTAACTTAAGATTCTACTCTATACTAGAGGTATGATGAAAAATTTATTTTTTTTAGGTTGGCTCACAAATAATTATCATAATTAAAAAACCACTCAGAAAACTATAATGCTTGAAAGAAATGGAGGCACGGACCAGACTTGAACTGGTGTAAGCGGTTTTGCAGACCGACGCGTAACCCCTCCGCCACCGTGCCATAATAACTAAATCTAAATTAAGTTGATTCTTATACTACATAGTAAAGCACAATTAACTATTTCTGCAATAACATTTTATTATTCGCTAGTAAAAAAGTTTTTGCTTTTTTCAGAGCAGCACTTTCAATTTGTCTTACACGCTCTCTACTTATACCTAAAGATTGTCCTATTTCCTCTAAGGATAATGTTTTATCTAATACATATCTTTTTTTCAAAATTTCTTTTTCTCTATCATTAAGAATCTGAAAAACACTACCAACTAAAATCTGTATATTTTTCTTCTTCTCTTCCTCTATGAAAATTTCTTCTGGATTACTATCAGTATTTTCAATTGTGTCAGCAATAGTTTTCCCACTATCTTCACTGCCAACAGCAGAACTGATATAAACATCCCTAGCAGATATCATCTTAGAAACCTCAATCACGTCACTTAATGAGGTACCAGTTTGCTTGGCTATTACCCCTGCTTCATCCTTAGATAAAGAGCCCCCTGAAAATCCTAATTTTGCTTTAACTCTATTCAATGAGAAAAATAACTTCTTCCTTCCTTGCTGAGTGCCAGATTTCACAAGAGACCAGGTATTTAGTATATAATCACTCATATAAGCTTTTATCCACCACAGAGCATAAGTAGATAGCCTATTACCTTTGTAAGGATCAAATTTTTCTACAGCTCGCATTAACCCTATAGTGCCCTCGGATATCAAATCCATTATTGACAACCCATAGCCTCTGTAAGAATAAGCCACTTTAACTACTAATGGTAAATGACTAACTACTAATTTTTGAGCTGCTAAAGAATCCTTGTCATTAATCCATCCCAGAGCAAGAGCATACTCTTCTTCCTGTGAGAGGGTTTTTATCTTTGATATTATAGATAGATATCTTTTTAGTTCATTATTTTCTACTAAAATTGGGCTATTCTCTGTCATTTCCATAATTACCTCCTTTTATAAGCAAGATAGAAGTGGATTCTCATTAAGCAATCCACTAAATAAAAAATCAATTATCCAATGGGTCACATTATATACTATTATGATCTACAATACAATAAATTTATTAATCAAGACTAGATATAGCTTGTAATCTATTTTTACGAATCTGGTAATAAGTATTTTTAACTACACTATACTCATCAACACTTTTTTCTAGAACAGCCGAAGCTCTATAATAGATTTCTGAATATTTTAACATATTGATGGTTGTATGGTATTTCATACTAAAATAAGTGTTACCATTAATACTTAGTCTAAACCCGTTTAAACTTACTTCTTGCATGCGTGTAAGTTTAAATACAGGCTCATATGGAGTTAAAACTGCTCCTATTACAATTTCTGAAAATAATACTGATGTGTCTCTTAAGTTAGCTGGACCTAAGAGTATCATATATGGTCCATCTGGCACACCTAAAAAATATAAAGAAGCTCCAAAATCATTAGGTTTTTCTGACATATCAAGGGCAGACATCACGTCCCAAAAACCTAGCAATCCTATAGTTGAATTAATAAAAAAACGAAAAGATGTTTCAAAAAAAGCATTTACTCTACCTTGCGCTAAATGATTAGTAGCTGATATTACTTCTCTAATATTAGTACTGAAACTATTCAATCTTTCCTTTACAAAACTTGGTGATTTAACATAAGTTTTTACAATATATACCCCTCCATAGTTATAAATACCTTTATATACATCATAAACAACTCTATTAAAAGGGGAAAAAGGATCATAGACCTCATAAGCTTCTACTTCTAAATACGAACTATCATTGCCGTAGTTTTCTAAGTCTGATGCAAATTCATCTTCTGCATTAAGACTTATAGAGAAAAAAAACAAGACTGCACCAAAAAAAATATTAATTATTACTTTGTTTCTCATGAAAACCAATTTATAATAAATCTCCCATTATAACAGCACTATGATAATCATTAAATGAGGATTTGTAAATGCGTACTTTATTTTTACTCTTGCTACTATTACTTATAAATACTTCTGCTTATACAAAAGACAAGATTAATGTTGTAGTGTCTTTGCTTCCTCTACAATCCCTTGTTGCCATGGTGAACGAAGGAATTAATGATGTAGATGTAGTTTTAGGAAGTGCAACCTCTCCGCATCAACACGAAAATACTTTATCTTATGGAGCAATAAAAAAAATAGAAACAGCTGATATACTCTTTGTTTCAAGTAAGATTTTGGAATCAAATATATTAAAATCTGCTAAGACTGAAAAAACCCAAATTATTATTCTAACAGAAGCGTCAAATTTAGTTCTAAAAGATTTTAATCCCCTAAGTTTTAAAGATCAACCAAAAGATGAAAAACATGATCACACCCGTCATGATAAAAAGGGAAAACATGATCACGCCCATCATGATAAAGGTGAAAAACATGATCACGCCCATCATGGTAAAGGCGAAAAACATGATCATGCCCATCATGATAAAGGTGAAAAACATGATCACGCCCATCATGGTAAAGGCGAAAAACATGATCATGCCCATCATGATAAAGGTGAAAAACATGATCACGCCCATCATGATAAAGAGGGAAAACATGATCACGCCCATCATGATAAAGGCGAAAAACATGATCACGCCCATCATGGTAAAGGCGAAAAACATGATCATGCCCATCATACTAAGAATTTTGATTATCATGTTTGGCTAAGCACGAAAAATGTACTTATTATGTTGCAAAATATTGCTGATGCCATGATAAAGATAGATAAAAAAAATAAGAATCTTTATCTAAAAAATGTTAAGAAATACTCAGCAAAAATACTTGAGTTAGAAAATCATATTAAAACTGAGCTAGCAAATAAACATACAGTGAAATTTATGACTTATCATAATGCTTGGGGCTACTTTGTAGAAGAGCATAATCTTGCTTATGTTGGAAGTATATTGGCTAATGAAGATTCTCATCATTTAGAAGATGAGCTTAGTGTTAAAGATGTTATACAGTTAACCTCTTATGTTAAAAATAACAATATTATTTGTATTTTCACTGAACCTCAATTCAGTGATAGCATAGTAAAAAAATTATCCGTGGAGCATAATATTAAAATAGCAACTTTGGATCCTATTGGTTTAGATAGTGGTACGGTAGTGGATAATTATTTTACAATGATGAAAAAAAATACACAAGCATTGAAATATTGCTTATAATACTAGTAGGTGTAGATGTGTTTTGTTTCTCTATCCGATTACTTTTTACTAACCTTTAGATATGGCATAATATGAATAATCAGTTTGTGAAAGCAATTTTATCTTTTTTGTGGTCATTGCCGTTTTTATATATATTTTTAGATATGTATTTTGCTATAGATATGAAACTTTCAGATTCAACGGTTAAAGTTTTGCTTGTTTTATCTTCCATATGTGCCTTTATTTTAGTGGCCATATGGTTTAAAGAGTTTAGAGAAGCAAAACTTATAACTGATGCCTTTAAATATACTAAAAATGGGGATTTAGAGAAATTAAAAAAAGCTTTATTTTCAGTGGTTAATCCTGCTCAGTATTCTGAAAATGGAACAACTTTACTAGAATTTGCAATTAATCAGCAAGCTAATCCTTCCATAGTATCATACCTATTGGGCAGATATTGCTACGTTAGTAAGGCTGATTATCGTGGATACAATTTAAGCTATACTCTTTTTTATCTTTGTGCTTACTATAATTATCTTAGTACTGATTTAATTAATTATCTGATACAAGAAGGAGCTAATGTTAATTTTGTAGACAATACAAAAGGGTTTGATGGTTTGTCGATATTGCAAGTACTTGTGCTGCGTGGTGATAAATCTAGCGTAAATATTTTGCTAGAAAATGGTGCTGATGTTAACTACTTCATTGATAATTTATCCCTAAGCACTTTGATGCTTGCAGCAAAGTATGTAGAGGATCCGATAATTATCAAAACTTTAATTGATCATGGTGCCTCTATTGATAAGAGTAATAGTGATGGTTATAATTCCCTATTATTTGCAGCACATTATAATCCCTCAGCTGCTGTTATTACAACTCTTGTTAATTCTGGTGCAAAACTAGATATTTATAATATAAAAACTCCTCTTATGAAATATTCAGAAGTTACAGCTTTAATGTTAGCTAGTAATTATAACAACGAATCTGTTGTAAAAAAATTGATTCAAATGGGAGATGATATATATTTTAAAGATACCCTAGGATTAAATGCTTTATTTGTTGCGGCGGCTCATAATACGGATGTTGACGTTATTAAAGCTCTTTTAATGGCTGGATTATCTCTAGAAAATAGCAGAGACCAAGATGGTAATATACCTCTTATGGCGGCTGCATTTTTAAATTCTAATCCTACAGTTATAAAATATTTGATAGATAAAACTCATAATTTAAAAACCACTAATCATGATGGCTTTACTTTTATTGATTATCTTAAACAGAATCCTAATTTGACTGATGATGAGAAAGAGGTAATTTTAAATCGTTGGATATAAGTAGGGTTAATTGTTTATATTTATAATATTAATCATTGTAGCCCTGCAGAATAGTCAGACTTCCTCATTGAGAGATATCAAAGATGGGGCGTTTTTGCCTTAGTAAGATATAATACATCCTTGCTGTTCTTTTTTATAAAACAGAGATAAGAAAAAATTTCTACTTACTCCCTATAATAAGGTTATAAATAATCCGCTTTAATAAGAAAAATATTTTGCACAGCCAACTTTCACAGCCCTTTTTTCTTAAAGTGACGGGGACTCTTTTAAGCAAAACTTAGGAAGTGTACTAGATTCGCTAATTTTTCATAGTATCAAGGATATATTAAATTAGTTATATTGTTTTATTTGTTTATAACTATTACTGTTTATTTTCATAGATGCATTAGTAGAACTAGAGTGATAAAAAATTAAAAATATTTTTTTATTACATTTAATGTTCTTAAAGAGTATCATGTCTAGACTTATTGTTGAAACAATCCACATAATGATTAGAATCTCTAAATCTAATATCATCATACAATATGATAGTTCTAAAAGAAGCTAATCTACACCTAGAAATTTAATCCAGATATTCTAGCTGCTTTTTGGAAATTAAGGGAGTACTCTACAGGGTTACTGGAATGTGATTGGGGTAAATCACCATTAGCTATATTTAAAACTAACCACAATATGGAATATAATTTTTGTTTACACGTGAACAAAGGGAATGAGGCAGTTGCTCACTCTGTAGCGATAGCACCAACAGGAGGAGGGAAAACCACTTTTTATCAGTATTTAATTTTCAATGCGTTGCAGAATTATGATGATTTAAGAGTTTATATGTTTGATTCTTTGAATGGGATGGCAGTATTTACAAATTTCATGGACGGTAAAAACATAGAGTTTTTTGCTAATAATATTGAATTAAATCCATTTCAAATAGACTTAGATAATAATGATAACATAGTATTTTTAGAGAAGTTTCTGTTGATGTTAAGTGATGCAGAAGATGAAGAAAGAGAATATATCAATAAGTTTATAAAATTATTAAAATATGTTCCAATAGAAAAAAGAGATATAAAAGGGTTATTAGATTATGGATTTCCTAGACATTCACAAATACATAGTAAGTTGACAGTTTTACTTGAATCAAGTAGTGCGAAATTTTTAAATGGGAAACTAGATAGTTTAGATATTAAGAACAGTAGATTAGTAAATTTTCAAATGAAGGAAGTAATGGATGATGAAAAGATATCGGCTGCGGTAATATACTACGTGATGTTTAGAATAAGGCAACAAGTGAAAGAAAACGCAGTTCCACATTTAATTTTTGTTGATGAAACTTCAAGTATGGTTAAGAATAAGTATTTTAAGAATGAATTGGCAGTACTCTTAGAGCAACATAGAAAGTTGCGTGGTAGTATTAATGTGGCATTTCAGAATGCAGATACATTTTTAAGAGACGAAAGTTTATCTCAATTGATTAAAAATCAATGTCAGACAGTATTTATATTTTATAATCCTGGAGCAATGGATTATAATGAAAACTATAGAGAATTACAGATTGATGAGGTAATATTTGAAGAATATAGATCAAGCATTAACACAAGTAACAACACCTACCAAATTTTGTTGAAAAAACCAAAAGAACAGCTTATACTTAATGCAGATATCAGCTGGTTATAGGAATATTTAAAATTTTTTGCAAGTGGCTCTGCTTCAGTAAATAAAATGAAAGAGTTAAAAGTAATGTATGGGAATGATTGGAAAAATCGTTATTGTATTTGAATAATGATCTCAGGTTTTTCATTGTTTTTTATGTATAATAACTCTAAATACTGATATTATAAACATTATTTGATAACTTGATACAATAGATAATAATAGTGCGCTCTAACAAAATAAAAGCCTCATATAAAATTAAAATATACTTATTGCTTTATCAAATAAATATTGTAATCTATACATGGTATTTTAATTTTATGGTTTACGTTAAACAATATATAGATGGTCACATATGAAAGAAATAATTACTGTGAATTATATTTCACCAGAATCCCCTAGTATTCTTCTAATTGCAGATATAGGAAATACTCATGCAGATGGACAACATTTAAAACACTTTAAAGCTACTCATAACATTTATTCATTCATTCATAATTTGAGTAACCATCTAGAGTATTATTCTAATTTACGCTCTAAGCACTATGAAATAGTTAATGAGCTTAACAGACATAATCTTTATAAATTTACCATTTCTTCTCTTTCTTTTGGTGGTTTGATAGCTTATTATTTAATATTTCATCTCAATGAACGCATAGAAAAAGCTTATATTCATGACTATCACTATAGTACTGAATCTTTAGCATATAGTGAAGGGATGACAGTTGAATTTAGTAAGAATAACTGGACTATCCCTAAAAAATGTAAAACTCCACTCCTTATACAAGTTCATACAGGGAATTTTTTAACAATTAAAAAAATTAAATTATTAAAAAACCAATTTTCTAATATAAGTTTTATTATGGTATTTACAGCCCATGCCTGTTTCTATAAATATAAAGAAAAAGAATCTTTCTTTGATCCAGAAGCTCCTTTAGAAATGCTATCAAAATTCTTTAATGGTTATAGCCTTGATGAATTTTGGAACAATTTATATCCAAAATGGATGAATAATCAATATAAGTTCAAAAATAAGTGGTCTCTATTATTATTTAACTATTTATTTAAACGCAACTATAAATAACACTTGATATGGTAAGCAGAATTGAATGGGGGAAAAATATACTTGTGTTTAATGATTACCTAGCAATTAAAATATAATTATTTACAAAAAACCATTATAATGTCTTTATGTTTTGTGAATATTTGGAACAAAATAGTTTTTTTATTATGCTTAATTATTTTTTTGCATACCTACTAAATTAAATACCGTTATTTTCTGCAGACTTTTTCAATTGCTCGAAATATCTTGAACCAAATACTTATCAACACAAGGCTCTGCAATTCAAAAAACTAGTCACTACATTTGTACTCTTGTCTCTTCCCACAGATTTTTTACAATATTACAACAGTAGATTTAATTCTTTCAGCTCACCAATCAAAAACTAATAAATTATATACCTTGATCGCTCTAACAAAAACTTTTTGATTACTATAATTTTGTATAACTTGTTTTAGATTGTAATTTAAGTCTTTTTTTACTTGTTTATATTACTTTTAATTAAAGTTAACATAATGCAAATTATAGCTGTTAGTATAATATTTTTATATTCTTCTTCATCATTATTAACTTCATGAAATTAATAAGAGAAGCTATGCTTTCTTTAGGTTTCTTAAAGAGAAAATTATGAAAATTATTGTGCAACATAACTTATAATTTTAGATTGTAATTTTTCTAATTCTTGTAATATTTCTTACCTTTTTAACTAACTATCTAGTCTAAGTAATCTTCTATGAATATTAAATACTATACTACTGCATTCATTAACACTAATTATTTTACATCCTGAACATTATTTATAACGGCGTAAGTGTACCCCCCATAAGAATAAATTTTAGATTCATTGTAGAAAGTTCTATACCAGATAATACTACATTTAATGGATGTTTTATTATGATATTAGCAAAATCACCATAATAATTTAAAGCTTCTAAATAATTATTTTTAATTCACTCTGCTAACTGCTTTCTATGAAAATAATTTGAAATATCAGGTTTTACTATCAAAAATAGAGAAATTAATGAGATAAGAATCACAATGAGTGATGAATGATTCTTCCTTATGTAATCCGCGAAACCTCCTAGTATTTATTATTTGCACGTTAATTTATTATAAGGATAACTAATTTTAATTAAGCCGCAAGCCTTAATTAAAAAACATATAAAAAAAGGGCAGTGAAAATGAAATTTACTGCCCCTATAGAATAATCTAACTATTTAACTAAACTTAACTCTTTATATCTCTCCTCGATCTCCTGATCATCTTTCTTAGTGGATTTAGAATCTTTAGAAGATTTTACAGCTTTCTTATTAGGCTGTACATTCTTCCTAGAGTAATCAAGCACCTTAGAATACTCAACTAACTTATCACTTAAGGCCAGAATATCAATGGTTTTTTGTAAATTATTATTTGTTTTAAGAACAACTGTGAAGTTATTATATAATAGTAATCCCCTTTGTGCTTGCTCCAAAACTAACAAGAATCCTGTTCTGTTATCAACAGGTAAAGCTATTGTCTCATCATAAGATTTAATACCCAAAGATTTCCAAGTGCCCATGGTAGATATATTCCTAACCCCTTGTTTGGCATCAAAATCAATAGCGCTATGAAGAAGAACCTCACTGCTCCACGTTGATTGTTCTAAACCAAGAGATTTTAACATTGAAAAAGATGTATGGACTATGTCATCCCTAGAGGTGAAAAGATCAATCACAGAGTTATTATCAGCATCCTTACCATAATCAAGATACAAAGTAGGTCTGATACCAGCATAAGAAAAAGTAGCGTCATTATTACCAAAAGCATCTATTCTAACATGAGCTTTATCAACTAATTCTAAGAAAGCAATCAATTCACTTTTAAACTCTTCTGAGGATTCTACATTATAAGATAAACTTGCAAGGATACTAACCAAAGGATAATCTCCCAATTTTTCACCAAAATGATTATTCACAGCAAACATAGCAACTATAATCTCAGGACTAATTAAGTATTGTGTTCTATTGGATTCTAACCAATCCATATTTTCCTTATAAAAAACTTGTGCTTTTAGTAACAGATTTTCATCAACTGCCATAGTATAGGATGTATTAGCTTTTCTATAGTTATAAGAATCTATTACTTCTTGTAATAAGGTAGCATTAATTCTAAAAGATTGAATCGTAGCCTCAGATATACCATAAGTATTTAAGTCGGCAGTGAAATCATCAATCCATTGCTGGAAATCGGCATCAGCGGCCTTTTTTTGAGGTTCAAATGACAAGGCTATGAAAACTATGAATAGTAATCCTAGTAATATAAACCAACGATGAATCTTCAACATAAAAAAATCCCTTCCTTTTATTATTTGATATTATTATATACTTACACAGGGTTATTAATCAAGAGCATAAAGCAACTTCTGTCTTCATCTCTAAGAATGTTAAAAGTACCCATGGCACTTTGAGTAATAACCCACTCGAGCTTAAGACCAAAAGAATTAATATATTTTCTGACGTTAAAACTTGGAATCAAAAAATCATGTCCACATCCAACTATCAGTATTTCTTTATTTTTAAAGCGTTCTATAAAAGTAAAATTTTGTTGATTATCTAAAAATAATTGAAGATCCATCGTTGTCTTTAAAGATAAGACCTCCCCCTCATCGGAAAGAATAAAACTACCCTTGATGATACTATTATCAGATAAAACCACTTCCCCTACTTTCCAACTACTTATGTGTACCATATAAATTATAAGTTTCCCTTATTTTTTTCTTGTCTGATATATTTAGCCCTTATATCGCCTACGTAGTATAAAAGGGGTAGAGCAATACAAACCGACGAATAAGAGCCAAAAAACACTCCTACCAATAGGGTAAAGCTAAAAGATTGTAAAGCATTTCCACTAAAAAGAAAAATGCTTAACAAAACAATAAAAACTGTTAAAGACGTGGCAATGCTTCGTGATAACACTTGGTTAATACTTTTATTAATTATCATTTTCACGTCATGCTTCACATATTTTTTGATGTTTTCCCTAACCTGATCAAATAATACAACCGTGTCATTTATAGAGTAACCTATAATGGTTAATATAGCTGCTATGGTACTTATATTAACCTCAAAAGCAAATACTGCTAGAAATAGCATACTAATCATAACGTCATGTATTAACGCAATAATAGCAACAAGACCAAATTGCCAATCATATCTAAGCCACATATAAAAAAATATACCAACTAAAGAAAAAGATATAGCAATTAATCCACCCTTAACAAGTTCATAAGAAATACTAGGTCCAACAAACTGAGTTTGTAAAAATGTATAATCACTAAAAGCGCTTTTGATATTTGTAATTATTTCATTGGTTTTTTTGCTGTCAAAAGATGAGTTACTAAGAGTAATTTCAAATTGATTCTTCCCAAACTCTTTCAGTGAGTATTCAGTAATACCAATTGATTTAACTGTATTATGTATCTGCTCAAGTGAGTAATTATTTGTGTTAGCTAAATTAACGACTACTCCACCTTTAAAATCAACACCTAAATTATAGCCATAAAATAGCGGAAAAATCAATGAGATCAACAGCAAAAAGCTAGAAATTAAGAAAAATATCTTAGTTAATTTGAAAAAATCAACGTTTGTGGATTTAGTAATAAGACCTATCTTTGCGAATCGCATTTGCTACACTCTCACCCGTTTTTTATTCTTCTTGACCAAAAAGACATTTATAAACAATCTAGTTACAAACATAATAGCAAACATAGAAGAAATTATACCCACAATTAAAGTAACTGCGAATCCCCTAATTGGACCCGATCCAAAACTAAATAAAAATATAGCTGTAAATAATGTTGTAAGATTACTATCAAAAATAGTTATAAATACTCTCTTAAAAGCATTTGAGATTGCAAGTGGGAAAGAGGTATTTGCTTTTGATTCCTGAGCAAATCTTTCATACACAAGAATATTAGCATCAACAGCCATCCCCATGGTTAAAACTATACCGGCAATACCAGGTAATGTCAAAGTTGCTCCCAAAATAGATAGCAGTGCCAATATGAAAAATACATTAATTATAAGAGATAAATTTGCAACCATTCCTAGTTTTTTATAGAAAACTATCATAAAAACAAATACTATAAGGTAACCACAAATACCAGCTACAATCCCTGATTTGATGGAATCGGCTCCTAAAGTTGGGCCAACAGTTCTTTCTTCAACAATACTAAGTGGCACTGGCAAACTACCAGCTTTAAGCAATAATGCTAGCTCTTGTGCCTCTGTGACGCTAAAACTACCTGTAATTATTCCTGCTCCCCCTGTTATTGGCGTATTGATTCTTGGTGCACTAATTACACTATTATCCATAACTACAGCAAACATATTACCAATTTGTTCAGTAGTTATTTTGGCAAATTTTTTACCTCCTTCAGTATCAAACTGAAAGTACACAACAGGCATCTGATCTTGAAATTCTAACTTTGCATTGACTAAGCTTTTACCATAAATTTCCGGCATGATTTTAACAGCATATCTGATTCCAGAATTATCAGATGATTGTACATATTTATATCCTGGTTTAATTGCAACTCCACCAAAAGTAGCATTGGCATCGACAAGATGGAAAGTTAATCTTGCTGTTGTACCCAAAATTCTTTTAATTTGCTCAGGATTTTCCACCCCTGGCAACTCAACTATGATTTGTTTACTGCCTTGCTGCTTAATAACAGGCTCATTTGTTCCACTTTGATCTATTCTTTTTCTAACAATTTCTATTGAATTTTCAATAATAGCCCGTAATCGTGTATTCTTAGACTGCTCTGATATTGTAACAACAATTGCATTATTATTATTTGCAAAATCTAAGAACTCATCTAGTAAAAAAACTTTTTGTCGTAATTCCCTAAGTTTAGTATCTTCGGATATTGAAAAAGATACACTCCCTTTCCCTTTGATGAAATTATAGTAAGGTATTTCTTCAGCTAACAATATATTTTTTATATTTTCATATAAAGAGGAGGTATAATCATCTAAAAAAACATCCTCATCAATTTCAAGCACTAAAGAAGACCCTCCTTGTAAATCAAGCCCTAGCTTTAACCCAGAAGAGTAGCTATCATTTTTATATTTATTATAAAAATCGTATGAAACAATGAACAAAGACAGAGCTATCACTATCATACTTAGAAAAGCTTTCCAAGGAGGGAAATTTAGCATTATGTATCACTCACTTAATTAGTCTTTAATGACATTAACAACTGAAGATTTAAGTACTTCTACTTCAACACCTTTAGCTATTTCAACAATAAAGTAGCCATTATCTTTAACTGCCACTACTTTACCTGTAAACCCAGAATTAAGTAAAACTTTTTCACTGGACTTTACAGCTTCAATCATTTGTTTTTGCTTTTCTTGTTTTTTCTTTTGTGGTCTGATTAACAGAAAATAGAAAATAACAAAAATAAGTACAAAAGGCAATATATTCATCATTAGTACATAAATTTTATTTGGCTCAGCAGCTGTAGTTGCTACGGCTTCTCCTTCTGCATATAATTTTGAAATCATTTATTCACACTCCATAGTTAGTTTTTTAATTCACAAAAATCTATTTAATGATAGATGAAAACTCAATATTTTACTACTAAATTCTGCACCTATCTGTAAGAATTCAGGTAATTTAGAGGATCTATCGGCTTCAAATTATAGCGCAATTCGAAATGTAACTGTGATTTATTTACGTCCCCACTATCACTTGCTTCGGCTATTTTATCACCTTTTTTAACTTTAGTTCCCTTATTAACCTTGATGTTATCAACATGCCCATAGGCAGTAATCCAGTTATTATCGTGTTGAATAAGTACTAAATTGCCAAAACTTTTTAAATCATCACCAACATAAATCACAACCCCTTCCTGTGCAGCCTTTATATTAGTACCTTTCTTAACTCCTATATTGATCCCTTCATTCATAAGTCCTTGCTCTTGCGTACCAAAAGGTATCAATATTCTTCCAACAGCCGGCCAAATAAATCCATCTTTAACTATATCTGAATCTTTATATAACACTGGTTCTTTATAATTACTTTTAACTTTTAAAATTTGATCAACAGATAGTGTGGTATTAGCACTTATATTATTTAAATGTAGCAACTCTTCCTTAGTCATATGATAACTTTTAGCAATAGCGCTGTAAGTATCACCTTTTTTAACTTTATGATATTTATATTCTGGTATATTACTAATATCTACTCCTAGTTCTTCATCTAAAGCATCAGCAGAAAGATACAGTTTTTGCCCCTCTCTAAGATCCTGTGGTGATTTTAAACTATTCCACGACATAAGATCCGATTGTTTAATTCCCGCATCCTTAGCAACTGAATAGACTGTGTCACCTTTTTTAACAACGTAAATTTTTGTATCATCTTTTTTATCAGGATTAATAGTTTCTAATTTATTAGGCTGTTTTATCTCCTCTTTTTTATCTGGCTTAATATTGTCTAATTTATCAGACTGTTTTATCTCCTTTGCTTTAGGTGTATCAGTTTCTCTAACAGCGCTATTAATCACAGGTTTTTCTTCTTTAATAAACCACTTTGTAGTTGTTTCTTGAGCATTTTCTTCTATAACTTTATCGAATTCTGCCTTATTATCCACAAGCCATCTTGTGATATTATCATAACTTTTAAGTTGCTCTTCCTCAGTTTTTTTCACCTCAGAAGAAGAACTAATATCAGTAGCTGTATTACAGTATACGTAATTAGACGCTAAACATAAATAAGCTAAAACAACATATAAACTTCTCATTACAGTCCCTTATGGTTATCCAGATAATCCTTACTAACTAGCTTATGGTTAATTTGTAAATAAATAGTTAAAATAATTATTTTGTATGCTATAATTTGTCCAATTTCATATAACTAATACATAACGTGTAGTTTATTAAAATGGAAACAAATCTCTATAAAAAATTTAATGACGCTATAAAACTGTATATACCTTCTGATTGTATTTTTACAGATAAACTTACAACTCTTGCCTACGGAACAGATGCTAGTTGTTATCGACTGATACCACAGATAGTTATAAAAGCAAAAAATGAAGAGCATGTTAGGGTTATTTTAAAATATGCCGATTTATATTCTTTGCCAATCACTTTTAGAGCTTCAGGAACTTCTCTAGCAGGACAAGCTGTCAGCGATTCTATACTGGTAGTTTTACAAGAAGGCTGGACAAGTTATAAAATAGGATTAGACGCTAAATACATAGATCTTGATATCGGTATTATTGCAGGAAGAGCAAATTCTTATTTAGCAAAATTCAATAAAAAAATAGGTCCAGATCCGGCTACCGTTGCAATTGCAAGAATCGGTGGTATTGTTTCAAATAATTCTAGTGGTATGTGTTGTGGCATTACAGAAAACTCTTATCAGACCATAAAAGATATCAGGGTAATCTTGCAAGACGGTACTATCTTAGATACTAAAGATCCAGTTTCTGTTAGCACATTTAAAGCAACTCATCAAAAGCTATTAGATGAGTTAGAAGATCTTGCAAAAGAAGTAAAGCGTGATAGTGCTTTAAGTAATCTGATAATAGAAAAGTACAAAATTAAAAATACTACCGGTTACTCGCTGAATGCACTAGTCGATTTTAGTGAAGGTATTGAAATTATAAAGCATTTGATGGTAGGTGCCGAGGGAACTTTAGGATTTATCTCAAAAGTTTCTTTGCATACTGTGGAAGATCTTCCTTGTAAGGCTTCTGCTTTAGTGCTATTTGAAGATATTAGATCAGCTTGTGCTGCTGTGATAAAACTTAGAGATTTAGGTGATATTGTTAACTCAGCAGAATTTATGGATAGAAAATCCTTACGTACTATGGAAAATGATGAAGGTATCCCTAAATATATTAAATCTCTTGGTGAAGATGCTTGTGCTGTATTATTACAAAGCACTGCTTACACGACCGATTCTTTAAGAGATAATATTAAGCAAATTTCTTCTACTTTGGAAGATTTTTCTCTTATTTATTCTCCAGAATTCACAGACAAGGAAGAAGAATATTCAAAATACTGGAAAATAAGGAAAGGTTTATTAACTAAAGTAGGAGCTGCTAGGAGAGCTGGTACTACTTTAATAATAGAAGATATTAACTTCCCAATGGATGATTTAGCTGATGGTACTATAAAATTAAGGTCTTTATTAGACAAATATAATTATTCTGACGCTATTATTTTTGGTCATTCTTTGGTATCTAATTTACACTTTGTTTTGTGCATAGATTTCTCAAGTGATAAAGAAACTGCAAATTATGATGCTTTTATGAATGCCTTAGTTAATTTAATGGTGGTAGAATACAGAGGATCTTTAAAAGCTGAACACGGTACTGGCAGAAATATCGCACCATTTGTTGAAAAAGAATGGGGAAGCAAAGCTTATTCTTTGATGTTACGTATTAAAGAAATTTTTGATCCTAAGAATTTAATAAATCCGAATGTTATAATTACTAAAGATCCTCAGTTACACTTGAAGAATCTCAAAGAGATGAATCCGTGCAATTCAATAATTGATAGCTGTATTGAATGTGGATTTTGTGAGCCTGTTTGTCCTTCTAAAGATATAACTTTAACACCAAGGCAAAGGATTTCAGTTTATAGAGCTCTAAAAAATAATAAAGATGAAAAATTAATGCATGAGCTGTTATCTCTTAAGGATACTTATCATTATAATAATCTTAATACCTGTGCGGCTTGTGGTTTATGTTCCACTGTGTGTCCCGTTGGAATTAATGTTGGCACATTAACTAAAGATTTAAGGGCTGAAAATCAAAGTTTTCTCGTAAAGCAGGCTGCCATTTTATTTGCTAAAACTTACTTCATGGCTGCATTTAACTTAAGATTCATGCTTATTATGAGTGCTTTTGCAAAAAAAATCATTGGTGATTCTTTACTTATAAAGCTATCAAAAATGGCAAATAAACTATCATTTGGTCTCTCCCCAGTATGGAGAATAACTATGCCAAAAGCTGCTAATGTGGGAGTTATTAAAAATCTGCAAAGTCTTCCTTTTAGCAGTGATGAGAAAACTTTTGTCTATTTTATTAGCTGTATGAATAAAATGTTCGGCACACAAGATAATCATCCTTTGTTACAAAAAAAACACCCTAAGACAATCTACGAAGTTATGATGGAGTTAGCAGCTAAAAGTGGTTATAGGGGAATAATCCTTTCAGACAACTCATTATGCTGTGGCAAAACTTTTTCCTCTAAAGGCTTAAATGATGCAGCCTCTATAAATAATATCGAATTGAAAGAAAAGCTATTAAATTATTCACAAAATGGTAAGTATCCAGTTGTAACAGATTTGAGTTCTTGTGCTCTAGAAATGATTGAAACATTTAAAGATTCGCCAATAAAGGTATATGACGTTGGTGAGTTTGCTCTTAAATTTTTTGCTAATAATTTAGCAATCACAAAAATGCAAGAACCTGTTGCATTGCACGTTACTTGTGCTACAACTAAGCTTAATGATCATGGATCTTTAGCAAAATTAGCAAAACTGTGTGCTGAGGAAGTTATAATACCTAGTGGTGTAAGTTGTTGTGGCTTTGCTGGAGATAAGGGCATGTTTTTCCCAGAGCTAAATTCTTCTGCTTTATCTAGTCTTGCTGAGGAAGTTAAAAGTTGCAAAATGGGATTTTCTACTAACTGCAGCTGTGAAATAGGTCTTAGTGAACATGCAAAAATACCTTATACGTCAGTTTTATATCTCCTGAATGAGGTAAGTAGACCATTATAAAGAGAGACCTCTCTGCCTTTTTTGGGTGAGGTGTCTTTCCCTGATTTTTGGTTAAGCAATACCACATTATTTTATATGCAGAATTACTTAGGCAGAATATCATAAAAAGTAACCTACTCTTTAGGAATGATTTGCCTTTTGTTTTTTTTAGTTGCAAACATCCTTTGTCTTATTTTTATGACTTCCTCTACAGGTGGCAGTATTGTATCAGCATCTGCAATTTTTGAGTTCTTCATCCTCATACTAGTAGTAACTAGCTGAGTTTTTTTGTTAACAACGTCATATGGAGATAATATACCTACATAAGTATTCATATTGCTTTGATTGTCTGCACGCATTTTTATTAAACCAATTGGTGAATCAAATGAAGCTTCCTTTAGACTGTCTATAAAGATTTTCCTACTTTCATAATCATCACTAGTGATTTTAGATTTTCTTAAAGCCTCGGCAATCAGGTAAACAGCCATATAGCCGATATAGCTACTATATAGTGGTCGTACTACATATTGTTTTCTAAATCTATTAAGAAAATTTTTATTAGCTGCAGTATCAATAGCATACCATGGGAATCCTGTTACTATCCAGTCTGTAGGCCTTTTGTTACCTAAAGAGTATATCCATTCTGGCTCTCCACCAAACATCATAAATACCAATTTACCAACTGCAACTCGTGAATCTTGAATTATTTTCATAGTATTAAAAATATCTGAGCCATCAAGTAAAATAACAACAGCAGTCGTGTATGATTGCTCTATATTTTGTACTAAATTATCTGATATAGTTTTTTGTGGAGCTACGTAAACATCTGTAGAGAAAATAATCTTACTATTTTTCTTATGTACCATTTCTTTGAATTTTTTAGAATTAATCATTCCCTCTTCGCTAGAATATGTTATCACAACTAAACTTTTTATACTGTTATTACTTGCTACACTATCAGATAGAACTTCCATATGAGTATTATATCCACTTCTTAGACGAAAAACCCATTCAGAAGCATTATCTCCTGTAATTAGTTGTTCTGAATGATTTCCTGTATCAATGAAAGGAATTGAAAATTCTTTAGCATAACGAGCTACACCCATTGTTGTTTGGATATAACTTGTACCTGTTAAAATAAAAGCTTTATCTAAGGATACTCCTTCTTCAGCTTTTAAGTACGCTTCACGATGATTAGCAAAATCATTTTTTGTAACAACTTTAAAGGGAAGTCCGTTAACTCCACCTTTAGCATTTATTTCTTTTACGGCTAAGAACATTCCAGCGTAATAATGTTGAGTATAGTTTTCCTCTATTAATCTGGTATTAATATCAACAATTACATATTCTTTTAACAGCTCTTTTTTTTGTACCACTTGCTTGTCACAACCATATGTAAATAAACATACTATAAAAAATATCTGTGCTTTCTTATTAAAGATCATACTATAATACTACAGGTTATTATTGATTTATAAATAATACTAAGTTATTCTATATCACTCAGTATTAAATACAATATAATAAATATGATTACCATAAAAACAAATTCTATTATTGAACTACAAAATATTTCCTATACTATAGGACGCAAACATATTCTAAGGGATATTTCCTTTAGGGTGAAAAAAAATGAAATTATCACTATTGTGGGGAAAAATGGTGCTGGTAAAAGCACTCTGTGTAAGATTATTATTGGTGCTTTAGCTTATACACAAGGAAATCTTTATATCAAACCAAACTTAAAAATAAGTTATATCCCACAGATTAACCAAATTAATACTCTAGTACCAATTAGGGTATTGGATTTCATTCTTACTAAAAATAAAAAAATATTATCTACTCAAGATCTTCTTTTAGCAGAAAGATTAAAATTAACCACAATTTTTTTTGAACAACTAAAAGAACTCTCCGGTGGTGAAAAACAAAAAGTTATGCTATTTAGGGCTCTTATTTCAAATCCTAATTTACTTATTTTAGATGAGCCTATTTCATTTATAGACTTCTCTGCTAAAAATGATCTTTATTCTCTTATCAACGAGTATAAAAATTTATATAATTTTTCTGTACTATTGGTATCCCACGATTTAAATATTGTGCTGAAAAACACCGATTGGGTAGTATGTATTAATGATGGTAAAATAGGGTGTAGTGGACAACCACACCATATCAATACGGAAGAAAGTTTTTCTTCCGTATTGGGAGAAGATTATCTTTACTACAAACACAAGGACCAGTAAATGATGGATTTCTTAATTTACGCTATTATTGGAGGAATTGGTCTGGTTTTATCATTAAGCATATTGGGTAATTTTATTGTATGGAAAAGAATCAGCTATATAGGAGATTCAATATCACACAGCTCTGTATTAGGAATTTCAATCGCCGTTGCAACATCATTTTCAACTGAAATTACCACTATTTTGGTATGCTTTATATTATCTTATGTAGTAGTTTATATAAGTCGTAAATTTAATACCTCTGCTGATGCGGTTTTAGTTTTTAATACCCAATTTGCTTTAGCAACTGGAATTATCTTAGTTAGTCTATTCTCCCGTGGTAATATGTTAAATGAATATCTTTTTGGCTCAATATTATCTTTGAATATAAAAGATATAATTTTTATATACCTATTATCAACTGGCACAATAGCTTATGTGTACTTTAATTGGGATAATTTATTAATACTAACAGTTAATGAAGATATCGCTAGATCAGAAAACATTAATGTGTTTAAACATGAAGTAATTTTCGTGTTTATTCTTTCCTGTTTAATTAGCTTTAGTATCAAATTTATTGGTATTTTATTAATTCCATCATTAACAGTAATCCCAGCTATTATAGCCAATAATATAGTGAAAACTCCCCTACAAGCCGTTGTATTATCATTCATCTGTGCAAGTATTGCAATCATACTTGGTTTATTAACTTCAATATATATTGATACATCAAGTGGTGCTCTGATTACTATTTATCTTGTTATTATGATGATTATAAAAATAATATATGTTTTAATTAGAAAATCTAACTAACCAGCTTAACTTCTTCTTTAAAAAAAGCACTCCTAGATAGAAACGTGCAAAATATTACCTTTTTTCTTGTTATACTGAGAATAATTACATTATTGCTTAAGTATTGCAACAATCAAAAGATGCTAAATTAAAAATAGCTCTCTCTTAAGCTAAGCTATAGCATATGTAGTATTCATTATTATTGTACTTTGCCACATCCAAGCTGACGAAAATATTTTATAAGAATCCTACTTAAGAACACCTGAACTATTTTAATAAATATCAATAGTTGCAAAAAAGGAAGCTTATAGCTTCCTTTTTTAGATCTCTCAGAAATAATAAAGGCCTATCTTTTAGAGAACTGATAACTTTTCCTAGCTTTTGCTCTACCATATTTCTTCCTTTCAACGACTCTTGAATCCCTAGTTAGAAACCCTTGATCTTTCAGAGTTTTTCTATAGTCAGGATTATAAGCTAACAAAGCCTTCGAGATACCGTGCTTAATAGCCCCAGCTTGACCAGACAAACCTCCACCAACAACAGTAATATTAACATCATATTGCTTATCACCTCCAACAGCTCCAAAAGGCTGCTCAACTATCATGCGCAATACGGGACGAACTAAATAGTCCTGAATTTGCCTGTTATTAATAACTACTTTACCGCTTCCCGCTTTTAACCAAACCCTAGCAATAGAGCCTTTTCTTTTACCAGTTGCATAAGCTCTACCCTTATCGTCTACTTTTCTAACGTACTGGACAGGCTCTTGCGATGATACCTTATCTAAAGAATCTAAATTTTCCAACGAACTAACTTCCTTGATCATAACCACTACCTTTTATTCTTAGGATTAAATACTGACACATCTAAAGCTTCAGGAGTTTGAGCTTCATGTGGATGAGTAGCACCAACATAAACATGTAATCTTCTCATCTGAGCTCTTCTTAGAACTCCTTTACTAATCATTCTTTCAACAGCTTTCTCAACTAAGCTTTCTGGATTCTTACCAGAAAGAATATTTTTCCAAGATTTCTCTTTTATACCCCCAGGATGACCTGTATGCCATATAAAAGTTCCTTGTTCCAATTTTTTACCAGTTAATTTCACCTTATCAGCATTAATAACTATTATGTTGTCTCCACAATCCATATGAGGTGCAAAGGTCGGCTTATGCTTACCCCTTATTCTGTTGGCCAATATAACTGCCAATCTGCCTAACACAACATCTTGTGCATCGACAACGTACCATTTATTTTCAATTTCAGATAATTTTGGCGAATATGTTTTCATAACTCTTCCGATTATTTCTTATTGTACACCTAAAAGCACAACTCTGATTATTACCATATTTTTGCTTGTTGTCAAGCTAATTAATCATCCACTATTCTAAAACATTAGGATTATTTAGAAAATCCCTGATAATTTCAACAGATTTTTCTAAAGAAATTTTATTATGTATGTGCACTTCCTGTGGAAAAGCTTTTAAAAATTCTGAGGGAGCACTACCAAGTAAAATAAAAACCCCCTTATCTGTTTCATTACGAATGATCCTACCAAAAGCTTGTCTTAATTTTAACCTGATATTTTGATCTCTATATTCTTTACCAAAGAATGCTACTCTACTATTATTCAAAATATCTGGTTTAGGCCATGGTATCTTTTCAAAAACCACTAAACGTAATGATTCTCCTGGTACATCAATGCCATCTCTAGCCGAATCTGTCCCTAAAAGACAGCTATTAACATCATCTCTAAAAATATCAATCAAGGTAGAAAGTTTTTGATTATTAATATGTTGCGCCATTAACTTAATATTTTGCTCAGACATCTTATGATAAATATTTATGTGTACATCTTTTAATCTTTTAATTGACGTAAAAATAGCTAAACCTCCTCCATTGGATGCTTTGAAAACTTCAAAAATACCATTGGATAGTAATGCTGTGGTATCAACTTTAGAGTTTACTATCAATATCTTTGAGTTATCTTTATAGTTAAATGGCGATTCTAATTTTATATGTACAAAATTGTACTCATCTAAATAACTCAAGCCAAATTTTGTGAGTAGATACTTTTTTATATCCTGTGGTGCTTGATTATCATAAAAATCTGTGAGAGTCGCTGAGGTAAATGTAACTCCTTTTTGCCCACTTAAAATATTCTCTGCCAGTGGTTTTGATGGATCTAAATAGTTTTTCATATACCCTATATTTACCACATTACCTTCTTCTCTTTCTATGATAAAACGGTACACAAAATCACTTTTTTTATTTTTAATTTCTGTTAGCATCTCTGTATAAGCGCTTATGTGCTCTAAACACCTACGCCAAAAAACATTAATAAACTCTTCTAGTGCAAATTTATACTCTGTCGCCACAAAATACAACTTATCTTGCAATAACTTAGTTAACTTCTCTCCAACATCAGATACTGTTTGAAGAGCAAAGATAAGATCATGAGCACTTTGCTCTAAATTATCATGAAAAAAAACATAATCCACCTCGGCTTCCAGAGAGTAATAATGATTAAAATCATTATTACTCTCTAAAATATAAATATATACTTGATACAAAAATCTCTCAAATGCTCCAGAGGGATTATTTGCTTTTATTCTATCAATAGCTCCTGTTGCTGGTAATATTTTCGCTGCTAAAATAAAAGCCTCTAGTGTCCCTTGAATAGATAAATTTAATGCTTGCTCATCTTCACTGAAATTTCTATTTTCTGCTAAAATATTATTAAGCCTTACTTTTAATCCATTAATTTCTTTCTTAAAAATTATACCATCTTGAGAAGATCCATTTATCCAATTCTTTAAAATAATGCCAGTCTTGATACTTAAGTTAACACTAAAAATTTCATCGGCCACAGAAAATAAATGATGTGCTTCATCAAAAACAATATATCTAGCTCCCAATCCTGAATTTAGTAAGCTGTATGTATGATTTGAAATTATAATATTAACATCCTTTACTTTATGTTTAGCTGCCATAATAAAACAATTTTTAAAGTGTTTACAACGATTATAAATGCATTCTTCCCTAGTATTAGATAAAACAGAAATCAATCTTGGAGAAAAAACCTCAAATACCAATGGAGAAATATCTCCTCCAACCATATCTCCATCTTCTGTTGATCTTAACCATCTTGATAAAATTGCTACTAATATGTTGGCCTCTGGAAATAAATCAATATTTGATAATAAATTTTGATAATGTAGTAAACAAATATAATTATTACTTCCTTTAATAGAAGCTACTTTATTATTATACTCCTCCTCTGATTTAAAAGCACTTCTTAGCTCTCTAGCTACTTGTTTTTGTAAAGCTTTAGAATAAGTAGAAATCAATACTTGTTGCAACGGATTTTTATCAATAAAAGATAAAATAGTTGCTATATAGCCAAGAGTTTTCCCTGTTCCTGTTCCTGCTTCTGCAAAAATAAAATTTTTATCAACAGTATTCTTAAACATGTTAGCAACACTTGTAGCATAACTTTCTTGCTCCTTCCGTGTATTTCTAAAAATTTTGGTTAGTTCATTTAGTTTTGTTAGTATTGTATTATCTGTAATATCAACTATATCTGTGCTAGTATTAATGTTGTTTTGTGAATTATTATTTTTCTTTTTAAATTCTGCTATTTCTTCCCAAACATTTAAATATTTTTTATTTATTTTTTCCGATTTATAATCTAAATTAAACAAAACAAACTCAGCAAATACCCAATTAGTCTCTCTTAGAAATACTCCTAGAGAAAAAAGTTCTTTTTTCTCTACCTCTGTCGAATTTTTAATACGATTCGCACAACAATGAAGAATCTCGTTTAATAAAATAACCTCTTGCTTTAATCTGTCTTTAACAGATATCTCTTTCTCCACAATATTATCAGTTAAAAAAGCATACACACTGAAAATATTAGGAGCACATACAGCTTTAGGAAATAATAATAAAAAAAGTTCTAAAATATCTATCATATTTTCTGAACGATTCATTTCAATAAAAGACATGAGTTCTTTTTTATTACATACTAAAAATCTACTACTGCTGAATATACTATGAAAAGATTGATTAACAAAAGAACCATTACCATTAGATGTATCATAAATATAAATAAAATGGGAAGTAAAACTTATTAATTTATTAAACATTACTCATTTATGATCCTGCTAAAGATATATCCCATTAACAAAATTAGTAACAATTTGATTATTCACAGTATCAACCTCTTGAGCTGTGCCTTCCCAAACAATATTACCTTTGTAAAGCATGCCAATTTTATCAGATATCTTTTTAGCACTTGCCATATCATGAGTTATTGTTAATGAAGAGGCTCCTAAATATTTCGTAGTTTTAATAATTAAATCATTAATTACATTAGACATTATAGGATCTAAGCCTGAGGTAGGCTCATCAAAAAAAATAATCTTTGGCTTAGTAGTAATTAATCTGGCAAAAGCAACTCTTTTCTGCATTCCCCCTGATAATTCAGAAGGATAAAGATTAAGAACTGAAGCATCTAAACCAACCATTTCCAGATTCTCAGTAGCAATAGTAATTGCCTCGCTTTTAGTTAGCTGATGATGAATATTTAGTCCAAAAACCACATTATCTTTAATAGTCAAACTATCAAATAATGCCCCACCTTGAAATAACATGCCAATGGAAGATTTCATTTTAACTCTTTCTTCTTTAGAAATATTAGTAACATCATTACCATCAAGATAAATTTTTCCAGAATCCAAAGCAATAATACCCATTATAACCTTAACAAGAACAGATTTTCCAGTGCCAGAACCTCCTATCAATACATATGATTGACCCTTCTCAACCTGCAAAAAAATATTATTTAATACATGATTGCTACCAAAAGACTTACAAAGACTTTCAACCCTGATTGCTAGATTTTTCACTATAGAATCCTATACATCAAAAAATATTAATGTTAATACGTAATCGAATAAGAAAATTAAAATAGAAGAGACAACTACAGCATTGGTAGTGGCTTTACCAACTCCCATGGCTCCCTTAGAGCTAAAATAACCAAAAAAACATCCCATGGAAGTAATTACCAAACCAAATACAGCTGCCTTAACCAGACCTGAAGTAATATCACTTATGGTGACAAAAGACATGGTATTCCTTAAATATAATGAACTACTAAATTCTAATTGAACTACTGAAACTAACCAACCTCCCATAACACCTATAACATCAGCAACAACAACTAAAATAGGTAAAGCTAGTACTCCAGCAATAACCCTTGGCGTTATAAGATATTTCATAGGGTTTACAGACAAAGTATAAAGAGCGTCCAGCTGTTCAGATACTTTCATAGTGCCAATTTCTGCAGCCATAGCTCCAGATATCCTACCAGCAACCATTAAAGCAGTTAATACAGGACCAAGCTCTCTTACAATTGATATAACAACCACATTAGCAATTGCTCCTTCAGCTGAAAATCTAGCAAATCCAACGTAGCTCTGTAGTGCTAAAACCATACCTGTAAAAAAAGCAGTTAATCCCACTATTGGCAAGGAAAAAAAAGCAATCTCAATAAACTGCTTCAATAAACTTTTATAATATATAGGAGGAGCAAAAAAATTAAGCAAAGCAAATGTAAAAAATAATACTTTAGCACCTACTAGTTCGAGACCATACATGAAAGATCTTCCAACTATAACAAAAATATTTACCATCTTAATTCCTTTTAACAATCAGTCTCTCTCAGACATCCAATAGGTCAAAATACTTTCCAAAATCTTTTCATTACATCCACCTGGATTATCAGAGAATCCTTCCAAAGCAACCACCATAGATCTTAAATTTACAAAACTTAAAGAAAGAATATCAACATCAGGATGTTTTTCCTCTAGTTCAATAGCAATCTCATGAGTATCTAACCACTTCATTTTTTGCTCCTACTTATTAAGCTGATTCATTCCTAGTTTTAGATGGTATCCTAAAAGTTACCCCTTCAAGATCATGATTAATTACAACCTGACAACCCAATCTTGATGTTGGAGTCAAGCCAAAAGCCATATCTAACATATCTTCTTCATCTTCACTAGCAGCAGACAATTTATCATAATAAGGTTTATCCAAAATAACGTGACAAGTAGAACAAGCTAAAGAGCCCTCACAAGCACCTTCTAAATGCACACCATTACTATGAGCCGCCTCTAATACCGTTGTTCCCTCAGGCACATCCAAATCTGTTTTAACTTCTTTCCTCTCTTCATCATAACTTATAAATTGTACTTTTACCATATTTTCCTCCATTATCAACCATTGCTATATTATTCTATTATTATTAATTTATCAAATAATTTCATATTATTATTTAATCTAAATAGTATCTATATTTTTGCCCTTCAATACTTCATATATACGCTTATTCATCCTTTTATGAGCAAAATCTTCTGTGATTTCATTTAATTTTTTAATTGCCAAATCGATTTTTTCTCTGTCTTCAGAGTGCAAAAATTCTCTCAAAGCCTCTATCTCTCTATTAATTTTATCATGTAATTCAGGATTCAATAAATTAAAATCCTCTACTAAAGCCTGTTTAATAGAATCTATAATTCTTTCTGCTTCTACTTTAGAATTAAGAAGTAAGCGCTTACTTATATCTTCTTGTGCATATTCCATTGCTTCCTCGATAATATTACGCATATCCTGGCTACTAAGCCCCCAAGATGGCTTAATTTCTATAGACTGCTTTATCCCAGTCCTTTGTTCCACTGCCTCAACCACTAATAATCCATCTGCGTCAATGGCGAAACTCACTAATACCTTTGCTAATCCAGCTTTCATAGGAGGTATTCCCTTTAGAGAAAACCTTCCTAAGGATCTTAAATCTTTCACCAACTCTCTTTCACCCTGCAAAACGTGAATCAGTATGGCAGTCTGATTATCTTTAAACGTACTAAATTCTTGTGCTTTTCTAATTGGTATCAAAGTATTCCTATGTATGATTTTTTCAACCAACCCTCCCGCTATTTCTATACCTAAGGAAAGAGGTATGATGTCAAGTAGTAATGAGTGTTTGCTCTTCCCAGTAAGTTCAGCCGCTTTATAAGCCGCCCCCATGGCAACAACCTTATCAGGATCAATTGAACATAATAATTCCACACCAAAGTGTGCTTTTAGTTTCTCGTGAATATAAGGAATTCTTGTACTACCACCAACCAAAATTATTTTTTTTATTTCCTCTATGCCAACACCACTGTCATTAATAGCTGCCTCGCACATGTTGATAGTTTTACTTACAATAGGCTCTATCATCTCCTCTAAATCCTTTTTATATAAAGTAAAAGTAATTTCTTCTCCACAAATTACTAAAGATGTCTCTACACTCTCCTCTTTAGATAACCTCTCTTTTATACCTTTAACAACCTCTTTCAGTAAAGAAATATCAAGCTGTGATAGCTTATTTCTATCTATTTTCTGTATAACAATATTAAGCAGTATATTATCTACATCATCCCCTCCAAGAACAGTGTCTCCATTAGTAGAAAGTACCTTAAATACACCCTTTTGCAAACGCAATACAGATATATCAAAAGTTCCTCCACCAAAATCATAAACTAAATAAACTCCCTCTAATTTCGCATCTTCTGCACTTGCAAGACCATAAGCTAAAGCTGCTGCTGTGGGTTCATTTATTAAACGTAACACCTCAAGCCCTGCCAAGTTAGCTGCATTTTTAGTTGCAATCCTCTGATTTTCATCAAAATATGCTGGCACAGTTATCACTGCCTTCTTCACCTCTTTGCCTAACCTACGTTCAGCAATGTTTTTTAAATATTTTAATATCTCACTAGATATTTCCTCTGGACTGACAAATTTACCATTGGGATTCTTTAAATATATACTATCTGACTTACTATCATACTCATAGATGCATCCATTGTTATCTAGATCAATCCTTGGTCTACCAATGAACCTCTTAATGGATCTAAACGCCAATTTTATTGTACTTCCTAAATATGCAGCCCTTCCAACTTTTATAACATCTTCATCATACAACACAACAGAAGGAATTAAATCAGCAAAATCATCACCAATAACTCTTAATATCTCTCCATCATGATAATATATCACGCTATTAGAAGTCCCCAAGTCAATCCCTATAGCTAATATATCATTATTTATTAGCTCATTTTGCAGGGATTTTTGTTTAGATTTTACGTCACCAATCGCTATCAAAGACACGCTATACTCACAGAAAATTAATATTATAATTGCTTCTTAGTGGCAGTTTCAACTATTCTATCTATATATTTTAATCTGGTAAAAATGTTTAGAGCTTTTACCTTATTAGAAAAATCTTCAACAGAAAAACTACTTAATAAGTCTTTCTTCATATGTATCATCCTATCTCTAAAAATCTTAATGCTTTCCCTATTCTCTAAATGCTCTAATTCCTCATATACTTCCATAAATTCTATCAATAAACTACTATTGCCATTTCCTTCAGTATTTTTTAAAATATCCTCAGCATGCATTAAAAAATACATATAAGCAAATAATTCCGTCTCTGCTCTTAATGTTGCATATGCTTTATTTAAAAAACTACTATGCACAAGGGCATTCATACGCTCTTCTTCTGTAGCTCCTATAAAACGGTCTGGATGATAGATATTCATCAACTCTATATACTTAAATTCTAGTAAATCTAAGTCTATCACATGATTTATTGGCATTGCAAAGTAAGAAAAATAATCAATCTCAATCATAGAGTTCAAATATCCACATTCCGTACAAATAAAAGTAGTTTCAGTTGGAAATATTAATTTCTTACAAATAACACAATCAAAACTTATTTCCATACCAATTAATCCACCTGTACCCCTATACTGTGAAAGACTCCCCACACCCACAACGACCCTTCTCATTAGGATTTGTAAATTTAAACCCCTCTTCCAATTCTGTTTGTATATAATCAATATGAGTACCTAAAACAAATAAAATTGCCTTAGGATCAACATACAAATTAAGCTCTCCTATCTGCAAATGCTCATCAAACTTATTAGTTTCATCTATGAAATCCATAGCCCAAGAAAGACCCGAACAACCCTTAGTTTTTAAAGTTATCCTAAGACCTAAAGGAGTAACCTCTCTCTGAGAGATTATCTCCTTTATCTTAACTAAAGCACTATCTGATACGCTAAGTATTTGCTTTTTCATAGCACTTTAACTGGCTAAGCTATAGAGTGTTTTAATTTATAGTTCTCTATTGCTCCTTTAACTGCCTCTTCTGCTAAAACAGAGCAGTGAATTTTTACTGGAGGCAATTCCAATTCCTCAGCAATATCAGTATTTTTAACCTCCATCGCCTCATCAAGAGTTTTGCCTTTTAAAATTTCTGTAATCAAAGAACTAGATGCAATAGCTGTTCCACATCCAAAAGTTTTAAATTTTGCATCCTCTATTACACCACCCTTAACTCTTATCTGTAACTTCATTACATCACCACAAGCTGGTGCTCCAACAATTGAAGTTCCAACAGCATCATCTTTTTCATCTAATGATCCAACGTTTCTTGGATTTTCATAATGATCTAAAACTTTAGCTCCGTATGCCATGATAATCTCCTTAAAATTAAATAAAATACTTATTAGAATAATAAACTGTTAATGTTCTGCCCACTGAATGGTTTTTAAATCTATTCCTGCTTCCATCATTTCCCAAATAGGGCTCATATCTCGTAACCTATTTACTGTAGCAACAATTTTCCCAATAGCAAAATTTAAGTCCTCTTCAGTGGTAAATCTTCCAATACCAAATCTTATGGAAGTATGGGCTAACTCTTCTTCTAATCCTATAGATTTTAAAACATAAGAGGATTCTAAAGAAGCCGACGTACAAGCAGATCCAGAAGATACTGCTATGTATTTATTTAAACCCATAAGCAAGCTTTCTCCTTCTACTCCTGCAAAACTCATATTTAAATTTGTAGGTATTCTACGCTCTTCATCACCATTAATATATACACATCTTAGAGCTGTCCTCAAAGAATCCTTGAAGTGTTTACCAAGATGCTCTAATCGTTTCATCTCTTCTCCCATTTCTCGCATGGCAATTTCACATGCCTCACCAAGACCAACACAAAGCGGAGTAGCTAAAGTTCCTGAACGAATACCTCTTTCTTGTGATCCACCATGCATCTGTGCTAATACTCTAACCCTAGGTCTTCTTCTAATATATAAAGCGCCTATACCCATAGGGGCGTAAAATTTATGCCCTGAAATACTCATTAAATCTATATTGCATTCATCAACATTAACAGGCATTTTGCCAATCGCCTGCGCAGCGTCAGTATGGAAAAAAACTCCTTTTTCTCTACATATTTTACCAATCTCTTTTATAGGTTGAATAGTCCCTATTTCATTATTTACTGCCATAATGGATACTAAAGCTGTTTTATCAGTAATAGCATTCTTTAAATCATCTAAGCTAACTATTCCATCTAGACCAACTGGTAAGGTTGTAACCTTAAAGCCTTTTTCTTCTAAATCGTGCGCTGTCGCTAATATACACTTATGTTCTATTGCACTAATGATTAAATGATTTCTACCTTCTTTAACATAAAACTCCATAACTCCTTTTAAAGCTAAATTATTTGACTCAGTAGCTCCTGAGGTGAAAATAATATCTTTAGAGTTTGCACCAATTAATTTAGCAACACTATCTCTTGCAGCCTCTACCGCTTCTTCAGCTTGCCAACCAATAGGATGATTACGTGAATGCGGATTTCCAAACTTCTCATAAAAATATGGTATCATTTTATCAACCACTCTAGGATCAGTAGGCGTGGTTGCCTGATAATCTAAGTATATAATTTTATTTTTATTAGTTAACATAAATCTCCTCCAATTTTATTTATTATTTTTATGCTTCTACTTTTCTCTCTAGTAGTGGTTCTTTAAATACAACAGATTCTAAAGATATACTACTTAAATAGCTATTTATATGATTCATAATATTATCCCACAAATCATGTGAATTACACCTACCATGATTAACACATCCTTTTATTCCGCCAGAACACCTTAAGAAATCTATCCTTTCATCCACAGCATTCACTATTTCTAAAATATAAATACATGACGCTTCCCTTGAAAGTTTATACCCTCCCTTAGCACCCTTAGAACTTGACACCAGGTTCTGTTTTTTTAGTTTTATAAACAGCTGCTCTAAATACGATACCGATATGTTATTCCTTTGTGATATAGTAGTTAAAGATATGTGCTGATCACCTGAGGCATACCTAGCTATATCAACCATTGCCATTATAGCGTATCTACCCTTAGTACTCAACCTCATTGCAACTCCTATACATTACCAATACTACATACCCTGCACCATAAATTGAGATCAATAATAAAAGCCCCTTTTATTTAGAATAATTATAAATAAAAATAATTTTATGTCAATAAAAATTAATAAGATGCTAAATCTTCTTCCATGTGTTTAGATTAAACTTTTTTTCTAAAATTGCTTTATAAAGTGTATAATAGTAGCGATATTGATAAGATATTTATCTAAAATTATTAGGAAAATAAATGCAAGTAAATGTTAATTCTGTCTCTGGACGCCTAGAGGGAATATATAAAAAATCTGAGCAAAAAAATGCACCCTCTGTACTATTATTGCATCCACACCCTCTTTATGGTGGGAATATGCACAATAAAGTATTGTTTCTTATGGAAAAGGCCTTTATTAACTACGGATTTTCTACGTTAAGATTCAACTTCAGAGGTGTTGGTAATTCTGATGGTACATATGGTGCTGGTATAGAAGAAATCATAGATGCCAGTACCTGTTGTGATTGGATGCAAGAAGCCAATCCAACAGCTTCTTCTTTCTGGGTTGCTGGATTCTCTTTTGGTGCTTATATAGCAATCCAAATTATGATGCGCAGAACAGAAATCAGTCGTTTTGTTGCTATTGGCTCACCCGCTAATATGTTTGATATGTCTTTTATATATCCCTGTCCTACAAACGGCATCTTTATTCACGCTGAAAAAGATATCATTGCTCCCATAAAGGAAGCAGAAAAAATAATTAAAAGAGCAGTACGCACTAAAGATAAAGAAATAGAATATAAAATAATTAAAAGTGCTGACCATTTTTTCACCCAGTATTCCGATGAATTATTTTCTGTAATCTCCCTTTACATAAAAAATGAATTACTAAAGTTACAAACTATTAAAGAATCTAAGCAGGTAGCTGATGGATTTTAAATCTGATTTATTAAGTTTCTTAAAAGAACGTGGTTTTTTATATCAATGCTCCTCATATGAAAGATTAGATGATATATTATCTAATCAAAAAATTAAAGCTTATATTGGTTTTGATTGTACCGGATATTCTTTACATGTTGGCAGCTTATTACAAATATTACTGCTGAAATATCTGCAAAAATATGGACATACACCTGTAGTACTTTTAGGTGGTGGAACTACTATCGTTGGAGATCCTAGTGGTAAAGATAAATCAAGACAGATACTAAGTATGGAAGAAATTCATAAAAATACTATTGGTATTAGAAAAACACTTGAAAGTTTTTTTTCTTTTGAAGGAAAAAATGCTGCAGTACTACTTAACAATGCTGATTGGCTATGTAATATTAACTATTTAGACTTTCTCCGTGAGTTTGGCTCTTCTTTTACTATCAACAGAATGATGTCTTTTGATAGTGTTAAAGCTAGACTAGAAAGAGAACAACCATTAACATTTTTAGAATTCAATTATTTATTATTGCAGGCTGTAGATTTCCATCATTTATATAATAAGTATGGTGTTACCTTACAGATGGGAGGCTCTGATCAGTGGGGTAATATTATAAACGGCATTGAACTAGTTAGAAGAACTTTTAATCAGGAAGTTTTTGGATTAACTTCTATTTTAGTTACTAGAAGTGATGGTGAAAAGATGGGTAAATCTTTAAGTGGTGCGGTTTGGATCAATGCTGATATGTTTTCAACTTGGGATTTTTATCAATACTTTAGAAATGTAACTGATATTGATGTATTTAATTATCTTAAATTATTTACCGAAATACCTATCACTGAAATAGATAAATTAAGTAAGTTACAAGGTAAAGATATTAATGATGCTAAAAAAATACTAGCCTTTGAGGTGACCAAATTATGTCATGGTGAAAAAGAGGCTTTTAATAATCAAAATATTGCTATGAACACTTTTGAAAAAGGTGAAACTGATAGTAATTTACCTTCATTTTTTATTTCTGAGAATGAGCTTAATACTGGGATTCTTTTAGTATCATATCTTAGTAAGATTTCTGTAACAAGCAGTAATTCTGAGGGTAGAAAACTTATTCAAAATGGTGGAGTAAAAATTAATGGCACGCTATGTAGTGATATAAATCATATGATAAATAAAACCAGCTTATTAAATGGGATTATAAAAATATCCATAGGCAAAAAGAAACATGTACTACTTAAGGCTTTATAACTAATCTTTAGCTTACTTAATAATTTTCATCCTGAGAGTTACTAAAGGATTAATTAGTTTTCTCTACACCTGCTTCTTCCTCTTTAATCTTAACTTGTGGCGCACTAACCTGCTCTTGCTCCAATACGTCAGTTTCTTCTACCTCTGTTACTTCCTCTTGAATATTAACTTGTGGCGTACTAACCTGCTCTTGCTCCAATACGTCAGTTTCTTCTACCTCTGTTACTTCCTCTTTAATCTCAGTTGTGCTATTATTTTCTTTATCTTTACCTATATCCTGATATATTTTTTCATTCAACTCATCTTCTTCTTTGGCAGTTTTTTTAAAAACTGAATATTTAACATCGGTAAACTCTCCTCTGATTCTAGCATTTATTTGTATGATATTTCTTTTCATCTTACTATTACCAAATAACTCCTTAAGAATTGGAGCATTTGATATTAAATTATTAGCTGCCCATATTGGCACAAGCCTTCCGTAAAGATCTAGTTTAGAGTCCTTTATATCTATGAATCCTTTAAGATCTCCTCCTAAAAGATTTCCAGTAAGATTCATCTCATCAACTCTAAAATAGAGTCCCTTACCTCTAAAAGCAATATAGGCATTGGCAAATCTAACTCCTGCACTAAAGTCTGATAGTATAAGATCTCCTTTAGTAGTGATATGTTTTGTTTTTCCTTCAGTATCATACTCTTTATTAAGATTAACACTGCCTTCTAAAATACCATCTTTGATATATCCTGTAAGTTTAAAGAACCTTAATATTTTTCCTACATCCATTATTTTAAATGCTAAAACTCCACTATCTCTATTAATTGTAGTAAAAATAGCGTAACTACCACCATTTTTAGCTAATTCAGATGAAAAATTTAATGATTCAACCATATTATCACGCCACAATAGTCTTAGCTTAGTATCATTCATAATTTCTTTAGCACTGATTATTTTAGCAAAATCTAAATTAATTCGGTAATTTTCTAAAGAAACTGCTCTTCCTTCGGCAAAATCTTTATTAATTGTTTTCTCTAATTCTTTCTCATCTGGTAGTATTTCCTCAGTTACAATCGCTTTTTCTTTAGTTGCTTTATTTTCACGATTTTTATCAAATAATCCTCTAGCTTTCTTAGCTGAAGAAGCACTAACTTTGTCTGTATTTGATGCAAATTCATCATTTTTTGAATAATTTAAAATAGAAGTTATATTAATTAACGTACCTTTTAAATCTATACTTGTGATATCCTTAGAAAAACCAATAAATCCAGAAAAATCTGCTTTATTTTTTAAAAAAAACTTCTTAAACACTATTCTAGCTAATGAAGAATTATTATCGAATATAATATCAATATCTCCATTTACCGATGTATTACCTAATATTGATATATTTCTGATAGTGGTTATGTTGTCATTTTTAAGAATTCCTTCACCTTTTATTCTTAAAAAATCACCAATATTTTTCTTATGATCAAATTGAGAAATATAAATCTCAGTATCTTTAAAAATACCATCAAAATTTACTTTTTGCTTGTCACTATCTTTATAATAGTGAATACTTAAGTCAAATTTACCATCCAATGCACTAAGCATATCAGACTGAATAATATTCAACTTACTGATGTTATCAACTGGAAAATGTTTTAGATTAATTAAATAATTTGATTTTATATTTTTTTTATCAGACCAGTCAATTTGTATATCTAGTAAAACTTTCTGAGCTAAATAATCTGATAATCCTTCCAATGCTAACCCTTTATCAGTAATACTCATCTTAGCATTTAAATTAGTAGCATCATGCCCCCTAAATACTTTAAAATATGAAGCGTTAAGTAAATCAAGATTTATATTTATTTGCTTAACTAAACGAGCATCAAACAAGTAAATCAAGGAAGTATTGCCATTAAAATCACCAGCAAAGGTGTCTGATTTTAACGAATTAGTCGTGGCAAGTTTTAATGGTTCATTATCTATATAGCTAATCGCATCATTAATAGCGCCTTTCACCTTAAGATCAATTTTCAAAGCTCCCTGATAACCTTGTTTATTATTATCAGCGTCATAAATACTTACAAGTCCTGAATCTGATATTAGATTCCCAGTTTTAGCATCACTGTATGAAATTAATACTTTTTTCATATTGTATTCAACTAAAACAAATTTGGCAAAAACATCTGGCATACCCTTCAGATAAGTTAATTTTGCATCTGAAATATCCACTTGCCCTTTCATATCAGAAATCACAAAATTATCCTTAGTGATATCAAAAGCTATAGAAAATCCTAAAGTATCTATGCTACTTGCGTGAATATTATTAACAATCCATTTTCTCACCTCAGGAAGAGCTTTTTTAGGCCATAAGTCCTTCACTAGACTAATGTTAGTCTTGGATTTACTATGAGCCCATATTTTAAGAGAACCATTAAGATTGTCTTTAACATTATAAGGTATATGATCAATACTAGCATTAATTTTGGTATTACCAGTAAATAATGATAGATAATTAGAATGGATACTTCTGTTAGCTAAATCAATATTAATATCTCCTTGTATATTACTAATTGGCGCTCTGAGACCTATTTTTTCTGAAACCATGGCATTATCTTTATCAAATGCGATAATAAAATCAGATATTTTAATTTTATTATCCTCTTTATCATAAAATACTTTATAGGATGCTTTTTTAAATTGTAAAGGCTGAGATATATAATCAGCATAAGATAATTTGCCACTATTAACATCCATCAACATATTCAAAGAACTAAAGCCTTTTTTAGCAGTATAAAGTGCATTTAAATTGATTTTAGTTTCAAATCCTTGTAAATACAGGTTATTTATCCATGATTGTTTTATGGAATCACGAAAATAATTTTGTATGTTTAATAACACTAAATTATCTAAATCTGCATTAATTTGCACTTTATTATTGCGGTCTAAACTAAGAGAAAGTGCAAATTTGGTTAAATTATCTACTTCATCAGCAAATACTAAATTAGATACAAAATTTAGTATTAATTTGTCATTTTTATCAGAAACAGAAAGATTAGATATGTCTAAAGTAAGTATTTTTTTATGCTTATTTATTAAAACAATAGTAGAATCACCTATATTAAACTCATTAAACTCTTGCATAAAAGATGTATCTTTCTTAAGTTGCCTATAGAGTTGATAGTATTGTTCGTCATTATAATAAGGATTTTCTAAGATGTCAGTTATGAATTCTGAGTGTTTATCTTTAGATTCTGATACATTTTTTGTTAAGTTTTGCGGAGAATAATCATCTAATAAAATTTTATTGGTAAAAGATAAATCGTATTTACCATCATCTTTTTGTGTTATCAAAAAGTTTAAATTATCAACATAAGCCTTTTCTATATAAAAAGCTTTTTCCTTAAACAAACGATTTAAGTTGGGATAGAAGCCTAGTTTATTAAGAGTAATCTCATAATTTGCATTTGCATAGGTAATGCCTTTTATAACTATCATGGGACGGTTAATATTATAGTTCCAAGCAAAACTAACTCCCTTTATGGAAAGAGATTGTTTGTTTTCTGAAAAATGTTCCGGAGCGGCTTTCTGTATGAATTTAGTAAGAGTAGATGCAAGGAAAGGTATAGGGACCTCAAAAAGCATAAAATATACTATTACTAGTAGAAGATAGAAAAAATATAAAGCTACTCTATTAAAAATTCTAAGTAAAACCACGTTCAACCAACCAATACCAAAATATTAAAAATAAGCAACTCTAATAGCACAATAGAACAATAGCCCTCTAGGCTAATTATATTCACTTTATAACTAATTAACAAGCTAAAGATTTTTAGCAAGAAAAGCAAAAATAAAGCTATCTAAATCTCCATCTAGAACTTCCTTAGGATTAAAATGCTCTGTTGCACTACGATGATCTTTAACCATTGCATAAGGATGTAAAACATAAGAGCGAATCTGACTACCAAAATCTATTGCTTGTTTTGCCTGATAAGAATTTTGTTTTATTTTTTCTTGTTTTTGTAACTCATAAGTATACAGTTTTGCTTTAAGTAATGACATTGCTGTATCTTTATTGCGATGTTGCGACCTTTCTGATTGGCATTGTACTACAATACCAGTTGGTACATGAGTTATTCTCACAGCACTATCTGTAGTGTTTACGTGCTGTCCACCTGCACCTGCCGCTCTAAAAGTATCTATGCGAAGATCTTTTTGATCTATTTTAATATTAATATCAGAATCAACTTCTGGATATATTGAGACAGAAATAAAACTTGTATGCCTTTTCCCATCAGAATTAAATGGTGATTGCCTGATTAATCTATGGACTCCTGCTTCTGACCTTAGATAACCATATGCATACTCTCCAGATATCTTGATTACAGCAGATTTAATTCCGGCAGCTTCACCTTTTGATATGTCAACATCACCAACATTAAAATTATGTTTTTCTGCCCATCTTATATACATTCTAAGGATCATACTTGCAAAATCTTGAGAATCAAGACCTCCACTACCAGCATGTATTTCCATATATGCATTAGTAAGATCATCTACATTAGCAAAAAGAGCTTTTATTTTCTCCTCATAAACAATATCTTTTATAAGATTAGCCTCTTGCCTGTATTCCTTTAAATCACTATCATCATTTGCACTTAAAGTAAACTCATATAGTATTTTCAAGTCTTCAAATCTAGCAATTAGATCGCTAATTTTATTATATCTGTTCCTAAGCAAATTATATTCCTTTAAGATAATTTGCGCATTGTCTTTATCCTGCCAAAAATCTGATGAGTTAATTTTTTCCTCAAATCTTTCTATTTTAGAGAGAATATTTTTCTTATTAAAGCTTTCTTTAACAAAAGATAAATCTTCTTCTATATTTTCTAGTAATTCCTCCAATAAAATCTCAGTAGTATTATTCAATATAACTCCCAATTAACCTAATATATACCGTCTTCATTATCACTGCTTATAATAGCTTCCTCAGGAGTAACTTCTTCTAATCTACCATTATCAGCTATTATTTTTTGTTTATCTGAAGAGTTTTTCTTAAAAACTTCTAAAATTACACCATCTTTACCAGGATCTCCTACAGCGCCATTTTTATAATTAACCCAACGCATATCAATACCAGAAGGAGTTCTAAATGGCATGGCATCCATATCAGACAAAGCTTGTCTCATAAAACTAGCAAAAACAGGTACAGCAATACTAGTAGCTCCCTCTGTATTACCAAGACTCTTGGGGGTATCGGATCCAAAATAAATCCCAACGACCAAATCCGGAGTAAATCCAATAAACCAAGCATCCTTAACTTCATTAGTTGTACCAGTTTTGCCAGCAATATTATAACCTGCAAATTTTGCTCTTCTCCCAGTTCCTCTTTCAACAACTCCCTGTAATAAACTTACAACCATATAAGCATCAGAAGGATCAAAAAGCTGTTCTCTTAAATCCTCTAACTCTGGTGCACTCTGATTGTTCCATTCTACAGCAGCACAAGCCTTACAAAATCTTGTATCATTTTTAAATACAACAGTCCCATTATTGGCCTGAACCTGCCTTAATAAACTTGGCGTAACTTTTTTACCTCCATTCACTAAAGAGGAATACGCATTTACTAAATTAAGCAGTGTTACCTCTCTAGAACCTAGAATTTCAGAAAGATTTTCTAAGGGTTTATCATAAAGACCAAGCTTAATAGCTAATTTAGAAATTCTATCTAATCCAACATTATTAGCGATTCTTAAAGTTGCAAGATTTCTTGAATGCTCTAAAGCATTCCTAAGTGTAACAAATCCTCCATAGGTATCATAGCTGTTGCGTGGACGCCATGATTCTTCAGACGAATCAACTACCAAAGGAGCATCTAAAACTAAATCATTATTATTTATACCTTTTTGTATGGCACTTAGATAAACAAAAGGTTTGAAAGCTGAACCAGGTTGCCTTAAGCTTTGTGTTGATCTATTAAACTCACTCAGCAAAAAAGAAAAACCTCCTTGCATAGCAAGTATCTCACCTGTTTGTGGATTCATAGCTATCAAGGCTCCATCAACCTCAGGAATTTGTCTTAATTTCCAAAAACCTTCAGAATTCTCAACAAGTATAATATCTCCGTATTTAAGTATAGAATTAAAATTAGTTAGTTGCAATTCTCCAGAACCACTCTTGTACGCCCAAAAGTTGTCATTCAAACCCATTTGAAATATTTTCCCATCAAGTAAGCCAAACTGTATAGTTGATATATCAATATCAATAACAATAGCCACTCTCCAAGGAGCAACAGACACTTTATATTTTTTTGCACTGGGATTATCAGATAATAGTTTTAACCAATTGGGATTACTAGAATTTCTGTCGGATTTTAATAAAAACTCTTTGGGTTGCATTAAACTATCAACTGCTCCTCTGTAGCCTTTTTTAATATCAAATGCAACTATCCCTTTTCTTAAAACTTCATAAGCATATTTCTGTAAATTTTGATTTATACTAGTCTTGATTATTAAACCTCCACCATAAATTTGCTCATAACCAAAACGCTTCACTATATCCTTTCTAATTTCTTCAGAAGCGTAAGACGAAAATATCTCCCTTTCTTGTGAGCGATCAAAAACAATAATTGGTTTGCTAATCGCTTGCTTAGCTTGTGCCTCCCTTATTTTATCACCAGCTAGCATTCTTGATATAACCCAATCTCTTCTTTCTTTTGCTACCTCATAATTTAATTTTGGATCATATCTAGCAGGTGCCTTAGGTAGAACAGCTAAAAATGCTGCCTCCTCTAAAGTAAGATCAGTTACTGGTTTATTAAAATAATTTAAAGATGCAACAGATACTCCATAAGAGCCACGCCCAAGATAAATTTCATTAAAGTATAATTCTAAAATATGATCCTTAGAATAAGCAAGCTCAACCTGCACAGTAAGTATTGCTTCTCTTATTTTTCTTTTTATTGTCCTATCATTAGTAAGTAAAAAATTTTTAACCACTTGCTGTGTTATAGTAGAGGCTCCCTCTATATTATCTGATAACCCAATTGCATATAATACATTATTGTAAAATGCTCTCACTAATCCAAAGAAATCAAAACCAAAATGCCTATAAAAATTCTTATCTTCTGCTGAAATAAATGCATCTACAACAACCTTGGGAATCCTTTCTAAAGGAACAAAAAGTCTTTTCTCTACAGCAAACTCCGATAATAATGTACCATCGGCAGAATAAACTCTTGTAATAAGAGGCGGTTGATAATCTTTTAAAACTTTATAATCTGGCAAATCCCACATTAAGTATGTGAAAATTAAAGATAACAATAAAAAAAATATAATAGCTAACTTAGAGTTTAATCGCTTTTTTTTTATATTATTACGACCTTCTCTGCTAAGGTTTTTTTTATCTAACCCCTGTACTCCGTTTTTAATTTCTTTAGAAAATAATATCTCATGCTTATCAATACTTTCGTGTAGAGATTTTAAATTACGCTTTTCCGTGTTCCTAAGAATTTCTTCCAAATTAGACTTCTTTTTGAAAGAAAATTTTCTCGCTAATCCCTTCAATATATCACGTATAAAGACAGCTATTTCTTTGAATAAATACCTAAAACTTTCAACTATGATATTGAAAGATTCAATCAATATTAAAATAATTTTCTTCATTTTATTTTCTTTTTAAAATATCCATACCCAAGAAACAACAGAAGTAAAGAATCTACCTATTATACTAAAACTACAACAAAAAAATTATCATTCTCACTTACTAAGGCACCATGACAATATCAGAAGCCTTATTTCCTAAAACATAATTATTAAGTTTCCCAGTAACTGCAACTGGAAAAGATGTTAATTTCCCTTTTTTCCATAAGTAATATTCTATACCAGCAGAAAGAGCAACAGCAGCTTTTTGAATATACTCAGGATTTTTAAAATTATTTGTATCATCATAATTAGATAAAAAACCTAGCTCAACTAGAATAGAAGGCTTATTAGGTAATTTAAGAACAACAAATCCTGCTGAACGCATAGGGTTTTCTAAAATTTTCATTACTTTTGAGTACTGACTCACAATATTAGTGGCCAGATTGATAGATTCATTAGATTTAGCTCTCTGAGACAAACTCAATAATATCTGATTAACTTCAGAATTATTCCCATCAATATTAATGCCCGCAATTATATCTGATTTATTTTCCACATTTGCTAGAAGCTGTGTTTGTGCATCTGATGCTATCTCTGATAAAGTATATACAGATAATCCTGAAGCAGTTGAATTATTTTCTGTTTTATCGGCATGAATAGAAACAAAAAGATCAGCATCCATAGATTGTGCCCATATTATTCTATCACTGAGGGGAATATAATAATCGTCATCTCTACTAAGAATTACGGAAATATCTTTATTAGTTTCCAACTCACTCTTGAGCATTTTGGCCACCTTTAGTACCAAGTCTTTCTCAAGGATACTGCCATCCTCTGAACGAGCTCCTGAATCTTTACCACCATGCCCTGGATCAATAAAAACCTTAATTGGCCTACCAGGAGAGGTAATAGAAGGTTTGGGATAGGACACTTCACCAAGATGATCTTTAATTTTTGCTTCTAGTGCTCTAGTACGTTGAGCTTTTTTAGATGCACTAGCATAGGTTTCAGTGATATCTGTAATTTTAGTTAAAGTGTCTTTATCTTTTGTGAAAACGATAGCATTAGAATAGGACAAGCTAGAATTAAGTGATTTTCTATAATTATCTGATACTTCTATATTAAATTCGTAAATACTAGTTAATGGCTTAATAGTTGCAATATATGATTTTTTTGACGTATCTACAACCTGACTTATATATACTCTATTCAATTTTACATTTCTTGCTAAATCCATCGTTACCCTAAGCACACCAGGTCTTGGATTTCCGTAGCGAAACCCTTGTATTAAACTCACAGGTAGTTTTTCCAGATTAACCGGATCCACAACCCATCTGTATGGCATAGGCATATCAACAAACAGACGATAGGGCAAGCTTAACAGCCTAACCTCCGCAACAAAAGATTTATCAACATCAAAAGTTATCAAACTAGCGCTATTATTAAGATCTGTTATTCTAATATCCAGAATCGACCCTCCGCTATAAGTTTCGTTTTTTATTTGATTTTCATTTATTGGTTCTTCTGAGGATTGAACACTTTGCTTATTTTCAGTGGAAACTTGCCCATCCACTTGCTCATCAGCTGAATATAAAGAAGGATAATTAAACCCAAAAAATAAAAGAAAAACAATTACCGCACTAAATTTTTTCATCTACATAACTTTCTATATTATAACAAAATCTACAACTCATAATATTATAGGATATATTATTGTATAGTCAAATGGTTAAAGTCAATTTGCTAAGTGTATAACAAATTTTTATATCTATCTATGTAACATATATTGCTTTTATAGTAAAGTATAAACTCCCTCATATGTGATAATAAAATATGATTTCTTAAAAAGATACAGTTTTATCCATAAAAAATAAAATTGTTAGTAATATTAAAATTATGTTATCATAGTAGTGGTGGTGTATTGTTTGTATACTGTAGTTCTGATCGGCTTTAATACGTTGTTGCCTCAGTTGTAACATTGTTTCTATATTGCATTTGCGCGTATGCAGTATTAGACACTCGAGTGACACTCCAAATATATTATAAAACAATATTACTCGCAAGAAGTTTTTGAAAAAAACTTCAGCACAATTTTATGTAATGAAAAATTTGAATTGGATTACTAATGAAAAATAGGATTTTAATAGATGCTTCCCACATGGAAGAAACTCGTGTTGTCACACTTAAAAATGACATTATGGAAGATTATGAATTTCAGGTTGCTGCTAAAGCAGAACTAAAAGGAAACATTTATCTTGGTAAAATAACTAAAGTAGAGGCTTCTTTGCAGGCTGCTTTTGTTGATTATGGTAGAAAAAAACAAGGATTTTTACCTTTTAATGAAATTAATATAACTCATTTCAATTTATCTCAAGAAAAGTTAAATGAGATCATAGAAAAGCAGCAACAACATAAGGATGTTGTTAGGAATCGTTTTTTGGTTAAATCTTCTGTCAAAAAAGATATTAATGATGCCGAAAAAAATAAAAATATCCTCTCTTTTATTATTCAGGATAATGGCTTTATTACTGCTGTTGATGAACTTTCAGAGGAATCCTCTGATTCTGAACATGAAAATAGCCTTACATCAGACTTTGATGATAGCTTAACAGATACTTCTGATAATGAAGACTTTATGAACCGTCTTGAAAATGAAAATCTAGAGTACGGAGCTAGGTTTGGCTATAAAATACAGGATGTTATTAAACCAGATCAATATATTTTGGTTCAAGTAGTGAAGGATGAAAGGGGTAGCAAAGGGGCATCTCTTACTACTCATCTTTCCATTGCTGGAAGATATTGTGTACTTATGCCTAATTCTCCCTTTGAAGGTGGAATTTCTAAAAAAATTTCCTCTCACCAGGATCGCCAAAGATTGAAAGGGATTATTGAGGGATTAGCTATTCCAGAAAATACCAATATAATAATTAGAACTGCCAGTGTTGAGCGTACTGATAAGGAAATAATTGATGATTATCATTATGTTGATAAAATTTGGAAAACCATTCAACAACAAACACTAAATCTAAAAAAGCCTAGTTTATTGTTTGAGGAAGGTATTTTAATAAAAAGAATTATACGTGATATTCACTCTGCTAATATTGATGAAATCATTATTGACGGCAAAGATGGATTTGAGGTGGCTAAAAATTTTGCTAAATTAATTGCTCCTGACATTATGAAGAAAATAATACGCTTCAATAATCCTAAATCATCTTTGTTTAAGTATTATAAAGTAGAAGAACAAATTAAAAATCTTTATTCTCCTGTTGTTTTTCTTAAATCTGGTGGTTATTTAGTTATCAATAATACAGAAGCTCTTACTGCCATTGATATAAATTCTGGCAAATCAAAAGGTAAAAGAAATGTTGAAGAAACTGCACTTAAAACTAATTTAGAAGCATGTGTGGAAATAGCACGTCAGATAAAATTCAGGGACCTTGGCGGACTAATAATTATTGATTTTATAGATATGGAAAATTCTAAAAGTATCTCTAGTATTGAGAAAAAAATCAGAGATTTACTAAAGGAAGATAAGGCAAAAATACAAGTATCCGGAATTTCTAATTTCGGACTACTGGAAATATCAAGACAAAGAATTAAAACTTCCATAATAGAAAAAAGCTTTACTCCATGTCCAAAATGCCAAGGTGCCGGTTACGTTCGTCCTCTTGACCTTAATGCTTTGAATATTTTGCGGAACTTACAAAGTGACGTAGAAAATAATAGAATAAAACCAAACTCCACAGATAAGCTTGTTATAAGAATACATTCTGGAGAGGCATTTTATCTTTTAAATAATAAAAGAGAAGATATATCTCGTCTTGAAACCATATTAAAAGCATCAATTAGGGTAGAATGTGATGATAATTTGCTTTACCCTTTTTATTTAGTTGAAGAAGATAAAACTAAAGACGAAGAGTTGCCAGAAACTGTCACTTTCTTAGAAAAAGAATTGGCTATTAATGCCAATAAATTAAAAGAGCAGGAAAAAAATGAAGATAAATTACATAGTAATAATAGTAAGCCTATAGGAAGTCCTCTTGTTAGTAGAAACACAAATAGAAATAATAACAATAAACGTAATAAATTTAGAAGCAATAAAAAATTCAATAATAATCCTAACCATGTTAAACAGCCCATTGAGAAAAAGGGATTACTTAGAAAATTATTCGGATTATAATTAAAAAAATTGATTAAACTATTAGTATATTGATACAAATGATATTACTCAGAAATTACCTATCTTTACTAATAGTTTTTTGCATATTCTTATATCCTGCTTGTTTATCATCAGCTTCTGTTTATGTTGTTAAGGATCCTGAAATTGAGGATTTCTTAAGAGATATACTTAATCCCATACTTGATGTTGCTCAGGTTCCTCGTGAGTCGATTAATATTTATTTATTGAATGATAATAGTATTAATGCATTTGTTTATAATGGGAAAAATATTTTTGTTAACACAGGACTTATTTCTAGTGCTGAAAGTCCTGATGAGATTGCTGGTGTGCTAGCACATGAACTTGGTCACATTACAGCAGGTCATCTTTCACGTGGTGATATAGTTTATTCAAAAGCTAATATTTTTATTTTACTTGGTCTTGCCGCTCTCTTAGCAACAGCTCCTCTGCTTAATGGTAATGGTGATATTTTTGATTTAGTTGGTTTTTTATCCTATAGCACACTACAAACTGCTAAGGGAGCTCTTTTAAGTTATAGTCGCTCTGAGGAGTCACAAGCAGATCAAATAGCCTTAGAGTATATAAAAGAATCTAATTTTTCACTAAATGGTTTCTACACATTTATGGAAAAACTATATAAAAAAGAAAACAAAGCTATCTATAGCTTACCTAGTTTTGTTTTTCAAAGCACTCACCCTCTTACTTTGAACCGTATGAACGCTATTGATGCTTATATAAAAAACAATCCGCAGAAAATTACAAAAAATGTCCTCTTGGGAAATAAACTTCTTAGGGTGCAAGCTAAGATACTGGTATACACAAGCAATGTAGACAACATTAAATCAGCTTATAATATAAAACCTAATGATTCTATCTCAATCTATAAATTAGCAATGACTGAATATGCAAATCATAATTTTTCATCCTCAATTGAATATACAAATATATTGCTGAAAGATGCTCCTTCAGACCCTTACTACTTAGAATTAGCAGGAGATACTTATTTTGCCATAGAAAATTATCAATTAGCTTTAGAAAACTATAAAAAAATCCGCACTGCTATAAATAATAATATTATTTACTATAAAATAGCTCGTGCTTATTCTGTAAATAAGCAATATAAGGAAGCTTTAGCTACTGTATCTTTATCTTTACAAATTAATAAGGATAATCCAGGTGCTTGGCAACTAAAATCAATGATACTTGGTCGTCTAAATCGATATGCAGAAGCAGACCTTGCTCTTGCCGAGCAATATTTTATACTTAATGATTTAGATAAATCACTTTTTTTTGTTAAAAAAGCACTAAAAGAACTTAATAACAATACTCAAGAGTTTTTACAAGCTAATGATCTTATTATCGCTATTAATAAAGCCAAGTCATGAAATAAGTTTCCTTTTTGTTGCTAGGTTTATTAAATCTGAATTAAGCTACCCTCTAGATTGCTTAAATAGGTACTGTGGCTATTTTGTAAACTTATAAGCTTTTTATTTTGTAAGGATTAAATCCCTTAGAAAGCAACGCCGTGAATTTAAATGTTGCTAGATGGCTCTTCTGTTTACTAACTAGATACTATCATAGATCATAAAGACAGAAACAGTAAATTTGGATAATGCAAAGAAATCGATACAGTCAAAAATCCTAATTTTTTCAACTATTTAGTATCTAGTTATGTATTAAAAAATATCAACTTATTAATGTTTTCCCTAAAGGAAATATTATTAAAGAAAATCTCTCAAGAATAAATCACTAAAAAACTGTTCTCTTAACGAGCATACTTATAATCATCTTCTAAAGAGTGAATTTTAAATCTGACAGCAAAATTAATACTGCCCTCATTATAAGTACCTTGATGCTTGTAGCCAATAGTATTTAATAATTTTAGTTTTGAATAATTCATAAGAAACTTATAATAAGCCTCAACATCAATATAATCATTAACAGCATAATATGTTCCTAATACTCCCTGAACAGCTGGAGTAAGATCATATCCACCGTTTTGTGCAAGGGAAGGAATATTTTGCTGTAAAAAACCGAATCCCACCTTATAAAAAGCATTAATTGATCCATATGAAAATGCATCTTTTCTAACATTAAACATCATATAATCCACTGTATTAAAAGCGTTAGCAGAGTCCTGAGGCTTTATGACACTACCATCTACCTTAGCAGAAAATAGATCATAGCTATTAATTTCAAATTCAACCCCAAGGGAGTTTAAATACATGTAACCAACAACTATACTAGAAAGAAATTGCGCACTAAACAGATCATAAGTATAAGAAGCATGAACGTGCTTTTCCGATGGAGGTACCGGAGGATTGGCGTTAGGATTACCAGGATCATTTGTAATATCATATGTTTTAGCCTTTGTATGTAGATTAAACATTTGAGGAAAAGAAACATACCAATGTGGCTTAGTAGTTTTCAATCTAGCGTGCAAGCTACTTTGAACTACAAGGGAAGCAAAACAAAAAATAGAACAGAACAACAAAAATTTTTTCATTACGTTAACAACTGTACTCTATGTGGTATACATTGTGGCGGACAGAGAGGGATTCGAACCCTCGATGGATTACTCCATACTCCCTTAGCAGGGGAGCACCTTCGGCCACTCGGTCATCTGTCCTTTGGGCTTTAAAACTGCAATCCCCTGTAATTGTACCCACTATCCATACTTTATTCAACTATTTTTTTATTTAATAGTGAATTAATAATATCAGGATTTGCTTTACCTTGTGTTTCTTTCATAATTTGCCCAACAAACCATCCTATTAACTTATCTTTCCCTGCTCTGATTTGTTCTATTTTATCCTTATTCTCTGCACATAATCTATCTACGATTTCAGCTATCTCTTCCATATTGCTGATTTGCTGCCAACCATTAGTTTCAACAACAAATTTTGCTGATTTTCCAAAATAATCTGGATTATTCCATAAATTATCAAACACATCTTTGGCTATTTTAGTAGATATCACCTCTGATTCTATTAAATCTATGACCTCCCCTAACTGTACTGGTGTTATCTTAGAATCAGTAATTTTTATATTATTACTATTCAAAAGAGCAAAAAGATTAGTAGTAATCCAGTTTGCTACTAATTTAGGATTCCTAATATCCCCACTATACTTAATAATTGCTTCTTCAAAAAAGTGAGAATTATCACTCTCCTGTGTTAGAATGCTTGCTTCATAATTTGTAAGATAATAATCAGATATGAATCTTTCTTTTTTAGCCATAGGCAACTCTGGCATTTTATCTTTTATTGATTGGACATATTCTTTAGAAAGAACCAAGGGCATTATATCAGGATCTCTAACATATCTATAATCTCCTGCATCTTCTTTACCTCTTAGAGAATATGTTTTAGCGGTAGTAGAATCAAAAAGTTTAGTTTCTTGAATAACTTCTTTACCACTTTCCCAAATTTTTATTTGCTCTTGTACTTCATAATCTATAGCTTGCTGTAAAAATTTGACAGAGTTAATATTTTTAACCTCTACTCTAGTTCTATATGGTTCTCCAACTTTATGCACAGAGATATTAACGTCACAACGCAAAGAGCCCTCTTCCATATTACCATCACAACTCTTAAGAGTTCTTAAGAGAACTCTTAGTGTGCTAAGATAAGCTGCAGCCTCTTCTTTTGATCTGATATCTGGCTCAGATACAATTTCCATTAATCCAACCCCTGCCCTGTTCAAATCAACAAAACTTTTGCTAGGATGATGTTCATGTAATAGCTTACCAGCATCTTGTTCAATATGCAGTCTGGTGATACCAATAGTTTTACGAACTCCCTCATCAAGTTCAATAGTTAAGCTACCTTTCTCCATAATTGGCTGATAAAATTGAGTAATCTGATAACCAAATGGTAAATCTGGATAAAAATAGTGTTTACGATCGAAAAAAGATGTTAAATTAATTTTTCCATCTAAGGCTAATGCAGTTTTTAGAGCTTGTTCGATACAAAACTCATTTGCTCTAGGCAGCACTCCAGGGAAACCAGCATCAATATATGAAACACTCATATTAGGCTCTGCTCCAAATGTGGCAGATGAACCAGAAAATAACTTAGAGTTTGATACAATTTGTGCATGCACTTCAAGGCCAATAACAACTTCCCATAAGCCACTTTTCCCTTCAACTAAATTAGTCATACTAATCTCCAGTTAATGTAATTTATTTTTTTGCACAAAAGTAGACAATTCCTTGAAGTTTGCCTTTTTTTGTACAATATAAGAATAAGAATAAAGCTCCGACTCTTTAAAATAATTAGCAATTAATTGCATTCCTATAGGTAACCCATCAGTAGATAGACCAACAGGCAAGCTGATAGCTGGCAGACCTGCTAAGTTTGCAGTTACAGTAAAGAGATCATTGTAATACATTTCCAAAGGATCTGAAGGTGATTCATCCACTGCAAAAGCAGGAGAAGTTGTGGTAGGTGTTAAAATAACGTCGACAGTTTTAAAAGCATCTATAAAATCATTAGTAATTAGGCGTCTAATTTTTGCTGCTTGCATATATCTATGAAAATTTTCTGTTAAAAGATTATAACTTCCAACTAGTACTCTTCTTTTTACCTCAATCCCCCAGCCTTCTTTTCTTGATTTTGTATATACTTCACCTAAATTTTTAGCATTTTTACTTCTTTTACCATATCGAATACCATCAAATTTAGCTAAGTTAGAGTATGCTTCCGCCGGCGCTATTATGTAATATACAGGTAAAGCGTACTCAGTATGAGGTAAGCTTATATCAACTATAATTGCACCCTCTTCTCTTAACCAATTAGATGTTTTATGCCAATAATTTTTTATTTCAGAAGATAGAGACTCTGAATAATACTCTTTAGGAACACCAACTCTTAATCCTTTAATAGACTTACCTATTAAACTAGAGTAATCAGGTTTTGAAAATTTAATCATGGAAGAATCTTTTGCATCATATCCAGCAATATGTTGAAGCAAAAAAGCATTGTCTTCAACATCTCTACTAATTATGCCCGCTTGATCTAATGAAGATGCAAAAGCAATAATACCATATCTAGAACAAACACCATAAGTAGGCTTCAACCCCACCAAACCACAAAAGCTTGCTGGTTGTCTTATGGAACCACCTGTATCGGTACCAAGAGCTATCAAACAGCTTCTAGCACTAACAGCAGCAGAGGATCCTCCAGAGGATCCTCCAGGTACTCTATCTTTATTATCAGAGCTCTTCCATGGATTGATTACATTACCAAAATATGATGTAATGTTAGCTGAACCCATAGCAAATTCGTCCATATTAAGCTTGCCTAAACAGATATACCCGGCATCGATCAAATTTTGTGTAACTGTTGATTCATAAGGTGGAATAAAATCTTCTAAAAAATTAGATGCGTTGGTTGTTCTAATACCTTTAGTTAAAAAAATATCTTTAACTCCAATTGGAATGCCGTCCAAATTACTTAAAGATTTACCTATGGTTCTCCTCTTATCTGATGCAATAGCTGCCTGCATAGCTGTGTCAAACGTTTTTGTAATATATAAATTAAGCTCGTCTGCCTTATTGGAAGACTCTATATATGCTTCCGTAAGTTCTTTAGAGCTTATCTCTTTTTTTTCTAGTTTAAGAGATGCTTCTTTAAGGGTTAAATTTAAAAGTTCCATGAGATTTCCTCGATAAACAATTGGTATAATAATAAGTTTCTATTCTATGACCTTAGGAACACAAATAAACATATCATTGTTATCTTTACAGTTATGCAAAATATTTTCTCTATAGTTACCATCAGTAACCACATCTGGTCGTAAATTTTCTAATCCTTTTTCAAATACATCAAATAATCCAAACATTGGAGTAACTGAGCTAGTATTAATATTATCCAATTTAGCACACCACAGCAATATATTGGTGACTGACTCGGAAAATTTATCCAAAACGTCTTCTTCTACTTCGATGTTAGTAAGTTTAATTAACTTAGTGGTATCAAAACTTTTCATCAATAATTTCCTTATAAAAAAGTAAAACACTCTGCTAGGATATAATTATAAATTAATTTTTATCAGATTACAATTAGGATTTATTCCCTATGATTATTAAAGATCTATCCTTCATTAAACAAAATATAAGCAAAAATCAAAAAATACTATCTCTTGACGTAAGTAAGAATAATATCGGAATTGCCGTTAGTGATTGCCAATTAACGTTAGCTTTTCCACTGAAGACTCTTAAGCGTTCTATGTTTATAAAAGATATCATTTTGTTGAAAAATTTGATTAAAAGTGAAAATGCTTTTGCCATTATCGTAGGATATCCACTTGATGGTGATGGTAAGGGTAATCATAAAACTCAATCCGTTACAGATTTTGCAAAAGAGATTCTTAAGCACATTGATATTCCTATTTTTTTTCAAGATGAAAGATTTTCCACAAATATAATAGCTAATAGGGTAATAAAAGGGAATCAAAAAGATGTTGATTCTCAAGCTGCAGCGTGGTTTTTACAGATTTTTCTAGATAAATTATCACTGTTATAAGTATTTTTATTTTGATTATTAAGTGTAAAAAAATTATAACTATCTTAATGTGCAGTTTAATTTTATCTACCTTTAAAAAAGGATTAATTATGAATTTAAATGAATTATTGTTGGTGTTTGCTGTATCTTATTTTTTAGGATCACTGCCTTATGGTTTAATTTTAGTAAGATTGATACATAAAATAGATATCAGAACAATAGGTTCTGGCAACATAGGCGCAACAAATGTTCTAAGGGCTGGCTATAAATATTTAGCCCTGATTACTCTATTAAGTGACGCTCTGAAGGGTGGCGTTGCTATTTTGCTTACAAAATATCTCTTTGCTCAACCTTTTGAAATGTATGCTTTAGCCGGATTATTTGCTATTATTGGACATATATTTCCCATATGGCTAAAATTCAAAGGTGGGAAAGGAGTTGCAACTTTTTTTGGTGTTATCTTAACTTTAAATCCATTAATATTTCTAGTCTGCGGAATGGTATGGTTAATTAGCGCATTAATTTTTAGATACTCATCCCTATCTGCTTTATTAGCTGTATTGTGCTTTCCTTTGGTTAGTTATTATATAAATTTTGATCTGCTAATTTTTGCATTAATCATAGCGTCATTAATAATTTATAAGCATAAAGAAAATATAAAAAGACTACTTGATAAGTCTGAAACCAAGATAGTTTTTAAAAAATAAAGTAAGAAAGCAAAATGAATGATACAAAAAATTTGATTGATGTTATCAGGCTAATAAGAACGGAAAGAATTGGTACAATAACTTTTGTTAAGCTGATTGAACAATTTGGTGATGCCTCTACTGCCTTAGAAAATATTAACCTTATTCTTAAGAGATCCAATAATAGTATAAAAATATACTCTAAAAGTGCTGCTGAAAAAGAGATTGAAATTGCTCAAAAAAACAATGTGGAAGTAATACCATACTATTCATCAATGTATCCACCTTTGCTGAGAAAAACAGAGGATTATCCTGGAGTATTATTTGCTAAAGGGCACTCTGTTTTTTTAAAAAAAGCTGCAATAGCAATTGTTGGATCACGTAATGCATCCACTTTGGGGAGACAAAATGCTTATAATTTTGCTAAAGATTTAGGTGCTCACGGATTCTTAGTTATCTCTGGTATGGCAAAAGGAATTGATTCTGCCGCCCATGAAGGATCAATAGATAAAGGCACAGTTGCAGTTTTAGGATCTGGTATTGATATTATTTATCCTAAAGATAATAAAAAAATATATGATCAAATTGTGGAAAAAGGATTGCTAATATCAGAATTTCCTTTGGGAACACAGCCAATTCCATCTAATTTTCCTAAAAGGAATAGAATAATATCTGGAATATCTCGTGGCATATTGGTTGTTGAAGCTTCAGCTAACTCTGGTAGTATTATAACAGCAAAGCTTGGACTTGAGCAAGGTAGGGATGTTTTTGCCATACCTGGGAATCCACAAGATCCAAGAAGCAAAGGCACTAATAGTTTAATAAAAGATGGTGCTGTTTTAGTTGATAATGTTTTGGATATTGTAAATAATGTAAAAATATATAATAATCTTAGTGAAAATTACGTAAAAAGTAGTTTCAATAAAAAACTTATGCAGGATGAGTTGAAAGAAGAAAAATTACAACTTGTAAGATCTTATTTGTCAGAAAACCTATCGTTTTCTCCGTTGTCTGTTGAAAGTATTTCTTTAACAACAGGATTCACTCATGCCCAAATTTTAACAATTGTATTAGAGCTTGAATTAGCTGGTAAGATTGAACGTCATCCTGACAATAAAATAAGTCTGATTGGGAAAAATTAATAGGAAAATTAATGAAATTAGTTATAGTAGAATCTCCTTCAAAAGCAAAAACCATAAACAAATATCTTGGTAAAGATTATAAAGTAATAGCTTCTTATGGGCATATAAGACAATTACCTTCAAAAAAAGGTTCTGTGGATACAGAAAATAATTTCGAAATGCTATGGGAGGAAACCATACAAGCTAAAAAGCATCTAAAAGATATCTATCAAAATACAAAAGCATCTGATGAGCTTTATTTAGCAACAGACCCAGACAGAGAAGGTGAAGCTATCTCTTGGCATATAATGTCGTATCTAAAAGAAAAAAAATTACTAACTAACAAAAAAGTTAAAAGAGTAGTTTTCAACTCAATTACTAAAGAAAATATTTTAGAAGCTTTTAAAACCCCAAGAGATATCGATATCAATTTAGTAGAAGCTTATTTAACTAGAGTATCTTTAGATTATTTAGTTGGTTTTGGAATTTCTCCTATACTATGGCGAAAACTCCCCGGTAGTAAATCTGCTGGCAGAGTACAATCTGTTGCTTTACGTATAATCTGCGATAGAGAAAATGAAATTGAAGATTTTAAATCACAAGAATACTGGAGTATCAATGTTTTACTGAATGATACTAGAAAAAATGAAGTTTTAGCTAAGCTAGTGGCTCTTGATGGGAAAAATCTAGAAAAATTCAGCATAGAAAATGAAACTCAAGCTCTTGCTATAAAAGATAGAATAAGTGGATCTTCTTTTACTTTAATTGATATTGAAAATAGAAAGCTTTCTAAAAATCCATTTCCTCCCTTTACTACATCTACATTGCAACAAGATGCCTTTAATAAACTTGGTTTTGCTGCTAAGAAAACCATGCAAGTTGCACAAAAACTTTATGAAGGTATCAAAGTAGGTAATGATACTACAGGTCTTATAACTTACATGAGAACTGACGCTGTACAAATCGATCCTGCCTTCATTACTGTAATGCGTAATTTTATAGGTAAAGAATTTGGTGAAAAATATCTATCAAAATCGGCAAGAATCTATAAAACTAAGGCAAAAAATGCACAAGAAGCTCACGAGGCTATTCGTCCTACTGATATAACTAAGTCTCCAGAAAAAGTTAAAGCTTATTTAGAAACTGATGCACTAAAACTTTATGAATTAATTTGGAAAAGATCTATAGCCTCACAAATGGAAAGTGCATCTTATGATGTATGTACATTTGATATATTTTCTAAAAACCGTGATATTCATTTGAAAGCTAGTGGTAGCATCTTGATTTTTGAAGGTTTTTACAAGGTATATAATGTTGAATCTGAAGAAAGTGAAAGCGCTCTACCTGATATTAAAGTTGGTAGTGAATTAAGCACCAAAGATATAATTAATAAGCAACATTTTAGTGAACCTCCGGCTCGTTATTCTGAAGCAACTTTAGTTAAAGCATTAGAAGGCATGGGAATAGGCAGACCATCAACTTATGCTAATATAATCTCTGTTTTACAGGAAAGAAAATATACACGTTTGGAAAAAAAACGCTTTATTCCGGAAGCTCGTGGTAGAATATTAAATGTTTTTTTAGTTAATTTTTTTTCTAAATATGTGGATTATGGATTTACAGCAAATTTAGAAAAATCCTTAGATGATATATCAGCTAATAATGCAAAATGGCAAAGTGTTTTAAAAAACTTTTGGGTTGATTTTAATAATACTTTGCAAATAACAGAAAAAATAACTATTCCTGAAGTTATTGAAACAATCAATGCTTCTGCATTAAAGCATTTCATAGGCGATAATACCAATTGTCCTAAATGTGAAAAAGGTGGCTTACAAATTAAAAACTCAAAATATGGAGCTTTTTTAGGATGCTCTAATTATCCTGATTGCACCTATACCCATCAGCTTGAGACCATAGATGACCCTCTTGTAGCAGAAGATAGTAATACAAAAACATTAGGTGTGGATACAGAAAATAATGAGATTTTTCTAAAAAAAGGTCCATATGGTTTTTATGTTGAAAAAACAGAAAATAAAAAAGCTAAAAGAGTATCCCTGCCAAGTGGCATAACTAATGAAAATATAACTTTAGAGCAAGCTGTGTTTTTACTAAAGCTTCCTCTTAAATTAAATGATGAGATCTCTGTATCAATTGGCAGATTTGGTCCTTACATTAAAAAAGGTAAAGATTTTTTCTCCTTTAAAGAAGATATTTTCGCTATTACTTTAAGCAAAGCAGAAGAAGTGGTTGCTCAACTATCCCTTAGAAAAAGTGGCATTAATCTTGGTAAGCATCCTAAAAGTAGCTCAGAGATAGTATTAAAATATGGAAGATATGGTGCTTATATCGTCTATGAAAATAAAAATATTAAAATACCTAAAGAATTTAAAAATAAAAATTTAAATCTTGAAGATGCTTTATCTATTTTAAATTCACAATCAGGATAATTGCGTTATGACAAATTTTAGACCTAAGGATAGAAAATCACGAGGCAACGTTAGGAATAGTGTTTTCTCAGCCAACAGAGGTCGTGATAAAACTATATTTAAAAAAGATTCTAGTTTTGTTAATAGAAGGTCAAATAGTGAAAATAAATCATATCTAAAGAATAATGGAACCTCTTTAGAAGTACTTATTAAATATTTTATTGATCATAATGGTATTATTGATAAATCTACATTATCTCGCAAAGATAGTGAGGTTTTGCTTACTAAGCTTGCTCTTTTGCTGGACAATAATATTGCACAAAATATTGATGATAATATAGTGAAATTAAATTTATTGCAATTAAATGATACGTTTTATAAGTACTCATTAATAAAAATTAAATCTCATTTAATTGGTAAACATTATTTAGTATATATGTCTACTTTGCTAAATACTAAGTACTCAGAGCAGGACGTTATTATTGAAGATTTAAAAGATAATCTTAAGGATAGAAACATCTTAGCTGAAATCAGCATTGAAGAGGAAAAAGTCATAGCTAAGCCAATTTTTTATCTTAAAGATTTACATAACATTAGTATTAAGAGTGAAAATAATCAGACAATCATGATAAAAGGAGTTTATCAGATATATGATAGGAAAAATTATTTAATTCCCATCAATATAAAAAGCAGACAAAATATTTTACTTCATAACACTCCAGAGCATACACCAGTTGGCAGTATAATATTAGCAAAACACTCTACTGTAAATATGGAATTACCTGAGGCTACTTTTATTAGTGTACTACAAAGTGATAAAAAACTTAACCTTATATCCATGTTAAGTGTTCATCAATATGGGTTACCCTATGAGTTTTCAGAGGACACCCTGATTGAGGCAAAAGCTGCTATTGCCTGCTCTTTTGATAATCGTAAAGATATAAGACATATACCTTTGGTTACCATAGATGATGAAGATGCTAAAGATTTTGATGATGCTGTCTTTGTTCAAAAACTCCCTGATAATAATTATAAGGTATATGTGGCAATAGCAGATGTATCCCATTATGTTAAGCTAAATAGTGCTTTGGATCTTGAAGCAAAAAAACGTGGTAACTCAGTTTATTTACCAGGAATTGTTATCCCTATGTTACCTAAGGAATTATCAAATGGCTGGTGCTCCCTCAATCCCAATGAAGACAGAGGATGCATAGTAATGGAAGGTATAATTAATAATAATGGTGAATTGGAAAATTTTCATTTTTATTCTGCCATAATGAAATCACATGCTCGTCTTACCTATCAAGAAGTAAGCAAAGCTTTGGCTGGTGAGATTTCTGAAAAATTACAACCCCTTATGGAAACAGTTGTATCACCATTATATGAAGTCTATGAATTACTAAAAATAGCAAAAGCTAAAAGGAATGCTGTTGAAATTCACAGTAATGAGATAAAAATAGTTCTTGATCTTGATGATAATATAAAGGAAATAAAAATTAGAGAAACTTTAGTATCCCATAAAATAATAGAAGAGTTAATGATTTGCGCAAATATTGCAGCAGCAAAAACTATTAGTCAATATAATGCTGATAAATCTAGTTTTTGTATCTACAGAGTACACGCTAAACCAACTCCAGAAAAATTACTGGAATGTAGCAAAGTTTTAAAATCACTTAATATAAATATTAAACCTCCTGTCAATATTACCGGTAGTTTTTTTAATGACTTACTAAGAAAAAATACAAGTGAAAATGTATCGACTGTGCTTAATGAAACAATTCTAAGAACACAATCCCAAGCTGAGTATTCTAACAAAAATATTGGTCATTTTGGATTGGATTTAAAAGATTATTGTCACTTTACATCCCCCATAAGACGCTATTCTGACTTAATGGTACACAGATTAATACTAGCTATACTTAATGAAGAAGAATTCAAGTATACAAGTGAAGAGATAGCTCAAATTGCCAAACATATTTCAATTACTGAAAGATTAGCTTTTAATGCAGAAAATTCTGCTAAAAATAGAAGTATAAGCAAATGGTTACGTCCTAAAATAGGACAATCTTTTGACTCTGTGATATCTTCAATCACCAAAGCAGGGTTATTTGTTAACTTATGTGATAATGGTGCATCGGGACTTATTCCGGTAAGAACTATCAGTAGTGGCTATGCAAAAGTTGATTTATCAGGTTATTCAATTACCGATAAAACAAGTGGCAGAATATTTAAACTTGGTGATAAAATTCCTGTAATTCTAAGGGAGGCTGACGAAATAAGAGGTATCTTAACCTTCATAATAAATGAAGATAAAATGATACTTAGAAAGAAAAGAAAATAATTAAGGTTGCTTTTTGTAATTTTTTATTATATGATCACTGAGCGTATAATATGTGGAATTATTAAAATGGCTAAAAAAGCAAAAACTCTTATTAAGTTAGAAAGTACTGCAGGCACAGGATATTACTATATTGCCAACAAAAATCCTAAGACATCGACTGAAAAAATAGTACTTAAAAAGTATGATCCTAAAGTTAGAAAACACGTTGAATTTAAAGAAACTAAGTTAAGATAGTTTCTTACTTATAATTTCCTCCATCTTATTTAGAGTTAGCGGATGATATATAAAAGTTAATTTTTTTATATCATTGTAAAAGTTGTTCCTATTACTGGGAATAATTTTTTTGTAAGATACGCATATTACTTCTTCATAATATGAATTAAATACTACAGCATCTGTTAGAATTAATTTATTATAATCACAGATAAGAATTTTGTTATTGGAGGCACGATTTTTTATACTTCTAACAATTGAAAAATCTTGTTTTAAAACGTTCATAAGGGAGCATATTAGCTGCTCTTCTTCTTTGCTTTCTACCCAAATTATATAATTTTTTGTCATTTAAACATAAGTTGTTGTTTAATCAGCAACGGATTGCTATTATTATATTAGCATATATTACTATAAAATAATAATTGGGTATAAAAATTGCATGCTATCTAAAAATATTTTTTTTACAACAGTCATTACTTACGGAATATTTTTTATAGTTTTTCTCTACGTTATTACTACTAATGCCAAAGAGAATAATACTACTAGTCTGCCGATTAATCAGAAAGATATCTCCCTTTCTCTGCAAAGTGGGAATATAAATAATACAGTTGAAGATGATATTGCGGAACAAAATTTATCGGTAAAGGATTTTAAGTTAAGCGAAATATTTGCTAATCCTCAGGATGTGAAAGTAGCCGTAGTTAGTGGCATTTTATTGCAATCTCTTGATAATAAGAGTTTTTTTGTTTTTAATGATCAGAGCGCTGTAATTAATATGTATATAGAGCCTTCGTTATGGACAGATATAGGAGAATCTAAATTTAAACTAAACACAAAACTGCAATTTTTAGTAAAAATACAACTTAACTCATACGATGAGTTAAGTTTTTTAGAGGTTATAAAAATAGATCCTAACCAATCTGAAGATGGTGGTTATGAAATTTCATCAACACTGTTGAGGTTGCAAAAATATTTTAGTGAAAGTTATAAGGAAATAGAACATCAGCTTAGTAATCGTTAAATGAATTCAAATGTAACATTTCATAAATAACTTGTAGCTCAGGTGGTTCGCATATTTCAAGAGTAATTTCATTAGTCGTTATAGGATGAATAAATCCTAGTTTATAGGCATGAAGTGCTTGGCGGTTTAATTGTTTTATAGCCGTTTGTATATGTGGATCAAGCTTGTTAAAATACTTATTGATATTAGTACTATATACAGGATCGCCAACAATAGAGTGACCAATGTGTTGCATATGGACTCGAATCTGATGAGTTCTACCTGTTTCCAAAGTAAACTTAACTAAAGATAAATTATTATGATAAGAATTTAAAACTTGATAATTAGTAACAGATAGTTTGCCTTTCGTAGTATTAACCATCATTTTCAAAGGATTAGTATCAGATCTTTTAATAAATGTTTTAATAATCCCTTTTGATTTTAAAGGCTTCCCCCATACTAAAGCTCTATAGTTTCTCTGAACGCTGTGTAACTCAAATTGCTTGGCCAAAATGGCATGAGTATGATCATCTTTTGCAACAACTAATAATCCACTAGTATCTTTATCTAGTCTGTGGACAATGCCAGCTCTTATATGTCCGTTTATTGAAGATAATGATTCCTTATAATGATATAATAATCCATTAACTAAAGTATTATCGAAATTACCTGCTCCAGGATGAACAACTAATCCAGCTGGTTTATTCAAAACTACTAGGTAATTATCTTCAAATAACACATCTATTGGAATCTCCTTAGGTATAAGATTCTCTGCTTGTGGCATATCAGCTACACTTAGAGTATCATTTAATTTTACTTTTAAAGATGCATCATATAGGATAGCTTTTTTACCATCCCTAAATAGTTGGATTTTTTTATTATGGATAAGTTTTTGTATTTTAGAGCGACTAAAATCATTAAAATATCTTGCTAAAAATATATCAACTCGTAGATTAACATCTTCAGTGGTTACGATAGCTATCCTTTGCTCTTCTTGCAATTTGCCCTCTTGTAATATTAATACTATAATATTAACAGTTAGAAATAAAATAAACGAGTGCAAAATGCCAAATAATAATAATTCTTCTTTTACAAAAGGACAAAAACAGCTGATACTTCTGATAAGCATACTAGCTATCTTGCTAATATTAGGAATAACCATACTGATTTTTGCCTATAAATATAAAAAAGATACCAATTCCCTAATCCCAGAGATAAGCAAGCCATTAATTCATAATTACGAGTTTGCAAAAGAGTGCTATCCTTTAAAGATCGAATATAGAGAAAAGTATATCGCCCTACATTCTAACAAATGCAAATCTATAAAACTAATTGATCTCACTAACTATAAAATAACTGAAATTAACTATTAAAAATCTATATTTTTCATAAGCTTTTCACCAAGCTTTTTATTTTGCATTTTTGCACGCAATTTACTGTATTCATCTCCTTGCCAAAAAATCATGCAACCATTACATCCCTTAGAACAACATGGCTTCAACAGAGTTTTATCTTTATTAGCTTCCTTATCCCATTTTTCTTTCTTGACAATATCAACCTTAGCCTGCAATTTATCTAATACTTGCATAGAAGTATTACCTGCCTCTACCCCAAAAGAAACCTTGTTATGCTTCAAAAATACCTCATACATTGGCTCCTTATAAACTTTCCTGACAATAGAACACTCTGGCAGAATTTCTCTTAAGGATTCTTTCTCCTCATTATGAAATAGACTAAGTGGGATTCTAATGGCCTGATTAGCCTTACCTGGAGAAATTTTCTGTTTTACATAACCACTTTCAGCATCAATAAATTCATATAAGCGAATCCTAATTGGCTCAAGTAAAAATGGTGAGATAAATTCTAAAATATCTCCGGAGTTAAGTAGATTTCTAACTTCCATAATAATGGACTCACCGATTTCTTTAGTATTATCATAGCCAATAATAATTCCAGCATAAGCATAATCACTGATTGTTTTAGTTAGATCATAATTATGAGCTAAATTAGTAAGTCTGCCATCGTGAAAAGCCATAGTATACCCACGATTTTGAATGGCAAACAACTCATTTAAATAAGGCTGATAATTAAAATTTTCAGGATTCTTATAATAGGCATCAATTGCAAAACGATACGCTCTAGCAGTCATAGCTGCATAATATTCGCTTTTATTACGTCCTTCTATTTTTAAAGTATTAACTCCTATCTCTATGTAATCTTTTAGAACAGGCATAAGACAAAGATCTTTAGAGTTAAGAATATAAGCACCCATTTCATCCTCATCTATCTCAAAAAACTCTCCTTCTCTAAATTCTTCTTCCAGAAAAAATTGGAAAAGCTCCATATTCTCTTCATTAACATTAAGATCAAAAATTTTATCATCACGTAATTTAACTCGCAGTTTATAATTCCAGCGACAACTATTAGCACAACTACCCTGATTAGCTCCTCTTTCTGCCATAAAATTAGATAACAAACATCTACCAGAATAAGTCATACACATGGATCCGTGAACAAAAGCCTCTAATTTAATATCCTGGCATTGAGATCTAATCTCCTTAAGCTCATTAAAGGAAACTTCCCTTGCTAAAACACACAAAGCAGCACCTTGTTTTTTCCAAAAATTCACCGACAAGCTAGAACACACATTAGCTTGAGTTGAAATATGTAAATTAGTATTAGGCATATGCTCCTTAACAAAATCAAACACCCCAGGATCGGCAATTAAAATACCATCAGGCTCAACTTTTTTTAGGGTTTCTATGAATACTGGTAGCTTTTCTATATCCTTATTATGAGAGAATAAATTTAAGGTTAAATAAAGTTTTTTATTGTTTTTTTTAGTAATACGAGATACTTCTAACAAGTCCTCCAACGTAATCTCAGATTTGGTTCTCAAAGACATATCAGGAGTCCCAACATAAACAGCGTCTGCCCCATATAGCAGAGCAGTCTTGATTTTTCTTAAACTCCCACCAGGAGATAACAACTCAACTTTTTCACTCATAGCCTTACCAAACCAGAAAAATTTAATAAAATTATTTTAGCCAATTACTATAACAAATATTAATGAATTTTGTAATAAAATTATTTAATAAGTAAATCCAATTTTGATAACAATAAGATCTATTCCTGCTGCTTTAAATAATCTATAAGCATCCCCTCCAGCTTGATACTCATGCTTAGCTACTACCCTTTTAATTCCAGCCGCTATAATTAACATACTACATGCATAACAAGGAACCATAGTGCAATAGAGAGTCCCCCCATCAAGAGATACTCCATATCTCGCTGCATACACTATAGCATTCTGCTCAGCATGAATAGTCCTAACACAATGCTCTCTAATTTCACCATCTTCATAATTAACCTTACGCAATAAATGTCCATCTTGTGTGCAATCTGAAATACCAGCAGGTGCCCCAACATAACCTGTAGATAAAATCCTATTATCCTTAACAATAACACAGCCAGACAATCCACGATCACATGTTGCCCTTAAAGCAACTGCGTCCACAATATTTAAAAAATACTCATCCCACGATGGTCTATTTTTAGATTTAATAATATCCATACTATCTTTTTATATTTGCAACTGTATTTTTAAAATATATACCAGACAATCCCTCCAAATAAATAAAATCTAACGCTCTAAAGGACTCTTCTATGTTAATTTTTTCACCCTTTATAATTATTTCACCCTTTTTTGGTAAATTAATTTTTATTTTTAAATCTTTTTTAAAAATAATATTATTATCTTTTTTATTATTTAATATTATAAAATATGGGATTTCTATAGTTGTACTTGCTAAGTTTCCACTATTTACACGTTTTTTAACTTTAAAAATAAGATTCATAGTGCTTTTAAGATATAATTTTTGCTCAAATTGATTAGATAATGTAACAATTTCAGATTGTGGTAAGTTTTTCTTAAAAAGCATTTTATCCTTTTGCCAATCACAAGTTCCCTCAGAACCCCAAATCTCTATTGTGTAAATAACGTCACCATTATCATTTTTTAAATAAACTGTTTCAATACCTTTTATAGCATTAGGTTTTAAACACGAGAATATATCTCCTTCTTTTGTTACAGTGTATTTTGTATCCTTACTATTATCAGCAGCAGATAAGGAAGAAATATATAAAGCTGCATTAAGCAACAGAAATAAAAACAATAAATTTTTCATATTCATAAAATTAAGTTAACCATTTAATAATCAGTATAAAATATTATTAGCAATAGTACTAAGTGTAAAATATAAAATGAAAAAATGCAAAAAACAAATCCTATGTCTGTAAAAATATTCACTGATGGTGGTTGTCTAAACAATCCAGGAGAAGGTGGAATTGGTGTTATTTTGCGTTATCAAGAACATATAAAAAAAATTAATGGCTATGTGCCATTAACTACTAATAATCAAATGGAACTACTGGCTATAATAGTAGCTTTAGAGCATTTAAAAAAACCCTGTGAGGTCGCTGTATATACAGATAGCAAATATCTCCAAAATGGCATAACTGAGTGGATTAAAAAATGGAAAAATAATAACTGGAAAACAGCTAACAAACAAAATGTTAAAAATCAGTCTTTATGGGTAAAATTAGATGAGTTAGTAAATGTACATAAAATAACTTTTGAATGGATTAAAGGACATTCTGGTCATTATGAAAATGAAATGGCCGATGAATTATGTAAAATAGCAATAAATAACAAAAGTCCTCTATTATCTAGCTATTTACATTTACTAGAAACGTAACTAGCTATATAATATCATAAATGGAGACACTTGCGATGAAAAATATAAGTTATGACGTACAATCATCTTTAAAAGGCAAACTGTTAGTAGCCTCACCATCAATGTCAGATAACAGATTCTATAAAGCCGTTATTCTAATTACTAATCATGATGAAAAAGGAGCCGTTGGTGTAATAATTAATAAAAATTCCGCCCATAAATTTGTACATATAATAAAAAGTATAGATGCTAATTATGATGAAAGTAGAATCAACTTAGGAGATCAACAAATAAACATAGTATTAGGAGGTCCTGTTAACTCTAATAGTTTATTTATAATCCATTCACCAGATTATAAAGTACGAGATACACAAAAAATTACAGACACTATCCATATGACAAATCAACTAAATATCCTATCGGATTTAGCAAACAATAATGGCCCTAAAAAATCAATAATATCTATTGGTTGTGCCATGTGGAAAACAAATCAAATAGAACAAGAACTTTTCAGCGATAGCTGGTTTATATCAGATCTAAACGAAAATTTAGTATTCGACATCCAGGTAAATCAAATGTATGACAATGTATTTTCTACTTTAGGTTTTAGATCTTTTGAAAATAACTCGGCTCTATTCATCTCAAATAAGTTGAAATCCTAAGAGAACAACTTATATTTGTTTTCACTAGAATGAGCTTTTATATTAGTAAGTACTGTTTTATTAGCACTATTTTTATGTTTTACCATCTTGTTATATCTTCTTATTCTCTTTTGATACTTTCTTCCTATATATGATAGTTGCCTGCACTTTATTTGATTTTATAAGTTTAGTATTACTTTTATCAGCATCAAAAGATATATTAGGAGAAGCTATTTTATTTTTTGTTGGTATTCTAACTGCTAAGGTGTTAAAAGTAGATTTATAAATAGCAAACTCTTTAATTTCATTTTCATTTAAAACTTTATCAGAAGGCATCTTTATAGTTAACGGATTAACCTGCCTATTATTAAGTAATACCTCATAGTGCAAATGTGGGCCTGTCACCCTACCGGTTGCACCAATTGTACCAATCACCTGCCACTGGGATACTCTGTCACCTTCTTTTAATTTAGGAGCAAATGAATTCATATGCGCATAAAGAGATTTTAAATAAGGATTATGCCTAATAACAACATAGTTACCATAAGTTGCCGAGTAAAGTTTTTTCTCAATCACTCCCGAGCCACTAGCATATATAGGAGTACCAATTGGAGCAGCAAAATCAACTCCCTTATGTAAGGCAGTATAACCAAGCACAGGATGCACTCTATTGCCAAAACGGGAGCTTAGTCGAGCATTATTAACAGGTGTTTTAATCAATGTTTTTATAACACTTTTACCGTCTTCGTGATAATAACCATCTGAATATTTATAAAATGAAACCACTCTATCCTCTAGTTTAATAGTGGCAAACATAAGATTATCACAAGATACAAGTTCATCTTCCTGATTATACATACATTCAAAAATCACCTCCATCGTGTTATGCTCTTTAATATCACGTTGAAAGTCTATGTCCCATGACAAAACCTTAAAAACTTCAACTGCTATGGAAGCCGGGACTCCTGCGTTAATAGCCGCTGTATAAATACTATCTTTAACCAAAACTTTTCTTCTTAAAATATAACGAGTTAACTTTTTTTCTTGTTTATACACAACATAATTATAATCAACATCAGCTTCCACAATCAGATCTTCTTTTATACTTAGTGGTAAAGATAATTTTTTAATTTTATCTTCTCCCCAATCAGAAGATGATGCAAATACAACCTTTAAAGTTAGTTTAGGATTTATTTTCTTTAAATTAATATGTTTTGTAAGTGCTATCATAACGTCATTAACATTTTCTTTTTCTATCCCTCTTCTATAAAACATTGCATATAAAGTTTCTCCCTCCATTAGCTTAATATCTTCTTTATAATAAATAACAGGCTGGAATAACTCACTTTTGATAATTTTCACAAATAAATGTGAGGAATTCATAATTTGTAAAGATTTATTCCATTTTTCAGAAAAAATTAGATAATCTTGATTGTTTCTATAAAAATACACAGAAGAATATATTAAAATTGCTGTACTAGTTAGCAAAGAGCAAGTTTTGATAGCATTTTGTTTTGAAAATGAAGATATAATAATATTTAGTACATCCTTATATAAAAATAAAGCAATATTTTTACAAATTGATAAAGCTAACCCCATAATATATTTTCCTTCAAATTTTATAAAAGCAAGTAATTTTTTTATTATATCTTTTTTTAAATTTTTACGCATCTTGTGAAATATTTGTCTTAGGAATAAGAAAGTAAATATACCTATAGTAAAAGATAGAATAAGGCATATAAAATCAAAAATCACTATTACAATATTTCTAGCAAAAATATATATTTTAACAAATACTTTAGTAATGAAAGCAATTTTCACTAAACCAATTAATGGTTTATTAATATACAAAAATAATTTAACAGAATAATTACTACAACTTTTTATTATATTCATACTATTATCAAAAATAGTACTATTACTAATGTATTTAGAAAAATCAAGTGTTTGCTTTAATGGATACACTAGCAAGTAGGTGATAAAGGAAATAATACCTAGTCCCATTCTATAATAAAATTTAAAATTAATATATTTATTTTTAAATTTCTTAAAAGTAAATTTTTTATAGTGATGTTCAAATAATTTAGTAAATAATCCTATATATTCTTTTATTATTGATGCTAAATAGTTATTTGGAAATAAAGAAAAAAGAAATTTTATTACATAAATGATATTTTTATATAAATTAATTATAACTTTTAAAAAGGTTATAAAACAAAAACTAATAATACTAGTACATATAAAAAGAATACGCTGCACAACTTCATAAATAAAATTGGGTATAATTTTTAATAGGTTAAATAATCCAATTATTAAATAAGCTATAAAGGGAAATAATTTTCTAATAATAATCTTAACTCCTATCAAACAACCTTTAATAGCTTTATAGAGTAATAAGCAAATTGTAATTAATAAAGCAAAAAGCCAAAAAACTATAAAATTCAACTTATCCAAAATAATTTGTTTAACTAAAATCATACTAATGGCCTAAATGCGTTTAAGATATAAAAACACCTCAATATGAGGCGTATATATAAACTGATCAACTACAACAATATTATCAAGATTAAACTTATTACCTTGTAATAATATGCTCAAGTCACGAATAGCACTTTCCGCAGAACAATAAATCATAGCAATCTGTTTTATATTAGTTGCTTTGCTAATTTCCATAATTTGTTCCTTTGCTCCATTTCGTGGTGGATTGATAATCACTGTATCAAAATTATCAATATATGGAGTTTTTAGTGGATTATGCATTAAATTTCTAGAGATAGCTTTTATTTTAGGATTTTTTAATACGTTAATACTATCCATAGCACTAGAGGTTATATCAAAAGCCTCTATATGGATGGCATTAAAATTTTCAAGTACTAAAAATCCGTAAGGAGAAGTACCACTAAATAAATCCAGTACTTTAAGTGGACTAACTAAGTGTTCTACAACTAATTGATGCAGTTGCTGCTCTCCCCATAATTCCGGTTGTAAAAATCCACCACTTGTAAAGGATAAATTATTGGAACTGTGTTGCAGAAATAAATTTTCTTTAATAATTAATGCCTCCATAGATGAATCTTGCCTCTGCCAGTAAACTCTTTTTACACAAGCAAGTGTAAAAATTTCCTGAAAAGCTGTTATTACATCTAAATTTATAGCAATCTTTGATTTGACTAGTAAATCGATACTACCATTTAAATCACTTGCTATGATTTCTGTTATTCTCAGTGGGCTATTACTGGCTCTGAGTATATCGTGTAATTTTTTAAGAGTCAAGTTGATATTCTCAGTTAACACCTCACAATAATCGATCCCAACAAGTTTATTGCTTCTATACTGATTAAATCCAATAACATTATCCTTAACTGAAAATATGGCACGTCTTCTATGATGAAAAGGGTTATCCCAATGATGTAACATTGTGATTTCTCCCTTAAGTGGTATTTTATTAAGTTTCAAGAGTTTATATAGATTTTGTAATTTATATAAAAGATAATCTTCCTTATTAAAATGTTGGCCTTTACAACCTCCACAATTGCTATAATAAATACAGCTAGCAGCTTTTCTTCTTGCAGAGGGTGATAGTATATTAAAGTCCAGAGCAACTGCTGGGTGATTTTTAGCATCTATTTTTTTCACATCAACCTCTTCATTTACTATAGTAAAAGGTATTTTAATAGTAGATGTTGAATTGTTGTTTTCAGTGAATACTAGTCCATCAAGATTTTTATCTATTTTTTCTATCTTGTATATCACTAATAAGTTCCTCATAGTATTTGTTTTTTTTAGGGTTATAATATAATATTAGTATAGAGTAAGAAAAGATATAAAAAAAACAAGAGAGAGCCTAAAAATGCTAAATTGTAAAATCACCAAACTGCCCAATAACCTAACAGTAGTAACTGATCCAATTACCACTGTGAAGTCTGCTACTGTTGGAATATGGAGTAATATCGGCTCTAGGATAGAAAAAATTGAAACCGGCGGCATTTGTCATTTTTTGGAACATATGGTATTTAAGGGGACAAAAAACAGAACTTCTTTTGATATATCAGAGCAGATTGAAAATAAAGGTGGTTATATTAATGCTTGGACATCCAAAGAAAAAACCAGCTGGTACGCAAAGGTTTTAAAGGATGATGTTAATCTAGCTTTTGATATATTGTTAGATATAGTGCGTAATTCCACCTTTCCTGCTGAGGAGTTAGAAAAAGAAAAAGGTGTTATTCTTGAAGAAATAAAAATGTACCAAGACGATCCTCAAGATGTTGTTTACAATTTATATGAAAAAATATGTTACGCTGGGCATCCAATCTCTTACCCTATCATAGGCAATGAAGAAACTATTAAAAGCTTTTCTTCTAAAGATTTTTTCTCACATCTACAACATTACTATTACCCATCAAATATGGTAGTTGTTATCTCTGGCAATTTTAACGAAAATGAATTTTTACAAATAGTCAAAGAAAAGACCTCTGATTGGATAGATAAGAAAACTTGTATTGATTTAGGCAATCCAGTATTTAAATCAGCTAAGGAGTTAATTATCAAAAAAGAGGTTGAGCAAACAAGCTTAGTCTATGCTTTACCTGGATCTTCTTATAAATCTGCAAACTACTATAGCATGTCTATTGCGACAACAATTCTCGGAGGAGGTATGTCTTCTCGTTTATTCAAAGAGATAAGAGAAAAAAGGGGTTTAGCTTACTCTATAGGTAGTTTTTTAAATACTTATACGGATTGTGGTAGTTTTGCTGTACACGCTGGCTGTTCCAGAGAAAATATATCTTTAGTAATTAATCTTATAAGGGCTGAAATTGAACAACTTGCCATCAGTTTTGAAGATATTGAATTGGAAAGGGCTAAAAATATTTTAAAAAGCTCAATTGTTATGTCTTTGGAGAGTACTTCTGCGAGATGCGAACGTATTGCTGGTAGTATATTAAATTTTGGCGAGCTTAGGGATATTAATCATATAATTAAGAAAATAGATTCAGTAACAAAGGAAGATGTTTTACATTTATTTAGTAGTTTGGCAAATGAGAAAGAAAGCATAGCATTGCTTAGCAATTCTATTGTAGCAGGATTTTAAGCATAAATATATAAAGCTTTCCTTGTGGACCATTATGTGATAATATGTTAAATATGTTATTATAAACTTATTTTGGATAGATATCATGGCGTTGCAAATTCCAATTTTCAAGAAGCAATATATGATTTTAGCTATTTTATATATTGGATATACATTATGTTACATGGATAAACTATTAGTGGGGATTTTAATGATTCCAATTGGTACTGAGTTTAGTCTTAGCTCCCAGCAAATTGGTGTAGTATTTAGTATGTTTTTTTTATCTTATTCACTGATGCAGCCTATTGTGGGGTATTTAAATGATAGAATAAGCCCCAAAATTATTGTAATTATTGCTGCTTTTTTAATAGGGATTTCCGCGTTAATTTTTGGAATGGCAACATCTTTTGTTCTAATAATAATTGCTAGGGGGATGGCTGGTATTTTTCATGGAGGATATCCGACAACCTGTACAAAAATAATAGTGAATACTTTTGAATTAAACCAACGAACATTTGCACAATCTATTTTGCTGTCCTCAGCTGGGATTGCAGTGATTATTACGCCAATTGCAGGTGTTTTTTTAATAGAACAATTTACATGGCGTGGGATGCTTGTAATATTGGGGATTGCTTTTATTTTAGTATCTATAATTATTGGAATATTTGTAAAAAAAAGCACTGCAGATACTTTTATTAAAAAACAAGAAAATCATAAGATCTTAGTAAAGATATTGCTCCACAAAGATATTATAGTAATTTTTTTAGGATTATTTTTTGTAAATATTGTTTTATACGGAATTTTATCATGGATACCTAAATTTTTATATGAGGTAAAAAATTTCGACCTTGAAGAAGTAGGAACAATATTATCATTATCTGGCTTTGGGGGAGCTATAATAGCTGTATTAGGAGGATATTTTGTTGGAAAATTCATGGAGAATAAAGAAAAAATAATAGTATTTATCAGTACAATTATTTGTGCTATCATAATATATTATGTGTATTATGCAACTTCTGTAACATTAATTACGTTAAGTTTTTTTGCAATATTTTTAATGGGGCAGTTAACTTTTTTAGTAATTGTTACTTTACCATTAAAGAGGGTTTCAAGGGAAATTTTGGGGACTGTAGCTGGAATAGTTAATACTGGGGGAACCTTAGGAGGATTTATTTCAGCCATTATGATAGGTAAAATTTTAGAGACAACAAAATCCTATGAGATAGTGTTTTTATTTTTAAGTGTTATTATGTTATTGGTGGGAATTGTTTTTTTATTGTTCACAAATAAAAAAGGGTTACTTAGTATTTAAAAGTATTAAATTTATGATAAAAAACAGTATAATTACAGTTAAATAAGTTAAAATAAGCCTATGGAAATAAGGAGAAGAGAAGATGGTCAAAGAAGTAATAAAAGGTCACTTTGCATTAGAGTTAGAAGGAATAATAGGGGATACAATTAAATGGTATAAACATTTGCATGAAAATCCAGAATTATCTTTTGCAGAAATAGGAACATCAAATTATATATATGAAGAGATTAAAAAAATAATAGGAGTTGATGAACTTACAAGACCAACAAAAACAAGTGTTATGGCGGTAATAAAAGGAGAGAAAGCTGGAAAGACGATAGCGTTCAGGGCGGATATAGATGCATTACCAATAACAGAGGAAGCAGAAGTTGAGTATAGATCAAAGACATCAGGAGTGATGCACGCTTGTGGGCATGATGCTCATACCAGTATGTTATTATCAGCTTTGAAGATACTAGTAACCATGAAGAATAAAATTTCTGGTGAAATTAGATTTTTATTCCAACATGCTGAAGAATTGCCTCCAGGTGGAGCTGTGGCTATGATAGAAGCAGGAGTAATGAAGGGAGTAGATTATGTTTTTGCTTTTCATATTGGTCCTATGTTTAAAACTGGCACAATGGTATATAAAGAAGGAATTTGTTTTGCTGCCAGTGATAATTTTCATATTAAGGTAATTGGTAGTGGCATTCATGCTAGTATGCCTCATTTATCAATTGATCCAATAGTAATAGGAGCGCAAATAGTTAATAACTTACAAATAATTACGTCTCGTAATATCGATCCATTGTTAACTCCGGTTGTGTCGGTAACTGCGTTTCATGGAGGAACAACAGCACATAATATAATACCAGAAAGTGCAATTATTCTTGGAACTGTAAGATCCTTAGATAAAAAAGTTAGAGAAGAAGTAAAGAGCCTTATGTTTAGAATTGCTGAAAATACTGCCGCTGCCCATGGAGCAAAATGTGAAGTTAAATGGGAATATGGTTATTCAGTAGGACATAATAATAAAGAAGCTTTAAATATTATGTTAGAAGCATTTAGAGAATTTCTCCCTGAAGAGAGAATAATAGATCAGAAAGTACCCATGTTTGGCGGAGAAGATTTTACGGCATTTCAAGAAAAAGCTAATGGTTGTATGGTATTCATGGGAACTGGAGATAGCGATGCCAAAACAGAATATCCATTACATTCTGCTAAATTTAAGATGGATTTCAATGCTTTTCAATATGGCATAGCAGGATTTCTCCATATAGCAAAAAGAGTATGTTTTAAATAAAATAAATATATTATTTTCTGTGGTTGATCATTTATTAATAAATCAAGTGAGAAGGTAAACCTTTACTTTATCACTTGATTTTATATATAGATGTTTTAAGGGAATATTTCTTACAGAGTATGTACTTATTAAGTATTAATAAGTATCGACTACCTTTATAATATTTTAAAACTATTCTATCAGCTCAACTCTGAACATTAGTCCTAGAAGTTATTGCGTGATGTGGATTCTCCTTGAATTTACCTCCTGCTTGTATACCAATTAAAGCACACCCATTTAAAAACATTAATAACAATAGCAACACTAAAGTTTTTATTGCCATGTTAATTAGTCCACAAAGCTACATTGCTTATTGTATTACCTTCTTTTAGTGAAAATGATTCTGTTCTATTTTCTATCTTTCTATTAACCGTTCCCATACTTCCAACACTTATAAAAGCATCCGCTGCTGCCACTGCTAACCATGGATATAGGGCTGCATAATTTAAGGCAAGAACTGGCGGTATTGTTGCTAGATTAGCTACATCATAAACTATATTATTAAACTGCCATTGGGGGTGCGAAACATTATCATGTCGCTCCTGAAGTCCCCATAGTCGTAAGCATCATTCCCCATTCAAAGGGTAACTCTTGTGTGAAGTTGGCTTTTTTCACAATAATTGCTTTATTTTCTTAATCTAGCAACTCTTTCATATTTATTTTGAATTTAATCACTGCGCTATTTTGGTTAATCTTAAGAACCTCACTTGCTTCATATATTATATTATTGTATTTTAATTTGATCCTAATTTTCTTCGTAGTTGATAATGATTATTATTTTTTTACCCCTGTAGCGAGAAGAATTTAATGGGAATTTAGGAATCTTTTAATGGGACAATATTACTAGCCCATTATATTTTCATTAATCAATTTATTAATTCTTTGGCACATAAAACAACTCCCTCCTAATTGTCCTACTTTGTAAGTTTCAATAGTATTTTCATCCATATCTACCCAGCACTTGCCACCTAATAAAGCCCCCTGAGATATTAGCTGATTAAGGTAGCTCTGAACATTATTTTTAATGTCTGAAAATAGTTGTTTTGAAAACGGTCTCGCCATCGCCCAAATCATCGACCCCTCCAATGCATCATACACGCTATCTACTGTCCTTCTTACAGAAATATAATGCCACTTGCTGTCTTTAGATGCACTCCTATTACCCCATATCTTATACTCTCCTCCTGTGAAAATTATCGTTGCTACACCTTTATAATTTAATAAACTACTATCACTACTTTCATCACTTAAGCCAAAACTTATTGGTCTGCTAAGTCCACTTACTCCTTTAACTTCCCCATTACTTGGAGACCACCAAAAGCATTTGCTCGCGTCATTCCTTGCCATCACTCCTGCCACAAGAGGTGAACTTGCTAATATCCTTTCTTTTGCCTTAAAACTTGGATTATAACTTGGATCTATTATAAACGCCCTATTACTACTTACTTTCCCTGCAAAATCTATTGCCTCCGTATTGGTCGTGTTCGGTCGCCCCTCACCTCATTTTATCTGCCACGTATATTAGGCTTGATACTATTGAATTTGCTACGCTCCCAGATGAATTACCACTGTTCTCTGTGCCTATTCCTCTTGCTGTAATTGAAGAAAAATACTGCCCATCATAACAAGTATTTTAAAATCCCTTTTTTAATAACTTAAAAATATACCTATTTGGATAAACTGTTGCCTCAAGACCCATCTCAGAAAATAATGGACCATAAACCCCAATTTATTATCATTCAAATCATCTTGACTTACATTTACAGAACTCTCATAAGTTTTATTCCTAATTGTATAGCCGTGAGATGCTATATTCTTTAGTTCTCCTACCATCACGTCCAGCAACAGGACTGCTTGGTAAAAGCATAATCTCACTAGGTAAACTATCTGTAATCTCTATACTGTGTATTTGTAATAAATTATTCATATGCCACTAATTTTTAATTGTTTCTAATACTTTACAATATTTAATAAGTACCTTTCAGGTATCAAGTGGCTACACAAAATTGGAAATATTTTTGAATTTTATTTATAAAATATTTATGTAATTTAAAAGCTAATAAATATTACATTATGAAAGTATTTGTATGTGAAATCACACTGCTATTAGCGTGAAATATGCAGCTGGAAAAGCGTGTAATCTTATAATAAAAGTTGTGAATTCACAAATATTTTCATGTGAATTCGTGAAAATAATAATGTGTATTTAAGTGTGAAAAATAGTGTAAAATTACACTCACATAATTTTTAAAAATACATATACTATTGACAACATACTCTTATATAACTATATGTTTTATATAGTTATATAATGAAATATTATGCATGAGAATATAATGTCATTGGAACAACATCTTAATACCCTTTCTAAAGGTCCTACAAAATCAGAAGAAAATAAGCTAGAAGCAATCGAAGCTAAAATTAGACCTATAATTAATAATTATAAAGAACATTTAAGTGAAGAAAAAAGAAAGTATTGGGATAGCATTAAAATTTATTTACAAGGTTCGTTCGCAAATGATACAGATATTAAAGAAGATAGTGATATAGATATAGTTTTAGAATTACAGGGTATATTTAGATATGATGATAGTTCTTTAGACATAGATTCTAAAAAACGACGAAATGAATATTATTCTAGACCTTCTTATGATTTTTCAGAGTTTAAAAATGATGTATATAAAGCTATACAAACCTATTATAATAATGATAATGCTTACTTCAGAACAGGTAAGAAAAGCATAAAAATTAAACATAACAAAGCTGAAGCAGATATTATACCTTGTTTCCAATGTAAAAAGTTTTTAGATTTTACTGGATCTGAAGATACATCAAAAATAATAAAAGGTATTTCATTTGACACCGAAGATGGAGAAACTATTACTAGCTATCCACAATTACACTTACAGTCCTGTAAAAAAAAAGAAGAAGAAACATATAAAGCCTATAAATCTACTGTAAGAATATTTAAAAATATTAAATCTATACTTATTGATAAAAAAGTAATTAATGATAAATTAGCTTGCTCATATTATATTGAAAATTTAATTTATAATTTGCCTAATAATCTTCTTCTAAATTATAACTTTACCTCTACTGTTGAAAATATTTATTATTATTTAGCAACAAAACATAATAATAATAATAGCGAATTTATACTTGCACATGGTCAAAATTATCTATTTTCAGAGAAAAATTGGAATAAAAAAGATTGTATTCACTTTCTTAGAGAAATCAATAAATATTTAATGGATTATGATAGATGATACAACACATTACAATTGTTATGTTTTTTACAATCTTATATTATGCTAGTAATTTTTTAAGCAATATTATTAATAATTTTGCTCCTGAACTTATTAAGTTATTAGGTTTCGTATTAATAGGAACTTTATACACAGTTGTAATCTATTTATGGAATCATTATATATGGAAAATATTTGCTAATAAATGGCACATACATCCTAATATTAATGGAATCTATGAAGTAAAAATTCAAAGTTCTTATGATAATAATGACTATTCTGGTAAAATGATAATTACACAAACCTATAATAATGTTTGTGTAAAAATTACTTTTGAAAAAAGTGAGGGTACATCATATATTGCTAAAATAGAAAAACATAATAATGATTGGCATTTATTATATTCTTATCAAAATACAGCAAAAAATTTTGGTTTGCAAAAATCAGGAGGAGTCATAGAGGATTTTCTGATTTAACAATTAAACAATCAAAAAATGCTCTTATATTAGACGGAATATATGCTAATTATGAAAGAGATACTAAAGGTAATATTAGCTGTACTAGAGTTAAACAATAATTACTCACTAAAAAAATCTTCTAACCAAACCTCTTGTATTTCATTATGATCAATCTTATTAAGAATTATTTTATAAGATTTATTATCTATTTTTATAGTTCCAACAAAATTTACTTTTATCTTTAACTAACTCTCCCTTATCAATAATATCTTGTATTAATAAATAATCTTCTTGTTTGATATCTACGCCCTTATCCCTTGCTTTTTGGCTTGTATATCCAGAAAATCTTACAGATGTATTATTTTTTAATTTAAGTGACTTTTTTACCTTAATATTGCTAATTAACCCTATCGGTATGTATAATTTATCATCCTTCTTACCACTTAAATAATGCTCTTTAAATGTATCGCTTTGTATGCAATCCTTAATAACACTATTTGCCATCTCCCTTGTTATACTCTCTACTTTATCATTTAAAAATTTCCTTGTTTTTGTATTCTAAAAATAATTTAAACTCTCGCTCCTTATCCTCTGGAATAATAAACTCTAAATCTTCTGCTATTTCTTGTTGTATAAATCTTTGTTCTTCTATAAAATCACATGCTTTATTCTCAATTATTTCTACATTTCTCCCTTTTAATACTTCTTTAATACTTCACTTTTTCTAACATCACCTATTCCCTCCTCTAAATCTATTCGTATCGGCTCTAAATAATCCAACTTCCCTTTGGCTTTATTAATTAATCTTCTTGTTTTCTCTTTCGTTACTCTTAATACTTGATTTTGTATTTGCTTACTTTGTTTTATAAACTCTTGTTTATCCTTCCCTAGTAATTCATAATTAACTGCTTCACACACAAATGTATTCCCTTTATCAAATACATAAATCTTTCCCATATCCACCCTTACCTGCACTTCCTCTCCTACATATACCGCTAAGCTTGGATTAAAATAAAATGTATTCTCTACTCTTATTCCTTTCTTTACAATTGTTCTTAGTCCTGCCAGTGACTCCAATAATAAGTTCAGTTTATGTATCTGCTCTCCTTTTGGTAAGTTAGGTATAAAACCCTCTAATCTACTTTCTGGTGTGGCATTATTAATTCCTAAATGTGGCACTTTTATATAATGCTCTTCTATCTAATAATTACAAAAATCTTAAAATCTCTTATCTGTCATATATAAAATCTCTTGCTTCCCAAATACTCTATCCTCAAAACTCTTTATGCTTAGAAACCCCTTCCTCTCTGCCACGTTATGTCCTATAAAGTTTGGTAAGCTCTCTACAAAGTCATGCTGAAATCTTTTAAATACTCTCTCCACATGTGGCTTTTCTAACAATATCCCCACTATTAAGTCCTTAATCCCCATCCCTACTTCTTCTACATATCTTAATTTACCTAACTTTCTCTCATCTGCTCTCCACTTTAACCCTTCTAATCCTTCTAAATCATATTGTTTTATCCAGTTGTAAACTCTGCTTTTACTGGTGTTTGGCATATAAAGGTCTAGCAGTTCAATTATTCGTCCTATTTATCTTTTTGTGATATACTTAGCTAGCTTATATAGATTATATTAATATAAAAACTTTACATTGTTAAAATAAATATGTAGAAAATTTATATTTTTTTATGGGATAAATAATGCAACCATTTAAAGAAGTAGAAGAAAGCTTAGAATATAGGTTAAAACAAGTAATAAAAGTTCACTACGGAAGCCAAAAAGAATTTGCTAATCAAGTTTAACATAAATCTTTCCATTATAGCTGGGTGGTGGGCAGGGAGATCTAAACCTACAACTACAATATTACAAAAAATATGTGAAGACACAGGTGTATCTATGGATTGACTAGTGCTTGGAAGGGCAGAGCCTTATGTGGATGAAGATTTGTTTCAAGAAATATTTGAACAATCTAAAAAATTTGCAGGTGAACATAAAATTCCTTTTAATGCTATGTATTTACTGGGTATGCAAAGAATAGTTATTAGTGAAATTAAACACAACAAAAACACTACATTGCCTCAAATTTTCACAAAATACAAAGATATTGTAGTATCTTTCCGCAAACAATAACATTATAATAACAATTGGAGTTACACACTTGAAAAAGTGTAGCATAGCTCCATTTTCTATTTAACACTAATAAAGTACGTAACTTCTTATCAATTTAATATAAGAAGTTATGTCATGGACATTAGATGCAACCATTGCAACCGCAAGTTTTTTGAAGCGGAAATCATCAAGAAAAATAATGATGATAAAATTTTAATCATTATTAATATAAGATGTAATCGTTGCAAACAAATTAATAGCTTATCTATCCCCTCTTGTTTTATGAAAAATAAAAATAAGTAGCAAATCTTATTTAAATTAAGAGTCATTTCTCCTTAATTTCAACTAAACATAATTATACCGCTATAATCCTTATTTTATAGGATCTATAGAGGTATTTTTTTAATGTAGTAATTTTATCAAAATGAGTCATTTATTTTTAACAAAAAAATAGGCACTTTACTTGAAAATAGCTGATTGCTTATATTTTTATAAAAATCTTGTTCCATTATATTTTTCTTCCTTTATTTGAATGGCGACCTTCGGTTTTCCATTATATTTTTCTTCCTTTATTTGAATGGCGACCTTCGGTTTTCCATTATATTTTTCTTTAATTTTTAGTGCTTATTTTCCTAATTTAACCAAAATATATCAGCTATTAACCGGTTTTTTCTACATAAATTCAGTAAAAATTATTAACTATTCTCACATTATATCCCTTCTCATTACATAGTAAATTTTCCTATGAAAAATCTATGTGATCTCATATTGTAATTTATGTGAAAATTACCTGTAAATTCCCCTTTAATATTTATCTTTTAACTGAAAATTATTACTACTTAGAACACAAGCTCAAAGATTTATCTACTACCTTACCTTCTATCCCTGAACAATGCAGCAAACTATGCGATATAATATCTGATTGTACTAATTTACCCTTAAATTTTTTCATATTGCTTTCTATATTTTTAGCGTAACTTGGATATAGTTTTTTATAAGCATCATTGATATAGATAATTAATGGAACTTCCTTTTGTTCCGCTGGTGCTACACTTATTTCTGCTCCATGTAAGAAATACTCTATTCCATTGTAATATTCTCCCAAACTTTCACCATGATCAGCTGTCAAAATTGCAAATGCAGCTGTCTTTTGTTTGCTTAAATGATTAATAATCTCACTCCAGATATGATCTGTCTGTAATATTTTATTATCATAATCATGCTTAAACTGATTGAATCTCTCTTCTAACATTAAATCATAAGGTACATGCGCTCCTCTTAAATTTACTGTAATAAATTGAGAGTGGGAATTAATAGTTTTATATAGATAAGGTAGTAATTTACTATCTAAGCTTGGTACATCACTTCTATATGGTACATACTTATATCCACTATAGAAATAATGCAAATCATTATTATATAAATAATAAGTATCAATTTCTAAGTAATTAAAGTATTTTGTTATTTTCTCCTTTGCATAATAATAGGCTTCCATTTTTCTAAAATTATCTCCATTTTGCAAGCTTAACATACAGTTTAAACTTACGAAAGTCCTAGTATGACACACCTCTTGCTTGAAAATATAAATTTGTTTGTTTTCATACAGTTTTTGCAAATTAGGATTAGTATTTAAATTATATCCAAATAAAAACATACTTTTTGCTCTTACAGAATCTGACATTACAAAAACAGTTGTAATATTATTGCCTTTTTGTCTTAACAGCACATCTCCTTCTTCTATGGTGGCCATAATCTCTTCATTGGAAGGATTGCTTTTGTAATACTTGAAAATACCCCTTATGCTATAAAAATACTTATAATAATTGATATTATAAATTAATTCTCTCCTTATTCCGTGATACAAAGCTCTATCTGTATGAAATTGCATAATATATGAATATTTAAAAACAAGTGTAGCTATTATAGCAATGCTAGATAATATAGATATAGTTATAACTGCTGATCTTATTTTAAATGAAGAGTAGTTTATTTTTAATATTATAAACATGATCATTAATGAAGCTATAAACCCCACTATGATAAAAATATCTTTAATAGATATAACTTCTTTTGTTTGCGCAAATTCATTCATAATATTAATAATAAAAATATAATCAATATTTATATGGTATTTTAGTGAGTAATACCCAATAATAAATGAAGATAAAATTAATATAAACATTATGCTTTTGAATATTTTTTGCTTTTTAAAAGACAGAAAATAAATAAAATAATTAACAACTAAAAAAGATACAAAAACCAAAGTGTAATAACTAACATTTAACATTACTGAAGATAATGTTTTTGATAGTAAAAATGCAGGTATAAAAAAAGCATTATTAAATAATAAGACTAAAGAAATTATTATGTTAAATAATAAAAATGATATTTTTATATTTCGTCGCATTGTCATAATCTTTTATATATTTGAATTAGAAATAATACAGTATTTTTGATGTATTAACAATATATTTAAATGGTAGGCTAACAATCAAGAATTGAGATAGTATATTATAGAAATATGCTAATAAGATTTGTTCTTTGATAAGGATTGCTTAGATATAATTTGGCAATAAAGATTATGTTGAATAAAGAAGATGTAAAAATTCATCCTCATTCAATATAGTGATGCTTAATTCCTTAGCTTTAGTAAGCTTACTACCGGGATCACGACCTACGATAAGATAATCTAATTTTTTTGATACACTACTTAATATGATAGCACCATGGCGCTCAGCCATATCTTTGGCTTCATGGCGACTAATTTTTTCTAAAGTTCCGCTAAAGAGGATATGTTTAGCATATAAAATATTATCCACCTTGAACTGTAGTTCTTGATAATCCTGAACATGGATTTGTGGAAGTAATTTTTGTAGGATATCTAAATTATTTTTCGATTTAAAATATCTCTCCAGATCTTGCAGTATGCTTTCCCCTAATCCACTGATGTTAATTTGCTCACTGATTTCTGAATCTAAAGTATTAATATGTTTAAAAGTATACAGTAAATTATCAAAAGATTTAAAATGTTTAGCTAAAACTTTAGCAATTTTCTCTCCTATTTGGCGTATACCAAGAGAATAAATAAAATTATGTAAAGATATATTTCGAGCTTTCTCTATAGATGATAATAAATTACCGATAGATTTCTCCCCAAATCCTTCTAATTTTTGCATTACTTCTGCATGTTCCTTTAAAAGAAAAATATCAGCAGGAGAAGTTAGCCATCCAAGTTTATTGAATAGAATGATTTGTTTTTCTGCTAATCCTTCTATATCAAAACCACCTCTTGAAACAAAATGCACCATTGCTTCAATCAGCATTCCTCTGCAATAAAAAACTCCTCCTGTACAACGAATTGCCACCTCATCATCTATTTTTTCTACTTTAGAGCTGCATTCAGGACATAATTTAGGCTCTGGAAATTCCACACTACTAGAGAGCCTTTTACTTAAAATAACTTCCACAACCTGTGGAATAACGTCACCTGCCCTCTTAATAATTACACTATCCCCTATTCTAATATCTTTCCTTTTGATTTCATCCCAATTGTGCAGCGATGCTCTGCATACACTCACACCACCAATACTAACAGGTTCCATTTCAGCTACAGGAGTTAATACACCACTCCTACCAACTTGTACAACTATATTATTAATACAAGTTACCGCCATTTCTGATTGAAATTTATGTGCAATAGCCCAACGTGGACTTTTTATCAAATTACCCAAACGCTCTTGCAATGCCAATGAGTTTATTTTATATACCATTCCATCTATATCAAAAGGCAACTGTGCTCTGAGATTTTCCAATTCAATATAATGAGCTATCAACTCATCTATCCCACTACACTTTTTATTATAAGAATTAATTTTAAATCCATACTCTAATAATAGGGGATAAATATCAGAAAAATTACTCATTGTGAAATTATTACCTATAATTTCTCCAAAACCCCATGCTATAAATCGTAGTGGACGCGTGGCTGTGATTTCACTATCAAGCTGTCTTAGGCTTCCTGCTGCTAAATTTCTCGGATTAGCAAACATTTTTTTATCTTCTTTCTTTAATTTTTCATTCAATATAAAAAAGTCCTCTTTATGAATATAAATTTCCCCCCTAACTTCTAATATCTCAGGGAAATTACCAATCAGATACTTAGGTATATCAGCAACTGTTTTAGCATTATTAATAACGTCCTCCCCATACTCACCATCACCCCTGGTTAGAGCTTGCTCTAACCTTCCATTTTCATATCTTAAAGATAATGATAAGCCGTCTATCTTTAATTCAGAAAAATACTCCAAATTATCTTCTTGGTTAAATAATAAAAATCTTTTGATTTTTTCGTCAAACCTCAATAAGTCTTCATTACTAAAAGCATTATCTAAAGACATCATAGGCATACTATGCTTAACTGCTTTAAATCCACTGCTTTTCTTAGTATGCCCTACTTTATGAAATTCTTTTGATTGTAAGGAATAAGCTTCTTCTATTTGATGTAAAATTCTCACCAAAGCATCATAACGCGAATCTTCAACCAATGGATCATCTAACCCATAGTACGCCTCATTACATTGCATAAGAAAATCCACTAACTCCTTATGCATCTTTTTTGCCTCTGTAGTTGATAAATTTTCAGTAAAAATAAAATTACTCAATCGCACTAGCTAATCCACCTTATTTTTTATCTAAGAGATTGATTGCTATTTCCCTTGCAGCAGCCGTTATTTCAACCCCTGATAGCATCCTAGCAACCTCATTTATTCTATCTTCTTTTGCTAAAAATATAACCTTTGTTTCCACCTGATTCTCAAGGATTTCTTTTATAACTTTATAATGATTACTACCCTTTGCTGCAACTTGATGCGAATGAGTAACAACTATAGTTTGAACTTTTTCTGATAAATAATTTAACCTCTGACCTATGGCCTCAGCAACATCACCTCCAACTCCTATATCAATCTCATCCAATATCAGCGTACCAATACAATCCACTTCCGCTAAAACAATCTTTAAAGCCAGCATAAATCTTGCCATTTCACCACCAGAGGCAATTTTATTAAGATCAGAAAACTCACTTCCGCGATTGGTTTTCACTTTAAAAATCAATCTATCAATCCCAAAAGCACCCTCAGTATCACTTGTAATAACAGTCTTAAATTCTGCATCCTGCAGTTTAAGGTGATTTAATTGATTCTTTATTTTATAATCAATAACCTTTGCTGCTTCTCTTCTTAATGAACTAAGTACAAACGCCTGCTCTTTGAAAAGATTATACTTAATATCTAAATCAAGCTTAATAGTCTCTAAGCTAAATGTATTTGTCTTTAATTCCCTAAGTTGCTCTTCTAAAGACAGCTTAAATTGTAATAAATCAACAACCTGTATTTTATGCTTTTTAGCTATACTTCTTAAGTGTGATAATCTATCTTCAATAATTAATAAATCAGCTTCATTAAAATCTAAAGTAGCACGAAAATCATTAAAAGCATCTACACTACCACTTACTTTTTCATAAGATTCTTCAACTAAATATTCCAAATCACTTAGCTTCTTATCCTCAGATAATAAGGCTCTAATATTATGTATAGCCCTTAACACTCTATTTAAAGAATCTAAAATCTTTTTATCTAGCAAATAATTTTCAATATCACTCAGCTGCATGAAAAGCTTTTTAGCATTGCTAAGTATAATCTTTTTCTCTAAAAGATATTTTTCTTCATCTTCCTTAGGATTAATCTCTATTAACTCTGCTAATGAATATTCAATATATTCTTTGTTTTGTTCTAATTTTTTAATTTCAGCTGTTTTTATATCAAAATTTTGTAATGCAACCTTATAATTATTCCAAGATTCTGCAACCCTTACTACACTATCTTTATCAACCAAAAAACTATCTACTATATCTCTATGTAAGGCAGAATTCATGAGCCTCTGGTTATCAAATTGCCCATGTATATCCAAAAGCATACTCCCAATACTTCTTAAAAAACTTACACTAACAGGAACATCATTAATGAAACTTCTAGATTTTCCATCACTACTAATGATTTTCCTAATTATAATATCTTCTTCAACAGAAATAAAATTTTTACTTAATAATTCCAAAGATGGATGCGAAGTTGCCACACTAAATATAGCTCTTACCTCTGCAAAGTCCGATCCCGTCCTGATAAAAGAAAAATTAGCCCTTTCACCAAGAACCAATGCTAAAGAATCCAACAAAATACTTTTGCCAGCTCCAGTTTCTCCAGTAAAAACACTGAATCCATCAAAAAAATCTATTTCCACATCTCTTATTAAAATCATATTTTTAATATGCAACTTTTTTAGCATACTGAATACTTTGCCCTATTTTCTACCTAAATCGGGATTTTTTTTTAGATCTTCTAAAGGTTTTTTTGAATACTTTGTCATTATTTCTAAAGATTTAGCATACCAATATGAAGAAGGATAATTATACCCCAAAACAGCTGTTATACGAAAAGCTTCCTCCTCTACACCTAAAGTCATCCATAAATAAACTAATCTATACATAGCCTCTTGAACAAAAATAGTATCCTGAAAATTCACCATAACTTCTTCATACCTAGACATAGCTGCAATATAATTTTTTTGTCTTAGATAATGATAGCTAATATTCATATTTCTAAAAGCTAACCTATTCTTTATCACACCTATTCTATAGAAAGCATCTCTTTGCCTATCGGTATTTTGATATTTTTTATAGATATTAGAAAATAACCGTAAAGCCTCAACTGTAGAACTTTGATCAACATCAACAGCTCCCATTTGCTCATAGGTAATTAAAGCCTTCATATAAGTTGCCCAGTCCGTGTATTGATTAAATACATAATATCTTAAAAAGGTATCTATGTTTAATTCCGCATCTAAATAATCATCCCTTAAATAGTGAATCCAAATAATAAATACCTGTGCCTCTATGGCTTCTTCCTTATATGGATAATTATCTACAATTATTTTAAAAGAAGACAATGACTCATCTAACTTACCATCATTGAACTTGGATAAAGCATTAGCATAAAGATAATCAATACCATTATCGATATTTTTTATGTAAGGATTGCACCCTAATAAAGAGAAAAAGATAATCAATAATAATAAGCGACGAATCCTTAACATAAAAAACCCTTAAAATACGAACCAAAAAGGAAATAGCGAATATGCTATATTGTATTGGATTTTAGCAAGATTAGCAAGACTATATACACAATCAATAACAGTGCAACTTTTGTATTTAAATTTTAGCAACAATACCATTTTTAGAAATGAGAACAGGTATGTTATATTGCTCGTATCCTTCCTCTATAATATAAGAGGAGCTATCAGCAAAAATTGCCCTTAGTAATAAATTATTAGACTCATGACCAGACTTATAACCAAAAAATCTACCTTGTATATCATAACCAGCTAGAAACAAATCACCCAAAGCGTCCAATAGCTTATGTCTTGCAAACTCGTTGGAATATCTTAATTTGCCAGAGTTTAACACACTATTTTCACCAACCACAATAGCATTATCAAGAGATCCTCCTACAGCAAGACCAATTGATTGCAAATAAGTTACCTCTTTCTCTAAACAAAATGTTCTAGCTTTAGAAATTTCGCTTTTATAATCATCCTTAGTATAATTAAACTCACAAGTCTGTTTTCCTATTATTTTATTAGGAAAATCTATAGTAACGTTAAGAATAAAACTATCATCTGGTATTATGGCTACTTCCCAGTTATTGGTTTTTAAATTAATAGGCTTAACAATTTTTAAAATTTTTCTAGGTTTACTCAAAGCTTTCACACCAGCTTTTTCTATAGCCTCAACAAACAATATTGAACTACCATCCAAAATAGGTACCTCAAAGGAGTCTATTTCTATCATAAGATTATGAATTTCTAAACTAGCCAAAGCTGACATAAGATGCTCTATTGTAGAAACTCTAACCCCGAAATCATTAATTAAAACAGTGGAAAGCTTAGTATCTTTTACAAGATCAAATCTAGCAGGAACAAGATTAATGCTATTATTCTTGATATCCACCCTTTTAAATACTATACCGGTATCCTCTCCTGCAGGAAGCATTTTTATGCTTACCTTTTTACCACTATGAAGTCCGATACCGCTAATTGCTATAATATTTTTTATTGTATTCTGACGCATTTGCCATCCTCTTTCAATTATACTATCTAGAGGATAACAACATTATATCAATAAGTATTTTAAAAATTAATAACAAATTATTACAACTAAAATTAGTCTTTTCTTTTTAAGAAGGATGGCAGATCAAAAAAGGTAATATCTGATTCTTCTTTATTTTGTTTTTGCTTAATTTTATCTCTATTTTTTATATTTATAATTTCGGTTTCAGTTAAGCTATTAATTTTTTTGGCATCTTCATCATATTTATTTTTGCGTGCTATCAATTCAAAAAGATCAACTTTTTTATTTTCCTCAAAGAACTCATCTTCATTCTCCTCTACAGAATTATCTTTTATGACCTTTATATCAGTAATCTTATCGTTATCCTCAGCTAATTGATCTTCCACCTCATTACTCTTTGAAAGCTCGCTATCTTTAGAATAAGCAATATTATTTAAAACGTCATCAGTAGGATTCTTATAAGGCAAATCATTAACATCATCTTCTACTATAAAGTCAACAGAGGAAGTATACTTACCAAAAATATTGTCTTTTGTATTTTGATGAGACACTACCTTAGATTTTTCTTTATTGCTTCTCCTAATACTTAGAGTATCAAAAGTATCCTTTACTTTGCTGGTCACTCTGGCCTCAGTAACAGAAATGGACGCTACTTTTTCTACTTTTTGATATGGTTTTCTTTCCTCCCTTGCATTTGGATCAAGACCTGTAGCAACAACAGAAACTCTAACTTTAGAACCCATACCATCTTCATAAATAGTTCCAAAATTAATAAAAGCCTCTTCCGATAACTCATTTTTAATTATATTAATTATCTCATCTACCTCAAAAAGGGTCATATCTTGACCTCCAGTGATATTAATAAGTGCTTTTTTTGCTCCAACAATACTCCCATCCTCAAGAAGTGGATTAAAAATAGCTTCCTTAGCAACACGCTCAGCCCTATCAGGACCTTCTGCTTCTGCTACCCCAATCATAGTTCTACCCATATTTTCAATCACTGAGCGGATATCATTAAAATCTAAATTAACAAGACCGCTGGATACCAATAAATCTGTAACTGCCTTAACTCCAGAAAATAACACCGTATCTGTTGCTCTAAAGGCATCCAACATACTAGTTTTAGAATCTACAATCTTAAAAAGGCTCTGATTAGAAATTACAACCAAAGAATCAACAAATTTTTCAAGCTCATTGATGCCAAGAACAGATATATCAAGCCTTTGTGAACCCTCAAAATCAAATGGTTTTGTTACAAAAGCAACTGTTAAAATGCCCATATCTTTGGCTATTTTTGCAACAACCTGTGATGCTCCTGTTCCGGTTCCTCCGCCCATACCACAGGTAATAAATAACATATTTATGCCCTCAAGTATTGCTTTAATATCCTCAGAAGACTCCTCTGCCGCCTGAATTCCTAATTCTGGTCTTGAGCCAGCACCCAAACCCTTAGTTACCTTAACACCTATTTGAATCCTGTTAGGACATTCTGAGTTCTCTAACGACTGCGAATCAGTATTAATAACAACAAATTTTACTCCTAACAACCCCATGTTTATCATATTGTTTACAGCGTTAGTTCCTGCACCTCCTACCCCTATTACAGCTATTTGAGGTTTAAACACATCCTCAACTCTTAAATCGTAAACCTCTTCTATTGAAGTGAATTTTTTTATCACCTGATATCTCCTACTAATATAATATATCTTTCAGTTTTTTGGATAATACTTTCAAATTGTTATCTATCTTGAAATTACTAATATAATACTTCATTATTCCAACATTTCTCAAAGCCCCCAAAGGATAACTTACTCCGTGTCTGTCTTGTATTAAGTTTTCTAGTTTTTCATTATAATTTAATAATTCTTTAGGAAAATTATCGCATAACTCTAACAAATCATTACACTCTGTAAACACATTAACCCTATTAAACTGCTTAACTCCGATCTTTTCTAATTCTAGCATTATTAAATTAAAAAATGAAGACATCACTTTACTTAACACTGTGTAAAAATCTTTATTATGTATTTTAATTAAATCATCTGCTACCTTAAATTCCAAAGTTTTCCCTCTTAGCTCTGTAAAATGTATAGAGTATATATCTCTTGAATTAATAAATGAATCTAAATTAACTGATAATTCAGATGCCATTTTACGGAAAATTTCATCTAATCCTTTATTCAATAATTTATGATAAGCAAATTTATTATCTTTTATAACTAATAAACTACTGGAAGATGCTCTTATATCAATAAATAAATTATTATTATCACAATCCAACAAGTTCATGAATCCTAAGTAATTTGGGATCATCAAAATAACCTCTAAAGATAGGTGATTAAACACCTTTAATATATTCACTACAAATACCTCAGGAGAGATCGCAATAATAATATTTGTTTTTAAACTACCTGCATATATACCAATAGGATTTTCAACTTTTTTATTATCTAGATATATATCAGAATACTGAGCAGATACTACTATATCTCTTGAATTAATAATATTTTGATAGTTATTAATATCCTTAATTTTAATTAAATGATCTTTTGTAATTTCTTGATTTATATTTGAAAAATATGGATATGTTCTAAGCTTAATTTGCTCATCTGGTATAGATAAAATAATATTACTAATCCTGGCTTTTGTATTGTCCTCAGCAGCAATCATTAAGTTAGATAAGCTATCTAATGCTTGCTCTAAATTCACTATATCTCCATTCTCAAACCCCCTAGCTATAACAGAGTTAATACCTAAGAGATTATATTGCTTATCTTCATATACTCGATAAACCAAACAAGTTATGTTTATGTTAGATATATCAATTACTGCAATGACTGAAGAGGTGATTTGCCTTTTAATTTTAATTATTGAATCTATCATTATTATAACTTTTATATCCTATTATCGTTCGTTTGGCATAATAAATAATTTATTTATAGAGGTAGCATCTATATAGGCTATATCTTTACCAAAAAGATCATATTTTTTATGCATTAAAATAATTTTTTTATAAGCATCTTCAAGATTATTTTCTGGCATTTTAATTATCAACCCATTTTTCAAAACTATATCCCATCTATACCCATTAAACTGTAATTTGCTAATTTCCTTAAGTAGCTTTAAATCTTGATAAATAATAAATCTTAAATTAGATGATCTAGTAAGGGCAAGATCACCCTTTTCAATAATTATAAAATTGTCTAAATTTATTTTAGGAGATGTTTTAACCACAGTATTATCTGAGGCAATCAGCTTATGCTTGCCATCATCATCTTGCCATAGGAAATAAGGATTTTTCTCTAAAACTGTGATCTCTAGCTTCCCAGTTAGCTCTCGTCTTAATGAGGACACTTCTATCCAAGGCAAAGAGTTTATATATTTTTGCAAATCTACCAGCTTGAGATCAAATACTTTTTTTCCTTTTAATTGCATAAGTCGACTTTCTAATTCTTTTTTCACCTCGGGTGATGCTTTATAAATAACTATTTCTTCTATTGTAATCTGTTTAGCAAATTGATACATTTTATATGACAAAGTAATAAGCATTATAGAAAATATTATCAAAAAAATGACGAATGCTATTAAATGTAATTTTTTCAATTTAAGTATACTTAAAAACTTCAAATTTAAAAACAAATTATACTCTCGCTGTAATTAATATGTGTGTACTGTTTATTTATCATAGTCTGCCAAAGATATAAGTTTTTTACAAAGATCTAAAAAAGACATACCCATATATTCAGCTTGCTCTGGTAATAAAGAGGTTGACGTCATCCCTGGTTGATTGTTTACTTCTAACAAAAAAATCTTATCTTGCTCTTTAGAATAAATAAAATCAACTCTCACAACCCCCCTAGCACCAAGTCTACAATATAATAGCTCTGAGTATTGTTTCATTTTTTCAGCGACTTCTATAGGTATCCTAGCTGGTAAAATGTGCTGGGATCCTCCTGTAACATATTTAGCTTCATAGTCATAAAAAGTATTTTTAGAAATAATCTCAGTAACACAAAGAGCTTTGCCATCAAGAACACCAACTGTACACTCAATACCTTCAATATATTCCTCGATCATTAACACAGAAAAAGAGGAAAGCTTAAATAAAGCCATCTCTAGTTCTGCCCTGCTATTTACTAAATAGATTCCAACACTAGAACCCTCATTTATAGGCTTAACAACAAATGGATAATTAATAATAATCTCATCCATATGATCTTTTTGCAGTGTGATAACTTGATCTTTTGCTACAGAAATATTCAGATCTGTGGCAATATTTTTTGTGATAATTTTATCCATACATAATGCAGAAGCAAGCAATCCGCTATGAGTATATGGGATATGCATTAAATCTAAAAGGCCCTGAATTCTACCATCTTCACCAAATTTGCCATGCAGTGCATTAAATATTACAATATTTTTAGAATTTATTTTTAAATAATTAATAAAATCTAATATATCCTCATTTAACATGTATTTTTCCACATTTATACCTGCATCATGCAGTGCATGATAAATGCAATTTCCAGTGTTTATTGATACTTCTCTTTCTTTAGATATTCCACCTAATAAAACTATAATTTTAGTCATTTTTTTATCCCAATTTACTGAAGATATTTTATTTCTTGTTTTAAATCTATATTGAACTCTCGTTTAACTCGTGCTTTAGCTTCACTAATAAGATTATCAATATCTCTAAAGGTAGCCTTGCCATGATTTATAATAAAATTACAATGCTTATCTGAAAAACTAGCATCACCAATCTTATATCCCCTAAGCCCTACTTTATCTAATAACTCCCAGGCTTTACATCCCTCTGGATTAGCAAAGGTCGATCCTCCTGTTAAAACTTTTTTAGGTTGATCATATTCACGTTTATATTTTATATGATTCATTTCATTTAGTATTTTGTCCCTAGTATCACTGTATCCCTGTAGTATTGCAGAAATAAATATCAACTGCTTTTGTAAATTATTACCACGATAAATAAATCCAATATCCTCTTTAGTAAGAGTCATAATATTAGCCTCTCTATCAAGTGCACTCACCTCAAGGCATATATTAGAAAGATCTCTGCCAAAAGCTCCAGCGTTCATGGCAATTGCTCCTCCAATACTGCCTGGAATTCCTGATAAAAATTCAAATCCTCCACTAAGATTATTATCTTTAGTATTTAGAGCAAAGTTTGCCACTGAGAGATTCATAACTCCTGCTTCCGCAAAAATTTTGTTATTTCCTATAAGAGTTAATTTATTAAAATTATTAAGACGTATAACAACTCCTTTAATAAGTCCCTCAGCAATGAGGGTATTTGATCCAGCTCCTAAAATATGAATATTGATATCCTGAGGTGCATTCTTTAAAAACATCGTAAGATCATCAAGATCAAAAGGAGAGAAAAAATACTGAGCAATTCCACCTATTTTAAACCAACTAAGATTCTTAAGAGGATAATTTTCAATAAACTTACCCTTAAGTTTAGCAATAATTTTATCCATCCTATCAATTATCCTCTGTAATCAATTGATCGTAAATCTCTTTAACTGTTGTAGTAATATCACCTGCACCCATAAATAATGCCATTTTCAAATTATTATGTGCCTGTAAATTTTTAATTTTACTAGCTATCTCTTCCTTAGTAACATAGATAACATTTTTATGCCCATAATTTCTAATACCATCAACTAGCTTTTGGGCATTATAGCCATCTATTTCTTCCTCACCTGCTTTGTAAACATCTAAGATCATAACAAAATCTGATTTATAAAAACACTTACAAAATCCTTCAAAATGGTCTCTTAATCTGGTATAGCGGTGTGGTTGCACCACAGAGAGAATTTTAACATCTGCTTCTTGATGCAAATGCTTACTAGCTCTTATAACGGCTTCTATTTCAGATGGATGGTGTGCATAATCATCAATAAAAACTGTATCATTATATGTACCTATATTAGTAAATCTTCTTTTAACACCTTTAAAAGATAGTAAAGCATCTTTTATGACTGCGTAGTCAATTCCTATATTATCAGCAACAACTATTGAAGCCGTTGCATTCAAAATATTATGATCACCAAACATTGGCAAAAAGAAAGAACTCATTATTTTATGAACACCTTTAATATTAGATTCTATATCAAAGCTAGAACCGGTACTTTCATAACGTACATTTAAAATACGATAATCTGCTTGTGGTGATAATCCGTAAGTCATAATTCTTCTTTGTTTAACAAAAGGTAAAACATCTTGAACTCCTTTATTATCAACACATAATACAGAAAATCCTAAAAAAGGCACTTTATTAATGAAATGAACAAAACTATTTCTAAGATTATCATAACTGCCATGATATTCCATATGCTCTTCTTCAATATTAGTTACTACAGAAATAGTAGCTGGCAAATCTATAAAAGAGCCATCACTCTCGTCAGTTTCAGCAACAATCCAGTTACTAGCACCAAATCTTGAGTTCTGCCCCCAAGAGTTAACAATACCGCCAATAACAGCTGTAGGGTCCATTTTTGCATATTGCATTATATGTGATATAAGTGATGTTGTTGTGGTTTTACCGTGGGTTCCAGCAACAGCGATACTCCACTTAAAACGCATCAACTCTGCTAACATCTGAGCTCTTTTAAAAATTGCAATACCAAGCCTTAATGCTTCTTTATATTCTCGATTGTCTTGTTTAATTGCCGAAGATATTACTAAAATATCAGCTTCTTGAATGTTTTCAGCATATTGTCCTAGAAAGATTTTTATTCCCAAAGATTTTAAATGATTAGTAGTTGAACTTTCTTTCAAATCACTGCCTTGCACTGTAAAACCAAGATTAAAAAATAACTCTGCGAGGCCACTCATACCTATGCCACCTATACCGCAAAAATAGATGGTTTTTACAGAAGAGAAAGGTGGTTGTAAAAAATTTTTCATTACTTGCTTATATCCCTGTTACATTATTGATGATTTTAGTAAGTTGATCTGCTGAGTTTATCTTGGCACTGTTTTTTGCTATAGTGCTTTTTTGTTCTATTTTATGAGGATTATTCATACATTCTTGCACAAAATTAAATAAAGAGTTAGGAGTAAAGTCTTTTTCTAAAATATAATCTGCTCCAGAGTATTGTTGAGCATTCACAGCATTTAATTCTTGATGGTTTTCTGCTGCTAAAGCATAAGGAACATAAACTGCGTAGCGCCCAATGATATTTATTTCTGCTATGCTTGAAGAACCTGATCTAGCTATAACCATGTCAGTTTTCCAAAGTATTTCAGGAATATTATTGAAAAATGGTTTAATTATGTAATTAATTTTGGTTTGTTTCCATTTTTCTTCTGTAATCTGTATAAATTCCTCACGACATTGATGGTATACAGTTATTTTTTTTTGTAAATTTTCAGAAAACAATGCAAAAGCACTTGGTATATTATCTGCAAAAATTTTAGCTCCAAGAGATCCTCCTAAAACACACACCACAAAATCTGAATGCTGTGATTTTTCCTTATATTTAGAACGAAATAAGATAAATTCCTTGCGAACAGGTAGTCCTACTATATCACTTTTTATATTGTTTGGGATATTTTTTGTATCTGCAAAAGTTAAAGCAACAACCTTAGCATACTTCACAAACAACTTATTTGCTTTACCTAAAATTGCATTTTGTTCATGAATTATAATTGGAATCCTTAAAATTATTGCAGCCATTATCCCGGGTATTGATGAGTATCCACCAAAGCTCACCACAGCTTTTGGACGTTTTTTTATGAAATGATATACTGATTGTAAAAATCCCATTCCTATACTAAAAAGCATACGTAAAATATAGGTGAAATTTTTTTTTTGGAAGCCTAGGGATGAAATTTGATAAATATTAATATTTTTATCCCAAATATGCTTGTATTTATAAGCCCTTTTATCTAAAAATACGGAGACATTATATCCGTTTTTAATTAAATTATCTGAAAGGGCTTTAGCTGGAAAATAATGTCCTCCTGTCCCTCCTGCTGTAATTGCTATATTTATACCCATCAAATCAACCTTTAATATATGTCGCTATTTTACTTTTAAAACAATATTTTGTATATCTTTTTTACCTAAATTTAATACTAAACCTATTAATATAGCCATTGAAAGCATAGAGGATCCTCCATAGGATATCATAGGTAACGTCATTCCTTTAGTTGGAATTAAATTAATATTAGAAGCAACGTGAATCATAACTTGGGTTGTAAATAAAATCATCGCACCACTTAAAGCTATCATATTAAAGATACTTTTTTGTTCATGGATAAGAGTAAACATTCGAAAAATTATGTTAAAATAAATCATCAGTAAAAAAATACTGAAGGATAGCCCAAATTCTTCTGCTCCTATGCTAAATATGAAATCTGTGTGTGAATCTGGCAAATATTGTTTTAAAACCCCTTGCCCTGCTCCTGTACCAAATAGTTTACCATTTGTAATGGCGTCTAGAGCTTTTGTAATTTGATAGGATTTTTCTTCAAATAAAAAAGCATTTAAGCGATAATTAACATGAGGAAAAAGATAATAACTGGAAACTATCAGTATGCTTCCCAAAAGCAATAAAGCTACTATCCAGATATAATTTATCCCTGTAATAAAAAGGATAGTAGCAAATACTAAAATCACCACCACAGTCATACCAAGATCAGGCTGTAATAATAATAAAAAAATTATGATGCTAATTAGTATGCTAGTTACTAAATAAATAAATAAAGATCCCGTATTTCTAGTAGAAAAATATTGCCAAATCATAGCTAAAGTAAAAGGCAAAAATACTTTCATGAATTCAGATGCTTGAAGAGAAAACCCAAATAAATAAAACCATCTTTTTGCTCCCTTAACCTCTGGAGCAAATAATAATATCAATACCATTAAACATACGCTAGAGATAAAACCAGTAACTATTAGTAAATTCACATGTTTTTTACCTAATACAGATACTACAAAAATTGTCACTATTGATAAAAGCATATAAATTATATGATTCTTAATAAAATAAAAAGGATCCACTCCTATTCTGACTGCTACAAATGGTGAAGCCGTAATTACTAAAATTATTCCTATACAAAATAACAGACTAAATGACAATATAATACTTCTATCATACTGTCTCCAATAATTAAGGATAAAATTACGGTTATGTTCATCGGTCATTGGATATAAAAATCATCTCATAATAATTACTTGCTCTAGTGTAGCAGTAAGTGATTAATTTATTGTAAACACTCAACCAACGAAATGAACTGCTCTCCCCTATCTTCAAATGATAAAAACTCATCAAATGAAGCACAAGCAGGAGAAAGTAACACTGTTGCTGGCAAAGGATTTTTTTTAGCTATGCCGTAAGCTAAAAATACTGCGTGCTTTAGATTCTCAGCAATACTAAAGATAATTTTATTATCAATCATAATTTTTGCAAATATTTCCGTTGATTTTCCTATTAAAAATACATGCTTAACTTTATTAAAATATGGCAAAATAATATCTAAAGTATCAGATTTTCTAACTCCACCCAATATCAAATAGATATTATCATAAGCCCTCAAAGCCTCTAAGGTTGATTGCTGATTAGTCCCTTTAGAATCATTTATAAAAATAATATCATTTATTTTTCTTATAAATTGTTGCCGATGCATTAATCCCTTAAATGATCTTATATATTGAGCTATAAAATCCTCTCTTATGCCGTAAAATCTAGCTATCGCATAGGCAAATGCTACATTTTGATAATTATGATGACCTTTTAAAAACTCTAAAGATTTAAAATCTAAAACCACCTTATTGTCCATGTAATAATTATCAATAAGCTTACCTTCAGATATACCTATCCCTTTAGCATGACTGTCACCTATAATGATCACCTTACTAGTCAGAGTGCTTTTTAAATCATTCCTGACCTCTTTTGGCATTATAGCCATAGAATCCTTAGTTTGATTATTGAATATTTTATATTTTGCTAATTTATAATTATGAAAATTACCATGATAGTCAATATGATCCTCTTGTAAATTAGTACAAGCAGCACAACTAAATTTCACATGATGCATAAGTTCAAGTTGATAAGATGACAGCTCTAAAATTAAATAATCATAAACATTAGGGTTAATATCAAAAATAGGAACACCAATATTGCCAGCGTAAGCTGATTTCATACCATGCTTAGAAAAAATATCCTGGACAATTGCAGTTGTTGTTGATTTACCATTAGTCCCTGTAATTGCAATGTATTTTATATGTGGATTTTCAGCAATAAACAACTCAACATCGCAATAAATTGGAATATTGAATTTCTCAGCCCTAGATAATACTAAATGTTTTTCTGGATATTTTAAAGGAATCCCTGGTGATACAATAATAAAATCAAGCTCTTTATAATTCCAATTTGTATAATCTAGTAAATTATATGTTGTTTTTAAATTAGAAATCTTTTTAATATCCTCATCCCAAGCAACTACAGAAAATCCTTTCTTAATGTAATGATTATAAGAAGATAAGCCACTTCTAGCTAATCCCAGTATGGCAATTTTTTTCATCTTTACACATCAAGTAATAATAGTGCCAATACAGCACTTAATATGGTAAATATCCAAATTCTTTTAACTACAGTTGTTTCAGCAGTACCTTTTTTTTCAAAATGATGATGTATTGGTGCCATTAAAAATATCCTCTTATTAGTTTTTTTATAATAATAAACTTGTAAAATAACTGATAAGGACTCTAAAATCAAAAATATTCCAGCAACAACTAAGAATAACTCTTGCTTTAAAGCCACAATAATAATACCAAGAGTACTCCCTATCCCCAATGATCCAACATCACCCATGAAAATTTTTGCAGGACTAGCGTTATACCATAAAAATCCTATTAAGGCTCCTATTAATGACGCTATAACAACTAAAATTTCAATTATGTTATTATAATAAAACAGCGCTCCGTATGTAAAAGTTGTGTAAATATCTGGAGATATTATCAGTATAACTACAAAAAATAATGCACTCAATATGGTGCTTACCACAAGTGTTGCTAACCCATCCAATCCATCAGTTAAATTAACACTGTTTGCTGTTGCTAAAATCACAAATGCACTAAACACTATAATACCTATAGTCCCTACATAGATATAAGTAGCTTTATAAAATGGAAAAAAAACACTTCTAGATATTTCGTGTGGGTATTCAGACAAAAGATAATATACTGCCACAGCAGAAATAATACCTCCTAAGAGTAATCTTAATTTTCCTTTTAATCCTTTTGTATTAGAAAAAATTAATTTTAAAAAATCATCTATAAATCCAAGCAATGTAAAACTTAAAGAAACAAATAAAACAATAAGAATAATGTTATTTATCTCAGATATCCAAAAAAGGGCAGATGCCCAAAAAATACCTATTATTAAAATGCCTCCTAAAGTAGGTGTCCCTTGCTTCTTTAAATGAGTTACAGGTCCTTCTTTTCTGATTGGCTGTAATAGTTTTTTTGATTTCTTTACTAAACTAATATAATGCTTTCCCAATAACACTACTAAAATAGCGCTACTTAAAAAAGCAAATCCTGCTCTATAAATAACACCCATATTATCAATATTAGCAAAGAAATTAATAATCATAAAATATCCCAACCATAATTACAATCAATACAAATCTTTAACATTATAAAGTATAGGATAATTTTATACTACCTATTTTTGCAAATATTTTGCTACTTTATGCACTTCAGAGCCAAAAGAACCTTTTATAAATAAAATATCTCTCTCTTGCAATATGTCATATAAATTATCATCCTGTAAATCCTTATAATTATTAAAATGATCCACGGACAAGCTATCTTTAAGTTCTCTAAACAAAGTTTTCATACGCTCTCCCACCAATAATAATCTTCTAAGATTATTATTCTTCCATAGATCAATTAATAAAGGAGCTAAAGCACTATGATACATTAATTCTTTCTCCCCTAGCTCTAACATGTCTCCTAGTATTAAAACCTTTTCTCCTTCCATGTTTTTTAAAGATAACAGCGCACTTCCCATAGATTTAGGGCTAGCATTATAAGAATCATCCAATAATACAAACTCTTTATTACGAAATTTTATTTTAGAAATTTTACCCCGCCCCACTGGTAACATAAATTTATCAAAATTACTTGCTATGTTGGCAACATCTTCTTTTAAATAGCTACAAATAGCTAAAGTAAGTGCGCCAAGCATAAAATTGTGTTTTGCCACAGAATTGATTCTAAAAGTATACCTCACCTTGAAAATTATAACCTCTACCCTAAAAAAATATATATCCTCATTCTGCTCAAGTGTAGAAGATACAACATACACATCTGCAGTACTATCTTGTTGTGCAAAAGATATAATTTTATTATTAACAGCCCGTTTACACATGAAATCATAATAACTATTATCTTTATTTAAAAAAACAATGGAGTTTTTGTCCATACCTTCTAATATTTCAAGCTTTGCCTCCGCTATATTTAACAAAGGATCTACACCATAGTTTTCAAAATATTCTGAATGTGCATGACTAACATCAGTTATTACGGCTATATTAGGACAAAGTATCTTAGTTAATTCTGCTATCTCTCCCTTTGCACTCATACCCATTTCATATATCCCATATTTAGAAGTGCTCTCAATATGCATTAAAGAAAATGGCAACCCTATATGATTATTAAAGTTGGCAAAAGTAGAAGACACCTTATTATTACAAGATAAAGCAAAAGTAAGCATATCTTTTAGTGTGGTCTTACCAACACTCCCAGTTATACCAATAATTTTACCTCCTGAATTTCTAAAGATCAATGAGTTATACTTAGCCATTAATTGTAAGGCTTTCAGCGTATCTTTTACAATTATAATATTAGTACAATTAATTGGATTGTTGCTTGCAAAATTTTCATTCACCATCAAAGCACTAGCTCCCTTATCTAGGGCATCTTTTATATATAAATGGCCCTCAGTATTCCCAGATAAACAAATAAACATGTCTCCCTTTGATAATGTTCTGCTATCAAGGGAATATCTATTAATTGTAAAAGATCCCCTAACACTAACTAATTCTTCTTGTAAAATTACATCTAAATCTTTACTAAATAACTCCATCTTGCCCCTTTATTTACTCACTCCGACTTACTAATTTATCTAGAGCCTCTAAAACTGTTTTTTTATCTGAGTATTCAATTATTTGATCTCCAACAATTTGATAATTCTCATGCCCCTTACCAGCAATCAATAATATATCTTCCTCTTCTAGGGAAGCTATTGCAAAATTGATAGCCTGCACTCTACAATCTATATTATATACCTCTACACTATCAGATTTTATTACTCCTTTCTCTACTTGTTCACGAATAACACTAGGATCTTCAAATCTCGGATTATCATCTGTAATATATATGCTATTTGCATACCTTGAAGCTATTTCTCCCATTATCCCTCTCTTTAAAGGATCTCTATTCCCTCCACAGCCAAATACAACTTTTAGTTTTCTATGTTTTTCTTTTTTAAGCACACTCAGTACTGCCTCAAGTGCGTTTGGCGTGTGGGCAAAGTCTATAAAAATTCTTCCTTTAACTTTTTTATTACTTTCAGGATAAGAGATATAATTAAGTCTACCTTCTATTTCTTTTAGTTTTGTAACAGCAAAACACAACTGCTTAATATCAAAACCACATGATAGTAGCATTCCCACTGCACAAATAACATTATAAACTTGAAATTCACCTAATAATTTTATTTCTAGCTTATACACTTGACCCTTATGTGTAATTTCAACAGACTGAAAATAACTATGTTTCACAATCCTTATGATTTTCAAATTACTCTCTGCATTAGCAGTTTTCACTCCGTATTCAATAATCTGTTTCCCTTTATTTCTACATTCATTAATAAGCTTCTTACCCCACTCATCATCAGCGTTAATAACTAGTGGATTATCAACCAAATCTAAATATAATCTTGATTTTACTTTAAAATAATCCTCCATACTTTTGTGATAATCAAGATGATCCTGACTTAAATTAGTAAATGCTGCTGTTTTGAAATTTATACCGTCAATTCTGTGCTGATCTATCCCATGAGAAGAACTTTCCATAATGACATGATTAATTCCTTTATTTTTTGCGCTAATAAAGTATTCAACTAATATCTCAGCAGATGGAGTAGTTAAGCAATCCCTCTGCTTTTGAGAATCAATATAAATACCCATTGTTCCAATAGTCATATTGCTAATCCCCATCTCACTTAATAGTTGTGATACAAAAAAACTTACTGATGTTTTTCCATTAGTGCCAGATACAGTTAAAATACTATCTGGTATATGATCTTTGTATAAATAAAAATTAATTCTTGCAAGAAAATCGCGTGTGTCCTGTACAAAAACAATAGGCTTATTTTTGTGTGTATCTTGCAATGAATTTTTATATTCCATTGCCACAACAGCTAGGATAGCTCCCTTATCAAACGCTTGATCCAGGAAATCAACTCCATTAAATTTCTCTCCAGAAATAGCTACGAATATACTGTTTTCTTTTACTTTATCAGATATGGCAGTGACGTTGCTAATTTTTACTTCTTTATGGTAATTGCCTACCACGTAATAGTTTTTATAAAACCTAAGGATATCATCTATATACATTTATACTCCTAATTTTTGCTTTCTACATAATTAATTATGGATTCTTTATTGTTTTTTGTTACTAAAATAGTGTCATCCATTTGCTTCTCTAAAGAGGTAGCGGCAGCTATCTTTGAGATTATTTCGGATACTACTGGAGCTGAAAGAGAGCCTCCAGTGATATTATAATTATTATGAGCAACTCTTTTTGGTTCGTTGATACTAACAATAAGAGCATATTTGGGTTTTATATATGGGAAAAAGGCCGCAAAAGAGGCTATTACAATATCAGGATGATATCTTCCAGAAATTTGTTTTTCAGCAGACCCAGTTTTTCCTCCCACAGAATACCCTATAACATCTGCTTTTTTACCTGTCCCCTTAGCAACTGTTAGACGCAATATTTTACGCATTATATTAGAAACTTCTTCTGATATAATCCTAACTTTTGTTAAATTTTCTTTATCCTTAATTTTTTTAATAGTTAATGGTATAAACTGACCTCCATTAATAACAGCAGAAAATCCGTTAATGAATGTCGCTTGCGACATGGCAATACCGTATCCATAAGATACAGTCATAGCTGTTAAATTATTCCATATGGGCAAAGTAATACTTTTTTCTTTCTCATGAACCTCAACTGATGTAACTCCAAAAAGATTAAATCTATTTAAATAACGTATCTGATTGGCTATACCTATCTCACTCATCAAGATGGAGGATCCTATATTAGATGAATACATTAATATCTCTGGTATATTAATGTAGCCATCTATATAGTCATGGTCGGTGATTACATAAGAACTATTAACAATCGGCTTTGAAACATCATAAGTATCACGTATCATATGTTTACCATTATCTAAAGCCATTGCCACACTAAAAACTTTAGCAATTGATCCTTGTTCAATAAGGGCTTGTGTTGGATAATTATACAGATTATTTAAATTGAACTCAGATCGGTCATTTGGATCGAAATCTGGTAAGGATACTAAAGCTAAAACTTCCGAAGTGTTTGGATCTATAATCATGCCATAAGCACTTTTAGCCATATTTTTCTCTTTAGCTATTTTCAAAGATTCATAAAGGATATTTTGCATATTAAGATCCAGTGATAACTGTATGGTTTTTTCATAAAGTGTTTTATTAAAGTAACTTTCAGCTCCACTTAATCCTTTACCGTCTATGTCAGTTATTCCTACAGAATGTGCAAATAGTGATCCATAAGGATAAAATCTTTTAGTGCCTTTCTGAAAATAAATACCTATAACTCCGTGATATCTAAGATTTAACTCTTCTTTTTCTGATATATTTCTCTTAACCCATAAAAACGATGAGCTTGAATTTACAAAATTACTAGCAGTGTCATGTGATATAGATAAAACTTCTCTTAATGCAACTATAGCAGCATTTTTATCCTTTATATCCTGTGGGCGAATATAGACAGAAACGGAAGGTATATTAATTGCAAGAATATTACCATTTCTATCGATTATATCTTGTCTTAGAGCTTGTTTTTCTTTATTGCTACTCTTTGAGAAATCTCTATCATACCCAATAACTACTAAATAGCCTATCTTCAATAAAATTATAATGAAGCATAAAAATGTACCGTAAATAATATACTTTAATCTATTTTTCAGAATATTTTTATTTGTATTCGTCATAAGAATCTTCTGTATTATCTACTCTTAATCGTAACTTAGATAGGTCAGATTGAGTTATCTCCTTTGATAAATCTGGCAAATACATATCAATTAATTTTTCTAAATATTCTTTATTATTAAGATAATTCCATTGTGCTTTTAATTTCTGCAATTGTTCATAGTTATGAAAAATCTCTTTATTCAACTTAGATAATCGTATTTCCATAAATTTTTGTTTTAAAGATAATACTGTAGAAATAAACACTAAAAATACCATGATAAAAACAGCTACTACAAGAGTTTTTTGCATTTTTAAGCACTCTATACCCGAACTCCAACCCTCAATTTAGCAGAGGATGATGGAGGGTTAATTTTAATTTCCAAGGCGGTTGGTACAATAGGTTTTTTAGTTACTACAGCAAACCTATATAAATTATTAGATAAATTTGGTTTATAATTGGTAAATTCTAAAGATTTATTACCATTTTGATTTAAAAAATCTTTCACTATCCTATCTTCAAGTGAGTGAAAACTAACAACCAATAATCTACCCTCCCTATGTAGATAATCATAGGCTTTAGATAAACCATCTTGCAATTCCTTCAGCTCATCGTTGATATAAATCCTTAAAGCCTGAAATGTTTTGGTTGCTGGATGTACTTTAGCTCTATGCCCACCATAGACCGCTTTAACAATATCAGCAAGTTGTACTGTACTTGTAATAGGAGAAATTGCCCTTTGGGAAATTATTTTTTTTGCTATCTGCTTTGCTTTGCTTTCCTCACCATAATAATAAATAATATCAGCCAATAAATCATTGGATCCGCTGTTAACCAATTCATATGCAGATATATCATTTAATCCCATTTCCATGGATAGAAGTTCGTCATTTCTAAAAGAAAATCCTCTATAAGGCTCTACTATTTGCATGGTAGAAATACCAAGATCCATTATTATGCCATCAACTTTTTCCTTTAGGGAATCTAAAATTTTTGGATAATCAGAAAATTTAGCAATGTAAAAAAGAAATCTATCTGGATACTTATCTCTTAGCTTTTCCATAAATGGTAGAACATTTTTATCCCTATCTAAGGCTATAATTTTAGTATTAGGATAAGAAAGGATAGCCTCAGAATATCCTCCTGCTCCAAAAGTACAATCCAAATAAGTTTTTTGAGAAGTAGTATCATCGTCTAATTTAAGATTAGCAACTACCTCAGTAATCATAACTGGGAAATGTGGTCTATTTTGCTTTAAAAATACAAGGTCAAACTTCATAGAATATCCAAAAGCAAGCGATGATAAAAATTATCAGACAGTCTATAAGCCGGGTTTTGTTCATAGGTTAACCCTATTTAGTAATCATTTATCTTGGTTAATGGTTACCCATTAACTCATGCGACCTACCCGAATAACCTCAGAAACAAAGGTGTGGTTAAAAGTCCACTTTATTCTGCTTGGTCTTGCTCCAAAGAAGGTTTGCCTTGCCTTTTCTGTCGCCAAAAAAGCGGTAGGCTCTTACCCTACCCTTTCACCCTTACTTAAAAATTTAAGCGGTCTGCTCTCTGTTGCACTTTCTCTTAGGTTACCCTAGCTGGTTATTATCCAGTCTTTTGTCTCTGCGGAGCCCGGACTTTCCTCTTGTATGATACCTTATACAAGTAATTACCCAACCATCTGATACCTTATAAATTACTCTAATTATCTCCAGATGTCAATTTTTTAAACCACTCTACTCCCTCATTTTACTGGTATCGTTTTATACTTAATTATGCATGCTGGCTTCTTATAAATCATAAAATAACGAATCATTTTTTCTTTAAACACATATTGTTGCCTTATTCAATATATGGCATATTCCTCAAACCATAATGAATATAAGCATCTAAGCGATATTAGAAAATAATTATATACATACTAAGAAAACCATATTATTATCAGCAAGTATTTTGCAGATATTGTGTTACTAGACTCACTATATCTGTGAGAAATTGTACTGTTAACTTAATTATAAGGATGTTAATTTATGAAAAAAATATTAATAATGTTTGTTGTTGCTCTGTTTAGTGCAAATACTTATGCAAGGGATAATATTGGTGTGTACGCTGGTCTTGGAGGCACTTCCTCTTTAACAAAACTTGAAGATTCTTTGCTGAAAAATACAGTAAATATGTTTGTAGGCTATGATATAATGAAATATTTAGCTGTGGAAGCTGAATATATGCATGGGTTAGAAGCAAAAAATAGTAGTACAACTATAGAAACTCTTCCTGGAGGAGCAATAGACACTAGCCATTATACAGATAATTTTTCTAGTAGCACATTGTTTACTAATTTTGTAGGTAAATATCCAATTCTAGCAAACCATATTATTTTTGCTAAATTAGGCATAGGTTATGCAACTTATCAAAATAAATACACTAGCTCATATACTATAGTAGGCCCTGGAAGTAGTAGCGGAAGTAGTAGTAGTGGTGTTGCAACTAAAATCGCACTAGCTCTTAAAATAGGCACAGGATATGAGTATGCTCTTACTAAAAAACACAGCCTTATAGTTAATTATAACTATGTAACAACTAGCATTAAAAATGGTTCAAAAGATCTATATCATCATGCTGTTGGAGGATACTATAAGTTTACTTTTTAATAAGCTCTTAGGTAATTTTTAAGCAAATATCACTCCCTTATAATTAATTTTATAGGGGAGTTTTTTTTGATTATCTTATAATAGGTTTGTTAAATCCCACATAAAATTGCTCACTTTTTAAATTTATATTGTAATAATTTAAGATCCATTATAGCATTAGCTACTCAAACTCACATTAATGAAATATCATTTATTGATGTGAGTTTTATATATTAATATTATAAACAGGTAAAAAAATGCATTTCGGTTTTTCATTATTTAGAATAGCAACAGGGGTAACAATGCTTATTGGAGGCTATGATAAAGTTATTAAGTTACTTATTAGTAAGTTTGATCCAGAACAATTTGGTTTATTAAAATTTTTCCTTGGAAGCTTCCATGGAGCAGAAGCGAAAGTAGCACCCCATGTGTTAATATTTTTTCCAAAATTTTCACTATATATTCTTACTTATTTAACTCCATTTTGGGAATTATTTATCGGTGCTTCTTTAGTGTTTGGTCTATGGAGAAAAGTTGGTACATACGCTGGAATTGCCTTAATGGCAATATTTTTACTAGGATCAAAAGCTTCTTCTGCCGGAACTCTTACTTTGCTAGATCAATATCTCCATCTATTTGCTTACTTTGCTGTTTATGTGGGATTGATATTCAAATTAGAAGACCCTCTGGCTCTAGACAGATTTTGTAATAAATGTAAAAATCAAAGCAAATAATTTGTAGCAAGAAAAAAATAAGTTGCTAATCCTCTAATGTGGAAAAATCATTAGAGGATTTTTTTCAAATAAAAAAAGGATCTTACTTTATTATTTTTCTTATTTGTCCAACTTTTTAGCTAGATATTTTAAATATCCCCTTGGCAAACCTAGTAGTTGTCGCTCTTTTCTATTGTCAAAGACTATCAAAGGATCCATGATATGATATCCCTTACAGCTCTTTAAGGAATATGGAAGAGAATACTAATTTTTTAAGAGTTTATTTTTCTCATGAACTTATAAATAAGTAAACCTAAATAATGAAAACAGTATACATATTTTTAGCATTATTATGAGACTACCTGCACAAAATAGTGATTCAAGGCTATCAACTGAAGTGTTTAAATTGATGCCAAGGGGTTATAGAGATAGAGGAAGGAAGGAAGATAGATAAGATAAATAAGATAAAAGAGGTAAGAATCCTAGTCAAATAAATTGGTAAAAAGCAGTAAAAGTGGTGACTATATATTGACTATGGGTATAATAAGGGAAGTAGAGAATGATGAAGGATAAGGTATAGAGGCAAGGGTAAAGAAAGTTCTTGAGAAGGAAATAAATGAAGCTTTGAAAAAAGCTTGAGCCATATGCATGGTGCCCAAGGGCGGAATTGAACCACCGACACAAGGATTTTCAGTCCTCCGCTCTACCAACTGAGCTACTTGGGCATACTTATCCTTTACTTGGATAAATTTGAAATTACTTACGAGTACAAAACTATTTTAATTTTAAAATTAAATTTTGTCTAGTAATTTTTTATGATTATTCATCATTCTCTGAAGTTAAGGAGGACTCTAAGTCTTCACTGTCAATATCATCATACTCAACCACAGGAACACTATAAGCTTGGGTAAACCATTTATGTAAATCTATTTCTTTACAACGATTACTGCAAAAAGGAGCTGTGTTTACTGAATTTGATAACTCTGTAGTGCAAATAGGACATTTTTGAACTTTTTTATGCATGTTTTTAATTACCCACTGCTAAATATGCTCTTGCTCTACTATCTTCTATAATAAACTGTAACTTGTTAGTCAGTAAATTATTAATAGAAATTAAATCTTGCTTAGCGATCATATTCAGATAGTTTAGTTGTTGTTGCGATATATAAACCTTTAAGTTAGTTTCTCCCATGGCAATATGATTATTAATTTGCCATAACAAAATAAATAACTGATAATTTAGATCATATTTATTAGTTATTTTAAAGCTATTACCTTTTTTTTGTCTAGATATCTCAAGGACTCCCATATTAGAAAATCCAAGCACTGAAGTTTTATTATGATCACTTTCAAAGGATTTTTTTAAAAAAGATAAAATATTATTCCGATATTGTTTATTAGTAAGTTTTAATAAATCTACAAAGATCTGCCCGCTTAGATTTCTTAAAATAATCTGCCTTAGTATAAAGGGGATAATAGCCATATTGGCTTTATATATGGCTTCGTCCTTCAATAGGGTAAAGGAACTTTCTTGAAAAAAATTAACATCAATATAATTAAAGGCTTCTTCCTCATAAAATACTAAATTTAGATTATTGTTTAATTTTATTTTAGAATCATGCATCATTGAAAAATCTTCCTTAATATCATAATAATCTAAAATATTTTCACCTGCTGTAGGTATATAGCCTGTGGTTTTTATATTTAAAAATCGGTACTTAGAAGAAAGTTCTTTAGCTATTCTAATACATGATATATCTTGTGTAATAATTTCTTGTGGCAATTCTTTTGAATTCAGCAATAAAATATTCTCTAGAAAACTTCTTCTATGTAATAAGCCTATTTTATTATCCAAGGCAAGGCTATGCCATGTATCTTTTAAAAGCTTTAATTCTAGAATTAAAGCCTCTAAAAAATCATGCTTATAAGCATTCCTTATAATGATGCCAAACTTAGTGAAATCTTCCTTTATAGACTGTAATACATTATCTCTATCATTTTGTGTAAGCTTTTTAGGGAAAATTATTTTCTGCTCCTCAGCTGAGGAATCCATAGGTTTTAACACAGATAAAACTCCAGAAAGACCTACATCTTTTGACACAACAGCCAACTTATCAGGATAAGTTCCTACCTTAATAACCTGCACAACTACCTTATCGCCAATTTTCAAGCTAGTATTACTTTTATGAAATTGCATGAAACAATTATTTTTCCCACCAAGATGTAAAAAATATCCCCCAATGTTACTAGCAATACTATCCACTTGCCCTAAGTAAATATCGCCAATACAAGGAGTGTCTTCTCCCTTAGGCTGATAAAAAAAACTATGTAATTTACCATCCACAATTTTAAAAATACTTTCAAAAAAACTTGTTGAGTGATATATAAACTTAATATTGAACATCTGATATATCCCCATAATTAAACACATATCCCATCCCAATCAATGTATGATACACATTTAATAATGGCAATCCCATAATATTTGATAAAGATCCATTAATCTGCTTAACAAAAAGCTCAAATTTTCCTTGTAAAGCATATCCCCCAGATTTTCCCTGCCACTCATTACTAGCCAAATACCACTCTATTTCCTCTGAAGAAAGCTTCTTAAGCAAAACAACACTATCAACAACTCTGCTAACTATTTTTCCACTGGGAGAACATACAGCGTAACAAGTTAAGACATGATGCCGTTTACCACTTAACATCCTAAGAAATGCTCTTGCCTCTGAAAGATCTTTAGGTTTACCCAAAATAGTTGATCCCCTAATAACAACAGTATCAGCAACAATAATAAATACACCACTGTGAAAAGATAAAGCAGCCTCTATTTTTTCACATGCTATCCTTTTTACATATGGATAAGGTTTTTCATTTTTTTTAGGAATCTCATCTATATCAACAGGAAAAACAATATCAGGATCTATCCCTATTTTTCTCAATAAATCAAGCCTCCTTGGAGAGGCAGAGGCTAGGATTAATCTTTGTAAATCAGAATTAATCATTTTTATCTTGTATTACCCCTTGAGGCTTCATATCCGCTTTGAAACGATACTCTAACCTTGCATTCACTAAATGATCTTTTTTCTTAAGATTTTCAATATCAGAATTACTTATTCTCACTGTTACCGTATCATAAAGAATAATCCTGATACGGTGTTTGCGCATCTTACCAGCAGTATGAGCCAAAACTATTGAGCCATTCTGTAATTTAACCTTAAATTTTGTATTAGGTAATATTTCTATAACCTCACCAGTTAGGGCAATCCCCTTCTCATCTTGCTTAACATCAAAATCTGACACTAAATATTAACTCCTCGCTTAATTTTTGCACCTAGTTGTAATAAATTATTAATAACATTAACATAACCTCTATCTAAATGATGCAATTCAGATATAGTTGTTTCTCCCTCAGCAACTAAAGCTGCTATAATAAGACTAAAAGAAGATCTTAAATCAGTGGCCTTCACCTCAGCAGAATAAAGCTTATTAACACCATCAATAACAACCGTGGAATGATCCGTAATATTAATACTTGCTCCCATTCTGATTAATTCGGGCACATGGGTAAAACGATTTTCAAAAATTCGCTCATTAATAACAGATTTACCCCTGGCTATAGTCATAAGAGCACTAAAGGGTGACTGCAAATCTGTAGGAAAATACGGATAAGGTGCTGTAGTAATATCTACAGGATGTATTACTCCATTGGAAATAACTTCGATTGTATTATTTTCTAACTCATTAACAACAACTCCTGTTTTTCTTAGAACATCTAAGAATTCACCAAAAATATTACTCTCAACTTCTTCAAGAAACACATGACCAGCAGTTGCAGCAGCAGCAATAGCATAACTACCTGCTTGTATTCTATCAGTAACAACCGTATGCTCAGCCCCACTTAGAGAATTAACTCCGGTAATTTTTATAACAGCACTACCAACTCCCTCTATCTTGGCACCCATTTTTACTAAACACTTTGCTAAATCAACTATTTCTGGCTCACGAGCCGCATTAACAATCGTTGTTATCCCTTTCGCAAGCGTTGCTGCCATTAGAATATTTTCAGTAGCACCAACAGAAATTTTATCAAAAATTATCTCAGCTCCTCTTAATCCACCCTTGGCTGATGCAACTATATTCCCATGTTCTATACTAATGGTTGCTCCCATTTTTTCTAAAGCTTTTATATGCAAATCTACTGGTCTTAACCCAATTGAGCACCCACCTGGCAAAGGAACCAAAGCTTTGTGAAATCTGGCAAGTAGCGGCCCTAAAATCAACACAGAAGCCCTCATTGAGCTTACTAAATCATATGAAGCTGTGAAGTTGTTAATATTATTTGCTTGTAAAATAGCGGTCTCATTTTCATAATTTACACTAACCCCTAGTTCTCGCAAAATATTAAATGCTGTTTGCATATCCAGTAGATTAGGAACTCTTTGTAATACTAATTTTTGATTGGTTAAAATAGAAACTATCACAAGTGGCAATGCTGAGTTTTTTGCTCCTGATATTTTTATTCTTCCTTCAATAGGAATACCTCCAATTATCTTAATTCTATCACGACTACCGTCCATTAATAACGTTTACCTCTTATTATCTGCATCTTTTAAACTATCTTGTGCCTCTAATGATACTTTTTTGCGTTTATCTTTTTGGATTTTTCTTTTCCGTAAATTATCCTTTAAAATTTTTGCCTTAAGGGAAACCTTTAAATTTATTTCGTGCTCTGTTTTTTTTTGCATGCAACACATCTCTAGTAATGTTATCCCTATGCTTATTCTAGTGAAAAAAAAATATTTTGCAATTATTACTTTTATCTACAATAATATAATTACGCTATATAGTACTCATAGCATAGCCACCGTAGCTCAGTGGTAGAGCACATCATTGGTAATGATGGGGTCGCATGTTCGATTCATGTCGGTGGCACCATCTTTATAGCTTACATCTTATTTGTCTAATGGCTTCCCCTATGATTATAGCACTAGATACAGCTAAATTCAAGGAACGCTTACTATTTAACATTTGTATTTTTATTTTACTATCACTTAATTTATGCACATATTCTGGCACTCCCTTGCTTTCTTTACCCATTAAAATAACATCTCCTTGCATAAAAACAAAATCTAGATAGTTAACACTGGATTTTGTAGTTGATAAAATTATTCTTTTGTTGTTTTTTTGAATATAATTCAAAAAAGCTGTGAAATCATCATGCAAAGTATAATCAGCAGTGTTAATGTAATCCATGGTGGCTCTGCGCATATGTTGTCCGCCAAAAATAAAACCACAGGGCTCTATAATATCAAGATGCACTCCTAAGCAATCACACATCCTAAGTATAGTTCCTGTATTTTGTGGAATATCTGGCTCAAATAATGCTAATGAAATCATTAAAATTGACCTATGTTACAATAGCTATGTTATAATAACACTCAGAAAGGTTTTTCATAAAAACAATCTATACAAGAAAAATGATAAACATAAATAAAAAAAATATAAACAAAAAAAATGATGTTGTATTAGTTTTTGGTCCTACAGCATCGGGAAAATCTGATTTTGCTATTGAACTATCAATCTTGTTAGATGGCATTATTATAAATGCTGATAGCACGCAAATTTATAAGGAAGCTCCTATCCTCTCTAACATACCAACAAAACATCAGCAAAAAAACATAGAACATAAATTATTTGCCTATCTATCAATAATGGAGGATTCTTCTCTAATGAAATGGCTTAGATTAGTGGAAAACGCAGTTGATGTTTGTAGAAAATCAAATAAATTACCTATAATTGTTGGAGGTAGTGGATTATATATCAATACAATTTTAGAAGGAATATCACCAATTCCATCAAATTACGAATGTAAGATTAAGGCTATTTCTACTTATGAAAATTTAGGAAAAGATAAGTTCACAGAGCTTATAAGAAAAATTGACAATAGTTTTGTAATGAAATTTAATGATTCTCAAAGACTTATCCGTGCTTATGAGGTTTATTTATGCTCAGGGAAAACTATAACATCTTTTCAAAAGTTACCTAGGGAAAAATATATTAATGGTAATTTTATAAATCTCTTTGTTCACAAAGACAGAGAGCTAATTTATGAAAGCATAAAGGATAGAAGTGAAAAAATGATAAGAAGAGGCGTCTTTAAAGAAGCAGAACAAATATTTGAAATAACGACACACAACCAGCACTTGAAAAAAATCATCGGCCTATATGAAATATATTTGATGAAAAATGGAAAATTAACCCCTCAACAAACATTGGAACTAATACAAAAACACACCCGTAACTATGCAAAAAAACAGTTTACGTGGTTCAATAATAAAATTATTGATAAAATATCTATAGATCTTTCAGTGAGAAAAAATTTTGTTGATACATTAAAAAATATGTTTAATTTAACAGATTAAAGTATTATACTACAGTTGTAGCTTCGATAGATGTCATTTTTATTAAGCCTCTATTATATAACTTTTTATTATTGGTAGAAAATGTTTACGAAAAAATTAAGAGACCTGTTTTTTGTTGATATAGCCATAGACTTAGGAACAGCTAATACTTTAGTCTATATAAGAGATAAAGGGATACTGTTAAATGAGCCCTCTGTTGTTGCCATACAAAAAATAGGTAATAATAATAAAGTATTGGCCGTTGGAAACGAAGCAAAGAAAATGCTTGGTAGAACCTCTGGCAATACAAGCGCCATAAGGCCTCTGAAAGATGGTGTAATCGCAGATTTTGAAGTTGCTGAGCAGATGATTAAGTATTTTATAAAAAAAGTATATCAGCACTCTTATATGAAAAAAGCTCTTATATTAGTATGCGTCCCTTCTGGTTCTACTCCTGTTGAAAGAAGGGCAATACAAGATTCTGCATATAACGCTGGAGGTAATGTCGTCTACCTTGTAGAAGAGCCAATAGCAGCAGCTATAGGTGCTGCTTTACCCATTATGGATCCTGTTGGTTCAATGATTGTTGACATAGGAGGTGGCACAACAGAAGTTGCAGTTATGTCTTTAGGAGGTATAGTATACTCTAGAAGTGCTAAGATAGCCGGAGACAAGATGGATGAAGATATAGTCCAATACGTTAGAAAAAATTATAATATGATGATTGGTGAAACTACTGCCCAAAAAATTAAAGAAAAAATAGGTTATGCTACTATTACTAATAAAAACCCAGATAACTTCATAACAGTTAAAGGATTGGATTTTCTCTCTGGTGTTCCCAAAGAAATCACACTAAATGAATTCCATATACAAGAAGCATTATCGCAATCCATACAGGGTATCCTTGGCATATGTAGGGATTCTCTAGAAAGAACTCCTCCTGAGTTAGTTGGTGATATTATGGAAAAAGGTATAGTCTTAGCTGGTGGTGGAAGTCTATTGAAAAATCTTGATGTGTTTATTTCACAAGCAACTGGAGTACCAGTTATTATCGCACCTAAACCACTGGAATGTGTAGCTAGGGGTACTGGTAAAATGATTGAGAATTTTGATAAATTCAAAAATATGTTTACCTATTATTAAATGCTAATGTTGAATTAGTTTGGAGTATTAATGGCATCTAACAATTACAAGTCTTATTATATTAATGCTCCTCTGTGGCTTGTATTACTATCTGTATCGTTCATTATATTGATTTTTAATTTTTTCAATCATGATTTCAATCTAAGCATATCTGGTAAAGTTAAAACTAATATGTTAGCTGTTAGATATTTTGTAAAAGACGGATTATATTCTTATATAAATGACTTTGGTTTTAAATCTAAACTAATAGAGGAATTACGGGAAGAGAATAAAAAATTAAAAATGGAGATTGCTTATTTAAGTAAGAAAAGCATAGAGGTTGAGTATTTAAAAAATAAAATTTTCTCTCTAAATTCTCTTCTTAATATATATGATAGTAAAAGTATGGTTGATATTATTACTACATCTGTCGTATCAAACTCTATAGGTTCAATTAGTAATAATTTGAGTATTAATATTGGTAGTGAACAAGGGATTAAAGAGAATATACTAGTTATATCTTCAACTGGTGTTGTTGGATATACCTATGACGTTAAAGCAAAATCTGCTAGAATAATGACAATTTTCAACAAAAATTTCAGACTTTCTGTGATAACTGAACGCTCTAAAGTTAATGCGATTATAACTAGTGACGGAACGAAAGAACCAGCAGTAATTCCTTACTCACAAGACATAAAGATGATTGATGGAGAAGTTGCATATACCTCAGGTCTTGAAGGGACTTTCCCAAAACATATTGCAGTTGGAACTATTAGGCAAAATAAAAAAGATATAAATAGTAATGAATATACTTGGAAAATACAGTTTTTTGAAAACTTTCTAAATTTAGATTATGTTCATATTGTTAAATAAAAATGAAAAAAAATATAAAAAAAATTCTTAAAAAATACACTCCTTCTATACTGTTGTTAGTACTTGTTGTATTGCAGGCTATTAGCAGTGGTTATTTGAATTTTTTGTTGTTTGTATTTATATACTCTTCTGTTTTTTATTGTATTTTTATGGAAGAAAAGAAATTAAGCTTGATTATAGTCTTTATTAGCGGTTTGACTTTAGATGCTGTTAATGATGTTATTTTTGGATTAAGTTCGTTTATATTTATGATTATGTATATTATTTGCAAAATAGAAATGAGGTACTTAAAAACTAAAGATTTCCTTTCTGCTTATATGTTTTATAGTATAAATATCATTTCAATGATGCTATTTGTTAAGATACTATCTATTTTTGTAAATGTTAATTTTGTCAGCCCTATCAGTTTTATATTATGGTCATTATTAATGTTTCCATTATTATATAATATAATAAGATTATATAAAACAACAACTCCTAAGTTTTAGAGATCATGCAAAGTAGTAATAAAGTGTTTAGCAGAAGAGTATTTATTTTACTCATAATAAAATTAGGGTTACTGTTTACATTAATAATTCGTTTTTTTTATCTACAGATTAGGGAGAACTTTCATTTCAACAGTTTATCTGACAAAAATAGAACTAATTTGGTGCCAATAATTCCCAAAAGGGGGATTATTTTTGATAATCTTAATATCAGACTAGCAGATAACTTATTTTTATGGGAATTATTATTTATAAAATCACAAATACCTAAGAATGTTAATTTATTTATCAATACTCTAACTTCGATTATTGAGATTAACGCCGATGAAAAGGCAAGAATCTTATATGATTATAAAAACAAGCCAGCTCATTTTCCAATATTAGTTAAACAAAACCTCAGCCAAAGTGAAATAGCCGCTATAGAAACATTCTCATACAATTTACCCGGAGTATTTATTAGACCATTTTATAGAAGAAATTATCCCTACTCTGATGCTTTAGCGCACTTAATAGGATATACTAGCATAACTAATGATTTATCTAAAAGTAATAATGTGCCCCATTGGCAAATTGGAAGATATGCGATGGAAGAATCGCTTGATGCATTCCTTAAAGGTAGTGTTGGCTACTCTAAATATGAAATTAATGCCCATGGACATATAATTAGAAAGCTTGAACAAAAAACGTCCATACCTGGTAATAATATTGCATTAACTATTGACTCTGCTTTACAGAATAAAATTTACGAGTTGTTATCAGAATATAATAGCGCCAGTGCGGTTGTAAGCGAAATAAAGACTGGAAAAATTTTAGCTATGTCATCTTATCCTAGTTTTGATCCCAATTTATTTACAGAGGGTATTCCAGCAAAAGTGTGGTCAGAGCTTTTAGAGAATGAAAAAGCACCATTATCTAACAAACCTATGATGGGACTATATCCACCTGGATCAACGATAAAACCGATGCTTGCCTTAGAAGCTTTAGCAAAAGGAGTAATAACAGCCGATACTACTTTTGAATGCAAAGGATATCACGAAGTTGGTAGAGATCGTTTCCATTGCTGGTTAAGAAAGGGACACGGTAAAGTTAATTTAGAGAAATCCATATCACAATCTTGCGATATATACTATTATAATTTAGCTAATCTTCTTGATTCTAAATATATAGATGAGGCTTCAAAAAATTTTGGGTTTGGGAAAAAACACCTTAATATTTTACCAAATGAGGCTAAAGGAAAAACTATAATCAATGAGGAAAGCACTAAAAAAAGTGTATTTGGTGATAAAATTATAGCTATGATTGGTCAAGGTAATTGGCTAGTAACACCATTGCAACTTAATAAAATGATCTCATTGATTGCCAACTACGGCATGGATTATAAATACTCTTTGCTTAAAAATATAGAATATGAAGATAAGGTTGTATATCCCAAACAAGATACAGCACAAAAAGTATTACATTATCCAAAGGAGCATTTTGAATTAATAAAAAAAGCTCTATATAATACAGTAAATGAAAAAGGAGGCAGTGGTATTTTAGCAAATACATATGACCCTAGTTGGATTTTATCTGGTAAGACTGGCACATCACAAGTAAGAAGAATATCTTTAAAAGAAAGACAAGAAGGGATTATTCCCAATCATCTTGTACCTTGGAATAGAAGGGATCATGGATTGTTTGTTGGATATGTATCATCTAAAAATGAGGATCTTTACGCCATATCTGTTGTTATTGAGCATGGAGGTAGTGCTGCAATAACTGCTGCACCTTTAGCTAGGGAAATTGCAAAGATGCTTAAGGAAAGATATCCGTTTTACGAAGAAGAAAATGAGAGAATAAATAAAATCATCTTCAGCAGGAAATAAAGAAATTATGAATAAAAGATATTTAAATTTTTTTCACATTACTTATCCAAGTAGAATTTTACTAATCTTAGTTCTAATAATTTGTGCAATTGGTATAGTAATGCAATACAGTGCTGGCGGTGGTGATTTTTATCAATATGCGTTTCCTTATATGATAAAATGTATCTTAGGATTTATAATTGTATTTGTAATTTTAAAAATAGATCTAAAAATAATTTTTTTACTAACTAATTATTTTTATTACATAGCTGTTTTTTTACTACTATTAGTTGATATTATAGGGGTTGTAAGACTTGGAGCACAAAGGTGGATAAATTTAGGATTATTCATGATTCAACCATCAGAAATAATTAAGATTGCAATAATTTTGATGCTAGCAAAATATTTTCATAATTTTTCAGCATCCCAAGTAGGTAAATTAAGATTTTATATATATCCTTTTATATTATCAATAGTACCTTTTTTTCTTATATTGCAACAACCAGATCTTGGAACTGCGGTAATGATTGCAACAATTGTGGGAGCATTATTTTTCGTATCTGGATTTAGACTGAAGTATTTTATCATAATAGGTTTTACTTTATTATTAATACTTCCTATTGCATGGATCAATTTACATAATTATCAAAAAGAAAGGGTATTAACTTTTCTTAATCCAGAAAGAGATCCGCTGGGTTCTGGGTATCACATTATTCAATCAAAGATTGCTATTGGTTCTGGTGGATTTATTGGTAAAGGTTTTTTAAGCGGAACTCAAGCACAGCTAGATTTTCTACCAGAAAAACACACAGATTTCATTTTTACTTTGATATCAGAAGAATTTGGATTCATAGGAGTTAGTGTAATAATTATCTTGTATGGGTTAATTATAATTACATTATTTAACATAACTAGTCGGTGTCCATATGCTTATGGCAGATATATAATTACAGGAATAGCAACTATGCTATTTGTGCATATTTTTGTTAATATAGGGATGGTAAGTGGATTAATGCCAGTGGTTGGAGTTCCTTTGCCTCTAATTTCCTATGGGGGAACGTCTATGATTACAATGATGAGTGGGCTTGGCATAATTCTTAATATAGAAAACAATAAAAAATATAATTAATTAATAAAAAGGAATCTAAGTTTATTAAGAAAGTAATAAGAGATATAAGTTGTATTCTTTCATAAGTTTTACAAATCTATTTATTCACAATCTGTAACTTACAGTATATTGTTGCATATTTCCTCAATCAGCTTGCAAGCCTTACTTTGTTTTAAATATTAACTTTTGCTAATATGTACCATTGACCAGATGTATTTTTCATACGAGTTTCTTCTGATTTTCTAGCATTGCCTTCATCGGTTGTAATTGATGTATCGTGCATCGTTGAAGTTGCCATATTAGTTGTTTTAACTCCAGCTCCATGGGAACTAAATTCATAATGACCACACTCCCATGCACCATAATAATTCCATGATATTACATGTGATTTCCACCCTCCATTCATTCTTGCAAAAGCTCCCTGTGCCCATAGATCACTAAATTCCATTTGTCTTCCATGAGCCTGACCTATTCCAAACTCACCTCTTATATCATCAATAGGATGATTATGAGGGTGCATCATATGCCTATGTGTATTGCTGTGAGTATGTGCTTGTAGGCTATCTTCTTCATAACAGCCTAAAATTCTGCCACTACCTTTGTGCATATGTCTTGTGGTGCCATTATAAAACTTTGTCATGGCAAATGTCCCATCTCCCCTATCTACTCCCTTGATATTCCTAAACAGTATTGGATAATCTGCAATTGATAAAATATTGCTCTCATCCATTAATGCCCATGTTTTAATACCTATAGTTACTATATTTTGATCCCTATAGCTATTATCTGTATTAAACCATTTATCTATGCCTACACTTGCCTCTATCAATTTGCTCTTATCTACTTCTAATTTCTCTACTCTACTCAGAATCCTATTCATCATATCTACTGTTGCAACAACTTGCTCATTTAGTTTAATCTCTATCACCTCAGCATTATCTACCTGAATTACAACATTAAACAACAACTCCGTTAGTATATTCCCCTCCTTCGTCGCAGCCCTATACTGCAAAGGTACATCCGTTACTACTATTAAATCTCCCTCCTCATCAAACAGTCCTAGCTCCCTTATATAAAAGCCTTTTTCTATTTTAGCATTCGCCCTTAGTACACTCTCAAATACTGTTTTATTATTATTTGCATACTTATCATTAATCAAATCTCTATACTTCTCTCCCACTAATGACTTCATATCTGCATTAGCAATTATTTCCTTCCCTCCTCCATCTCCTAGCGCAAACTTCTCTATCTTTAGTGGATTATCAACTGTCGCCCCTGCTATCTTCTTTAAGCCTATCTTTGTTATTATTGCTCCCATCCTTCTCTCCCTTGTTATTAATTTTGCTATTAATTACTACCTCAATAAAAAAGTTTAAGCGTTAGCTCTATATATTTATCCCTCCTTATATATGCACCTTTACCACCATAAGTGTACCTACCTCCTAGCGATTTAACCCTGGTCTCATTGGCCACTCTAACTACAAATTAACTATCAAAGTACATACCTTGCTCTACTTTGTGAGTTGGAAGAATTATAGCAGTTTTACATATTTATCTTTGCCAACAGATACCATTGACCACTTGTGTTCTTCATTCTAGTCTCTTCTGATTTTCTAGCATTGCCTTCATCAGTTGTAATTGATGTATCGGACATCGTTGACGTTTCCATATTAGTTGTTTTAACTCCTGCTTTATGAGAACTAAATACGGTTCTATTCACATTTCTATTACCAAGAGAATTATTTACAAATATATTTGTTAGTCCTAAATCTCCTTCAATAAAAAATCCTCCATTACTTCCACGAATAACACCATCTCCTAAAAAAAAAGGCACACTACCAAAAGAACCTCTTATATCATCAATAGGATGATGATGAGGGTGCATCATATGCCTATGTGTATTGCTATGAGTATGCGTCTGTAAGGTATCTTCTTCAAAACTTCCTAAGCCTCTGTTACTATTTTTCTTCACGTGCCTTATTGTACCATCATGAAATTTTGGCATGGCAAAAGTTCCATCTCCCCTATCTACCCCCTTGATATTCCTAAAAAGAATAGGATAATCCTTAATTAATAAAATATTACTCTCATCCATTAATGCATATATTTTTACCCCTATATTCAAAATATTCTTATCTTTATGACTATTATCTGTATTGAATAGTTTTTCTATGCCTACACAAGATTCTATAAATTTATTTCTTGAGTTTATTAATTCGTTTACAGTATTTGTTAATATATTTAGGGCATACACAGTTGCAAAAGCTTGTTCATGAAGCTTAATTTCTATTACATCAGAATTATCCACTTGAATTGCAATATTAAACAACAGTTCTGTTACTATATCCCCTTCCTTTGTTGCAGCTCTATATTGCAACGGTAAATCCGTTACTACTATTAAATCTCCTGCTTCATCAAACAATCCTAGCTCCCTTATATAAAAGCCCTCTTTTATTTTAGCATTCGCCCTTAGTACACTCTCAAATACTGTGTTAGTATTGTTCGTATACTTATGATTAATGAAATCCCTATATTTTTCTCCCACAAGAGACCTCATATCCTCATTAGGACTTATTTTGTTTCCTCCTCCATCTCCCACTGCAAATTTCTCTATCTTTAGTGGATTATCAACCGTCGCACTTGCTATCTTCTTTAAGCCTATCTTTGTTATTATTGCCCCCATCATTATCTCCCTTGTTATTCTTTTTGCGTTATTAATTTTGCTATTAATTACTCCACTTAATAAAAAAATTTATGCTTACTTAAATCTTAACCTTTACCACCATAAGTGTTCCTACTCCTAGCGATTTAACCCTGGTTTCATTAGCTACTCTAACTACCCTACTAGCATCAAATGACCAATCAAGATGATAGAATTTCAACCCAGCAGCCCAAAAATCTCCTCCAAATGTATCTGGACCTGCATATGTTTGAATTGCTCCACTACCAATAGGTTCCTTACCAGCATTAAGCGCTTTCCAATAAAAACCTTGCAGAGAAGCTGTAATGTTTTGCATGGCATCTTCTTGATAAGTCCATGGCATAAGCGATCCAACAGTCCTTAAGACTCTATCATGAGTATTTGGTAAATTAAAATTCACACCAGCTTCTCCTCCCCATCTAGTACCTAAAACAGCATAAAGTTCAGGATAATCAACCACCTTTAGCAGCTGACCACTACACCACATAACCTCAACGTAATGAGGATTCCAAAAAGGAGTATGATTAAAAGTATTAATTGCAACCCCTAAAAACATCTTATAAAAATCCCTTATAATATTCTTTAGGTTATTATCCATCTCCATCAAAGCTTTATCTGTTGTCTTTAAACTATCTAATGCTTCCTGCGTATTATTTAAGTTAGGAAAATTTCCACTGCTTACCTTAACTTGATTTGAGTTTAAATTATTTATCCTAGTGTTCGTATTAATATCCTCTTGTACCCTTTCCACTTTCTCCCTATGCAAAGCGTCCACAGTTGCAAATGCTTGCTCATTTAGTTTAATCTCTATAACGTCCGCATTATCTACCTGAATTACAACATTAAACAACAACTCCGTTAGTATATTCCCCTCCTTCGTCGCAGCCCTATACTGCAGAGGTACCTCCGTTACTACTATTAAATCTCCACTCTCATCAAACAGTCCTAGCTCCCTTATATAAAAGCCTTTTTCTATTTTAGCATTCGCCCTTAGTACACTCTCAAATACTGTGTTCGTATTATTTGCATACTTATCATTAATGAAGTCTCTATACTTCTCTCCCACTAGTGACTTCATATCTGCATTAGGAATTATTTCATTTCCTCCTCCATCTCCTAGCGCAAACTTCTCTATCTTTAGTGGATTATCAACTGTCGCACTTGCTATCTTCTTTAAGCCTAGCTTTGTTATTATTGCTCCCATCCTTATCTCCCTTGTTATATATTTATTCTGTGGACAAAATTAAAACTTGCCCCAATGTAATGCTTACCTTCTGATCTTAGAGTTTTAGATCCTAAGGCTGTAAACGCTATACTTGTGTTATTTAACAACCCAACCGCTCCTCCAACTACTAAATTTCCCTTTATACTATTTCTTTTTCTCAAACTTATTCTTAGCGATAATCTTTTAACCTCATTAATTAATTTATAAATAACCTTATATTGCTCCTCTGAGTAAATAATCTCATTCTCATGTAAATTTATTTCTGCTGTTCCTCTCTCAGCTCCATTCTGCCACCACTCTACAAGTGTTGCATTTAAATTCAATGCTCTTAATGCATCCTTTAAACTCTGTAAAGTCCCTTTTTGCTTATTTACAAGTAAAGCACTCTGGCACACTGCCCTTTTCTGATTTATATTCCAACTACTATCCCAACTGTTTACCCCTAAATATAAGGCTAAATATGGTAGTAAGTCCTCTCTACACTTTTGCGGATTCCAAAAATCTTTTATCACCTCTGCTGGTAACATTTCAAATTCCCTTAACACTTCCTCTAAAGCTAACATTAACTCACTTTGATAGTTCTTCAAAAGTAGACTATCCATTATTATCCTCCATTGCTATTCTCTATAAAATCTTTAACATAATTATTAATTAAACTAATATTTCTACTCCCTCTCCTTAATCAAGATAAAATTTCCTTAAATACTAATGTTTTTTCTCTGCTAATTGCACCAATTACCAGTCATTTGTCTCTTTGCTAACACGATTTTTATGTCTTATCTAATAAATTCTTAATAAATATAGTCTATTTAAATATCAATTAGCAGTGTGCATATGATCATATAATTAAGATATAATTTTATTAGTTATCCCCTTATAATAGAGAATAAAGAGAAAATTATTGTTTTGTGATTGCTCCCAATAACATCCGCAAGTGATCACAATAAAAAAATATAATAGAGAAAGTAATTATGAATATATAAATAACAAAGTAAAATTGTTTTTGATTTAATAGAGTACTATTAATTAATCGTAGTCAAGGGATACAACAAAAATAATCTTCTCATACACTATTTTTTAGAAACAATCTTAATTACAGCAACATTAGTAATATCAAGAGAATTAGTAAAATCATTCATTGTTTTTTCATTAATCTCATTTAATGCTTCACGATTTCTTATAATATCTTTATAATTGCCATTTATTTGAAAGGAATTAAGATAGCTAGATATACTATCATTATTAACAAAATTACGTAATTCATTATCTAATTCCCAGTTTTTAGCTATCATAATATCGCTAAATTTGTATTGTTTATTTTTAATATTTTTTAAAACTTCCATTACCTTATCAATAGCTATATCAGATTTATCAAGAGACGTAGCTAATTTAATCATCCAATAATCTGTTACGCTATCAGAATATAAGTTGCTTACAATACCATAAACCAATCCATTTTCGTTTCTTAATACATCAAACAATAGAGATTCAGGCATTCCACCCAGATAAATATCTAATAAAGCTGCCTCCATATATCGCTCTGCTCCTGCTGAAGGTGCTGAAAAAACAATTAATATGTCACTTTGAGACGCCCCAGCAAAAGGAACTTCTATGACTTTATTACTTATCTTAGGAATCTTAGGAGCAACATAGGATAAAGAAAGAAAATCCACGTTACCTCTAGGTAAATCTGTAAAAACAATATCTAGCTCACGTTTTAATTCGTCTAAAGATATGCTACCACTAACAGCAACATATAAATTATCCTTTGTAATCACTTTGTCTTTAAAATCCCTTAGGATTTTTGGAGTTATTTTTGCAACTACATTACTATTGCCTGCTATCTCTCTGAAGTAAGGATGACCTTTAAATATCTCATTTATTAATTGCTTACCTATTTCATATTCTGGTCGAGAAGAAATTAATTTATAATAAGATAAAGTCTCATTTTTCACTAAATTTATATCTTCTACTCCAAAATTAGGAGAAATTAATATCATTTTTAAAATCCTAAAAGCTATAGCACGATAATGAGAAAGTACTGTCATACGGATAGATATATGATCTCTATTGGTATCTAAATTTAAAACTATGGAATTCTCTTCAAGCAACTGGCTAAACTCAGAAACAGAATACCCTCCAGCAGCCTTACCCATAGCTTCAACTAACATATAAGTCAATCCTTCATATCCAACTGGATCAAGAGCAGCACCTCCTTTAAATCTTATATCTATAGATATAAGATTACTATCATGATTTTCATATAAAATACCACTATCTGTAACTTCTAACCCTATGGGTTTAATCATAGAAAACATATCTTCCAGGGGTGTTAAAGAAGTAAGATCATTATTTTTATTACTTCTCATAAATAAAGTGATTAGTAAAAATACAACACCTATAGTAACCACCAAGTAAACTAAATAACTTATACCAGTTTTTTTTGAAGAACTTTCACTCATCACTCAATCCTTATCTCTTAGAGGCTTTGCCAACTATATAATTATTATCAATCAAATATTTTTTATTGAAAGAATTAACATCCTCTACCTTAATAGAAGATAAGCTATCTAGTAATCCATATGCTTCTTGAAAGGATAATCCACTATTAACATAGCCAGCAAGCATAAACACATAATCTTCCTCCTGCTGCCTTAAAAATTCAGAGTTATCTTTCATAATTTTCACACTATGATTTATCTCTTTTATTGATATCGACTCCTTTAGTATTTCTGTAAGTAATGCATGAAATTCTTGTAATACAATCTCATTTGATACCGTTCCTGTAGGTAATATTCTAAAAGAAAATAAGGTATGCCCTTTTCTACCAGAATCGTAATCAACAAATATACCTACCGCTAGTTTTTTTTCTAAAACTAGCTTCTTATATAGTTTTCCAGAATTAGAACCTAAAATACTAGTCATAATCATTGCAGAGTAAGCATCTTTCTTTTCACTGGATACATCTGAAGCAAAAGAAGGTACTAAAAAAGATATTGTCAATAAATCCTGTTCTAATCTAGAATCTTTAAACTCGAGCTGAATCTTGTTAGAATAGATTTGCTCATTATAGCTACCTCTTTCATAAGCATGCTTAGAACTAGAACGACTAGCATAATACTTGTTAATCATTTTTTCTGTGTTTTTAAAATCTACATTCCCCATAATAAAAAGCACAGCATTATTGGGCGCATACCATTGCTCATAAAAATTGCGCAGATCTTTTGTTGTGATTTTATTAAAATTATCATACCACCCCATTATATTTCTACCATAATTAGTTGTAGGAAAAGCATACCTATTAAAAAGTTCATAAAACACTCCGTAAACATTATTCTCGTACATTTTACGTTCTTCATTAACTACTTGTTTTTCATTTTCCACATCCTTCTCATCTAATAATAACCAACGCATACGATCAGCTTCGAATTCCATAGCTCTGTGTAAATGCCTGGTTGGCAAACTTATATAATATAACGTCATATCAGAAGACGTAAACGCATTGTAGTTTGCACCAATTTCCTTTATCATTTTTGAGAAATCTTTTTTTGAATATCTATTAGTACCCAGAAACATAGTATGTTCTAAGAAATGGGCTATACCTTCTTTAGATGATACTTCGTCTACAGATCCAACATTATAAGCAATAGCGTGCGTCACTATTGGACTTTTTGTTTTTATAATATAGGCTCTTAAGCCGTTCTTAAGAATTATTTCTTTATACTCGTTAGCAAAAGAATAACTACTTAAAAAAACAAAAAATAAAACAACAAAAAACTTAAGAGTTATATTTTTTATATTCTGAAAGTTTATCATCTAAGCCTTCCCCTTTGTAATCTGAAAATATTCTTTTGATAAAATTGCTATCTTTAGAAACTAATCCTAATGATTCTTCATCTAGTTTATCTCTAATAGTAGATAAATCTTTATCTGCCTGAGCTAATTTTAAAAACTCTTCATCAGTAGACTTAAAAGTTACACTGGTTTTTTTAGACGGTAAAACAACTTGCATTTGCGATTCAAAAAGTAAAGATTGCACACGTTTTTCACCTTCTTTTATGAATCTTCTTTCATCAGCTACTTCCTGGGAAGAAAGATAATATATAGGAGGCAAAGATAAAGGATTATGGGAATAAACAGTAAAAGGATCTAAAACATCTTTTGTTACAAGAAACGTTTTTTTATCACATCCAGCAATCAACACTAAGATCAACAACAATATAACCTTATTTTTCACGAACTAATCCTTAAGAGATTTTTTAAAAAATATATTTTTTATTATTATTGTAGCACATATAGTTATCATACAGTCAGCTAAATTAAAAATAGGAAAACTATAATCATTATAATACAAATGGATATAGTCAACAACATATTTATATTCATACCTATCTATCAAGTTTCCAAATGCTCCTGCCATGATAAGACATATAACAAGGTAAAGCTCAAAAGTTTTTGTGTTATAAAAACCAAAAATCATATAAGAAGCAATCAAGTAAGAAACAAATGAAATTAATAACAACCACCGATAATCTAGATTATTTAATATACTAAAGCTTACTCCACTATTGAAAGCTAACCTAAACTCTAAAAAAGGCAGAATAGAAATATAAGAATCACCTATCATTAATTTATTAATCATCCACATTTTAATCAGCTGATCTAGAAATATCAGCCCCCCTGATACCAATAACACTATTATAAAATCTGTAATAGTGAAACTTCTTAAAACCTTAGGTATCATATTTATTCTCCAGTTATAGCATTACTACATCTACTACAGAGGCAGTTAGTATCTACATGTTTAAATATACGCCAGCATCTTTCACACTTATCCCCTTCAGCTTTTGCAAATTTTACTGCCACCTCTCCAATTTCTCCCAGCTGATAAACTTCTTCATTGCTTAATTTAGAAAAATCCTCTATCACTATCTCAGATGTTATACAAACATCCGCAAAATCAACCTTTTCTAGTAATTTTTGATCATCATAATTAAGATATACAATGGGAGCAGCTTCCAGTGATGATCCTATCTCCTTATTTGCTCTTTTCTGCTCTAATGCACCTGTTACTACTTTCCTTATTTTCTTAATTCTCTCCCAACGATTAAATATTTCTTCGTTATACCATAGCTTATCCGCTTTAGGAAAATCAAAAATAAATAAACTACCTAAGGGTTTAGAATATCTTTTAGCATATGCCTCCTCCATCGTAAAAGGTATTATAGGTGATAGCCATTTAAGCATTAAATTAAACATCTTATTCATAACACTTAAAGTAGCCATAAAAACAGGTGAGTTTGAAGCATCACAATATAATGTATCTTTTTTTATATCAAAGTAGAAAGCTGACAAATCATTCAATATAAAACTAAATACTTTGTTATAAAACAAGTGAATTGTAAATGTATTAGTAAAAGTTTGCTCAAATAACTCATCTAAGCAGTACATATTATGGAGAATCCAAAGATCAATCTCTGAGTATGGTTGTCCTTCCATAGCTTCATTATAATATGATAAATTAGCAATAAGATATCGTAAAGTATTTCTAATTTTTCTATATGATTCTGACTGCTGAGTTAAAATATTTTTCCCTAAATTAACATCTTCAGCGACATTAACACTAGCAACCCATAATCTTAGTATATCAGCACCATACTCTTTTATTATCTGGGCTGGCGTAATTACATTGCCAATAGATTTAGACATTTTCTGCCCATTATCATCCATAATAAATCCATGAGTGATAACCTTTTTATAAGGTGGAACACCAGAAATAAGTAAAGACATCACAAGGGAAGACTGAAACCATCCCCTATGCTGATCAGATCCTTCTAAATAAACATCGGCAGGGAAAGATAAATTTTTATTTTGTTTTAAAACATAGTCATGAGTAAGTCCAGAATCGATCCAAACATCAACCACATCCATAACAGGAGTATAATCATCATGATTATACTTTTGTCCTAAAAACCTTCTTGGATCTTCTTTAAACCAAGAATTTGAACCATCTTTAGCAAAAGCATCTAATATATTTGTAAATACTTCATCATCAATCAAGGGTTTTTTTGTCTGATTATTAATAAAAATCCCCAATGGAACTCCCCATGATCTTTGCCTTGAAATGCACCAATCTGGACGTCCTTCTAACATTGCTGAAAGCCTATTTTTGCCTGTTTTAGGAAAAAAATCTATTGTATCTAAGCTTTCTATCGCTCTTTTTCTAACATCACTTTTATCAAGAGATATAAACCACTGTGTAGTTAGCCTGTATATTAATGGAGCCTTTGATCTCCATGAGTGTGGGTAAGAATGTAATAATTTATCTGCTGATAATAAAGCTCCAGCCTCTAACAATTTTTCTGCAATTTTATCATTTACCTTAAAGATATGCTCACCTGCAAATATTGGAGTAGTTGCAGAAAACACACCATCATCCTGCACTAACTCTACGGGAGTGATGGCATTTTGTTTGCATAAATAAAAATCGTCCTCACCATGGGATGGAGCAACATGTACCAATCCACTACCTACTGTGGTTTCAACAAAGTCTCCTGCTAAAGCTGGAACAGTTTTATTATAAAACTCATCAACACCATAAAGAGGATGGCTAAACTTAAAGTCTTCTAGTCCAACTTGCTCATCTAGCTTTTTAGCACCAACTTTAATCTGCTTAAATAAATTTTCGGCTAAATCTGTTGCAACTATTAGCTTAAGTCCTTGCCTAACAATACTATCTGCCAGAGCGGTTGTTTCATATAGACCATAAGTCACACTTTTAGAGTATGCTACTGCTTGATTTGATGGTAAAGTCCAAGGTGTAGTTGTCCAAATAACAGCTCTAGCGTCTCTCCATAACGCAGGACTTCTTGTATTGGCTTCAAATACTTTTAAACCTACAAAAAAAGCGTCGGATATTTTATCTTTGTATTCAACTTCAGCTTCTGCTAAGGCTGTTTTTTCAACAACAGACCATAAAACAGGCTTTTTCCCCTGATATAATACTCCTTCTTGTAGTAATTTCAGTATGGACGACACTATAGTCACCTCCGCAGCAAAAGCTGTAGTAACGTAAGAATTATCATAATCTGCCATAACTCCCAGAGTTTTAAATTCTGCTTTTTGAATATCTATCCATTTGTGAGCAAAATCATAGCATTCTTTCCTAAAACTCTCCACATTGATCTCTTCCTTACTTATACCTTTATTTTTATATTTTTCTTCTATTTTCCACTCAATAGGTAGTCCATGACAATCCCATCCTAAAACAAATGGAGTCCTATATCCCCTTACCATATAAGATTTAACTAACATATCTTTTAAAATTTTATTTAAAGCATGTCCAACGTGCAAGTTTCCATTGGCATAAGGAGGACCATCATGTAGAATAAAATTAGTGTTATTAGAATTTTTTTCCATCACTTGCTTGTAAATATTGCTTTCTTCCCAATTTTTTATAACTTCTGCTTCTAAAACATTTAAATTAGCTTTCATTGCAAAGTCTGTTTTTGGCAATCTTACTGAATGTTTTATTGGTTTTTCCATAATTTTATTTTTCCTTACTTAAGTTTTTTAAAATAATGCTTTGCTTGTTTTATATCATCAGATATTTGTACTTTAAGTTCATCCAGTCCGCTAAATTTTTTTTCTTCTCTGATGAAATCAATAAACTCCACTTCTAATTTTTTACCATATATTTCTTTAGTAAATTTAAAAATATGAACTTCTAAAATAGGTAATTTTACTTTATTATCAATTGTAGGACGCAAACCAAAACTAGCAATGCTCTCATATATTTGACCATCTACCTTAGTCTTTACAACATATACACCATATTTTGGTTGTATATAGTTGGATATTTCAAGATTTGCAGTTGGAAATCCTAACTGTCTTGCTAATTTACTACCATGTATAACTTCTGCCTGTATGACAAAGTTATGTCCCATGAATTCTGCTGCTAAACTCATCTTCCCTTCTCTCACACATTCCCTAATAAAACTTGAAGAATAAACTTGCCCATTACTATGTTGTTTTTCTTGAACTTTCAGATACTTTAGTGAGTTTTTAATAGCAAAATTTTCTAAAAATTCTGTGTTCCCGGATCTTCCCTTACCAAAAGCAAAATTACTCCCTGTTACAACACCTTTAACATTCAATCTCTTTAGTAAAACATTATATAAAAACTCCTGAGGTGTATGCTCATAAACCTCAGCAAAATCGATCTCAAAAATTTTTTGGACACCATAACTAGTCAATAAATTGCGCTTCTGTTTGTCATTTGTTAAAAGATAGTTTGTTATTTTCTCGAAAAATGATACAGGATGTGGACTAAAAAATAACACACCCCAATTTTCAGCAAATCCACTATCTAAAGCTAATTTTTTAGTTTGCTCTATTATTTCTTGATGTCCCTTATGGACACCATCAAAATTACCAATAGCTAGTATTACACCATCAAGAATCATTGTTACACTAAAGATTTATATTTTATTCTCTTAGGTTGAACAGAATCAAGTCCTAATCTTTTAATTTTATCTTCTTCATAATCAGAATAATTACCTTCATTCCAAATCACCTTTGAATCTCCTTCAAAGGCAAGAATATGCGTAGATATTCTATCTAAAAACCATCTATCATGTGAAATAACTAATGCACATCCAGCAAAATCAAGAATAGCTGTCTCTAAAGCACTTAATGTTTCAACATCAAGATCGTTTGTTGGTTCATCCAGCAATAAAACATTAGCCCCAGATTTCAACATTTTTGCCAAATGAACTCTATTCCTTTCGCCTCCTGAAAGTTGTGATAATTTTTTTTGCTGATCAGTACCTTTGAAGTTGAATTGCGCAACATATGCTCTACTTTGTATATTTCTGCTACCAAGACTTATTTCATCTCTGCCTCCAGAAATTTCTTGCCATACTGTATTGCCTCCATCAAGATCATCACGACTCTGATCCACATATCCAAGGACAACAGCCTCTCCTACGGATATTTTACCTTTATCTGGAACTTCTTTAGCAGTAATCATTCTAAAAAGAGTACTTTTACCAGCTCCGTTGGCCCCAACGATACCAACAATAGCTCCTCTTGGTATATTAAAAGTTAAATTATCTATCAATAATTTATTTTCGTAAGATTTGCTTATATCTTTTGCTTCGATAACTAAAGTACCAAGCTTAGGTCCCGGAGGAATTATTAAGGAAGAAGAGTAAGCTTTATTTTCATTTTCTTTAGACAGCAAATCTTCATATGCATTTACTCTGGCTTTATTTTTAACTTGCCTTGCTTTAGGAGATTTTGATATCCAATCAAGCTCACTTTTTAAGATTCTCTGTCTAGCTGATTCTTCTCTTTCTTCTTGTTCTAATCTTTTTTGTTTCTGAAATAACCAAGCAGAATAGTTACCTTCATAAGGAATACCTTCTCCCCTATCTAGCTCTAAAATCCAGGTGGTGATGTTATCTAAAAAATAACGATCATGAGTAACAACAAGAACCATTCCTTTATATTCTTTTAAATATCTCTCAAGCCATGCTACTGATTCAGCATCTAGATGGTTAGTTGGCTCATCAAGAAGTAAAATATCTGGCTTTTCTAGAAGTAATTTACATAAAGCAACCCTTCTTTTTTCTCCTCCAGACAAATTAGCAATCTGAGACTCAGCATTAGGGCATCTAAGGGCTTCCATAGCAATTTCCACTTGTCTATCTAGATCCCAAGCATTTTTAGCTTCTATTTGTGACTGCAGAGAATCTTGCAAATCTAATAGTTTATTCATTTCTTCATCGCTCTGTACTTCAGCAAACTGCATGCTAACCTGATTGAATTGCTCAAGTAAGTCTTTCATATCTTTCAATGCCACTAGAATATTGTCTTTAACATTCATTGAAAAATCAAGTTGTGGTTCCTGTGATAAATATCCTATTTTTATACCCTCACGCCTCCATATTTCACCTGAATATTCTTTATCTATTCCAGCCACCAGCTTCATAAATGTAGATTTACCAGCCCCATTGTGACCTAAGACACCTATTTTAGCATCATCAAAAAATGATAGATACAATCCTTTTAAAATAGTTTTCCCCCCTGGAAAAACCTTTTTAACATCTTTCATTGTTAACACAAACTGTGCCATATAATTTTAATCTCCTGCTTAAGTAAAATCACTGTATATAGTAGTTTACTATATTATCTTTATTTTTTAAATTATTTACTTCCTTGGTAATTTTTTTAATATTACCTCCCTCAAAACAAATGGCAATATACTTATAAAATATACCACTAAACGCATTTGTAGTGGAAATAATATATATCCCTTCCTTTTTTGTAATCCTTTCATTATTATTGCAACAGCTTTATTTGTATCCATGAAGAAAGGCATTTTAAACTTATTAGATCTTGTTATATTGCTCTCCACAAAACCTGGAAAAACTGTTGTAACATCTATATTGTAATCACTCAAAAGTATTCTTAGTCCTTCTCCATATGATTTTATAGCAGCTTTTGAACTACTATAGAAAACTGCTGTAGTTAGTCCAAAAAAAGCACTCATAGAACTAATTAAAACTATGTGTCCTCTTTTTCTATCTTTCATCATTGAAATCAATGGATGTACTGTATTAAAAACACCATAAACATTAGTAGAGAAAATATTTTCTGCTAAATCTGCCATATCATTAATATCAGACACTCCAGAGGATACCCCTGCATTTGCAATTACTGTATCTATCCTATATTTTTTATCAACCTCCAATAAATATTTTTTCATCGTAACTTTATCTGTAACATCTAATAAAACACCTTCTAGAAAATTTGAATATATATTTAATGACTCTTTAGCTTTATTTAATCTGTCTTCACTTCTACCTGTAATAATAACCCTATGCCCTGCTTGTAAATATGCTTTTGCTAACCCAAATCCTATGCCAGAGGTTCCCCCTGTTATAAAAACGGTTTGCTTGTCATTGAAATTTTCAGACATTTAATCAACCTCCTAAATAATTTGTAGTACTAAAGTTTTTAAATACTCACCTTCTTTAAAGCCAAGAATTATAGTATGATCAAAGCTTTGCTTAAACTCTGCTAGTATTTTTACTCTCTTAGCACTTAAAAAAGCAGATTTTCTAATAATTTGTTGAAAATCTTCCATTTTAATTAGTCCAGAACACGAGCTGGTTATGATAATATCACCCTGTTTCATTTTACTTAAGCACTTCTGATTAAGTTTTATATAAGCATTAATGCCACTTTTAAGGGAATTTTTATTTTTTATAAATGCCGGTGGATCACAAACAATAATAGAAGGATTTAGTTTTTCACATGCATCTGTATTTAAATAATCCAGAACATTTATTTTTTCTGATTTATATCTTCCCGCGAAACTAACATGCTGTCTTAATAATTCATCTGCCAAAGCTAGAGCTTTTTCTGATATATCAATATTTGTTACAAAGCTAGCTTCTCCTGCTAAAGCGGCAACAGTAAAAGCAGCAGAGTATGAAAATAAATTAAGCACATTTTTATTTTTACAGTTACGCCTAAGCCATGTTCTAGCGTCCCTTTGATCTAAAAAATATCCAGTTTTTTGCCCCAATAGAGGATCACAAATCATTTCAAGTGAATTTTCCTTAAAACTATAAAAATCTCTCCTATCTCCATGGTGAATTTTTGCTTCTTTAGGTATTAATTCCTCAGCTTTTCGTGACTCAGAATCAGATTTTTCAATAATATGATTAAAGCCTAACCTCTTAAGGGAAGTAATTATCCACTCAGAACACCTCTCCATTCCAGCAATTGCTATCTGAAAAACTGCTAGATCAGCATAAACATCCACTACTAAGCCAGGAAGATAATCTGCATCTGCATTTACCAGGCGAAACCCATTAGTATTTTCGGGCAGCAATGTTGATTTAATTTGTAGTAATTCATACATTTTATTATAAAAAAAATCTTCATTTATAACGTCACCTTGTGTGAAAGAAATAACTCTAAAACAGATGCTTTGCTTATAGTTATAAAATCCATAAGCAATAAATGTATTTTTTTCATTATAAAGAGCAACTATTTCCCCTGCAACAAAGGGATATTTTTCAAGTAATGCGCCAGAAAAAACCCAAGGATGCCCCCCTAAAAGGGGGGTTATCTTATCATTTTTAATAATTATCTTATTCAACATTATAAAGTCTGACCTATTAAAAAGGCAAACAGGAAATGATTTTTTTATAAGATGCTGCTTCTTTATGATTATCTTCTAAATCATCAAATAAAAATGCAAACTGTTTAGAAGAATTCTCATTCAATATAGAATTGATAATCTTACCCTTAATCCCATTAGTATCCATAATAAGCTTATTCTCTCCCAGCCAAATATTATGCTTTTGCAACCACTCTTTACTTTGATCTCTAACATTACTCTGTCTTGCTGTTATGAAATATACGTCCTCAGGAGATCTTACTACCAACTGCTTTAAAAAAGCAAATGTGGAGTTATTTAGTGGTGAAACATTAGTGAATCCATAAATTGCTAATTTGGATTCTATTAGAGAATTATACTCATCCTGAGTATAATTCTCTCTTATAATAGAATATCTCTTGTGTATATCTTCCACCATAGTATAAGTATCACAAATTGTATCATCCAAATCGAAAAAATATAAATACATACACACAACCTAGTAATTTTTTTGATTTATTTATGAAAATAATCCAGATTCTCAAGATAGCAAAGAAACGAACTATATGCAATCAAAATATAAAAAAGAAGAAGGAAAAAACTCCTTCTTCTCAAAAAATAAATACAAACTAAATAATTAACTATTTTTGCAACTTACCAACTTTAGTAAGCTTAGCTAACATCTCTTGCTTCTTGTCCTTACCAAATTTAGCTACTTCTGCCGAAATATCACTACCAGCTTTCAACATTACCTTACCATCCATGCTGTGATACATGCCTTCTTTCCAGCCTTCAGCTTGACTAACATCATAAACATCCCCATCAACAACAACATAAGCAGGATTACCTCCTAGACCGTTATGCTTAGCAACATCTTTCATAGTCATCATAGTATTAGCATAAGCACCATAACTTAACAACATAACACCCAATACTAGCAATAGTTTTTTCATATAAATAACTCCATTATATTTTAATTACCTACAACCTGAAAATTAAAAAGCAACCTCAGTTTGCATAATACATCATAGCAAACTATTTTAAATAGTCAATATAGCAAAATTATAAACAGTACGTTTTTTCAAAAAAGCCCATATTACAATAACATGGGCTTCCTGAAACAGACATTAAAGTAATTATATTGTTATCTAATTACTTTTTCACTTTCCCAACTACTGGTAAATTAGCTAACACTTCTTTTTTATGTGGTGCACTGTTAACTGCAACACTACCATCAGTACCAGCTTGTAGTTTACCTTGTGTTGGCAAATGCACACCATCTTTCCAATTAGTAGCATTAGTAACGTCATAAATAGTACCATCAATAGCAATATATGCTGGCTTACCATTTTTACCATTAAATTCTGCTAGTTCTTTCATAGTTAAATCCTTAGCAGACAACACTCCCACGTTTGCTGACAATAATATTGCCAACATAAACACTAATTTTCTCATCATATATCCTCATAAACATTATTAATTATAAAGACAGAATCTAGCAACTTTATGTGGTGACTAGACCCTATCCAGGATGAATACTATATTTATTCCTATAAAAAACAACTATATAAAAAAATCGAGCAATAAAATACCACCCTGATTATATTAATAATTATTAATATAATTGTGTTTTATTTATAAAAATGCTATGAATGAGTTATAAGATTATATCTATCTTTTAGATCGTTTAAGTAATTTCAAAGAGAGAAAAGTATTATGTTTGCTATAAATCTAATAATTTTAATTGCTTCTTTAGCAGTGTTATATGTTTTACAAAGAACATTCGTATCTTTTAATAAGAGAGTCTTAACTGCGATAGTTCTTGGTGGTTTAGTTGGTATTTTTGTGTATTATACCTCAGATAGCACTACAGCTAAAAAAACTCTTGATGTATACAATATTTTTGGTGTTGGCTACGTTAGATTTTTACAGATGGTTGTGTATCCTATAGTATCTGTGGCAGTTCTCTACGCCATGACCAAGATAGGAGATAAACAGAAAATCGGCAAACCAATTGCTATCATAATACTAACCTTGATGATAACAACAGCAATTGCATCAGCTTTAGCTATTGTTTTAACTTTAGGTTTTGATTTAAATATGAACTCTTTAACTCTGAATATGTCTTCACAAACTGTTGCTAGCATAGAAAATTTAACCAGCAGACAAGAATCATTATTAAATAAGCCTTTCTACAATATATTCACAGATTTCATAAGTACTAATCCTTTTGCTGACTTAACAGGAGCAAGACCAAACTCACTTGCTTCTCTAGTTATTTTCTTCATGATGCTTGGAGTGGCCTATCTTGGAATTATGAAAAAAAATCCTGAAATAGCTACAAAATTTAAAGGTGGTGTAGAGGTACTATATACACTGATAATGAGATTAGTAGTGCTGATACTGCGTTTAACTCCTTATGGTATATTTGCTTTATTTTTTAGAATCACTTTAACTAGCTCATATGAAGATATAATAAACTTAGCTAACTTCATTGGTGTAAGTTATTTAGCTATTGGAGTAATGTTTATAATTCATCTATTAATTATTGCTTCTAGTGGACTTAGTATTATAACTTATATTAAAAAAATCACGTCCTTATTGCTTTTTGGCTTTATTTCAAGATCTTCAGCTTCAGCAATACCTCTCAATATAAATACACAAACAAAATCCTTAGGTGTGTCAGAAAGCATAGCAACAACTGGAGCTTCTTTTGGAGCAATCATGGGACAAAATGGTTGTGCTGGTATTTATCCTGCTATGTTGGCTGTACTTTTAGCTCCTACTGTTGGAATTGACCCCACCTCTATAAGTTTTATATTAACTTTGATATTAATAGTTACTGTAAATTCCTTTGGAATTGCTGGAGTTGGAGGTGGAGCAACTTTTGCAGCTATTGCTGTTCTATCAGCCTTTAATATGCCCTTAGGTTTAGTAGCTCTACTGGTTGGGATTGAACCTATAATTGATATGGCGAGAACTATGCTAAATATTAATGGTTCTGTTGTTGCCTCACTTGTTTCTGCAAAAGCTACTGGTAATCTTGATAAAAAAATGTTTGATGACATGAGTAATATCAAAGCAAATGATGCAACTGAGTTATAAAATAAGTGAAAGTCATAATAATTGGAGGACAGGCTGCAGGTATGACTGTAGCTACTAGATTGAAAAGAAATAATCCCTCTGCTGAGGTGATAGTTTATGAAAAAGAGTCTTATGTATCTTTTGGTGCTTGTGGATTGCCTTATTATGTTGGTGATTTTTTTCATAATCCAGATAATATGTTTGCAAAAAGCAAAGAGGATTTGGAAAAAAGTAGATTAAAGATATTCACTAATCATGAAGTTATAGCAATAGATGCTAATGATAAAAGCATTGCAGTTATTAATAAAGCAACAAAAATAAGTAGTACTGAAATTTATGACAAATTAATAGTATGCAGTGGAGCTAGCGCTAGGGATCTTAGTGAATGTAATGGTCAAAATATATTTACATTGCAAAAATTGACAGATGCACAGACCATTAAGGATTTGGTTAAAATATCAAAAATCAAAGATGTTGTCATAGTAGGAGCTGGTTATATTGGTTTAGAACTTTTAGAAGCATTTGCTGAATACCCTATTAGAATTACTATCATGGATGTTAAAAAATCTTTATCTGATAATCTTATGGATAAAGATTTTGAGGATGTTTTACAACATGAAATAAAAAAGCATAATATTAATTTATTATTAGAAACTTCTGTTTTATCTATCAAAAGTGCAAGTAACAATGAAGTGGTCATTAATTATACTAAAGATAATAAGTCTTTCACTATTACTACTAATTTAGTGATTCTAGCTAAGGGATTTATTCCAAACACATCATTTTTAGATAATAAAATATTTAAAAAGCTAGAAAATGGTGCTTTATTGGTAAATCAGGTTGGTGAGACATCTGTAGAGGATATTTATGCTTTAGGTGATTGTGCTAGTATTTATCATAAGATATTAAAAAAGGATTTATTTATTCCCCTAGCTACCATAGCTAATAAAATGGGCAGAGTTGTGGCAGATAGTATAGTTGGTAAAAACAACTGTTTCAAGGGTACAATTGGCTCGTCGATGTTAAAGATACTTGATTTAGAAGTAGCAAAAACTGGTATTACAGAGTATGAGGCTCAAAAATATAGCATTCCCTATAATGCAACCTTTGTAGAGGATTATAATCATACTAACTACTATCCGATGAATGCAAAACTATTTATGAAAATACTAACAAATCCGGAAAATAATCAAATAATCGGAGCTCAGATAGTTGGAAAACATAGTGGTTGCCTTAGGATTCACGCTTTATCTGTAGCAGTTGAAAAAGGTTTAACTGCAGAAGAGCTAGGTATGCTAGATTTTGCATATGCACCTCCTTTTACTAGAACTTGGGAAGCCTTAAATATACTTGGCAATGTTGCAACAAAAAAGAAGTAATAATTTATTCGAAGTATCAAATTATTTACCGAAATAATCGAAGTCTAATCTTATTCCTAAGAAATAAGCATTCTGATTTTTATGTAACTGTTTAAATACTGTATTGTTTATATTTAGTTTTTTTCCTTCAAAATATAAAATCACCGCTCCGTTATCCCCATATTCACTTAGTCTGAATCCTATCCCTGCTCCTATACTGCTACCATAAGACATCGTAAATTTTTCAACTTCAAGTTTAGGATCAACAAACCCAATTTTATATAGTGAATATATTCCGTAATTCACATAGAATGTTAACAATTCATATTTTAAAAGATAATATTCTAGTAATATTTGATAATTTGTGTATTTAGTTACGGTGAATACATTTAAATCTTGTATATACTTATCCTTATTATAAAGAGTAAATTCACCTTTGAGTGCTATTTTTTTTAGAAAATTGTCTAAATTACTAAAAGGAAATATACTGAGTGCAAAATTAGTTGTTGCACCATCTTGCAAGATAATATAATTACTTTCATCAGTAAAACTTAATTTACCACTGCTTACTGCAAAACTTAAATCAGCAGTACTATCAACATCTTTTATTTTTACATCACTTTTTGATACTCCCTCTAGTATTTCTGCCTGTATGCTTTTTAGCATACTACAACTGATAACTATTATATATGTAGTTACGAATAAATATTTTAAAATTATTGCCATAATACCTACTTTAAGTATTCCATTTGTTACGTAAATCACAAATTATATTGTATTTTAAGTATATTAACGGCTAAAAATCTCAAATTAAATTGTTTAGATGATAAAAGTAGAGTAGATATTTGAGATAAATAGAGAGTAAGTATAATTATTCTTAGAATAATTATACTTGTCAAGTTTTAATTTAAAAAATATACACATAAGGGAGAAGTTAATGCAAAATAATAGATATGTAAGCCATCATAATATCATAGTAAAGAGCCTGACAAAAGCCAGGCTCTTTAAGATAATTAACATAGGGTATAAGCTATTGGAAGAAATATTGCTTTCTATTTAGAGTACCTTTGTTTAAATAAAATAGTCTGAAATTCAGCCAATATGCCTTCATATTGTGGATATAAGCTATTCATTTCTTTAATATAATCTTCTGTTGATTTTGATTTATCAAACACTTTTTTAGCAACTTTTAAATAATCCATACTAGTTTTCATACTATCACTAAAATTAACCATACCACTATGACCGGTAAAATCATATTTATACTCAGGAAGTTTTTTTTCCAAGGCCTCTAGAACTATCTTATAATCTTCAAAAGAATTAATAAATAAATGCTCTTTAAGAATAGTTATATCACCGCTAAACAATGCTTTATAATCTTTTAAGAATACAACAGCCCCATCATCAATATGTGCCATAGGGTAAGATCCTACTTCATAAGCTATGCCATCAATTACAAAAGTTGGCTTTATGATATTTTTTGGAAGCTCAACTGCTGTTTGTACATCGGTAACATTATGTACTTTCAATGCATCAACCACTGCTGACCATTTAAGATTTATATTTGTAATAGTATCGGATAGAGCATATGTTTGTAAATCTTTAAACACCGGTAATCCAAGATAATGATCTGGGTGTGAATGGGTTACTATCACTGCGGCAATCTTTTTTTTCAGCTTATTTGCATAATCACGTAATGCTTTTGCATCAGATAAATTATATTGCACGTCAATAATAACTAAATTATTCTTACTTTCTATAATATAAGAATGAACATTCAAAGACATTGGGGAAGCATAGCTATGTACAGTTATAAAGTTATTTTTATCTGATTTATGATATATCTTGTTAATAGATATATTTCGTGATGGTGTTTTCTCTGCACTTATAGCATAAGAAAAAAAAGCTAAAAATACCACCACTATAGTTAAGATATTAGAACAAATACGTTTTATTAACATTTTACCACTCCAGATTGTTAATTTTACAAAAATCTTGATTATATTATAGCTCTACGTTGAATATAATGCAAATTTAATTATATTTAAGAGATAAAATTTACTTATGCATTCTTAAAAAATGCTGTGCTTGTATTGCAGCAATACAGCCACTTCCTGCTGAAGTTATAGCCTGTCTATAGATGCTATCTTGTACATCTCCTGCAGCAAATATTCCTTCAATAATGTTCCCAGAACGCAAAACTTTAGTATTATTAGTAATTAAATAATCTGCAGAATCTGTATCAAGATAACCCTCTAAAAATCCGGTATTAGGGGTATGCCCTATGGCAATAAACAATCCATCAATCAAAAGTTGATCTTTGGTCAAAGTTTTATTATTTTCAATAATTAATGAACGTAAAGCTTTGATGGGATTTTGCTCACCCAAAACTTCTCTAATTTCACTATCCCAAATTATTTCTATATTAGGTAAAGAAAATAATTTATCCTGTAATATTTTATCACCCCGTAACTGGTTTCTTCTATGAATAAGATATACTTTCTTAGCAATAGCTGATAAATAAATACTATCCTCAACCGCAGTATTACCACCACCAACAACCGCAACTGTTTTATTTTTAAAGAAAAATCCATCACAGGTTGCACAAGCAGAAACACCAAATCCTAAAAAATCGTCTTCCCCTTTTACTCCTAGGTATTTAGCAGTTGATCCTGTTGCAATAATAACTGCCTTCGCCTTATAAACAGAGGTTTCGCCATATAATATCCTAAAACTTTGTGTAAAATCTACTGATTTAACAAAATCAAAAATCATATCAACCCCCAAAGATTTAGCATGCTCTTCCATTCTTAACATTAATTCAGAACCTAATATGCTTTGAAATCCTGGGAAATTTTCTACCTCATGCGTCTGAGTAAGCTGCCCTCCAGGTTGCAATCCTTGTATCACTAAGGGATTATAACCCCCTCTTTTAAGATATATTGCAGCAGTATACCCAGCTGGTCCAGAACCAATAATTATAACCTCATGAATGCTTTCTTTAGACACAATAACTCCCATATATATAAACCAAGCTACGATTATAGCATATTTAAAAATAAAGAACTAACTCTTGTAATTAACTTTTATAATCTTCAGTTATATCAAAGCCGTGCTCTTTTTTAACAGTTCTGAAAATAGTTGTTGTCCTGATTTTTTTTATAAATGGGACTTTAGCTATCTTAGTATTCACAACATGCTTATAGTGATACCAATCCTTAACTACCATCTTAATTAAATAATCTGTTTCAACAGAGAGAGCATATATCTCTCGTATTACAGAGATGTTTGCTAACTCCTCTTCAAACTTGTCCCTTTCAGCTTCATTGGCTATTTCAATTGAAATTGACGCAAAAATAGTTGAAGTGTATCCAAAAAGTTTTTCATCAACATCAGCATAATAGCCCTTAATAATGCCATGAGTATTAAGACTTTTCAGCCTCCTTAAACAAGGTGAAGGAGAAATTCCTACCTTCTCAGATAACTCTATATTAGAAATTCTACCCTCATTTTGTAAAATTTTTATTATCCCAATATCAACGTCATCTAACTTAAAAATCTTTTTTGCCATAAATTCTACTTTAACCCTAAATAATAACTATAAAACACTATATGACTAAGATCAAATTTCACTAGGCAACATATGACTATCACATAAATATTCATAGCCACTAACTATAGTTTTTCACTCCCACTGAGTTTATTACTTCTTTATAATTATCAATCTCCCGAGTATAATAGTTTGTAATATGAATATCAGTAGTATGCCCTATAATTTCCTCATATTTTTTAATCTGTTCTTGTAAAGAATTAGTATTAAAATCATCTAAATTTATTATTGATCCTTCGGTAATTACAATGAGATCCTGATTATCAAGCTTAAATCGACCATTAAAAATGAAATAGCGTGCAGAAACCCTATTATTATTAAACAAATATATTATTCCAGGCTTAAGCAAATAAACATATATCCTATCCCCAGAATTTATACCAATATCACCAAAATATCCTGGTAAAACAACCATATCAACTTCTTCTTTTAAAAGTTGTTTTTTATTTGATATTATCCTCAGATCTAAAACCACTATACCATCCTTAAAAAAATCTATTTTCTATTTTAATTTTTTTGCCTTTTCCTTTACATCTGCAAGTGCACCAACTAAAAAGAATGCCTCCTCTGGAAGATCATCAACCTTACCATCACAAATATCCTTAAACCCACTGATAGTATCTTCAATTGATACTAAAGTTCCCTTAATCCCACTAAATACTTCGGCAACATGGAAAGGTTGTGAGAAAAAACGCTGAATTTTTCTAGCCCTCGCTACTGTTAGTTTATCTTCATCAGAGAGCTCATCCATTCCTAATATGGCAATAATATCTTGTAAATCTTTATATTTTTGCAAAATCTTCTGTACCCTTAAAGCAACATCATAGTGTTCTATACCAATAATTTTAGGATCTAAAATTCTTGAACTAGAAGACAAAGGATCTACAGCAGGATAAATACCCATGGCTGCAATATCCCTAGATAAGACAGTAGTAGCGTCAAGATGAGTAAATGAAGTGGCCGGAGCAGGATCTGTTAAATCATCTGCCGGCACATATATTGCCTGTACAGAAGTAATAGACCCTCTTATAGTTGAAGTGATTCTTTCTTGTAAAGCACCCATCTCACTGGCTAAAGTTGGCTGATAGCCAACAGCAGAGGGGATACGACCTAAAAGAGCTGATACTTCTGATCCTGCTTGTGTAAACCTAAATATATTATCAATAAATAACAACACATCTTTACCTTCAACGTCTCTAAAATGCTCAGCAACACTTAATCCTGTGAATGCCACCCTAGCGCGAGCTCCAGGTGGTTCATTCATTTGACCAAAAATAAGTGCACAGCGAGAATTTTCATAATCACCTCCTGCCTTGTTAACCCCTGAATCAATCATTTCATGATATAAATCATTACCCTCCCTAGTTCTTTCACCAACACCAGCAAAAACTGAATACCCACTATAAGCCTTAGCTATATTATTTATCAACTCCATTATAATAACAGTTTTACCAACACCAGCTCCACCAAATAAACCTATTTTACCACCCTTAAGATATGGTAGCATCAAATCTATCACTTTTATTCCAGTATATAGAACCTCAGACTTTGTAGACTGATTAATGAATTCTGGAGCATGCTTATGTATAGGTTCTTTAAGCTCAGATTTTATTTCTCCCAATCCATCAACAGGATCACCTAATACGTTCATAATGCGCCCTAAAACACCTTTTCCAACAGGTACCATAATAGGTCCACAAGTATCAACAACCTCTAGCCCTCTTGTTAATCCTTCCGTGCTACTCATAGCTATAGTCCTAACCCTAGAATCTCCAAGATGTAACACAACCTCTAAAACCACCCTACGGTTAGGTGTCTGAACCTCTAAAGCGTTAGTAATACTAGGTAAATTAGATCCATCTAAGAAATCTACGTCAACAATAGCCCCCATTATTTGAGCTACCCTACCATTTTTATTTTCTTTCATACAAAACTCCAATTAATTTCCTTATCTGGAATACTACAACGCTTCAGCACCAGAAATTATCTCTATTAATTCATTAGTAATCATACTCTGACGAGTTCTATTATACTCCAAATTGAGAAGTCTTTTCATTTCTTTAGAGTTATCATAGGCAATTGACATTGCATTTAATCTACTAGCATGCTCCGCCACAGCACTTTCTGTCAGCTTATCGTAAATTTTTATAAATAGATACTGTCTTAATAACTCCTCAATAATCTCTGGAAAATTTTTATTATCAGTCACGATATTTTTTGGTACATCAGCCTGATCAGCCTGATTAACCTTATTATCATCATCCTGCAAAATAGGAAAAATTTTATCAACATAAACCTCTTGCTCAAGGATATTGACACTTCTTGTTGATATAATTTCAATATTATCTATTGCTCTTTTAGTAATAGCATCAATAATTTTTGCAACAGCAATATGGATTTCTGCTTCAATTTCTTTTCTTGGATCAGATATAATTGTTAAACCAAAATAACTAAGTTTAGCTGACCTATTGACATAATTATATGCCTGTAATCCAAGAGGCATAATTGCAAACTTATCACTTCCAAGATTACGCAATATAGCATCCGTAGCTTTAGTAACATTTAAATTATATGATCCACAAAGACCTCTATCAGAAGCAACAGGAATAAGGAGAGTCTTATTATAAGGCGCTTCTTTTTTGTTGGATAATAACAAATTGAGAATTTCTAATTGCTGATTTGTTTCTTTTTGTAAAGAAAACAAAGTATCAATAATAAATTTCGAAGTAGAAAAATATGCAGAATTCTCTTTTCTAAGAAGCTTTGCATTATATAATCTAGAAGTGGAAATGACTTTCATAGATTGCGTAACCTTAGCTACTACACCTATATTATTCATTCTCTTTTTAATATCCCTTAAACTACCCATGAATTATCTTCCTATAAGGTTTTTAAAAAAGTTTGAGTAAAATTTTTTAAGAAATTCATCATTGATAGTATATCTTCATCACTCAACTGCTTAGTAGTGGAGATATTGCTAAGGACGTGAGGTATTGATTCTTTTGCTGCACTTAACATATCATGCTCATATTTTTTAACATGATTCATAGGTACAGAATCAAAAAATCCCCTACCAACAGAAAATAAAACCATAACTTCCTCATCAAGAGGCACTGGCTCATATTGTGGTTGTTTTAACACCTCTGTCCATCTTCTGCCTCTTTCAAGTAGTTTTTTAGTTGAAGGATCTAAATCTGAAGAAAATTGAGAGAAACTTAATACCTCCCGATACTGAGCTAACTCTAACTTAATAGCACCAGTAACCTTTTTGATTGCCTTAGTTTGAGCGGCACCTCCCACCCTACTAACAGAATTACCAATATTAACGGCAGGTCTTACACCTTGGAAAAATAAATCTGTTTCTAAAAATATCTGCCCATCTGTAATAGATATAACATTGGTTGGTATGTAGGCAGATATATCATTTGCCTGAGTTTCTACCACAGGAATAGCAGTTAAAGAACCACCACCATTCTCATCACTCATCTGAGCAGCTCTCTCAAGTAACCTAGAATGCAAATAAAATACATCTCCAGGATAAGCCTCACGTCCAGGTGGTCTTCTAAGAAGCAAACTAACTTCTCTATAAGCAACAGCTTGTTTTGATAAGTCATCGTAAAAAACAACTGCGTGCATGCCATTATCTCTAAAATATTCACCTATTGCACAACCAATATATGGAGCCATATATTGTACTGTAGATGGATCACTAGCAGTTGCAGAAACTATACACGTATAATCCATAGCACCGTTGTCTTCTAAGGTTTGTACTAACTTTACAACTGTTGAACGTTTTTGACCAATGGCAACGTATATACAGTACATTTTCTCATTTTCACTCTGAGCTTTTGCATTTATTTCTTTCTGATTTAATATAGCATCAATAATTAAAGAACTTTTACCTGTTTGCCTATCCCCAATGATTAGCTCCCGTTGTCCACGACCAATTGGTATCAAAGCATCTATTGCTTTAATACCAGTTTGGAACGGCATAAACACAGATTTACGATCAATAATTCCTGGAGCCGGGCTTTCAACATTTCGTGTTTCTGTTAATACTAAATCACCCTTGCCATCTATGGGGTTACCAAGACCATCTAGTATCCTACCCAACACGGTTTTGCCTATTTTAACTTCTAGCTGTTTATTCAGCCTTTTGACTTTTGAACCGCTTTCTATGTTAGTGTCATCACCTAAAATTATAATACCAACATTATCTTCTTCAAGATTAAAACAAACTCCCTTAGTGCCCTCTTCAAATTCTACCATCTCACCAACAGCAACTTTATCAAGACCATAGGCCGTACAAACCCCATCCCCAACAGATAAAATAACTCCAGCTTCGCTTAAATCGGCACTAAAGTCCATATTCTGCAACTGTTTTCTTATTACGTCCATAAGTTGATCTTTATTGCCTGCCATGTCATTCAATTCCTTGTATATGATTTTTTATTTTCATGAGCTTACTAGATAATGTGTCATCTATAATTTCACTGTTAAATTCCATTAGTAATCCACCTAATATGGATTTATCAAGTTTTTTTTCTATATAGTATTTTTCACCAAACTTATCATTTAGTAATTCTTTAATTTTTTTTTCTTGTGAATCACTTAAGGGTACAACAGTTGTAAGAAGTATTCTCACATAACCTTTATAATGGAATATTATCTTATCCCACTTAAGAACTATACTGCGAAAGAGACGCATTTTTTTTGACGCCAACAACAGGAAAACAAAATTCTTAAGTAACTTATTAGTATTATTTTGTTCCATTACTTGATATATAACGTCTAGTTTTTTCTTTTGTGATAGAAGAGCAAACTTATCTACAAATTGTTTGTAATCATGACTGCATTCCTTAGAGGCAGCTACAAAGACAAAAAACTGTTTTAAATTTTGCATGTGCTCATCGACCTCCTCTAAAGCTCCGTGAGAGGCAGCTAAGTCTAGAAATGCTGTGCTATACTTCTTTATATCCCGCTCTAATTGTAACATATCAATCCAAATAATATTGTTTCAATATAATAACATCCGTTATTATAAATCATTATTAGTAATTAATTCAATACAATATTTATTATTCTCAATAAAAACTAATAGGATCAATATCTATCTGTAATTTTATATAACTAGGAATGTGTAAATTTAACAGCCACTGATGTAGTATTTTTTGAATATTTTTATCCATGGAAGTCTTTATAAGAAATCTTTTACGATATTTACTCCGTAAAAAATATATTGGTGCATTAACAGGTCCTAAAATATCATAATCTTTTTCCTTAGGAATATTCAAATATAACTCATTTGCAAAACTATCAAGTTGCTGTTGATTTTTACAGGAAATAATAATCGCTGCAAGTTTACCAAATGGAGGAAAGTTAAGTTGTGCTCTTAAAGAGAACTCTTCTTTTACAAAATCTGCATAATTTCCCCTAACTAAATGTTGAAGTATTTTGTTATTAGGATTATAAGTTTGTAAAATCACCTCTCCCTTTAGCTTATCTCTACCTGATCTTCCTGCTACCTGATATAAAATTTGCCAAGCTTTCTCATTGCTTTTTAAATCCAAATCATAAGTAAAATCCGCATCAATTATGCCCACCAAAGTAAGAAAAGGAAAATTATAGCCCTTGGAAATTATTTGAGTTCCTATTAAAATATCGTATTCTTGCCTATTAATACTTTCAACAATTTCTCTGGCTTTTTTATGAGATGTAATTGTATCACTAGAAATGCTTATAATCCTTTTATCTGGAAAAATCACCTTTACCTCTTCATAAACTTTCTCAATTCCAACACCTATTGAAATCATTTGATCTTTTTCATGACAATGATTACATGTATTATGAATTTTAATATTATATCCACAAAAATGACAAACGAGTTTTCCTCTACTTCTATGTTCTACCAAAGAGGTAGAGCAGTTTTTACATGTAGCTTTTTCATTACAACTTTTACAAAAAAAACAAGAAGCATAACCTCTACGATTAATAAATAATAAAACTTGTTCTTTTTTTTCTAAGGTTTGGTGTATTTTATTGATTAAAGTATCAGATATACTACACCCATACTTAAGTTTTTCCTTCTTCATATCTATAATTTGAAAATTTGGCATGTCCATCTTGTTATAACGACCCTGTAGCTTAGCATACCCATATTTAGATTTATTAACGTTATTGATACTTTCTAATGATGGTGTAGCTGAACATAAAAGTATATGTGCATCATATATTTTTGCTCTTAATACCGCCATATCTCTGGCGTTATAAATTACATTATCCTCTTGCTTATAGGAGGAATCATGCTCTTCATCTACAATAATTAATCCAAGATTATTAAAAGGTAAAAACAAAGCTGACCTAGCGCCTATAACTACTTTCAGATTACCATTGCTAGCAGCTAAATAAGCATCTTGTTTATTTTTTTTTGTAATATCAGAGTGCCATACGTAAGGATCAACACCAAATCTAAGCTTAAATCTATCTACAATTTGTGTACTTAATCCTATTTCTGGTAAAAGTATTAAAACTTGCTTACCCAATTTTATATAGCTATTAAGGATATCAAAATAGACCTCTGTCTTACCTGATCCTGGTAATCCTTCAAGAAGAGCTGCAACATAACTATTACTAGAAAAACAATTTTTTATTGTAGCAACTACTTCTTTTTGTTGTTCTGATAGCAGATCATTTCTATAAGTAATATTTTTTTGAAAATCAGATACTACAGCAAAGTTTTCAACATTTAGGAAATCATCCAGAATAAGTTTATCTAAGACTGCTTTGCCGACATTAGCTTTATGTAACAGATCTTTTTTTTCAATTTTACCTTCATTTTCTATTACTGATAAGAGTTGTTGTCTAGCTTTTGTAAGTTTCAGTTGACTGATTTTATCATTATTAATTGATATCACCTCATATAATGAAGTAAAGTCAATGCCAGCTATGTTAATTACCATTTTCAGGACACTGCCAAAATTCACCATATTATATTTGGCGAATAATTCTAGAAATTTCAGCATTTCTTCTTTTAGAGGTTGAAAATAGCTAGATTTGCTAATAACAGGTTTAAGTTTCTCTCTAGTAAAAGATATTTCCGTGGTTTCTTTAAATACTATTCCATATACTTGCCTGTTTCTAAGAGGAACAAGAACTATATCCCCCTTAGCTAGTATAAGAGTTGGCGGCACTATATAAGAATAAATAAGTGGAAGATTTAAAGGTAAATAAACTAAAATAACATCGCCTTCTTTAAAAAACATAGATATATTATATAACAAGTTGAGCTGGCAATAAAATCATTTTACGTGATACTGACAAAAGCGTATAATAGATCCATGAAATATATAAAAGAGAAGATAGAAAGCATCAAATCGACTAAAGAATTAAAGCAAAAACTGGCAAATTTTTTTGATAGTTTAAGTTTTGAAGATAGGAAATCTATTAAAACTGTGATAGCTTACTCTAATGATATCAAAGATTTTATAAATTTTTGCTCAAATCATTTAGGCTTTGATGTGTCTACTGAAGATCTTTCTAGGTTGATTTCAGCAGATTTCAGAGGGTTTCTCTCCCATTTACACGATAAGAATCTCAGTAAGATCACAATTAGTAGGAAACTATCAGCCATAAGGACCTTTTTAAAATATTTAGAAGAGAAAGATATCATTGCATCACACAATTTAGATAATATTAAAATAAAAAAGATACAGCAGAAATTACCCAGAGCAGTGTCAGAAGATTTTGCTACACAATCTTTAGATATTGCATATAAACTTGGCAAAAATCCTTGGTTAAAAAAGCGTAATAAAGCGATGATAGCTTTGTTATATGGTTGTGGTCTAAGGATAGAAGAAGCAACCTCATTAAATATTTCTAGCATACCTAATGCTAATACTAATCAGGTTATTAGAATTCTTGGTAAAGGCAATAAGGAAAGATTAGTTCCAATCTTACCTTTTGTATTAGATCTTATCAAAGGATATGCCGAATCTATACCACAAGAGATTAAAAAGAAATTAATTGCACTATCTGAAAAAAATAATATTCCGCTATTTTTGGGAGAAAAAGGAGAGAGAATAAGTCCAAGGATCATACAAAGAATAGTAGAAAATATTAGAAATGAGCTTAATTTAGACGAATCATTCACCCCACACGCTTTACGCCACTCTTTTGCCAGCCATCTTTTAAATAATGGAGTTGATCTAAGAACTTTACAAGAGCTACTTGGTCATTCCTCTTTAGTTGCAACACAACGTTATCTTAAGGTTGAGCTACATCAACTACAAAAAACTCAGGAACGTTTTCATCCAAGAGCAAATGTTAAAAAATAATTACTAGTAATTGTGATTTTATTGGCTAAACATGTACATGGTTTTGCATATTTTTATCTTTATACTCCTTATTTCCTCCTTACTTGCTTCTCTTCCTTGATAGTACAATTTAGAATTTGGATCTGCACTTACAGATGCCATTAATCCTCCATAGCTACTTACTAGCACTGTTGCCCCCATTGATACACCTTGTGCTACCTCTTTTAAATAAAATTTATCTGTTACCTTATTGGCTAAGCTCGCACTGTAATTCGCAAACACTCCTGAGTTTATCTTCATCATCTCAAAATCTTTACCTATACTCTCACGTCCCTTAATGCTCAATACACGGTTATCCATACTAACCTTTGCGTCCATTGACCCCGTTACCATATCCTTCGTTGTTATCTCCATCTTCTCTATATCCCTATTTACTCCTCCTATTACCTCATTACTAGCATTAGCCTCTACTCCTCCTATTATTATACTACCTACTCCTAAGGTTGACCTAGTTACTCCGTTTTTTATATGACCCTTATTATGCATACCAATTGTAGTCTTACCGTCCACGTCTAAGTTTTTTATATCATCCTTGCTAATCCCTGCACTTATTCCATAACCTCTTTCATTCACTCTCTTGTTATTCCCCCTCAACTGCCGAGTTGCCTATATCTCTTCTTATTACCCTATACTTCCCTTCCTTCTCTACCTTCTTCGCATACTCATCTAGCTCTTTTTCTTTAGTGCTTACTCTTAATTTTGTTAATACTTCCGGCTCTCTAACAAAATAATTACACATCGTTCCTACATAATTATATGGTATCTCTATGCTATATTTTTCTATCCTCTTCGCCTCCTCTTCCCTTACCAGGGTATATAAAATATCTCTATACTCATAATCTTCATATATTAACTTATCCTTATTTACTATATATAAAGTCCCAAAATGCCCATATTTGCTATATGGTTCTTCTATTTCACTCACTCCTGGAATGAAACCATATACTCCAAAAAAATCATAGGTGTTATAATCGAAAGTATCCTCAAAGTTTTCATAATTATGCCCCTCATAATATTGTGTAAAATATTTAAACCCATTTGCTTTAACACTTGATAATGATGGAGCAAATCCTTCATAATATTGTGCAAAATATTTAAAACCGTTTTCTTTAACACTTGATGGATATTTACTAATATTCTCTACATATTCTTCCTTGCTTATTATTACTGTTTTGCCTAATTCTGTATAAACTTCATCAAAAGGCTTATATTTATTCACATCAATTACTCCACAAAAATAGGTTTTAACCTTTACTGCCACCCACGTACCATAAAAATCCTCTGCCTTATATTTTGATGGCACATATGGATATGAACCTTGGTAATTATCCGTACCTTCCCCATATAACTTAATACTTATTAATACCATTATTAACATTATTACTAACTTTTGCATCTTACTTGCCTTTTTTTACCTCTTCATCTCTTTTGCTTTAATCCCCCTTTTGGTCAGTATCATTCTTATTTAGCTGGTTTGCCTTTAATATACTCAACAGCTTCAATAGTTAAAGGTACAATTACCGTACCTAACACCACAATCACTCCAGGAACACCAAGAAATACAATATAAGATGCTTTTTTTCCAATATATTTACCTATTCCTGCTAATGTCCCTAAAAAAACTGCTGATGTAGAGTACCCCCACACATTGATATGTAGGGACATTTGTTTATCTAATTCTTTTTCTGATAAGTGGGCATACCTTTCCTTAACCACTTTTTTCTCTACATCCTTACATATACCGTTTTTACATACTTTCTCTGTTACAATTTTATAAGGATCATAATATGTGCATCCGCTTATAAATAATAAATTAGCTAACAATAGTGTTGTCAAAAGCTTCTTTAACATTAATTAACTCCTTGTTGATCAATCCCCCTTAATCTCATTAAGTTTACCGTCTCTTATCCTATTAACCTTATCTATGCTCTCTTGGTCATGCATTCCATTATTGTTTTTATTAGATTTCATAATTTCACCAAGTGAATTCGCAAAAATACCATATACTCCTCCCCATATTCCTAAAGCCATAAATGGAAATATTGTCCCTATAATATGAGTGCCAAATATTTTTTCAATCTTAGGATTATTTAAATAAATATCATGTGCCCTTGACCACTGTTACATAAATGCATCTACTCTAAATCAATACTAAGTAAGTCTGATACTCCTGTTTGTATAATTTTGTACATATTATTGTCTAATAGCTCCATAGAAATAAATGTATAACCTCCGCTTATTTCATTTATATTATCTGATAATGTAAAGTATATTGATACAATCTTATTACTATCTTGTTTGTCATGATCTACTTCTGATATGGTAAAATATTTAGACTGATTGTATATATTAAATATATTTTCATCTGCTGATATTTGTGTTTTATAATACTCTGGATTAATAAATAAATAACTTGGTTCATTGTTTTTATAATTACAGTTAGAAACTGCTAATTTTATATCGCTACATATTTTATGTAAATTTATTATTAAACATTCCACACTATCTATAGTCTTTACACTATTACAATTGTGATCGCTTTTATTGATTATAGGAGGTTTTTCAGTTTTGATTTGTTTCCATTTATAATCATTATCGTTTCTTATATATGTAGTATCTACTGTATAATAAATTATATTTCTACTGTAGTCTATATGCACTTTTGATGATAATGCCTTAGGTAGCAACATAATCAATACTACTAGTATACTAAACATGGTAATATGATTTATTGAAGATCTCATTTTATAATTATCCTTTTATTTTTTATTTGTATGATTATAAGGATTTAATGGTAATAAATTTATTGGGGTAGGCTTAATTTTTACATAATTAATATTTAGATCTTGCGCTATATTAAATGTATAGGGAATTAGATCTTCTTTTCTTATAGAAGCTTGCTTATAACCAGGAAGTCTTCCTTCTACATGTATTACTGAATTGCTTTTTGCTTTGCTACCATAAACTCCCTTACTACTCTTTGGAAAATACACTGTCGGCACCAATACAAACTGCCCTCCTATCTTCTGGTGTGTCCACCAGATTATTGGTCTCTCTAACTTTCCTATCTGCTCCTCTGTTAGCGGATAGCCAATTGTTAATCCCTGCTTCTCCATCTCTTTTATTCCTGCCTCTATTAAGCCCTCTAGTTGCTCTGTTCTGCTACCATACCCCTCACCAACTCTATCTCTTACCTGAGCCTCCACCACCCTTAGGTCAACATACCTATCACTGAAAAACTTACTTCCTCCCAGTCCTATATAATCTAAAAAATACTTTGAGCTCTTGAAATTATTCAAATCTCTGAAATATGAATTCCTATCTATTCTATACTGATTTGTTCTATCTGCTGGATAAAATTTATTGCCTTCCAATATACTCTCTAACCTTGGCTTATTAATTATTGGATAAAATCTATTACCTTCAAAGAAAAATTCTTTTCCATTGATGACCTGATAAAATTTATCACCCTCAGGCTTAGCCACCCCCTCTTCTACCCTTGGAAAGCTATTCTTACCATATAGTATGTTATCTACAGCTCCACTAAAACCACTCTCTACTCTACCTAAGCTACTTCCTGAGCTACTGTAAGTAACTCCTCCTCTACTATCCCCACTATTAAAGCTCTCAGATGCATTGATACTAACATCTCCTGCTCCTAATATACTTGCATCATACACAACATTATTTACATACTCTATTTCTTTAGTTCTACTATTATTACCCATTGGTTTATCTCTATATTCAACCACCCATTTACAATCACCCCAGGGATCACAATCATTATAATCACTGTTTTTATAAAACTGATCTTCTACATATTGCTCTTTATATTTTGTCTTTAGCAATGTGTTATTGCTAAAAATAGTTGCATTTATATTTACTGCCTTACCAGAGCTAATTGCACTACTAGTATTTTCTACCATATTTGCATTAATATTTATATTGCCTCCTGCTCTAATTTCTGCAGCTCTAGCTCCATAAACGTCGTAATCTATTACCTTTGTCTTTATAAGACGCATAATATAGTGCTCAATCATATAATTTGTCCGATCTTCTTTCCAACGATTAATTTCTACATAGCTCTCTGTTTGCCACTCACCAATATATTCCTTAAATTCCCACCACGCAACAGTGTTCCTAAATGCTTTACTTTCAACCCTTATATCACCATGTAAAGATTCAATACTTGCAGAAATATTATAAATTCCCTCAGATTCACCACCATCTCTGCTTGCAATCAAGATATTATCATTAGCAAATATCGCTCCCGAATTTAAGTAAGAATCCCTACTATTGCCAATCCTTTCTCCCCCTAAATTGTGTAACTCTGATAAAGCAAAATTTATACTATTAGCTGCCACAAAACCACGATTGTATAATTTATCAGTATTAATATTTAAGATACCATTAGATGTTAAGTTAGATTTTGCCTGAACTATTATGTCTCCTGCAATATTCAAGCTTAAATCACCCTTTGCCCCAACAATAGTGTAAAGATTATTCTCTGCATAATAGTTATTACCATTGCCTATCTTTAAACTATTGCCATCAATCTGCATTTTGCCTCCAGATATTAACCTAGCAGAAGCATCAACTGTTATATCTTTGGCTGCTATTGTAACTTGATTATCCGCTCCAACATTACTGCCTCTCCTTACTATAAAATTATTTGCTAAATTTAAAGATAATATATTGCCAGCATATAAACTTCCATAAATATCAACATAGTTACCAATAAAAATAATATCAGCTTTTGCATATAAAGTAGCTCCTTCGGCAATATTTAATCCATTTCCACCAATCTTTAGATCGCCCCCAGCACTTACTGAAGCTCCATTTTCAACATTGATGCCCTTAGCAGTTAATTTCATATTAGCAAAAGCACCAATTGCAGACCCACTTACTAAATTTACCTCTTCACTAATCTCTATATTAACCCCATCTAAGCCTGCACTATAGGTTTTTCCACCAAAATATAAGCTACTCCCTCTTAAAAACAAATCAGATCCACTGTAAATACTACTACCTTCTGTAATCTCAATTGCTCCTATTGCTTTTAGATTAACCTTGCCCTTAAAACTAATATCACTTTTCATATGTATATTGCTTGAATCTATTACTAAATCACCATCTCCTGCCATTAAGCCGTCTATCTTCGCTTCGCTGTAACTTATATGAGCTCCGCTGCCTGCATAAGCTGAGCCTAACATCTCTAATTTAGTACCTCTAAGTATTAAAGCATTATTCGCTTTAATAGTTGTACTATCACCTACTATTAAATCATTTGCTATTATGTTAATATCTTTATTACTGCTGATTTGACCCTTATCTTCAATCTGTAATTTGTTACTTGTAATTGCTACTCCATTGCCCTTTACATTACCGCTACCATTAATATTGATACTCTCAGCAACAATATTGATAATCCCTTCTCCCCATAATTTTGACGTTAGATCGAAATTACTTCGCAGAAGCAAATCAATCTTACCTGTTGCATTAAAATCACCATGTAATCTGACGCTTCCAGATCTCACTATATTGCTTATGCCTCCATATACCTTAGCTTCTCTTCCTACCAAAACATTTGTAGCTTCTATCACAATTTTATCCTTTACATTAATCTCTCCACCTTCAATATTTAAACTCCCTGTTTTAATTTCTATACTACCTCCTGTAATGCTCCCTTTAGAAAATAAACTATCTTGCAATATTAATTTACTCTCTCCAACTGAATATATATCTCCATAACTATTAAGTCTCTCTCCCTGGATATCTAATCCTCCATTTGCCCTTAGCGTGCTACCTGCTCCTGCAAAAATATCCTTAGCTTCAACTTTTATATACCCAACTCCACTTATCTTACTATCCTCATGAATATTAAATATCTCCGTTGCAATTAATATATCCTTCTTCCCTCCTATTTCAGCAGATAGATCAATCTTATCTCTAAATTTTATTCCTATGTTACCTTCAGCATAAATTCTACTACCATGTGCATTAAAATCTTTACCCTCTACAAATACCCTATCTCCTCCATAGAATTTGCTATCTTTTACTACTATAGCACTACCTTTGATTTGTAAATCTTTTTGAGAATTTAATTCGCTGCCAGAAATGATATCCACCTTACTTCCCAACAAACTTATACCCCCATCACTAGTTAATTTACCTGCAAAAATAATTTTATTTTTGCTCATAATGCTAGTATCTCCAATACTATAAAAATTACCTGCAAAATTTAAAAAATTCCCTCTGATATCAAAATCTGATCTACTATAAATACTACTGTTATTAATATCTATATCCCCTCCAACAACTCTAACATTACCCTTAGAGTTTATCTCTGTAGCACGAAGGTTAATAATATTACTTGTAATTTCCATATCACCAACACTGCTGATCCTACCTCCTACATCAAGTTTATCAACACTATCTATAACTATCTGCCCTCCACTAACAATGCTTCCCAATAAGTTAGCACTCTTACTTTTAATCCTAATACTCTCCTCTGCCTTAACTTTACTACTAACTCCCACCGCCACATTTAATGCTTCCAGTAACACTTTTTTGCTAGATAGTTCCTCTATCCCATTAATATTTAACTCCCTGGTATTAATCTGTAAATCAGATTGAGACCTTATATTCCCTCCCTCTAACATCAAGTTCTGAGAGCCAATAATCACACTATTACCGCTTATATTTCCAGCACTTTTAATGCTGGTTTTTGCCTCAAGAGAAACCACCCCTCTCCCTATTAATTCGGCCTGTGTACTTATATCTACCGATTTCCCCTTGATACTTAACTCTACCTTACTATCCACATTTTTATGAATTGACAAATTGCCCTCAGCATCAACACTTATCTTTCCCCCCTGACTCACCATGTTGAAATCTACTTTAACCCCTATATTCTCACCACTGGATACTAAAGTAATTGCATTACCATATATACCTCCAAACTCACTACTACTTATTGCGTAACCTATATCAGTATCTTCACTGCTACTATAAACTCCACCACCCAAATCAAATGTCTGCTTGCCAAGGCTAACTTCAATATCTTTAGCTCTTATCTCTCCATATAACTTCAGCTGCTTAGCGATTATTGATAATCTATTACCTTGCAAAGCATTTAATCCTCCTCTACCTATCTCAACAGCTCCCTGCTGAACATGTAACCCACTAAATGCCCCATTCTCTCCAAAATTTACCTTACCAGTACTTAATGTCGCATTATTAACATTAAGAAATCCACAACCATCACACACTATCCCATTAGTATTAGCAATAATAACGTCTGCTCTTTTCCCTGCCACCTCTATATAACCATACAACTCACTTTTCTTACTTTTAACTTCATTAAGTATAAGCTTGGCTTCTTTATTAGGCTCTAAATTATTATTCCCTAATATCCAACCTGCAAGCTTAGTATCAACTAACGTGTGCGAATTATTTAATATTGCACCCTCTTTCCCAACGTCAAAATTCTCATATTGATTATAAGAAACTCCATTTTCATCAACTCTGGCTATATTAACTACCTCTATAGAATTATTACTTCTTATAACATTTGTTCCTCCCTCCCTATACACTGTTGCAATATTAATAGACCCATATAATGGAGCTATTGTTTCCAACATCAAAAAACCATACATTCCCAAGATCAAAAAAGTCCTTTTTATAAATAAAAACACTCTACCTCCACCAACTTTATATTTGCTATCTTTTATTATGTTTGTTTGAAGCTTGCTCATAACTATTTTGACTCCTAGTAAGTTATAATATTTGTTTAAATCAATCCAATGCTTATTTTTGCTCTAAATACCTCATGTCCTTTGGGAGAAAAAGGTATCCTAGTAATAGGTCTACCATACCCAATTGACGTGGATATTCTTCCTTGAGTATTAAGCTCAGCGTACCAAGAATAAAGAGGATGACCCTTATGATTAAGCAAATGAAAGCTATTCTCATTAATCGATGCACCAATATCTATGGCAGTAACAAGGTTGATCTTACTTAACCAGCTATTTTGAAACTCTACTAATTTTATGGATAGCTCATTTTGATTAACAAATCCACTTGCAGAGTTAGAAGATATTCCATCATACCCCCTAACCCCTTCAGAGCTAATTACCACAAAATCATTGATTGAATAAAGTGTATCTTTAGAATACTGTATCTTTAATCTGTTTATATAATTAAAGCGACTTGAAAGTATTACTGTTGTATACCAATTTAGTTTTACTAAATCAAATAAATTTTGTGGCACACTCTGTTTATTTTTACCTTGCTTATCTTCACCAAATAATGGTTGTCCATGCATGTAAGATAAATTACCATAAAGATTTACTCTCTTAGAAAAATATTGATACTCAACTCCTAAATCTGCATAATATAAATCATAACTAGACTGCTTAAGTAACAAATCATCTAGGTAATTTTTAGTATGATAATAATTAGCCTTTGTCCTTACTTTAAATAAATTATATTGATCCCTATACATAACTTTGCTAACTCCCAAATAGTTCATAGTTGTAAAACCTCTACTTATGTAATGGCTGTAAAGAGTTTTAACAATTCTTCTATTAGCGTCATTATTATTACTAAAAGTAATATTCCAAGAGCTTATAGGAATGGCATATGTTAGTCCTAGTGAGCCAGATCTAATATCATTTGTTCCTTTAAAATCATAGCTGGCAGATAGATTCAAAGTATCATTTGCCACAACATCAGCAATATTAATATTTAAAGTATTACGGTACTGTTGAGATGGCTGTGATGCCTTATTTATTGTATTATAATCTGTATTAACTCCCAGTGAAAAACCAAATATCTTCCCCTTTTCTGCCTTTAGTTCCAATATGGAGTATCCACTTGTTGTCCCAGGCTTTAAATCCATGACCACCTTGTACTTACCTGAAGAGTTAATATTTTCCAAAGCCTGTTCTAATTTTCTCATATTAACTGCCTTACCAACCATACTGCCAAATGCTAGCTTAACCGCCATATTAGAGAAAATATTTTTATCAAAATTTATATCCTCTAAAATACCCTCCTTGATAACAACAGTTAAAAATCCATTTTTTAACTGTTGTTCTGGTAAATAAGGTATAGCTAGAATATAACCTTTAGAATGATATAACTTAATAATATCCTCAAGCAATCCAGCCATTGCTACTTCCATAGTTATGCATTTATTTAAATACTTATTTGTTATCTTAGCTAAAGCATTGGAGGATATAGAGTTATTACCTTGAACATAGATACTATTGAAATAATAACATTCTGCAACGCCATCATACTGAGCTCTCTCTTCCTTAGCGACAGCAGAATATGTTGATCCCCCTTTGAATTTTTTTATTCCTTCTATTTCATTTTTTTGTTGTTGTATATTTCTATCAAGGGTGAATTCTTTTTGAATATTTATAGCATTTTCTATGTCATTAGCTTGGTAATCAGCATAGGATCCCGTAAGGGATAAGAGTATAATTAAATGGGCATATATACATATATAGACTATAAAATTCACCATTGAATTATCCTATTAATGTAGATTAATTTTACAAACAACCACCGGATGCAGAATGCAGAAAATTCTACAATAATCAAGAACTTAAGGTAAGGTTTTTGTTAAAAAATATACTCTTCAAAATAACCTATCTGAATAATTTATACAATAATAGATTTCAAGCATAAGTTTTTTATATGATTTTATTTAGATTGCAGACATATATGAAAAATATACAATAGTAGCATTTGTGGTATTTTGTCTAAAGATAATAGAATCTGATTTATTTTATTATTTTATGTTTTTAATAATATGATTTGTTGCATTCTATATATTAGGAATAAATCACTATTAAATTTAATAAGATGTTTACTAAGTTAAAGCCCCTAGAAGTGGGGCTAAAATATACAATAAACTAATACCTACTAGTTATCTGAACATACAATACAATAGAAACATCATAACAAGTGAGGTGAATATTGGATTAGTTATAAAACGCCAAAATTTACTATATGGAACAAATCCTATGCCATTAACAAAAGCCAGGCAAGCTGTCATAATTGTAAAAGACATAAAACCATAACGTGAAGTGCCAACAATTTTTTTAAAAGCATAAGGATACGCCAAAATTAGAATTACTAAAGATGCAAATGTTAATAAGCTTATTAACCTACCGAACTTTTTCAGCATTTTATTTACTTTGTTTTTTTTCTAATTTTACTGCATATCTTATACATACGATGGTACAAACAATCATAAAAACCACCCATATTACGTAAGTCATTTTTTATCTCCCAACCACTATTAAACATTAGTACTTTTCTTCAAGAGTATCTTCTGTGATTTTACCTTTTAACACCTTAAACACCCAAGAAGTATATATTATTACCATTGGCATAAATATTATGGTTGCAATCAACATTACCTTTAAAGTAAGGGCAGAAGAAGAAGAATCCCATACAGTTAAGCTACTATTTAAATCAATTGAAGAAGGCAAAATAAAAGGAAACATCACCAACCCAGCTGTTGAAACCACTCCCAAAATCGCTATACTACTACTAATAAAAGCTAATCCCATCTTATTTATTGATACCAATTTAAATGTTACTAATACACCTAAAAAAACAAATACTGGAGCAATCAGTGTTAAAGGCATAGTGCTGAAATTATGAAACCATCCCCCTAAAAGCTGAACAACTTGCTTGTTAAATGGATATGAAGGCCCATTTGTAATAACTACAGATGTAATTACATACCCCTTAATAACAAAAGCTGTCATTATGCCACCTATACTATAAGATAGTAAAAGCAATACTCCAGCTATTTTAACTATGTTTTTTGCTCTCTTAGCAATTATTCCTTCAGTTTTTAGGGCGGCATAAACTGATCCGTGCATTATCAACATACATAAACTAACAAATCCACACAAAAGTGCAAAAGGATTAAATAAATCAAAAAAAGTTCCATGATAAGACATGGATAAATCATAAGAATCTATTTTAAATGGTAATCCAAGCATAACATTACCAATAGCTAACCCACACAAAATTGATGGCAATATGCCACTTACAAAATGCATCCAACTCCAAAACCCTTTCCAAGTTTTATTTTCGTACTTACTTCTGAAAGTAAAAGCAACTGGTCTTACGATAAGAGCAAAAAGTAATAAAAACATAGGAATATACATACCAGAAAAACTAACCGCATAAACTGCCGGCCACGCTGCAAAAATTGCTCCTCCTCCCAATATTAACCACACCTGATTCCCTTCCCAATAAGGCTCAATTGTATTAATTAATATCTTTTTCTCCATTTCTGTTTTGGCAATGAATTGTAAAAGAGTAGCAACTCCCAAATCAAAGCCATCCATTATAGCGTAGCCAACTAACAAAACTCCAAGCAACAACCACCAAATTACCCTTAAAACCTCATATTCAAATAACATTGATAACATATCAATCTCCAAAAAATTTATTAATTCACATATTTTAATCTATGTTTTTATTTTCAGGCCCCTTTCTAATCTGCCTTATCATTAGTATGCCATCCACCATAACCAATATGGAATAAATTATAAAAAATCCTGCTAAACTAGACATAACTGAGCTGGCTGAAAGTTTAGATGCTGCTTTAAATGTAGGTAATATATCCTGTATAACCCAAGGCTGTCTACCATATTCGGCAACAAACCAGCCAGTGAAAATTGCAACCCATGGTAATGGTAATATAAGCACAGATACAATTTGCATCAGTTTGCTTTTAACAAATGTATCACGTCTGCACATGAAAAATACTATTATAAAATAAAATAGAAAAAGAACTCCTAACCCAACCATTATCCTAAATCCAAAAAATAAAGGTGCTACTTTAGGTACACTATTTAAGGCCGCAAATTTAATTTGAGCATCGGTAGCCTTACTAATATCTGTCATATTTCTAAATAAAAGCAAAGCATACCCAAGATCTTTAACATGCTTATTAAACAGCTCTTTCGCTTTAAGGTTATTACGATCACTCTTATAAGCATTAAGGGCGTTATGCGCAATTAAACCACTTCTAATACGACCCTCGTTGATACTAATAACTTCCTTTACTCCCTTAACCTCTCCCTGATTTACTATCCCCAATACTTTAGGAATCTTTACTTCATAATAATTTTTCATATCTTGTTGTGATGGAATAGCAAATAATACAAAATCAGCAGGATATGGATCTGTTTCCCATTTGGCTTCTATGGCTGCCATTTTAGATGGCTGTATCTTATTAATTAGTTTACCTTGTAAATCACCCATTACAGCTGTTAGTATTGTTGATAATATTCCTATAATCGATGCAACCATAACACTTCTTCTAGCAAACTCAATATTTCTACCCCTAAGTAAATAATAACTTGAAATAGCTAAAATAAACACAGCTCCTAAAATATAGGACGCTGTTAATGTATGCAAAAATCTATACTGCGCTGCTGGATTGAAAACTAAAACCCAAAAATCGTTCATCTCCATACGCATTGTATCTATATTGAAATACGATCCTACAGGATTTTGCATCCAACCATTAGCTATTAATATCCACAAACCAGAAAAATTTGACCCTAAAAATACCAACCAAGTTACCACTGCGTGCTGCACTTTTGTTAGCTTAGTCCACCCAAAAAAGAATAGTCCCACAAATGTGGCCTCTAAAAAAAACGCCATCAACCCTTCTATGGCAAGTGGTGCACCAAAAACGTCCCCAACGTAATGGGCATAATATGACCAATTAGTTCCAAACTGAAATTCCATAGGAATACCTGTGGCTACTCCCATTGCAAAATTAATTGCAAACAAAACCCCCCAAAACTTTACCATATCCTTGTAAATTTCTTTACCTGTTTTTACATATATGGTTTCCATTATTGCCATAGCAAAACTAACACCTATCGTAATTGGAACAAATATAAAATGTATCCCTATTGTATAGGCAAACTGTATTCTCGATAATTCAACATTGTCTAAGCCAAACACCCCTGTCTCCTGATTCTTTATTTTTTAATATAAAATAGATGATGATTATTGCTATTTACCGCCAAACACGTCCTCATATATAATTTCCGGATTAGGTTTAGTTCTATGTGAAGGCGAAAAATATAAAAAAAATAGTATGGTGAAACCAATTACTTTTACTAGTATAATCAGAAACAAGTTTCTGACAAGCTTAATGGAAAATATTGATTTGCCCCTCTCCATTATATACCTCATTTTGCTATAACTTAAGTATCTTTTGTAAGGAATTAGTCATTATATAATAACTTACAAACTTATGCAAGTCGATAAATATTAATAATGTTGCGAATTATCCACTCTCTCAATGCTCTTTTAACCTATTGATATTAAAGTAGTACATTTATTAGCATGATTCACCGCTTTTTTAACAAAAAATAACTGGAATAATAATAAAATAGCTAATAATAAATGCTTAGATAAAATTCAACTATCAGATGTTTTTCCTATTTCATTATGGCTTCTACACAATAAAAAGTGCTTTTGTGGGTTAATAATATATGATACACTTCTCACGTGCATAAAACTTATCATTGAGAGAATATATGGCAGAACAATATATAAAAACACTTATCCAATTTGGAAAATGTTTCTCCATCTAATATTAGTATCTACTTAGGTAATAATGCAGGCAATATGCTGGAAAAGGAGATTGAAAATGCTAAAACAAGTATTATAGTAACAAGTCCCTATATTGCTTATAATAAAATTGATCATTTAATTGAGAAATCTCATCAAGGGGTTAAAGTTCATATATGTCTAGCAGAAAGAGAACCACTACATGCAGATTATACGATTCAAAACATATTAAAGAAAATCATTGTTGAAAAAATAGCTCCAAGTTCAGAGCAAATGTCTTCACATAAGCATGATTCATTTAATATAGATAATAAGAGTGATACTTATAAAAATAAAAAGAAATTTAACCGATTATTTCTTTTCAGAATTTTTCTATTAATTCTCATTCCTATTGTAACATATATTTATTACTTATATTATGATTATAATCATAATATAAGTGTAGAAAAAATTTCAGATATTACTCTTGCAGATGTAAAGAGAATAAACAATCTTTCTAAAATTAGTAATCCTCTAAAAATAGCAGGGAATCAAAGAGTTGCAGATCAAATTAATGATATAGCTAAAAAAAATAAAATACCTATCAAAGTATTGCAAAACAAAGAAAAATTAATAGTTCAAGTTAAAAATAAAACAGTAGCTACCCTTGAGAATAAAGGATTAAATATTAAATGGGATTCAAATATTAGGTATTTATGTTTTTATTTTATTATTACATTTATTTTATATTTTTCATCTAAAGCAATACAAAATTTCTTATATAAAGATGCTAAAAAAAATCCTATAATAACTAATTTTAATAAGTATAAGCACTGTTATAGGTATATAAATTCTAATATAAAAGTAAGTTATTTTTTAAAGAAAGAAAATGAGGAGTATGATAACAACACTAACAAAGTTGATTTTTTACATGCAAAATTCTATGTTATAGATAATAAAGTAGTATATTTAGGATCTCTAAATTATACTAACAATGGATTTAATAACTCTATTGAAACTACCGTAAGAATAGAGGATGAAAATATAGCTGAGCATTTTACTAAAGCCTCAAATAGCCTATGGGAACATGTTATCTATCACAATATTTTTAAAGATACAACCTATACTAAAAAATCTGGCAAAACAGTATATAGAAAAAGTTTAGCTAAGATAGTATATGGTAGAGAATAGTAGCAATTTAATAGAGTATTCATGATATCCCAGTGAACTGAGAATTAAAAAATAAGAATAAATTAACCTTATATGTTTGATATTTAAATTATTAGAAGATTAATCAGCACAGCAATTTCTACAATATCCATATTAACCTATCTTAAATAAATATGATTTTTGTTGCATGAACTTGTAAAATAACTACGCCCTAAGTTTAACTATTTCCTCTGCAATCTGCACCATATTTAAAGCAGCGCCTTTTCTTAAATTATCACCCACTACCCATAAGTTGACTATATTCTCTTTAACTCTTATTCTGCTGATATAAATTTGATCTTCTCCCGCAACCTCAACCGGAGTAGCATAACCCTCATCCATATCATAATCAGCCATAGCAAGCCAAGCAGATCTACTAAAAATATCCTTTATCTCTTCCTTAGTAACCCTTTCTTCTAATTCAATATTAAGAGACAAAGCATGCCCTATAAAAACTGAAACCCTAACACAAGTAGGATCTATGACTATTTGACTATTTAAAATTCTATTAGTTTCCACAATCATTTTTAGCTCTTCTTCTGTATAAGAATCCTCCAAAAATTTACCTATATGTGGAATCACATTAAACGCTATTTGCTTGGTGAATATTTTTTTTGTTTCAAAAATTGGACGATTAATATAAATTCCTCTAGTTTGATCAAATAGCTCTTCTAGTGCCTCACTTCCAGCACCAGAAACTGATTGATATGTTGAAACAACAGCTCTCACTACCCCAAATTGCCTGTGTAATGGCGCTAAAACCAATGCCAGCTGAATAGAGGTACAATTGGGTGAGGATACTATTCCCTTAAATCTGTAATCTTGTAAAGACTCTAAATTAAGCTCAGGCACAACTAAAGGCACCTGGCTATCCATTCTGAACACAGCAGAGCAATCAATCACAGCAACCCCCAAAGCTCCAACTTGCTCAGCATACTTTCTACTGATATCATCACCTGCACAAAAAAAAGCAAAATCCATGTCAGAGAAATCAAACTTAGCCACATCTTTAATGATTAAGGTTTCTTCTTCATTGTAAGTTATTCTTTTACCAATATCCTCATCAACAGACACAATATCTAAAGTATCTGCTGGAAAATCCCTCTGAGAAAGAATATCAAGCAATTCGCTTGATACCCTTCCTAAACCAACTACAACAACCCTGTACATAAAAAACAGATTACCCTTTTAATTTCATCTTAAATCCTGAAGTATCTTCAGAAATTTTAGCAGACTTACCTAACCTATCTTTAAGATAATATAATTTACTTCTTCTTACTTTCCCATATTTAACAATTTCTATAGACTCCATATGTGGACTATAAAGAGGGAAATTTTTTTCTACTCCCTCACCATAGGCTACCTTACGCACTGTACAAGAAGAGTTTATCCCACTATTACTTATAGCAATACATACTCCCTCATAATTTTGGAATCTTTCGCCAACTTTCATTTTAATATTTATCGTGTCACCAACACTGAATTTTGGATAATTAGTTAGTTTTTTAAAAGATTCTAACTGTTGTTCTTCAAATTTTTGCAATAAATTACTCATTCTAACCACCTAATAATCTTAAACTATTTATAATCAGCACTTATGATCTTGATCTTTATTCAATAAATCCGGACGAATAGCCCTGGTTTTTTCGATGGATTTCTCTCTTCGCCATTGCTCCACCTTTTTATGATTTCCAGATAATAGAACCTCTGGTACGTCCATACCATCTAAACTCCTAGGACTAGTATATTGAGGATATTCCAATAAATTACCCTTGAAGCTCTCCTCCATAATGCACTCCTGCGAGTTTACCATATTTGGTAATAATCTCAAAACAGAATCTGCAATCACCATAGAAGAAATTTCACCTCCTGATAAAATATAGTCACCAATAGAAATTTCTCTTGGTTTATACTTATCAATTATCCTCTGATCTATACCTTCAAAATGACCACAAATAAATGTTAGCCCCTCAAGTTTGGATAAATTCCATGCATTTTCTTGATTATGCTTTCCACCTTGTGCACTTGCATATATGAGATTTCTAGAGGCCCCATTAGCAAAGGCATAATCAATAGCTCTCCCTAGTACGTCTGCCTTTAAAAGCAGCCCCTTGCCACCTCCATAAACCTTTCCATCAACACTCCTGTGTTTATCAATGGCAAAATCTCTGATATCTATAACTTTTATGCTCCACCGTCCATCCCTAAGTCCTCTACCAATTACCGACTCTCCAAGATACCCTGGAAATGCATCCTTATATAAGGTTAAAAATGTTACACAAAAAATAGATTCTCTCCACAAACAATCATTGTTGCTTTCTACTCAATATGATCATTTTTAACTATTACGTAATTATCTTTGATATTAATAACAGGAACACACTCTTTTCTGAAAGGAATTAGAATCACAGAATCATCTAATTTTTTTATTTCAATAATATCTCCAGCTTTATAATTATGTATCGCGATAATATTTCCTATCTCTACTTCATTAGTATCTAATACTCTTAATCCTAGCAAATCAACATGATAAAAATCTTCCTCATCAAGCTCAGGCATTTGACCTCTAAAAGTATACAAATCAGTACCAATAAACCCTTGTGCCTGATCAATATTATCAATACCTTCTAATTTTACAATCACCGTACCTTTATTAATATACGCAGAAGTAATTACGTATATTCTGTCATTTTCATCAAAAATATCATAATCTATCACAGACAAAGGATCAGAGGTGAAAGATTTTAATTTCAACTCTCCTTTCAACCCCTTGGTTGCTACTATCTTAGCTAGTAAAACCTTTCTATCATTAATATGACCAGTCATTTTTTGATTCACAACCTTAGGTTAACACAGCGCTAACTAAGAAGCTTGTACCTCTGAAAGCTTATTAGCCGCTGCTAACCTTTCTTGTGCTTTAGCCTTTGGTTGTGTTTTTTTATTTTGCGCTTCATAAGATTTTGCTTTAAGAAGACCAAATTTAGCTAATATTTTATGAACTCTATCCGTTGGTATAGCTCCTGTGCTTAGCCAATACTGTACTCTATCTTGTTGCAAAATGTATTTCTTATCACCCTCTACCATAGGATTATATTTACCTACAGTTTCTATATATTTTCCATCTCTAGGAGATCTGGAATTTGCTACTACTATATGATAATAAGGGTTCTTTTTTGCACCCCAACGAGCTAAACGAAGTTTAACAGCCATTTAATAATTTCTCCAAATTTGTTCATCAACGGCGACTCTAAAAACAAGCTAAGAGACACCCCGTAATCTTCAACGGACTTCTATAAGGTAATAGATCAAATTTATAAAATAATCAACTAATTTATTTTCTAATTTTCAGAGGATCAATTCCCAACTGCTTGAACATCTTACTGGGATTGCCTCCAGCAGACTTTAACTGCTTAAGCATTTTAACAGTAGATTCGTATTGTTTAAGTAATATGTTTATGTCCTGTAAAGTACTTCCAGATCCGGCAGCAATACGTTTTTTTCTTGAGAAATTCAAAACACTAGGATTGTATTTTTCTTGTTTTGTCATAGAATCAATAATGGCGATATTTTTTTTAATCAGACTGTCATTTACTCCTGATTTAATTTTATCTCCAAGCCCTGACATTCCTGGAATCATCGATAACATACTAGAGAATCCACCCATTTTTTTCATACTAAGCAGCTGTTTTTTAAAATCTTCCAGTGATAATTTACCCTTTAGAAGTTTTTCTTCAATTTTCTTATCCTCTTCTGATATATTTTCCTCTAAATTTTCTATTAAAGAAATTATATCTCCCTGATCTAATATTCTATCGACAATTCTTTTGGGAATAAAAGCTTCTAAATTGTTTATTTTCTCACCAACTCCCATGAATTTGATTGGTAAATTAGTAATATGTTTACAAGATAAAACCGCACCACCTCTAGCGTCACCATCTGCCTTAGATACAACAACTCCACTTAGGGGTATTATTTCTTGAAACCTTTTAATGACCTCAAGTGATATCTGCCCTAGCATTGAATCCATAACAAACAAAATTTCTTTAGCTTTTGTCATTTTATGGATATGCCTAAGTTCATCCATAAGACTATTATCAATTGATAATCTACCTGCAGTATCAATAATTGCAACATCATATGAATTTTTAGTAGCAAACTCCATAAAGTTATTAATCACAGTGTCAAGATTTTTTGAATCATGTATAAAAAAATCCAATTGATTATTATTACATAATACTTGTAACTGTTCATACGCTGCAGGACGACTAAAGTCTAGGGATACCAAAAGAACTTTTTTATTAAGTTTATTTTTAAAGTGATAAGCAATTTTAGCCGAGGTTGTAGTTTTTCCAACTCCCTGTAATCCTGCCATAAGATAAAATGTAGTTGGAGTACTGGGTAATTTGATTTCTTCTTGCTGATCAGTAAGCAATGCCAACATATGATCATAAACGGATTTTAAAATAACTTGCTTTGGTGAAACACTCCGATATATTTCTTTATCGATAAGATCTGCTTTAATTTTAGGAATGATCTCTTTAATAATTGCGATATTAACGTCAGCTTCAATTAAAACCAACCTAATTTCCCTTAAAGTTATATCTAAATCTTTTTCAGTTATAATTGCCTTTTTAGCAATATTATTGAAGATATCTTTTAGTTTTGTAGTTAAATTTTTAAACATTTTTATTCGCTTATTAAATAAATTAGTGTTACCATATTTATAGTGTACAGATAGAAAAATATAGCAACTTAATAATATACAGGTAACATTTGAAAGTAAAGTTTTTCAAAATGCAGATACATGGTAATGATTTTATTTTTATGGATCGTGGTTTAGTTTTTGAAACTCGCAATGAAATAATCAGGATTTGTGACCGTAGACTTGGAATTGGTTGCGATCAACTATTATATTATTCAGAAGATATAGATAATAAAATATTATCCCTAGATATCTATAATGCTGATGGATCAAAAGCTGAAGCCTGTGGTAACGGATTTAATTGCGCTAGTATTTATTTTGCAAAAAAAAATAACTGGACTGATTTTATAATTGAATCTAAAAATAAAAAATATACTGTACATTATGATGATAATAAAGCATACATATCCTTCGCTGATTTTATACACAAAGATCTTAGTGATTTCGATTTGAAAATAATAGGATTTTCTGATCCTTATTATGTTAATGTTGGCAATCCACATATTGTGTTGTTCACTGAGAAAACAATAGAAAAAAGCAAAGTGCATCAATTTGGCTCAGTTTTAAGTACCCATAAAAATTTCCCCAAGGGTGTTAATGTGAATTTTGCTAGAGTTATATCCAAGGATTCCATTGAGCTGCAAACTTGGGAACGCGGCATTGGTTATAGCAGTTCATGTGCCACAGGCTCAAGTGCAACATTTTTTGCCGCATATATCAAAGGATTGGTTAATAATAAAGTGGAAGTATTTAGTAGTGGTGGTAAAATCACGATGCAAATGAATGAAAACGGCACTCTGATTGTAGAAGGCAGTGGCGAAATGATTGCTGAGGGCGATTTCTTTCTAAAACAATCCAATAAAACGATTAAATTCTAAATATTTTTTAACTTTTATTTGTACAAAATCCGAGACGAAAGTCTACTAAGTTAATGAAAATTTTAGTTGCATTATGTTTATAATTACGATAGAATAGCCTCCTGAGAAAAAGAACCTTGGGCGGGGGTACCACCCAAGGCAATGCATAAATCAGAGAAAACAATGACTATGTAGGTTTGCTACATAGGGGAGCAAGTGTATAAAGTAATACAACATCCTGTAATTACGGCTTTGTCATAACCACCAAATGCTGTGGTCACTTTACACACTTTACCAATTGATACTACCGCACACAAACAACTTAACGTCAATGAGGATAGCATCCTGGTCTTTGTTGCACTTACACAGATATACTCCGTATAGGGGCTAATATTTTTATTTTACTCTACCCTCTAGAACCACTTAATCAACTAGGCAAAGTAAAAAGTTAATCTACTTATAAGATACAAAAATTAATTTATAATTTTGTATCTACAACGATGATTTTTTCTTTCATCTCATCGTCATAAACAAACTTTACTATTTATAGTTGTGTGAGTCAATAAAAAAATACAACTTCTTTTTGTGGTTAAAAATTTACCCTATGAATCCTCATTTTTTTTAAAAAAACATTTGCTGTTTGTACAGCCTATAGTTGCTTTTGAGGAGGTTTTTTATAAAATAATGACTCATTCATCAAATATAAATATATGATGCTAAAAAAAATGATATCTAGAGAATCCTCTCTTAATTAACACCTGTAAAATCAACCATAAGTTGCCTTAACCCTTTATTCTGCTAAGAATCCATTTGAACGAATCACTAAATCATATTTTATTTAAATATATCTATCTTAAAATATAATATCTCTTAGCATTTTATAGATAAAAATCTTATGTAGACTTTATAATCTTATTATTAAAACAATAAAAACAGCTGTCTGTAATATCCCTCCTCTTTCCCCTTGGAGAAAAAATTTATAAGCTTTTTGATATAATCATATAAAAAACATCTCTTACCTACCAAAAAGCATTTGCACTTAACTCTTCTTCTACCTGCGCTAGCCTTTAAGAGTATTTTTATCATATAACTAGTTTCTTTCCCAAGATATGGAGCTTTTTTGAATTAACAAAAAGAAATTTTTCAATCAACAGTTAAAAAGACTGTGAGCCACTTGCTGAAGCAATAAGAAATATATATACTATATAGTCTTATGTAAAAATAGCGAAAATTAAATATATGAAGAAGTATGAATATCAGTGTTTTTGATAAGCAATACATAAAATATTAAGAAATGTATTAGGGAAAATAAAATAATGTTTAGCTTTTTTGGTAACAAAGCAAAAAATATTGATAAAGATATTCTAGATAAGATTGAAGAAGATCTTATATTATCTGACGTTGGCTTTGAAATTACAAATACAATAATAGAAACACTGAATAAAACTAAAATTAAATCTGAGCTTACTTTAGCTGATTTAAAAATACTAATCTCTACAATATTGCAACAAAATATACTAAATAAAGTAGCAAAAAATTCTTTTATAATAAAAGATAATCCTTTGATTATATTGGTATCTGGAATTAATGGTAGTGGGAAGACTACCACTGTTGCTAAACTAGCTAATTTATTAAAACAAAAAAATATGCGTGTTTTGCTGGCTCCTTGTGATACATTCCGCGCAGGTGCGGCTCTTCAACTAAAACTTTGGGCAGAAAAAATTGATGTTACTGTTTTTTGGCAAGAAGCAATAAAAGATCCTTCTGCTGTTGCTTACAAAGCTTTAGAGCACACAGTACAAGAGAAATATGATGCTTTAATAATAGATACAGCTGGCAGATTAGATGATAATGCCACTCTTATGGAAGAGTTAAAAAAAATCGCTAATACTTTAAAAAAATTCAATCCTACTTATCCACAAGAAAGCCTGCTAGTTCTCGACGCTACCACTGGACAAACTGCATTAAATCAGGCAATCAATTTTTCAAATAGCATTAAAATTACAGGAATCATTATGAGTAAAATGGATTCTCAAGCTAAAGGCGGCATTTTATTACAAATTATGACAAAATTACTTATACCAATCTATTTTCTTGGAATTGGTGAAAAAGAACAAAACTTACAAAGCTTTGATCTTGCACAATATATAAATAAACTACTTAATTGAGTATCTACTATTTCTTGCTGTTTTTAGCATGTTCAGTCAAATAATGCATTAATAAAAAAACTATTGAAGTATTATGTATAATCGCTATATAATAGCGTTTATTTTATTGATTGCTAAGCCCACTTTATAGGATTAAATAAGATGCGTTTTCCTCATACTTTTACCATAGTATTTTTTTTAGTGATCCTGGTAGCAATTTTAACTTATATTTTACCCTCAGGGAGCTACGATAGAGTTAAAGGAGAAGGAACAGCCTCCGGTAAAACCCTTGTTATTCCAGGTAGCTATAAGCCTGTTGCAAGTAATCCACAAGGATTTCTCGCTGTTATGACCTCCTTTAGTGAAGGACTTAAAGATGCTGCAGAAATAATAGCTTTTGTCCTTATAATTGGTGGCGCTTATGGCGTGATTCTTAAAACTGGCACCATAGAAAGCGGTATCAATAGAGCAATAGAGAAATTTGGTAATAGAGGAATATTATTAATTCCAATATTAATGCTATTGTTTTCAATTGGCGGTACAACAACAGGTATGGCAGAGGAAACTTTACCTTTTTGCTTAGTATTAGTGCCCCTTATGATCGCCTTAGGATATGATTCATTAGTGGCAATTGCTATTGTGCATATTGGTGCTGGAGTTGGTGTGTTGGCTTCAACAGTCAATCCTTTTGCCACAGGTATAGCAAGCGCTATAGCTGAAATAACAATTGCTGAGGGATTATATTTGCGTCTTGTACTCTATACAACCTCAATCATTACAGCGATAGTTTACGTTATGCTTTACGCCGCAAAAATAAAAAAAGATCCTTCAAAATCTGTGATATTTTCCCTAAAGGAAGAGCACACTAAATTTTTTATCGGACACTTAAAAGATAAAAAAAATATTATTTTCACATGGCAACATAAATCTATTTTGATTCTATTTTTCCTGATGATAATGACTATGATCTATGGACTTATTGCTCTGGGTTGGTGGATGGGAGAAATTACCATGTTGTTTTTATCCGTAGCCATATTGGCTGCAATAATTACAAAAATGAATAATAATCAATTTTGGGAAGCCTTTGTATCTGGATCTAAAGACTTACTATCTGTAGCCTTAATAATAGGTCTAGCAAGAGGAATAGTTATTGTAGCACAAAATGGTAATATCATGGATAGTATACTGTTTTCAGCCTCAGAATTTCTCTCAGGATTATCTAAATATTCTTTTATCTTACTAAATGGTTTAATCCAAACATTAATAGCCTTTTTAATTCCCTCCACATCAGGACATGCAGCCTTAACAATCCCAATAATGGCTCCCCTAGCCGACCTTTTTTCCATAAAAAGAGAAGCAATAGTTACAGCATATCAGAGTGCTTCTGGATGGGCAAACTTAATTACTCCAACTAGTGGTGTAACTATGGGTTGCTTAGCAATTGGTAGAATAAGCTTAACTAACTGGCTAAAATTTATCGCACCTTTCTTAATAATACAAATGCTAATTATCGCTATTTTCCTTATAATTAGTGTAATCTAGTTTATTTAAAATCTACACTTTCACATAATTTTTTTATAAAGCTAAAAATTGTGTGAAAGTATCTGATATAAATTCGCAAAGCAATTAAGTCTTTTAATCTTAATTATTCCTAAGGTTGTACGGTTATTAATTATTTGTAGGATCTAGTATATTCAACTATAATTGATGCGATACCCCTTAGTCATTTTAAAAGTAGTTTCATTATTTAATAAACTCATGGATCTTGGAATGTTTAAAAAATTATTCTCTTGGAAGATTTCAAGCTTCCAAGTTACACTATTAGTAAGTGTTTTTATTACGATTGTTCATAATTACTTATTTTTATACAAAATATATATAGCCTATGATAGTCCATTTTTGCAATCATCATATATCATAGTAATAATTACCGCAGTATTGTTTCTTCTGCATTTTATAATATTCAACATATTGTTAGTGAAATATATAGGTAAACTTATTATTATCATATTTTTTATTGCCAATGCAATGGCCTTCTATCATATATATAATTATAATATTTTATTTGATAAAGCCTTAATTGCTGCAATATTAGCAACAGATATAAAAGAAAGTAAAGAAATTATTTCATTGCAGATGTTTTTATTTGTAGCTTTCTTAGGAGTATTACCCTCATTAATTTTATTTAAAACTAAAATCATATTCAAGCATTTTTACAAAGAACTCCTGTACAGATTGATATTAATAATAATATCTTTTGTTTTAGCTTGCGTGTTGCTAATTATGAATTATAAAGATTTATCAAGTTTTTTTAGGAATCATTCGTATTTCAAATATTTACCTATACCATATTCTTATACAATAAACACCTATAAAGTACTAAGAGATTCCTACATAAGTAATAATAAAACACCTTTCTTACAAATAGGAGAAGATGCAAAACTAGGGAATAAAATATCCAATAATAAGAATACAATTGTTGTATTGATTGTTGGTGAAACTGCTAGAGAAATGAATTTTTCCTTAAATGGCTATGAGAGAAAAACTAATGCTCCTTTAGAAAATAAAAATTTAGTTATCTTTGAAAATACAACTTCATGTGGAACAATAACAAATGTCTCCGTACCTTGCATGTTTTCTAATTTAACAAGGTCTGAATTCTCTGATGTATTAGCAAATAATAGGGATAACTTAATAGATATACTTAGTAGAGCTGGGATTGATATTTTTTGGGTAGACAATAATACAGGTGGCTGTATTAATGTATGTAAGAAATTACCTAAAGAAAAAGTAGTATATACTTGTAATGATAAAAATTGTGATGACCAAAAATTAATAGATGAACTGCAGAAATATCTTAGTAACCCAGTAGAAAAACCAACTTTGATTGTGTTACATATGCTTGGTAGCCATGGTCCCACATATCATTTAAGATTTCCCAAAGAGTTCGCTAAATTCAATCCTTACTGCAAAACTAATATACTAAAAAATTGCTCTTCTGAAGAAATTATCAATGTATATGATAATAGTATATACTATACATCGTACCTTATAAATCAAACAATAGAAATAGTTGCAAAACAAAAAAATCTAAACTCTGCAGTAGTATATATCTCAGATCATGGAGAATCTTTAGGAGAAAATGGAGTATATCTACATGGATTGCCCTACCTTATTGCACCTAAAGAGCAAACGCATGTCCCATTTATAGGATGGTTTAGTGAAAGTTTTCAAAGAAATTTCTTTAAGAACTCGTGTTTGATATCAATAAATAAAAAAGATTACTCACAAGATAACATCTTTCACACAACTATAGGATTATTAGATGTTGAAACGAAAGATCATAATTCCTCTATGGATATTTTTAATCCATGCTACAAAAATAAATAATGCTCTCTACCTTAGGAAATTTTTAATATTATTAAATCATTTTATTGTTTATGATAATAATATTAGTCTATAATATGATAAAATAATGAGGCAGTTCAAGGTGTTTATAACAAGATTGCTGCTTAATGAGGCACATCTAACAATATACTTTAAGTTGTATTTACATCTTATATACTCTCCTAAGTTGGTAAAAAATGAACTACAATTGGGTAAAGCATTGACAAAAAATCATTCAGCGTATACAATATGGGCAAATAGGATGCATTAAAATGTTAAGTTTATAAGGATGGTTAATTATTTTATCAATTAATATCTTGTAATATATTTGATTTTGCACTTTAAAAAAACCACTTTAGGTTGATCTATTACTATAAAAGTTTTTGTTTAGCTGATCTTCTTTATCAATTCTATTTTAAGAGGTATAGAGGTGAGTTGACATCTACTTTCTTTAGTGTTACAGTAAATGTATCACTTTGGGTAAATTGTTATAATTAGTTAAATAATGGTAGTTATGAAGAAAATTCTTGTTACAGGTTCTCTTGGTCAAATTGGGAGTGATTTAGTACTAAAATTGGCGAAAGTTTATGGTAAAAATAACATTATAGCTTCTGATGTTTTATATAAAGATAATAATCTTATTTGCAGTAATTTTAAATTTGAAATAATTGATGTTCTTGATATAAAAAAAATAGGAGAAATAGTTGATAAATATCAAATTAACTACGTAATACATTTAGCATCTTTACTTTCAGCCACTGGAGAGAAGTATCCTCAGAAGTTATGGGAATTAAATATGGGTGGCTTATATAATGTGCTTGAGATAGGGAGAGAGAAAAAATGTGGAGTATTCACACCAAGCTCAATAGCTGCATTTGGTATGAATACTCCACAAGAAAATACACCGCAAGATACTATTCAGAGGCCAGAGACAATATATGGTATCTCAAAAGTAGCGGGAGAGCTATTATGTGATTATTATTTTCAAAAATTTGGAGTTGATACAAGGAGTGTTCGTTTACCTGGATTAGTCTCCTATACTGCACCTGCTGGAGGTGGCACTACTGATTATGCTGTTGATATATTTTATAAAGCTGTTGCCGGTGAGAAATTTGTTTGCCCATTAAGTGAAAATACTTATTTAGATATGATGTATATGGATGATGCTTTAGATGCTATAATTAAACTTATGGAAGCAGATGGAAGTAGGTTAATTCACCGTAATGCCTTTAATATTTCAGGCATGAGTATTTCTCCTAAAGAGATTTATTTAGAAATTAAGAAACATAAGCCTGATTTTGTAATGGATTATAGTGTAAATGTGGCTTTACAAAAAATTGCTGATAGCTGGCCTAATAGTATGGATATTAGTTGTGCAAAAACAGAATGGGATTTTGAGACAAAAGTAGATTTAGCAAAAATGACAAAAATTATGCTTAATAATGTTAAGGTAATAAAAAAACAATATTAAATTATGGAGGTATATTAGTGATATTTTCAATAAATTATCATAGAAATGGCTTATAAAAATCTTTTTATTAAAATAAGGAGGCAAAACAAACAAATTAAATATTTAAGGAGGGTTATGGATGTCATTATCAATAAATAATCGTAAAAAGAGTTTAAAGGATCGCTCCTCTACTTTTATTATAAAGATATTACTAGCTATTATTTTAGGCTCAATGTTTGGGATTATTTTAGGAGATAACCCTATTAGCAATGTAATTTTAAGATTTATTGTTACATTTAGTGATTTGGTATCGCAATTTTTAAGTTTTTTTGTACCAATTGTGGTGCTGGGACTAACTATGCCTAGCATAATCGGACTAGGAGATAGGGCATCAAAAATGCTAATTATTATTGTAGGGTTGTCATATATATCGTTGTTATTAGTGGGATTTTTTTGTATGTTTCTTGGTTACAGTTTCATTCCTGATTTAATTGGAAACTATACTTTACAAGAGATTGGTGAAAGTAGCACTAAAAATATTGTTAGTTTTTTCCCCACCCTACTCAATCCATTTTTAGATGTAGTTGGGGCAATTGTTTTAGCCTTCACATTGGGATTAGGTGCTGCCTTGGTAAAAACAGAATCACTAAATAAAGTAATTTTCGACATAGAGAAAGTAATATATTTTGTTTTAGGACGTTTTGTAATTAAGATTTTACCTATTTATATTGCATGTATTTTTGCCAAACTTGCGTATAGTGGTGAGTTACAAAGTAATTTGAAAAATTTTTCATTAATTATTTTTGCGATATTTTTAGTTAGTAATGCTTGGATGTTAATTAGTATTATATTAGCTTCAATATTTAGTAAGAAATCTGTATTAAGTTCTTTAAGGGCGTATGCACCGGCGTATTTTGTAGCATTTGGTACACAATCATCAAAAGCAACAATACCAGTTAGCTTAGAGAGTGCTGAGAAAATAGGTATTTCAAAGGAAGTTCGTGAATTTGCTGTTCCTATGCTTGCGACAATTCATTTATTAGGATCAATGGTAACCCAAACCTTGGGATCTCTTGCAGTTTATTATATTTTTGTGGGAGAAATGATTTCCTTTTCTTTGATGTTTTCATACATATTTGTGTTAGCAACTTTACTGCTTGCAGCGCCTGGGATACCTGGTGGGGAACCAGTTGCTACAAAGCCTTTACTAACCTCTTTTTTAGGATTTCCACCAACTGTTGCGGAAATAATGTTTACCCTTGGTGTGGCGAATGATTCCTTTGCCACAGCAGTGAACGTCACAGCAGATAATCCTATTATTATAGTTCTTGATTCTATATATAAAAAAATATTTAAATAAGGAATTAAGTTGTGAATAAAGATTTTCTTGTTAATGAGATTGCAACTCTTAAGGAAGAAGGATTTTTTAGGAAATTAAAAATTTTAGATGGAGCGAATGAGGCTATTGAAATTATTGATGGCAAGAAAGTTATAAATATGTGTTCTAATAATTATTTAGGCTTTGCTAATCATCCTCGCTTAAGAGTTGCGGCAGTTGCTGCCATAGAGAAATTTGGTGTTGGGGCTGGTGCTGTTAGGAGTATCAATGGCAATAGTATTTTACATGAAGAATTAGATAGAAGATTAGCTATCTTCAAAGAAGAAGAAAAAGCACATCATTTTCAATCTGGTCTAAATTGCAACATAGGGGTTATTCCACTAATTACAACAGAGGAAGATCTAATATTGAGTGATGAATTAAATCATGCCTCAATAATAGACGGCGTAAAATTAAGCAAAGCAAAGAAAGCTATTTATAGACATTGTGATATGGAAGATTTAGAAAAAATCTTACAAAAAGACAGACATAGCTATAAAAATGTTATTATCATTAGTGATGGTGTTTTTTCTATGGATGGCAATATAGCACCTTTAGATAAACTAATAACTGTGGCTAAAAAGTATGATTGTCTTACGTATATAGATGATGCACATGGCTCTGGAGTTCTTGGTAATAAAGGTAAGGGGACGGTGGATCATTTTAGCTTACATGGTCAAGTTGATTTTATTGTAGGAACGCTATCAAAAGCAATAGGAGTAATTGGAGGGTATGTTGCTGGATCTGCTGCACTTTATGATTTAATAAATCATCGAGCAAGACCTTTACTGTTTTCCACTGCCCTACCCCCTATGTGTGTTGCTGCAATTATAGAGGCTATTAATATACTTGAAGAGAGTGATGAGCATATAAAAAAGCTATGGGATAATACTCATTTATTCCAAAATGGTCTTAGAAAAATGGGATTTAATATAGGTAAGACTCAGACTCCTATTACACCCATACATATTGGTGAAGAAAGCAAAACACTAAAAATTGCAGAAAATTTATTTACTAAAGGGATATATGTGTCCCCTATTATTTATCCAACAGTAAGAAAAAACACTGCCCGTATAAGGTGTATGCTTAGCGCATCACATAGTGAAGAACATTTAACTACTGTATTAAAGGTATTTGAAGAAATTAAAGATAATTTTAATTTATAGATTTCATGATCTATAGTGTTTTTTAATGAATTATGTTAAAGCAAATTGTACAAATAATGGAGATAGTTTAATAATGAAAAATATAGAAAACCATTTAGAAAAACATCATCGTAAAAAAGAAGCAGATGCTGTTAAAGAATTAATAGAATATATATCAGATTTTCAATATCTTATGCCCTCCATAAAGAAGGAAGCTTATACTTCTGCACTTAGTATACAAAGAAAATCTAAGAGAAAACTTAGGGTAGAAAATCTTATGAATATGTATCCTTTGTACAGCGACAGAGGAAGGAACATGATGGCTTTATCTGAAGCTTTGCTTAGGATTCCTGATAAAGGTAATCAAGGCAAATTAGTAATTGAGAAAGTGAAGCATAGTAATTGGATAGTATCTTATACATATGGATTTGCTTTATTTTTAGCATCTAATCTTATTAATTTTGCAACAAAGTTATTACCTAAGAATGATAAGTCATACTTAGGTAGGTTTATAACTCCTGTAGCAAGGGCTGTTAGTAAATTTATTATTCAAAGTACTTCTTATCAATTTATTCTCGCACAAGAGATAGGATTAGCGCTTAAGAAGTCAAACTCCTTAATAAATAGAGGCTATAGTTTTTCTTATGATATGCTTGGAGAGTCTGCTAAAACTGAACATGACGCTATGCATTATTTCAAGCAATATATGGAGGCAATAGAGGAAACTGGAAAATTTTCAAAGACGCTTAAAGATCCAACTAGTGTTAGTGTATCAATTAAGCTTTCCTCATTGCATGCACGCTATGAAGTTAGTCAGTATGGAAGATTTAAGAGTGTAATTTATGGGCGTTTGTTAGATTTATGCAAGCTTGCAGCAAAATATGATTTATTGCTTTTTATTGATGCTGAAGAAGCTGAAAGACTTATTTTATCTTTAGATATGATAGAAGATTTATTAAAAGAGAAAGAATTAATAAATTGGTGCGGATTAGGATTAGCATTACAGTGTTATCAGAAGCGTGGTTTTTTTGTAATAGATGAAATTGCAAAGATGGCTAAAGAGAACAATAAAAAGATATATGTTCGCTTAGTTAAGGGTGCATATTGGGATGCTGAGATAAAAAACGATCAAGTTAATGGAGTGCAAGATTTTGCACTTTTCACAAGGAAAGAGCATACAGATATAGCTTATATGGCTTGTGCCAAGAAAATGTCTTTGTATGATAAAGAGATATATCCATGTTTTGCAACTCATAATGCTTTTTCAATAGCCTATATAAGGGCTATAATGGGTAATAAGCAGTATGAGTTCCAATGTTTACAAGGTATGGGTGATATTGTTTATGATAGATTAGTAGAAGATAAGAATAACATCATAAAAGTTAGAAAATATGCTCCGGTGGGTAAATTTAATACTCTTTTACCATATTTGGTAAGAAGATTAATTGAAAATGGGGCTAGAAGTAGTTTTATCAATCAAGTATTATCAAATAATGCTGATATTGAAAAAATCGTTGAAAATCCTGTAGTTGTAAGTAATAAGCTTGGCAATTCTAGGCATGAGTTAATTAAATTACCCAGGGATATTTTTGCACAAGAACATAGAATTAACTCAAAAGGAGAAGATATGAGTCAGCTAAAAATATTAAAAGAATTAGAAGAAACCATTAGAAATAGTTTTAAAAATCAATATGAGGTGTCTTCAATTATTAATGGAGTTGATATTAAGGGTGGTGAAAAAGAAGAGATAATCAATCCAGCAAATTTATCTGATAATATAGGCGTTGTTTATAGAAGTAGTACAAAGGAGATGTTAGAAGCACTCAATGGTGCTTATGAATATTTTCCAATTTGGAATAATACAGCTGTTGGAGATAGAGTAAAAATCATAAATAAGATTGCTAGTGCTTTGGAAGAACAGAGTAGAGATTTTGTAGCACTCTTAGTAAGGGAAGCAGGGAAAACAATTAGGGACAGCATCTTAGAGGTAAGGGAAGCAGTTGATTTTTTAAGATATTACTCTGTCCGTGCCATAGAAGAGTTTTCTAGTGAAATAGTATTACCTGGTCCTATTGGTGAAAAGAATACATTAAAATTAGAAGGAAGAGGAGTATTTTTATGTATAGCTCCATGGAATTTCCCACTTGCAATTTTTATCGGACAGATTGCAGCAGCTTTAGTTGCTGGCAACACAGCGGTTGCTAAATCTGCTGAAAGTACGTCTGCCATTGGTTATAAGTGTATAAAAATGATGTTAGAATGTGGATTACCTGGAGGTGCTGTGCAATTTTTACCCGCTAAAGGGAAACTAATAGGAGAAACATTGCTTGGTAACAATAAGCTTGGAGGTGTTGTTTTTACTGGATCTGATATTACTGCGAAATCAATTAATAGATCCATAGCTAATAGAGAAGGTGCAATAATTCCATTAATTGCTGAAACTGGTGGTCAGAATGCTATGATTGTTGATAGCACTGCACTTATTGAACAAGTAACTAGAGATGTTTTAAGTTCAGGGTTTCAAAGTGCTGGGCAACGCTGTTCTGCACTAAGAGTATTATTTGTACAAGAGGAAATAGCTGATAGCTTAATTGAAATGATTGCTAAAGCAATGGATTTATTAAAGATTGGTGATCCTGCTAAAATGGATTGTGACGTTGGTCCTGTGATTAACATGATTGCTTTGAGTAAACTTAATAATCATTTAGGATCTTTATCCTCTAAAGGTAGGCTAATCAATAAATTATCAGTAAGTAAAGATCTTAATGGTTATTATTTTGCTCCTGTTTTATACGAAATAAATTCCATAAGGGATTTAAAATCTGAAGTATTTGGTCCGGTTGTACATGTTGTTAGATATAAATTGAATGATTTAGAGAAGTTAATAGCAGAAATTAACTCTACCGGCTATGGTCTAACATTTGCCATACATAGTCGTTTGGACTCTAATATTAAAATGTTTTCTTCTTTAATAAGAGCTGGGAATATTTATATAAATAGAAATCAGATAGGGGCAGTGGTTAGCTCACAACCTTTTGGTGGCATGGGCAACTCAGGCACTGGGCCTAAAGCAGGAGGGCCTTTATACTTACATAAATTTGCAGTGGAGAAAACAATATCCCTTGACCTTAACGCAACAGGAGGAGATGTTGAAATAATGTCTAAAGTATAGATATTATCTTAACTGCTAGTCAGAGATTAACACTAATGCTAAGGGGGGTAAAGTAATATATGTTAGTTTTTAATAATTTAGTTATATTAATAGTATATCTGGCAATTTTAGCGATCATATCAATAATTGCACATTTTTATTCTAAGACTCATGATTCTTATTTAATAGGAGATAGATCGCTTAACTCTTTTACCGCAGCTATCTCAGCAGGAGCAGCAGATATGAGTGGTTGGTTGCTACTTGGATTGCCTGGAGCAATTTATGTCTCTGGCTTAAATCAAACTTGGATTGCAATCGGTCTATTTGTAGGAGCATATTATAACTGGACATTTTTAGCAGGCAAATTAAGAGCAAAATCACAAGAATTAAAATCCATAACTTTACCAGATTTTCTTTCTAAACACGTTGCTAATAATGATGCCTCTCTTAGAGTGATTGCTTCAGTTATGATAATAATTTTCTTCACCATATATGTATCTTCTGGTTTTGTAGCTGGCGCTAAGGTGTTTTCACAATACTTAGAGATTGATTATCATTATGGGTTATTTATAACTTATAGTATCATCGCTATTTCAACAATTATTGGGGGATTTTTAGCAGTAAGCTGGGGAGAGTTATTTCAAGGGTTAGTGATGGTTGGTGTTATGATATTAATCCCAACATTATCTTATATGAAATTATCTGGCGTAGAGGGTGAATTTGTTAATAATATAATAACATATAATCCAAATATGTTTGACATGTTTTATGACACAAGTATTATTGGAGTAGTATCACTTCTAGCATGGGGGCTTGGTTATTTTGGACAACCCCATATTTTATCAAAATTCATGGCTCTTAAAAGTCCTGATATTTTCAAGAAAGCACGGACAATTGCAATGATTTGGATGATTACAGGGCTGTTTTTTTCTATAATCATAGGTTTTATTGGAGCATCGGTATTTTTCAAATCACCCCTTAAAGATCCAGAACTAGTTATATTAGTTCTATCGGAAGTATTACTCCATCCATGGTTCATAGGTTTAGTTATGATAGCTATTTTATCTGCAATTTTTAGTACTGCTAATGCACAAATACTAATAGTTTCTTCGGTTTTTACCAATGATCTTAAGATTCTTAAAAGCTCTGTGAATATGAACCGTCTTTTGATAATACTAGTTGGTTTATTTGCAGTTTACTTAGGTTGGAATCCTGATAACAAAGTATTATCTATGGTTGGCTATGCTTGGGCTGGGTTTGGTGCTTGTTTTGGTCCTATTATGATTTTATCATTAAATATGAAGAAAAAAATTCATAAAAGAGCAGCAATCTCTGGAATACTTGTTGGTGGTATTACTGTTATACTATGGAATATATTAGGTAAGTTCTTTCCTAATATGGAAATATTTAAACTATATGAGCTTTTACCAGCCTTCATATTATCTATTATTAGCATACTAATATTTAATAAGAATAACGCAAATTAAACCAATAACCCTCAGTAATCTTACTGCCTTTGGATTGCTGAGGATTAACAATATTTTTTTCATTTTAACTTACTATTGCAAAAATATGTGATAATTATAATAAAACTAACATGTAGCAACTATGGTGTACATTTGCAAATATTTTAGGGGATTACTTTGTGAAGATTGATTTTTGCACTTAATTCTATTCTTTCTTGATCAGGGATAGCAAACCCTCCACTAGGAGTTACTTTAGTAGCCATAATTTGATTTGAGGTTCTATCTTTTCCATCTTTATCTTTGTATTTATGTTGCTCAAGACGACCCTCTATCATTAATTTTGTCCCATTGGGAAAACTCTTTAAGTTCTCAATTAACTCCTCTTTAAAAGTTATTACATTATGCCAATGGGTGTCTTTTACTTGTAGACCATTTTTCTCATAAAAATTATTAACTGCTAAAGAAAATTTAGCTATCTCTCTTCCATTGCCAGTAGGCACTATTTGTATATTATTTACGTTACCCACCAAAGACACTATATTTGTATTAGTTTTTACCATCTATGTTTCCTTTATTTTGAATAAATGTTTAAATAATTATCTACCAAACTAAACATAAATGTTTTATCTAAAAAAAATAAGATAGTAAAATCGTTAAAATCGTTAAAATAATATCCTGAAAACATAGTTGATTTTTTTCCTACTTTTTTTAGTTTTCTTCCGATAATACAAATGTCTTGAAAGCTTTATAAATCCTAAACTTTATAACAATAGCTAATTCTTGCAGGATACGTAATTTGTGCGTACAAATTACACCTGTTTCTTTTAACAAAAGAAACAAAACAATGATTAAAGTTGGCGAATTAAAACAACACAGAATTTGAGGCTCTGGTTTGAAATCTATCCACCTTTAATCATTGAACTTAAACTCACAAATGTGGAGTTTGCTAGGGTTAATTGTAAACTTACTAAATATAAACTTAAGGGTTATAGAAGATATGTTTTATTTTTTTCTACTAGGAAAGGAAGAAATAAGATTGATAGAAATTGTCACAATAAAAAGAAGATTTTTTGCTGATGAATTTTCAGAAGATATAAGATAAGAAGTTATCCACAGAGAAGCTCCCAATAATGTTATTTATATATAAAAAAGAATATTATATAACGTTAATGTTATTATTAGCAACCCTGAAAAATACGTTTAAAGAAGGGTACAAGGTAATATAATTATTAATTATGTGCTAAAGTATTGTAAGTATGTGTAAAACAAAATGAAATCTTTATAAACAGTCATTTTTTAGATATTAATTATGTGCTAGAAGGGTACTATTTATTTGTGAATAAAAATTTATTTATCCACAATTTATATTAAATTATATTAAGTTATCTTAAGTTATATTAAGTTATCTGAAATAATTTAGTATAAGTGAAACTATGGTAAAAACTATGCCATGATTTTTATTTTTATCGTGATAAAAACTTGTAAAAATTAATAAAAACCTATAAAACCATATAAAAATAAATAAAAGTTAATTGTAAAAAAGACAACAAAAAAAGGCTTGAGTACCAAGGAAGATATGGTGCCGAATGAGAGACTCGAACTCCCGACCCGCTGATTACAAATCAGCCGCTCTACCAACTGAGCTAACCCGGCGTATACTGTGACTATTTAGTAGTATAATTATTTGATCTTTTAAAATCAAGTTAAAAATAAATATTAATGCTGCTATAATGAAATAGTAGAATATGGATTAAACAATATACAAAAAAACAAGGAGTTAAAATCGTGCTTAGTGCTAATACCCTCTACCTAATAGCCACATATTCATATATCAAAGCCCTTATACCCTCTTAGTAGTACATCATTTTTTAATCAAAAGGTATGCCCAATCTTATAGCTAATGCCTGCCTACTTACCCTTAATCTCTTTGCTATTCCCTCTAATGTCTCTTTGCTATTTATTATCCCCTTATCTTTAGCCTCTTTTAAATACAAAACTATTAAACTCTCTGGCATCAATATCCTTGCCGCCAAAGAATTAGCTTGAAACTCCGTAGCCTCTGACCTCCCACTCCTATATAATCCATCATCTACTATCGCCGCCCTTTCTATCTCATCTTTATGCAAATAATAATGGGCTAACTCATGCGCTAAGCTAAATCTCTTCCTATTCTCTGTATGCTTTTTATTCACTATTATCCTATATCTATCTCCCATCTTCTTTATTAATCCTGAAAACTCATCCTTGTATTCATCACTCTCTTCATACTCTATTCCCTCTAATCTCGCTAATTCCTCTAAATCTACATATTCTCCACTCGTGCTAACTTTACTTAAATTTATTAAAAAACTATCTGACATCCTTCATCCCCTCCTCTGTGTTTACTAAAATATCATTATTTTTATTCATAAACTCTTTAACATTCTGTTTTACCAAATCTGGTATTATATTGTTTATTGTTGTTATGGCCTCCTCTCTGGCTTTCTCTACAGCTTTATCTTTTATTCCTGTATAACCCCAATAACCTCCTATTGCTATTAGCATTCCAAATATTACTATGAATGTTTGTAACATTGTATGATCTAGTACTTGTAAGTGATCAACTGTCTTTAGAGTAAACAAAAAATATGTGGATACCCACATAAATACCAATATGCTAAACAATATTGAAAATGTTAGAATTGCTACTAAATTCTTTATTATCATATTCCACCAATCATTGAACTTTCATTAATTTTATCTTCTATAAGTATATAGAATAGCATAATATTGATTATATGTTAGGATATTTTTGATAAGGTTATGATGTTTTTGATAAGTTACTATATAATTAATAAACCCTAAAAAAAGATATACCAATGGAAAAATAAAACCTAGAACCAGCACACTTTGAATTAACAATTAGTGAATTTTTTAAGTAACAACTGTAAGAATATCAAATCTACTTGACGCTCTATACATATCATATTATCATTGAATATACAATAGTTAAGATAGGCAGGCAAAACTTATTATCTCTCCCCATCCACCTTATTTGTTTGCTATAGTGAAAATTATCGTTGTCTTCCCTATGATAAAATCTTTCACATCAAGTCCTGCTATCTCATATTTTATGGCTAAACTCCTACCCATCGAACCCCTGGTGAACTTTATTTTATTATACGCATTCGCCTTCTCTCCTCCCCACTGCAATTTATTCCACCCCTCTTCCCACAACACTTCTAAATCTTCCCATCCTACCCCTTCTAAATTAAACTGCTTTGGCAGTGTCGCTTTATTATATATATCCACATTATAATCACTAATAACATCTGACCATACTGCATAATCCCCTCCCTCCATAAAACAATCTAATACCACAAAATCCGCCCTCTTATTATTACTACTACCTAAATCACTCCATGACGTTATATACAACCCTCTTATCTCCTTTTTAACTACCTCCTCACCATTCCACTCCTCATCACTATCTGCATTATATCCACTATAAAATACCCCTTTATTATCGATAAAATAAAACTCTCCACTATACCCAACCCCACTACCTATTATTTGTCCATTTATCTTATACCAACCTTCTGTCTCCATATTAAACCAATAATCTAATCCCTCATTATTTACCGTTAATCCTAAATGACTTCCATAATGTACTAACTTAACTTCCTTATAATTCAATTTTGCATTCAATATTGGTAAGCTTATTGCCTTAGCCTGCAATACCGAATTGCTTAACACCACTTGTCCCACATCTATTAAACCCTCATTACACAACGCAAATAATGAATTTCCTACTCTTATACTTTGATTATACATCTTGATATTTGTATTTATTGCACTCACCGCCCTCCATTGACCCGCTATACCTGGATTTGTACCGTCAAATACTATAATATCTCCACTATTAAATCCTACCGCTAAGTTACTCTACATCCCCACTCCTACCATATAACCCAATACATTTGCCCATACTAATGTCCCATTTGTATTAAAGATTGAAGTAACGTCAAAACTTCTTAAATCACCCTCTAAAGCCAATGCTTCCCCATAATATAAAGCATTACTCCCTTCTTTATAAAAATATAATCTCTCCCTATATCTCACTACACCACTGTAGCTATTATTTGGCCTGATATTTAACTCGCTATATTGCCAATCCCCTCTTTCCCCTTTGCTTATCTTCATCGGATTGCTACTTTTAAAAAATATTATTAAATAATCTCTCTGCTCTGAAAAATTGATCGCTTCCCCCACTTCTCCCATATGTATTACCTCCAATCCCTTGCTCTCAGGATTATAAGCATAAATTCCATTGGCAGAAAATAATATCAAGCTTTGATAACTAACAAAACTAGCAATAAATGTATACTTTCTACCAGAATGTCTACCATAATCTATTATCTTATTGCCCTTCCTTAGTTGTAACCCATGGGGACGTGGTACTAAATTTATTAAATCACTAGCGTAACCCTCTGGTGCTGAGGTTGATGTCGATAACCACATCCCCTTGGGATAATTAAAGCTATACTCTACCATCTTATCTCCTCCTTATTATTCTCATCCTCCCTTAATAAATAATTTATCCTCTAAACCATATAGCTTACTTTAATTAGACTGTTTTTTTCAGAAATTGGATCATAAACAATACTTTTACCAGTAAAGGAATAAAGACTAGTCCTACTAAGTAATGAATATATAGATAATATAAAAATGTTATAACAATCTTCTTTTAAACTATTATTTAATCCTTTTGATATGAAAAGAATTAAATATAAGCTTTAACAAAGATTTAAATACCTAATTTTTCATCTGTTAAATATAAATAATTTTGAATCAATAGTCTTTTATTGTTATAATATTATTCGCAATATGAATTATGGTGGAAATATGACTAAATTAATTGATTTATTTAGTAAATATGAGAGTAAATCTGCATTTTTTTATGATTTAGATAATATTGATGAAAAGATTAATAGTTTAAACAATATACATAATAAACTAAAAGTTTATTATTCAATGAAGGCTAATCCTAATATACAACTAGTTGACTATATTAAAGATAGAGTAAATGGACTAGAAGTTTGTTCCGTAAATGAGTTAAGGATAGCTTTGTTAGTTGGTTGTAAGAATATAATTTTTGTAGGTCCTGGAAAAACTTATGAAGAAATTGCATTATGTATAGAAAATGAAATTGATTATATTGTACTTGAATCCCTTAAGTGATACTACACTATAGTAAATATCTTAGAAAATATAAATAAAAAATATAAGCCTAAGATTTTAATAAGAATAAACCCTAGTTTTAATACAACAGGCGCTAATTTAAAAATGTCAGGAGTAACACAGTTTGGAATTGATGAGGATAATCTTGATTACATTATTGAGAAAATAAAATTTGATAAAAAAGTAATTTTGTCAGGAATTCATATATATTTAGGAACAAGATTTTTAGACTACAAACAAATAGTTGAAAATACTGAAAACATAATTAATTTTTTTATAAAAGCAAATACCAACTATAAGCTAGATATGGACATTCTTGACATAGGTGGTGAAATAGGAATAAATTATTTTAAAGGCGAAACACCTGTTGATATGGAGAAATTACAAAAAGAAATGCAAAATATATTAAATCAATTTTGTGATAAATATCCAGAAGTAGATTTAATATTAGAATCAGGAAGATTTATAGTGGCTGATTCAGGAACATACGTTACTAAATGTATTGATATTAAAGTATCTCAAGGTACAAATTGGATTATATTAGAAGGAGGAACTAATCATTTCTTTGCTAATTCTCAAGCTATTTTATTTAAACATAATTATAAAATACTAGAGGTTATATATAATACTAAGTTTGATATGCTTGTAAGAAAAAGTATATCATTTGATGATATACTAAGCTTTTCTCCTTTTAAAAAATTAAACTATTAAATAGAAATATCATAATTTATGTTATCTAAATTCTTTAATTTACTAAATTTCTCTAAAAAGTCTTTTTTTGTGATATCTAGTATAACAGTATTAAAGGATTCATCATTTATAGTAAAACATTCTCTTAGAATACCAACTTTTTTAAAGCCAATATTTTCAGTAAAAGCAATAGAGTATCTATTTGATTGAACTATCCAAATATTTATGGAATTTAAATTATATTTTTTAATAATAGCACTAACATATAACATAGTGGATATATAAGTAATGTCATAATTATTAATTTTTATTTTTGAATTAGAGTCTTTAAAAATAAAACCTGTAGCACACTTATGATAATATTTTATATTGTTTAATCCAATAAATCCTGAAGGTTTTTCACCAGAAATACCAAATAAAGCCCAGTGATTATTTTTATTATTAATTACAATTTTTATATCCTGAGAACTAATATGTTTATTTTGTGGGATACCAAAATCCATGAATTTTGCTCTCTCAGAATTAATCCATAAAATTATTTGATCAATGTCAGAATATGTCACTTTAGATATTTTTAACATTACTCCTCGTTGTTTATATGTTGTATATTTATACATTAAAAAAATATATCAATAATTTAACAACATAAAAATAATAATTAATACTACTCTTGAATTATTATTCAAATAAATTATTGTTTTGTTAATTAATTTTGTGGGTTTTAAAATGATTAAGAGCAAATTGTTGGTTGTTATTGTTTATAGTTGCTTATTTGTGGTAACTTTGCATGCTAAAGAAAATAGTTATGAATTATATCGTAAACATACTAATGTTGGAGTTATGGCTCTTTATGAAAATAGTTATCTTGGAGATAACGATATGAGTTCACTTCCATTCCTATATTTTGATATAGAAAATAAGTATGTTTTAATCAGAAATGATAGAGGTATTTTATATAGAGCATATGAAAATAACCGCTTCTTATTTAACCTAGGAATTGCTTACTACCCTGGAAGAATAGATAAAATGTCTAAGGAAGAATTAAAAGGACTAGAAGAAATACCCTTAGATATTCCACTAGTAGTTAGTTCAAGTTTTTATTTAGGAAAAGGTTTTGATTTCACTTTAAGATACGAACAATCCTTGAGAGACACTAATGTGCAAAAATATCGGACTTATATTACTAAACAACAAAGATTAGCAGAAGGAGTTTATCTAGAAGCAGAAATTACTTATTCAATGGCAAGTATTGGTTATGTTGATCGTTATTTTTCTGTTTCTCAAAGAGAAAATGATAATAGTGAATTTTTTAATAATACCACAGAGTTTAGAGGGGGTGGAATAACACCTTATTCCACAGATTTCTCTTTATATTTTGTTTGGGATTTTGCTGAAAATTATAATTTACTATTAGGTTACAGTGGCTCTTATTTGCTTGGTAAGGCAGTAAAATCAGAAATTGTTGAGAAAGGATCAAAGTATCAACAGTCTTATTTATTATCCATAATGTATAAATTTAATTAATTCTTATATAAGGGGTATAAAATGTATGTTTTTCAGATAGTTGCTTTTTTGTTTATACTTTGCTTTAACTTAAATGCTACAAAAGTTAGTATAAAAGTTGAGAATATTGATGTAAAAAAAGGTGGTGTTTTAAGACTTATGGTTTGTGATGAAAAAAATTTTTTGACGGAAAGTCCTTTTATTAATTGTCAAATAACTTTTTCAACAATAGTAAAAGATGCTAATTATGAGTTGAATATTAGTTATTTAGCTGAAGGAGATTATGTTTTCTATGGATTTCATGATGCCAATAATAATGCTAACTTAGAGTTAAGTGATTTAGGGATACCAAAGGAAGGTATGTTTTGGATTAAATCTATTAAAGAAGCCCCTAAATTTTCTAAGTTAAAGACTCTTGTTAGAGGAGATAATATTGAGGTAAGATTATTATCCTCTTATAGATAATATAATTTATCAGGAAGGATAAAATGACGACTAGAACTGTGAATTACGATAATCCTATAACAGAAGATGAAATATTATTAAAGGCAATTATAAAAAATGTCTTGAAATTAGGTGAAACTATTGAGATTGTAAACACAACCTCAATAGTAGATTTGGGATTAGACTCAATATCAGTGATAGATATGATTTTAGCTATAGAAGATGAGTTTAAAATTAGTATTGATTTGGCAGAAATTGATATGGAGGTTTTCAACTCATTCGCCAATCTTTATGAATTGATAAATAATAATAAAAAATCTTGATTTTTAATTTATAAACAGAGAGTATAAATGTATATCAATAAGATTTCATTATTTGATAACGTAAGTAGCTTTTATACTTCTGATTTGATTAACCAAAAGCAGTTGTCAGTTGAGGCGGTTAATTCTTTTGTGGTAAAAAATGAAATATTCATGTTAAGTAATGAATTTAGAGAAGTATTTTCTCAGTGTTATTTTAAAGATAATGAAGAATTTAGTGAATTTATTAAGTATACAGATATTTATGATCTTCAACTGATTAGAGATGAGCATATAAATGTAGTTAAAACGGTTTCTTTAAATATCGGTGATTACCTAAGAGAAAATGAAATTAATATAGATAATATCGTTTATTGTTATAATGGCATTGGCAATAATATTGCAGGTTCACTTGCAGGAGCAATTCAAGATGTTTTAGAAATCAAAAATGCTTTTAGTTTTGCTATATCTGATAATTATAATGCTTCTTGGGTGGGTGCTTTAAAAATATTAGACGCTTTAAAGGGTAATAGTATCTTATTAAATTTAAATCATTTATTATTACCACAGAAAAGATATTTTCATAATTTAACCTTAATGAGTGATAGTGCATCTTTAATACACTTGTCTGAAAAACAACTAGATAGTTCTTTTTTTAAGGTTGTAAAGAATGTTAGCATATATTCAAGTTCTTTATATGAGACAATACATATAGATAGAATTATTAATGATACTCTTAGGTATACAAAAGATCGAATAATTTCATCGAAATCACTTATTACATATCCTAATATAACTAATTTAATGGCTAATACTATTGTTAGTAGAAACTTAATGGAACAAAGTATATATAGTATATGTAATGAGAGTATGTCATATAATTTAATCAATACTTTTAATATTACAATTAACGAGATATCTAAGAATGTTATTGAAAGTATATTAAAAATATTAGCAGGAGCTGGATATGTTGGGGATAAATCTCAAGTTAGTAATTTAAGTGTTATTAGAGTGTTTAATAATTTAATTATGGTATAAGTCTATGATAAAAATTGATAATTTAGCAAAAATATTTAGGTTGGGTGATGAAGATTTTTATGCACTTAGTAATATTTCCTTTGATATTTCAAAAGGTCTTTCTGTAGCACTTGTTGGACATTCAGGAAGTGGTAAGACTACATTACTTAACATTATTGGATTAATAGAAAACTGTAGTACAGGTAAGTATTATTTTGATGGAGAAGATACTAGTTTATTAAGTGAAAAAAAATTACAGAATATTCGTTTAAATAAAATAGGGTTCATTTTTCAAGATTTTTATTTATTAGATTATTTGAATGTATATGAAAATATAGAATATCCTTTAATGTTTGCCAAAAATTATGACTATAAAACTAGAAAAACTATAATTGAAGACATGGCTACTAATTTAGGAATCAGTAAGCAATTATATCAAAAAATTAAGAAATTATCAGGAGGTCAGAAACAAAGGGTAGCAATAGCTAGAGCCTTAATCAACTCTCCATCTTTAATAGTTGCTGATGAATTTAGTTCTAATTTAGATAATGAAAATGTTGGCAAGTGTATGGAGTTAATTATGTCACTTAAGGATAAAATAGGAAGTACACTTGTTTTTGCTACTCATGATCCAAGAGTTATAAGTTATGCAGATAAAGTTATTCAACTTAGTGATGGTAGAATAAATGAGAAAATATAGTAATGATTTAAGTATTTTTAAGCAATTAGAGAGTACTGTTTTATTAAATAATTATTCTGATTTTATTTATGATGCTCGTTCAGATAAAAGTATGAATTATATGGATTTTTATAATGAGGTAGTTAAAATAGCTTCATTTCTATATAGAGAACAAAATAATATAAAAAATAGTATTATAGGTATTTATTCTGAAAAATCCATTGAAATTTCCTTGATGATATATGTTGCTAGTGCACTAAACATTCCTTTTGTAGTAATAAATGATTTATATAAAATTACTCAAGTAGACTATATATTAAAAGATTGCAAAGCAAATATAGTATATATATCTTCTTCTAAAGAAGATATATTAAATAATTTAGATTATAAAGTAGATGTATTAGTTTTGGAAAAAAACAATCAGTTATATAATAAGAAAGCTAATAAAATAGTGTTTTTAGAGGATATAAAGAAAGATAATTCTTCTGTTCAAGAAAAAAAGGTAGTCCTTGGTGAGAATTGTTCAGAAGATAATATTGCCTCTATTTTATATACATCAGGATCTACTGAAGATATTAGTATTTATGCTAAACAAGAACTCCCATCATACATGATACCTGAACTAAATTTAATAGAGAAATTCCCACTAAATAGCAATTTAAAGGTTGATAAAAATCAATTACTTAAAGAATATAAGAACAAATAGGAAAAAAAATGGATAAAATAGGCTTTGTCTTTGTATTAGCAATAAAAAATTTATTTGCTAATCCAAGAAGAACAATAATATCAATAACTTCTTTAATTATTTGTATGATAGCGGTTTTATTTTTGATATCTTTTATTAAGGCTATTTTTTGGGGAGTAGCAGAGGGAACTATTCGTTCTAAAACAGGACATCTTCAAATATCTAATAGAAAGTTAAGTGAAAAGCGTAACGAAAATCATTTTTTGTATGGGGTAAGCGAATATAAATCAATAGTTAAGGAGGTTGAAGAAATAGCTCATGTGGAAGTTATTGCTCCAAGGATAGTGTTCTCAGGCTTAGTGGGGAAATCAGGAAGAACAACAATTTATGAGGGAATTGGTGTTGTCCCTGAAAAAGAAGTTGTAATTAATAGTTTTGAGTATATTGTAGATGGTAATGATTTAGATCCCAAAGTACCTCAAGGGGGAATAGTGGGAAATATCTTAGGAGATAGTATAGGAGTTAAAACAGGAGATAATTTACTAGTTTTATCTTCTACGGCTTATGGTGGAATTAATGCAATTAACATGATTCTATTAGGAACTAAACAGAGTGAAATATCTGATTATGATAGAGTTATGTTAAAGATGCCTTATAATCTTGCTACAGAGCTTGTAGGTACAGATATTCCTTCTTATTTAGTGATATTATTAACTAAAACAGAACATACAGGGATAGTTAAGACTTATATTGAAAAAATCATAAAGGATAGAAATTTAGAAGATATAATTGTTCAGGATTGGAAGGAGTTAAATCCTGAGTATGAGAAAGTTGTAAGTGTTTATACTAGAATATTTTCTTATTTTTCTGTTATTTTAGGTCTTGTGGTTTTTTTAAGTATAAGTAATTTATTGATGATGAGTTTTTTTGAGAGACTTAAAGAGTTAGGCGTAATGGGTGCTATAGGAATTCCAAGGAATACTTCATATATGATATTCATTGCGGAAGCTCTTGTAGTAGCCTTAATTTCTTGTATATTTGCCTCATTGTTACATTTTATTATACTGAATATAATAAATCTTTTTGGCATTAGTATGCCCCCACCACCAGGTAGCAATAAAGGATACACATTAAGTTTACACTATGATTTAGTATTTTCTTTTTTAGTTTCATTTATTATGATAGTGGTTTCACTTTTATCTTGTATTACACCTATTATGAAAGTAAGAAAATTAGTTATTATTGATATAATAAGGAAATAGGATATTATGAAATTAAGAATATTAACATACATTATATTATTAGCTTTTTTTTCTCTAAGATTATTTGCTAATACTGATGAACAAATACTTGATAAACTTAAAGAAACATTTACAAAAATGTATTTTAAGCAGTCTGTTTATTTTGAAGGTAAGATAAATGTTTATAAGGATAATAAGGAAGTATCTACTGCTGATATTAGAGTATTTGTACAAATTTCTTCTGAATCTAAGGATATAAGTAATAAAGAAAAAGTATTAATAATTTTTGATAGTCCAAAATATTATAAGGGTAGGAAAATACTCTATGAAACTGCTAAAGCTTGGATGTATTTCCCTAATACTACAGAACCCATAAGAATTCCTCTTAGTGAACAACTTCTAGGTGATGCAGATATTGCTTCAATTTTAAATTTAGTTATTCCTGTATATTTTAATTTTAAAAACAAGGATCTTAGTGGAAATATACTTAAGAGTACTTGGATAGAGAAAAAAGAGGCTAATCCTCCTTTTGGAAAAGTTTTGTTTGAGAGTGATATTGAAAAATTAGTTCCCCTTAGGGCATTATATTATACGAAGAATTCAGAAATTGTGTTTAGGGAAATTCAATACTTAGAGCCTAAGATTATGGATAATATATTTTACATATCAAAATATAAATTTAGCTCTCCAATAAATAATGAAGGAGACTTTACAACTATAAGTTATAGTGTGTTTAAGTTTTATGAAGCCCCAAAATATTACTTTAATCCTAATAGATTAAAAGATATAAAATAAAGGTATGAATAATTATGCATATAAATGTTGAGAATATTTATAAATCAATAGGCGAGGAAAATATAGAAATACTAGAAGAGATATCAAAAACACTTGATAAATTTTCTCTTAAAGCTGACTCTATTAGCAATGTACCAAAAGAAATATTGGATTGTATAAATATTAGAGAGATAAATCTAGGATTAGTTCCACAGAAATATAAATATAAGAGTGAGTATGATATAGGTGGTATCAATAGTGAATCTATAATGACGAAGTGTTGTATTGTAAGAAAAATTGCTAAAGGAGATTTTGCATTAAGTTTATCCTTACCAGAACCAAGTTTATCTGTTACTCCTGTTAGAAAGTTAGGTACAGAACAACAAAAGAGAGATTATTTTTCTTCTTTTGATAGTGATACTCCTATTTGGGGAGCTTTTGGATTAAGTTAACCTAAGAGTGGTTCAGATGCCAGTAACTTATTAAGCACTATAGAAGAAACAGAAGAAGGGTTTATTATTAATGGTCATAAAAGGTATATAGGTAATGCTAATAGAGCTAATAAAATATTGATTATGGCTAGATTAAATATAATAAATAATATGTTTGGAATTAGAGTTGTATTTGTTGATAGAAATACCAAAGGGTTAGAAATTATTCCAATGAAAGATCCAATTGGTCTTAGAAGTGTTGGATTATGCGACATAAAAATGGAAAATTGTTTGGTAAAAAAAGAAAACATGCTAGGTTATGATGGTGTAATACCGAAAACTGATGCTTTTATGGGAATTATTAATTCTTTAGATTTTATGAAACCTTTGTTATCTTCACAAATGATAGGGTTTTCAGAAAAAGTACTAAATTATACCAGAGTAGAGTTAAAGTCTTTATCGTTTATTAATTATGTAAAATCTCACTCTAATAAAATAGAATTAGATAAGCTAGAAAAAATAGCATTTTTAACAGTATCTCATGGTATTGCTTCTGAAATGATGTTGTTTAAAATTGTCAAATAAGGAAGAATAAAAATGAATTACAAAATGATTTTTATTATTGTTATTAGTATTTTGATAACAAGTTTATTAGGAACATATATTATTTATTCAGTAAAAACACAAGAAAGTAGTATTAAAGAGATTAATTTAGTTGGAAATGAGGAAGAAATAGAGGAAAAGATTGAGAGAGCAATTGTTGATATTAATACCTATTATCACTCAAAACCTAAAGTAGAGGAAGTTATAGGAATATTAAAGAGGGCTATTAATTTATATCCTAAGAATTTACGTTATAAATCGTATTATGGAGTAGCTCTATCAACTTATGCAGGACATGTTATAGGAATAGAGGATAAAGATCGCTATAGTAGTCTAGGTCTTAATCAAATTAGGGAAGTGCTAAATATGGATAAACAATATTATCTTGCCTATGCACTAAGAGGCCTTATTTATTATACATCGCCAAAGTTTTTAAAATTAGAAGTAGAGGCAGAAAAGGATTTTAAAGTAGTAGTTAGAGCAAAAGAAGAAATTATCAATACTAAGCCAATTAATGAGGATAATATTGAAGCTATTGTAATTGCTTATTATTTTTATGCGGAATTGCTAAAGAATAAGGCAGAAAGGATAAATTCTCAGGAAGAAAAACAAGCTTTATTGAGTGAATCAGAAGCCTATATAAGATTTTTAAGAGATAATATACCCAATGCAGAGGTATTAAACCGTGAAAAGTAGGATATTATTATATATTTTTACTTTTATATTCTTAGGGCAGAATATTAGTGCGAATTTTGACTATGAGGTTGGTTTAGTATCTGGCTATTATTATAAGCATTATCCATCAGATTGGCTGAGCAATGAACAAGAAAAAGTTAATAATTATAATAATTTTTTTGATGGAAGACTATATAGTAAACTCTTCTACAAAGAAGAAGTATTTGGGGTAGACTTATCCTTTAGTGCAGTTGATAATGTTCATGGCATTAAAAGGGAGGAAAGAGAAAAATTTAGTGAAAACTTTTATATTCATGTAGCAAACATATATTATTTTGGTGATTTTTTTCAGATAAAATTGGGAAGAATGGTAATAGATGATCAAACTACAATAATAAAAAAACCAACCAATTTTTATTATAGTAATTCCACATATATTTATAATGATCAAAAAACCTTTATAGGTGAATATGGGGAGAATATGGTAGGACAAATTGGAAGTTCCTTTGAGCTAAGTTTGGAGAAAAATTACTTACAATTTTTTCTTTCGCCAGAATTTAGTGGACTAGAAAGTAATAATTTTCAAAGCAATAATTTCTCAAGTTTTTATACTAAATATGTTTATAGTGGTTTTGATGTTATTAATACAAGTGTTTATGCTTACACTTCTAGTAGAAAGTATAGTAATAATGGGGATACACATGCATTAGGTTATGAGATAAATGGGGAGATTAAAGAGGGTCTAATTTTATTACATAATGGAGTTATGGAGTATAAGACATCAAGTATTGATAAGTTTGATAGGGAATATTATCCAAGTCTTTTATCAAAATTAAAGTATAAGATAAGTGATTGGGAAATATCTTTAGAGTATTTATATAATGGAGCTGGATATAGTAACTCGCAGATAGATAATATTAATGGTATTTTAAATAATAAGATAGAAGACGTGGGTATGGGCAAGTCAATAACTTATCATAATACTTTACAAAATTATAATTTTGATTTTTATAATGCGAAAAACTATATAGCTTTTGGGATTAGTTATGTAAACAGAGACTATCAATTAGATGCAATACTGGATGTTATTTATAATATGGAAGATAATGGAGTTAATATTACAAATAAGATTACAAAAGTATTAAATGGTGGATTAAATATTGCGGTAGGATGTTATTATGCAGTAGGAGATAAGTCAGCATTCACTCATATTATGACTGATTATGGAGCTAGCATAAAGTTAGGAATATTTTTATAGTGAAGAGTATACATTGATGAAAAATTGTTTTATAGATAACATAGCGTATTTTTTACCAATTAAATATTCGGTTGAAGAAATGGCATCTTATTTAGGATTTAATGAATATCATAAGAAAAAATTTAAATTAAATGAAATTGATAATTTTTATTCAGCAGATGATTTATCAATAGAAGAGATGATATATCCTAGTATAGATATAACTCTTAAGGCAACCAAGGGAGAAGAAATAGATGGATTATTTTATTTTCATACATTACAAACATCACTAAATTTAGAACCTAATAGTATAACCTCTAGTATTATCAAAAAATATGGTATAAAAAATATCCAAATAGCAAATAATATAGCTCATATGAATTGTGTATCTAGTTTTGGAGCCATACAGGTAGCAAAAAGTTTAATAGGGAATAATCCTAATATCAATAAAATTTTAATTTCAGGATCAGATAAGGTACATGATATAAAATCTAGGTTTATAGAAACAGAGATGTGTCAGAGTGATGGTAGTTCTTCATTTATTGTAAGTAATAAGGCAAAAGGCTATAGAATACTTGATATTTATTTTATGATACATCCTAGGTATAATGAAGGAGTTTTAGGAGATAAAGCACTTAGTTTAGAATTTGATAAGGTATTTTATTTAATTGTTATTAAAAGTATAAAAGGAGCATTAGAAAAAAATAATATGACTTTTGAAGATATAAATTACATTATACCATATAATAATTCAGCTAATGTTTGGAGAGAAGTTGCAAATAGATTAAATATTAGTATTGAGAAGTTTTTTCTAGATAATATTTCTAGAATGGGGCATTTATTTGGGAGTGATTGTTTTATAAATTTAAAAGATATGAATGACAAACAAATGCTTAAAAGTGGAAATAAACTATTGTTATTTAATTTGGGCTTTGGAGGTTACAGTGGAATTATAATTCTAGAAAAATGTTAAGTATTATTAGAGGGATATTCAATATGTGTAGATTTAAAAAGGAGTAAAAAGTGTTGACTATATATTGACTATTGTTATAATACTGGGAATGGAGAATGAGGGAGGATAAGGGATAGAGGCAAGGGTAAAAAAAAGTTCTTGACAAGGCAACAAGTGAAGCTTTACAAAGGGGTTGAGGGATATGCTTAGTGCAATAACAACTATATTTTTAATGACTCTTACTCAAATTGTTGTTGGTAATTTGTGGTATTCAAAAATATTATTTGGCAATCAATTTATCGAGTTATCAAAAATTGATCTCTCTAAATTAAGTAAACATTCTATAAGATTTTCTTATATAAAAGCCATCATATCTGCTCTGCTAAAATCAGTAGTTATATATATGATATCCTATGATATGTATCTACTACAAGCAGTTTATGTTTTTAAAATTGTAACATTAATGCCATTACTTACTGCCATAGTTATGCTCGATGATATAATATGGGGTAATAAAAGTATAAAACTTTATATAATACAAGCCTCCCAAGTATTTGTATCGTTACTGGCTGCATTTTTAGTTGCTTTTATAACATATTCATTTATTTAAATTATTAATAAACTTTAGTATCTCTTCTCTGCAAAATGCAAGTTGACTGTATCCTAAAAAATGACCAGCTTGCCTTTGCAAAACTAAGTTGTAAGGAGATAATTGTGCTTTAACATCTATAACATTATATATAAAATCATCTTCACCATTTAAAAATAATGAAGGAATATTTTGTTTTATAAAATTATCACTACTATCAAATTTAATAAAATGATTTAATCCATTATCTAATTCAATCCAATTAGCATCTAAAAAAGGCAAGTTATATACAACCCCTTCACTATTTCTTCCTACTAAGGATGATAAAGCTAGTTTTTTATCATGATTATAAGCATTAATTAGATTATCCACTTGTCTGTTGTCAATACTATGTGATGGAAAAGATAAAATTGTTGATATGCCAATAATCGCTGAAAATTTGATATTCAAATCTAAAAGGTAATGAAATCCTAAAGAATGCCCTATTGCAATTGCACCATCCAAGTCAGATATATTTGGGAGATGCTTATTACCAAAATAACCTAAATTTATCTCTTCAATTAAAAAATCTTTTTTTAAGGAGGTGGCTAGCGGCGACAAGAATGCTTTTTGATAAGGAAACCCATGACAAAATAAAAGTTTTTTCATTGCTCTACCTATACTTTATAACTAATATAAATCATACTAATATCATTATGTTTAGGACTCAATATGGAGGTTGCAATATGAGAAGATGTTCTAATATCATTATTATGCTCTATACCTATTAATAAATGTTGTGATACCTTATAAGACATACCTAAAACGATATAGCTTTGATCGAAAGAATAATTAGGGGAATTTCTGAGAGAATATATATCAAAATTGTCACCAACAGTTTTATCTTTAATACCATCAGCATAAAGTACCTGATAGCCAATATAAGGAGTAATTTTTGTGAGATTATAATTGGCAAATATAGAAGCTCCCCAATGATTTATGCCAAATAGTTTTGAATTTGCATAATAACCCATTGATAATGCTAAATAGGCCTTAGGGAATGATACAGCAACAGCTGATATAAAATTTTCTGAATAAGTCATATTATAGCTAATACTATCTGAAACTAAAGGATTAGTAGTATCTTTTATAATTTTAATATCTGCCTTTTCATATGCCAGACCAAAAGAAAGCTTTTCTGTAGCATATGTTACAGCTGCTCCAAAAGATAAATCTTTTTGTGCAACTATATCCTTTTCTGCTTCATGCCTGCTTGATAGTCTATCTTTTGGAGCTCCTATATAAACATGAGTGCTCAAGTTATCATATTGATTAGTATATAATATGCCTTTAGCTATTGTTATTGTGGAGAAGTCCTCACCTGTTTTATCACCCAAAGAGCCTTGAGATGTAAATGTATAACCAGCGTCTAATATGGATATCCCAGATTTATTGGTTAATCCTACTGTACCTAGATTAATTGGTGACTTTATCTTACCAAACTGAGCGATACCAAGTGCTGAGGATTTTAAAGTGATATGAAATTGGCTAAGTGCAAAAAAATCACGTATCTCTTTATCATAATCATATATTTCATTACTTAAAAAGCTTTCTAGCATAAAAGAAACATCCAATCCACTGATATTTTGATTAATAAAATTAAGTCTTAATTTTGATTTATAATTATTATTGTCAACAAAATTAACTATATCACTATTTTGCAGGTTGTTAAAAAGTGCTAAATTAAACTCACCTCCTATAACAAGCTTATTCTTAGATTCCCCTATTATAATTTCGGCTTTTAGGTCAGAAAAAAATAATAAAGATAATATCAACATTATAATTATTTTCTTAAAATTATATACAAACCAATCAAAACTCATAACCAACACCCATTATTACTCTATTAGATCTGCCATACTGCTTATGCAAATTAAGAGATTCTAGCTGATCGATTTTACTAGCAGATCTAATATCTAATTTAGATTCTAAAAAAACACTAAACTTTGTACTCATAAAATAGATTAGTGATAAATATATATAGCTATCTGGCAGTGTAGAATAGTTATTATTAAGATCAGTAGTGTAATAATACTTATACGAATAAGCGATTTGTGGCACTAATTTTTTAGAAAATAAATTAAAGTCATTATATCTAAAGAGATAATGAAATCCATTGGAAGTGTTGCCAATATACCATCTATTTTTATCCATAAAAAATCCACCAGCAGAATATATACCATTGTAATCAAAATTCATACCAAAAGCAAAAATATCTACGTAAAAAATATCTTCAGATGATTGAATATTTAAGGCGTGATATTTTCCTCTTATATAAGATAGTCCAATCTGCAAAGGTCCATAAGCGTAGACTAAGCCAATGCCACTATTATAGCTTCTCTTATAATAAGCATTATTTTCTCCGTAGGAATTATTATTGTTCCCAGCTATTTGGATAGCTATTTTCATATTATCTATTTTAGATACGTAAAAAATGGCGTTACTTACAGCTCTAGTGCCTAAATAATCACCATAAGCATAAGGATCTAAAGATTCGACTCCTCCTGTTATGCCATAATCTAGCCATCCCCCTACAAAGCCGTTATAATATACAGAAGGAGTTCTGCCAATATAAATATTGCCATAATTATAGTTCTCGAACCCTATGTATACTTCCCCTATGTTTCTGTAGAAATCGTAATCATTTTTATTTGAATCAGATAGGTAAGAGAAAAATGATGTAAAATAAATATCTTTATGAATAGCTTGTCTGAGAAATAAAAAACTATCAAAGTATAGATACCCCCTTAATCTTTTCGCTACTTTGTATTCCAAGCTTTGTAAGGAAAGATACATCAATGATATTTCTATTATTTTCGTATAAAATAGCTGCTGGCATAAATGATGCATAACAAATAATCATAACAAAAACTATAGTATTTCTAATAATCAAAATTATTTACCAAACTATTGTATCACTGCAAAAATATTTTTAAATTAATACTCTATCAATAACATAATACTAACTAGAAAAAGACTAACCAATATTATAAGATAATTAGCCTATAATAATATCATGTTTAGGAGGTTTAAATATAATTATCTCTGTAGGAGTCATGTATTTTTTATAAAACTTAATGTCTATTGCCTTAAACATTAAATTCTCTCTTAAGATAACAATCATCCATATGTTCAAAATCATATAATTTTTATGCGCAAAATTACTAAGGGAAGGGTGGTTAATATTAACTTATTGTTATCAAAGCCTCTCTATTTTGCAATAAATAAAAAAGAATCTCATTCAATTAAGCTTTAATATAGGATCTTCTTAATCCTTTAAAATTACAGATAGGTTATAATAAAACCACAAACATAATTTCACAAGACAAGTATAAATTTAGTTAAAGCTAATCCAACCAATTTATGCAAGAGGAGGCTAAATAAATTCACCTCCGCCATTTATTCCCTTCTTTTTATTAACATCTAAATGCTCCACACTACCACCTATTGACGAACTTCCCTCATTATCAAGCATATATTTCGCAGAATCCATCTCCTCTCCCTTACTAATATTACTTAAAATATCCTCCTCCTCCTCACCAAAAGTAACATCTATACCGTAATCACTGCCCTCACCTTGCTTCATAATGTTTTCCACCCTTGTAAAATCTATTTCCTTATTACTTTCTTCCATCTCCCTACCTAACATATCATACAATATCTTATTATCAACCATTTCCTCCTCTACAACATCATCCTCTCCCTTATTACTTACATAATCTAAACTATAAGTAGCTCCTACCTCTTCCCCTTCTTTATTAATATCGTTCACTAGCTCTAACCACTCTTTAATATCACTATCTTTAATTGGCTCGTAGCCTCTCTCCTCCTCCCAATTATACGCCTTAGCTGGCAACCTAACACTCTCACTTTCTTTACCATCTACCTCCTCAACAACACTCCTTCTAGATCTACTTCCACCATAAGAACTTATCCCTCCCCTACCATCAACATATTGTTCACTAGCTACATCGCTACTTCCTTTACTATCTTTTGCAATGTCCTGCTGCATCTGGAATATATCTTCCTGCGTCATATTAAATCTATTAACTAAATTATCCGCAGCGTCAGCCACAAAATTAGGACGAAACCCTGGATTTCCATTATCACCAAATATGGTAAAAGTAAAACTTCTCCCAGTATTTCCATCTTCTCTTATCGTGTAAACTGCCGCTATACCCTCTAGGCTTTGTGATACACTATAGTTATACTTACTTTGCTGAAAATATACATTAGAGCTCCCATTGCCATTATTACCAAAATTATTATCAAGTGTAAAAGTTTTGCCATTCATTTTAGCAAAATCAAAATCTGTGTTAAAAACGTAAGTGGTAACTAGCTCTTGATTATACTGTCTATTCATAAGATCCATCCAATCAAAATTCTTATAAGCATATACAGAAGTATATGACCCATTCGAAAACCCATCTTGAATAATTAAGGAAGAATCCACCTTAGGATCAGACGAGTTAAGCCACTGAATCCTTATATTACTGGAAGAAGATTGATGCGCTGCAAACTGGCTTTGCCTAGCATTACCGTTAAAATACCTACCTCCTAAATCCACCTCCCTATAGCCAACACCTACCCCAGCAGTTACACTAACCATATCTTGCGTGCCTTTATAGTAGTTACCACTCATCTGATCAGCCGGATTTAGAGATTCTGAATAATCATTAATCTGAATTTTTTCAAAACCCCTAAAGTTAGGTCTAGATATTTCCCTAACGTACTGCCCTGCAGCTCCTCCTGTATCTGTATTGTTTCGCTGCACAGTGCCGTACGTATCATTAATAACTGCCGTCACTTTAATATGAAAATCACCATTATTTTCTATACGGTAATATCTTTGCATATGACCATTAGCAGGTAACAAGGATGCATCATTCCCCTCACTAGTATAAAATAAATAATCCTCTATTGTATCGCCTATGTTCATCTGATGCTGACCAGTTTGCCCACGTTGGGCTGCCCCTCCTCTGCCTTTGGTATCAGCCGTAAAAGTATCATCAATAAAAGTATCAAATCCAGTTATTGCATCTACACTCCTAACATAAGTTCGACCGTACATACTGCCCCGAATATCAACCTGGGCAGTTGCTGCCAAGAGGGGACCCGATGGTCTACCATCAGCTGAATTCCAAAATAATTTACCCGTAGAAAAGGTATCATGCCCACCTGTTGCAGTAATGAAGTTAACTCCTTGCATTCTGTAGAATGCTGAGGCTTCAAAGCCCTCAGTTCTTCCCACAAGATTAGCGTCTTTCATCTCTGTAAATACTATCCCAGCACCTGTACCTTGGTTATTAAGATATCTATTGTAGGCATTATTACTTTCCCTTGTTGTAGTGGTAGGATAGGCAACAAAAGGATTGTTGCTATTATCAGAGGCCTGTTGCAACCAACTGCCCCAAGAAAAATAATAACTTCCTGCGGTGATCCCAAATACTCCATTGTCAAAAAATCTAACGACATCCACAGTTCCTGCAACTCCTGTGCTAGCAATCGGCACAGCAACGTCCGCAATTGTTCCACCACTGGCAGCTGTTCCTCCAGTTATCTGATCAAAATACAGATACCCTTTTGCTGTCCTATAAAGACCCTCAGTTGCAAAATCAGATCCTATTGTTACTATGCCGTCCACTCTATTGAAATTGCGATCCAAGAAAAAAGTGGTAAAATTAACTAGTGTTGCCCTAGCAAGTGTATTGGGCTCCCCTTGCCTGGCTGCAAAGTGGAAGCTTTTCCCACTGCCCCCTGTAAAGAGATAATAATTTGGATTCCTGTTACCATTATAGTTGTTATAAGCTGCATAAAGATTAATATCATTAACATTTGGAAACTCTAGCGTAAGATCTTTATTATCAAAATATGCACTAAAGCCATTAAACCTTAAAACCGTCTGCGGTAATATTACTGTTTCACCGCCGTAATACTTTATTAACATGGTTGTTCCAACCCCACCCAAAGAAAGGGCTAAAACCCCCACAGTACCATTGGTGTCATCACCCCTGATTGCCCTTAGCTCCATAGTATAATGCTCATTATTAATAACATTAGGAGTAACGTTCCAATAGGAGAAATCTATTTTATCTCTGTTAACAAAAGTATTATTAGGACCACTAGTAGTATTATCGCCCCAAAACTGCAGATCAATATGTAAATATTGATGAATAAAATCTAGTAATTGTGCAGAATTGCCCCCATTCACAACTAGACCATAAGAGCTTTTTCTAGTAATACTTGCAAGTTGCTCTACAGTAAGCGGTGCAAAAGTTATCTCATGATTCATACCCCGCCTACCTAAAATAGACTGTACATTATTTACAACTAAATCTAAAGATGATGTTGCACTACGTGCTGCATACTCTATTTGCATCATATGGTTCATCTCAGCTGGCGTAGAAGCATCAGGTATAAAAGAAATATAATATTTAGAGTTCATATCAAGCAAATTGGACGCTAATACCGTCCTAACAGTATTAAGCCTGCCTATATTTGCTGAGGTTCCTGTTGGCATAATAATTTTTTTCCACGTCATATCACTACTAAGGATTATGTTTATGGGCCCCGCAGTATTATTTATCCGATTATTAGTACTTGATAAATCTAATATATTAAAATCCCTAACATTAAGAAGCACGCCTCCACTTCCTGCTGTTCCCGAGGCAGAGCGACCTCCGCCCATCCTTACACCAGCGCTACTTACTGTGTTGATTATATTACTTGCAGAATATGCTAACTTAAGTGTGTCCTCTCCAGTGGATCCTCCTCCACCTATAGCAACATTGCCCAAAACTGCGCTATATCCTGTAATATCTAAAGTATCATTATTAGCACTTAAAGTAATGGCTGATGCATTGGTAAGTGTGAATGCATTCGATAGTGATCCTCTTAAAGTGCCACCTCCATCCATAGACCAATTGCCAACATTACCTGAATACCTACTGAAATCTATAGCTCCACCAAGCCCTCCGCCAACTGCCATATTAATTGTGCCATATATAAAAAGCGTTGTCGATGATACAACATTTATAATATTATTACCTCCAGAAAGAGTACTGGATTCTATAAAACTATTAGCAACCCCTAATATTTGAGAATATCCCCTATCTGTATAGGATAATCCATTACTACCGTAACTCATAAGCGCATTAGTAAGAATAGTATTAATTGCAATACTAGAATTAAAAGATGTATTCATATTTACATCAGAACCTACAGCATTATCAAATAATACGCTCACCACATTTGCAGAGGAGTTTGTTTTAAATATCTGTGTTGAAACGCCAGAGTTGGCTCTAAAGCTGTAAGAAGTTAAATTTCTATATTGATCATATTCATGAACTACCTTGGTATTACCAGAATTACTAACAGTAACCAACTGAGCAACATTAGCAGTACTCATATCAATATTACTAAAAACTGCCTTAACTTCTTTTATAGTTGTACCTGCGTTGGCTAAATTTATATTAAATCGCTCAACATTTGCCATTGTAATTACACTACTTCCTACTGCTGCAGTACTTCCAGCCACATACATCAATCCAGCTTGTGTTGTATGATTATAGTTTAAAAGGATATTCCCTATGGCCGTGGCTGTAGTAAAGTTAAACACATCGTTACCTTGAGCAAAATCAACATACACAGCGTCACTACTTTTATAAACGTAGTTTACTGTATCATTATTGTTAGTAAGCTTATAAGTTTCTATCCCAGTTATAGAGTAGGTAAAACCTTGCTGCTGATTAATGGCAAAATTAACTCCTTGCCCAGCCCTCCCAATAAATTCCACGGTATCATTACCGCCCTCTCCGTCCAGTCCGCCTGTCCTACTAAGCATATCTATTTCAACATTAAAAGTATCAGCATAATTTGTGCCTCCTAATATCATAGTTGCTGTGCCGTAGTTGATTCTAACGTTACTAGCAATATTACTTCCACTAGCAACATTAAAACTCATACCCCCTAAGGATCCAGTAAAACTTATTTTATCTTCCCCAGCTCTAAGAGAAAAAGTGTATGTATCCCTGTCATTTAATCCTAAAAACTCATCATTAAAATCAGTACCCATAATAGTAGTAATGCCACTAAAAGTATCCACACCCGTTGTTGTGCCATCGATACTTCTAGCTGTTCCACTACCAGTTGAGGTATAAGTTACCCTAACCCCACTAGCAAGAGAGGTATAATCTAGAAAATCCGCACCCCCAGAGCCAACGAAGGTTCTATCAACCCTCAAGCTACTGGCAAACTGATCCGCACCAGCTGTACCAATAATTACCCTATAAGAATGATTCCTTAGGGATCCAGTGCCAATAATTAAAGTACCACTAGGTCTATTTACACCAGTGGACATACCAACCATTGCACTGCCAGTGTGATCATCAGTATAAGTAATAGATACAAGACGGCTATCCCTTGAAAAATCTAGTGTATCATTTCCTGAGTGCCCATTTACCTCTCTCAATTCTAAATTAGCGTAGACAACATCATTACCCGCAGTGCCTATAAAGCCCTGAAAATTAACAACACTATCTGATCCCATATAAATATTGTCACCAGATAGCTTATAAATTCTTCCCTTAGTAAAATCAGCTATAACTGAACCGCCTAAAGTAGAATACCTTATAAAATTAGTACCAGCGCCACCATCCAAAGTAACGTCACCATTAGCACTACTAGTAATAAAGTCATTAGCTGAGCCAAAAACAAAACTCTCAAACCTTGATAGTTGATCAATAGTATCAACATTCCTAGCAATATTAATAACAGCACCACTGCCTAAAAGAGACAAATCTACCTCCATCCTTGCTGTAATGGCAGAGTAGTCGGCAGTATCATGACCAGTGCCGCCATCAACCCTGCGTGCGGCCTCGGTTGCACTAAGAGCTAAGCGATCATTAAAATTAGTTAATTCCAAGCCAAATCCACCGCTAATGTTAGGCGCACTCCCTCCAAACAATCCAGCCAATATGCCAGTAAAAGTACCATTAAGCGCACTATTAACTTCTCTGAATGATAAAAGATTATCTCCCCCACCAAGATTAAGTGCTGCAATATTTCCCATGCCATTTTGCGCAAAAACCACCGTGTCATCACCATCACCAAAAGTAATGTTTTCTATTTCAGAAACCCTAATAAAACTATTTCTATTTTCTTCACCATTCTGCTTTTTTTCATAAAACTGACCTATCCCTAGATAAGCAACCACACCAACTGCCCTTCCAGCAATTGCAATCCGCATATCCAGTGCATCAATCCCTGCTCTACCTTCTATAACACCATTTAAACGCAGAAAATCTATATTACTAATAGTGAAAAGATCGGCAAAAGCAGAACCTGTAAGTACCTCAAAAGAATCTATGGAAATACTATTAGCTAAGCCGCCTCCACTTAAAATATTTTCAGTTAAATTAAATACAAACCCCTCATTTTGAGCATTATTAGTGTTTAAAATTAACCTGTCTCTTCCAGCTCCAGCAAACAAAGATCTAATTGTCATTGCACCTATACTATCAAGCTCAAAGGTGTCATTGCCAGCTGTCCCAATAATATTTTCAATATTGGAAATTTGATCCTGCCTTTGTCCATCTACAGATTTAATAACCCTTCCAACAGCACCTAAATTAAGCTGTATCCCCTGACCTTGTATGCTTATACCACTATAATCTACAGTATCCTCTCCCTCTCTACCATCCAAAATATAACTACCACCAACAGAGCCGATAAATCTATCCCCTAATCCTGTCCCAATAATAGACTCAACACTAACTAAACTTATAACCCAAGAATTACCAGCGTTTTCCACAAGATCACTTACGTTCCCCTTAGCGTCTCCACCTAACATATTAACAACTATAGCCCTAGCATATCCAGCAAAAGATATCTCATCTCTGCTCCCACCAGAGGCATCAAAAATAAATCCATTGGTAATACTATTTCCTACTACCACATTATCATTTCTATCCCCTGTTTTTAAAATTTCCCAATTCCTTATATTTAAGGCAAATACCTGATTGGTCCCTGTAACTCCAACCGTATTATTTCCAAGATTGTACGTAACAGATAAGTCATTAGAACTTAAATCTATTATATCCTCACCACCGGCCACATCTATTGTAAGGTTAGCAATATTCTCCAGAGCATTTATATTAAGAATTACTCTATCGGATTGACCAGTTAACACTAAATTATTAACCCCAGAATAGTAATCTGTGCTGGTTATTAATTTTGTTATCTTAATATTAACATTCACATCTCTATATATCTCTGTTAGAGGAAACACCTCTAATATAAGCCCAGTGTTTATTTCAGAATAATTTACAATCCCATTATTCAACATGAAAAACAATGCAAAAGTATTAGTAGTAGGATTCCTACTAGCAATCAAACTATTATCAATATTGCTAACATCCACCCTATCAGTACTATTAGTGTGAATTCTAGCGGTACCTGAAAAAATCTCAAAATGATTTGTTCTATGAGATGCTGCATTTGGCGATAACACACTTAATAAAACACCATCCCTGCCTACAGCATAGGACAATGATGTTATGTCATTACTGATTGTTAATCTGTCCATTCCACTAGCACCCATTATAATTGAGCTACCAGTTTGATTCCTAATATTACTAATATTCCAACTATCATCATTATTGGTCAGCTCAAAGCCCTCAATATTAGAGTACAAATCCTGATTGATATCATTATTAGTTAAGCCAATGTTATAATTTCTAAAAGATACAATATCATCCCCTGCTCTTCCATCAATTGCTATCCTAGGATTAAATGGATTGAGCACAAATATATCATTATTACTACCACCTACAACCTCTTCTACACTACTAAATATATCTCTCTGCCCTGTGGCCTTTTCCACATAGCCTCCATCTTCTGCGCTTAAAGCTCCTAAATTGAATATTAAAGCTACGTCACTTGTGGAATAATTTAGAATATCTCTACCAGATAAAGATCCAACAAAAGTATAATTATGAAACCCTATATTAGCAGCTAGCACACTTATATTAAATGTATTACCTGAGGAAGCTCCCATTATAACGTCAAAATTATAAGCCCTTAACCCAAAAACATTAACAATATTATGATTAATATTTATAACAACAGAAGGTCTAATTTCTCTGCTCATATCAAGGGTATCTCGCCCTGTACCAGCATACAAATTATTAAGTCTAGTATCAGAATAAATCACTGTATTATTAAAATTACCTAATCTTAATGTTTGGAAGTTAACAAATCTGCTCTCTATTTCTATCAGAGAAAAAGGGGCTTCATTATCATAGTTAAGATGAATAACATTACCGGCATTAATTAACTGATTTTCCTGCAAAGTAATATTAGCATTAGAATCCACAATTGACCCGGCGCCATCAAAAAACAACTGCGCATTAGACATCCAGCCTTTATTAATAGCTGTAAAAATATCATTTCTATTGGTACCTATAAAAACTTCAATATTACTAATAAAATCCTCGGCAACAACATTCTGACCTCTCATTTTATATATACGACCGGCACTAAGATTATACTCTAAATGCATACCTCTTTCTATGCCTTGATAACTGATTGTATCAATACCAGCGTAACCATCATAGCTTATGCCAACATTCTGCACTCCATTAATATTAAAAACATCATCAGCAGCAGAAGCTATAATAAGTGAAATATTAACAAAAGTATCTACTCCTGTTCCTTTAATTATCTCACCAGTTGCAGTAGCAAAGCCGCCACTTAAAATAGCCTGTTCAATATTAATTATTAACCCAGTAGAGCCAATTGTTCTAGTATAATCTAATGTATTTAAACCACCTAACCCATCTAAAACATAAGAATCCTGGTAATTTAATATAAATCTATCATTAGCTTGTGAGGCCATTATAGTCTCTATAAAATATAATTTATCAATTCCTCCAGCTTTTCTAATAGTAATATAGCGATCCCTGGTCACGTTAGTATAATCTATTTCTATACCCATACCATTGCTCTCTCCAGAGTATCTTTCATAAGTAACTAAATCACTGTCATTTCCTGTATCATCACTATTACCCTTATACGTAATACTCCCCACGGAATTAGCATAAAAAATATCACTGTTTGCGGTGCCTATTATCACTTCTATATTACGCAAAATATCAACAATATTAGCAACAGTAGCAGAAAAAGTAACAGCGTTATAAATTAGATTAGACACCATCCTACTATAATCGGCGGTATCTATACCTTCACCTGCATTGAAAGTAAAATTATATGTCTTATTTATACTAGCAATATAATAATCATTGAAATTTGAACCATTGATTATCTCAAACACATCGCTCAAGTTAGAACTACCAACAGCATTTACATTTAATGATACATATATATTTTGCGAAAGATCATAATCCACAATATTAAGAGGATTAGCAATTAAAGTCACAGAAGTTACGTACCCCCCAAGAATGCCGTCCATATTAATTAGCGAGGCTCTTGTTAAATTAATTGTATCTATACCTCTACCACTATGTATGATGAAGTTACTAAAGCCTGCTGTATTTACTATTGTGATTGTATTATTGGTATCAACGGATATTCCACTGTCTTCTTCCAAGTAAATTTCATTAAATTTTGTAAAAGTTGAAACACTATTGTCAGGTTGGGCAAAGATATTTCTAGCACTGTTTCTAGCAATAATATCTCCATTTTCAAAAGATAGTGAAATATCACTAACAAACGTATATAATCCGGTTGTAGGATTTACGTAATCGATATGATCAAACCTTAGTATATCGCGTCCTTCCTCACTAAAGCCTGGAGCAGGCGCACCATTATCATTAAGTGACCTCTTAGCATCTACAGTGTCACTGCCAAAATCATATATGTAGGTATCATTGCCTGAACCTAAATATACCTTCTCGTTTGCAACACCAGACATGAAGACATCATCCCCAGATAAAGTATTATATGTGTGATTAGTTCTACCACCTTCCACAAAATCACTAAGTTCACTAGTAGTAACAAGTAAAGGATCAAATAAAGTTGAATAGGTAAATATGTTGAATGAAGAAAAATTAAGTACATCACCCTCGCCATTGACAGGACGGAAATCTAGCCCCAAACTTGATTGCCCCTGAACTAAGCTTTCAAATCTAACATTATATCCCTCTATATTAACTGTTATATCAGCAGTTAGGCTCTCAATGCCAATTGGGTTACCGTTGCCATCTAAAGCTCCAGCATATTTGTAAACAAACTCTAGAACTATTTTAGCTGATTGATTTCTTGGTGTTATTAAATATATACCATTTCCAGCAGGTTGTACAACGGAATCTCTAGTACTAATAAAAGTTATATTATTTGGTACATTTTGCAAAACAACTGATTGTAAAATAGTATCTGGTGCATTAATTGAAACTTCAACTCCCCTTCTAATTGAATCACCATTGTAAGCTGTGTAATATATGGATTGTGCCATATCTTTGTAATTTATATGCTCAGGAATGTACATATACATGGCATTTTCATCACCCATAAGGCTTCCCCCGCCAGCAGAAGCAAAAGCATCTAAATCTTTACCTCTTTCACCTGTTTGAACATCAATCTCTGTCCCATAAATGGATGTAAAAATGGGATTAGCTCTCCTTACCGGAATGGGCTGGGTAAAATCTTCTTCTTCATTATAAACAGTTCTATTATTATATGTGTACTGAACCAATACATCATACTTGAAGGGACTATCAGGATGCAAACTCATAGTAATGAATGGATTAAGTGCAGTATTTTCAAGTAAGACAAGATGTTGCTCAGGAACCTCAATATCGCCAACAAGCTTCAAATTTATTGAATCTTTATATAGATCTGATCTACCAGTGGCAAGCTTAGTGTCATAGGCAACCAAACTATCTGGAGTAGATTTTATTCTGTTTATGATAACGACATCAGGATTATCGGAATGAGTGGTAGCACGAGTAGTTTGTAGGAAATCTTCATAGGTATAGTTTTCTTTTATGATATCCAGTATGATAGGCAACTGATTCTGCATCAACATAACGGCGTAGTTGGCAACGGTGACGCTGCCTCCACTTAAGGTGGTAATAACCAAATCACCATTAACTATCTGTTTGTTGAGCTTAGAGATATCGAAATTAAATACGATCTTATCACTAGGATGAGAGTATACAACAGTTTTTCGATCTTTAGGATCATTAATTTGGATAGAATTTTTATCGTAAACAACACCATTATATAGCATCAATACCCCCAAGATATGCAACAAAGTAGTGGGTTATAAAACCCAAGCATTAAAAAATTAGTTATTTAAATAACGTTTCAGAAAACTATGGAATGAAACGCTTTCTCTGTTTAGTTTTATTATTTTTTATTATTATTTGTTTAGCTTTATTATTATGCGTCTATCTTTATTATTTTAGTCATTTAAACAACGTTTCAGAAAACCATTGAATGAAACGCTTTCTCTGTTTAGTTTTATTATTTTTTATTATTATTTGTTTAGCTTTATTATTATGCGTCTATCTTTATTATTTTAGTCATTTAAACAACGTTTCAGAAAACCATTGAATGAAACGCTTTCTCTGTTTAGTTTTATTATTTTTTATTATTATTTGTTTAGCTTTATTATTATGCGTCTATCTTTATTATTTTTTATTATTTAATAGATATGATTATACTTAGTTAAAATCATTGTTATAACTATTTATAAAGATTTTGATACTTTATTGCTCAATATTAACATTAAATGTCGCCATAGATTGTATCATGACAATCTAATGGCGAATTTGATGCTTTAGTTAAAAAAATCACCACCATTAGTATTGTTTTTTTTCTTATTAACACCTAAGTCTTCATAAGAATTAACAACATCTCCAGAGGAGTTAAATATACTCTCCAGAGCATAAGCCATTGAGCTTATTTCCTCCTCTTGGGAAGTTTTATTTAATAAATCATTATGCTCTTCATCTAAAGATACTACATCTTCTTCCACTGCTTTATTATGATTATTTAAAGTTATATTCAAGGAAAAATCATTTTTTGATCCTTCCTCTAACATTTTATGTAAAACATTTTTGCTTGCTGAAATATCTTCTCCTGTTTTTTTTGCTTGTGATTCAATAAAATCTTCTTTTGCAAGAGAAATAACTTTATCTAACCACTCAGCATTATCTTGACTTATATTGTCATAGCTAGCTTCTTTTTCCCAAAAATATTCCTGTTTACTTAAAATATCACTTGTAGTATTATTATCCTCTTTTGTGGTAGAGTTAATTTGTACATCCGATAATCCGTATGAACTTATTCCTTTACTTCCATTACTGTAGCCTAACATACTTGGCTCTTTCTCTGAATCCTCTAAATGTCCTCTCTGTTGTAACATATACAAATCTGCACCACTTATATTAAACTGATTAACTATATTATCAGGGGCATCAGCATTGAAATTAGGAGCAAATGAACCATTTTCACCATATATTCTAAATAAAAAACTCCTGCCTGTTGCACCATCTTCACTTAACCTATATTCTCTAAATGTACTCCCTGCACCATTTGTTGGAGTAACTGTGTAATTATACTTACTTTGTTGAAAATATAAATTCACAGCCGGATTTGTCGGTAAATTATTAGAAAAATTATCTAAGAAAAAACTTTTTCCGTTCATTTTTGCAAAATCAAAATCTGTATTAAATATATAATCTGTTTGATAATTAAAATCATAAGTTGAATTCATAAGATCAATCCAATCAAAATTTTTATATGCGTATACAGATGTATAGTTAGTACCGTTCCATCCATCTTGTATAAGCAATGCTGAATCAACTTTAGGATCAGATGAGTTAAGCCACTGTAGTCTTGCCCTATTACCATTTGTGGTTTGATGGGCAATATATTGTCTATTAATCGCCCCTGTCGCCGGATTTAAATACCTTCCCCCAAGATCTATCTCCCTATAACCAATATTATTTCCCGCTGTAACACTTGCATTATCAGGAACTCCCACGTAGTAACCAGTTGAAGAAACCTCAGCATTTGCTACAGTTGAGTAATCAGATACTTGTATTTTTTCAAACCCCTTAAGGTTTACCCTAGAAATTTCCCTAGCATACTGACCATCTGTTCCTCCGGTATCTGTGTTATCATTCTGCCTTACACCATACAGTGCATTGATAACTTGTTGTACTTTAATATGAGCATCACCACTTGCTTCAATCCTATAATATCTCTGCATATGACCACCACCAGAGTTATCATTAATAAGATATTCTTCTATTGTCTCTCCTGGATTAAAAGCAAAATATCCAGAAGTTCCTCTTTGTGCTATTCCATTAGCACCTTTAGTATCTGCAGAAAATGCTTCATCTAAAAATATATCAAACCCATCTCCAGCATCTATTTGTCTTAAATAAGTTTTTGTTGCAGCGTTAGCTAATGCCCCACTTGGTGCTCCATTGCTCCTATTCCAAAATAACTTACCTGTGGAAAAAATATCGTTACTGCTAGTTGTAGTTATTAAATTAACCCCTTGCATTCTATAAAATACTGATGCTTCATAACCTTCTGTATTCCCTACTAAACTTGCATCTTTCACCTCTGAGAATACTATCCCAACCCCTGTATTTACCGACGTCATATAGGCTAGAAATGCTGCTGTACTTTCCCTAGAATTTGCAGGGTCATTTTGATTAGGATATGGCTGAAAAACATGAGAGCTAGCAAATGTTTGATTCACCCAGCTTCCCCATGAAAAATAATATGATCCAGACGTTATAGTGCTAAATTTAGCGCTATCTAAGCTAGCAACAGAACCCCCTGTTACTCCTGTCGCTGCCTCATCTGCATTGTTACTTGCTACATCTGCAGAACCTGATTGGTCAAAATATAAATGTCCTTTAGCTGTTCTATAAATACCCTCTGTTGCAAAATTAGTTCCTATATTTGCAATACTCGTTACCTTGGCTCCATTCCTATCCAATAAAAACGTGGTGAAATGCTTAAATGACATTAAAGATGTACTACTACTACCTGAGGATCCTGTAAAAATCGTATAAGTAGGAGTTGTATTACCTGTATAATTACTGTAAGCAGCATAATGATTGCTATCCACAAGCTCCGGAAAAATAAGAGTAATCGCCTTGTTTACAGCATATGCAGATTGTCCAGATACAAATATGCTTGTCTGTGGCAAATATATAGTCTCACCGCCATATTCTTTTATTGTTACTGCAGCTGATACTCCAGTAGTACGGTATTCTCCAATTGCTATATAATGTAAACCGTCATTGTTAGTATCGCCTCTGATAAATGACAATCTCATTGTATAAGGGCTTCCAACAACTGACCATGGTGCAACATCCCAAGAAGACAAATCTATAACGTCACTGTTAGGGGTATTATTTCTAGCGTCATTATTACTATTATGTCCCCAGTACTGTAAATCTAGATGCAAATACTCTCTAGTAACCCTGAAAGATTCATTATTACCACTAGTCGGTGGTGATAAAGTTTCTCCAGCAGACATCTGACTTACTATGCTACTAAATTGTTGAGTATTTAATGGTGCAAATTTTACTATATTAACAAACCCTCTAGTACCTGCAATAAATTGTACGTTGTTGACCTCAATGCTATAAGTAGAATTATTATAATCAACTTGCATCATACGATTGGTTTTACTTGCAGTTTCTTGTTCAAAGGATATGTAATAAAAACTATCAGTTGCCATATTTTTTGCAGAAAGAGCATTCCTTAGTGTATTTGCCCTACTACCTACAGTATTATCAGCTGATTTAGCTAATCTTATACTATCAATATTTAATGCAGAGCTTAAAATTATGTTCGTTGACCCTGTAGCGTTATTTAGCAATCCATCTGCAGCACTGTAATCTATCATATCAAAATTGGTAGCATTAATTAATATGCCTCCAGTACCAGCAATCCCTTGCCCTCCTCTAGTTCCCCCCATTATAATACCACTGGAACTTATCGTATTTAATATATTACCTGCACTATAAGATAAAGATACTGTATCCTCACCAGTACTACCACCACCAATAAGTGTAATACTTGCTAAAGCAACAGAATATCCACTAATAATAACATTATCATTACCGCTAGTGAATGTTATAGAATTTGTATTGCTAACAAAAAAATGATTATTAAATGATCCCTCTAATGTACCTGCACTATTAAGAGTCCAATTGCCTTTGTTACCAATATATTGGCTAAAATTAATTGCAGCCCCACCCATAGCAATACTCTGGTACATAAATAAAGTGGTGTTTGCTACGATATCAAGATTATTACCAGCCATATTTATCGTAGAAAGTGTTATACCTATCTCTGACTGTCTTAATGTTTGTGTTCTACCTGCATCTGTATATAAAAGACCAAAATCATTGTATGTAATATTGCTACTAAATCCACCAGCAGCACCAACTCCAGGTAAAGATATGGCAACATTAGTCTCAAAATATACTCTCAAATTTTTTGTTGCTGTAACATTGCTAAAAATAACACTGCTCACAGTATTCGGTGTTAGATTAGCTCTAAATACCTGGGTTGTGATATTCCCTGTTGCTGCTGTATTATAAGTGGCTAAATCTCTATAGCTCATATAAGTATAATTAATTTCTGAGACTGGATTTGAAATAACTACACCTTGCGTATAATTTGCCCATCCAGAAGTACCCGCATTCATTAATACTACATTTGTAACACTAGTATTGCTATCTAATAAATTAATATTCATAGCTTCAACATTTTCCATACTAACCAAAGATGAATTACCATTAAGAACACTGGTAAAAATATATCCAGCTAAGCTCACTAGATCATACGTAACTAAAATGCTATCAAAAGTACTGTTAGTTAAAAAATTAAATACATCATTATTGCCACCTGAAAAATCTATCTTAATACTATCCGAAGCCCGATGCACATAATGCACAGTATCATTGAAATTTGTCAAAGCATAATCTTCCATCCCAGTTATACTATAACTAGAGGGAAAGTCAGAATTGATAGCGTAAACAACTCCTGAGGTGGCATTTACAAAACGCAACGTATCATAGCCATCTTCCCCATTAATACCCCCAGAACCATTAAGCGCAGCAACATCAACATTGAATGTATCATTATAATTAGTACCGCCAATATTTAAAATACCACCATTGCTAGTAATTATATTTGCATTACCTGCAGAGGTATTACCACTAGCATCAATATCAAAAACCATCGCAGTTAGAGACCCTGTAAAACTTACTCTATTAACTCCTCCTCCTATATTAATGTTATATATGCTGATATTATTTAATCCTAAAAACAAATCATCCTGCATTGTCCCAATTATATATTCAATGCCAGCAAAACTATCTATACCACCACTATTATCCCTTCTTTTGACAGATCCACTACCATTTGACGTATAGTTAACTTCAATTCCACTGTCACTTATATCTTCATAATTAAGAGTATCGACCCCTCCACGTGCCACTATATCTTTATTAGATTGTAACAAAGATATAAATGTATCATTACCCTCTGTAGTTACAATGACCCCAATCCTGTGCCAATCTGCTGTTCCTTTATTAATACTCATGGTTCTATTGGTAGACATAATTGCAGAAGCATTCCCTATTGTTGCTTCACGAAATTCAATTGAGGTGATTAGTGTATCTCTTGAAAAATCTAAAGTATCAATACCTGCTTGAGACGTAATTTGAATTATATTAAAAGAAGCATATATAATATCATTACCACTTGTATCAATAAATCTAAAAAAATTTGCAACAGTATCTGTACCTATATAGCTGTTATCAGTGGTGATTTTATAAAATTTATTTCTAGTAAAATCAGCAACCAAATACCCATTAAAAGCGGAATAATTTATTAAATTATCTCCTCCTCCGCCATCAATATCTAGATCAACACTACCACCAGCTAAAACAGTATCCGCTCCACCACCCAAAACAAACACCTCAAAGCTTGATAAAATATCAGTATTAATACCCCGTGTAACCTCAATATTACTGCCAATAGCAATACTAGTAAGATCAAGAGTAATATTATCGGTTATATTTGAATAATTAATAGTATCCCTACTTAATCCACCATCAACCCTACGACCTACTTCGTTTTGCTCAATCAACAATGTATCTGATAAATTAGTAAGCTCTAACCCATAAGCTCCTATTATATTTGCACTACTATTCCCTAATACTTGTTGCAATATTTGTGTAAATGTTCCACTCAAAGATCTATTTATTTCTCTGAAAGAAAGTAAGTTATCTCCTCCTCCAACATTTATGGAGGTTATATTTGCAAGTCCTTCCGTAAAAATTATCGTATCATCACCCTCTCCAAGTATCAAATTCTCGATTGTCCCTACCCTAACGTAACTATTAACATTAACACTTCCATCAGCATTTTTTTCAAAATAAATACTACCTCCCAAATTAACTAATAACCCTATAGGATTATTAATCCTATCAACAATTGCTATATTTAAGGTATCATTACCTCCATTCCCATCAATTTGTCCATTTACTCGTAATAAATCTAAATCAACCAGTATGAATATATCATCTTGCTCCGAACCCGATAATACCTCAAAAGAACTAATCACAATGTTATTTAATAATCCTCCGCCACTTAAAATATTATCTCTAAAATTAAACTCGAAACCACTAATCCCATCACTTTCAACAAGTAATCTATCTCTTCCTGCACCACCACTAACACCCAAAATTACTGACTCAAAAGCAATTTGAAATGTATCATCATAATCAGTTCCAGAAATATACTCTATACCACTTACCAAATCAAAACTATTGGTTTCTATGGATTTTCTAATGAGTACCATATTCGGAGATATTGATGCATATATCCCTATATTTATCTGTAGAACATTGTTTTCGTAATCAAGAATATCATTATTACCACTACCTGCATTGAAAGTGTAATTACCGTTTATGCTTCCTGCGTATGTATCGCTGTTATTAGAGCCAATTATAATCTCTACATCCTTAAGATTCATCAACGTACTTGAAACAATATTATCAGAAACCACATTAATATTATTACCACTTTGAGAAGAATTCCTAATATGAAATACTAGGCCAGAAGTTGTGTAAGCAGAGTAATTTACAGTATCTCCCCCTCCTCCTGCCTCTATATCTATCACATTGGCTATCTGACTACCTATAATAAATAAATCATTTCTATCCCCTGTACGTAATATCTCCCAATTAGTAATGTTAATTTCCATGGTATTAACAGTATTTAAAGCCATATCAAATACAACACTAATACTATATCTGCTTGTATCTATTGTATCTCTACCACCTCCAGCATCAACTAATATATTGACAGTATTACTACCGTCTAAACTACTAAGATCCAAATCAATTATATCATCATGTGTACTTAATAATATACTATCTACTCCAAGATAATAATCCCCTCCAACATCTTTACTAACATACATATTGGAATCAATTCCTCTGTAAACCAGCTTATCTCCAAATAAAAACAATTTCACAGCGCTTGCAATAGATGTATAATCCACTATTGCGTTATTTAGCTGAAAATATAAATTGAATTCACCATTCAGCTGATTAGCACTAGCAATTGTGCTATTATCAGAATTACTAACAGTAACTCTATCAATACTAGCCGGATTTGCAAGGCTGGACGTTCCTGTTAGTATCTCAAAAAATGTCAAATTATAGCTAAATATGCTAGGATTAAGGACATTTAATAGTATTTGAGTACCAATGTCATAATTTAAAGAAGTAATAGTAGCGTCAATATTAATTCTATCAACCCCATCACCCCCTATCAAACTACCTCCACTATTGGCAGGACTGATATTCCAAACATCATCATATCTAGTTAACTCATAAGTTTCAATGTTTCTGTATAGCAATACACTTATACTACTAGAATCTACACCCTGAGTGTAATTTCTAAAGGATAAAATATCCACTCCATCACCACCATCAATAGCCATTATAGGTTTGAATGGATTAACTAAAAAATAATCATCCCCTCTCCCACCTATGAAATTTTCAATATTAATAAATCGATCAAAAGTATTAGTAAGCCCATTTTGTACATAGTTCTTATAAACATAACCCTCATCAGAAACACTAAGACTACCAAAATCTACCAATAAATCAACGTTAGAAGAGCTATAATCTAAATTATCAACTCCAGACAATCCACCAATGAATCTATAGCCATGTTCAACATCTCCAGCTGTAACTTGAACTAAAAAATCATTTCCTATGCTAGCCCCTATAATAGTATCAAAATTATATACTTTTATATCATCCAATCTAAATACATTTGATTTTATATGAAATGCCAGCACTCTACTCTGATTGGCAGCATCTAAAGTATCGGTTGTTGTTGCAGAACCATAATAATTAAGAAAGTTATTATTTGTATATACTACTGTATTGGGAAAATTCCCAAATTGTACAGTTTGAAAATTGATAAACCTACTAGCAAGCAACCCAATATCAAAAGGAGATCCATTATTATAATTTAAATAAACAACATTGCCTGCATTTATTAATCCATTCTGTCCAACTGTAATAGCCTCATCTTCATTTATCTTACTCTCCCCCCCATTATATAGAAACAAAGGATTAAGTTCCCAATTCTTATTTTCTACTATAAATATATCATTTTCACTGGTAGCAATCACTGTCTCAAAATTGAGAACAGTATCTTCGTAAATATCACCACTGCTTTTTATTTTTTTTAAATTACCCGTGCTTACATTATATAAGATATACAGTCCAAGCTCAACTGCATGATAATCAATAGTATCAAACCCTCCTCTAGCGTCATAATGCATGCCTCCATTTTGGAGGCCACTAATATTATAAACATCATCAATATCCGTACCTATTATAGAGCTAATGTTAGAAAAAATATCATTATTCAATCCCTTGCCTATTGAACCAAAAGATTTACCAAAACTCTGAGATCCTCCAATCAACATAATTTCTTCTATAAGAACTGAAATACCACTAACAATGGCTCCAGACATAGTATAATCAATATAATTAAAACCACCCAGCCCATCTAACGTATATGATTCATTATAATTAAGAATAAATCTATCATTCCCCTGGGAAGCCTTTACTATCTCAATAAAATATAATTTATCAGTGCCAGAAGTTTTTTTAACACTTATATAACCATCAGTAGTTGCAGCAACATAATTGATCTCAACCCCATTGCCACTTGTGTCCCCTAAATAATTTTCATAACTAACAAGATCAGAATCTATAGCTGTATCATCGCTATAACCCTTATAAATCATACCAAGTCCATCACCGCTACCATAAAAAATATCGTCAAAAAGAGTGCCAATAACAACACTAATATTAAAAAAAGTATCTGTTATCTGAGCACTTGTAGCTTGCTTTGAAACATTATTATAAATTAATACATCAGCTACTACACTATAATCTATTGTATTGATCCCTCCACCGCCATTAAAAGTTATACTATAATCTTTATTAATACTCGCCATATAGTAATCATTAAAATCTGATCCTATTATGTTAATAAAAGCATCATTTTTCCCTAAAGTAGCATTGTTTAAAGAAAAATAAACATTTTGCAAATGATCATAATCCCTTGAGCTAAGAGGATTATTATTATAAGTTACTGTAGTTAAATATCCTCCAAGCGCGCCACCCATATTAATTAATGACGCATTCTTTATTATCAAGGTATTACTACCCTCACCAGCATGAATTATAAAATTAGAAAATCCAGCAGTACTAGTTAACTCAATAGTATTGTTATTAGCAAAAGAAACTCCTTCGCTATCTTCAAGATATATTTCATTAAAATGAGTAAACCTAGCAACAGAACTATCAATTTTCCCTATTATATTAACAGCATTATTTGTAATAATGACTGCCCCATTAATAAGTTCAATTTTAATGTCCCTATTAAATGTATACTCACCTGTAACAGAGTTTGTATAATCTAAATGATCAAATCTAATAATATCAATGCCCTCAGTGTTAAAATTACTTACAAGATTACCATCACTATTTAAAGATTGCTTACCATCAACAATGTCGTTGCCAAAATCATAAATATAAGTATCATCTCCTGCACCTAAATAAACAGTATCATTGCCAATATTAGATACAAATATATCATTGCCATCCAGAGTGCTGTATGTATGATTAGTAACACCTCCAACAATATAATCCTCAGCAATACCAGTAAGAATAATTAATGGATCAAAGATAGTAGAGTAAGTAAATGTATTAAAAGCACTATAATTTAATATATCCTCAATAGTTCTAACTGGTCTAAAATCAAGTGTTAAATTGCTTTCTCCAATAATAACACTATCAAATTTAAAATTGTAACCATCAATTGTAATGATCAATTCTGAACTAATTGGTTGTAATCCTAAAGGGACACCACTTACACTCTGTGCATTAGCATTCCTATAAGAGAACTGTAAATCTATAGTGTTACTCTGCGTTCTTGGAGTTACAAGATATATACCATTTCCAGCAGTCTGAACAACTACTGTATCTGTATTTTCAAAAATAACCCCATCAGGAACATTTTGAATAATAATGCTCTGAATAGAAGTATCAGCATCATTTAAATACACTGTAAAACCTCTACTAATTTTATCTCCAAAATAGCCTTCATAGTAAATAGAATCGCCACTAGATGAAAAATTAAGAATTTCTGGATCATACTGATGTATGGAAAAATCATCACCACTAAGCTCCCCCCTGCCAGCAAAAGCAAATATACCGATATCCTTATCAAACTTACCAATACCAGTATCATATCCAGTTCCATAAAGAGAACGAAATTCAGGATTATTTTTTCTAACCTTAACAATCTGAGTATAATCCTCATCCTCATTGAATACTGTACGTTTTGTATAACTAAACTCAACCGGCACATCATATTTAAAAGGACTCTGAGGAAATAAAGTAAGAACTTTATACTGTTTTAACTCAGACTCATTAGTTAGAATAGGATTTTGGTCATCAACTACGATACTCCCTGTTAATTTCACACGATCAGAATCTCCATCAATCTTCGCATTACCAGAAGCTAATTTTTCAGATTCTCTAGTTGTGCTATCAGGTGTAGATGTAAATCTATCGATCACAATCATATCAGGATTATCATTGGATCTAATAAGCTTATGTTCCCCTATTAAATCATTATACTCATAAGTGTTTGACAAAGAATCTTTGATTAATGGCGCACCACCCTGCATAAACATTATGGAATAATTAGCAACAGTAATACTTCCTCCACTTAATGTACTGATTACTAAATCACCATTTATCATGGTTTTTTTCAAAGCAGATATATCAAAATTAAAAATTATTTCATCCCCAGGATGCGCATACACAACAGACTTAGAATCCTTAGAATCCACAACCTCTACAGTGTTCTTTCCGTATATAATACCCTTACTATCCATAACAATTTCCCAATAGATTTAGTTTTAGTAATAATTATAAAGTAATATTACTATTTTAAATTGTATTAATTAAGTTTAATTATAATTAAAGATTGTTTTATTGCTTAAATGCGCAATAAAATATCTTAAGTTGTATTTTTTTGCTAAAAACAATATTGTTCTGGCTTGATTGTGGCCATGTTTTCATGGTTATTGTTTTGTGTAAGCTATGAATAATCTAATTTGTGGATAACAATATTTGCTCACAACTTAAAGAGGTTTTTCAACACAATAAGATGTGATCTATGGATGGATTATCATTTTAATAATTAGCAAGAGTTTTTGTATTAGTCGCTATTGCTGGGTAAGCTTGATAAGTTGCTCTATCCAGTTGTTAAAATTAGGACATTTGGCGCGAATTTTGCTGATACCAATTTCTTGTGCAACTATGTATCCGTAGATACTTTTTTTGTATTTTCTAAAGATTCTATGGATACGCTTTGATGGAGCTGTTTCTATGCTGTCATTTACCTCTTCTGGTTGCTTATTTTTTAGATTTTCTTCGAAGAGAATCTTATATTGATGTATTTTTTGACTATCATCATCCATATATTTACATAATACAGCAAGATCTGAAAATAATATTGCTTCAAATTCGTACATCTGCACATATGGGATTATATTATTTTTATTTTTCAATACTCCTTGATTCTTTATTTTATTACATAAAGAAGAATAGTTGTCAGAATTATCTTTACCTTCGAATCCATAGAAATCATAAAGGGTAGTAATATAATCATATTGGGAAGACATGAGGGAAAGAATGTTTTCTATCCTTGCTAAATTAACATTTCCACCTAAAATAAGTGGGTTAGCAAGATTAATACCATAGTTTTTTAGATATCTTGCTAAGACATATTTAACAAAATATGCTTCTGTTTGACCTTCAACCGATATACCAATGGTATATTCCTTATTCATCTTTCAACTCTCAAATAGATATTTGTATGACCACAAGCCTGAAGATTATTTTCTTTTGTGTTCAGTGGCATGGTGTTACTATTTTATATTGATCCACCACCAAATAGGTTCATAAGCCATAAATCTCCTACTGGATATTTATCTAGCCAGTCCTTAAATTTTTCCTTATCAACTTGTTTTATTTCTGTTTGTGCATCATCGTTCATATGTAGAACATAGATTGAATCAACCTCTAACCTATTAAGCAAATAGGGGGACTGAGTTGCTATCATAATTTGATTATCTTGCGCGTAAGAATCCACCATATCTCCCAGTATGTTGATAGCGTGGGGATGTAAAGATACTTCTGGTTCTTCCAACAATAGCATTGATGGTCTCATATGTTGAGGTAAATTAAGTAAAACACAAAGAAAAATAAAACGTAATGTTCCATCAGAAAGAACATTGACCGCTAGAGGTCTTTTAGATGTTTTCATAGTGAATTTCAAATACAAATTACCTTCTATTTCTACAAAAGCAAAATCAACAAAGCTATTAATTATTCTTTTTAAAATATCTACTATACGAAGATAGCTGTTAGGATAATTATCCCTTATTGATAATAAAATTCCGGCAAAATTCTTTCCATCATTTTGTAATCTTTTATTTTCCACCTCTGTTGAAAAAGTCATATTTTTGAGAAAAAAGAAGGTATTATAAAAACTATAACAAACTATATCCGATAAAAATCTATGTATCATCTTCTCTTCAAGGGAACAGCTATCTTTCATATTATTAAGCTCAAGAGCTGTAATATTTGTTTGTGAATAATTTTTTAGTAGTCCCTTGCTGTGATTGATGAATTGTTCATTAATCACCTTAAATCCCTCTTGCACGTCATACTGCAAAGCAAACTGATAATGATATAGCTTACTGTCCTTAGTATTTTTAAAATTCATTTCCAGTGAAATATGATTGTCTAAATTCCACTGATGGATACAATCGGAAAACTGTATACCCTTATGATCAAAATATTTTTTTAATCCCCCTCTAAATGCACTTGATATGAATTCTATAATTGATAAAAAATTAGATTTTCCAACCCCATTAGAGCCTATTAAAACGCTTAATTTTTTAATATCCTTAAGGGAGAATTTTTTAAAATTTTTGTAATTCTTAACACTAAAATTTTCTAGAATCAACCCCATCTGATACAACTCTCCATTTATTAATTAGAAAATTAAATATGGTATTCTTTGATAATAACACTTATAATTGAAAATTACAAACCTTGAACATAAAGTAAATCAATAATGAAAGATACTAGTATTTTTAACTATATTAAAGGTATTGCTAGTGTTATTGCTGAGAAAAGAGGGGCTGATCTTAAGCTTATTGAGGATTGGAAACTAATTTTACCAAAAGAGTACGCGGATCATACAACGCCGATCAAGATTAGTTGGAATAAAGATAATCAAGGTATATTGTATGTTGGGGTAGAAAATCATATTTTAGAGAAAATATTAATTTATCAAAACGAGCAAATTATCGATAGATTGAATACTTATTTTGGTTATAAATGTATAACTAAGATTAAATTTTTACGTCAATAATTGTGTGATTACTTGCTAATTATAAAGAATATAATTCTAAATTAAAATAGTGATCCAATTTTACTTGCCATTTATAAAAACAGGATCATTATATTAATATAAGTAAGAAAATTGTTTATGAAAGCAAATTTTAGAAATATAAATTAGTGAATTAACTGCTTAATTTTATGAATATGAACTTTAATGATTTTTTTGAAAGCGTTGTCAAAACAGACACAAAACAAGTTGAAAATACCACACAGCCAAAGCCTTTTGTAAAATGGGTTGGCGGTAAGCGTTCAATTATAAATGAACTTTTACAAAGAATACCAAAGCAAATAACCAACTACTATGAACCTTTTGCAGGAGGTGGAGCTTTGTTTTTTGAAATATATAATGTGGTCAATCATAGTTATTTATCCGACATGAATGTTGACCTTGTTGTTTCATATAATATAATAAAAAAAGAACCGCAAAAGCTTACAGAGTTATTAAATAAGCACACAGAAAATCACAATGAAGAGTATTACTATAAAATAAGAGCAATGCAAGAGTTACAAGACCCTATTGAAAACTCCGCAAGATTTATTTATTTAATGAAAACTTGTTTTAATGGACTTTATAGAGTAAACAAAAACAATGAATTTAACACTCCAATTGGAAGTTATAAAAACCCTAATATTTGCGATCGTGAAAATATATTTGCAGTTAATCAAGCTTTGCAATACGCAACTATAAAATATCAAGACTTTACAAAGATAACTCCTCAAAAAGGTGATTTTGTATATTTTGATCCTCCTTATCACCCTACAAGCGAGGATTCTTTTACAAAATATCTAAGCAATGGATTTAGCAAAAAAGATCAAACAAGATTAAGAGATTTTACACTAGAATTAACAAAGGCTGGAATTAATGTTATGATTTCAAATTCAGATGCAGAGTTTATAATTGATATTTATAAAAAGAATTTTAATATAAATAAAGTATCTGCTCCAAGAGTTGTAAATTGCAAAGCCACCAAAAGACAATCTGTGTATGAAACATTGATAATGAATTTTTAATTACATGAGTGTAAAAAAACTAACAGGCAATAAAAATGGTGGTGAATTAGAAGTCCTTGTAAAAACAATTTTAGAAGGCAAAGAGTATCAATTTATTGAAAAAAATAAATTTTTGCTTGCTACCAATGGACTTGAGCAAAAATTGTATACTCAGCAATTAAATGTATGTGAAAGTATTTTTTCATTAGGAGACTATACTCATAAAATAAATACTGATTTTACTATATACAATCCTTCTACAAAAGAAAAATACATAATAATAGAATGTGAATCGCAGACATTTGAAGGAAGCACAGATGAAAAAGTGGTTTATCTTAATGAAAACATAAAACAAAAGTATCCATATAAGACAATTGTTATTTTAGATGCTCCAAAGTTTAAAAAAGGAGCCACATTATGGTTAAAAGAGCAAGAAAAATACAATCCCCAACTATTAAGTGTATTTTTAGATTTCTCAGAATTCAGAGCTTGGGCTATTAAAAAACTTTAGTTAGGGTAAAATTCTTTATAATGACCATTACTTTAATAAACTTGATCTTTAAGAATATTTTTACTAAGATTCAATGTAGATGTGTAAGAGGTGGAGACTTTAAAGTGCGAAAAATAATATATATTTTAGTGATATTGGTTTTAAGCAAGGGACTAGTTAATGGGGCAGGACTAAATGATTATAAATACATTGGTGCTAAAGAAGCACCTGTTGTTATATATGAATTTGTATCGTTAGCTTGCGTACACTGTGCTACACTTTCAGAAGAAGTAATGGCTCTAGTGAAAAAAGATTATATTGATAAAGGATTAGTAAAATTAGTATTTGTCGATGTTCCTTTTGGTGGGCAAACTAATTTACTTGCACACACACTATTATATAAAACAAAAACCGATTCTGAATTTTTCAAGTTAGCGTCTTTATATTTAGCAAATCAGTCAAAATGGATGAGCAATGGTTCAACTAAGGAGGTTGAGGTATTTGCTAGGCTTGCTGGTATCAAAGAGGCGGAAATAACTGAAGCTAAGAGTAATAAAAAATTTCAAGATAATCTTATTGAACAAGCTAAATCATATCTTGGTAGCTTGGAGATAGACGGCACACCAACAGTATTTATTGTAAAAAGTAATGAAAATGTAACAAAGAGTAGCCCTAGATTTTCTGGAGTTCCGAAGTATAGTGCAATAAAAAGAGAAATTGAAACTGCTTTAGGTAATAAATAATAATGTATCAGGATAAGCTTAAAGAGCTGGAAAAAGATATAGAATCTTTAAAAAACAATGACACTAAAAGACTTCCTGTTTCTAAAGGTGGAAAGGAGTTGAAAATGGCTGCAAATTGTTTCTTAGAATTAATAAGTGGAATCATTGCTGGTGGTTTTATAGGTTATATCTTAGATAAATTATTTACTACACATATGGTATTTTTTGCAGTTTTTATGATATTAGGGGTTTTTGCTGGAATATTGAACTTAAATAGATGTTTGAAAGGATATTGAGATGGCAACATCACCTATAGAGCAGTTCAAGGTAACCACGCTGGGTAATGAAATAGTATTAAATGGATTAGATATATCTTTTAGTAACGCGGCGTTGTTCATGTGCTTGAGTGTATTGGTAATAGTATTATTTCTTTATTTTGCCCTTAGGCGTGTTGATACTATTCCGGGGAAATTACAGATGTGTTCAGAAATCAGCTATGATTTTGTGGGCAATATAGTAAAAGATAATTTATCCGGTAGCAAGGGTCAGTTATTTATACCTTTAATATATTCAATTTTTATGTTTTTATTAGTTGGTAACTTGTTAGGATTGATACCTTATTCATTTGCATTCACGTCACAAATTATAATCACATTAAGTTTGTCATTAGTTGTGTTTTGCACAACAATTGTTTATGGTGTTTATCTGCATGGATTTAAGGTTTTAAAGATATTTGTACCCTCTGGGATACCGTTGTGGTTAGGGCCGTTTATGTTTGTGCTAGAGTTCATATCATTTATAGCGAAGGCAATCAGTGTGGCGGTTCGTTTATTTGCTAATATTATGGCTGGTCATATTTTGGTAGAAATAATAACTGGATTTGTTGTGGTGATGGGAGTATTTGGTATTTTACCATTATCATTCAGTGTTATGTTGTATGGTTTTGAAGTAGCAATATGTTTTATTCAAGCATATATATTTGCTGTATTATCTTGTCTTTTTATAGATCAGGTAATTAATGTACATTAGTAATAATTAGGAGGTTGGTTATGGATTTTGAAAGCACGCAACTTATTGCAACTAGTATAAAATACGTTGCAGTAGCATTATGTATGTTGCCTTTATTTGCAGTTGCACTAGGTATAGGGAATATATTTTCTACTCTGATTACTGAGAGTTCTAGGAATCCTGGAGCAAAGAATAGTTTATTCACTTATGCTTTAATAGGTTTTGCACTTGTTGAGGCTGCTGGTTTGTATGCTTTAGTTGTGGCATTTATTATATTATTTTCATAATTACAGGATTAGTAGTAGTAATGAGGGAAATAAGTTTCTTTGGATATTTATTAATATTCATTTTAATGGGATTATTAGTAAGCTTGGAGGCGTCTGGGCTACCACAACTGGATGCTTCCAAATACTCTCAGCAAATTTTTTGGTTTATTGTGGCGTTTGGTAGTTTGTATTTATTTGTTAATTATTTTGTTATACCTAGATTGAAAAAAATTAAGACAACTAGGAATAATATTGTGTTATCTAATATTGAACATTCAATAAAGATCAAAAAAAATATTGAGCTAATTAACTTAGATATTGAAGAGAGCAAGAGAAAGGCCAAGGAAAATGAGAGTATTTCTAGGGCTGATTTGCTAAAAAAAATAGCTGAGTTAACTAAAAGTAAGGCTGATGAGTTAGAAATTCATAAGACAGAAAAAATACTAGAGTTAAAGACTAAGCAAGATGCTTTAGTGGAGCATGTAGATAGGAATAGAGATCAGTATGTTAATGATCTTTACAGTTTAATAATTGAAAAACTTAACTTGACAAAGAGATGATAGCAATTTTAAGTAATATACACTTTTGGCTTATAATAGCATTTAGCACTATGGTTATTATATTGTTTAAAACTACACATAAGATATTAAATAATTTATTGATTGAAAAAATAGATGCTGTAAAGCTTGAGATAGATAAGAGCTCAGAGGTTTTAAATAATGCAACGGATCTACTTGCTGAGGCAACTAATAGTTTTGCCCAACTATCTAAAAAACAAGAAGAATATGCGATAAAGCTAAAGAATATAGATGATAATTATTATGAAAGAAATATATCTCACTTAAATAATCAGATAAAGAACTCTAAGGCAACTTTTGCTGACTATATAAGCACTCAGGAGAAGATATCTGAAATACAGATAAAAAGATATATTGTGGATTCTAGTATTGAAAAAGTGGTAGAATTTATAAACACGGAAGTTAGTGAAGATAAGCAAGTAGCACTGATTGATAAATCGATAGATGCGCTACCTAATTTTTTGAAGAAATGAATATATTATGGTTGGTAATTCTTTTGGTAATAATTTTAAAATCACCACATTTGGTGAAAGCCATGGAAGAGCGATTGGAGTTATTGTTGATGGTTGTCCTGCTGGTATTGAGATATGTGAGAAATATATAGATAGTATATTATCGGCTAGACGTCCGGCTCAGAGTAGTTTTACCACTCAAAGAAAAGAGGATGATAGGGTTGAGATATTATCTGGCATATATAATGGTATGACACTTGGGACTCCTATAACTTTGGTAGTATACAATGTGGATGCTAAATCGAAAGATTATGATAGTTTAAAAGATATTTTCCGTCCTTCCCACGCAGATTATACTTGGCATAAAAAATATTCCCATAGGGATCATAGAGGTGGAGGCAGATCAAGCGCAAGAGAGAGTGTTGCTAGGGTTGCTGCTGCGGCTATTGCTTATAAGATTATAGAAAAGTACGATATAAAAATATACGGATTTATGTCCTCTGTATATGGTCATAGTATTGATTATAATAAAATAGATTATGCTAATATTGATAATAATCCATTTTATAGTGCTGATCTTTCTGTGATAGCTACTTGGGAAGAGATACTGAAGAAGGCAATAGAAGAAGGAGATTCGGTAGGAGCAACTATAGATATTCATATTAAAAATTGTCCAATTGGTCTTGGAGATCCAGTATTTGAGAAAATACAGGCTAATTTAGCCAAAGGGATTTTTTCTATTCCTGCTGTGCGCGGCTTAGAGTTCGGCAGTGGATTTGCTTTATCTACTATGAAGGGGTCGCAGGCTAATGATAAGATGCGAGCTATTGCTGGAAAACCTATATTTTTAAGTAATAATAATGGCGGTATATTAGGTGGAATAACTAATGGTGAAGATATAACAATGAAGATAGCTATAAAACCAACAAGCTCAATTGCTATCAGTCAAGAGACTATAACGTCAATGATGGAAAATACAAATATCAGTATAGGGGGTCGTCATGATCCTTGTATAGGGATAAGGGCTGTCGCTGTATGTAAAGCTATGTGTGCAATCACTATTGCTGATTATTTACTGTAGTTAGGAAATTATGTGATAATATCAGACTATTATATTTATCAAATTTATGTTTTTAAGCTACAAAAGAAAGCTGATTTAGTATTTATCACGAAAGAAAATAGGGATTTATTATGTTGAAATATGTGATTATTTTTGTATTGGTATTAATTTCAATGATTACAGCAACTATGTTCTCATTAAATGCTGAAGAATTTAAAAATAAGAAAACATTTAATTTAGGGAAGGATAAGATAATGAATAAGTTTGATGCAAAAACGTTTAAAAAACCTAGTAATTCAGAACTAAAAGCAAAACTAACACCATTGCAATATAAAGTTACACAGGAAGAAGCCACTGAACCAAGCTTTAATAATATTTATGATTCCAACTATGAAGCTGGAATTTATGTGGATATTGTTTCATTTGAACCATTATTTAGCTCTAAAGATAAATATAATTCTGGCACTGGATGGCCTAGTTTTACTAAACCTATTCATGAAGGAGCAGTAATCATCACAGCAACCACTAGTTTTTGGGGGAATAGAGATGAGGTAAAAAGCTTTCACGCTAAATCTCATTTGGGGCATGTTTTTAATGATGGACCACAACCACTTGGATTAAGATATTGTATGAATTCAGCTAGTTTAAAATTTATTCCTGTTGCAAATTTAGTTGAAGAAGGTTATGGAGAATATCTTAAATTATTTCAGTAATACTTAATTTAATCCTCTAAACCCTTTGTTTTATCTAACTTCCCACTAGAAAAAACATTATCGCAAATCTATTTACGCACATTAGCCGTCCCTTATGCCATGCAACAATAGATTAAACATGGGCTAGCAAAATGTAATAGTCTTTAATAGTTCTTTAATAGCTCTTTAATAGTAGTAACCTGTGGATATGTGGATAAATACTTAATTTAACTCTAAAAACCCTCTTATCTATTACTTTTCTAGTAGAAAAAATATACTAAATGTCTTAAAAGTCTTATCACATCTCTTATCTATTCTTGCATCAATCAAAAAAATCCCTATAATCTAAAAGTAAAATTAAAACTTAAACCATAATACGTAAATTAACCCCCCCCTTATACGCACATTAACCCCCCCTTATACGCACATTAACCCTCCCTTATACGCACATTAACCCTCCCTTTATACCATTCAACAATAGATTAAACATGGGCTAGCAAAATGTAATAGTCTTTAATAGTTCTTTAATAGCTCTTTAATAGTAGTAACCTGTGGATATGTGGATAAATACTTAATTTAACTCTAAAAACCCTCTTATCTATTACTTTTCTAGTAGAAAAAATATACTAAATGTCTTAAAAGTCTTATCACATCTCTTATCTATTCTTGCATCAATCAAAAAAATCCCTATAATCTAAAAGTAAAATTAAAACTTAAACTTAAACCCTAATAGAATTGATAATGTCTACAAAATATTTTGATACAAAAGAAGAAGAAGAAGCTTTTTTCATTAGGTTGGAAAAAATAAGAAAAAAATACTTTCAAGATTCAAATACTCTTATGACTAAAACACTAGGTATTGCTAGATCTTGTGGTGGTCGTTGGTCTAGGAGAGAAAACTACCCTTCTTTAGATATTCTTGCTAGGATTTCTAAAGCTACAGGACTTAATCTTGATGAAATCATTTTTGGCGAAAATAAAGATAAAAAAGATAATGTTAAAAAAATGTCTAATAAAAACATATCTTTTACAAAAGAAGAACGTGAAAACCTATTTTCTAGATTACTAGAAATCAAAAAAATATACTTTCAAGATTTACAAATTGTAATGAAAGAAAAACTAAAACTAGGAAGTATGGTTTGGCTTAAAAAAAAATACTTACCAGCAGTTAAAACCCTTATGAAAATATCTAAAGTTACAGGGCTATCTGTCGATTATATTGTTTTTGGTGAAGAAAAAACACAACTAGAAGAGGAAAATAATATCCTCCTCTAGTTAAATCAGTTGCCTAATTATCTTATGAACGTACATAATCTTCAGTATAATCTTGTTCATAATTTTGTTCTGATACTCTATCAGTTTTTCTGCTTATTACTTTAAATTCGCTGGAATTATGTACATTTAAACTTAATCCATAATCACTATTGGCTTTTGCACAACCGTCAATATTTATTTTATCCCCTTTTTTCAAGTTTGTTAATTCTTCAAATAATTGGGTTTTCTCAGATGCTATGACATTTATCCATTGGCTCTCCTTCTTATCATCTTTATATACATGCGTTATCGCTATGGGTAACGTTACAAACTTACCATTCTCACCCTCCTTAACTTGAGCGTCTCTTCCTAAATAAGCGTTCTTTATATTGGTAATATTGAACTTAGGTTGTTATAGAATTTTTGTTTGATATCATCATCAACTTTGTTTTCAATTTCATTAGCCATAGAATTCTCCAATTTATTGTTGAACTGTTTTATATTTTCTTTTAATCAATATTAAAGTCAATGATTTTAGTTATATGCGATAAAAGACGATCCTTTTTTTGTGCGTTTTTTATCGTAATAAATGAAAACTAAAAACCAAGCTTTCCCCTGTTTTCATTAGTCACGATTAAAGAGTCAAATTCCTAAAAACGCTATGCAGGATACGTATTTTGTATGACAAAATACACGACCGCTAAGCCTTGTTATAGTTGCTCTAGAAGCAACCCATAGATTCAACAGAGGCCTCCTAACTTTTTTTTCGTCTTTTATCGCATATAACTAAAACGAGATCATTTTATGCGAATCAACTCAGATTATAAATTTTATTTATTATAATGATAAATTGAGATCCCACAATAGCTAAAGCAAGGACATTACTACTACTTTGTATATTATAACATACAAGCTTTGCTGGTTTTTTGTTACTGAGAGCTATTGCTGTTCACTTCACAAGCTAACTGGATATATGTTTCCTGCCCTTCAAATATTTATTGCTCCCACAACATCTGCATGGTTTGTATAACCGCAATATATATAAACAAAAATCACTTTGACTTACTCTGTTCTCTTTAGAAATATATCCGCATTCTACGCAGCTTATTCTGGTGTCTTTAATTTTTGCCCATTTAATGCTTTATTATATACAAAACGAAGGCATCCCAAAGATTGGTTTAGTTTTTGTTGTTAAATAGAGAAAAAGTTTTAACTGTAGCTATTTTAAATGATATGAAAATATGTGATTGCTTTCAAGCTCAGCTGGTAGAGTGTAACTGGGGAAACAGCTATGGTCTCCTTAATATTTTCTGGGAAGTTGTGAAAGGAACACCTTATTTCTGTTATTAAACAATATTATTGAACAGAAAAGCACTCCTTTATGACTGTATGCTTTTTTTTGCGCTTAATCTTTAACTGATGACTTGATCTGCTCTACTGAACGGAAGAACACTATTTAATGAAAAAAACAGATAACAACTTGCATCTTCCATCTAAATGAAGAGCCTTTACTCTGAAAGCTTGGTAAAAATGTTTCACGGGAAACAAGCTTCAAAGAGGCAGAGAGAAATAATGAGTGAAAAAAAAGATTGAATATTTATATTATAATTGTGCTTTTTTAGAATTAGTCACATCTTGGTTTTAATAAAAAATAAATCTTCACTAACTAAATATTATTATCAAGTAATTTTATCCCATTTAAAGATTGCTAAATTCCCAATAAATTTTGCTCACTACATATTGTAAAGATACTAAGTACTAAGATAATAGAATTTGATTATTTGATAAAAGAATTACATAAATACTTTATCAAAATTTAGTAAATATAATAAATAAACTGCTTAGTATTACACTCTATTGTAAAGATATTGCTCAATTAAGAAAATCAGCAAAATAAATATGCTATAACTCTTAGCAACGTATTGGCTTCAACATTAGAAATTTTTAATTCTGCTAATCAAAAGAAAAAATAAAATTACTTTGCTTGTTATGGAATCAAGAGATTTTTGTTAATTTATTACGATGACATGGCAATTAAGATACGTTCTAATCTAATATCAAAGCAAGTAAGGTGGAACTAAGTACAAATTGCCAGATAATTTTACTCATTTCTGGCAAATTTTCCTATTTGATTCTTAAAAATATATGAATTATGGCTCCTTAAGAGCTGAATTAAACACTTTAAGAATAGGGCTAGCTAGATAAGTCATAATAGTCCTCTCTCCAGCAACAATGTCAACTTCTGCCACCATGCCAGGATAAATAGGCTTACCCCCACCAAATCCCTTAACATTGGACTCAACCTTAACTAAATAATAAGGAGCCCTGGTTCCCTCATCCAAAAAAGTATCAGCACTAATATCAGATATAATACCTGTAAGATGACCATGAATACTAACGTCATAGGCTGTCACCTTAATATTTGCTAATTGCCCTGGCCAAAGTCTTGCCCTATCCTGTGGTTGTATCCTTGCCTCTATTAATAAAACCTCATTTGATGGTATAACCTCTGCAACAGTATCACCAGGCTTAATAATACCACCTACAGTGTTATAATAAAGTGATTTAACTACACCATCAACTGGCGAAAGTATATCTGTCCTTAATACCCTATCTGTATTAGCACTTATCTGCTCTTTTAATTTTTCAATTACTACTAACACATTTGATAAGTCAGTTTGTATTTCTACCAAAAATTTAGTTTTTGCTTCCTCAACCCTTGACTGAAATTCTTCAATTGCTTTTTCATTAGTTAACATTCTGTTCTGTGTGCCATCCAATTCTGTTAACAGATTTTGTGCTTTAAGCTTAGAATCGATCAATTCTTTTTGTGATCCAGCACCATTGGTAACTAATCGTTCCAAAATTTTTTGTTGTTCTTTAGCAAAATCATACTGTATCGTTAAGTTCCTTATTCTTGCTCTATCTTCCTGTAACTGCAACCTTTTTTGGTCTACTTGCTGATCAAGAACTCGTATGCTATTTTTATAATTCGATTTTCTTTGTAAAAATAATTTTTTCTCATTATCTATAATATTGGGAAATCTTTCTACTATTTGTGAAGGAAACTGTATATCTTCTGAGCCACTAAGCTCTGCCCTTAGTCTTGCCTCTGAAGCTAATTTAGAATTTAATTCAATATGTAATTCACTTAAATTAGAAATAGCAAATTCATTTCTAATTTTATAAATAACCTGCCCTTCTCTAATTTGAGCCCCCTCCCTAACTAAAATTTCTGATACAATCCCTCCCTCTAAATGCTGGACACGCTTAACTTGCCCCGAGGGAACTATTTTACCATAACCCCTAACAAACTCACCTATCTCCATTAAAGATGCCCAAACAAAAAATACCACTACCAACAAAAATATTGGAAATGCAACTAACTGATAATGAAACTTACTGATATTCATACTAATACCTTTTTATATTTTGTTTTTATTACTATTACTTAATAATTCTAAAACTTTCTCTTTGGTGTCATCGACTACTATAGTAGAATTATCTAGTAATATAACTCTATCAACTAAGCTTAGCTGAGATGGTTTATGTGTAACTAATATAAATGTCTTATCTTTTATATATTTTTTTGTATTTTCCATGAAAGTTGCCTCTAACCCAGTATCCATACCATTTGTTGGCTCATCCATTATAATTATAGGGGGATTATTAATAATTGCTCTAGCTAAAGCAATTATTTGTTGCTGCCCTCCAGAAAGATTTTTACCCTGCTCCTGGATAACCATGTCATCTCCCCTATGAGATAACTTCGTCACTAAATCAACACCCGCCATATCACAAGCTTGTCTATATCTTTCCTCTGAGATAGACGTGTTATTCATTAAAATATTTTCCCTCAATGTTCCTTGGAAAAAATATGACTTCTGTGGCATAAACCCTATGTTAGCTCGCAATTCCGCAATGTGAATATGATTAATATCTATATCATCAATCAAAATTTGTCCATTATTGTGAAAATCTAACCCTAAAAGTAATCTTGTTATTGTGCTTTTACCAGCACCTGTTTTCCCTATAATAGCAACCTTATTGCCTGGACTAATATGCATATTGCATTTGTTTAAAATAGGACTTTGTAAGCCTGGATAAAAAAATGTCACATCTTTAAAAACAATATCTCCCTTAAATGGTCCTTTTTTACCATTACTTTCTGTATCTCCCTCCATTGGCGAATTAACAATCTTTTCAAGATGTTTTAGTGTATTCTGTATTGATTTATATCTCACAATCATACCAGAAAATCCAATTACAGTAGTCATTATTCTAGATGATATTGTACTAACTGCAATTAATCCACCTGTAGTCATTACATTGGAACTAATCTCAAAAACTCCGACTATCATCACAATAATAGTTACAATATTCATAACAGTCATCGAAAAATTAGTCGCAACACTTGCCCAAAAATTATAGAGAAAATTACTTCTGTACGTTTTATCAAGAACTCTATTCCATCTACTTAAAACTTTTCCTACTCCATTAAAAGTTTTTATGCTCTCACCTCCAGAAATAACCTCAACCATCATACCAGCTCTACTATGCTCTTCTCCCATCATCTTATGATAAGAGTTTTGCATTGGCACCTGTAGCAATATATTAATTATAAAAATCACTATACTTGCTATAAAAGGCACTAGCGCCACCAATGGCGATATAAATAAAAGTATTAGAAAAAATAAAGTTAGAAATGGTAAATCTATCAAGGTTGGAATGAATCTAGAAAAATAAAACTCCCTAACCATTGATAATTCTTTGAAAAGAGCAGTCTTTGCCCCATTACTAATATTTATTCCAGGTGCTTTCGCTGAAAGTAATTTATTTAATAAAACTTGATCAACCTCATTGCCTATATTAAAAGAAATATAATCTGTTAAGTATCCTTTAATTAACTTAAATACAAAATCAAATAAGTACACTATAATCATACCTATAGACAGCACAAATAAAGTAGGAATAGCATAATTTGGGATAACTCTATCATAAACATTCATCGTATAAAAAGGCGCAATCAAAGCAAATAAATTTATAAAGAAAGTCATAACTAAAATTTCAATAAAAATAGGTCTGAAATTCTTAATTGAACTAAATAAAAAACTAGTTTTCCTAATAAATGTAGAGACACTAAGATCTTCTTCGGAAAAAAATAATGCGTACCCTATATAGTCCTCTGAAAGCTTGCCAGAATCATAATCTTCCTCTTCCCTGGTAGAAGGATTAAAGGCCTTCTTATCACCAAGAAATAAATAATAACTACTGGATTTTAATAATAAAATACAAGGACCAGTTTTTATATCAAAAATATTAACTCTTCGTAACTCAACCGTGAGACCAATTTTTTTAGCAATAGCAATAAGTTCTTTTGATGAGATGACATCATCTTTAATAATAGCATCAGAATATAATACTTCCTGAGATATTACTTTATCTAAAGCTAGCAAAGCCCTCTCAAAACATATCTTTAAGCCTTTTTTATTACCAAGCAAAGGATCCTCTCCCTCTGTACCACTAACTGCTTGATCACTACTAGCCAACATCCCATCAGCATCAGAAACATCTTCTACTTTCTTCAACCCCAACTCTCCTATAATTTTAATATAAATATAAAAACAATCTATAAACTACTTATATTTAATCTTCACTGATTTTTTTTGCTATCTCTTTGCTAAGATACTCCATGTTACCATGTAAATCTGGTTTTTTAAAATCCCTATTAGCACCAGAAGATACCACCACATCAAGCGCTTTAGTGAATCTCTTTTGAGATTTATTCCTAATACCAGCAAAAGTCTCAGAGGCTTCTTTTTTTATCTTCAAAGAATTAAGATTACCAAATTCTTTTATATTACTATCTAATCTCTCAATTTTATTGACAAAATCCATAAAGTTTTTTGAATAATCATCAAAAAATACTTCTTGTAATTTCATCAAATTATCCAACCTAATAACTAAGGACTCCACATTATCTTTAGTGATAATACCTGAGGACATGCTACTTATATTGTGATTAAACATATTAATATCAGCCATAATACTAGACAACTGCTTATCTTTATCACTCATAAAAGATGTAAAATTATCTTTTATACTTTTATCTATATTGTTTGCAGAGCCTAAAAGGAAATTCATATCATTATTAAGCTTACCTACCATATTTTTTATCATACTATTATCTGAAGATAAATCTGCTAACACTTGTATAATGTTATCTAAAGTGTTTGTTGTATTAATTTCTCCAATCTTTGATAAAACATCAGCAACACTCTCCTCAACTTCTCTAAGAGTTTTTACAGCTTCATCAACTCCCTGAGCAATATCCACAGACTTTCCTTCCAAATTATTTATTTTATAACTCATAGAAGAAAGCTCTTCGTGTAATTTTAATAAATTATCATTTGATGTTTTAATTTTTTCATTCAGCGAATTACCAACAATTTCATTGGCATTTCTTAATTTATTTATATTTCCCGTAACATCTTCAGTAGTTGACATAACGCTAGTAAGTTTACTTTCAACAGTAGTGAGTGTTTTATCATTATTTTCAATCGCCCTCAGTAATTGATCATCTTTCAATGCCGATTGACTAGCTTTTTCAACCATATCACTAGTTTTTTGTAAGTTTAATGCCAGATTATCTTTGGTATCTGAAACATTGTTTTTAATCTCTTGTACACTATCATCAACTTTTCCTTGAGATTCAAGCATTTTTTCAGCTTTTAGTACCAATACTTCTAAATTGATTCTTGATTTATCATTAATATCAAATAGATTTTCTATGGTTTGAGCCACGTCATCAACATCTGACTTAAGTTGTACAGTCAAGCCAACTAAATCGTCATGCCTATCCTTATTGCTACCAATAAACTTAGCTATCTGATCACTATTTTCATCTAATTTTTCTTTTAAGTCTCTGAAATATGTGGCCTTATCCTTAGAATCATTAAGATAAACACCTATTTCAGATAAAAGTTTTTGTCCATAATTCTTAGCAGTTTTTTGTATTTCTAACAAACTATTAGTTACAATAACGTCGAGCTTTTTAAAGTATGATATGGTTTCATGTTGTAATGTGCTCATATTGGTTAGATTATCAAATAAATTTCTTAAGCCATACTTAATTTCATCATTGTTTTCCGAGTTATTTACTAAAGAACGTAGTGATTCTATTTTTTCATGCAAAAAAGACAACTCTTCAACTAAAGACTTGTTTTCCAGTTTCGAAGAACTTAAAATATCTTCTTTCAGTGAGTTCATAAAACTTTCAGATTTTTCAGAGAGCATCAAAGTTTGATGCTTAAATGTATCCTGATTGTTTTGCATCATTCTTAAAAGATTTTCATTATCTGATTTTAATTTAGATAAACTCTCTTCTATCTCTTTTTTATAATTCAATCCAGCATCATTACTTCTAATCATATTTTCAATTTTTGCTACAACATTTGAAAGTGCATCAACCTTGCTTAGTATCTTTGTATCCTCAGCACTATCAGATATTATTTTTGTACTACTGGCTAAAGAATTAGCCATATCTTTAACATATCTATCCTCCAAGCCAGATCTAGCGCTAAGTTTCAATATCAATTGCTCTTCTTTTTCTAAAGATCTTCTTAAAGAATCAATTTCTTCTTTAATAAGAGTTTGTCTGTCAATATACTTATCCCTAAGAGTATGATTCTTTATTTCACTTCCTATTTTCTCAATTATTTTAGCACTTTCATTTTGCATGGAAACTAGATTTTCAGTATTTTTAAGAATCTTCTCTTCTTTCTCAATGGATTTTAATTGCTCCACCTCTCCTCTCCTGAAGGAAAAATTTTGATCAGCAACCTTAAAATTATTCTTATCTTCATTAATTAAATCTGAAGCCAGCTTATATTTTAAGATATCCGTTATTGTATTCTCAGTATCACTCTTTTTTACTTTATTGATATCCATATTATTAGTATATTCTTGTTCTTTTTTCTCTAATGAAGCTGAAAGTTTTAAAAAATCTTGCTGTAATTTTTCTATCATTCCAAGCTTGTTAATAACCTCATCAGAATTAATTGTTTTTAAATTATGAATGCTATCTTTTAGTTCTGCCAACTGCTTAGATAATATAGCAACCTCATTTGTATTGGCAGAGTTGACTTTAGTTTTTTCAATAACCTCATCAGAATTAATTGTTTTTAAATTATGAATGCTATCTTTTAGTTCTGCCAACTGCTTAGATAATATAGCAACCTCATTTGTATTGGCAGAGTTGACTTTAGTTTTTTCAATAACCTCATCAAATTTTGTTTTCAAATCATCTTGAAATTTATTTAAAATGCGAGATAAAGTGCTATTATCAATTTTATTTTCTAACCCATCTGTCTGTTTAGTAATAGTAGATAAACCATCAGCTTTAGGGGGATGAAAAAACTCTTTAGGAGAAGCGCCGCTAGATAAGTTATTTTCTAAACGATCAAGTGTTTTTAATAAATTTATATTTCTTTCTTCATCTATCTTCAAATGCAAGCCCTCTACCCTTGCATTACTCAACCCGTCTACTTTTTTTGATAAATCAATCAATCTTGCCTCAATAAGCTCCATATCAGAAGATTTAGTCGCAATTATCTTATCATTATTAAGACCAACATTAAGACTATCAAAAATTACCTTCTCAAGACGCTCTAACTTTTTTTCTATATTACTTGTTTCAACCTCAACAGAAGCATTCCCAGTAGGCCTTATTTTAGCTTCAAGTCTTTCTAGATACTTGTTAACATTTACAAATCTTTCTTTTTCTATACTATCTCTTAGGTTTTCTAATCTACTGTCTTCAATTTTTTCTAGCTTTTTTTGAATTTTTTCTAAAGCACTCATATGTTCATTCGTATGCGATGTCGTAGATTCTCTAGACAGACCCAACTTGATAGCTTTAATATCATCACTTAAAGCTTGAACTTTATCATTATAAGAAGAATCTTTCAAAGAGGACGCACCATGTAATTCTAACTTATCTAATCTTTTTTGAATGCTTTCAATTGTGTTAAATAACAAAGAATCTTCAGTTGTTTTCCCATGTTTATTCCCTCTATCCTCTGCAACAAGCATAGCTTTCTCTGCCCCATAAAACTGATCATGCTCTATTTTAGATTTTAAATCTGCTATACGATCTCTTTCTAAGTTATCTAATTTATTTCTTATTTCAACTAATGCTTCCACATCTCTTATTTGTTTGTTTTGCATAGGAACAGTAGTATCAATTTTAGATTCTAGCTTATCAAGATGTCTTGCTAAATCATCTATTTTTTTACTTTCACTTACTAACCTAATATCATTAGCTCTGACCTGTTCTAAGTTTTCTAGTTTTCTTTTAAGATCACTTAATGTGTTGACACTATCCCTGCAATGAGCGCTGTCCTTAGAATAAGTATTCAAAGTGTTTTTTATACCATCTAATACTTCTGAATCGTTTATTAGTCTGTTTTGCGTTGGCACAGCGATATTCATTTTAGACTCTAATTTATCAAGATGTCTTGCTAAATCATCTATCTTGTCATTCTGACTTACAGAGCGGATATCCTCAGTTCTATTTTGCTCTATAATATCCAGTTTTCTTTTTAAATCATTCATAATATCTGTATTATCTTTATTATCAGAACTATCTTTAGAATAACTGTGTAAGATATTTTTTATAGCTTCTATATCTTTAGCTTGATTATTTTGCAATGGCGTAGCCGTATCCATTTTAGATTCTAATCTATCAATGTGCCTTAATAAGTCATCTATTCTTCTACTTTCATTTAACAACCTAATCTCATCAACTCTACTTTGCTCTAGAATGTCTAGTTTTCTTTTAATATCTCCAATGGTGTTTATACTGTCAGCTACCTGCTTATTATTTAACTTATTATAAACATCCCCTATATTTTTTTCTAAATTGGTAAGCTTATCATTATCTAACTTATCTCTTAGAAAGTTAATTTTTGTATCAATATTATTATTATCTACTCTGTTGCCAAGGCTTCCGATATCCTTTGAGATTGAGCTAAGCCTTTCTTGGTCATATCCTGAGGGAATTCTATCAATTTTATCTCTAAGAGAATTGCTATCTACTCTGTTGCCAAGGCTTCCGATATCCCTTGAGATTGAGCTAAGCCTTTCTTGGTCATATCCTGAGGGAATTCTATCAATTTTATCTCTAAGAGAATTGCTATCTATTCTGTTGCCAAGGCTTCCGATATCCCTTGAGAGAGAGTTGAATCTTTCTTGGTCATATATTGGTTGTAATCTCTCAGCATAGGAAGGCTCATAATTATCTACTTTTCTAGGCTGATTTTCTTTATAAGGCTGATTATAAAAATAATTATTAGCAAGATGACCACTAGATGGTTGCTCTTTCCTGATGGTTTCTTTCTCATTATATGCTGATTGCTCAGGTATTGGTAAAGGATTGTTTTCTCTTTTTCTTTCGAGATTAGACATACTTGTAGGTGTGCTATTTATTTCAGATTCTGCACTAGGTATACCTCCTTGCCACTGTTTTGCCTGACCAACCAATTGCTTTGGTTTGTAAGATTTTATTTCAGTAATTTTATTTTCTAAATTTTTTCTTACAGCATCGAAATTTATATTTTTAGGATTAATATCAGCTGTATTACTTCTTTTTGCGCACACTAAACTATCCTCAATTGACAATACAAAACGTTACTACATTATAACCAATGTCCAACAAAATAACAATTGATTTGTCCACCTAACTAACAACTAAAAGCTATGTCCTACAAACAAAATCCCTAAGCGGCTTAGATTATTTAAAAAAATCAAAACTACTTATTATTAATAATTCCATCAAAAACGTGCTTAGCTGTTGTATCATCATCTTTTTTCAACTCATCCTCAGATTTATATACACTACTGATTTCAAACTCACTTGTTTGAGTATCTTCCATTGCAAGTAAATCTGAATAATCTTGTATATCTTCTGCTGGATTGTTTGCTAAAAGATCAGATTCTTTTTCATCAAGAGTAAGGTTATTATCCCCTTGTAAGCTATCTTGAATAATTTGCACTAGATCTACCTTGTCCTCCCCAGTAGTATTCTTAGCTAGCAAGGCAAAATTATCAGCATCATATTCTATAGTAGATGATAAATCAGCCTCATTTGTCTTAACAAAATCTTCATATTTCATTGAGTCAAGATCTTGATTTTCTTGCTGTTGTGTTTCATAATTAGCTCTTTGCACACCATAAACAGTGTTTTCTTCCTCTGGATTAAAGGTTGCAGAAATAGTGTTTACCTCTTCAGGCTGAATTAAATTGTTCCTACCATATTGCGTAGAGCTTATATTTAGAATATCTTCCAAATCTGCGTTTAAAAGGTACATTTTTTCGCCCTTATCATTAGTAATAACGATATAGCTTCCTCCTGTATGATAAATTTTACCCTCAACATCCAACAAAGTATCAGTATGATGTTCTAATTTATAATTAAGAGCTTCGCCTGATAATACTATTTTATCAGCTCCCTGACCAGTATCAACAACTAAATTACTATCCACATTACTAATAGTAATAGTGTCAGATTCCCTTGATAGTTGAACTTCTTGTATGCTTCTTTTACCTCTTACTAACCCGTCACCCGCAATATTAAGACTAAGAGCGGCTGTCCCTATGAAGATCTCAAAGCCGTTATATGTATGAGTGAATCCATTAACAGAGAGAGTATTTCTTGTGGCACTGCCATTGACAATATTAAAATGAGCACCAGAATTTGTTGAGGTTACTGTATCACCAATCCCACCAGCTCCATTAAAGGTAATATTACTAGATATCAAAGCTGTGTATCTAACATTATTCACACCAGCCCCTAATTCAATTGATTCAAATCCAGAGTATGAAAAAGTATTACTACCAATAGATGAAGTTATCCTACCAGCAGCACCTATGATAATAGTATGATCAGTAGATATGGTACTAAAATCTATAGCGTCAGTAATAGCGCGTCCGGCTCTAATTTCTCCTATACCGCCTGATGCTACAGAGCCTATACTATTAACATTAAGCCTAATTGGTGTTGTAGTATTTGCTAAAGAAACCACAGATGTTCCTTCTATAGTTAATGTTTTATTGGCAGGAGTAGTAAAGGCAAGACTATTATTATTTAATACACCCCTAGTAAATTGGTCTGTAGTAGCCGCCGGAGTGCTAATTGAAATTAGTTGAGCTCCTCTTATTCTTAACGAATTAGGTATGGCTGTTATATCCACATTAGCATATAAAGTATTACTAAAACCAAGTGGTATCAAATTAAATACTTCAAAATTACTATAATTCACCGTTCCTAAAGTTGCAACACTGTTATTTATAACAAGGTTATAACTCCTAGTTGCACCAGATACTATTAATGTATCCTCTCCGGCTGAAGCGTTGACTGTTTTTGTATTTTCTAATGTTACTCTAACAGTATCATTGGCGCTACCTAAAATAAAATTATCAAAGCCCACCAAAACTATGTTAGAGTTTCTTCCAACGCTTAAAGTGCTATTTTCTAAATTAAGACTGACAGCAACACTATATTCTCCAGCAACACCACTATTATTTGCAAAATTCATATCAGAAGTTGAGTTGCCGACAATTCTATTAATTGTGGAGGAAAAACTTTGATAGATTGATAACACAGAGTTATTTGCTCTTAACTCAACTTCTGTAAAATCAAAGAAACCACTAGTTGCAACTGTTATGAAGCTCCCCTCAAATACCATATTACCGTTATTAACAACAAGCGTATCATTACCAACATTACTACCGCCAGCTCTTATTGCATAAGGACTAGCCGTAATAGCTGTATCTACTATAAATATATCTCTTTGATTCCCTAAAGTTATTGATCCAAAACCTGTTGTTTTAAATACGAGAGTTTGAGCTGCATTATAAAAATCCAATCCTGTCGAGGTTGCTGTAATTCTAGAAGACGTACGAGAAACATTTATGTTACTTCTATTTGTAGTATCATTTACAGAAATATTTTTTAAATTAGTAGTTACATAATTATCAAATAATAAATTCATAACTGCTGGTGTGCTGATAGAAAAATTTTCTATTTGACTAAATTTTAATAAGATAGAATTCATAGAAGTTGTTCCTCCAGTCGTAGTAGTAATAGCACCAGATAAATCTATAGATTCCTTATCTCCCACAAGAATAACTGTTAAAGATATCTCATCTACTGCTGTTGTTCCCACTATATTCAAAGAATCCTCTGTTGCTGTTCCTGCTGACAAATCAAGTTGATACAAAGAGGTTATATTGGCTAAATTAATTGTAACATTTGTTGTTGTAGTATTAAGAAAATTCAAAGTCTCAAATCCGCTAAAAACACCAACAGATGTTCCTTGAGTAACTGTAGCACTATTAGTTCTTGCTGTTATAGACACAACACTATTTTGGGTTGCTTGGTAAAAATTAGCAACATCACCACTTGTACCGTTCAATCCGGCGTCAACATCTAAATTATTAATATCTATTGTTTTTCCTATATTGCTTTCTCCTGGAATGCTTGCCACTCCGAAAGATAAAACATCATCAAAAGCAGTGGCTACAAATACTCCTATTCCATTTGTAATAGTATCAGTATTTTGTGCTTTTACTACTGTAGCGGATCTTGCAGTTGCAACCCCTAGCAATGTAGCCTTAATAGCTGCTGCATTATTATTAGCATAAGAAATAATAGCATCTGAGTAGTTTGTTACTATATTATAAGCACTTGATATATTTTGAGCATTACTAAGAACCAATCTATACTCAGTTATTCTAGAATTTCCTATGAAAGAAGTGAAATTTTCAAATCTAAGCTTAGTAGGAGTGTTCCCTTGCATAAGAGAGTTAGAATATGTATCTAAAGAGTAATTTGCCGAACCCGTTAATCTAGAAAAATCTATAGTATTAACCCCTAAGCCACCATTAAAATTAAACGCTACCTGCGGAATAGTTTCAATCAATAAAGTATCATTTAAGGCTGTTCCAACAATGTTATCCATTCCTAAAAACCTATAACGTATATTCTCAGGCGCACTATTGCCGTCAACCAACAACTCCGCATTATTATATTTAAAAGTAACTCCAGATATACCACTATACCCAGAAAAACTTACCGTATCTATTCCTGCTCTCATATTAATAAATACCCTAGAGGTAAAAGTATCTAAGTTAGATTGATAAACAAAAAAATCATTATTATTTGTCAAGCGTAACTCTTCAAAAGCCTGCAACCCATCTAAGCCAGTTCCTTTATCTACTACTAAAATATTAGCAATACCAATTTTTGTTACTGTAACTCCATTAGTAAAAGTACTTGCTGTAAAGTCTGCAATATCATGACCACCGCCACCACCAATATTAACAGAGCCAGCAGGAGCGAAAGTAGCTGTATCATTTAGAGCTGTTAAAGCTATACTTTCAAAATTCACAAGTACCCATCTATCAATACTAAAAGATACATCGGCAGCATTGATTGTTAAAGCAGTAGTTCTCTGTGCAAAAGACAGTGTATCATTACCTTCTCCGGCATCAACATTAATATTAGCTGTAGTACTACTAGAGTAATTGCCTATTGCATCACCAATTTCAAGAGTATCCCTATCGGCTGTTAAAGATATATTTTCTATATCTACCAGAGTATCTCTAGAATTTAATGCCAATGTGCTGTTGCTTGTGACAACTATCTGTTGTTGTGTCTCATTTTCAAATGTTAAAACCAATCCACCTATTGAATCAACATAATTAATACTGTCTGCAACAGTACTACCCCCACGATAATACATAGAATTAAAAGCATCTGTTCTTATCTGCAATGTAATATTAGAAGGCGTTGTCCCATCTGCATTTACTGCCCTGATAGAGTTAAAGTTATTAAATGACATAAAATTCCTAACAACATCGACGTTAGGAATAACAGAAGTATCCCTAACTAGCACTGCGGATGAAAAACTACCAACCCCATTGGAATTAACACTTATAGTACGTGGAGCTGTAGCTGTATTGAAATTAAACGTATTAGTTTTTCCAGCAACAGCATTAAATATTAAAGGTCTTGTATTCCCTGCATTTTCATAATCACTTTGATGTAAATAATTAACAGTATTGATATTTCCACTACCAAGACTAATTATATTAAATCCATTGTAAGTACGAATAGTAGAAGGAGAGTCAGCATAAGCAATGCTTGAGCTATAATTAGCATTAAATGTTACATTCATACCAATATCAATAGCTGTAGCATTTAAAGTATTTGATCCCCCACCTGCATCAAATGTGCCAGCTCTTTGTCCATTACCTATGGTAATTGTATCATCTCCACCTGCCGTTGTAATTCCAGCAAAATTTGCCACACGATCTGTTCCTGATGAACCTTTTTGTACAAACCCTGTGTTGTTTGTAGCATCCGTAATAAAATTAGCAACTATATCAATATTATCAAAAGCTGCGTCGCTATAAGATAACATATTTACTCCACCTAAGCCGTCCACAGAGATTGATGAGCCCACATTACCTCTAAAAGTATCATTCCCTTCTGTTAGTTTATACGAACGAATAGACTCAGTATCTATTATATATCCAGAAGTTCCAGCACCCCCCTGCATTTGAAAATTACCCTGAGGATCTACAAAAAATATCGCCCCACTGGCAAAATTTTCATAACTTACAGAATTATTCCCAGCTCCCCCTAATAAAGTAACACTAGGCAACGTATTAGCTCTAGCACTTAAAATAAATACATCGTCCCCACTACCGCCTTCCACAGTAGTAATATAACTATTAAATAAATCTACCCCTGCAATCCCATTATCTCCCTTAGTAATACTAAAAAAATTGTTTACTAAAGCAAAATTTATCCTAAGACTAGTGTCAACTTGCCTATAACTAAGCACAACACTATTAGCGTTATATTGTGCTCTCTCTGTTCCAGAATAAGTATAATTAGTTCCTATGCTACCAAAAAATGTCGCATTACCAGTTCCTGAATACGTAATATCAAAAATATTAAACAATGTATCCCCTGTATTTGCTGGCAAAACAGCCCTATTAACACTAACTTGCTGTGAATTAAAAACTATATTACCACTACCAATATAATTAACCTTGTCTCTTACTGTAGCACTAATATTGGCACCATACACAACCACTCTGGATGTATAAGAAGTATCTATAACAATCGTATCTGCATTCTCGGTAAGACGATATTCTTCAAAATTAGTTAAATTTAGATTAATAGCAGTTTCTGTAGTACCTTTTCTTAATACGGTTGTTATTCCTGAGGTCAGAAAACTTATTGTAATTGACGTTAAACTTGCTACATTAAATTGAAAATCTAACGTATCACTACCAGCAGCTCCATCTATACTCAAATTATTCATCTGAGCTGTTGGAATATTATCAATAATAAGTGTATCTGCGCCAGAAGTTGCAACAATACCATCTATGCTTGTATTGTATATATCGAAAACATTACTTGATTTTGTAATATTTCTAGATACTAAATTTATAGATATGGGATTTAAAAGTTGTGAATAATTAATTATATCTGTAGTAGCAGTCCCACCTTGAAAATCAAAATTACCTATATTACTAGCATAAAACAATGTGCCAGCATTAGAAGCACGTATGGTATAAAAATTCAAAAATAACGTGTCTGTAGTTGTTCCAGCCGCAGTGTCACTTTGATTCCAAAGTATCTCTGAGTACCCAGTACTACTAGGTGATCTTGTGGAATATCTTGCTGCTCTAGTGCCTTGAGAATCCACTCCCCTAGCATCATATATCATTGAAAGACCTATGTTAGAGAAATCTAAAGTACTACTTGCTCGTAAATCATCTTGCCTAAAACCGTCATACTTAACATATCTATGATTAGCAATATTAGCACTAAAAACAACCGTATCATCCCCTGAAAAACGTACAACATCAGCTCCTGAAACTGTTGATGCATCAAAACTAGTAACCCCATGTGTTGCTATAGAAGTAAAAATATCAAAAGTTATACTTCCTGCTCCTACATTAAAATGTAATATATCTGTAATATCAGAGTTAACTGTTCCCCCTGCTTTTAAATTTATACTTACACCAGTAAGCGCTCTTGATAAATCTGTAACCAAAAAAGTATCTGCTAAATTACTTCCAACAATTGTTGTAAAAAAATTATCGAAAGCATCAAAAGCTCCGGTAATGTTTTTCTTATAAATTCTAGCTAAAGACCAATCTATAGTAACTCCAACTATGTTGTTTAGATTTGCATATGATAATGTATCATTACCACCTATTCCCATAAAAATCATATTTTTTTCTTCTGAGCCAAAAACAACATCATTATGTCTAGTTAAATTAACTGTTGTTATATTAACAAGCGCCATCGTCTCATTGGCAGTCAACCCTCCTGATATAGTATCAAACCCAAATTGAGTCGTCGCTAAAGATAAAGTAACACCTGCACTTAAAGCAGAAAAATCTGCAATAGATACTGCAGTTAAAGATGGATTACCAATAATTCTAACTGGATTAATTATCGTTGTTCCATCTCGAAATACCACGATTGATCTACCCGAAGATAATCTTATATTTTCAAACCCAACAAAACCTGGTAATACCCCTGTACTTCCAGTTAAAGACATATTAAAACTACCCTCAGTGTCAACCAATATATTCATATCATTGTTAATACCCCAAAAACTAAGAGTGTCTGTCCCTGCACCTGCATTAACAGTGCGTATGGTGTTATTTGACCAACCTTCTGCTATTTCAACAGTATCGTCAACTGCACTTAAAATAAGAGTATCAATATCAGATATCTCATCTTGTTTTGTGAAAAGAACATTACCTGTCCCTACTACAGCTGTATAACTTCTTCTTACAACAGTATTTACGGAAAATACAGTAGAAGTACTAACTATATTTGTATCACTACTATAATCAACAGAATCATTTCCACCAGCTCCATTTATACGCCAAGAAGCCGGTGAGGCAGCAACAGAAATAATTACAAAATTATTATCTCCAGATGTGCCAACAATCCCCTCAATATGCCTTAAATTAAAAGTATATGCCAGAAAAGAAACCACAAACTGCCCTTCTTCTATCATTAACCCATTATTATTAGGATCATACACGTTATAAGTACCAGCTTGTGTTGTATCAAGTGTAAAATTTACATTTTCAGAAAACCCAGCAAAACTAATAACATCAATATCAGACCTTGGTGATATACTTTGTCCCTGCTCGTTAATCTGCACATCGTTACCAAAAACTGTGTATGTTCCAGCTACAAGATCAGTAGTTATTAAAAATATATCGTCCCTTTCTGAACCTTTCACAATTTCTATATTTAACAGTTGATCTGTATTGCTACCCTTAGTAACTCTTCCAGTTGCTACATTATATATTATACCTGATGCAGAATTGTAATAGCTTACATTATCATTAGTAGAAGCTTCGCCATTTATAGTATATGAATACAGATAATCAAGGTAATAATCATTTCTTCCTGTACCCCCAAAAATCGTCTCTGTCCGCAATACGGTATCAAAACCAGTAGGAGAGGATGCTTTCACAACATTATTATTAGTCTTAATGTGAAGATTGAATACAAGATTTTCCGTAAGCGCAGAATAATTAGCAGTATCTTCTCCCCCCACCCCATCAAATAGTAAACTAAGTCCTGCTATGGCATGAAAAACATCATTACCAGCATCTGTACCCCTAATACCTTCCGTATTTAAAAATGAAGATGTATCCCCTCCACTATAAGTAACTATCATCGTATTATCTTGAAATGTAATTAAAACATTAGTTGATACCGTAGCAGATAGTTGAGAATAATCAACTATATCTCGTCCATCTCCCAAATCAAAAGTTAACCCTGCCATTTGAGCAAAAGTAGTTACAGCAGTAAAGCGTACATTATCGTCAAATCTTGAGCCAATAAAATGCTCCATATTTGAAAAATAATCAACAGGACTAGTTGCTACAGGGCGTCTTACATAGGAAGAAATATTTGTACCGAAAACTATTGTGACCCCTTCATTGGTGGGTTGTCCATCTGCATCTAAATTTGTTGCAAGTATATTTGCATAAGATAAAGTATCCCTACCAGCTGCACCATCTAAGAAATGTGAACCTAAACGATCATTAATACCGTCATCCATTGCAAAAGAATCGTTTTGTTCCGTTCCAATTATTTTATATATATTGACAGATGTAGAACTATATAAAATTGCAAATGCATCATTTCCTCCTGTCTGCGTTGAGGAAACAACCCCAACATTATCTACAGTAACACCTTTTGCTACGGATGCACTCTGACCATTAAATACTACCGAAACCCCTCCACCAGTCAAAGATAAATAACTTAAAGTGTCTCTACCTCTACCAGCATTAAAATTATAGCTACCCTCATTATCTGTAACTATGATATTATCATCAGCTGCTGTCAAAATAACGTTAGTTCCCCTAGTAGTAGCAATTAAACTACTAGTAAAACTATCAAATAGGATAGATGAATTTATGTAAGGATTACTAGCTTCTCCTAGAGAAACAGATTTATATATTCTATTAATAGCTTGAGAGCCAACTATCCAAGTAACACCTTGAACAGACCTATCATAGTTTAAAATATCTATTTCTGTAAAATCACTATATATGTAACTGCCAGAAAAAGATCCAAAAATCACGTCAGCTTGATTTGTTCCTTTTAATTCTTCTACTGCGCTTATTTTATCGATACCAAAAATTTCCGCACTTTGTCCACTAACACCTTTTTGTACGCTTGATAAACCAGCATCAAATTGGATACCAACTCCTGTAAGATTTTCATAAGATAAAATATCATAACCAGCACCACCATCTATAGTATACTGTAAGGCAATAGAATTGGCAGTGGTCATAGTTCCAAAAAATATATCATTATTTCTTCCACCACGCACAGTTTCAAAATGAGAAAAATTAATTACCATACCGTTAATATCTTGCACTGTGCTTTCAGCCTCAGCCGCAGCTAAAACCACCACTGCTCCAACAAAAGTATCATCAATTACTATAATATCATTATCTCTTGCTGTGCTTGCTAGTGTGCCTCCATCAAAAAAAACTACTCCTGCTGCTCTATTAATATTTGATACTATTATTCTATCATTATATTTTGTAAGATATACTCTATTGATATTCTTTAAAATATCATTTCCTTGGGTCTTTTTAAAGACCATACTAGAGATATCAAGAGTAGAAGATTGCTCATGAACCCCTAACTCAGATGTCAATCTAACTAAATCGACCCCAACATAACCTGATACTCCACTACTACCTTTGTAAGTATTATAATAAGAAACATTAAAGTTAACCCCTTCTGGATCTATAGCAATATTTTTATTATCATAGTAGATAGTATCAACACCACCACCACCATCTATTAGATCGTTGCCTAAAGAACCGTGAATAGTGTCATCTCCTTCACCTAAACTTACAATATCCTTGCCACCATATATAAACACATTGTCATTGCCAAGAGAAGACCTTATTTTATTGTCTCCACCACCACCTATGATAACATCATTACCTCTTCCGGTGTCAACATCTACAGGATTGGTGACTGAAGATAAAACAAACCCTGTTGAAGTTTTCAAATGTGCTGGCTCAGTAACTGGGAATATTGCAATTGGATTGCTAACAAAAGCCATTTCAACGCTTCCAGTAGCTTCATTGTTGTATTGCACTTGATAATTCAAATCGAAACGAGTTATATCCATTTCATATGGAAAATTCATTATAAAATTCATTTTTCCAGATGGAGAAAGTTGCGATATTCTGTATATCAAACCACCACCAGGAGATGGATTGTCAATGGTAAAAAACTCGTAAGTACCATCACTTTCTAGTTTTACGATATTTTTCAGTCTTTCTGGCACTATTATTTCTATAACCAAAGGGAATACTCCCTTAAGATAATTCATAGAAAAAACATATCGCATAGCATCGGTAGTATTATTTATATAGATATTATCAGATGAGGTAGATAAGTCTATTTTATTTGCTACTAACTGATTTTCTGGTTCATTAATAATTCCAAGACCGTTAGAAAATTTATAAGCACTGTAGTTTATAGAGTTCATATTAATATTACTAGATGCTTTAAGTTCTGAACCATGTAAGACTTCTACCTCTAAAAGAGGTAGATTTTTTTGCACAGTCTGTCCTGGGAGATAGTTTGTTTGATCTAGCCTGAAAGGTTCATTGGTAGTAAAGATAGTAGATACAAAAGTTCCTTTACCAAAATAAGCGTTTTCGTTTTCAGAAATACCAAGAGGATCAATTACTGCTGTTGGTCTACCGTTGGTTCTTATATCGGAATCTCCGTAACCTGTAACTGGTATTCCTGCTTCATTATCAGCCTCTTGATCTGAGGATACACGAACTATCTTAGGTTCTTCAACTGCATAATTAACCTGTTTTCTATTGGCCAAGATTAGAACAGCTTCGTTATAATTTAGGACTTCTGTGACACTTAGAAACTCCTCTAAAGATAAGATTCTGCCATCTAGAGTTCTTAACTTTGGTGCATTATTAGCAAAACCTATGGCTGCCATTGAGGCTATAGATAATGTGGAACCATTAGCAAAAATGATATGCAGATCTCCCTTAACAACTTCGACCTTAAGAGAGCTTTCTTCTTTAATATCGAAATTAAGCTCTATTTCGTCTCCTGGTCTAACATAGGCAATATAGCGCTTATTGGCTTCATCTGGAGCACTAAGAGATACGGTTCCATCTTTATAAGTTACAACTTGATTAGTATTCACATCAGCGTTGTTATTATCTTCATCCATATGATACATTCCTAATATTTAAATCTTCTGCTAGTAGAAGGATATTATATTAATAAGTAAAACTCAAATTCAAGACTATAAATTAATATTATAATCTAAAACTAAGCAATAAAATTGCTGGATCTTGAAAACTATCAACTTATAAACAGCCAAGCAAGTAGTATTTTATTACAAACCCTACTTGCTTTATAACTATATTAATTAACACAATTTTAAATTATTAGTTTCTAGATAGTTCTGAAAGCCGAAAAACTCTACAAAATTACCCATTAGCATTAGTACTTGTAACCTTGAGCATAAAATAGAATAATCAACTTGTACTAACTTAGCTCTTAAAAGTAGATTATTCTATTTTCAATTTTAGTAATAAAATTGCTGGATCTTGTAAATTATTAACTTATAAAACAGCCAAGCAAGTAGTATTTTATTACAAACCCTACTTGCTTTATAACTATATTAATTAACACAATTTTAAATTATTAGTTTCTAGATAGTTCTGAAATCCGAAAAACTCTACAAAATTACCCATTAGCATTAGTACTTGTAACCTTGATGATAAAATAGAATAATCAACTTGTACTAACTTAGCTCTTGAGTTTGCTAAACGCTCTAAATTATCTAATCTATCAACCAAACTACGACTAGCAAACTGGAACTGTATATTGTACACTCTATCTACTTCTTCTGTACTTTCTATTTCTTTTAAAATAGATAACCTTTGCTGTTCATATGAACGAAGTATATTGAAAGTACTAAATGTTTTGTCACTTGTATCTCTAACAAGAATATCATATTGATATTCTAACTCTTTCAAGGAACTAGAAAACTTCCTAACACCAGCTTCTCTACTGCCTCCGTCATATATACTGTAGCGAGCTTCCACAGTAAGCTTACCATATCTATTAAATCCTGCTGAGCCTCTGTTTTCTTCACTTCTTAGTTCACCTGTCATATTAACCACTGGTAAGTATCTAGATTTCTGTATTTCTAAATCGTAACCAAACAGACATAAGTTTGATCTTAATATTAACACGTCTATATTATTGGCTAATACCTCATTTACTAATTTATCAGAAGACAAGGGTATCATATTAATAATTTTATCACCTAAATCATAGAAATCCTTATTGGTCAGATCTGGCAAAACTGCTGCTGATTGACCAATTTTATTTTTATCAACTAAATTCAGCAAATAAGCAAGACGTAATCTTACTTTATCTAAATTTGCTTGTGAAACAATCAAGGCAGAATTAGCAGAAGCCAATCTTGATTGCACTAAATTCACATCTCCCAAAGTAGCGTCACCCTGAGTTCTCATGTTCATTGTCAATCCATCAATTTCTCTTACTTGACGTAAATACTCTCTGTTAATAGATACCAAGTACTCACTTTGAATAACGTCATAATAAGAAATAACTGCTAACTGTATTAATGATTCTAATAGTTTTTGGTTCTCAAATTCCCTAGTTTGAACAAATTGTGCAGATCTTACTATTTTTGTCATCTGCTCAACATCGAAAATCCGTTGCTCTAATATAACTTGTAATTTATTGAAACTTTGCCAACTAGAATCAGCAGAAGAAGCTATAGGATCAGCCTTTGTATATTCCCGATTAAATATAGTATAAATACGAGGCAGATAATTAGATCTTTGATCTTTATAATCTTCTACCACCTGATTTTTTTTCTCAAAAATCACCCTAAGTTCAGGAGAATTATTAACTATCTTTTCAATAACCTCATAAACAGTCAAAGGATAAGCAGATTTCGATAATATTACAGTAATAACCAATAGGAATACAAATTTCATCATTTTATTCATTTCTCTTTATCGCAACCCAACCATAATTTAACTCTTCGGCATTTCGCTCATCATCTACTAAGTAAGAAGCTTCTTCGGTATTATCTATTGTTTTAAGCCTAATCAAAGATGGAGAAACCCCTGCATCAATCAATAGAGAGCGAAAAATTAACAATCTTTCAACTGCTATTCTTTGTGCTTCTGCTGAAGAAACAGCATAATCTGTAACTTTAGCCTCCAGAATTATATTAGCTTCTTTATAATTTTCTATATTATTTCTTATGGCAGCTGTTGCCGCTTTTGCACTTTCATTATTTAAAAATGGTGCATTGTCATTAAAATCAAAAATCAAAATCTGATCCATTTCCCTCACCAACACCTTGGCATTGGGATTATTAGGAGGACTTAAGAACAACGAACCCTCCCCACTTGGAGTTTCTACATTCCCTTGTATTTTCTGACCATCAATATCAGTTTGCACAAACTTAGCAACATCAGGCTTAGGTGCAATTTTCTGCCTTATATCCTCTACTTCATTTTCTTTAGTGATTAACGCTAATAAACTCTGATATTCCCTAACAGCATCAACTATTTCTTCATCTTGCTGCTCTATAACTTTTCTTTGTTGTTCTATAACATCTTTCTGAACAATAATTAACTCTTCTAGAACTTCTATAGGATTAACTTCTGCTATTTTAGGCATATCACCTAATACTTGTTTTTGCGAATCACCTATTTCTTTAACATCTTGTGGATTCTCAACTATATCTGTTATGTCTTCTGGAACATAAACAGGCCTCTGATCTTCCCTCTCAACAGTTGGAGCATCACTCTGAATCTCCATTTCTTTTCTTAAGCTAGGATTAGCAATAATAACCAATTTCTGAAACTCTGCGCGATACTCACCTAAAACCTCAGACTCTACCTTAAAAGATGATGGACTAGTTTCATAACTCTGTTTTCTTATTGAGGATGTTATTCTAGTAATAGATAAAACTATCACTAAAACTAACAACGCAAACGCTAACACCAGAACTGTTGAAGATAGTATATCAACAAAGCTTGGCCAGGCCTGTGTACTTGATTCATCATACTTATTTTTACTCATACCCTACACCACACAAAATTGTATCTATCTAACCGTTAACCCTGCCAACCTTGCACATACCTCTAGTATATTTTCGGCAACATCCCTTGAATTTAATATCTCAGTTATTAAAGTATCAACAGCATTTGCCATTATATCAAGCCTTGCATTACCACTTTGTTGCTCACCTCTTAAAGCCATAAGAGCTTCTATTAATTCAATATTTCCTCCACTCTTAGATAAATCACCACCTTGTTGATTACTATATAAATATCCTATTAAATTATCAACCTGTGGCATAACTGAATTAAGTCTATCCATTAATATACCTTGATTATCAGCAACTCTACTAATTTCATTCATAATTCTATCAGATATATTATTACCTAAATTTTCTTTAATGGAAGCTATCTCGGCAACAGCATATTCCATAGAATTCCGAATTTGATCTTTTATTTCCATATTAGACATTGTACTCTCAGATGCTAGCCTTTCAAAAGAATTAACAGCCATACTAATATCACTAGTAGCCCCTAAAAGACCATTTATCACATTAACTGTTTGCTCTCCTAAAGCTATATCCTTAGACATAAATGTTTGCAAATGCCCATTCAATGTTTCTGACAGCACATATAACTGATTCGTTAAGTTCTGTGAATAATTAGCAAATGTCATCTCCATGGATTCTGAACTTCTATCAATACGCGCTAATGTATCTGACAATCCCATAAAAGAATTAATTATCATAGATAAACTATCACCAACACTACGTAAACTTTCATTAGATAATGCAAGATTGTTCAAACTTTCGCTTAAATATGCCGTTGCCACATTGTTGCGCTCTAAAGCCTCTGTCTGCGTATATACACTGCTAGCAACAACAGATAAAGCCTCTGTTGCTACAAACATATCCTGCGCCACTCCGGATACTGTACTACCAATATCTGCAAAATTACTATGCATCCCAGCAAATGTTTGCGAAAGATCGTATATTGAAGCTTGTAATCCAGAATTTTGCTGATACAAATCGGCAACCATAGCACTGGATTGACTACTCTGTGCTGATAAATCCGCAATTATCTCTTGATTTAGCATATTTTGACTGGCCATCTCCATTACCATATTTTGCGATTGATTCATCATTCCCGCAAGCTCACCCAAAGCTCCATAGATGTTATCTGGCAATTCACCTAACTTATAATCAAGCTGTTCCAATTTAGATGTTTGAATATCTGTAGATAAATTAATACTACTTAAACTCTCTATAATTCCATTCATACCATCAACCAAAACTGCAGAAGTATAATCAACTCTCTCACTTAAAGCAGTTAAAAACATAGTATTATCATTAGCAATAACTCCCTGAGTTTGCATTATGCTATACATAGCGTCCCTCATAACCCCCTGGGTATCACCAGCCTCTTGCGCAAACATCTCAACTTGCGTTACCAAATTATTTAAATCTACCATATTATTAGATATGTAATCAAACGTAGTTACAACTGTACTAACAGTATCCCTAAGCAAATCCGACACCTCAGACATTTGCTCAGAATACATATCTCTTAGTTGTGCAAAATCTGACACCACTGACAACATAATATCTGCTGCCTGTGCAGTCTCAGATGCCACATTGCTTATTTGCACTGATATCTCACCACTCTGCATAGCTATCTCTGCTACACCATTAGCCGCCTCCATAACAGAAGAAACAACTCCATCCATAGCGTAAGTAACTTCACTAATTGCACCACTAAGCATATCCCCAGCGTAACCTATACTAGAATTTATATCATATAAACGCTCAGCTATGTACTCATTACTTTCTAAAACCACTCTTGCAAAATCTGATATAGCTCTGTCCATATTTTGCGCAGTATTGGCGATGTATCCCAAAGTAACCACAGCCTCTCCTAAACTCTCACTGCTTGCTGACATTATATTTACCCAATCATACACAGCAGGAAGCAACTCTTGCAACAACTCATTCATTGCATAAGTAGAATTATCTAAATTAGCAAAACTACTATCCAATTTTTCCATTCTATCATCTAAATTTTCCACCACTTGAGTAAAAACCTCGATAGATTGAGTAGAATCACGAAGTGTAGAATCTAATGCATACATATTATCAGATAACATACCAACAACATAATTCATACCGTTCATTTCATCTTTAATTATTGACAAAGTATCATACATATTAGGTAAGAAATTTTCAACACCATCACTTATCTCTCCAACCAAAGCAGTTAGTGTCTCAACAGCTTCAGTAGCCCCTACAGCATAATCAACAAGAATTTCCGAATTACTCAACAATCCTCGTCCCACTGAAAGATTATCAACCAGTGATACATCCATATTGCTCAAAATCCCTACACTATCTCTTCCAATTAGTACAACATCTCTAAGTAACCCATTTTGTTGCTGCTGATTCTCATCAACACCCGCAGCAAAATCAGCCAGCTGCTCCCTAAAATAAACCACTTGATCTAAATGATCACGCGCTAAACTAGTACCCTCTTCAACTACCGGAACTAATCCATTTAAATTAACATCCACATGCTCCAATACATCCAACGTACCCTCTGAAACCCTCAACGCTCTTCCACCTATAGCATTGCCTTCAGATAACTCTAACAACATATTATCGTACATAGAATTTGATGTCTCTAATTCATCCAATACTCTGCTATTCAAACTTATAATATTACTAAGATTTTCATTAGCTAATTCACCTACATCTATCATACTATTAAGATTCTTATTAGACAGATCACCTATATCTATAATAGTAGATAAATTTCTATTAGCTAAATCACCTATATCTATCATACTATTAAGATTTTTATTAGACAGATCACCTATATCTATAATAGTAGATAAATTTCTATTAGCTAAATCACCTATATCTATCATACTATTAAGATTTTTATTAGACAAATCACCTATATCTATAATAGTAGATAAATTTCTATTAGCTAAATCACCTATATCTTCCAATGCCGCTAAAGTATCCTTATTTACCTCTATCACTTCATCTATAGCTGCCACAGCCTCGCCTAAGGTATCCTCTTTAGCAACACTGTTTAGTATACCATCCGATAAATCATTACTCTCGTTACCTATGGAGTTAGCCTCTGATAAAATATCAACCATCTCTCCAAATACACCATTATAATCAAAAGTTTTAGAATCTATAGAATCAGATATACCATTAAGCTCATCAACTAAATCATTACTTTCTTGTATGGATTTATTAATAATATCAGATTTCTCATTACCAACCTCATTAACCTCCACAAGCTCATCTAGTAAATCTACAGCCTGCTCAGAAACCTCAACCTGATCAGAAGATATCGAATTACTTAAATCAACCCCATCTAAAATTGCTCTAAGATTATCAGCAACATTATCATCTAAATACTTAAATAATTCTAACCTGTTCTCCTCAGCTATCCCAGCAATCTCATCAACCATAGTATCCAGTATGTTCAACTTATCAGCCAATTCTACCAACTTCACCAAATTAAATACCATAGCTTTTGTGAGCTTTTCTTGCCTATCTTGTCCTCTTGTGATTATTCTAGCCATCGTGAACAACCCTTCAGAAACACCATCTAACTTTTCAGCCACAGTAACACTTAATTTATTAAAGGAATCCTCAAGAGCTAAAAGAATATCTTCTGCCTTGATTTCCGCAGGATCAACCTTTGACATACCAGTTGTAGCCGTTAGAAAATTTTTAAGCTTATTTGTAAATACCGATAATTGTTGTGCAGCCACATAATTACCATAATTGGCAAATAATGATGCTACCAATCCAAATAATGACGTACTAAATGCAACAGACATACCACGTAACGGATCAGCTAACAATCCAACTAGCCCAAATATATCTATATTGTCAGCGTCAGACAAGCTTGATAAAGCATTACCAACACCATCTATCGTTTGTAGCAATCCTACGAATGTACCAAACAAACCAAGCATCGTAAATATACCTGCTAAAAATCTACTTGGTCCTAAAACTCTATCCCCATTTTCAGAAACTGAATTTACTATAATCATAGCGTCTGCATAACTAACGTCTAATTTCCCCGCCTTAGCAGCTGTAGACAACACCTTAGACGTAATCGGACTATCTATCAATGTCCCAGCTATGGAAGAAGACACATAAACTGACTGACTACCAGAATCAGTGTTCTCCGTGGATGTTGGCGAAAGAGTACCAAACAACCTATTTATAACACGCGCACTACGACTGTAGTAAGATAACACACCCAATATCCAAAGCATACAAACTATAAACAAGCCTATTATAAGACCGTTAATATATATATTAGAACTCATATACACATAAACAGTATCACTAAATACAATAACCATTGTTATTAGTAATAATAAACTCACAATAAAGTGTAATGGAAAAAAATTTATTTTTAACGACATACTGATCTCTTTCCTAGTAATTTAAAACCCCAATCAACTGATCGTACCCTTTACAAATACGCACACTATCAATCTATTCAGTCTATGATATAACAATATACAATATATTTCAATAAATAATTAAACCGTTTTCAAACTTTTTTTATACAATATATCTTTATCTTGTATAAGCAAGAGTCAGATCTTCAAGAATTATTGTTTTCCCCTGCAGATCCTTCAGTTCAGCTTTCTTAACATTAATACTACTATCTCTATACTGCTTAGCAAAATAACAGCTAGATATATAACGACCTCCACTTTTGTAAACAAGTACCACGTCCACCTTCGACGTATCAAAACGATAATTATAATTGTAATTAATTTTTACAACTTTAAAATCACTACCTACGTATTCATCCACTAGTTTTGTACAAATTATCGCAGCCATACGCTCATTTACATTACTATTATCCCTAGAACTAATAAAAAAATATATCATTGCCACTATAAATACGCTAACCAAACCTATCTTAGCATACTTTAATAAATTATAGTACAACATACTAACCTCTCCTATAAAGATTTTTCCCAGGGAAAATATATCCACACCGAGGGATCAAAATAACTTATATAACCATCTAAAATTTCACTACTAATCAATTTAGTATATACAGCAAAAAAATATGCATGCGGCAATCTACTTCTAATCAGTTGTGAAGTACTCCCTGTATCAACAAGCTCATCTATTATTATCCATCCCTTGCCCTTATCTTCTATAGCTCCACTTGGGTAAGATAAAATCTCATTAACCTTATCCGCCTTATGATTGTCTGAATATGTCTTAACTGCAAATGCCTCTATTCTTCTAATATTTAGCTCTGAGCTTATTATAGCTGTAGGTACCAATCCACCTCTAGTTAAACATACTATACCCTTTATATCTAACTCCTTATCTCTTATGATTTTGCATAATTTCTGTGTATCATTATGAAATTTCTCCCACGAAATAAATATTTTCCTATTATCCAAGTAAAACACTCCTCGTAAAATGTGAAAATTAAGACCTATTAATTAATCTTATAAAACCTTACTATAAAAATATGATAAAAACAAAAAAAGATTTGTTATTACAAAAAAAATCTCCATCCCAAATACAATATTAACTTTTTATTATGTAATCATAAAAATATTTAATACTCTACTTGTTCCTGTAATCTTAGAATATATAACTTTATTAATCATAAATCCTTGCTAAAAAACTTCCTAGATTTTCATCTAGTTGTTTATTTATATGTGTAGTAGGTATCTCTTCTGTACCTTCCTTAGCTAAATATTTTATGCTTACACTTGTTCCTTGTTTTTTACCATTGATCAACACTTTAAATGTAACATCTATTATATTGACCGCAAAATTCTTTAATGATGTATCCTTGTGAATTTTTGAAAAATCAACCTCTATATGGTTTTCTGATTTATCTACCACGTACATCTGATTATTAATAGCTACCTTTTCTATTAGTTGCCTTAATTCACTATCACTTATTCCTGAACGATTATTTATTATAATACTCACAGGTATATCAGTTATCAATTTTTTTTGTAAATGAATAGTATACTGAATATTATCTCTAAGAGATAAATTAAAAGACTTGCTTACAGACCTATAACCACTTAAAGAGGCCTCATAGCTATGATTTCCTACAGATAAATATATATTTTGATACGGTTTTTTAGGTTTAGAATCAACCAATAACTTAACATCAACCAAATTTGGAATTACTAAAAATTTTACTGTCGCATTGCTTTTAATAGCCATATCTAAATCAGCAATATACTGCTTTAATGTGATTAAGTTTTCTCCACTCAGCCCTGTAGGGATATTTTTAGATTTAGCATAGTAAACTAAAGATAGTAAAAAATTAGCTTTCTCAAACTTCTCCATCATAGCATCCCTAGACAAGCTATCAAATTCTGATGGATTGATTTGCACAAAAAGATAACTAATTGTTGAAATAATAGATTTCTCATCTATTCCTACATATACCTCATATTTTCTAGAATTTAATTTTTTTAGATTATAAAATACTAGCCCTTGAAAATAAGATTTAGAATTTAATTTCAAAGTATTTGATACACTTATATTAAATTGATCATTTTTCAACACCTCTTCAGATTGCAAAGCACTTTCAATATTTACAAAAATTTGATTGGATAAATTAGCTACTGCACTGTTTTGTGCTTGCTGTTCCGTTTCACCTTTACCTATAGAATTAAGGATAAGTTCTTTTTGTTGGATGTTTTTTTCAGCACAGGAAAAAAGAAAAAATAAGCAAAATATAGCAGCTAAATTTCTGTTAATCATATGATTATTTCTCCTTTTACCTGACAATTACTTATTTTGATACCTTGTTTATTTCTGCTTCATCAAGCCATATTTCTTCACCTGTTTCAATATTTTGCAGAATCAGAGTGAATTTATAATAGGTTTGTTTTTCTTTTTTAACATAAGTTACAATTGAGCTAAAATTACCATACATAACGTATTTTGCGCCCCACAACTTACCTAATTGGGTTGCTTTTTGCTGATCAGCCAAAGGACTCTGAGCTATTGCTACTTCTTTAGATAAAACATCCATTTTATCTCTGTTAATTATGCTGAATAATTTTGATCTAACCACGGCTATTTTAAGAGTATCAGTCATACTCTCTGTATCTATATGCTCTGATGTTTTATTTTTTACAATATCAATTAATAAAGTTGGCCTAGCACCACCAAGATCAGATTTTAAAGTTGCATCTGTAACAAGCTTACTAGATAAAGTTTCAACTAACATTTTTTGATCTTGTGCAGAAAACGTGCTAGAAGCTCTGTTATCTGCAACTGCCTGATATGATGTTTCTGTACCACAAGCACTAAGGGCTAACAATAATAATAAAATAAATTTATTTTTTTTCATCATGTAAATAATCTCCTTGTAATATTTAATTGTTTGTTTTATAGACAACTCTATTATAAATAGCAGAACCTGTATCTATAATATAGACTATACCTAATTCACCTTGTTTTAAACTAAGATTATCTAGTTTAATTTCTTTAGAATTGACAAAAACTGTAACATTATCTACAGCAGATGCAACACTTAATTTTGCAACTTGTACGGACGAAGGCAACGTTCTAAATGATCTAAGATCTGCTTGTTCTGCTAAAGAAGTAAGAGCTCCTGTGGCATATAAACCAACCCCCACTATAGCAGCAACAGAGCTATCAGTGTTTTTTAAAGCTGCAGATCCTGTAGCCTGAAGAGCCGCTTTACTTATAATTCGTCCTGCTTGCCTAGCTAGTATGGCTTTATATTGGCTAGCAAGTTCTGCCTGTGCTAAAGTATATATATTTGCTATTTCTTCCCCTTTTGCTCTTCCAACAATATTTTCAGACGCACTAACAACTACCTCCACATTGCTTAATTTTTCTTGTTGCTTAGAATATCTAGGCAAAGCTATGCTATAAAAATTACCTAAAATAAACACTGAGGATTCTATAGGTTCTTTTGCTGGAACAAAACCTTGCTCATACACAACCAATACTGTAGCATTACTTTTGTAAGCCTGCTGCCCTATCTCTTTACTTGAGTGATTCTTTTTAAGAGTTGTATAATATGAAAAATCATTAAAACTACTTAATCTAAGTGCATCACTCACAAGATACAAGTTACTACTATTAACTTCCAAAGCTAACTTATAGTCCACCAAAGCACCATTTATATCACCATATAATTCTCTGATATTACCAGAAATATAATATATGTATGGATTCATAAAACCTTGTTTAACATTTGTGATAAATTTTTTACTTTCATTAATAGCAGCGAGAGCATCTCCAGAAATTTTGTACTGATTTATTTCCTCTTTTGCACCTTTTGTATTTGCCTCTATAATTTCCTTCTCTTTTTTAGCTAAAGTTAATTTTTGAATTTCTGCAGTTGCCCTAACATCTATTATGGCCTTATCTAAACTAGTTTGCTTCAATTGCGCAAGAGCTATATAAAAATGAACTAATGCTCTCTCATAGTCTGATCCCTTATATGGAATGGAATTATCGTTTGCAAAAGTTGAAGCAAGAGCTGTGCTAGAAACACCTCTTAAGTTAGAATCCTCCTCCATGTATCTATATTTATCAGCTACAAATCTTAGATACTTAATACTTTCAGTATTATAACCTCTAATGAAACTAATACGCCCAAGCTCTTGCATATTTAGAAGGTAATCTTTATTACTTGGTTTGACGTTTTCTAATTTACTTATATTCTCTTTATTAATAGCATTGGATTTTAAATCAGAAATATTTTTATCTATAAGATTACTAGTTCCACAAGCTGTTAAAGTTATTATTAATGCAAGCAGTCCTATTAAACGAAATTTTTTATTCATAATTTTAAAATCCAATACTTACTAATTAAATTGTTACATTCTAGCTTCTATATCTTTCTTTAAATCTTCAAAAGCTTTATCTGACATTGCTTTTTGCCATAAGGCCTTTTCGTTTTTATAACTTGTATTTAAAGATTCATTTATAAATCCTTCATATAACTCTTTATCAAAACCCACAGCAACGTAGAGAGTACCTGTAGGGCTAGTTATTTGTTTAATTATTCTTGTACCCTTAAGTGATTGTACAGTAATCTGGTTAGATACTAGACTATTAACCATATCAACTGTTTCCTGTGTTCCCGTACCTGTTGTTTGCACGAAATTTTTCACAGAAGCTTGTATATCTGCTTGAATTTGTTGGGCTAAAAACACTCTTGCATTAGCTGATGCTTGTTGCAGCATGAAATTTATTCCAGCTTTTGAAGTTGCGGTTGAGCCAACTGCCATTACGGCAACACCTTCAATTTTAGCACCACATACCCACAAAGGAGCTTCTTTATTTGGAGCATCTGGATAGTTACACTCAGTTATTTCTTGTTTTAAATCTTTTTTACTTCCACAAGCACTTAATATTAATAGTCCTAATAATATGATTATTTTTTTCATACTTTTTACTCCAATTGTCACTTTATCATATAATTTCACACTTTTAACTGACTCCGATAATACCACCATTTTCAATTAAAAGTCATTATATTAAACTTTAGAGTACATTCTATATCAATAGAAGTCAAATACATTAATCATACGTCATACACAGAATAAAAAATATATGCATTATTGCACTTATTTATAACACTGAGCTGTTTTATTTTATTTTTTTAGCAAAAACCTTATCAGCAATGACAGCACAGCTAGTATCACCTATGACATTTACAGTAGTAATAAACATATCAAGTATTCTATCGATGGCTATAATCAAAGGAAGACCGATTAATGGCACATTAGCTACTAACATAACCATAACTACTGTTAAAGACAGTCCAGGTATTCCAGGGGTTGCCATGGATCCTAATGTGGCGGTAATGGCTATTAAGAAATAGGTATACATATCAAGGTTAACGCCGAACATTTGGGCAAAAAACACTGTTACTATTGAATAAAACATTGAGCTGCCATTCATATTTAGCGTTGCCCCTATTGGCAAGATAAAACTTGATATATTGTGATTTATCCCTATTTTATCACATGTTTCAATGTTTTTCGGCAAACTAACCAGAGAAGAGCTAGTGCTAAAAGCAACTATTTTTAATGGTATAATATGTTTAACAAATGACCAATAAGATATCTTAGAAAACAAGCCAACAGAACCAGCTAAGACAAGATATAGCCAAATAAATAACCCACCTATAACTACTAAAAAAAGTTTACCAACCACATAAATAATTTCTATGCCAATACTGGCAAGTAAATAGGCCATTAAAGAAAATACAGCAATTGGTGCAAGAAGCATAACTTTCTTAACCATCCACATTAGGATATCGCTTGTTGCAGATACTATGTTAATAACCACAACTTTATCTTTATTTTTAGAATAAGAAACCCCTATACCTAAAAATATGGCAAAAAACAGTATTGGCAGTAAATTACCCTCTGTTATAGCTTTAAAGGGATTATTAGGAATCATACCAAAAATAAAATCCCAAAAACCTATTTTAACATTAGGATTAATATTGCTTAGATTGGCTGGTAAGGTTAAGAATTCTGTTGGTAATGAAGTGATTCCAATACCTGGCGATAAATAGTAAGCTAAAAACACTCCTAAACACCCAGCAAAAAAGGAAGTAATGAAAAAATAAATAAAGCCAAATACCCCTAATTGTAGGGCATTGGCATGATCATTGAGCTTAGAGGTTGCATTAATGACCGTAAAAATAATAACTGGCACGAGCAACATTTTTATTAAATTGATAAATAAATCACCGATTGGTTTTAAGAAATATGTATTTTCTTTAAAAATAAGACCTGAAATAGCTCCTAGAAAAGCTAATGTTATAATACTAACAGGGCTATTATAATATTTTAAAAATGTATTCATAAGCAACCTCTAATTAGTTATATAAAGTATTAATTAAAATATGATAGATATAATGTAAGGATAAGAATTATAGGCGTCAATTAATTAAAACAAATAGAGCATTTTATAGTAATTTTAGTTATGATAGATCTAACATAAATGTTTTTGGAAGTCATAATAATAGTGGCTTCCTTAGATATTTCCTGATAATTAGCATCTTTGCATAAAGTATATTTTCACTATACCCCCCTATAAGTTCTGAGAATCTTAAAGATATCAATAAGAATCAGCCATAAAAGTAAATTTATGGCTGATTCTTTGTAGACAGATATAGTTAAAAATATTAAGTATTTTTACTATTACCAAAATACTTATCTAAAACAGCAACAGCAGAAGCGTCTCCAACAACATTAACTGTAGTTCTAACCATATCAAATAATCTATCTGCAGCAAATAATAGTGGTATACCTTCAAGAGGTATGCCTGCTGATACTAAAACTGCAATAATTAAAAGGGTAGGCCCAGGAACTCCGGCAGTTCCTACAGCTCCCACTATGGAGGTAATAGCTATGGCAACATAGCCAAATGTAGATATTTCTATGTTAAAAATTTGTGCAAAAAACACGGCACTCATGGCGTAGAACATGGCATTACCGTTCATATTTATGGTTGCTCCTACAGGAAGAACAAAATTTGATATATTTTTATCCAATCCCATGTCATTGCAATTTCTAATATTTGTTGGCAAACTAACCAAAGAAGATGCGGTTGTAAAAGAAATTATTTTAAGAGGAATAATGCTTTTGAAGAATTTCAAATAAGATACTTTAGAGAAAAATTGTACTACAATACCCAGCAACACATAAACAAAAAATAACGCTGTTACTAAATAAACAAAGAAAAATTTCAACATAAGCAATATAACCTCTATTCCCATTACCCCTATGGAATAGGCACTAAGAGCAAATACACCCAATGGAGCTAGGTACATAACTTTACCCATCATCCAAAGAAGAGAATCATTTAATAAACTAACAGTTTTTAAAAAACTCTCTTTATGTTGATTATCAATATAAGAAACGGCTATTCCTAAGAAGACTACAAATACTAAAATCTGCAAAATATTGCCCTTAACAACAGCTTCAATTGGATTTAATGGGATAATATTAAGCAAAAATGTCCAAAACCCTATAATTTCCTTGTCACTGTCACTATAAAGACTTTCTCCTCCTTGCATTAAGGCTTGTGGTAGTTGATCTAATCCAATGCCTACTTGAAATACATCACCAACTATAATCCCTAAAAATACTGCTACCACTGAAGTGATGAAAAAATATACTATCGCTAATATACCTATGGCTCCTGCTTTATTAGTTTCAGTAAGACTAGAGGTGCTATTTAGTATGGAAAATATAATAATAGGAACAATCAACATCCTAATACTTTGAATAAAAACATCACCCATAGGTTTTAATAGTAATGATAAATCCTGGAGATAAATTCCGGAAACAACGCCTAAAATACCAAAAAATAATATATTGTAGCCACTAAGCCAATACCTTAATGTCATGATTTTCCCCCAGTGATAATAAGTAATGTTTGAAATACCATATACGAATTTGTAGAATAAGAATCGCGTATTTTAAAAATATAATGAATTAATAAATTATTAACAAGATTTTATTTTATATACAAAAATGAGTAGCTGAAAAACAAGATTTTATACATAAAATTAGGAAGTAAATTCATGTATTGCTTGAATCTACTTCCTAATAAAGAACTGTATTTAATTAGAAATTGTAACGCATACCTACACTATAAACATGGTTTGTAGGCTTTTTAGAAGAATCTATTACATAATAAGTTTTACCATCGGTATCAGCATGTTTTCTAGTTTCTAAATAATCATTCATTTTATAGTCATAATTTATGTAGAAAAATGATTTTTTATTGAAAATATACTGAGCTTCTACAATAATTTCATTAGTAACTGCAACTTTACCAATGGTATTTTTAGCTTTATCGAACACTTTATCATTAATCAAATTAATATAAGCAATGTTAAATTTATAAGTATCCATTAATAAGTAGCTTGCAGTAACTTCAAAGCCGTTGTTAGTACCAAACTCAGGGGTTGCAACTTCTTTAGATGGAGTAAGCTTATCCCAAGTGTAAAGTGCACCTAATCTAAAGCCAGCAACTTCATAAGTAAAACCACCACCAAAAGTTAAGTATTTATCAACTGCCTTATTAAGATTACGATTATCATCGGTTGCTTCACTTATGTAATAAGCAACGACAGGCTTGAATACACCAGCAGTAGCCATATCAAAGGTATATCTTAATGCTGAAGCGTTAGTATACTTAATTTCTGATTTTTCTGTCCCAACAACATAAGAAGTAGACATATCCAAATTGCCAATTTTATTATCATATTGAAGTGTACCATCCTGACGGAACATCCTTGCTGCTGTTCTATCAATAACCCTAGCACCGGCTGTAGTTGCGTTCATACCCTTAGCACAAACGTCAGTTGTGTCTGTTAACATAATAGTTCCAGAAGCAGGCCTTCCCAGTAGGATTGTACCGTAATGTTTAAAATCAAGACCAGCATAGAAGTAACGAATATCCCACTCTCTTGTAGTAAGAGTAGCATTACCATCAGTCATTAAACCCCATTCAGCAGCATTCACTTGGAACTCTGCTTTACCTATCAAATCGAGACTGTCATTAACATACAAGCTACTTTTAACACCCAAACGAAAAGTTGTATCACCGTTGAACGAACCATATCCTTTAGCTTCTGGATCTCTATTCACCTTGGTACTGCTGCTGTTCCCAAAATCCTGTTGAAACCGTCCGTATAAATGAAAATTTGTAGTATTTGTAGGATCTTTATAAAGCTCAATAGCACCTAAATTACTACTTAAAAGTAGTAAAATTAGATAAAATAAGTTAATTTTTCTCATTAAACACCTCCATGTTAAAGACATTATGTCAATTTTTACTGATATATACTGATGTTAATTTTAGCTAAAACAGTCATAGTATAACAAATTAATGCATCCTATACAATAACAAAATAAAAAATATCTTTTGCAAGATTTTTTAAAAGACTAATTATCTTGTGAATGATTGTGTTTTATAGTAAATTTTGCTATGTATTAGATTTGTTTTATTATGTGTATAATTAAACATTAAAAGTATGGCAAATTATTTAGTAAGCTATATGTGGTAGAAATAGCAACTAGTCTTACTATTAAATATTTATTAATAATTCTCACTTATAAGCAAGTTGCTACAAAGTGGTGATTCCAGTAGTATTAGAGCCACTTTTATTAATTTTTCAAATCAAACGGAAGCTTAAGACATATAATTTTAGTTTTTTAGATATATAAATATCTTTAAAAATATTAGTATTTTTGCCCATTCAATTACTCCTAACTCGGAATCATTTAATACTTAGTACTTTGTCATTTTATATCTATCTGCAATTTGTATTGAGCTTTCTATATTTGAAAAATCCTTAGAGATGGATCTATTATCCTTTAGATTATTTATTAATGTTTCAAAAATATTATTAATATCCCGCAAGGATACTTATTTTTTATAATTTTCTATTGATATGTTTATGTTTTTGTGGCATTCTTTTAGAAGTATGCTTAGGTAAGTTGGAGTATTTCATATCTAATTTTCTGTGAATTAATACAAAGTTTGAGAGCAATTTAAAGCTACTTATTATTCTTTTAGGGAGCGGTTCTGAGATTGATAGTCGTGTATTATCCGACTTACTCCAGGATTTAGTTGCCCTTAAGGATATGGAGCTGCAATCCCACCTTAATTACTTGATTAATTAACTAGCTAAATATTTAAAATACAGCAAAAAAAAGGAATAAATAAGCAATGACAAATCTTATATCAGTAGACTTGCATTTAATTTTGGACTACTTCGGCATCAAGTATGAAAAAAAAGACACAGAACGCTTGTTGTGTTGTCCTTTTCATGGTGAGAAGACCCCATCAATGTACGCCAATAAAAATACTTTTCACTGCTTTGGCTGTGGAGAAAAAGGCAACGGCATTACTTTCTTAGGAAGAATGCTAAAGGTTGATAATAAGGAAGCCTTTAAGAGATATTGCGAAATAGCAGGAATAAGGCACGATAAGGATTACACCCTTGCTAAAACACAAGATTATTATAATAGATTAAGTATGCCGGAGCAGATATTAAGAAGCTCAGAGAAGCTAAGCCAACCTACAGAGTATATGCTTAGTCGAGGTATTAAAAGCATTAATATTAATGCTAAATTGTACGTATTAAAGAAAGATTTCTTTGCCCAATATCAGGATAAGGAGAAAGAAAAAGAGGTAGAAATAAGAATTTTTAAGGGTTCGTATATTATCCCAATTTTCAATAAGAAGGGAGTGACCTCAATCCAGCATATAGCACCAAACAACAATAAGATGTTTTTAGCAGGTCATAAGTGGAAGAATGGATTTTGTAAGTTTTTTATTAATGCAAGCGAACGTTTTTTCTTGGTGGAGGGGGTATGGGACGCCCTTAGTTTGAACGCTGTAGGCTACAACGCTATCTGTTGCTTCTCTAAGCAAGGCTTACTAGATAGCGCCATAGATAACTTTGATACTTGGCAACATAAGGGCTTTGTTTTTGCTGATAATGATACAAATGATGATGGCGTTATTTTAGCAACCAAGACCGCCTCTATACTATCCACAGAGGTGCTTAAAAGCCCCTCCTCTCACTTAAAGGACGTTAATGACCTCCTGCTTGATATGGGTGAGAAAAAACTACAAAAGCTTATTGCAAACTTCTTAGAAAACAATTATTTAGGCACTATTAATTCTCTTATAAAATCCAAACAACTAAGCCTTTATTTTATAGAGGCGGATAATCTCTACATGGCAATATTGTTTAATGAAACTTTAAGCCATGTCTCAAAAAAAAAATTAGCCGTAAAAATTTTAAACAAACTACAAGAAGCTAAAATAATCTTTATTAAAACAAGCAATGGTGAAAATGTAACTAACCAAGTAGGACAATATATTGGTTTTAATGCCAAGATAATAGATGACGTTAATTACCACCCCCAATATGCACCTAATGAGATATATAGAGAAGAGGAAGAAGACTATCTTAATGTTTACAAGCCCAGTGGACTACACAGAAGGACTGACCTTGTTAAGAAGGATTTTACAAAAGTAAGGGAGCATTTAGTACATATAACAGGCTCAAGTGAATATTATGAATGGTTCATTGAGTTTTTAGCGTGGAAGTGGCAAAAGCCATGGGTAAAATACCCATACATACCGATATTTCATGGAGAATCAGGAACAGGGATACTAAAAACAATGTTAGGGATGCTCTTTGGGAAAAACACCAATAAAGAAGTTAATAATATGGACTTTGAAAAAAACTTCAACGGAGCCTTTGAAAACAGGCTAATTTGTGTCTGCGATGAGGTTATAACAGCTAATAAGCCTGGGCGAGCTCATACGAAAATTATAGCTTTGTCATGTTCAACTACCTTCGCTTTAAAAAATAAGAACGTTAGAAAGAAAAATAACTACAATAATTTCTCCTCATTAATTTTAATCTCCAATGAGAGCTATGTTTTTCAACTAGAGAAAGAAGAAAGTCTAGCTATAGTTTTTAAACAGTTAAAAGAGCAAAAAGATCCTGATTTTTTTGAAAAACTTTATGAAGATTTAGAAGAAGAGATGGAAGGCTTAGCCTATCATCTCTCAACATTTAAGCTTGACACTCCTTTAGCGCTTTTAAAAACCAAAGGAAGGGATGAGTTAGAGATTTTATCAAAAAGCTATGTTGAGGAATTTGTGGATGAGCTAGCATTTAATTATAAAACTACAATACAGGGGATAAACGCCCTACATAAGACCACCTTCCCTTGCTTAGAGTTTGTAATGCGTACCGAGGAGGAGGTGAGCGGTTTTTACATAGCAGAAAAAGACAGTGAGCTGTTGCTTAGTAGCAACTACTTCTTAGCCCTAATTAATAAGAAATACAACGAAAGCGCTAAAAATAATAGATTTTTATATGATATGGCACGGAAAAATAAGAAATTTAAGTACGATAGTAACTCTCCTGACTATTTTGTGTATGATAAAATTAATAATAAAATTAGAGTTGTGAAGATAAAGCTTGACCGGTAAAATTATAACAGAAAAAATGAAGATTAGCAATAAGAGATATTTAATATAATTTACATACAATTAAAAACAATTAAAGCAAATAAGAAGCATAAGCGTTAGCAAGCGTTAAAAATCGTCAAAAAATTGATTGAGTATGAGTTTCATATTTGATATATGAAAAAAGAGAAAAAAACAGACTTAACAATTTTAAATTTTGACAATATTGAAATTAAATTAAAACCCGATATTGAAAACGATACTTTATGGGATACTGCAAAGTAAATAGCGACTATATTTGATTGTACAATATTTTCCACCAACTTTTTTCACTAATATCATGATAAAATAAATACCAATATAAATATAACTCTAAATAATATTTAAGTTGTTAGGCATACTTAATATCGATAAATGCACATCAGCATGAGGTATAGAAATAATCATGTTAATTTATTCGCCTGATCTGCCTGCATTACTACCAATATTACTAACCACTCCTACTCACCTCTCCTACTAACTACTCCTACTAACCACTCCTACTGTGTGCCGAAGGGGGGGATTTCAGCGCCGAGAACACACCCTACTCTACCCAAGTAGGTAGATTAAAATATCAACCCCAACCCAATGAAAGTAAAGATTATAAGTAATCTTCAAAGTATTGAATATTACTACCCCCTACAGGGTGAGGAGTAAAAATACACTATAAAAAAACATCAACTACGAAGAAAATTATGAAGAGAGGATAAGAGTAAAATTTTACAACAACATATGAAATGTAAAAAGGTTATATCAGCTAAAACGTGAGAATAGAATCTGATAAAGGAAGTACTAAATAAAGTTAAGCATGAGAGTAAAATTTCACCCCCTACAGCATGAGAATAAAGACTACTTTCCATAATTTCTATAAACTATCTTCTAAGATTCCTGCCCCTCTTGGTCTTTAGCTTGTTAGCACTTCATCCTCCCTTGCAACTTAAAGCTCTCCCCTTCCATAAGACAAAAAATAGCACAGCTCCCACAGTGCAAAGGGAGTATATGCATAAGACCCAGAGGGAGGATTTATGCAAACAGCTCACCCTGAACCTGCACTACTTTCACCATTACTACCAACCAAGCCTAATATAATGGGTAGGGGAGTTAAATCTGATAATGGAAGTGCAATGAGCTGAGGAATGAAATAGTGAAAAACATGAGAGTAAAATCTTATAAAAAGATGCTAGATGCCCTAAAGAATAAGAAGCAAAAAATCTCATATGCTAGGTAGGTAGAGTAAAAAATGAATGCCCCTAGAGGATGAGGAGCAAAAAATTGATCCGGCTACAGAGGGAGAAGCAAAAAATCTCATATGCTAGGTAGGTAGAGTAAAAAATTAATCCCACTGCATGTAAGGAGCAAAAAATTGATCCGACTACAGAGGGAGAAGTAAAAAATCTCATATGCTAGGTAGGTAGAGTAAAAAATGAATGCCCCTAGAGGATGAGGAGCAAAAAATTGATCCGACTACAGAGGGAGAAGTAAAAAATAAGATAAAGAGCAGTAGTAGGTGGCAGGATAGAGGTAGATAAAATAAAATAATTAAATGTGATTATTAATATAGAAATCAATAATACGATAAAGGAGGTGATCCAGCCGCAGGTTCCCCTACGGCTACCTTGTTACGACTTCACCCCAGTCACTAATTCTACCGTGGCTGGCTTCCTCCCTTGCGGGTTAGAGCACCATCTTAAGGTAAAATCGGCTCCCATGGTGTGACGGGCGGTGTGTACAAGACCCGGGAACGTATTCACCGCAGCATGCTGATCTGCGATTACTAGCGATTCCAACTTCATGTACTCGAGTTTCAGAGTACAATCCGAACTGAGGTAGTGTTTATAGATTAGCTCTTCTTTGCAGATTTGCAACTTACTGTCACTACCATTGTAGCACGTGTGTAGCCCAGGACATAAGGGCCATGAGGACTTGACGTCATCCCCACCTTCCTCTGGCTTAACACCAGCAGTTTCTTTAAAGTGCTCGACATAACTCGTTAGCAACTAAAGATGAGGGTTGCGCTCGTTGCGGGACTTAACCCAACATCTCACGACACGAGCTGACGACAGCCATGCAGCACCTGTTTTAGTCCAACTGAATGACAATTTTTGTTTCCAAAAATCACAACTAAAATGTCAAGCCCTGGTAAGGTTTTTCGCGTATCTTCGAATTAAACCACATGCTCCACCGCTTGTGCGGGTCCCCGTCAATTTCTTTGAGTTTTAATCTTGCGATCGTAGTACTCAGGCGGAGTGCTTAATGCGTTAGCTCAAATACTGAGAGAATGAATCTCCCAACATTTAGCACTCATAGTTTACGGTATGGACTACCAGGGTATCTAATCCTGTTTGCTCCCCATACTTTCGTGACTCAGCGTCAGTAGTAGCCCAGATATACGCCTTCGCTACTGGTATTCCTCCAAATATCTACGAATTTCACCTCTACACTTGGAATTCTAATATCCCCTGCTACTCTCAAGCTTGGCAGTTTCAAATGCAGTTCTTGACTTAAGATCAAGGATTTCACATCTGACTTACCAAGCCGCCTACTCACCCTTTACGCCCAGTGATTCCGAACAACGCTAGTTCCCTTCGTATTACCGCGGCTGCTGGCACGAAGTTTGCCGGAACTTATTCTCTGATTACCGTCATCATCTTCATCAGTAAAAGAGCTTTACAACCCTAAGGCCTTCTTCACTCACGCGGCATTGCTGGATCAGGGTTTCCCCCATTGTCCAAAATTCCCCACTGCTGCCTCCCGTAGGAGTCTGGGCCGTGTCTCAGTCCCAGTGTGGCTGATCTTCCTCTCAGAACAGCTATTGATCATTGCCTTGGTAAGCTTTTACCTTACCAACTAGCTAATCAACCGCGGGCTCATCCTGAAGCGCATTGCTGCTTTCCTGTTGCCAGATTATTTTGGATTATCTATCATTTCTAATAGTTGTCCAAATCTTCAGGGTAGATTCCCACGTGTTACTCACCCGTCCGCCACTAGAATTTCTTCCGTATGACTTGCATGTGTTAAGCATGCCGCCAGCGTTCGTTCTGAGCCAGAATCAAACTCTCAAAAAAATTTACCTCTTACCCATTCACTTTACGTTAGCTTCCTAACCAAATAGGCAATTTTTATCCAACCACCTACTTCTACTCTTTATATACTTTACGCTCTCACCGTTGTCATTGTTAACTTACTATGATGCTTCTTAAATAATAATCAACACCACCATAAATAACCAATCCTAAAATTATACCTAGAAATCAGCACCAAACCTAACAACCTATATACTATATATACTATACCATCACTTGTCAATACCTTTTATATTTATTTCTGAAGCCAACAGTGAATTTTAATACCCAAATTTACCTCTGCCTTTTATCAATTTAGATATCACATTACCTTTCCACTGATTTTTCCACCCAAATATACACTTAAACCCATATTTTTAAACTATTAGTCTTCTAAAAAGCTCTTACAACTGAATTTTTTCATAACATCTTACCCCCTTCCCCTCAATCCTTAAAAAATTATCTCATCAACCTTTATTCTCTTAATTACAACAAAAAAATAATTTAATTTTTAACATTAACTGTACCTGAATTATCAATCTTCCTTAACATTAATTATAATAGAATCTAAAATAGTAATTAACTCCCTAGTTACTATTCCATATAAAATCTGATATATCCCATAATAGCTTGTTTTTAGAAAAAATTTTATAAAGCTTTAGAACCAGATACCACAAAACTTATTGAAAAAATTCTCTCTTAAAATTGCCTCTCTCTAACATTACTTTAAACCTGTAACTATTTTTTAAGCATATCTTTAGCAATTAATGCCTAATTTTCCAATCATCTAAGTTATCGAAATATTTATTTTATCTTCACTAAAATTATAACTATGCACTATGGATGTTTTTTAATTCTTTATTATCTTCCAATCCATTTTATTACAAAAACAACCGAACTACGGCTTTGATTAATATAGATTCCATAATTTTACATATCTTCATAAATCATTGCTGTTTCGCTATTCTCATATCTAATACCTGTCTGCGTTGGGTTTCTTTTTTCTAATCCTTTTATAGATGCATTTATAAAACGTACTCTCCCCTACAATAATATGTTGCTAATTATAGCTACCCAGGTTGACATAAAATTAAAAAAATATGTTGATTTTCTTATACTATAGTAATTAAAATTATTTGATCTCTTAAATATCTAATTATTTCTTTCACTTTCCCAACCCCCTATCCCTTACTAATTTTACTACCTACTATAGTAATTGCAAATTGCTACAATGCATCTATTGTTAATATACATCGCCTTATATGATAAAATAATTTTGATTTTTAATAATTAACTACTTGAAATTTATAACAAAAAATAACCTTGGTCTTTAATATGCATATATATATATCTACTATCAATTCAATATTTGACCTATTTATAAAAATCCCTATAAACAACTATTTATATAATTAATTATATCATCAGCAATAATGTTGATAGTTGTTTTATCTTTTCCTTCCACCATAACCCTAATCAGATTTTCAGTGCCGGATTTTCTTACTAAAATTCTATATCCCTCTGCAAACTCTAGTTGTTTATTACTTATATATGTTTTAATATTTTCATTGTCCATTATATTACCACTTTTATCTTTTGAATATCTTATATTCTTAAGTACTTGTGGCGTTGGCTCATATAAATGAAAGACCTGTGAAGCATTTAACTTTGAATCAATCAATACACTTATGGCCTCTAAACTAGCTAATAACCCATCCCCTGTAGTATTGTAGTTAGATAATATAATATGACCAGACTGCTCACCTCCAAGACTATAAGATCCCTTTATCATAGCCTCACTAACGTAACGATCACCAACTGCAGCTCTTATTAACTTAATCCCTTGTGATTTTAAATAATTTTCAAATCCCAAATTTGCCATAACTGTACCAACAACACAGTTGTCCCTTAGAGATCCTTCATTTTTAAACTTAACTGCAATAACAGCTAAAATATTATCTCCATCTATAACTTTACCCTTTTCATCAACCATAATCAATCTATCAGCATCCCCATCAAAAGCTACCCCTATATCAGCTCCCACCTCTAACACCTTAGTGCGCAACGCCTCAACATGCGTTGAACCACAATCAACGTTGATATTCAACCCATTAGGTTCAACTCCCATTGGTATAACTTTTGCTCCCAACTCATAAAAAACTATCGGTGCAATCTTATATAATGCTCCATGTGCACAATCAACAACTATCTTTAATCCACGTAAATTATATGACATTGGAAAAGCAGATTTAACGTATTCTATATATCTACCAAAAGATTCTTTTAATCTTTCAACCTTACCTATACAATCTGCTTTTACTAAATATGTACTAAGATCTTGTTGTATTAAAGTTTCTATTTTGCTCTCAAAATCATCCGATATTTTATAACCATTTTGATCAAATATTTTTATACCATTATCAAAATAAGGATTATGTGACGCAGATATCATAATTCCAATTTCCGATCTGGTTGATCTGGTTAACATAGCCACAGCAGGCGTTGGCATTGGTCCTACTAAAATAACATCCTTGCCCATACTAGTTAATCCAGCCACTAGTGCGTTCTCAAACATATATCCAGACAATCTAGTATCCTTACCAATCAATACCCTATTGGTTCCCTCCTTATTATTATCTCCTAATAATGCAACAGCCATACCAACCTTAAGTGCAACATCGGCAGTCATAGGATATTGATTTGTATATCCTCTAATACCATCCGTACCAAATATTTTTGACATCCTAACTCCCCATTAATCAATTGAGACTGTAGGTACTGTTTGATCTATCTTTACTTTCGTGTCCACTTCTCCTTTATAATCTCTACGAATATCTTCAACTCTCTTACCCTGACATACTAAATCTGCTTCAAATCCACTTAAAGTTTCATAATCTAAAAGTGCCTGAGATAAATATTTATGAGCATCTGCATAATCAGTTAAAATAGCTCTAGCCTCCTTCTCAGCATTAAGAATAAGATTTTTCACCTCTTCTTCTATCTCTTTAGTTGTATCCTCAGAAGACCCTCTTGAATAAACCCCATCATCATTATCAACATACCTTACTCTACCGATTTTCTCACTAAATCCCCATTCACTAATCATACGCTTGGCTAAAGATGTAGCCATTCTTATATCCATAGCTGCCCCAGTAGTTATATTTTCTTTGCCAAAAACCAACTCCTCTGCGATTCTTCCCCCAAACAAAACAACCAGCTGTGCTTTTAATTGCTTATAAGATCTACTATACTCATCTTTCTCTGGCATGAAAGAAGTTACTCCAAGAGCTCTTCCACGAGGTATTATTGTTACCTTATGTACGGGATAAGATCCTGCTGTTTTAAAGGCAACTAAAGCATGTCCAGCTTCATGATAGGCAGTTAAAGTGCGTTCTTCTAATCCCATTTTTGCAGACTTCCTAGCAGAACCCATCATTAATTTATCTCTGGCTTCTTCAAATTCTATCATATCAATTAATTGTTTGTCTTTTTTTGCAGCTGATAATGCAGCCTCATTGGTTAAATTTGCCAATTCTGCACCAGAAAATCCTATGGTTCCTCTAGCAATTATTGATACATTAACATCTTCAGCCAAAGGAAGTTTAGCCAAATATATTTGCAATATTTTCTCTCTCCCTATGATATCAGGTAAGGGAACATCTATCTGTCTATCAAATCTTCCTGGACGCAACAAAGCCGGATCTAAAACATCAGCTCTATTAGTTGCAGCTAAAATAATAATACCCTGATTGAAACTAAATCCATCCATTTCTACCAAAAGCTGATTAAGTGTTTGCTCCCTTTCATCGTTGGCTCCACCTAAACTTATACCTCTTTTTTTACCAACAGCGTCTATTTCATCTATAAATACTATACATGGAGATTGCTTCTTTGCCTGAATAAACAAATCTCTAACCCTTGCTGCCCCAATACCAACAAACATCTCAACAAAATCTGATCCCGATATGGAAAAAAACGGCACTTTTGCCTCCCCAGAAACTGCTTTTGCTAAAAGAGTTTTCCCAGTTCCAGGTGCACCTACGAGCAAACATCCCTTAGGAATCTTTGCCCCTAGCTTCTGAAACTTACCTGGATTTTTTAAAAACTCTACAACTTCTTCCAATTCTTCCTTCGCCTCATCAGCTCCTGCCACGTCAGCAAAGGATATTTTGGAATCCTTTGGCCCTGAAATTTTTGCTTTAGATTTACTAAATCCAAACACTCCACCAACACCTCCAGAAGAACCAGATGCTTGATCTCCTCCTTTAGCGCTTTTTATTAGCATGAAAATTAAAAATAATGCCAACCCTATAACAAATAGCATACCTATCCCACTACTGCTTTGCTCTGGAAAAGCAACCAGTATTTCAACCTTTTTCTCTTTTAAAGTTGGAATAAGACTAGTATCACCAACTGGATATGCTGTTAAAAATATCTTCGCATTTTTATCTTCTAATTTTATAAGTACTCCATTAATACTGACTTTTTTAATCTCTTCTTTATCTAATTTTGTTAAAAATTCTGTATAGGAAATTTTAACCTCAGCCTCCGCCTTACTTCCAGAAAAAAAATAATGGTATACCAACGCCACAAACATAAGGACTAAAACAATCCATATTAAATTATTCTTAAATTTCACAATCACCCTCCGATTAATAATACCTATTCTAATTTAATTTTACTTTCCTACAACATAAAAAATTTTTACAAATTATTACAAAAATGATTGCTGTACAAACTATCCTTTACTCTATAATGAAACCCAATATACTTGACTCCATCCCAACTGATTTGTTTTTTACCATCAAATAGCCAAGGTACAGCTATTAAATAATCACTTTTCAAATCATAATTCTCAAAGTATTTTTTAAATCCCTCTTCTTTTAATAAGCCTAGATATTCTTGCCAACCTAATATCTTTATTATTAAATCACTTGATTTTTTATCTTTCATATCTAATTTATATCTATTGTCCCATAATCCACTAAAATTATCAATGCTAGTCGTGATAGGATTATTATATACTTTAAATATCAACAAAAAATTACTTTTTACTTTTATAGTGCAACTACCTAGAGAGCATTTCTTTATACCCCCTAGCTCAAGTTTACTAAGTAAATTACTTGTTTTATCTATGTTAATCTCATACTTATTACCATTGGCAAACTTAATTAATCTCCTAAGAGCTAAAATTTTCACTTCTCTACCATAATTATCAAATAGTATCAGATTTAATTTTATCAAGCCAAATTTATTAATCAAAATACATTTAGATAATAGATCCACAAGGTCATTCTCTAATTGTAATCTTTTAATACCATTTTTTCTAATAACTTCTATTAGCTCTGCTTTTCTAATAGAATCAAATAATTTGAGCTTTTCTCTTACTCTTACTCTAGCATATTTCATATTGCTATTTGAAACATCTTCTATCCAATTGGGAGTATAATTTAGTATCGTATTAATAATTTGTTTCTTAGTATATTTTAGCAATGGTCGTAATATTATGGCATCCTCGGCAATTACTTTAGCAGACATACCAGAATCACCAACCATATTATGCCCTTTATCACTACGTAATAATAATGTTTCAATCTGATCGTCTAAATGATGTCCTACACAAAGATAAGGTATATTATTATTCTTCATATATTGAAATAATAATTTATAGCGATCCTCCCTAGCTCTAATTTGTATTGATGTATTAATATTAATTGACGCACTAATCTTTCTATCTAAAATTACACAATTTATGCCTCTTGAGGTTAATAAGTCAGCAACCCATCTGGCCTCTAATGCAGATTCTTCCCTAAGATGATGATCTACTATTAAAGCGCTTAGATGACCACCCAATTTATCAGCAAAATCCTTTAATAAAAATGCTAAGCATAAACTATCTGCTCCACCAGAGACTGCAACTGCAATTTTTGGATTATTAGGAAAAATAGCCAAATTATGTAGATTATCTGCAAAAATATCTGAAGAAATTACAGTCTCTTCCGACATACTACTGCTCTAAGTTGCTACTAATAGGGCAACTGGCACTAACATTTAATTCTTCAATGATTTGTGTATTATAAACATTAAGTAGATAAGAAGGCTCAATTTCTTTAATCTGACTTATTGTATTATTAACCTTACTCAGAGTTAAGCAAGTTTCTGATGTTTTATGCAAAAGCATAAAGCCTTCTGCTATACCAATTAATGAATAAATTATAAGATTAGGATCTTTTGATCCGTTATAAGCATCGACAAAGTATAATATGGCATCCTTAGGATTATTTTCCAAAATACTAATAGCTCCGAGCATGTAGTTTGCTTTATCTCTTTGTTGATTGTAAGCTAATACAAAATCCTCGTCAATTGCCATTTTTTCTTGCTGTTGCTCTAATGACTTATCACTACTTAAAGGATTAATTTCGATACTACTGGATATATTTTTATTTTCTGTAGATGCTCTTTTTATATAATTTTGTGCAAGTTTTATATCCTTTGCTAAGAACATAGTTAGGTTTTTTTTACTTTCAACTAAATTATCTAATATGAATGATTTATAAGCAAAATTATATTCATTATCTGCTACCACATCTTTAGCAAAAATATCAGAAATAATATAGTCTCTATAATGATTTAATTTAGCTGTTTTAAGTAGGTGTTCTTTTTCTTTTGCTTTATAATTTTCTAAATCAAGCTCAGTTGTTTTAAGTTTTTCTTCTGCTTTTGATAAAGTTTCCTTTAATATCTCCACTTCCAAATGCAACTTCACAAGTTCTTCTTCTACAGATAGTACTTTTTGTTGAGTCATATTATTATTTATGATCTCCTTAGATAAAAAAACATCCTCTGCAAAGAGCATAGGGGAAAGCAATATGGATAACCAACTAAATAAAAAGCATCTCATGTATTTACTTCTTTAAGATTGAAAATATAAGAAAAAAGATAATTGAAGTTAAAACACATCAATTATCTTTTCCCAAAGACAAACTATACTTAAGTTATTTGTTTAAAATAGTAACTGTTCTTCTATTTTTAGCATGAGCCTCTTCTGTTTCTTCAGTATCTAGCAACCTATCTTTACCATAGGAAACTACTTCCACCAAACTTCTATTAACGCCAGATTTAACAAGGGCATTTTTAGTTGAGTTAGCTCTTCTTTCACCAAGGGCAATATTATACTCTTTGGTGCCAATGGAATCTGTATGTCCTTCAACTAGTATTGAAGTCGGATTATCTGTTTTAATTTTAGCTACTTGTCCTTCAATAACTGCAGCTTCGGATGATTTGATAACAGATTTATCAAAATCAAAATGTACAACTGGATCAAAGCCAATAACTTTAGGTTCAGCAGTAGTAGTAGTTGTTGTTGTAGCTTTAGGAGGATTGGCCTTACTAGCTGAAGTGTCTTCTGAAACTGTAGAAGGACATCCGGCTAAAGCAATCAAAAGAGAAATTGCGAAAAGAAATCTGAGTTTACTGATTAATAGCATAGTGTTTTTCCTTTATTTGTGTTTCAACAAAAATTATCTAAAATGGTGATACATCTACAGATGAAAAAAAATCCAAGAGATAGATACTTTGTTAATATATATCTCAGTTATTATAGTCCTAAAAAAAATATTTTGCACTAATTTTTTTAGTAAAGATAACACCAGAGGATAATCTTGGATCTTGCGAATCTACTTCTGGTTGAATTTTTAATTTGTAGCCAGATAGTAAGTCCATTATGTAAAAAGCGTACAAAACGTTACCATTTTGATTTTTTTTGTAGGCATATTGATAGATAATATGTCTATCATCAATTAGCCAAGATGGGCTTTCAGCGGCTATATCTTGTGATACAATTTTTTCTTTACCAGATTTTGCTAAGACTCCTATTTTAAATTTACCGCGTAGTATTTTAGTAAATAAAATAAGATTAAGTTTATGGGCGAAAGATGGATTATAATATGATCCTTCTTCTTTGGATATTCTATCAATAGAGGCACTATTAGTATCAAATATGTAAATTTTTGGAGAACCTGATCTATCAGAATTAAAAACTAAGCTTTTAGTATCTTCTGTATAATTACCTGGTATGCTGATTGCATTATCATGTGTAAGTTTTTTAATATGTTTTTCATCAAGTAGTACTTCATATATATTAGTCACACCATCTTTTGATATTGATAATACTACTTTACTATCATCTCTAGCGAATTTTGGTGATAGACTAATACCATCAAAATCTGCTAATTTAATATTTTTTTTGAAATACATATCATAAATATAGATTGCACTTTTCCCTTCAAAGAAATCTGCGTAGACTATCATCTTACCGTCATGGGAAAATGATGGTGAAAGCACTTTACCTTTTGCTTTAACAACCAATTCTTGATTTGTACCGTCGTAGTCGCTAATAACAAGCCTATTACCATTTGCAAACAATAGAGAAGATGTGAAATAACCCTCAATAGCAAGATTAGTAGTATAAATTTCATTAGAGATATCTCTAGCAATTCTTACTAAATCTTGTTTTATGTTGTTTTTAAATAAACGATAACCAAATTTTTTTAAAAAAGTACCGTCATTTTTCAGAATAGCAACTTCAATGAGATAGTAATCTTGCTTTTGATTATCTGTTATTTTACCAACTATAACTGTGTAATAGTGTTTATAGGTATCAATATTGAACTCATTTAGAGAATCCTGCAGATTTATATTTGTTTTAATAAGTGGTGTGGCAGTGAAACGCAAATCAAATGCCCCAGAATTATTAAGATCATAGGCTATAATATCTTTTATTTTGTTATAAATGGGTTTCGATTTAGCATCTGTATAAAAATCTGATATTACTATTGGCAATGCTTTGTAGCTACTATTTAATATATCAACTTCTAAATCAATTGCATGCACTAAAGTAGTGAATAAAATCATATAGCCTGAAATTATAATTTTTGTAATTTGTCTCATTATTCAAAAAATCCCCTTAAGTTTATTTTTATTGTAAATCTCTTCCAATAACTGTATTTATCTTGTGGTAATAGCAACATTTTGCAGTTGTTATCATTAAATAGATGTATTACCCTTGATTCAAAATTACTAAGTTCTGCCTTAGCAACAACTTTTTTATCACGTAAGACATTAACATTTTTAATAGTTCTATCCTCATGCATATCAAACTGGAGAATGATAGTCGATTTTTGATCTTTCACCTCAGCAACATAGCCAACGCATTTGCTGATTTGATCCTTAATGGTATTTTTTTCTGAATCGCTAATATATACATTATTTTCTTTCAGTATATCATTTGGCAGATCAGCAATCTCTGAGCCTGCTTTACCAAGAAAATTATCAAATGTAGCATCTTTTATATTTTCTTTGCTAAAGACTTTTTTAGGTTGAGCATTTTGACTATCTTCTTTATTTTGTTGATTATTATTTAGAGGTGCTGGGAGCGTTTCAATTTGCTCGTTTTTAATGGTTGCCACAGCTGGTTTTATGTCTATAGTTTTTTTTGCCGGCGGATTATTTATTTTAGGTTCAAATTTTTTTGTAGTTATAATTTTTTTTGCTTTAGGTTGATCATTTTGTAGAAAGTCATTAATTTTTGTGTTATTACGTACATCTTTAGTGGTAGTAGGCTTATTTTTATCACTAAAATCACCTTTTGTTTGTGGTTTGCTAGCTAGCTTTGGTTTTTCAATTGGTTGCTGTATAATTTGTTGCGGTTTTTCAATTTTTTCCTCAACTGGTAGTTCTTTGGGAATATTTGTTTCTTTCGGAATTGGTAAATTTTGTTTTAAAGGAGGCAAAGTGGCAAGGGTAATTTTTATAACACTTGGAGAAGGGTTAAGTGATGATAAGGAAACAAATATAGCAACAGCCACAATATGTATTGCTAGTGAATATATAAAATACTTATTCATATTACTCCACTTCAGTAACCAGAGAAATATTTAAAAATCCTAAATTTTTCAATCTACTCATAACCGTTATAATTTCTTGATATCTAGCATCTCTGTCCGCCTTTAAAAAAATCTGCGTCTCTTTTTTAGAGGATTTTATTTTATTTTCAAACTGACCAAGATTATATTTTTTATTTTCCATATAAATACCTCCTGCTCTATCAAGAGTTACAATAATATTTGTAACTCCTGCATTAGCAAGCGCATTGGGTGAGGATTTTGGCAAACTAACATCAAAACCACTCTCAAGCATTGGAGCTGTAACCATAAAAATTATTAAAATAACTAGTAATACATCTACAAAGGGAGTTATATTTATCTCTGAATTAAATGATTTGCCTCTTCTTCTGCGTGTTCTTGAATTATTATGCATAACCTATTCCCTTTCAATAATATATAATAATTGCTCTAGCAATAATCTATGATTTTCATCATATTCTTCTATTTTGCCAGCAAAAAAATTAAAAGCAACAGAAGCAGGTATGGCGACAAATAACCCTAAAGCTGTGGCATATAATGCCTCGGCTATACCTGGAGCAATAACTGCTAAACTTGCTGAAGAGGTTTCTCCAATTTTCTCAAAACTGTTAATAACTCCAAGCACTGTGCCAAATAACCCTATGAAAGGAGCAGAATTAGCAATGGACGCTAATATTCCTATACCCTTTGCTATATCTGATGTTGCTTGTGATAAAATTATTTCTCCTTGAATTCTACTTTCATCAAAATTTTTATTTTTGTTATTTCTTCTACTATCTAAGATAAAATTTGTAAATTTAGCGTAGATAGAGTAATGATTATCTCTAGTATAATTTGTGATATCAATCATACTTCTTTTGTTAAATACAAAACTAATTGTTTTATATTCTTTGTTTAGCTTCTGATAAGCTTTATATTTAAATAAAATTAAAGACCATGAATATATGGACAAAAGTAATAAAAAAACAAAAACTATCTTATTTATAATACCAGAATTTATAAATGCATATAAGAATCCAAAATTATCCATTATTTACTCCCTTTCAAAAACTTAGTACTGTTATATATTATAGATAAATTATTCAACACAGCAAAATCTATTCTTGTTGGCTTTAAGCTCTCATCAACATACAAAAGATGAGCTTCCATTGTAACTATTAAAATATTTTCAACATAAAAATCATGAAAGAAAATCACGCTGGCTGATTTTAAATTACTAATTGAGGTAATAACAACTATTTCTTCATCTATTTTAGCTGGCTTAAGATACTTAGCACTAGTGCTTCTTACTATCCAATTTCCCCCTGTGGAGAATTTAGTTTCACCTAAAAGACCCTTAATGATTTTTGAACGTCCTTTTTCAGCATAATTAAAATAATTAGCAAAATAAACTACTCCAGCTACGTCCGTATCTTGATATGTTACGTCTATCTTTAAAGTACATAAATCAACAATGTATTCAGATGTAAAAGAAGCCCTTTGCATACTTATTCCTCAGTCAATAAATCTGAAATATGATTTTTCTTAGGAGACATCTTAAGATATTTCCAACCAACTTGTGCTATTACTCTTCCCCTTGGAGTTCTTGCAATATAACCATTTTGTATAAGATATGGTTCCACAGTATCCTCTATTGTATCTTTACTTTCTCCTAACATTGTAGCAATCGTATCAATACCAACAGGGCCTCCATCATAAAAATCCACAATGGATTTTAGATATTTCCTATCTAAATCATCAAGCCCTAATGCATCTATACCAAGCCTTAGTAGAGAGTCTTTTGCTAAAGCCTCATCCACTGTATTTTGTTCTGAAATAGTTAAGAAATCGCGTATTCTACGCAACAGGCGATTAGCAATTCGTGGAGTACCACGAGCACGTTTTGCAATTTCAAGTGCTCCTTCATAGTTAATTAGTATTTTTAAGATACTAGCAGCTCTTAATACTATGTGTTTTAGCTCTTCTACTTCATAAAAGCTAAGCTGCAAAGTAATACCAAAGCGGTCTCTCAAGGGCGCTGAAAGCAATCCATAGCGAGTTGTGGCTCCTATTAAAGTGAATTTAGGCAAATCAATTCTTAGTGATCTAGCTGTTGGTCCCTCTCCAACAATAAAATCTATTTTATAATCTTCCATTGCTGAATATAAAATCTCCTCCACTGGGACAGGCAACCTATGTATTTCATCAATAAAAAGTATTCCCCCTTGCTCTAAATTAGTAATGATAGCAGCTAAATCCCCTTGCTTGGTTATAGAGGGACCTGAGACATATTTCATACCAACACCCATCTCTGTTGCTATAATTTGTGACAAAGTAGTTTTGCCTAGTCCAGGAGGTCCATAAAATAAAATATGATCCAAAACTTCTTCCCTTTGTAAAGAAGCCCCTATGAATACTTTAAGGTTTTCCTTTAGTTTTCTCTGACCAACAAAATCATCCAACTTAGAAGGACGTATACCAACCTCATGCTCATTATTCTCTAACTCTGGACTTATTAATCTGTTTTTCATATCCTAACTTAGTCCCTTAGCTATATAATGCAAGCACTCTTTTATTACTGCCTCTGTGCTAGAATCCTCCATAATAGTTACCCTTACCTTTTCAATAACCTTATTTATCTCAAATTTAGAATACCCAAGACCCTCTAGTACAACGGCAGCCTCATTGAAATTAACTCCTCCGTTAGTGTTTCCAATAGATCCAGCAATATAAGGAAACTTTTCAGGTATATTAAGCACTTTTAGAACCTTACCTTTAAGCTCATTAATAATTCTCTGTGCAACCTTAATTCCAACTCCATTGACAGATTTCAAAGTATTAATATCTTCAAACATAATTGCTTTTTGTAAATCCTCTATACTTAATTTAGAAAGCATTAAAAGAGCAATTTTCGCCCCCACCCCCTGCACCTCAAGAAGTAAGTTAAAGGCTTTTCTTTGTGATAAATCTTTAAATCCATACAAATTGATAGCGTCTTCCTTAACAATAGTCTGAATATATAAAGATATACTATCTCCAAGCTTCAAAGTACTAGATAAGCTAGCTGGCACTCCAACTAAATAACCAACACCGTTAATATCAATTGTTAAGTTGTCTTCCTCTAATCCATCAACAACACCATTAAGCTTAGCTATCATAAAAATCCTTTTTTAAAGTATCTTGTGCAATGAATACTACCATAATTCTAAAAAATTAAGCAAATATTAACCATTTAACCCTACAAATACTTATGATATGTATGACAAAGCGCTATGGAAAGAGCGTCAATAGCGTCATCTTTCACATCTTTAGTGTTGGGCATTACAAGCTTAATCATTGCTTTAATTTGATCTTTACTTGCATGTCCATTACCAGCTACCACTTTCTTAACAGTAGTTGCTGAATATTCAAATACTTTTAAGCCGTATATAGCAGGCACCATAAGAACAACTCCTCTTGCGTGACCAAGTTTCAAGGCAGCAAGTGGATTTTTATTCACAAATGTTTCCTCCACAGAAACAACTTGCGGTTTATAATTTTTTATAACCTCTAGTAAACCTAGATAAATAATATGTAGTCTTTCAGACATATCAAGGGAACTATTAGGATTAATAATCCCACAATCAATGTAGCTAACTGTAGATTTAATAACTTTAATAACTCCCCAACCAGTAAAATTCAAACCAGGATCAATACCAAGTACTATCAATTACTTAAATCCAAGCAAAATTTTATAAAATTCTGGTAAAGCAACTATAATAAGTTCCTCTTTGTTTGTTTTCTTAACGCTGGAAAACTCAAAAATAAACTTTTCACACAAATTAAGTGAGCATAAATATGCATAATCTGCCAAACTAACATAAAGAGTATGCTCTTTTCCAGAAAATTCTGCTGCCTGAAAAATTATTTTTTGCACTTTCAAAATAGCCTCATATCCAGCTATTTTACTAATTAATTCAAGAAAATCAATAATTTCACTATCCGTATATTTAGTCTTAATATACCTTCCTGTTGTTTTGATTGCACTATTTGTATTAGTTCCAGATTTTAAAAATTTCTCATCACTGGTTTCCATATTAGGTCTAATTTTTAGATCTTTTGTTGATTTATTTTTTATAGCTTTTTCTTTACCTAAATACTTATACATCAAGATATCTTCCTCCACGCTTTCCTCAGGAATATTATCTTCATTTCTGCTATACTTGGTATCTGTATTTTCTACTCTTGCAGTTGAGTTATTTTCTAGTGGTGTTGTAAGTAATTTTTCTTTGCTAGTATCCTGTGGTATTTTTGCAATCCCATCTGGCTGAGAGAATATTTTTTCATCCAGCACGCTATCCTTATAGCGCTTAGCCACCTCATCTGAGGAAAAACGACGACTAAGATACATATTTGCCTTCCTCTGCTTTTCACTATATTTTTTATAAAGTAAAGAAGAACCCTGCACTAAAATCACAGAACAAATTAATAATGTAATTATTAATATAATCCCATTAAAACTTACAAAACTATCTACTATCTTGGTTGCAAAGCCTATTAATAACAATATAACAAAGATTACTGCAATCCAAACAGCTTCCTGAGCAGTAATATCTAAGAGAAAATTTTTTAGTAAATCTATAAAATCCATCAACTTACCCTTTCTATCAACTCAATATCCATATCAAAGTTGGTAAATACTTTTTGCACATCATCCAAATCTTCCAAGGCAGCAATCAGTTTTAAAATAGAAGTAGCATGCTGTTCATCTTCAATTTTAATTTCTATTTTTGGCTGCCATCCTATATAAGAAGAACTACTCTCACACATAAGTTTAGTAGATAAAATATTACTAAGCAGATGTAAATCTTCTATCTTAGTAAGAACAATAATCCCATTATCTTCTTCCAAGACATCTTGAGCGCCTTCTTCTATTACGATTTCAAAAATTTTATCAAAAGGCATCTGCACTTTACTAAAAGCAATAAAGCCAAATCTATCAAACATAAAATTAACACTCCCACTTTCTCCAAGATTACCCCCCATCTTTGTAAATAATGATCTAACCTCAGAGGCTGTTCTATTCCTGTTATCGGTAATAGCTTCAACAATCACAGCAACTCCACCTGCAGCATAGCCCTCATATCTAATTTCTTCATAATTCTCACCATCTTGATTATTTTGACCTTTTTTAATTGCCCTATCTATATTATCTTTTGGCATATTGTTAGCTTTTGCTTCAGCAATTGCACTCCTTAGCCTTGGATTAGAATCCATATCTGCAGATCCCATTTTTACCGCTATGGTAATCTCTTTAATTAACTTGGTAAAAATTTTTCCTCTTTTTTTATCTTGCGCACCCTTTCTGTGCATTATGTTCTTAAACTTTGAATGCCCTGCCATAGAACTTATTATCCTTTAATTTAATATTGTTTATCTTTAACCCAAGTGATTCTTTCTATTTCCTTGGTTTTTCTCATAATTCTTCCTACAATAATCATAAATATATGAAGAAAAACTAAAGCAGATAAAATGAAAGTAGTTAGAAAAACATGTACAGAATTTATAAGATTCCTAAACATATACACCTCCATGCCCCAATTTTTGATATATGTGCTTACAATTTCGATATTATAAATAGGTTGTATGTTAAATAGTCCATAAAAACTATAAGGACGGCCAATTGATAGATATCCAAAAATAGGAATTATAAACATTAACATATAGATGAAAATATGAATCAAATGCTCAATGTTTGCCTCAATATGAGTAGCAGCATAAGATTTAGGAACCTTATTCATAAGTTTCCAGACAATGTTAAGGGAAATAAAAAAGAAAAAAATAGTGCCCAACACTCTGTGATCCATAATATCTGTGAAAGCCCCCAAGTAAATTAATATTAATAATAACAACCTACTCCAGTGAAAAATTTTTGATAAGCTCGCATATGTTTGATCATTATCAAAAGATTTATTTTCTTTATTTCTCATAACAATTTCCTATTTCATTATATGTATGTTTTCAATATAACCTCCCATTAACACCTGAGAAATCCCTCTACATAGACCATTAAAATTATTGATTTCTAAAACCACTCCTGCCAATGTAGCACATTTTACAGAAGGCGTGAGCTTAATTTTAGCAGATTCCTCATCTAAAAAAAACATTTCTATTGAGGATTCTTTCTCCATGCCAATTACCGAATCATAATCCCCACACATCCCAACATCAGTCTGGTAGGCTGTACCTTTAGGCAATATTCTAGCATCGGCTGTTGGTATATGTGTATGTGTTCCTAAAACTGCTGAAACCTTACCATCTAAAAAAACACCCATGGCATTTTTTTCTGATGTGGTTTCAGCGTGAAAATCCACAATAATTGCATCAATATTATCACCAAGCCTATACTGATGTAAAAAATTTTTCATGAATATAAATGGATTACTATAAGATATTTTTGACTGCATAAAAACCTTTCCTAACAAATTTAATACTAAAAGTTTTTTATCAAGAACATTATAAATCGCAAAACCAACTCCCTCTGCTTCATGATAATTTGCTGGCCTAAGCAACTGCGGCTGAGTTTTTATATACTCGCAAATATCCCTATTCTTAAAAGCATGGTTACCCAAAGTAATAACGTCAACTCCACAGGAGAAAAGTTGTTCGCATATCTTAGATGTAATACCAAATCCATGGGCAGCATTTTCACCATTAACTATCACAAAATCTAGTGCCATTTTAGTTTTCAAAGTAGCAATATTTTCCAATACAACTCTTCTCCCAGCCTTACCAACTATATCACCACAAAACAATATCTTCATATCACACTTATAAAACAAACCCTAATTACATTATCAATTGTATTATTTTATTCTCTTAGCTGTCAAAATATTTGATATATCACTTACAACCATATCAAGAGGAAAATCTCCTTTATCTGTCTCTATAAACTTAACTTCTTGAAAATCATATGCTAAACCAACATACAAACACTTATGTGCTACTGTCCTATAATAATTAAGGGTACTATCGTAATAACCTCCCCCATAACCAACTCTATTGCCAAAACTATCATAGGCAAGCAAGGGAGCTAGAATTAAATCTGGCAAATAGTCCTCTCCATCAACTACTTCAGGAATTGCAAAGCAATTTTTTACTAAGTTTTCTGAAAAAGTACTGAATTTAAGAATTTTACTTCCTTTCTGAAGAGCAGGAAGCAAAACATTATGTTTTTTTTCTTTAAGATATTCCAATATGGGCAAACAATCTATTTCCTTACGAAAGGGATAATAACCAGCAATATTTTTATATTGTGAAAAATAATATTGCTTATAAATTTTTTGAAAATTAATAAGCAACCACTCAGAAGAGCTTGCTATTTCTTTTTTGGAAAGAAGCAATCGCCTTTCTAGTAAAGTTTTTCTTAGTGTTGCTTTATTATTCATAATAACTTACCATAAGAAAAGTGAAGCCAAAAGATCGTCGCAATAGAGATTCTGATAGGCCTTTTTAAAAAAAGCTAAGCCATATAATAATCCAACAGAATTAACAGAGACGGCTCTATCAAAAATGATTTGTAGCCAAAAGAAAAAATATTCCTAACAAATCTCTCAGCTCCCTAATAAAATTATATTATATTATTGCCTTCTTTACAACAGTTTCTAAGATAATTATGTGTCCTTGAAATTAGTTTATCGTTGTGGTTTTTGCCTTAGCTATTCTCTCTATGATTAAAGATATGCCAATGATAAAAAACATAGTAACACTAATAATAAATAAATATTTTACGTCTAAAATTTCATTTTGCAGAGATATTAAACCAAGTAATATTACTGCACCAAAGCGGCTTATCATATTTAAAAAAGCAAAAATAGCAGAAATATTCTCTGGGGCAAATCTTTTAATATAATAAGATCTTATAATAATTGGAATTAGGCTAGTACTACCTTGCATAAATCCATAAAATATAATAGCCACAAATATATTAATATCAACTATAATAATACACACTAAAATACACAAAGAGGCGTTAAAAGCAAGCACACTTCCACTAGTAAAATAATATTTTTCAGGAATATATTTTCTATAAATATTATTGCTAATAAATTGTGATAAAAAAGTTACAGTATATACAATAAATAAAGTTATTAATTGTTTACCAGATAAATTAGAAGCAATATTTTTTTCTAAATTACTAAAGAGGGGTTGCCAAAAATGATAGATAATTTGCATTCCTAAAGTAAATGCCAAAAAGATAAATATATACATTTTTCCATGATTTCTTAGCATAAGAAAAGATTTTTTAGCATTATCAAATAAAAACTTGAATGTAATAGTATTCATATTTGGTTTTTCTCGACAAAAAACAAATACTAAAGCACACATATTAATAATAAAAAATGATCCTATTAAAAGTACATTATAACCAAATCCTAAATATAATAAATATAAAGCAATCCCTCCTGTTATAATACTTCCAATCCCCTGAATTTCTGTCCATAGATGAGCATAATCCTTATATGTATTTTTTGTTACTTCTATTTCGTTAATTACCCATCCCTCGAAAGCTCCAGAGATTAAGACTAATCCTAAAGAATATAAAATTTGTCCAATTAAAAGAAGATAAAAATACTCTGGATAAAGATAAAAAATATAAAGCATAGAACTACAAACAACTCCAAGAATAACTGATAGTTTTCTAGAATAGCTATCGGCAAACACTGCGGTTGGAAATTCAAACAGCAACACAATTAAACTGTATGCTCCTTGTAATAGCGCTATTTGTGGAAGGCTTACTCCATTTTGTAAAAGATAAACCAAACATAAGGCGAACAGCTGAAAATACACCATAGTTTAGTGCCATAATCTTCAAATTATTATGCTTAAGAACTTGAAAATTTAATTTATACATTTGTAATTTTTCGATTGTTTTTGATAAACTTATTCATTATTACACAATTCATATCCATCTTGATTAGCTTAAATCATTTATATACCCAGCAAGACGAGTAATATTAATTGTTAATAGTAAATATTTTTTAATTATATAATAATTAGATTGCCATTTTTAAATAAAAGCAAAGTAGAAATACTTCTAATTCTATACTTAACAGATATTTGGAAATTATTACCTTTTGCTTATAATCAATCTAGCAAATAAGTATACATGCTATTTTGCTTAGCAACAATAGGGGCAAAATAAATCTTTCTAAGAATCTTCTGTCTCTATAGTTAAAGGAATTTGATTCTTTATAATAGTTTCTAGGGCAATTATGGTTTCTTGTAAGTTAAAGATTTTCTTTTGCAATTTATCAATATCAGATTTATCTATTACCTCATGTTGCACTTTTCTAGCGTTATCTTTTTTTTCATCAAGCTCAGTCATGAGCAAAAATGCTTGTGATAAAAAAACAATTTCTTGCGAAATCCCAATAAAAAGTGTTGGATTTTCTAACTTCATTTCTTTAATTCTGTTGTCTAGTAAGGTGGCATAGCTTTTAGTAAGCTCAACATCATCTGTGGAGCAACCGATTTTATATGATTTGTTATTTATAACAACCTCAACTGTGCTCATTATTTTACCTGTTGCTCGATAATTTTTAAATTGTCCAGATCGCTAGATATGTCATCTAAATTATGCAATACCTCTTTCAGTAAATTTTTATAACGCATTACTTCTTCTTTTAATTGCTGATTTTCCACTTGTAAATCAATCATATTGCTTCCTTCTTTAGAGGAGGGCGAGAAGTTTGCAGAAAATAATTGGGTTATATTTTTTAATCCTTCATTCATTAGATCTAATTTTTGCAGTTCTGAACTTAATTGTTTCTTCAAAATAGTATTCTCTTAAAATTAAGATTATGTGTGATTGATTCGATTTCATACTCTTTTTATGTTATCATATGTAATGTAGATCATCCAATGATCCGTAATTATAAAATATATACCAATAAAATACAAGGAGAGAAAGTATGCCTGTTCGCGTAGCAATTAATGGTTTTGGTAGAATCGGAAGATTAACTCTTAGAGCTATTTTAGAACAAAATCGCTCTGATGTTGAAGTTGTAGCAATCAATGATCTTGGTTCAGCAAAAGTCAATGCTCACCTATTAAAGTATGATAGTGTTCATGGAACACTAAATGTTGATATTTCTGCTAAAAATGATAATACGCTTGTTGTAAAAGGCAAAGAAATAGGAGTTTATGCTGAGCGTGATCCTAAAAATTTACCTTGGGGCAAATTAGCAATAGATGTTGTTTATGAATGCACCGGTATTTTCACCTCAAAAGAAAAAGCCTCTGCTCATCTTCAAGCAGGAGCTAAAAAAGTTCTCATATCCGCTCCTGGAGAAAATGCTGATTTAACCGTAGTTTATGGAGTAAATCATGACAAGCTAACCGCCGAGCATACCGTTGTATCCAATGCCTCATGTACAACTAACTGCTTAGCTCCTGTGGCTTTTGTTGTTAATAATGCCCTTGGAATAGAAAGGGGTTTTTGTACAACTGTCCATTCTTACACTGGCGATCAACCTACTTTGGATACTTTTCATAAAGATCTAAGAAGAGCTAGAGCTGCTTCTTTATCAATGATACCAACCTCTACTGGCGCTGCTAAGGCTGTTGGTTTGGTACTACCAGAATTAAAAGGCAAGTTGGACGGCTCTGCTATTAGAGTTCCTACTCCTAATGTTTCATTGATTGACTTCAAATTCACCACTAAAAAACCCACCTCCGTTAAAGAAGTAAACGACTTAATGATAGAAGCTGCTAGTGGAAAACTAAAGGGAATTTTAGGAGTTAACTCTGAAGATCTAGTATCTATTGATTTCAACCACTCTCCTTATAGTTCAGTATTTGATTTAACTCAAACTCAGGTAATAGATAATAATTTTGTTAGAATTCTTTCATGGTATGATAATGAATGGGGCTTCTCTAGTAGAATGTCTGACACTGCAACTGCTTTAATGAAACTTGCTAAATAGTTTTTTATTAATTTAATCGCTATTGGGGAGTATTAGTGCTCCCCAATATAGCTTTATGGATTAATTTTTTATGCTTAAAGTATACTCACAAGAAGAATTATTGGTTGCATTGTCTGGTAAAGAAGCTGTTCTTGTTGATTACTCTGTAGTACATAATTTAGGAATTGTTTTACTTAAGGCTACAATAGTAGCAAATAATATGAATAATCTCTTAATTATAGTTGATACTGGTAATTCGCTACCTTATTTGATATTTTCAATAGAAAATGGCTTTAAAATCATTTTAGTTAATATTGAAAAAAGCATCTATTTATCCTATAAAGATATGGCGACAAAATATGAGTGCTTATTATTTAATTGTGTTGAAAATCTGATTGAGTATTTAAACAATAAGGGCTAAACTATACGAGAGTTTTGATAAGAAGAGGAAAATAATGAAAATAAATGCTAATGCAATTCGTCCTGGAATGATAATTTTACATAATACTAGGCTTTACAAGGCAGTTGATACGTATCACGTAAAACCAGGGAAAGGTGGTGCGTATGCACAAGTGGAATTGAAAGATGTTATCTCAGGTAATAAATTGAATGAACGTTTTAGATCAGATGAGGGTGTAGAAAGAGTAATTTTAGACCAAAGAGAGTGTACGTTTTCTTATATAGAAGGAACATTTTATATCTTTATGGATAACGATAATTATGAACAAATACCTCTTTCACAGGCAGAATTAAGTGATGATCAGAGAGCGTATCTTAAAGAAGGAATGGTTGTAAATATAGAGTTTTATGAGGAGAGAGCGATTAATATTATTCTGCCAGCAAATGTAGTATTAGAGGTGGTGGATACAGAGGCTGTAATAAAAGGTCAAACTGCTTCTGGCTCGTTTAAGCCTGCGATCCTTGAAAATGGAATTAGAGTAATGGTTCCTCAACATATTGAAAGTGGCACTAAAATTGTTGTAAGTACAGGTGATTCAACTTATGTGGAAAGAGCAAAATAGATGCAAACATCTTTAACTAATTTACTAAGTATCTCTGTTAAAAAGTACTCCCACTCTGTTATAAGGGATTTTAATGAGTTAGAACATTTAGTATCTAATCATGAAATAGCTTTAGATTTTGCAATAAATTCAAACATAAAGGTGCAAAAAAACATTAGTAGGGATCTTTTAGATTTTAGAAAAAATTACAGTGTTATTTATAAAAATAACGAAATTATAGATAATAAAGATAAATCTAATTATTTTATTGTAAGCGGTATTATGGGTATGAAAAATTTTGTCAAAAGTATTCCATATTTTTGCATATGTGCTTCTGTAGAAAGGGATTCAGAAATTTTTGCAACTGCAATTTACAATCCTATAACCAATGAAATGTTCACTGCAGAAAAAGGTATGGGAGCATTTTATAATAATAAAAGATTAAAAATATCTCCTCAAAGATCATCAAAAATTAACGATTATAGTGTGTTAGCAACAGATTTAAGTTATATAAAAAATAATAAAGATATTAATTCTAACGTAAGAATTAGCAACTGTAAAGCACTGGATATTTGTTATTTAGCTAGCGCAAAAGTTAACAACTGTATTTTTTCAGAAGAATCCCCTCTACATAATATTACTCCAGCAATCTTAATAGCAAAAGAAGCTGGCTATAATATCAGCATAACCTCCCTAAAAGGAAATAATGAAAAAGTTATTACAACTTTAAAGGTTGTTAATTAACAATGTATTTAAATATTTTAGTTTTATTAGCAAGCACAGCTGTATGTTTAGATATTGAAAACTATTACTCAGCAAAGAAGCAGTATATATTAAGTGAAGATAATATTAATTGCTTACCTTCTAGTAGATTGCTAGTGGAAAAGAAGCAAGATAGAATAGAAGACTACCTAAATAGTTCTGCTAATATTCCAACAAAAGTAAGACCTGAGTATGTAGTGGTAGAATAATAAGTAGAATAAAGCTATAAAATATACTACAATAGCGGTAGTCTATCCGATATACATTGGTTATTTACATTCAAGATAGTAGGGTTGTCGTTTTGGTATTTTTATGGTTAGACTGGGGAGTTCATGTTTTGGTTATTTTTAATTGTTTTAGTTGACTCAATAGGATTTGGGATTATTTTGCCGCTATTGCCTGTATTTGCAATAAAATTTGATATCAATGCATTTCAATTAGGTGTACTAACAGCGGTTTTTTCATTTTTTCAATTAATAACAGCGCCATTGTTGGGAGCGCTTAGTGATAGATTTGGTAGAAAATTGATTATAGTAGTTTGTTTATTTGCCATAGGTTTTTCATATTATTTACTATCAAACGCTACTAGCTTTAATGAGGCTTTAATTGCAAGGATGATAGCTGGGATTTTCACGGGAAACATTTCAGTTGCCTTAGCGGCCACATCTGATTTATCATCTGTAGAGAAACGCACCCAATATATGGGAATTATAGGAGCCGCGACTGGGTTGGGATTTATGTTAGGGCCAATACTAGGAGGGTTTTTAGCAGGAGATGATATAAAAAATGCTGATTTGAAAATGATTTTTGAGATGGCGGCTGTTACTACAACTGTTGCAGCAGTATTAGCATCAATTTTTTTCAAAGAAACTCTACCAAAATCACAGCGACATAAATTTAATTTAGTGACAAAAGCGTCCAGAACGTTAACTTTGATTTACTATAATAAACAGATGATGTTTTTAATATATTTATCAGTTTTAATGTGGTTTGGTTTCGCATCAATCAATGTTTTTTTAACAACATGGACAATTAGTAAATTCGATCTTAGCCCTTTTGATTTAGGTATAATTGGTACTTTATTTGCTTTCATTGCTGCTGTTGTGCAGATTGTATCTCCTCGTTATATTAGTGGCGGGAAGGCAATTTTATTAGGATTTCAAATATCAGCTTTTGCAATATTTGCAGTATTAATTAAACCAAGTTTAACTTCATTAGCAATAATAGTAGTATTTTTAGCAGCTGGGATAGGTATTTTATATCCAAATTTAAACTCTACAATATCTCTGTATGGCTCAAAATTACAAAGGGGCTTTATTTTAGGCTTAAGTCAATCTGCGGGCACACTGGGTCAGACACTTGGTCCTTTGATAGTTGGATTTATGTATTTACAGTTTTCACCCTCTCTTGCTTGGATAATTATTGGTCTTGCGTTTTTAATTGCTTCAGTTATTACATTATCATATCTATTATCTGATAAGGGACGTTAAAATAAAATCTTTCTTGACAATAAAGTGATATAAAATTATTCTACATTTATCGTAATACCCTAGGGAATTTTTTTGGAGATCTAATAATGAAAAAGAATATACATCCTAATTATCATAATATATGCATTCAAATGACTGACGGTACTAAGCTTGAAACCAAATCAACTTGGGGGAAAGCAGGGGACGTTATGATTTTAGATATAGATATAAAAACACATCCTGCATGGACTGGAGTACAAAAAATGGTTGATAACGCAGGTAAAGTATCTAAGTTCAATGCGAAATTTTCTGGATTTGGATTGACTACACCAAAATAACAAGACAACATATCTAAATAAAATATTGATCAATAATTGTTTCTTATTGTGTTGTTGGAGATTTTATGCCCATACTGTTTTTATTAACTTTGATAGATCTGATGGGTTTTGGAATGATTTTTCCACTATTACCGCTTTTCAAGTTAAAATTTTCCTTAAGTAGTGTAGAAATAGGATACGTTACATCTTTATTTGCACTTTTTGCCATATTTGGTAATTTAACATTTGGTATAATTAGTGATTATGTGGGGAGGAAACTACCATTAGCTTTACCGATGTTTGCTACAGCTATTATCTATTATTGGACAGGTCAAGTAGAAACATTTAGTAGTTTTATTATGCTAAGATGCTTAGCAGGATTCTTTGCTGCAAATTTTTCTGTAGCTTTTGCGGCAGCAGCAGACGTATCTTCAGAGAGTAATCGCTTCAAAAACATAGCTATAATTTCTTCTGCCTTTGGTCTTGGTTTTGTTCTTGGCCCAGCACTTGGAGGTTTTTTAGCAGGTAATAGTAATATTTTAGCAAACATTGATTTTGCTACTCCTTTTAATATTTCAGCAATTCTTAATATAGTAGCAGGTGTAGGTACTATTGCTTTATTTAAGGAAAGCTTACATAACAAAAGCAATCAAAAAAAACCATTAGCAAGTATAGTATTGCAAATTAAAAAATTCTCCATTGATAAGAATTTTCTTTTTTTTACGTTTTTAAGCATGATGTTTACAGGTATAATGTCTGGAGTGCAGATTTTTTTAGGTGTATGGTTAAATGGTTACTTCGATTTAAGTGCGAGAGACATAGGTTTTTTTTGGGCAATATCAGGTTTAGTAATGACGGCTGTACAGTTAAATATAGCAAAAATATTTAATGCAAGGAAGTCATTGATATATGGGTTAATATTATATTCATTATCAATTGGAGCATTTGTTTTTAGTGATAGTGTATATTTAGTTTTATTATCGTCAATCATAATGACAGTAGGTATTGCGATGGTTAATCCAAGTATTCAATCTAGTTTATCTTTAAAAGGAGATAAACATCAGCAAGGACTTATTTTTGGTATTAATCAATCAATGAGCAGCTTAGGTCGGGTGATTGGTCCAACTTTAATTGGGTTACTTTTTCTGATAAATATTAAAATAGCGTGGTCAACAATCTCGATAATAGTCATGTTAATGGGAGTATTAACAATCAGATTTTTTAAAAAAGATAAAATATAGTATAATTAAATATATGTTGATATAACCAATAAGAGATTAATGCAATGAAACCATTAATGCCTAGAGCAGTAGCAGTATGGCTAATAGAGAACACATCACTAACGTTCAAACAGATAGCTGATTTTTGTATGATTCATCTTTTAGAAGTAGAATCCATAGCCAATGAAGAGACTCATAAGTCATTACAACCTATGAATCCGATCAGCTCTGGAGAGTTAAGCGAAGAGGATATTAAAGCATGTGAACTTGATCCAACAAAATCACTAGCATATGTAGAAAGTAAAGAATATAATAAATATACAAAAGTGGTAAAAAAAGATAGCACAAAGCAAAGTAAATTCAAGAAAAAGGCTAAGCCTGAGTCTATTTTATGGATAATAAATCATTACCCAGATATTAATGATTATCAAATTTCTAAGCTTTTACGGACAACAACCAATACAATAAAATCTATCAGATCAAAAGGATACTGGAATTATAAAAATCTCTCTCCCAAGAATCCTGTTAGTTTAGGCCTATGTGAAGAGCAAGCTCTCTCAAAACTGATAGAAAGTTCGGCTAAGAAGTTACAAGATCAAGCTTAGTAATACAAATACCCTCTGAGGGCTTGCAAATTCTTATTTTGCGCTTAAAAATTGAGTTAGAGCTAGTTATTTTATCGCATGGTTTTGCAGGTGTAATTAATAAGAAAATTAAATAAGCAGCTGGCCTATAACATAATTTAGGCATAGGTGTCCTTTTTTACTTATATATAAGGCATCTTTTTGTTGTAGCATAAGTCCTTGTTCAATTAGGGAATGGATTTTATTATGTTCAATGGGAGCTAATAGATCTGGGTGTAATGGATCTTTTGTTCTTAGGGAAGTCATGATAATTTCTTGCCATCTTTCAAAATTAGTAAGCTTAGTGTATTCTGCAAAAATATTTTCATTAGAACAGGCTTTATCAAGCCATATGGCAGGATTTTTGTATTCACAAGTAGCGAACCATTCACCTTGATAAAAAACCCTACCATGGGCATTGGGGCCAATGCCGATATATTCGCCACCTTGCCAATAGTTGAGATTATGAATACTTTCACAACCTTGTTTTGCAAAATTAGATATTTCATAAGCATAAAGACCTATATTTTCAAGTTTTGCAAGGGTATAAGTGTATATTTCTTCACCTATTTCTTCAGTTGCAGATTGGATTTTTTTGTAATAAAAAGGAGTCCCCTCCTCTATTGTCAACTGATAAATAGATATATGTTCCCCAATAAACTGCATTGCAAAAGTGAGTTCTTGTTGCCACTGGATTGTACTCTGCTGAGGTAGCCCCATAATTAAATCAAAACTTGTTCTTGTAAATATTTTTGCTGATTCTTCAAGTGCAACAATTGCCTCAGCAACAGAGTGATTTCTCCCTAAGAATTTCAAATTTCTATCATTAAAAGATTGGATTCCCGTAGAAAGGCGAGTAATACCTGCATTTTTAAAATCTTTAAATTTATTGATTTCAAAAGTAGAAGGATTGCTTTCAAGAGTAATTTCACTTATATCAGTTTGAAAGTTAGTTTGATTATATTTTTTAAAATAAGATATCAATTGATAGAGCATGTCAACTGGCATTAAAGAAGGAGTACCTCCTCCAAAAAAGATGGATTTTATCTTTTTACCCTTTAGGAAATGCATTTGCTGTTCTATGGAATTAAAATAACCTTCTAACCATTTATGATATTGTATTTCTTTGGATACATAAGAATTAAAATCACAGTATGGACATTTTTTGGAACAAAAGGGCCAATGGATGTATATGCTAATTGTTCCTTCTGTTAAAGGTTTAAAAGTGTTATACATATTGCAGTAGATACTCCTTTAATTTTTGAAATGCCAGGTAGCGATGTCCTAAAGAATTTTTTTCAATAAAAGACATTTCGGCAAAAGTTTTATCAAACCCTTGGGGTTGAAATATAGTATCATAAGCGAATCCATTATTACCTCTAGGAGGAAAAACTAAAATACCCTCAACTTCTCCTTGGAGAAAGCTGTAATGACCTTTTTTAATACCTAATGATAATATATCATTAGGAAAATAGATACATAATACACAAACAAAACGAGCTTTGGTATCAAAATTTATATCTTTATATTTTAAATCGAGTTCTTTTTTTATCCTTGCAATGGCCACATCATAATTAGAATCTACTGCCCATCTAGCACTAAAAATACCCGGCTGATTGTTGAGAGAATAAACTTCTAACCCAGAATCATCACTCAGAGCAATCAACCCTGTTTGTTGTGCTGTATATTGTGCTTTAATTAAAGCATTTTCTGCAAAGCTATTTCCGCTTTCCTCTGGCTCTACTAGGGAAAAATCCTGAGAAGATAAGACTTCAATTGGCATATTTTTTATTAAAAATCGTAATTCTTGTAACTTGTTTTTGTTATGGGAAGCCAAAACTATTTTCATTGTATACTACCTAGGTTGAGTGGATAAGATGGCTAGCCTTTGCTTAGTTATTAATTCAGCTATGCCTACCTCTGCTAGAGATAGTAATTCTGTTGATAACTCTTTATTAATGGGTGATTTTTCTGAGCTAATTTGCATTTCAATAATTTTACCACTTGAGGTAAGAGCAAAATTACAATCAACCTCTGCGGTAGAATCTTCTTTGTAATCCAAATCAAGCAAAGGGATGCCAGCTAATACTCCACAGGATACAGCAGCAACCTCATCGATAATTGGCATACTTGTGATTACTTTCTGATTGATTAGTGTCTGCATAGCTAAAAAAAGTGCAACATATGAGCCACTGATAGCTGCCGTTCTAGTTCCACCATCTGCTTGAATAACGTCACAATCGATCTTAATTTGTCTCTCACCCATCTTTTGCAGATCAACAACACTTCTAAGTACTCTTCCTATAAGTCTTTGAATTTCTTGTGTTCTACCGGCTTGTTTGCCTTTTACAGCTTCTCTTTCCATCCTCTCAGTTGTGGATCTAGGCAACATGCCATACTCTGCTGATATCCAGCCAGAGCCACTACCTTTAATAAAATGTGGTACTTTATTTTCAACTGAGGCTGTACATAGTACTTTGGTATTGCCAAAGGAAATCAAACATGACCCTTCCGCGTATGCATTAACATTTGTTGTTATTTCTACTGTTCGCAATTCATTTTTTCTTCTGCCTGCAACTCTTTCCATAGAGACTCCTACTATTTTGCTACTTCACCAATAAATGTAATCCAATTAATAAAAAATACAAATATTTTAATATGTTGTATTTTCTAAAATAATCTTGACATTATTTTTTTTGAAACTATTTATACTTTAGAGATGTTGTAAGGAGAAAAAGGAAAAGATATATGAGTGAAGAAAATAAAGCAAATGACGTAGTATTAGAAAATAATTCTGAAGAAGCAAATAAGCCTGATAATAATGAAAATATCATAGAAGAGCAGGAAAATTTTGAGGTAAAACTTAGGGAATTAAATGAAAAATATCTTAGAACACTAGCAGAGTTTGATAATGCAAGAAAAAGATTCGATAAAATGCAATCAGATATAACAAAATATGCTGTTAGTGATTTTGCTAGAGAGTTGCTTTCTGTACAAGATGTGTTTAATAAAGCATTGGATGGTATAAAAGAGGAAGAAATTGAAGATAGTAGCATGAAAAACTTCGTTGTAGGAATTAAACTAACACACAGAGAATTAGAAAGATTATTTAGTAAATTTGGTGTTATTAGTATTAATCCACTGGGAGAAAAATTTGATCCTAACTATCATGAAACATTATATTCTAAAGCCGATTCTGAGAAAGAAAATGGCACTATATGTGAAGTAATAGAAATGGGATACAAAATCCACGATCGCTTACTGCGTTCAGCAAAAGTTGGAATAATTACGAATTCTTAATATTGCCCGATAAGAATTAAATAATATAAAAAACAAGGAGAAAATAAAAGATGTCAAAAATAATAGGTATAGATTTAGGAACAACTAATTCATGTGTAGCGGTTATGGATGGAGCTGAGCCAAAAGTAATAGAGAATTCAGAAGGAGCAAGAACAACACCAAGCATGGTTGCATTCACAAGCAATGAGAAACTAGTTGGTCAATCTGCAAAAAGACAAGCAGTAACCAATGCCGAGAAGACTCTTTTTGGAGTTAAAAGATTAATCGGAAGGAAATATACAGACACGAGTATTGATAAGATAAAAAGTTTTTCACCCTTTAAGATTGCCGAAGGTAGTAATGGGGATGCTTGGGTAGAAATCGACAATAAACAATACTCACCTCAGGAAATAAGTGCAATTATTTTACAAAAAATGAAAGAAACTGCTGAATCATGGTTAGGTGAGCCTGTAAGTAAAGCAGTAATTACAGTGCCTGCATATTTCAATGATGCTCAAAGACAAGCAACAAAGGACGCCGGCAAAATTGCAGGATTAGAAGTATTAAGAATAATTAATGAACCTACGGCTGCTGCCTTAGCCTACGGCTTGGATAAAAAGAAAGCTGGAACTATAGCAGTATATGATCTTGGTGGTGGTACTTTTGATATATCAATCCTAGAAATAGGAGATGGAGTATTTGAAGTAAAGTCAACCAATGGAGATACTACATTAGGCGGAGAAGATTTTGATAGAAAAATCATTGAATACCTAATTGAAGAGTTTAAAAAAGAAAACTCTATAGATTTAGCTAAGGATAAATTGGCGCTACAAAGATTAAAAGAAGCAGCAGAGAAAGCTAAAATAGAGTTATCTAGTGCTATGCAGACAGAGATTAATTTGCCATTTATTACAGCCGACGCCGGAGGTGCTAAACATTTAAATATCAAATTAAGCAGAGCTAAATTTGAATCTTTAGTGGCTGATTTAATAACAAAAACTATGGATCCTTGTAAGATGGCTCTTAAGGACGCTGGCTTATTAGCTGGAGATATTTCTGAGGTGATATTAGTTGGTGGTATGACTAGAGTGCCAAAAATCATTGAACAAGTTAAAGCTTTCTTTGGGAAAGAACCACATAAAGGAGTTAATCCTGATGAGGTGGTTGCTATTGGAGCGGCGGTACAAGGTGGTGTATTAAGGGGAGATGTTAAAGATGTTCTATTATTAGACGTTACTCCTTTATCCCTAGGACTTGAAACACTAGGTGGAGTATTCACTAAACTTATTGATAGAAACACTACTATTCCAACTAAAAAATCACAGATTTTCTCTACAGCAGAAGATAATCAAAATGCTGTTACTATCAGAGTATTTCAAGGAGAACGTCAGATGGTAGTTGATAACAAACTACTGGGACAGTTTGATTTAGTAGGTATTGCTGGTGCACCAAGGGGTGTTCCACAGATTGAGGTGACCTTTGATATAGATGCCAACGGCATAGTGAGTGTTTCAGCAAAAGATAAGGGAACTGGAAAAGAACATCAAATTAAGATACAGTCATCCTCTGGGCTAAGCGATGAAGAAATTCAGAGAATGATTAAAGATGCTGAAGCTAATGCCGAAAATGATAGATTGGTACGGGATAAAATTGATGCTATTAACGCAGCTGATACTATGATATCTAGTACAGAAAAAAGTTTATCTGAACTTGGAGATAAGGTACCATTAGATTTAAAATCAGAAATTGATGCTCTGATTCTTGAGGTGAAAGCTTTAAAAGAACAAGACTCTAGCGAGAAACTTAAAGAGCAAACTGATAACTTAATGAAATTATCAATCAAACTTGGTGAACTGCTTTATAAGGAATCACAAAGCAGTCAATCTTCTGAAAGTGCACCCACTGGTTCTGAGAATCCAGAAGTTGTTGATGGTGATTTTAAAGAAAAATAATACTTTTATCCTCTATATATTAGGGAGATAAGAATGGTTTTATTAACACTATTCTTATCTCTTTAATAGTAGTATAGTAAAAATCAGAAAATAAAAAGAGTAACAATGAAAAATTATTATGAAACTTTAGGTGTGGCTAATAGTGCAAATGATGATGAAATAAAATCAGCCTACCGTAAAATGGCAATGCAGTATCATCCTGATCGCAATCAAAACAATCCAGAAGCGGAGAAAAAATTTAAAGAAGTTTCTGAAGCCTATGAAGTTCTAAAAGATCCGCAAAAAAGAGCTATGTATGATAATGGAAGCTATAATGCACAAGGTCATCCTGGTGGCGGATTTGAAAGTGGTTTTGAAGGATTTGGAGATATAAATGAAATATTTGAGCATATGTTTGGCAACTCTGGAAGACGCAGGGAACGTGGTTCGCGCAATAGACGTGGCAATGATTTATTATATAATATAGCAATAAGTCTTGAAGAAGCTTATTTTGGTGTAGACAAAGATATTCATATTAATAATGTATATCCTTGTGATGTTTGTCAAGGACAAGGACATAAAGGTACTGCTGAATATGTTAGTTGTCCTGATTGTGGAGGGCAAGGAAAAATAAGGCGAAAAATGGGATTCTTTTCTGTTGAACAACCTTGTGGAAAATGTTCTACTGAGGGGAGGATTTTAAAAAACCATTGTACTTCTTGCTCCGGTGAGGGGAGAGTGAAAAAATCTAAAGTTTTATCTGTAAAGATTCCCTCTGGTATTGATGAGGGTATGCGCATTAAACTTACAGGAGAAGGAGAAGCTGGCGTACAAGGATCGCCTTCTGGTGATTTATATGTGGCAGTGCAGATTACTAAACATCCTATATTTACTAGAAAAAACCATGATCTCTATTTGACAATTTCTGTCCCTATGATTGTAGCGGCCCTTGGGGACGTTATATCTATTAAAACCCTAGATTCTAAAACTTTAGATATTACTATTCCAGAAAGTATTAATGCTGGTCAAATTATAAGAATTAAAGCTAAGGGCATGCAAATATTAAATCACAGTGGCAACTTTGGTGATCTTTATATTGAAGTACTTGTTGAAACTCCTAAAAAAATGACTACTCAGCAAAAACAAGTCCTGAAGGAATTTTTTCAAGTTGCAGAGAACCAAAAATTCACTATTAAGCATTAGCTATGGTATCTCCACATGTTAAATGAGATTCAAATAAAGAAAATATTTGAAACTTTAAATACTACAATAATAGTGGCAAAAACGGAGCTTAATTTTACTAATAATTACACATTATTAGTTGCTGTGATTTTGTCTGCCCAAGCAAAAGATTCAACTGTAAATATCGCCACTAAAGAACTTTTTACAATTGTGTCTACTCCACAAGAAATGCTTCATCTTGGCGAGGAAGCTCTTATAAAGCATATTAAAATCATCGGTCTCTATAAAAACAAAGCTAAAAATATTATAAAAATGTCACAAGAGCTAATAGATAAGCATAACTCTATTGTCCCCAATGACTTTAATGATTTAATAAATATGGCAGGAGTAGGAAGAAAAACAGCCAATGTAATTTTAAATGTTGCTTTTGGTGCAGATAGTATGCCTGTGGATACTCACGTCTTTAGATTGTCCAGAAGAATAGGACTTAGTGCAGCAAAAAACGTACTAGGTGTGGAAAAAGACTTATTAGCAAAAATCCCACACCCTTACCGTAATATATCACATCATTTACTGATTTTACATGGCCGCTACACATGTAAAGCTAAAGGTTTTAACTGCAGTACTTGTGTACTTAATAGTATTTGTGAAAAAAATATCTAATTTTTTTGCCCAAGCAATTTGTCCCACATCTTGATTGCAAGATTCTCTTTAGATAAATTCATAATTGCCCTTAGCCCAGTTGGCGAGGTGACATTAATTTCTGTAATCCGTCCATCAATAAGATCTATACCAACAAAAAATAATCCTAATCTTTTTAATGCTCCCTCTATTGCTCTGCATATTTCTCTATCTCTGTCACTTATTGTTGTGTATTCTGCCCTACCCCCAGCTGCTAAATTAGATTTTATCTCGCCACTTTTAGGAATACGGTTAATACAGCCATAAGGCTCACCATCAATCAGCACTACACGCTTATCACCTAACTTAACATTTTCAATAAACTCCTGCACCATAATTTGCTCTTTAAAAGTGTGTAAAAAGTACTCAATAATTGCCTTTGCATTAAAATCACCTTTTCTTAGGAAAAACACATCAGAACCTGCATTGCCATATAAAGGCTTTATAACAGCAGAGCCATTCTCTTCTAAAAATTGATTGATTGTTATATAATCCGAACTAATAATTGTTTTAGGCATATACTCATAAAATTCAGTCACTAAAAGCTTTTCTGGAGAGTTTCTTACACTAATTGGGTTATTAACTATGTTAACCTTATCCATCAATTTCTCTAAGAGAAATGTTGAAGTTATATATGCCATATCAAATGGTGGATCTTGCCGAAGGAAAATAAAATCCATTGCGGCTAAATCTATTAGTTCTTTCTGATTATATTTAATTGGGATATCTTGTGTTTTTAAATCTGTAAGATCTAATATTTCTCTGACACAATAAGCTCTTGCTACTACTTTATTATCAACCCATGAAAGATCTTTGGGAGAGTAAAAATATATCTTGAAATCTCTATTGTACGCTTCTTGCATTAACATATACGTGCTATCGGAGTTGAAATTTAATTTATTTAACTCATCCATCTGAAAAGCTACTTTTAATTTTGTCATAACGATATCCATATTAAAATATTAAAAATCCTACCATGCATTTTCTATATGCTCTATACTATCTTTACTTAGTAATAATACATCAAATCTGACATATTTATCGGAATAATTTTTATTACTTTTTTGAAAAAGCAATATCGCTTTGCTAATCCTATGTCTTTGATTTTTAGAAACACTATAGGGCAGCATTTCTAAATCTTCTCTATATTTAACCTCAAATGCTACTAAAATATCGTGCTTTAAGGCAATTATATCGATCTCTCCTACTTTTGTTTTGTAATTTAACGCAAGGATATTCCAAGCGTTTTTCTGTAAATATTTTTTTCCCCTTTTTTCTGCTTCTCTACCCTTTACATACGTTGTTTTTATATTGAATAATCTTTTCATAAACAACATTTTTTTTCACCCCCAACTCACTCGCAATTATTTTAGCCATATGTTTTGTGCTGATATTTTTATTTTTATCTTTACTAAAAAAATCTTCTATGTGTGCATCTAAGCTCTCAAGAGAAATATTGTCACTACAGGAGCGTAATAATACTACAATTTCACCCTTTGGTGGCTTAGTATTATAAAGATCAATTAAGTTTTCAATTTTTTCTCTTTTTATTTCCTCGTACATCTTAGTTAGTTCTCTAGCAATAACTATTTCTACATCCTTACCAAAAACATCCATTATATCTTGTAAAGTGTTTTTGATCCTTTTTGGCGATTCAAAAAAAATAATTGTTAGATTATCCGCTCTGTACTTCCTAAAAATCTCACATCTTTTGTTTGATGTCCTCTCTAAAAATCCCAAAAATATAAATTGATTACTAGGCAAACCAGACAACGTTAGTGCTAAGATTATTGAACATATCCCCCCTATCCCCTCAACTTTAATCCCCTTGTTTTGCACCTCTCTAAGCAAAATAAATCCTGGGTCAGAGATAAGTGGAGTACCTGCATCAGAAATCAATCCAATATTCTTACCCGATAGTAATAACTCTATTATAACTGGTGTTTTTCCCCTTTCATTATTGTTATTATAACTTATTAATCTTTTATCTATAGCAAAATGCTTTAATAAAACTCTTGAAACCCTAGTATCTTCACAAATAATAATATCCACACTGCGTAGTGTTTCCAGTGCCCTTAAAGTTATATCATTAAGGTTGCCTATGGGAGTAGAAATTATATAAAGTGTGCCATTTTGCATTTGTTTAATATTTGTATGTTTATATGTTATACTACAATGATTATTGATGATTATGTTATAATAATAGGATAAAAATGACTAAAAAGTTAGCAGTATTTTTACTATTTGGATTAATAACTTCATGTGATCATGTATTTGATTCTGTTAAAGAAAAAACAATTACACAAGATAAAGAAAAAATTTACAATATAGCAGTTCTACTGCCTCTTAGTGGAAAAAATGCCAATATTGGAAAAAGTCTTTTAAAAGTAATTAATTTAGCCTACGCTAACAATCCAAATCAGAATATTGTTTTGAAGATTTATGATACAGAAGGAAATGTTGAGGTGGCTGCAAAGATTGCCAAACAAGTAATTTCTGATAAGAATCAAGCTGTTTTGGGGCCACTATTAGCGGATGAGGCTAAAGTTGTTGCATCTGCACTAGCAAAATACTCTATTCCTGTATTTACTTTATCAAATGATGTAAAATTAATTAGCAGTATAGAAAATCTGTATAGTGTGGCAGTTTTAGCAAGTAGCGAAATAGAAGCAACTATTGCTTATTTAATTAAAAATAAAAATGCTAAAAGTTTTGCACTGTTAGCTCCAAACAATAAATATGGTCAATTAATGGTAGAAAACATCTCGAAATACCTAAATAAGAAGAAACTAAAATTGGTACGAGTGGTTACTTACCCAGTGAATACTCCTAAATTATCAACTTACGTTGGTAATTTGCTAACTGAAACTGAACTGAAAAAAGTTATATCTATTACAAATAAACTGAAAAATAATAAAAACAAAATAATTCAAGATGATAAAGGGAATATTGTTTCAAAGCCACCATCACCAAATCTTGATTTCGATACCTTAATAATTGCAGATTTTGGACAAAGAGCAGCTATATTGGCATCTTATCTACCTTCATTTTCAATAGAATATAAAACTTTAAATATAATTGGTGTTAGCGCCCTTGATGATCCAATAACGCGTAATAATAATATCTTAGGAAATGCATACTTTGCCACCATAAACGATGTCTCTAACACTAAGTTTGCCGTTTTATACAATAAATTATATAATAACTCTCTAAAATCAATAGAAATAGCTGCCTACGATAGTCTGCAAATATTGATGTCGGCAGTTTATAAAGATGATGAAGATAATTTAGTTAGTGATTTTACAAATAACCATCTAATATCATATAATAAGGGAAGCTTAGCAGGAAATATCAAAATAACACCAGATAAAGTTGCTCTGCGCAATATGACTATAAAACAAATTGCCAATAAAGCAACAACTGGTACAAGAATTATTGAAGAAAATATGCCTTTGGAAAATTTTATGGAAAATTATACTAATATGCCAATGTTAACAACAGCTGTAGCAAAATAAGGGAATTAAAAATGGATTTTGTCATAATAGCTAAAGATAGAAAAAACTCTGAAGCCCTAAGAATGAAAACCCGCCCAGAGCATCTTGCATACTTGGCTAAAAATATTCTCACAATTAAAATGGCAGGACCCATAATTGAAGAGCAAACTCCAGTTGGCTCGCTTATGATAGTGACTGCTGATAATAAAGAAATAGTAGAACAATGGCTTAAAAATGATCCATATAATATGGCTAACTTGTTCCATACAATTGAAATTCATGAAATGAGAATAACAATATGGAATCAATAATTAAATCCATCTCCAATATAAGCTATTGGCTTCTTAAAACTGAACCATCAACTTTTAGTTGGGATAATCAGGTAAAAGCCAATGTTGAGCCTTGGGATGGCGTTAGAAATTATCAAGCTAGAAACAATCTAAGGGCAATGAAAGTAGGTGATTTAGCCTTCTTCTATCATACAGCAGAAGAGAGAAAAATAGTTGGTATTGTGGAAATTTACAAAGAAGCATACCCAGATACTGATCATAATTTCTCATGTGTTGATGTTAAAACTAAAGCAGCGTTAAGTAACCCAGTAAGTTTAAGCAGTATAAAATTGAACCCTAAGTTGCAAAATATGATTCTTATAAAAAACTCTAGGCTATCTGTATTACCAGTAAGCAAAGAAGATTTTATGGAAATAATAAAGATGTCAAAAAAATAAGATATTTGACAAAAATTCTATTACTGATTATATATAAAATGTTAAATCCTACTAAGGAGGTATGTATTTATGAATTATTTTAAAACCTTTGTGTTGGTAGCTATGCTCACTGGATTTTTTGTCTCTGTTGGTTATATGGCTGGTGGCAAGCAAGGTATGATAATGGCTTTTGTGATAGCTGCATCGATGAATTTTTTAGCATATTGGAATTCTGATAGTATGGTTTTAAAAATGTCGGGTGCTATTTTAGCTAATCCTAATGAGTATCCTAATTATTATAAAATTGTTGAAAAATTAATATCTAATACTTCTTTACCAATGCCAAAGCTATATGTTGTTGACCAGGAGATTCCTAATGCTTTTGCTACTGGACGCAATCCCCAAAACTCTGCGGTTGGAGTAACTAGTGGTCTATTAAGTTTACTATCAGAAGAAGAACTATCAGGGGTAATAGCCCATGAGTTGGCTCATATTGAAAATAGAGATACATTAATAAGCACGATTACGGCTACTTTTGCAGGAGCCATTTCAATGATCGGTACTATGTTTATGTTTAGTAGTATGTTTGGTGGTAGGGATAGCAATAGAGGTGGGCTACTTGGTAGTATAATTTTCATGATAATTGCACCAATGGTTGCGATGCTAATCCAGATGGCAATATCTAGGACTCGTGAGTATGCTGCAGATAAAAGAGGTGGTGAAATTTGTGGTAATCCTATCTACTTAGCCTCTGCTCTAAAAAAACTGGAAGAGTACTCACAGTTAGTACGTAACAATCGTGAATTACAAGAAAATAAAGCAACAGCTCATATGTATATAGTAAATCATTTTGCTGATAAGGCTGATAATGTTTTTTCCACTCACCCAAGTACAGCTAATAGAGTGACCGATTTAGAAAGGCAAGCTGCTGAACTTGGCGTGTTTTCTTATCCTAATTTCACTAAAAAAAATCCATATGATAACGTATCTAAAGAAAAATCTGTTATAAATGGTAAAAAAAGTGATTCTCATATTGCTAATAATCCTTGGAAGTAAGGCTCAACCAAAGTAAATATAAATACTTACTTTGGTTATTGCATACTTATATATAATATAGTATATATAATAACAAAAAATTTATGGTTACCTAAATGAAAGAGTTATTATTACCAACCGTTTTTATCTTTTATACTTATGCAGCTTTTAGCATATTTATATTAGGTTTTATTTATAAATTATTCACTATCAATAAAAAAAATATAGAAAATGATAAGTCATTATCTAAAACCATAAATATCGGATTGCTGACAATTGTGTTTATTCATTTTGCTGGATATTTTATTGCAAGGGAAATTTTTATTTTCATTGGTATTTCTGGCAAAGTACAAGAATCCATGGCACATATTAGCAGTGGCATTATAACAACAATAATTCTAACTTATATTGTAGTTGTTATTTGTACTAGATATCTTAAGCAGAAGTTGTCTTTTGGCGGATCTAAGTCAGAAAAATTCATGTACGTTATAATAGTTGCCCACATTCTCCTTGGATTTTTCGCTATTGCGCTGATTGGTGATGGCGATATGAAGGTATCAAAATACTCTAGCATAAAGCACTACTTAAAAGATCTTACAAGATTTAATTTAGATGCATATAAGCATTTAGACCAGATGAACTGGATAACCTTAACTCATATGACTTTAGGACTTACTCTTCTTCTTGTCTTTCCCTTCACAAGAATAATAGATCAAGTAGTCTACGGTTTCCAAAAAAAGCTTTAAATACTTACGGTTCTATTTCGTAATAGATTCTATCAGTTAATGTATTTTTATAATCATCTTGCCATAGATGCCAAATCATTACACCGTACATTTTATTAGTTTTAATATAATTAACTATTCTACTTACCTCATTCTGATTTAAAAATGTTATAAATTGTTGTTCTTTCTCATTAAATAAATAACTAGAATTGGCCTCATCAGAAAAAAATAATTTAAAGTTCTTATCAGTAATATAATAAATCATTATCTGGGAATAAGAAATGTAATGAACTCTGTTACTTTTTTGATTATCAATGTCCTGATACAAGCCATTATTGTTTTTACTTTTAACATAATCAAATTTGATCCCATAAAATGGAACACCCATAAGCATTTTCTCTTTTGGCACTCCTATTGAATAAAAATAATCCACTGCTTTAGATGTGGACCACTCTCCATCAATAGAAGAGTACAAATTAGCTAAATGTCCTGTCATCTCAGAAGATCTTCCTACTAAATCATATGACATTATCTCTATATAATCTACATACTTAAGTGTTTTGGGAATATCAATAAATTTAGCAATCCAAGAACCAGCTGGGACTGAATAAGAAAGTAAATATTTTTTCTTTGTACTGATAGCAAGATTATCCATTTTTACTTTTAAATCTTTTATAAACAAAGTGAAATTAACTTTATCCTTGTTGCTATTGGGAAACTCCCAATCGATTGCTACGCCGTCAAAATCGATTTGTTGTAATTTTTCCACAACATTAGCTATTATTTTTTCTCTCCCCTTATATGAGGAAATAACTCTGGAGAATTTATCAGGACTATATGTTCCTCCTCCAAGGGTAATGCTAACTTTAATTTTAGGATATTTTTCTTTTAAATCTTGTAATCTTTTTATTATTTCATCAAATGTACTTCCTGAAGCGTCAACTCCATTAATTATTTCATAATCTTCAGATATTGTAAAAAATCCTAACTTAATTTCATCGACCTTAGAGACATCGATAGTATCAAGCTCCCAATTTATCCAAGAAGGCAAGTATATAACTACTTTAGGATTAGCTACCAGCATTTTATCTGGCACTAAAAAAAGACAAAATATCGCAATAAAAATTATTATTATCTTATGTTTTACTATGAAGCTACTTGCTTGTATATTATTTTTCATCATAAAAATATGCACCATATTATATATGTAGACGCTAATCATACTACCATAAGTATAATAATCAATTTTTACTGCTTTTCCAAGTATTTAATAATTATCCCCTATAGTGTTAAGCAATGTCTTTTGCCCATCATCCTGAGTGATCTCCCAAATAAGGATTCCTCCTAAGGAATGCTTTTTAGTATAATCAATCAACACTTTTATGCTTTTTGGATCAGCATAAGAAATAAAAACTTTGTCTTTCTTGCTATATAGATGAGTAGATTGAGTTTCTTTATGAAAGAATAGATTGTAATCAGGATTATTTAGATAATTCTCAGCAATATCTTTGTAAGTAAGATGCTCCTTACCGCCATGTCCTTGAAATTTCTGATATAATCCATCTTCAGTATCCCCTTCAACATTAGCGTGCACACGACCGTAAAAGGCAGTTCCTAGAACTATTTGTTTAGGTTTAATACCAGTTTGCAAAATTAATTTAACAGCGTCATCAGTAGCCCACTGCATTTTATCTTTATACAAGGCAACATGATTCTCAGTTTTATCAGACCAGCTACCTGCAAGATTATATGCCATAACACCGAAGAAATCCACATTCAACTCCATAGCTTTAAAATCAACACCCTTAACAACCCAAGGACCAACACCAACTGCCAGGGAGAGATAATGATATTTATTAGTTTCTTGATCTAATTTATTTAACTGATTACGCATTTCTTCTATTAACAAGACAAAATTTTGTTTATCCTCAGCTCTAGCCTTAATAACACCCCACGCCCCATGAATTGGGAATTCCCAATCTATATCAACCCCATCGAAATTATATTTTCTTATAAAATCAGCAACACTAATTGTAAATTGCTCTCTTAATTTAGGATCAGCGGCAATATCGGAAAACCCATCAATTCCCCAACCACCAACAGAGATCATCACCTTAAGATGAGGATATTTATTTTTTAACTCTTGCATACGCAATACACTATTCTCAAAAGTATAACTAGGGGAATTATTGCCAAAGGTAACTTTATTATCCTTAATATGTAAAAATGATAGTTTTATTATTGTTAGCTTATCTCCTGCTATATCATTAACTTCCCAGTCTTTCCAGGTTGGCAAATAACCTATGATAATTCTTTCTTCGTTAGCAAAAAGTTGCAAACTAAACATCATAATTAGACATAATTTTATAATTTTTGACATAATAACTCCGTCATTTATATATCTAACAATTATGTTAAGTTGCTAGAAATTGATATAATATTAATTAATTGATTATTCTATTATAAAATGTATAAATTATTTTGTAAATGTTAAAATGTGAGAAATATGATGAAAATTGGCATTATAATAGCAATGGAAGAGGAAGCATTGGCACTAGATTTTCTTAATATGCAAGAGTCCTGTGGTAATGCTCATAAAACCTACACTGCAAAATATGGGATGTTAGATATAGTAGTAATGATATCAAAAATAGGTAAAGCTGCAAGTGCTGCAACAACAAGCTATCTAATTAATAAATACTCAGTAGATTTTTTGCTAAACTTAGGATCTTGTGGGGGATTAAATAATAGCGCGGTTGGTGATATTATTTTATCAAATACAAGCGGTTATTGTGACGTAGATGTTAGAGTATTTGGTTATAAGTTAGGACAAATGCCACAACAAGCAGAATTTTTCAAGTCTTGTGATACAAATAATATTTTTGCTGATTTATGTAAGTATTTGCAAACTAATAAATATAGCATACGCCAAGGATTTATCATAACTGCTGATAGTTTTATTTCTGATAGTGGTATAATTAAACAAATTAGAGATATTTATCCAAATACTTTGGGTGTTGATATGGAAGGAGCAGCCTTTGCACAAACATGCAACACTTATGGTAAAAATTTTCTGTTACTTAAAAAAGTATCAGATATGGCTGATGAAGATGCTTCCAAATCTTTTAATAAGCAGATAAATAAAATGGCAGAAAATACATCCACTGTTTTACGCTGTATATTTGACTACTATAACATAAATCATCATAGAATCATTTAGAAATTTATACATAAAAAACTGTCATTTGTATAAATGATCATAGTGCTAAACGTGATAGGCATCTAAAAAAGTAAACCCCCTTAAAAAATCTTCTGCTGAAAGACATTTTTTAGAAGGTCGTTGTAATTCTAGAATTCTTAGCAAGCCGTTCCTAGCAACAATATAAAGGCTCTTAGGGGAATTCTCTATAATAATGTCCCCAATTGTAGCCTTACTAAATGTATTAAAAAGCTTCTTAGATATGCAATCCATAGGTATAGGAAGTACTTTTAATATTTTAATATGCTCTGTATTATAATCAATATAGGTTGTGGGGAAAGGATTAAAAGCTCTTACTATACAATCTAATTCTTCCACTGTTTTATTGAAATCCAACAAACCCTCTTCTTTTTTTAATAATGAAGCATAAGTTGCTATACTATGATCTTGCTTAATTTTTGTCAAAACACCTTGCTCAAGTAATTGCAAAGTAGTAATAATCATACGAGCACCTAAATTACCTAAATCCTCATAAAGCTCTCTAAAGATTGTAGTGCTATGAATAGGAAGACGCTCTTGTAGTAAAATATCACCACTATCAAGGTTCTCATCCATCTGCATGATAGTAATGCCAGTTTCACTAACTCCGCTAGAAATAGCCCTTTGAATTGGCGCAGCTCCACGTAAAGCTGGCAATAATGATCCGTGAATATTAATACATCCATATGGAGGAGCCTCAATCATTGCTTTTGGTAAAATAAGACCATAAGCTGCAACAATAACTAAATCAAAGCCTTTAGCTAAAAAACTATCCTGCTCATCTTTATATTTACGAAAACTTTTTGGCGTCTCAATTGCTATCCCTTTTCTAGTGGCTAAATCATACACACTAGAGGTAACAAGCTTCTGCCCTCTTCCTGCAATCTTAGGTGCCCTTGTATAGACACAACTAATTTCATAGCCAGAATCAAGTAATGCTGATAGCGCCTTAGCTGCAAAATCTGGAGTACCCATAAAAGCTATTTTTAACTTGCTACTCCACTTTGTCATCAATATCTTTTTTTTGTTGATTCTTTTTATACTTCTTAAGTAGCAGACTACGCTTAAGTTTAGATAATTTATCTACAAATAAAATACCATTTAAATGATCAATTTCATGCTGAATACAAACAGCTAAAAGACCTTCAGCTAAAATTTCTTGTTTATTACCCAAAATATCCAGGTAAGATACCTTAATTTGAGAAGGTCTTTCAACTAAACTACTAACACCAGGAATAGATAAACATCCTTCATCATATTCAGATAAAATAGAAGAAAGCCAAATTATCTCAGGATTAATCATAACTATAGGATAGTTATTTTCTTCAATAGGTATATCAATAATGATAACTCTCTTTAAAATACCAACCTGTGTAGCAGCTAAACCAATGCCAACACTATCATACATAGTATCAAACATGTTCTCAATAAGCCTCAATAGCTCTTCATCAATAACGTCCACCGGCAAAGAAACTGTCTGTAGAATCTTATTAGGATATTTTATTATTTTTAAGATACTCATAATGCATTTTTTCTTAGGTTAATTGCAGTAGAGAGTGTCATTTCATCTAAATAATCAATTTCACCCCCCATAGGAATACCTTGCGCTAAAGTTGAAACCTTAACACTAGTAGGTATTTTAGATACTATATAATCATTAGTGATTTTTCCCTCTATAGTGGAAGAAGTAGCTAAAATAACTTCACTTACACTAAGAGTATCAATTCTATTAAGTAAAACTTCAATATTTAAGCTCTCAGGAGTAGCACCCCGCGTAGCAGAAAGCGTCCCCCCTAATACAAAATATAACCCATTAAAAGAACCACTTTTTTCTGATGCCCTCTCAATTGCCCAAAGTGATCCAACATCCTCAACAACACATAGCATACTTCTATTCCTATTGCTATTAGAACACACCGAGCAAGGACTAACAATATCAAGATTACGACATTCAGAACACGTAGTAACTCTGTCATATACCTCACCCAACGAATCTAGAAGTGGCCTTAATAGTCCTTCTTTTTTCTTCATCAGATCAAAAAGAATCCTTCTAGCAGATCTAGGACCTATACCCTGCAACCTAGATAATAACAACACCGTATTGTCTATTATATTATCACGCATAACTCACTAAACCTTCACACTATCCACTGATAAAACAAAAAAGATCTATCTGTTAACTAACAAAAACGCTAAAATAAGCCTGGTATCTTCATACCAGGAGGTATAGGAAGACCAGCTGTAACTTCTTTCATTTTATCTTCTGTTGTTTCTTTTACCTTTCTTCTAACATCATTATAAGCAGCTATTAACAAATCAGATAACAAAGATTGATCCTCTGAAGTTAAAATAGAAGGATCAATATCAATACTAATAATATCATATCTGCCATTCATCGACATTTTTAATAAATCAGCACCAACAGAAGTGCTAAAGGTCATAATTTCAACTTCTTTTTGTACTTTAAGCATATTACTCTGTAAATCTTGTGCTTTTTGCATTAGCTGCATCATATTTTTCATTATCTTCTTCTACCATAATTATTGATATTTTTATTATCGGCCAAACCATAATCCAAAATACGCCCTGAGGCGTTTGACAGTGATGATTGATAGCCTCGGCTAGGAATTCTTTGATTATTAGGGAATTCATCACGCTCATTAGTAAATTGAGCAGAATTTCTAAGATTCACTTTATTAGTAGGTGCTTTTCTTGTAAAAGGGAGTTGCCTTTGAGCTTTTTCTATTCTGTTCAACGGTACTCTATCAATATATTTTTTATCGAAGTTACGCCTGTCATCTGTAACGTCATGGGCAGAGGATTCAATGACTCTTCTTCTAGGACGTGTCTCAGGAGAACGTCTTGGTCGATTGTTATGATTCCAGTTTTCCTGATTATTATCATAGGTTTGATCGTATTTTCTATTAACATTACTAATGTATTGATCCATTGGGCTCATATGTTGAGGTTTTTTGTGCTCTGGCAAATCTTGTTCGAAGGGATCTTGATAATTCTGAGAGATTTTTTTTCTATTCAAAAAATCTTCAAAATGCCTAGCAACATTAAAGAAGCCACTTCTAATACCTGAAACGATGAAATAGAGCATAAGCATACACAAGAAAAAGAGAGCAAATTTGACAGTCAAGTCACTTTGGATATTGTATAAGGCGACATTGATGTCAGTGAAAGCAAAACATAGTAAATTATAGATTACAGTGTATACAATTTGTGACACACCTAGGGATAAGAGAGATTTCATCCATAGGAAATTAAGGTTCAATTCTTCCTTAGCATATAAATATAATTTAACATTAAGTAAAAAAGCCACAATATAAGAGATGAATACACATAATAAAATTTTCTGATGGAAATTTATAATAGATTCACCATGTAGATAATTGGCAGGAGGGGTATTAAAATCCTGAATAAAAGCTGATAGGAAAAACACTAGTAGTATAGAATAAGCCCCTATCATAAAAACTTTGAGGGCAGTTTTACGTCCGTATATTTCTACTATTATGTTGAGGAAGACAGCTGCAACCATTGTGCTGAGGATATTGGCATTAAAAACGAAATCTAGGATAGTAATGTAGCGCGTAGCAAAGAAAGTGGACACACTAACACAAGCGACAAAGAGACCTAGTAGATTTACTATTTTAGAGGTCACTATAAATATTTTTGGTTTATTAAATTTTTTTTCCTGATCATAAGTTTGATCATTAGCATATTGCATTTTCAAGCTGACAAACCTCTATGTTGTTCTGGTGCAAGGGCGGATTGCTTGAGCATATAATGAAGGATTAAAACCATTCAGCATTGGATACCTTATATGAGGTTATTTGCTTGCTCTTCATTAAAGGCACACACATCCGTTCAGGATTAATTATAGTTATTTTTCAGTAAAAGTAAAAGGTATTTTTGTATTTTTTTGTTGTTTAATGATAATAATTTCTTTATGATTTAATAGTTTGATTATTCAATTTTTACTATATTATGTTGATAATAAATTTCATGACATGTATGAAGGATTATAAAAAGATATGAAAAATGAAAAAATATTTTCTCCTATAGCTGGGGAAATTGTTCCGATAGAAAAAGTAAATGATCCTGTATTTTCTGAAAAAATGCTAGGTGATGGCTTAGCAGTGAGGCCATCGCTTGTTAAGCAATATATTCATGCGCCAGCTGATGGAGTTATACAAACTGTGCATTCTTCACTACATGCTGTGGCTCTATTAACGAAAGAGGGATGTGAAATATTGATTCATACAGGAGTTGACACTGTGGTCTTAAATGGCAATGGTTTCAAGGCTTTAGTTGAAAATGGTGCTAAAGTAAAGGTTGGAGATAAGCTCTTAGAGGTTGATTTTGATTTTATTTCTAAAAATGCTCCTAGTTATGACGTTATTATGGTTATAACCAATCTTCCTGAAGGTATGAAGTTGCAAAAAACGACAAAGACGTCAGTTACTGCTGGTGATCTGATAATAACTATAAATGATTAACTATTAATTTAGGTTAAAATATGTTTTAAGAGGATAAATTATGTCAAATTTGGGTGATACGGTTGTATCTGATATTATAACTGTAATTAATAAGACTGGTATCCATGCAAGACCAGCGGCAAAAGTGTTTCAAACTGCAAATAAATTCAAATCCAAACTAGAGATACGTAAAGGAGAAAAAAGTGCTAATGCAAAAAGCATAGTTGCTATTCTTGGGTTAGGTTGTAAGTTTCAAGATGAAGTGCAGATAATTGCAACTGGAGATGATGCTAAGGCTGCAATTGAAGCTCTTATAAAAGAATTTAAGGATGGTCTTGGTGAGGGGAATGCTCATATCTCTCCTAGCAATAAGGTAGAAAAAATATCATCTCAAGTTAAGTCTGTAATTAAAGATTTCAAAGAAGAGGTATCTCTAGATGGTGTATTGGCTAGTCCTGGATTAGTAATTGGCAAATCATTTATTTTGATGGACAAAGAGATCGAGGTAGTTGAGGAAGCTAGTAACAAGGACGATGAATTAAATCTTTTAGCAATCAATATAGGGAAAACCAAGCAGGCTTTACTTGAAGATATTACAAAAGCGAAAGAACTTAAGCAAAACACTAAAGTAGAAATTTTTTCTGCTCATTTAGAAATAATGAATGATCAAAGTTTAGTAGATTTTGCTAAGGAAGTTATTAGCAAAGGGAAGAGTGCAGGATTTGCTTGGAAAGCATCCATAAGGAATGCGATAGAGATATTAAAATCGACTAACAATACGCTTTTAATGGAAAGAACGGCAGATTTAAAAGATTTAGAAAGAAGAGTATTGCAATTTATATTAAAAATAAAGGTTACACTTGAAGATTATCCAGAGAATACAATAATATTGGCAAAGGATTTGGTTCCCTCTGACGTTACAAATTTCAGTAGCAATGTTAAGGGAGTTGTATTAAGCTTAGGCTCTTCAACCTCGCACGTATCATTAATTTTAAGGAATGTTGGGACTGTTGCATTGGTAGCGGTTGGTGAATCTATTTTACATATTGCCAATAATACTGATTTAATTTTAGATAGTGAAGAAGGCAAACTTATTGTTAATCCTGATAGCAAGAAACTAAACAATATGAGAATTAAGTTAGAAGAGCAAGAGAAGATACGTCATAAAAATATGCTTGCTGCAAAAGATTCTGCTATTACAACGGATGGAGAAAAAGTTGTTGTCAAGGGCAACGTATCAAATGCTAAGGAGGCTGGGAAAGCTTTAGATCTTGGAGCTGAGGGCATAGGTCTTTTAAGGAGTGAATTTTTATTTTTCAACTCTGCCACTGAGCCTTCTGTAGAAGAGCAACACAATCTTTATCAGCACGCACTGGACGCTATGCATGGAGGTAGCATTACCCTTAGGACTCTTGACGTTGGAGGAGATAAGCCACTAAGTTTTGTAGAGATAGGACATGAGGAGAATCCTATTATGGGGCTAAGGGGGGTAAGAAATTATTTTAGTAACAAGGAAGTATTTTTGAATCAACTGAGGGCAATCTTAAGGGTTAAGCCTTTAATGCTTTGTAAAATTATGATTCCTATGGTAGCAGAAGTTTCAGAAATAGTTGATATAAAAAAAATGATACAAGAAGAAATAACTAAGCTTGGAGTTAAAGACAGGGTTGAAATTGGGACTATGATAGAGGTTCCATCCAGCGCGATTTTGGCTGATAAGATTGCAAAATATGTTGATTTTTTATCAATTGGCACTAATGATTTAGCGCAATATACATTAGCCATGGATAGAGGGAATCCGAAATTAACCGCAAGACTTAATAATCTTAATCCGGCATTACTAAGGCTTATCAAGATGACGGTTGAGGGTGGTAAGAAACATAATAAGCCAGTATCTGTGTGTGGAGCTATGGCATCAGAGGTTAGATCTATTCCTATTTTGCTTGGATTGGGGGTTATGGAGTTATCGACGTCAATGCGTTCAATTCCTGATGTTAAAGCATTAATTAGGACATTAGACTATAAGAAGTGTGTTAAGGTGGCTGATATTGCCTTAAGTATGGAGACTTCAGAAGAGGTGATAGAGTTGGTTAAAAAAGAATTTTTTTAAGCAGTACAATGGGGGTATAGGATGTTGAGGATAGTTGGTACTTTTTTTATAAAGCTTGGCAGGTCTTTAATGTTACCAATTGCGGTATTGCCGATTGCTGGCATACTGCTAAGAATTGGACAAACTGATGTCTTAGACATAGCTTTTATATCTGCTGCTGGAGAGGCTGTTTTTTCTAATTTACCGGTGATATTTGCCATGGGGTTGGCTATTGGTTTTGCAAATGATAATCATGGTTCTGCGGCATTAGCAGCATTTGTTGGGCACGCCATATTGATTGGCTCTTTAAAGATTCTCTTACCCAAGGCTGAGATGGGAGTTTTATCTGGAATAATAATTGGTACTGCTGCTGGTTTACTTTATAATCGTTATAAAAGCATTCAATTTCCTACTTATTTAGCTTTTTTTGGTGGGACTCGCTTTATTCCCATTATAACTGGAGTGGTGGCAATATTATTGTCATTTGTCTTATCTTTTGTCTGGCCTCCTATTGGTGGAGCAATTCAATCCCTTGGTGATTGGATTATTAATTCAGGAAATATTGGGTTATTTTTCTATGGTGTTGCCAACAGATTACTTATTCCATTGGGATTACATCACATTATAAATTCTTTGGTGTGGTTTCAGTTTGGTGATTATAGTGTTATAGAGAATGGAGTTAGCGTTGTTAAGCATGGTGATTTATGGCGATTTTTTGCTGGAGATCAATCTGCTGGAGCTTTTATGACTGGATTTTTTCCTACGGTTATGTTTGGTTCACTTGGCATTGCGGTGGCGTTAATACTTTTGGCGAAAGTAGAGAATAGAGCTATGGTAACTGGATTAATGCTCTCAGCTTTTCTAACTGCGTTTATTACTGGCATTTCGGAGCCGCTTGAGTTCAGTTTCATGTTTGTTGCTTTTCCACTGTACGTTATTCATGCTATTTTAACAGGTAGTGCTTTGGTGATAATGAATATTCTGGATGTTAAGCTTGGCTTTACTTTTTCCGCTGGAGCATTTGATTATGTGCTATCTTACGGACTTGGTAGGAATGGCTGGTTACTTATTCCAGTTGGATTAGTTTATGCTGTGGTATATTTTCTAATTTTTTATTTTTATATCAGATTATTAGATATAAAAACTGTTGGTAGAGAGGAAGTTTTGTTTGATAAGGAATCTACAGAGCCTAGAAATGAAGAAGGAGTTGCGCAATTGTACCTAAATGCTCTAGGAGGTAAGGAAAATATAATCAAGCTTGCTCATTGCACCACACGCTTAAGGATTGAAACTAAAAATAATGAAATAGTTAGTGAATCTGTATTGAAATCTCTTGGTGCTAAGGGAGTGGTTAAGGTGAAGGGGAACTTACAGGTTGTAATAGGGCCTGAGGTTGAGCTATTAGCTGAAAAAATCAGAAAGCTTATTAAGTAAGGAAGTAACATGCGATTAATTATCACAAAAGATGTTGGACTGTGGGCTGCAACTTACACAAAGGAGCTAATTAACAAGTATAAAGTAAGCAATAGGAAAGATTTTGTGCTTGGTTTGCCCACTGGAGGCACTGCAGTTAGTTTATATAGACATTTAGTTAAGTATTATGATGCTAAAGAGGTAAGTTTCCAAAATGTTACAACTTTTAATATGGATGAATATATAGGTTTAGCAAGGGATCATAAGGAAAGCTATTGGACTTTCATGCATGAAAATCTGTTTAATCACGTTGATATGGACAGTAAGAAAATCAATATTCCCGATGGTAACGCTAAAGATATAAAGGGATTTTGTAAAGAATATGAAGAAAAAATTGTGCAGTCTGGTGGAATTAATCTGTTCATTGGTGGCGTTGGCGAGAATGGACACATTGCATTTAACGAACCTTACTCTTCGCTATCGTCTTTAACGCGGGATAAAGAGCTTAATAAGAATACAATTCTTGCTAACTCTAGATTTTTTGACGGAGATGTTTCATTAGTACCGAAAGCTGCGATTACGGTTGGGGCACAAACTTTGCTAGATTCTAAGGAAGTGCTTATTATGATTAGTGGTCATAGGAAAGCGTTAGCTTTGCATAACTGCTTAGAGGGAGCAGTATCACATTTGTGGCCTGTATCTGTTTTACAGTTTCACAGGAAAGCTATAATTGTTGCTGATGAAGATGCTTGTGTTGAGCTAAAAGTGAAAACTTATCGTTATTTTAAGGAATTGGAGGATGAGTATTCACATATAGAAAATTCATCCAATTGGATCAAGGGTTAAGAACTGTAAGGAGAGCTATTTATGAAGCTAAGTAGATATGCAATAGTAGGAGCAAAAATATTCACAGGTGATGTTTTTATTAAATCTAAGGCAGTTGTTATTTGTGGAGACACTATAGAAGACATTGTTGATATCGCCACTTTAGGTGATATCAAGCAAATTGATTGTAGTAATAAAATAATAGCACCTGGGTTTATAGATTTACAACTAAATGGTTGTGGTGGTGTACTTTTTAATGATAATATAAGCGAAGCAACACTATCAACCATGCACGCTACAAATTTAAAATTTGGTACCACAAGCTTTTTACCAACACTGATAACTGCGCCGCAAGAAGATATTATCTCAGCCATTAAAGTTGCATCAGCTTATCATCGAAAGTACTGCAATAGTGTTATTGGAGTTCATATTGAGGGTCCATATATTTCGAAGATAAAAAAAGGAATTCATAATCCTATTCATATGCATGAAATCCCCGAGGAAATAATTGATTTTCTAATTGAGAGTAATAAAAATATTCCTATTAAAATTACGATGGCACCGGAGGAGAACTCTTTAGATAAGATTAGAAGGTTGGCCTTGGGAGGAGTTAAAATATCAATTGGCCATAGTAACGCTGATTACGCTACTGCAGCAGCAGGAATTAATAGCGGAATTAGGATGGCTACTCATTTATTTAATGCGATGTCTGCCATGAAGGGGCGTTCTCCCAATGTTGTTGGAGCTGTTTTAAACTCTGATATTTACGCTGGTATAATAGCTGATGGTTATCATGTTGATTTTAATTCCATTAAAATAGCAAAAAAGCTTAAAGGTGATAAGCTTTTCATAGTGACTGACGCTGTAACCCCTATGGGAAGCGATATGAAAGAGTTTAAGTTTGCTGATCAAACTATTTACGTTGTTGATGGCAAATGTGTTAATAGTGCAGGAACTTTAGCTGGTGCTAACATTGATATGATGAGCTCTGTAAGGAATATAGCCGAGTATGTTGGTATAGGGCTTGAAGAGGCTTTAAGGATGGCAAGTTTATATCCAGCAAAAGCAATGGGAGTAGATTTTAATCTTGGTAGAATAGCCAAAGGATTTATTGCTAATTTAGTAGTTTTTGATGATAAATATATGGTTAAAAAAACCATTGATAATGGTGTAATACATAATATAAATGATTAATTTTCAACCAAAAAATCTTTTTGTTTTTGATATTGAAACCGTAGCTGATAATGAAAGCGCTGTTAATCTGCTGGGTGAGGAGTATAGTGGCAAATCCCTTGCTGAGCAGAGGGAAGGATTGCATAAATATCATTTAGAGATCACAGAGGGTAAGAATGCTTTTTTAAGACAACCATTTCATAAAATTGTTGCCATAAGCTTTTTAAGAGCCAGCTTAGAGTACACAGCAGAAGGTAGGGAAGTTGTAACATTACAAGAGGTGAGGTCTGGAGGCAGTATCAATTCTTCTGAGAAAGACCTAATTAAGGGGTTTTTCCATGCAATAGACAAATTTAAACCTAGACTAGTAAGTTTTAACGGTAAAACTTTTGATTTACCAGTATTAAAGTATCGAGCAATGAAGTATGGAATAAGTTCTGAAGTATTTCATTTATCTGGTAACAAGTATGAGGGATATAATCATAGATACGCACTCAATTGGCACTGTGACTTAATTGATGCATTATCAGATTTTGGCTCTTCTGCTCGCATAAAGCTTAATGAGGTTTGCGCTGTTCTTGGTATAGCAGGGAAATTAGGTACTGATGGCTCACAAGTTGAAGAATTATATGACAATAATCAATTACAAGATATAAGAAACTACTGCGAAACAGACGTTATAAACACATATCTTGTTTATCTAAGGTATGCTTTGCATACTGGCAAATTAAATATTAACAATTATAATCGGGCTATTGATGATATAGCACTATTTTTATCAAGCTCCTCAGAAAATCACTTTGTTGAGTACTATCAGCAATGGGGAAAAGCTAACGGTGGTAAATTTAATTTATAAATCACCCAAGAAGATAATAACTTGATCTTCCAAAAAACCAGCACCCTACACCTTATTAGCATATCTCTAAAGATGAAGAACCATTTACCCTATTGTTCTTTTTCATAACAAAGGCATTCGATTAATTAAATGACACTACCCTTCTTGTTTATCAGTAAAGGAATAATTTAATCCATTTGCACCCCTATCTTATTTAGCTCTGCCAATTTCTTTCACAATAATTTAATATCAGTATTTTTTCTTTTCTTCAGCAATTATATGCCTGAGGGAACTAAGTTTTTATTATAATTAATATTCAAAGGTTTTAAGATGTCAAAAAAGTTAAATACTATAAGATATATAATCATAAAAAAATAAACCGAATTGATTGTGGAGATATTTTAGCAAAGTATAATAATGCTAATAAAGGAAATTCAAGAAATGCCTTTATAGCGCTAAGCTTTCTTGGTTTTATTGATAGTGAAAATGTGCCTACAATGAAAGGGCTAGAATTGGTAAGATTTGATTTTGCAAATTTTTGTTCCACAATTATTTTTGAGTACTATAAACCTTTCATTAATTAAGTTTTCAGAGGTTTTGATTTTATACAAAAACAAAAAAATACTTGCAATTTAAAAAATATAAGCAATATAGAAATTGCTAATATAATTCGTGGATTTTATAATAATAAAGATATTTATTATTTGACAGAATCTAACGGAAGATATATATCAAGTTGGCTAAATAGTCTAAGAGATGACATTGGTTGTATTAATTTTAAACCAAAAAAACAAACAAAAGAAATTATAATTAATAACAATCCAATATATTCAAAAGAGTATATAACAAAGTTTATTAGAGAGAATGTAGTAATAGATTATCTAAATAAGTACTTATCTGAATATTGATAGTTGTACTACTAATGTATTTATCTCCACGCTTAATTCCCTCAAGCGTATAGTTGCCTAATTTTTTTCAAGGAAATGAGCCCCGCCTCCCCTACCCCTCTTTTGTACAAGTTCTCTTTGCAAGCTCACTTATCTATAACCTTAATCAGGCAAAAGATAGTCCAACATAAACTTCCCCATCTTGCTTATAAATAGAAAATCTAGTGGAGGTGGTTTCTAGAAGTAGTATAAAGATTAACCCTGACAGTTTATATTTTCGGCTTTTTTCCTATCAAAAGATTTCTTATCAAGAAAGATTTTTTGTAAAATCTCATCTTTATTAATTTTATCATCAACTAATACTTTATTATAAACATTCTTGATAGTATCAGAAGAGTTTAAAGCCCTTATGAACCCTAGATATGAGATGCCTAATTTATCTTTATACACTTTACTAACTATTTGCTTATCTTCTTCCGCAAGAGCAATATATTCAGTTTGCAGTTTATCTAGATATCCAATTAAAAACTCTCCAACTGATTCTTTAGTTGCTGGATATCCAGCAACTAAAAACTGATAGACGTCGATAACCTGTATGTCTATCATCATTGAAGCCAGGTAAGAGTAAAAAACATAAATTTCATATAGATTTTTTTTATCTAGCCCAGAATCTTCAGACATTAAGATGATATTACTTGCTCTTTCTTCTTGCTGGGTATAATTTGTACAAGCAACAGCTAGGGAAGAATTAAATAATAATAATAAGCATAAAAATTTTCGCAAAACAAAGTCCTCCTATAAGTTTTGTTTATTATTTTTAGCCCCCAGTTTCCATGATTTATAATGCTTAAAAATTACCCCTAAAAAATTAACCGCCTACGAGTTTTGTTTTATTATTTTTAAGTTCTCGTAAAAAAGTAAAAAAAGACACGCTATCAATATTATGATTTTGCATAACATGATATTTAAAATCCTCATTATATAAATTCAAGAAAGGATTACAACTGAATTCAAACTCTAAGGTAGTTGGTAAAGTTACGTCATTTTCCACAATGAATTTTTCCCTGTTACCTAAATCAAAAAAACCTAGTGCCTTTGCAAAGCTTAGGTTAGCTTTTGTATACTCATGGGAAGGGAAAATAAGAGTATCTTTAGGAAAAGTTTTTAAAATAGAAAATGATTTAACCATTTCACCAGGATTTCCTTCAAAAACTCTGCCACACCCTAAAGAAAATAGAAAATCACCAACAAAAAGCAATTTACTGTCCTCGAAAAAATATATTACATGATCAACACAATGACCAGGCGTAGCAAAAACTTTTATCTTATTACCTAAAAGATTAATTTCACAATCAGGAAGAACTGCCAAATCAACTTTGGGTAGTCTATCAATATAATTGCCATTGCCTACAATGGCAGCTCCTGTTTCATTGCTAAGTTCTTCAAGACCTCCCACATGATCCTGATGGGAATGAGTAACTAATATATATTTTAATGATAAATCCTTTTCTTTTAACAAATCCACTATAGGAGACACTTCTCCACAATCGATAACTATAGCTTCTTTATTATCATTATATATTATCCAAGAATAGTTATCCTTCAGTATCTTAGTAAAAGTCCATTGCATTCAGTCTTCCTCTAGTTTAAACTATAAATTACAAAGCACGTCCATAGTAACAAGTATAATTGAAAATGGTAAAAAGTAAATTAACTAATATAAGAAAGCAAATAGATAGGTTAGACCAAACTCTATTTACGACCTTAAATAAAAGAAGTTTTTTGATTCCCAAGGTAAAAGAAATCAAAGAATCTTGGCATTATCACGTGGCTTTTGCCAGAGAAATTGCCATGGCAAAAAAAATTGCAGAATCTGATTTCGGACTCTATTCTAATATATTTATGCAAAAAATATGGCGTGAGCTTATTTCCGCAACCCTTGATATAGAATGTAATATGAAAATAATGATTTATAAAAATCCTAGTAATTACCATGGATTGTGGGAAATAAGCAAAGATCATTTCAGCGGAGGGATTGATCTTTTGCTGATGGAAAACATACAAGGAATGTTTGATAATTTAATAGAGAAAAAATGTGAATGTATAATTTTACCATCTCCCGGAGATAGTGATATTAAATGGTGGGAGTTTTTACTATTTGATAATTATAAGCAGATTAAAATAAACCTTTTATTACCTTTTTTATCTAAAATAAAAACCCTAAGTAACACTAAAGGTTTTTGTCTTTCTTTAAATGATAAGGATATCTCAGAGGATTTCTTTTTTTATATCTTACCCAAGAGAGGTAATGCTATTATTGATAATAGTAAAATAGAAATTTTAGATGTTTCCAGTAACAATTATTTCATTAAAAGCAATCTAACACAAGAAGAGCTGGCCTTGCATTTTAATATAACACAGCATAATATTATTTTTGTGGGTAGCTCGCCGGTGGCTATTTAAAATAATTAACAATAAGAGAAAATATGAGCTTTTTAGATATTACAATTTTTAGCTTTATCCAAGGCATGTCAGAATTTCTACCCATAAGCTCTTCTGGTCATTTGTTAATACTGCATAATTTTATTGGCTTAAAAGAAGCCTCATCTTTATCTTTTGACGTGGCCTTACATCTTGGCACAGTGTTAGCTATTTTGTTATTTTTTATAAAAGATATTAATATAATCTTGAGGGATGCTTTAGGATTTATGTTAGTAAAAACTAAACAACCTAAGCTGTTTTTTCCTATCATTTGCTCTACAATCCCTGCTGTTATTTTTGGTTTCATCATAGTAATTTTTGATTTGATTGATAGTTTAAGAATTTTACCCCTTGTGGCTTTTAATCTTATATTTTTTGGCATACTCCTTTACTACGTAGATATTAAAGCTAAAAATAATACTGATTTTTATCAAATTAGCAATAAAAAAGGCTTTATAATCGGACTTGGACAGGCCTTATCTCTAATCCCTGGAGTTAGTAGATCTGGTATCTGTATCACTACAGCTAGGTTGTTGTGTATAAATAAAGTGGCAGCAATTAAATATTCAATGATAATTTCGATTCCCAGTATTTTAGGAGCAGCTTTATTAACTTTTATAAAAGCTGATGCACTAAACTTCTCATATTATGAATTTTTTTTGGGAATAATGTTATCATTTATTTTTGGCTTAATAGTTATTAAGTTATTAATGGAATTTATTAAGAAATTCACCTTTAAGCTCTTTATGCTTTATCGAATAATCCTAGGGATTATTATTTTGCTTTATTACTATTGGTAAAATAATTTATTTTATTTACATCCATATCTATTAAGCAATCAAAGGGATAATTAAACAACTCATCTGAATGACTAACGATTATAAAAGAAGCACTCCCTACAAGCATAACTTTTTGTATAAATTGCATAATTTGCTCTATACTTGCTGTATCCATATGACTGGTTGGCTCATCCAGCAATATAATTTTTGCACCTATGCTAAGAGCTCTTAATATAAGAATCTTCTGTTTTTCTCCGCAAGATAATGTATTAGGATAACGTTTAAGCAGAGCAGTGTTATTGTTAGTTATCCAAAACATTTGAATCATTGCTCTATAAGCCTGCCTTCTGGAAATTTTAGGATCTTTTAGTTTTAGTGCCTCAAATAAAGTTTCTTTAATTAAAAACCTTGGTGATAATGAAGAAGCATATTCTTGTGTAACTAGCGCTACTCTTGATTTATCTTGTTTGCTTAATAAGGTAAAAATATTTTTCAGAAAAACACTTTTACCAACTCCACTTTTACCCGTAATCAAGATGTTTTTACATTCAGCAATAAGATTATGTAAAGGCATATCAGCACTTTTTATAAAATTACCCATATGAGGGCTCTTATATTCCGTAATTTTATAATCAACTAACTGATGATCATTATTGATGGTTTTAATTAAGTAGTCTTTACTAAAGAAATAAGCAAAATAATGGCTATGGGTAGTAATAAAGATTTTCTTAACTTTAAGAGATTTTATAATATCTACTAAATTTTTCTGATTTTTATTATCTAAAGCAGAGGTTGGCTCATCCAACAGGATTATTTGCAAATCTTTTCTTAAGAGAATAATCAGCAATGCCAAGCGCTGTAGCTCACCTAAGGAAAATTCAGTTGGATATTTTTTTAAATTATCAATTAAGTTATCTAAGTGCAAAAGTTTTAGAATATGATTTATTTGTCCTTTATCTGAGCAAACTTCTGTAATCTGTTTTTCCACTGATAAACTATAATTAAAAATATCTGCAACATTTTGTGGCAAATATCCAACATGCTTTGGCTCAAGCATAGCTAAAATATTTTTCAAATATGATGTTTTACCAATACCACTTTTACCTAAAATAATGGTTATATTATTCTTGAATCCCATTATTTTAAATCCTCTACATTATTAAAAGCAAAAACTAAACTTAAAAGTATAATTATCAGAATAAATGATGGGGAAAATGCGATCCAAGGATAATCAAGATAATGGATGCCCTCATTAATTAAAGAACCGATGGAAAAATTATTATTCCCATTTAAAAAATCAAACCCCACTGAAAAAACAATGAAATTAATAGACATAAAAGGTATAAAAGGTTTACAGACTATAAATAAATTAGGTAAAATATGTCGTACTAGAATTGTAGTTTTATTTAAGTTTATAAATTCCAGCGCTTCTATGTAATGCTCTTGTGCTATTTGTAATGTTTGCAATCTGATATATGGAATAAACAAAGTCCAGCTGAATAAGCTTAGGATACTGCCAAATATAAAAATGTTAATCTCAATCAATCCTGATATCAGCAGAATAAGATATAATAAGGGAATTCCTAGACAAATTTCATAAAGCCTTTGTAATAGTAAATCGTAAAGCTTACTTAGATAAATCAAAGATCCCAAAAATATTGCGATAATACTAGTGAGAAAGCCAAAAAATAGCATGATAAAAATATTCAATAAAGAGGCAAAGGCAATGCTAAAAATATCCAGTCCAAAAGAATTAGTGCCAAATACATGATCAAAAGATGGTGCTAGAAAGGGTTTATCTACGGTATTGTTAGAAAATTTAAGTGGAGGGAATAAAATAAGACCCTCCTTTGTAATATGTGCTAAAGTATTTTGATTTTTAAAATCTATAAAATAACTGCCGTGCAATCCTAAGCTTTCTTGGGTGACATTTTTAATGATTGGAAAATATATATTATTTTGATAAAGCAAAAAAAGAGGTCTTTCATTACTGATAAATTGATGCAAAATTCCACAAATAAATAAAGACAATAATAATAATTTTGCTTTCATTTTTTCCCATAAAAGATAATTCTAGGGTTTATGTACATATAGAAAATATCAGCAACTAACCTTATAGTTAGCCCAAGCAAAGTTAAGAGGTAAATATTAGCAAGAATTAGAGGATAATCCTTATAAATAAAAGCATTATAAGTTAATAGACCAATGCCATCTAAAGAAAAAATCACCTCAATAAACAAAGAGCTACCAAATAATATTCCTATAAAGATTGCACTAAAATCGGCGAAGATAAACATGATAGCATTCTTTAAAAGATGATTTTTAAATAATTGCCACTTTGATAATCCTTTAAAGCTGGCAAAATGATAATACTGCTTGTGCATTTCTAAAAGAAAAACATTTTTAGCGAAGAGAGTTACAAACATTAAGCCACTCATAACATTAAGTGTAACTGGTAATATAATATGCAATAAATAATCTTGAATTTTTTCTATCAAAGATAATTCAGTAAAATTTTCTGAAACTAATCCACCAATTAAAAATAAATTTAGTGTGTTTTCATTGGCAAAAAAATAAATCAAAATAAATGCCAGTGCAAAAATAGGCATTACATATAAAGTTACAAGGATAAGGGAAGATAAAATATCAAAATGTGAATTAATTTTTTTTGCTTTTTTATAGCCAAGAAGTATTCCTATAAGATAAATCATAACAGTAGATAATAAGCCTAAAGATAGGGAGGTGGGAATTTTATCTAAAATTATTGCCACAACACTTTTATTACTAACATAACTTTTGCCTAAATTAAAGCACATATAATTTTTAACTAATTCAAAAAATCTACTGTATTTTGATTTTTCCAATCCAAAATATCCTTGCAGTTGTTTTTGTAAAACAGAATCAGCAGTTTGCATAGCATTTATATTATTTTCTATCTCTAAGAGAGTTTTTTCTAAAGCATTTATTTCCATACTTTCTAAAAGCATGAAATTTAAAAAAATTATGCTGAATAAAATAATAAATATAAAAATCAGGCGTAAAGTAATATATCGCAACATTTTATTTTTGCCAAAAGCTCCAAATATCAATGATATTCTCATATTCTCTATAAGCAAATAAATCATAATGAATATATAAACTATTTGTGTAAAAAAGTGGAATAAATATATAGCTCTCCTTCAGCAGAAGATCTAATTTTTGTAGATTAGTGTGTAAATTGATTTTGCTATTTATATCAAGTATAAGCTGCGTTATTTCTGGATTATTTATTTTAGAGAAATTCCAACTGGTTGGATTAATAAAATATTGTAATAATTCTTCCTGTGGAGTATCCGCAAATAGTAAATTTTCCAGAATAATATCATAATCAGCTTGTGTTCTTAAGGAAAGATATTGAGCTCCAGTGGCAATTTTAATAACTACCTCGATGCCTAGACGCTTTAAATTCAATATAAAAATCTGACTTATTTTAAAATCCTCCATTGAAGAGAAGAGAAATTTAATTTTCAAAGGTCTTTTATTTTTATACATTTTATAGCCCATATTATTTAGAAGTAAATCGGCTTCTTGTAAATTATCCTTTGTGTGATACATAAATGTATTGTCGCTAAATTTACTATTGCCAAAAAGAGAAGATAATTGTTTTTCCCTGCCACTAAGGAATGTTTTCTGCAAAGCTTCATAGGAATAGGCATAGGAAATAGCTTGTCGTAAATGTTTATCTTTCAGCAAGCCCGCAGTATTGAGAAAATACGCCTTAAATGGTGGGATACCAAGATGTTGAATTTCAAGGATTTTAATGTCTTTAGCAGTTATTGTATCTTCTTTGAAAAGCTTTTTAAAATTTACTTTTTTTTTCTTAAAAGCAAGGTTTAAAGAAGTATTATCAATGAAATAATGATAGGATACTTTAGAGAAATTAAAGAATCCCCTTCTACTTGGTAAATTTTTTGCCCAATAATAAGGATTTTTTTCTAAGCTAATAGTATTATAAGTTATGTTGGTTATTTTATAAGGGCCGGAAGATAAAGGAATATCCATAGTAGGGGTGTTAAAATCAAGGTCTTGCCAGTATTTTTTGGGAATAATTGGCGTTGCTAGAATTAATGCCAATAATTTTTCATCTATCTGCGCAAGAGAAAAGGTTATTTCATAATCATTAAGTTTATGAATGTTAATTATGGCTGCAAATTTTTCTCTATAATAAGGATTTCCTAAGTTTTTTAGGATATTAAAAGTAAATTCAACATCTTCTGCTAAAATAGGAGTGTTATCGTGCCATGTGGCATTTTTCTGCATATAAATGGTAATTTTATTATTATTTATACAATATCCCCTAGCTAATAAGGGATAAAAAATACCTCTGTCATCAAGTGGAGAGATCATAAGTGTATCATATAATAAAATATAGTAATCCTTTGGCAATACACCAATAAGTCCATAAGGATTAAGAGTGGTAAAATTACCAATCAAGCCAATTTTTATCTCTCCTGAAGAGGGGGCATCCTTATTACTATAATTAAAGCTTTTAAAATTACTGTTATATTTTGCATAAGTTTGTGGAAAAGCATAATTACAGATAGCGTATATGTTAGATGGTAAAAATATAGAGAGAATAAATAAAACGTGATATATTAAAATCATGATACAAGTAAAAGATTCATTTTAGAGATTATAACACTTAAGAGTTGCTTATGGAAAAAATTAATCCAATTATAGTGATACCAACAAGACTAGCGGCCACAAGACTGCCAAATAAGCCCCTCAGATTAATTGGTGGCTTGCCAATGATTATACAGGTTGTAAATAGAGCTAAAGAAGCAGATATAGCAAAAATTTTAGTAGCTGCTGCAGATGTTGAGATTGCGAAGGTTTTATCAGAGGAAGGAGTAGAGGTAATACTTACCGATAAAGAGTTACAATCAGGCTCTGACCGTATATCACAGGCACTAAGTTTGTATGATCCCAGTGGAAAATATAATTTAGTGATTAATCTGCAAGGAGACTTGCCAACCATAGAAAAACAGTGCCTTATTGATTGTATTGATATTCTAAAGGCTCCAAATTTTCATATGTCTACAGTTGGAGTAAAAATTTCTCCTGATAATGAAGAGGATATAAATAATGTTAATGTTGTAAAAGCAATAGTAGCTTTTATAGGAGAAGAAATAGGAATAGCAAGGGATTTTAAAAGGGTAGTAAGTATAGAGGAAGCAAAAGATTGTTATCATCATATAGGTATATATGGTTATAGAAGAGAGGCTTTAGAGAGGTTCACTAAATTACAACCAAGCATAAGGGAGTTAAGTTTAAAATTAGAACAATTAAGAGCCCTTGATAATGGGATGATAATAGGATTTAAAGCATCCAACAGTGTGCCAATAGGAGTGGACACAGAGGAAGATCTTAAGAAAGCAGATAACTATATAAATAGTTTAAAAAAATAATATTTATATGCTATGATAGGTATTGCAAGCTGGACGTAATGCTTGAAAACCCGATCAGATTGGAAACAAAGCAGTCGTATTAAGTTGTTACGGGTCAGCTTGTCTTTATTTTCACTTACTTAGTAGATAATGGAAAACACAAGAAGTTATATAAATTTAGCAAGAAAATACCGGCCACAAGTGCTAAGAGACTTGATAGGACAAGAGGTACTAGTAAGTACTTTAATGAATGCGCATGCCCTGAAGCGTATCGCCCATGCGTTCATGCTTACAGGAGTAAGAGGAGTAGGAAAAACCACTACAGCTAGAATAATTGCTAAGGCGCTTAATTGTACTGGAGTTGATGGTTTGGGTGATATTAACTTTAATCCTTGTGGATTGTGTGAGAGCTGTGTTGCGATAACAGATGATCGCTCAATGGACGTTATAGAGATAGATGCAGCGTCACGCACAGGGGTGGATGATATAAGAGAAATAATTGAGAATTCAAAATATAAGCCTACTGTTTCAAGATATAAAGTGTTTATTATAGATGAAGTGCATATGTTATCTAAGAATGCTTTCAATGCACTTTTGAAGACTTTGGAAGAGCCGCCAGAACATTTAAAATTTATTTTTGCCACCACAGAAATTCGCAAAGTTCCTATCACTGTTCTTTCTCGCTGTCAGAGATTTGATTTGAAAAGAGTTTCATTAAATGATTTAGCACAGCATCTACAAAATATCTGCCTCAAAGAGGGCATTATGTTTGAGAGAGAAAGTTTGTTCTTAATAGCTAGAGAAGCTGGTGGATCAGTAAGGGATTCTTTATCATTACTGGATAGAGCAATTGTATATACAGAGGGTAATATAGTTTTAAATAAAACTATGGAAATGCTAGGACAAGGATCTAAGGAAGAATTATATGAGTTGTTTACTTATATAATTAATAATGATGCCGAGGCAGCATTTAGCCTTTTTCATAGGCAATATACAAAAGGAATTGAGCTAGATATTTTGCTATCTGATTTATTAGAAATTTGTCATAACGTAAATGTAGTGAAATTGCTTAATAAAACTGATTTGCTCGATATTGCTGAGTATGAAAAAATAAAATCCTCTGAGATTGCAACTTTAACGAATACACATACACTGGTAAAGCTATGGCAAATTCTAATTAAAGGATTACAAGAATTAAAAGAATCTAATAATTCAGTGTTATTTGCTAATATGATTTTGTTAAAATTACTAGCAGTATCATCTTTCCTTGAGGTGGAAAAGATGCTTGAATTCATTAAGAATCAAGAAAAAAAAAACACTCCAAGTAGTATAAATAAACTCTCTGCAGAACAAGAAATTTCACAAAAAGAATCTAGCAGTATAGCAATAGAAAAATCAGTTTCCCAAAATGAGATTATGGTAGAGGGTAAACTTAGTGCTAGGGAGGAGATTTTTTTAACTCCTATTAATCAGGGTATTGATGAAAAGATAAAAGAAAAGGTAAAACAATTTTTTCCAGAAGCTATTTTTCAAGGTAAAGAGTCTTAAAGTACTAAAGTTTCTTGTTTATTATCTCTATTCATGAGGTCATCTATTGAATTTTTAAGATGTTTATAGTTATAGCAAATCTGATAAACTTCCTTGCTAATTGGCATAATTAAATCATGCTCTTCAATTAATTCGTTGATTGCTTTAGCTGTGTAATATCCTTCGCATAGGCCTTTAGATTGCTTAATAAAAGAGTCATCAAAATAACCCCTCTCGCCTATTTTATAGCCCAAAGAGAAATTCCTCGATTGCTCAGAGGTAGCAGTTAAAATCAAATCACCCAGACCACTAAGACCAAAGATAGTTTTATTATCTCCCCCATATATATTGTTAAGAGTAAGCATTTCATGCATTCCTCTGGTAATTAAGCCAGCAAGGGCGTTATGTCCAAGATTAGCTCCTTTAATTATACCGCTAGCGATGGCAATAACATTTTTGATCCCCCCTCCTACTTGAGCTCCAATAAGATCAGAAGTATGATATATGCGTAAAGTTTTGCTTTGTAAAAGAGCGGATATTGTTTTAGCAGAAGTAATATCATTCATTGCCAGGATAAGAGTTGTGGGTAGAGATTGTGCTAATTCATGGGCAAAAGATGGGCCACTAAGTACTGCCAAATTTGGCAAATCCACTTCTTCTTGGATAATTTGTGAGATTAATTTTTTAGAGGAAATTTCCAACCCCTTAGAGCAGACAATATAAGTAGCTAATCTATTAATTGGAAATACTTGTTTGATGCTACTACGAATATGCTGAGTTGGTGTGGTAATTAAAATTATATGGCAAGAGCTTAAGTGCTCTAAATTGTTTGTAGCCTTTAGGTGTAAAGGTAAAGTATGTTTTGGTAGATAAAGTTCATTTTTATGATTGTTATTAATGGATTCCACAACTTCATGTTCCATAGCATATAAAGTAATTTTAGTAAAATTATTAGCTAAGGCTAACCCTAAAGAGGTACCAAAAGCACCAGCACCTAATATACCTAAGTGCATTGCAAGCTCTCCAAAGACCATCTAACTTTGATTGGGAAATTATAACTATCGGTTAGTTGCATTTCTAGCTTTTTCAAACCCGCCCAAGCTATCATTACCCCGTTATCTGTACATAAATCCAAGGGTGGATAAATCATAGTTATATCCCTATTATGCATAAAATCAGCTAAAGATTCCCTTATTGCTATGTTAGCGGCTACGCCACCGGAGATAACAAAATGCTTAGGTTTAGCAAATTTATTACTAAATAAATCAATAGCATTTTTCAAGCGATCAATTAATATATCTATAATTGCTTTCTGTAGAGATGCACAAATATCTTTACGTATTGTTTCATTTAACTCTATAGTGGTGATAGTATCCCTTAGGGCTGTTTTTAAACCAGAAAAAGAAAAATTACAGCCAGCTTGCTGATAAAGTGGTCGGGGGAATTTATATTTTTTTGCATCACCATCTTTGGCTAATTTTTCAATTTCTCGCCCACCTGGGTAAGGAAGTCCAAGTAATCTTGCTGTTTTATCAAAAGCCTCTCCCACAGCGTCATCTAAAGTTGATCCTAAAAGCTCATAACTATCTACTGCCTTAACTGCTAAAATTTGTGTGTGTCCTCCGGATACTAGTAATAATAAAAAAGGAAATGCAATATCATTTGTCATTGTTGGCAGTAGCGCATGTCCTTGTAAATGATTGACTGCTAGAAAAGGTTTATTAAAGGTGAGAGAAAGAGTTTTAGCAAAAGTTGAACCAATAATTAATCCTCCAGCTAAACCAGGACCACACGTAGCAGCAAAGCCATCTATTTCATGTAAGGACACACAACTCTTAGCAATGCTTTCCCTAAGTAAAAATCCAATTATTTCAAGATGACTTCTAGCCGCAATTTCTGGAATAACTCCGCCAAACTTACTGTGTATATCAATTTGCGAAAACAAGATGTGCGATAAGATATTTTTATTTTCTATCACAGCAATTGATGTTTCATCACAACTGCTTTCTAATCCAAGTATTAACATATAATAAAAATCTCTTAAAAAAGTGAACAAAAATTAATTTTTTAAACTATACTATTATAGTAAATTATTTAATCGAATTACATATAAAAGAGGTCAGCTTTATGAAAGATCTTGATAAAAATACGCAACAGACAATAATTCCTATTGAAAACAAAAATGAGCCTTTTAAAACAGCTATTAGGTTTATTATAGTTTTCGTAGTTATTGCCTCTATTACTAGCATAGGAATTCTTGCTTATATAAAAAAATTTCATCTCAAGGAAGATCATAAAGATCTATTAATGCAAATAGAAACCTCAGAAGATGTAGAAAATATATCTAATATGGATAAATTACAGCAAAAAATTGTATTTCTAGAAGAAGAGCTTGCCAAAAACATAATTTCAAATAGACATACGGCTGAATTAATAAATGCAGTTATCATATTTAATGATCTGAAAAATTTGTTATCTAGTAATAACAAGTTCACAGAAGAATTAAATCATGCACTACCTCTGATAAGAAATAATAACTTCAAAGAACACTTGAGCTCTTTGCTTCCTTATTCCAGTGGAGTGGAAGATAGGGCTACACTATTAAATCAATATGAAACAATTGTTTATAGAGATATGTATCTTGAAAGTCTTATGGAAGAGGAAACTTTAGTTGCAAGAATAAAATTCGTTTTTTATAGTTTAGTGTTTATTAAATCACACAATCCTACTTTTAAAGATACTAATGGGACGTTATTTTTACTTAATAAAGTTGAGACTCACCTTAGGAAATATGAACTATCTAATGCCTATACTGAGTTTAATAAAATTACAACCAAAAAATCCGCCAGAGTACTAAACTGGATGCTTGCCTTAGAAAAAAGACTCAAGGTAGAAGAAGTAATTGAAAAAATAGATTTGCGAATCAATAGTTTTGCTAGTGTTGGAGGGAGATAATGAAAAAAATACTTTTTATTGCTGTACCATTAGGACTACTACTGTGGACGTATACAATTGAAAATAGCATAGTAATTTCGATGGAAAATTATACTATCAGTACTAATATAATGAAGCTTTTGTTATTATTTTTCATAGTTTTTTTGCCATTATTACTTGTTCGTTCTTTGATTATAAAAATAATTCATAAAATAAAAAAAGAAACATATGCTAGTCAATTACTAGGGTTTATAGATACTTTTGGTAAACAACAGGACCACACGTTATTGGTTAATTTAATTAAATCTTTGAGCAACTCAAGATTTATTAAAAAAATGAAAAAAATACAACAATTAATTGAGATAAGAGATTATGATGAAGCTCTGATATTGCTTGATAAGATAAAGTATAATAAAAGAAATGAGTTTATAATTATAAGACTACGTTGTCTGATTTATAAATTACAAGAAGATATTCCAAGTTTAACTATTTTCTGCAAAAAAGCATTGGAGTTAAAAAATATAGATAGAATATGGTTCTTAAGAGAGTTATTTGAAATCAGCTTTAACAAGGGGAATTTAGATAAGGAGATAGTTTTTTTACATGATAAGTTGCAACTAATTAAAAGAACGGAAAACTCTTTAGAATATAAGCATTGCTATTGTATGATTGAATATTACTACGTGACAAAACTAAGATATACAGCCCCAGATAAAGTGAGAGAGATTGCAAATAAAGTCATAAAAGTGTATCCAACTTTTGTTCCAATGTATGGATTATTGGTAGAATTATATATGAATAATAAAAAGGATAAAAAATTCATAAGTATATTAAAAACGTTGTGGATTAATAATAAAAATTACGAAGCTATTAAAATATGGAATAAGTATTATAAAGAAGTAGATCTTGTAGAGGTAAAAGAATTTGTAACAAAGGCACAAGTTGATAATTCGCTTCTTTTAGCGGCTTTATATACTCAGCATGGTATGTATTTAGAAGCTCATGATATTTTGCAAAATATTCCTGATAATGAGATAGATAAGTACTATGTATGGATGGATTTAATGAAGAAAGAAAAAAACTATAAAAATATAGATGATATACTAACAAAACTACATTTAACAAGCCAAGGACGGGATAGTTTTTGGAGTAATCATATCAAATAAGGCAAGAACTGAATGAAACTGTTAAATATAGCGTTATCGATTATATTAATAGGATTTGTTTTAGGCTCTGCTTATTTTATAAGGAATGATGTAAGAGGTAAGCGTTCAAATAAACGCCCCGATTTTATTGCTACGAAATTTGTGGAAACCAATCTAAGAACAGGCCCTGAAAAAGAATATCCTATTATTTTAACTTATACAAAAATCAATACTCCCCTTAAGGTGCTAGACTACTATAAAGAGTGGTATCAGGTGTTGGATGCATACGGTAATAAGGGATGGGTATATAAAAACTTAGTTAAAACAGAAAATTACGCAATTGTAACTTCAAATGCTATGGGTTATAAATATGCAAAATCCACCACAAAAGAGCTTATTATCATAAAACGTTTAAATATAGTTGAAGTACTTAAATGTGAGGAGATGTTTTGTAAAATATCGACCACAATTCCTGGAAAAAATAGAGAGATCAATGCTTGGGTACACAAACATAATTTATGGGGAGCAATTAATTAAGATATTTATTAATTCATATATGGAACATCTTTAGGATTAAAAGATAGAAGCATATTCCAGATATCATTTTGCATTATTTCAGGTAATTTTTCTTTACCTGATAGCCAATTAAGGATTGTTTTATCATCCTCAGCCAACAGGAGGTTAAACCTGTTAATTTGTTCTTGTGTCATGCTTTGCAAATATGTGTCGGCGACAAAGCCTAGTAAAATATCTAACTCTTTCATTCCTCTTCTTTTTGCTCTAATGTAGATTGCTTTTAGCTCTTGTGATAATTCATATTGTTGCATAAAATCTCTTTTTGGTTAAAGGGTAAAGAATAATTTATAATTATATTATTTTACATTTATTTATAGTAAATAAGCAAGATTATAGGAATATGAGTTGTCATAGGTATGATTTTTGTTTTATAATAACCTGTGTAAATATTGTTATGGAAAGAGTTATGAATTTAGAGAGCTATTATGTAAAGATGGAGGAATGTATTAGTGTTAAAGAACTAGAGGCAATACATCAAGAATTATTTGGGAAAGCTGGTTATTTTTCTCTAGCAATGAAAGATTTAAAAGATTTATCTGCAGAAGAGCGTAAGAATAGAGGAGCATACTTAAACGAGCAGAAAAATAAATTGCTAGAAATATTTGCAGAAAGATCGCAAAAAATTAAGGATGAGGTATTAGAGAAAGAAATTGCAAAAGATAAATTAGACCTAAGCTTGCCTCTACAAGCTTTGCAAAGAGGTGGCCTGCATCCGATAAGTTACGCTATTGAGCAAATAATAGCAGTATTTCACTCTATGGATTTTAAAGTTGCTACTGCCAATGAAATAGAAGAAGATTGGTATAATTTTACAGCCTTAAATGTAGCACCACATCACCCTGCAAGACAGGATCATGATACTTTTTATTTAAACTCTTTAGATAGTGAGCAAAAAAGAATGCTTTTAAGGACTCATACATCTAACACACAAATTAGAACTATGCTAAAAGACAAAGATAACTTGCTTTTAGGAAAACCAATCAGAATAATCTCTCCGGGTAGGACTTATCGTAGTGATAGTGATGCAACTCACTCTCCTATGTTTCATCAGGTAGAAGGATTATATGTTGATGAAAAAAGTAAAATCAGCGTTCCCTTATTAAAGACTCTACTAGCTAATTTTTGTTCAGCTTTTTTTGCTATAAAAGATATTCCCATGCGCTTTAGACCTAGTTATTTCCCTTTTACCTCACCATCTTATGAGGTAGATATGAAGTGTAGTAGATCAGCTAATCAGTTAATAATAGGAAGGGGTGAGGATTGGTTAGAAATACTTGGCTCTGGTATTGTTCATCCTAATGTTTTGGAAAATTGTGGTATAGATTCAACTAAGTATTCAGGGTTAGCCTTTGGTATGGGGATTGAGAGGTTATTGATGCTTAAATACGGATTTAAGGATTTAAGAGAAATGTACAAAGGAGATATAAGATGGTTAGAGTATTATAATGTAAATATGATAAAATCACCAAGTACATTTGCAGGATTAGATTAGGGTAAGATAAAACAATGAAATTCACATTAAAATGGTTAAAGAATCATCTTGAATTTAATAATCCATTGTCTGAGATAACAGATGCTTTAACCAAATTAGGGATAGAAGTTGAGGATGTAAAGGACTATCCAGAAAAGTATAAAGAATTTAGTGTTGGCTATATTAAATCAGCAAAGAAGCATCCAGAGGCTGATAAACTAAAGGTATGTGAAGTAGAAACTTCTGATGGCAATAGGCAGATAGTGTGTGGAGCCTCTAATGCTAGGGAGGGGATTTATGTAATATATGCTCCAATTGGAGCATATATACCTGGAACAGATATGACATTAAAGTCTGCAATTATTAGGGGTGTAGAAAGCCAGGGGATGATGGTGTCTGAGCGTGAATTATCTTTATCTGATGAACATGATGGGATAATTGAATTTAGTAATGGTAAAGTTGGAGATAAGGCGGTCAGCTTACTAGGATTAGATGATGTTGTAATTGATGTTGCAATAACCCCAAATAGAGGAGACTTGCTTGGAGTAAGGGGAATTGCGAAAGATCTAGAAGCCTTTGGTATTGGTAAATTAAAACCACTGCTTAGTGAAGAGGTATTAAGTGGTAATAAATCCACAGTAAAAATAGCCTTAGATGGAAATATATCGCAAAGATTCATTGCTGCTAAGATTTTTAATGTTAAGAATGTTGATTCTCCTCTTTGGCTTAAGGAGAAATTAAAGTTAATAGGGCAAGATAGCCATGGTGCATTAGTAGATATAACTAATTATATAGCCTTTGATCTCAATCAACCTATGCACGTATATGATTTAGATAAAATCCAAAGCAACGTAAGAGATATAACAGAAATAAGTGTTAGATTTGCTGAATCTTCTTATAAATATAGAGGTTTAGATAAGAAAGAGTATATTTTGAGTGCAATTTCTCCGGTAGTCCAGTTGGGGGAGAAGATAGGGTCCATAGGAGGAGTTATTGGATCTCTTGATACAGCGTGTGATTCCCTAACAAAAAATGTTTTGGTTGAATGCGCTCATTTTGATTATAAAGTTGTTGCTTTAGCAAAAAGAGAGCTTGAAATCAATACTGAGTCTTCTTATCGTTATGAAAGGAGCATAGATATTTCAGCGATGGAAGAGGTTTTTAGGTATGCATTATATTTGCTAAATAATCTTTGTGGAGGGGGTGTTGAGGCTGTTGAGCAGGTATCTTGTGTTAGTGTAAGCAGGGGGATTGCTTTTGATTTATCTTATGTAAATACTTTGGCTGGATTTGGAGAGTCTGACAAAGATAAATTTTCTGTTGTAAGCATTAGAGCCATATTAGAAAGGCTTAATTATAGTGTACAAGAGAATAATGGTAATTTTATTGTAACTGCAGCAGGGAGTCGTAATGACGTGGAGGATAAATCGACAGTTGTAGCAGATATATTAAGAATGTACGGCACTGATAATTTACCAGAGGTAATAATATCAAAGGATGGAAAAAACACTGATGTTGCTTTAGATTACGTATACAGCAGGAATATAGCAAGCAAAAGAATTTTAGCAAAGCATGGGATGTATGAAACAATTAGTATGTCATTTATTGCGAAACAAATTGCAGAAAATTTTGGCATTATGGAAGAGGGATTAAGCTTAAATAATCCCATATCAGAGGATCTAGCTGTGATGCGTAAAAGTCTGCTACCTAGTTTATTAATATTAACCAAAGATAATATTAATAGAGCTAATGCTAATATTAATATTTTTGAGGTAGCGAATATCTACATAGATCCCTATAGACAAGAACTTAGTTGTGCTAGCATACTGCATGGTGAAAAAAAGCATAAAAATTGGCTTGAAAAAAGTCATCCTTATAGTGTGTGGGATAGCAAAAGTTTGGTGTTTACTTTAATTAATGATTTAGGATTTAATCCTGATAATATGATAATAACCCAAAATGGATTGCCTAGTTATTACCATCCATTTAAGAGTGCTGCATTAAGTATGGGTAGAAACATCATTGGATATTTTGGGGAAATCAATCCGAAAGTCCTTCATAAAATGAGTATTTTTAGTTCTGTGATTGCCTTTGAGGTATTTTTAGAAAGGCTACCTGAAAATAAAATGAAAGGGCATGCTAAGATTCCTATTAGCATGTCAGATTTCATGCCTACTAGGCGTGATTTTGCTTTTATAGTTGATAAAAACGTGGTAGCTGGAGAGATTTTAAGGCTAGTAAAAGCGGTTGATAAAAAGCTTATTAAATATGTAGATATTTTTGATGTGTACGAGGGAGAAAATGTAGGTATTGATAAAAAATCGATTGCTCTTAGAGTTACCTTGCAAGCTGTAGAGAAAACATTTAGTGAATCTGATATTAGTGAATTATCGAATAAAATAATATTGGCATTGCAGAAAGGGCTACAAGCTAAGCTTAGGGATGGTTATTAAATATTACAATTGCTATAGGAGTTTAGAATGGTAATAAAGAAAGAAATAGAAATCAATGCAGATTTGCAGAGGGTATGGAATGCTTTATCGGATGTTGAGGTGCAAAAACTATGGATGATTGGTCTTGAGAAAGTAGATAAGATAGATGAAATTAATTGGCTAATGCATGTTAAAGAAGGTAGGAAAACTAGGGTATATAAAGGAAAAAACTTGGAGGTTGTTGAATTAAATATACTTTCAATTAGTATAACTGATGAGAAGCACTTTACAGTATTTGTTAAGTATGAATTAGAACAAACTGATAAGGGGATAATGTTGCATTACTGCAGCAGTATGGATTTGCATACAACCTTTGCTAAGATTGTATTATTTATAATCGGTGCCGTAATGAATAATATATTTGTAAATAAGCATTTAAAAATCCTTAAGGAAGTGTGTGAAAGAAAGGATCAGTAGAAACGATTGATATTTAACTAATATGGTAGTGATTGCATCACAACTAAAATTAAGCAGTTAGCTGCTGATTATTTATGCTGAGCAGGACGGTGAGCTGTTGCTTAGTAGCAACTACTTCTTAGCCCTAATTAATAAGAAATACAACGAAAGCGCTAAAAATAATAGATTTTTATATGATATGGCACGGAAAAATAAGAAATTTAAGTACGATAGTAACTCTCCTGACTATTTTGTGTATGATAAAATTAATAATAAAATTAGAGTTGTGAAGATAAAGCTTGACCGGTAAAATTATAACAGAAAAAATGAAGATTAGCAATAAGAGATATTTAATATAATTTACATACAATTAAAAACAATTAAAGTAAATTAAAACAAAATCAGAGCAACAGACATCACAGGCAGATGAGCAGGCAGATAGCAGGCACCACGTAAGCCTTATTTTTCAAGGCACTCAGAGAACAGGCAGTACAGGCAGCAAACCCAACCTCAAGAAAAAGGGGGGTAAAAAAGGGCAAAAATGACTCTCCCACCCCCGCAACCAAATTTATACCCTATTTTTACTTTCTTAAGTTTTATCTAAAAGAAGTGCCTGTACTGCCAGCTCCTTATTTTCCCTGGTCTCGCTGATGCCTGCTCATCTGCCTGCAGCTGCCTGTAGGAAAATCTGCGCCCTCCAGGGTGCACCGCACTGCATACTATCCCCTGCAGCCCTTATTTTCTCTACAGGCAGCTAAAAGTGTTTTTACCACATATTTGTTGGAAAAAGCACCCTCTTCTTTTTTCTCTAAAAATCAAAAGGAGTAAAAAGGAGCGAAAGGGAGTAAAAAGGAGCGAAAAGCCCCAGAGGTGGGAATCAAGCTTTTTCAAAAGAAAAATCTGCTAAAATACTCTTATATAAGCTTGTTGATAACTAATTGATAAATATAAGAAGTATTACCATGAAAACTCAATCTAAAAAATACGGTAAGCTCGCTAATAAAACTTGGCTTGCTGAACACTACTTTATTAAAAATCCTCATCTAACTAACGATGAGATAGCTAGAATAATATCAAGAGAGGTATCAGAAACCTCAAAGAGGCAAGTTGACGTTATTCGTAGCCGTTGGAAAAGCAAAATGCAAAAAGCTATTTCCAGCAAGCTTGAAATAAGCACTCAAACTCTTAAAATAATTACCAGTAAAGATTTTCAACAATCCTTCTTTGATGCTTTCCTTAGTATAGGCGATCAAATACACAAAAGAATAGAAAAATTGAATAATGTAGAACTAATATATTTGTTCTCTGTAATTATGAAAATTTTTTTACGTGAAATATCTCGCCCACAAACTTATTCTAAAATTACAAGTGTTGATGTTCAACAAATCTTACTAGGGGTTTGCGTATCCATCAATGATGAAATAACCAAAAGAGCCGATGACTTTAAAAATAAAGAACTAATATACTTGTTCTCTGTAATTATGAAGCTTGTTGGTACTGAATAAATGTTACCCAAATTAAAGGAAGAATTACGTCATTCAATATTCGCACTAAGAGAAGAATTAAATAGTGTCTTAGATAGGGATAAATTAAGAGCTATAACTGCGGCTACTACAATTTTAGGATACTCTTCATATAGGGAGTAGAAAAAATGGCTTGATTTTGCTTTTCAAAAAGATAAGTTTTTTGTTAAAATGGTGCTAGGTGCTACGATGTATGGGAAATCTGACGTTATTGTTGTGCTAGGGGTTGTTAAAAAATTGTAGCTAATCCCTTAAAAACGTGCATTATTGCAACTAATGAGATGAGTAGAAGTTCTAATTATTTAAAAGCAATTGGCGAATATTTAAAAACTCTTGGCTTTAGAGGATCATTAAATGCTAAAAGTATCCAACTAAACCAAAACAAAAAAAGTTTTACTAATGTCTTAAAACAACCTTTTTCTTAAGTTCAGCAATTGCTTTGCCAGGATTAAGCCCCTTAGGACAAACGTCACTACAGTTCATAATGGTATGACAGCTAAATAATCTGGTATGATCATCAAGTTCAGCTAGGCGCTCACCAGTAAACTCATCACGACTATCTTCTATAAATCTGTAGGATTGCAAAAGAGTAGCAGGACCTAAGTAACCCCTTTCACCATTCCACCAATAACTAGGACAGCTTGTAGTGCAACAAAAACATAATATACATTCCCAAAGACCATCAAGCTTTTCTCTTTCTTCAGGGCTTTGTAATCTTTCCTTATTATCTTCAACCGGAGTGTCAGTTTTAATCCATGGCTCAATTGCCTCATATTGGGCATAGGAGGTGGTTAAATCTACAACTAAATCTTTAATAACAGGACGGTGTGGTAGAGGATAGATTCTTATTTTGCCTTTATATTCATTAATTTTTCTGATGCAAGCCAAGGTGTTTTTACCATTGATATTAAAAGAACAAGAGCCACAAATACCCTCACGACATGACCTTCTAAAAACCAAAGAAGTATCTATTTCATCTTTAATCTTCATAAGTACATCTAAAATCATAGGACCACAGTTATCCATATCAATTTCAAAAGTATCATATCTAGGATTTGCGTCCACCTCTGGATCCCACCTATAAACTTCGAAAACTCTAATATTAGAAACTCCTGGGGAAACCTTAAAGTATTGACCTTTTTTAACGACAGAGTTTTTTGGCAAAGCAAATTCAACCATTACTCAATCCTCCAGAAAAAATAACTTTTAATAAGCAACTCATAAGTAACTCCTCCATAATATCTTAATAAACTCTTTTTTTAGGTTCAATGTATTCCACTTCGTTTGTGAGAGTCCATGTGTGAACTGGTCTGCTGCTAATTTTAACTTTATCTTTTTTATTAGCCCCATAAGCAAGGGTATGCTTTAAAAAATTAACATCATCACGCTCTGGGAAGTCTTCCCTTGAATGAGCTCCCCTACTTTCTTCTCTACTTAAGGCAGACGCAACTATAGTGCGAGATGTCATAAGTAAGTTTTCCAACTCCATCGCTTCAATCAAAGAATAATTCCAAATTAAAGATTTATCTTGTAATCCAATGCTAGACATGGAATCAGAAACGTTATCTATTGTAAGAATAGCCCTCTCAAGACTATTTTTTTCTCTAAATACAGAAGCATCTTGCTGCATAGCTTTCTGCATAGCTAAGCGTACTTCAGCAACTTTAAGATTTCCCTTAGAGCTTATTATGTTATCAAGCTTGTTGATAGTAGGCTCTGCAGCATATTTGGGTAAAGGTTGTTTGGTAGCACCAGGTTTAGAGATTTCCTTAAACCTTAAAGCTGTTGCTTTACCAAAGACAACAAGATCCAAAAGAGAATTAGATCCTAATCTATTGGCACCATGAACAGAAACACAAGCGGCCTCACCAACTGCCATTAATCCAGGAACAATGGCGTCCCTATTGAAACCCGTGGGATTTATCACCTCAGCATAATGATTAGTAGGAATTCCTCCCATATTATAGTGAGCAGTAGGAATAACAGGACAAGCTTCCTTAGTAATATCAACATCCGCAAATACTTTTGCAGTTTCAATTATTCCAGGTAGTTTTTTATGAAGTTCAGCCGAATCTATATGCTCTAAATGAAGCTCAATATGATCTTTATACTTACCAACTCCCCTCCCTTCACGGATTTCTATAGTCATAGCCCTAGAGCAAACGTCACGAGAGGCTAAATCTTTAGCACTTGGAGCATATTTTTCCATAAATCTCTCTCCTAAAGAGTTAGTAAAATATCCCCCCTCCCCACGAGCAGCCTCAGTAATTAAGCAACCAGGTCCATAAAGCCCTGTTGGATGAAACTGCACAAACTCCATATCTTGCAAAGCTATCCCAGCCCTTAAAGCCATACCATAACCATCCCCAGTGCATGTATGAGCCAAGGTAGATGAGAAGTAGGTTCTTCCTCCTCCTCCTGTGGCAAGGACTACCATGTTACTGTGAAATCTGTGCAAAGTGCCATCCTCAAGACATAAAGCCATTACACCAACACAAGTATCATCATTCATTATTAATTCTGTAGAGAAATATTCAACATAAAACTTCACTTTACGCTTTAGGCACTGCTGATACAAAGCATGTAACATTGCATGCCCTGTCATATCAGCCGCAGCACATGCTCTTTCTACTAAAGATTCGCCAAAGTTTTTTGTATGCCCTCCGAACTTACGTTGATATATTTTACCTTCTTTAGTTCTTGAAAAAGGAACCCCATAGTGTTCCAATTCATAAACTGCAGCGGCAGCATTTTTACACATATACTCTATTGCATCTTGATCTCCGAGCCAATCAGAACCTTTAACAGTGTCATACATATGCCATTGCCATTTATCTTCATTAACATTAGATAAAGCAGCGCCAATCCCTCCTTGAGCAGCAATAGTATGACTCCTTGTAGGAAAAATTTTCGTTACACAAGCTACAGAAAAACCAGCTTCTACCATGCCAAGGGCAGAACGCAACCCTGCTCCTCCAGCTCCTACCACCACAACGTCATAACTGTGATCAATGATTTTATACTTACTCAAAAAAACTATCCCCCTTTTTAGGATTATTAACACTTTTCTAAAAAATTGCCGCCATTAAAATACTAACCACACATATCACCACCACAAAGCCAAAAAATAATCTTACCCCAAGAATAGCAAAAAAATTGATCGCCCTATTATGTACATAATCGTTAATTACAGTGATAACTCCATAGGCACCATGCCAGCATAATGTCACGATGGCTATTATCAAGCAAGAGGTATTAATTGGATTGCTTAACCACTTAATAAATAAGCTATAATCAGCAGCATTGCCAAATATTAATAGGGAAACTAAAACATAAAGAGTAAAAGGAACAGATAATACCGCCTGTATCCTTGAAACTAACCACTCATGAGATCCCCTATATGAGGAGCCAACTCCTTTTGCTTGTGCCAATTTGCTTTTTTTTTCATAGTCCTTAGGACCCAATGAGCTTCCATAAGCCATAATCTGCTCCTATATCATATCGTATTGAAATAAAATCCACACCCATGTTAGTAGTGAAGCTGCCATACTAAGCATAATCATACCAACACCGCTTAGAAAAACTTCTTTTTTAGTTAACCAATATCCTAAGTCAAAAATTAAGAATCTCAACCCATTAATCAGGTGATAATAAAATGCAATAGTAAAGCCAACCAATGATAAATACCCAAACCATGAAGTAATAAAAACTATAAAATAATTATAATATGTATCGCCCATGGCAAGACAAAACAGCCAAGAACTAAGGTATAGCAGACCAACTGTAGAAATTATTCCCGTTACTCTATTAAAAAACGATGGGCCGGATGTCATCTCCTTAGAGAAGATATTGTATACCTGTAAATGAGGCGATATTGGTCTTTTATTCATAAAAACAACTCCCTAGATAGATAAAAGTTAACAATATTCCCTATAATAACTCATATTATAAATATTTACAACACAATTTCAGCAATAAAAAACCCTATTATAACGCTAAATAAAACAGCCAAAATTCCAGGTATTAGAAAAGAGTGATTAAAAACATATTTACCCATTTTAGTAGTTCCAGTGTAGTCCATCTGGACTGCTGCTATTAAAGTTGGATAGGTTGGCAATACAAACAATGCGCTAACTGCGGCAAAAGAGGCAATTAGAACCTCTGGCGATAGCCCTAAAGCTAAGCCAAGTGGCATCATGGCTACAGTTGTAGCAGCTTGCGAATATAATAACATTGAGATAAAGAACAAAATAAAAGCAAAAGTCCATGGGTAAATAATTAAGAAATCACCAGCAAAGGATTTTATATCATCTTTATAATATGTAATAATAGTATCTCCTAGCCAGGCAACCCCTATTACACATAAAGCAGCCGACATTCCATTCTTAAAACTAGATTGACTTGTAAGTTTGCTTATATCAACTTTAGTTACGATTGTCATAATATAACTACCCAAGAGCATAAGTATAACGATCAATAAAGCATTATCGATACCTTTATTATTACTATAAATTGGCTTTAATTGAGGAAACAAGCCATAAATCATTATGGCTATGATGATCACTAAAAAGATTAATACAGCTAGTTTAGATGTTAAAGGAAAGTCAGCTTTAAGTGGTTTTGCCGCAGCTTTAGTAATAAGAGCATTGTTTTTATTTGCAATATAAGGTTTATAGGTTTTTAAATCTTGTGGAAAAAAAAGTTGCACACAAGACATAAGCATCACTCCTAAAAAAGCTGAAGGAATTACAATGGCGAGCAATTGTAATAAAGAAATACCAAGTGGTTCTAATATACCTATGAAGGCAATCAGAGCTGCACTTACTGGGGAAGCAGTAATAGCAATCTGTGAAGCAACAACAGCACTACTTAAGGGCCTAACCGGACGTATCCCTTGTTCTTTTGCCACCTCAACAATTACAGGCATAATTGAATATGCCGTATGCCCTGTGCCGGCAAAGAGAGTCATAAAAAAAGTAACGCTAGGTGCTAAAAAATTAATATATTTAGGATTTTTTCTTAAAATAATTTCAGCAAGATAAACTAAATAAGCCAATCCTCCTGCCAACTCCAACACAGCTATCGCCCCTATTACCGCAATAATTATAAAAACAACATTTACCGGTAAATTACCAGGTGTAATCCCTAAAACCATAGTGAAAAGATATAACCCTAAACCAGAAGCAAAGGCTATCCCTAACCCACCAAGCCTTGCTCCTAAATAAATTGAAAGTATTAAAATTATCATACATATTAGTGCAAACATAACTACCTCCCAGTTTTTTATTAATAAATAAAATAGTTATTGTGATATATTAGTGATTTTTTTAAGATCAAGAATTTCTCTAAGTTTTCCTTCCTCCATCAACTCCATTTCTAAAACCACCTGATAAACTGACTTATTTTCGTATAAACATTTTTGTGCCACCTCGGTGGATTTCTTATAACCAAGGTAAGGATTAAGCGCTGTAACTATACCAATGTTATTTTCAGCATCCCTAAAACATTTATCAACATTAGCAACTATACCATCAATACAGTTGTTACGTAAAGTTTGCAGAGCATTTTCAAGCATACTAGCACCACTTAATAAATTAAAAGCGATCAAAGGTTCAAAAGCATTGAGCTCAAGTTGTCCACCCTCAACTGCAAAGGCAATGGCAGTATCATAGCCTACTATCTGAAAGCACACCTGATTAACTACCTCAGGTATAACCGGATTTATTTTCCCTGGCATAATAGAACTACCTGCTTGTTTAGCAGGCAAAACAATTTCAGAGAATCCTGCTCTTGGCCCTGAGGAAAGCAGACGCAAATCGTTACATATCTTTGATAATTGTAGAGCAAATCTTTTGATGGCTCCAGAGACAAGGGAAAAACCGCTAGCATCCTGAGTTCCCGCAAAAAGATCCTTTAATATAAAAAAATCTTTACCTATATAATTTTTAATATTCTTTTCCATAACTGCTATGTATTTTGCGTGAGAAGCTATTCCAGTCCCTATGGCTGTTCCTCCTGTATTTAGCCCTAAGAGGGTTTTTTGTGCATCTTCTAGATCAGATAGGGATGATTTTATCTGCGTTGAATAGTTTGCAAACCCTTGTCCAAGCGTCATAGGCACAGCGTCCTGTAACTGCGTTCTCCCAATTTTAACAACATCTTTAAACTCTACAGCTTTCTTATCTAAAGAATTAATTAATTTAAGCATTTCTTTGTATAAATTCTGCAGCGTAAAATATACAGCCACTTTAATCGACGAAGGATAAGTATCATTGGTTGATTGCCCCATATTAACATGATCTGTATGGCTTAAAAACTTATAATCACCCTTTTGTTTACCCATCAATTCTAAAGCAATATTACTAATAACCTCATTAACATTCATATTCATAGAAGTTCCAGCACCACCTTGTATTGGATCTATAACAAATTCTTCATGGAAACCACCTTGTAAAATCTTATCACACGCATGGATTATGAAAGTTGCAAGATCTTTATCTAAAAGTCCTATTTCACAGTTACTAAGTGCTGAACATTTTTTTAATTTAACAAAGGAATTTATAAATATTGGAAACATTTTTGTTTTAAATCCTGTGATAGGAAAATTATCAAGCGCCCGCTTAGTATGAATACCATAATAACTGTCTTTAGGAATTTTTTTTTCCCCTATCAAATCACTCTCAACTCTCATATATAAATGTCCTGTGTGAATCTTAAATGTAAATATCATATCTCTAAGTGTGTAAGAGTTTATAAAATTCACAGCTGAAGGGATATAATTTAAACCAGATAATTATAAATTATCTTTCTATTAAATAACAAATATAATCTATTATAAATAAGCTAAATAAAATAACTATGATTATTTTTACAATTTCCAACTTACTTCATAAATAATTAGATTCCCTAAGGAAAAAATTAATTATTCCATCAGTGAAAAAAAAGGGAGTAAATTAAACTCCCTAATTAATATTTGACAGCTATTATAAGAAACCAAAATGACTACTTTTTCTTTGTTTCAACATTAGGGGTACTAGCGACAGTAGTTGCCAAAGCTTCTTTAGATTTATTAACAAACACTGAAAAAGCCGTACTGTTACGAACAGCAACATCCGCTAACATTTTACGATTAACTTCTATATTGGCCTTTTTTAAGCCGTTCATAAATTTCGAATAGCTGAGCCCATGCTCCCTAGAAGCGGCGTTAATTCTTTGAATCCAAAGGGATCTAAAGTCTCTTTTTTTGTTTTTACGATCACGATAAGCATATTGAAGAGCTTTTTCAACTTTTCCAAGAGCTATTCTAAAAACGTTTTTATTTCTTCCTCTAAAGCCTTTAGCTAATTTTAGAATTTTTTTATGTCTTTTACGAGCAGTTACACCTCTTTTTACTCTGGCCATTACTATACCCTCACGAATCTTTTAACAAATTTAGTATCAGCAGCACAAAGAACCTTCATGCCCCTATTACTTCTTTTCATAGTTTTAGATCTTCTGCGTAAAAAGTGCTGTTTGCATCCACAGCCAACCTTAATTAGTCCACTTGCTGTAACTTTAAAGCGTTTTACAGCGCTCGACTTTGTTTTTAATTTGGGCATTTTTTCCTCTTTAAATTTAATTATTTGTGCCTCGGCATACCCTGCCTTATCATCCAAGTAGTAGGGTAGTATAAATTATCAAGAAAATCAAGGATTATTTAGCCAAAATTAAGCTTCTTTTTCACTTAAAGATAAGATAGGAGCAAAAATAACTATAGCATTGTTGCCTTCTAATTTAGGATTTAATTCTATTTTAGCGGCCTCAGCTCCACCTAGATCGTCATAAAACTTATTAAGCAAGATTAATGCTTTATCTGAATAAGCAAGTTCACGTCCTCTCAACTTAACACCAATTTTAACTTTACATTTATCCTCTAAGAGGGCTCTAAGTTTTTTCAATTTTACTTGATAATCATGCTCGGCTATTCCTATATGAATATATAACTCTTTCATGGAAGTGTTTTTTTGTTTCTTTTTAGAATCGTGTTTTTTCTTTTTTAAGGAATAAAGATATCTGCCATAATCAAGAATTTTACAAACCGGAGTTTCTTTATCAAAATTAACTTCAACCAAATCCAAACCATTGCTTTTTGCCATATGCAGAGCTTCTTGTATTGGTAGCACCCCAATCATATCACCATTTTCATCTATAAGACGAACCTGTTTAGCTTTTATTTCATCGTTTACTCTAACGCCAGCAGTTTTGGGAAGATTTTTAGCGTTTTTCTTATCTGATTTATCAAACATATCCAATTTTTTGGTCAAAAAAACCCCTATTTTGTTACAAAAATATCACTCTAAGAGGATAATATAAATCACCCAATAATACAATATATTTATTAAGTTAATATTTTATAGTTAAAGCTTTATTTTTAATTAAAGTAGTGACGAAATCAAGGGCATTTTCCAGCGATAAGGTTAGTTGCTCTTCTTGTGATAAAATTCTAAAAGTAAGGGAGTTATCAGCTTGTTCTTTTTCACCAATAATGATCATCAAAGGTACTTTTGCCAAAGTATGCTCCCTTATTTTATAGGATATTTTTTGATAACGATTATCTAATTCAACATAAACACCTTTATTTTTAAATGCATCAGTTACATGCTGAGCATAATTATCAAACTTATTAGAGACAGTCATGATAACAACCTGCAAAGGAGCAAGCCATAGGGGCAATTTTCCTTTATAATGCTCAAGAAGTACGCCAATAAAGCGCTCTAGAGACCCTAGAATAGCCCTATGGAGCATTACAGGGATGTGCTTATTGCCATCCTCAGCAATATAGCAAGCACCTAACCTTTGAGGCAAAACAAAATCACTTTGTAGAGTACCAAGTTGCCAATCACGCCCTAAGGAATCCTTGATAGTAAATTCTAATTTAGGACCATAAAAAGCGCCCTCCCCTTTACTTAAGATGGGATCAAGACCAGCTTTTATGGCGGCGTCCCAGAGCGCCTTTTCAGACTTATCCCAAATAGAGTCACTACCAGCTCTTTTTTGTGGTCTATCAGAAAATTTCACCACTATGTTTATATCACCGAAAATTTCCCTATAAACCTCCTTCAAAAGAGTGCAAAAAGCAACAGTTTCTGATACTATCTGTTCTTCTGTGCAAAAAATATGAGCATCATCTTGTACAAAGGCTCTAACTCTGAGGGTGCCGTGTAAAGAGCCAGAGGATTCATTTCTATGACAACTACCAAATTCGGCGATTCTATATGGTAAATCACGATAGGATTTTATGCCTTGCTTAAATAACTCAACATGACATGGGCAATTCATTGGCTTTAAGGCAAGAGTGGCATTATCGCTACTTTTAAGGACAAACATATCCTCAGCAAACTTCTCCCAATGACCAGAAGCTTCCCAAAGTGATTTATCCAAAATATGTGGAGTCTTTACTTCTAAATAACCATGATTCTCAATTTTTTCTCTGATGTAGTTTTCAAGAGTTCTATATAAGCGCCATCCCTTATGATGCCAGAAAATTGAACCAACTGCTTCCTCTTGAATATGAAATAAATCGAGCTCACGTCCTAGTTTGCGATGATCATTTTTTTCTAATTCTTCCTGCAAAGTAAGATGATTATGTAAGTCTTTATCATTCATAAAGCCAACGGCGTAAATTCTTTGCAACATGGGTTTTTCAGCATCACCTTGCCAATACACACCAGATACTTTGGTTAATTTAAATGATTTTGGTAGTTTTTTTGTGTTTTCAACATGAGGTCCACGACACATATCAATGAAGTTTCCTTGCTGATAAAAACTAACTTTCTCCTCTTGTATTTCTTCTAACATTGCAACTTTAAAGTCTTGTTTAAGATTTTTATAAAACTCCAGTGCTTGTGATTTTGTCATTTCACTACGTTTTATCTCTTCTGCCCTATCTACTATTTCCTTCATACGTAATTCTATTGCTGCTAAATCTTCATCATTAAATGGACGTTTTGGTAGAGAGTCATAAAAAAATCCATGTTCAGTAAATGGTCCTGCGGCAAGTTTACTATCAGGAAACAATTCCATAATGGCCTCTCCCAGTAGGTGTGCCATGGAATGACGCACTATTGGTAAAAGCACATCTTTATTTTTATCAGTTACTATTTCTATCTTGGCATTTTTTGTTATCTTTCTTTTTAAATCGTAAAGTTCACCATCAACATAAATAACATAAGATTTCTGCCCTAAAGATAGACTAATCTTATTTGCTATCTCTTGCCCATCTGGATAATCTGCAAAAGTTAGCTTCGCCCCATCTAATAATGTAATTTCTATCATTCTAACACCACTAATTTATAAATAAATCATATTATATTAGATATAATCCAATTCTGCCATAAGAATTAATTGCTTTTCCATTTAATTTCCCTATAATTAGCATTATTAATTAATAACAACTTTTGATTGAGTTATATTATGAGTGAAGTGTTAGATAAAGAAATATTAGCTAAATTTAGATTATCGGTTGAGCAGGTATATAGGACGTGTTCGGAGGATATATTTCAAAATAGGGTAGGAAGTGTAGTTGGAGTTAGGAATCATCTTGAGCAGAGGCGGGCGGTTGAGTCTTTGGAGATGGGGGTAAGTATTGGTTCAGATGGATATAATATATTTGCGATGGGTAGTAATGGGATAGGAAAGAGGAGAATGATTTTAGATTTTCTGGAGGATAAGGCGAGGCATCGACCTATTTCTAGGGATTGGGTGTATGTACATAATTTTGATGATTCAGAGAAACCGGTTGCATTATCGTTTAGGGCTGGGGAGGCGAAGCTTTTTAAGAATAGTATTGATAAGATGATAGAAGATTTAAAGATTATTATTCCGTCAATTTTTGAGAGTGATTCCTATAGAAGTAAAGCAATAGAGATTATTAAAGGTGTAAGTGCGCAACAAGAGCAGAGTTTTATTGCTCTTGTGCAACAGGCTAGAAAGAGTGGATTAAATATTACAAAGACAGATGATGGTTTTGCTATTGCAGCACTTGATAGCAAGGGGGTATCATTCTCCCCTGAAGCTTTTAATAATTTAAGTGAGACAGAAAAGCAGCAAATTGCGGCAACGATAAAAGGATTCCAGCAGAAGTTAGAGAAGATGCTTACAGGCCTGCCTTTGGTTGAGAAAGAGAAAAAAAACAAAATTGCTGAATATAATGAGAAAATTATTGAGAAGACATTAAAGCCGTTCATAAATAAGCTTGGTAAAAAATGGGGAGATAGTAGAGCTGTGGCCAACTATTTATCAGATTTACTTAGTTATATAATTACTCATTACATGATTTTTCTCCCACAGCAATTATCTTCAGATCCGAACAGCAGAAGAGATATGATCAATAATATGTTAAATGAGAAACAATTAAGTATGTTTAATATTAATATCATTGTTGATAGATCTAAAGATATAAAGAATGATAAAGGAGCTCCGGTTATTTATCTTGATAATCCCAATTATGGCAGAGTGTTTGGTAGGATTGAATATTCAACTGAAATGGGGAGTTTATCTACAGATTTCACTAATATTAAAGGGGGTTATTTACACAGGGCAAATGGAGGTTATTTAGTAATTAATGCGCTTAAATTGTTAGAGATTCCTGTATTGTGGGAGTCCCTAAAGCAAGTATTGAAGGATAAAAAGATTCAGTTTCTTAATCCCGAAACGACAGTGTACAATACAGGACTTATAACCTTAGATCCTGAACCTATACCGTTGGATATCAAAATCATCTTAATTGGAGAGCCTAGTATTTATTATGCCCTTTGGCAGTACGATCCAGAATTCAAAGAGTTATTTAAGATAGTAGCCGATTTTGATTCTACAATTCCTTATAACAAGGAGAATGTGTTAGTTTATGCTAACTATGTGCAATCTTTTGTTAAGGAAAATAAGATCAGAGATGTTAATAATTCTGCATTAGTAAAGATTGTAGAAATAGGAGCTAAATTAGCTGATTCGCAAGAATTATTAAGTACAAATTTATCAAGGATTAAATCTGTTCTGATAGAGGCTAATTATATAGCCAAGCAAAAAAAGGTAGATATTATCTCCTCTAAAGAGATATTGGAAGCATATAAGAAACAAAAAGAGCGTACTGGTAAATTTGCTGAATATATGGAAAAAAACATTACTAAAAAGATAATATTGGTACAAACTGAAGGCACAGAAGTAGGACAAATTAATGGATTAGCTGTTTATTCGGTGAATGATTCTCTGTTTGGTCAACCCCAAAGGATAACTAGCAATGTCCACAAGGGGAAGAATGGCATTGTTGATATTGAGAGAGTTGTTTCTCTCTCTGGATCTATTCATCATAAGGGGGTGATGATTTTACAAAGTTTTCTTAATTCCCGCTTTGGGCAAAAGAATTCATTATCCTTAACTGCAACAATTGTATTTGAGCAGTCTTATGGCATGATTGATGGTGATAGCGCAACCTCTACAGAGCTTTATGCTTTGCTTTCTGCCTTATCTGGAGTGCCTCTTAAGCAATCTTTAGCTGTAACTGGCTCCATGGATCAAAAAGGTAGAGTACAGGCTATTGGTGGAGTTAATCATAAGATTACTGGATTCTTTAATATATGCAAACAAAATACGTTAGATGGTACACATGGTGTAATTATTCCTAAATCAAATATTGCCGATTTAATGCTACCTGAGGAGATAAGGGAGGCAATAAAAGCTAATCTTTTCAATATATATGCGGTATCACACGTTGACGAGGGGATTGAGATTTTAACTGGTATCCCAGCGGGAGTTTTGGATGCTAGTGGTAATTATCCTAAAGGTAGTATAAATGCTATTGTACAAAGTCGTTGGGCAGAAAAATTGGAAGATAAAAAAGCACTTAGTGAGGAGAAGGATCAGAAAATTCTTTTTTAGTTTGCTACCTTAGCATATAATGAAATTATAATCTAATCTTATTGAGGTGGCATTAGGGGATTAATGAAAAGAGCGATAATTCTACTGCTGGATTCTTTAGGTGTTGGTGCATCAGAAGATGCTGCTCTTTACGGCGATAAGGGAGCAAATACACTTGGTCATATAATAAAAACTTTTCCTAGCCTGAACATAGCTAATTTAGCTTCTTTAGGGATATTAAATATCCTAAAAGATAGCTCTAGAGTAAAGCATCTTAAAAATCCTTATGGACTTAAGAATGGTGTGCTTTATGGCTATGCTAAAGAGGTTAGCAAGGGGAAAGATACACCAAGTGGTCATTGGGAGTTGATGGGATGTCCTGTTGATTTTGACTGGGGCTATTTTAAAAGTAATGGTATAAAAGAAGTATTTCCTGATAAACTATTAAAAAAGATTTTGCAAGAAGGAGCATTGAATGGCTCTTTAGGTAATTGTATAGCCTCTGGTACAGAAATCATTAACACATATGGCAAAGAGCATATTGAAAGTGGTAAGCCTATTTTTTATACGTCCGCAGATAGCGTCTTTCAAGTTGCTGCCCATGAAGAATCTTTTGGATTAGAAGAACTATATTCCCTATGTGAAATCATCAGAGAGGAGTTGTACAGCTATAATATCGGCAGAGTAATAGCACGTCCCTTCATAGGTAGAAATTCTAGTGATTTCAAGAGAACCGGTAACCGTAGGGATTACTCAATTGAGCCCCATTATGAAACTCTGCTAGATAAGATGTCAGCAAGTGGTGGTGAAGTGGTAGCCATTGGTAAAATTTCAGATATCTTTGCTGGAAAAGGAATAACAAAAAGCATTAAAGCTTCCTTATTACCGAAGCTTTTTGATACAACACTACAAGTAATGAAAAATCAAAACTCATCCAGTATAATATTTACTAATTTTGTGGATTTTGATTCAGAGTATGGTCATAGAAGAGATGTCAAAGGCTATAGAGATGCCATTGAGTATTTTGATAAGCGCTTACCTGAAATATTAGACATTTTACGGGAAGAAGATTTGTTAGTGATAGTTGCTGATCATGGATGCGATCCTACTTGGAAAGGTACTGATCATACTCGTGAACATGTGCCGGTGATTTTTTATAATAAGAAATTCACCACTAGGAACTTAGATAAATTAGAAACGTTTGCTGATGTTGGTCAATCCATAGCCACTTACTTAAATTTAGATAAATTAAACTATGGTAAATCATTTTTATAAAAAAGGAGATAAGGATTATGAGTACACCGCACATTAATGCTAAGAAAGGCGATTTTGCAGAAACCACACTGTTACCTGGAGATCCATTGAGGGCAAAATTCATTGCAGAAACTTTTTTAAAGAATCCTGTTGAAATTACTAATGTAAGAAACATGCTTGGCTTTAGTGGTGAGTATAATGGAGTTAGAGTATCTGTTATGGGCAGTGGTATGGGGATTCCATCATGTTCAATTTACGCCAAAGAGCTGATTACTGAATATGGAGTGAAAAATTTAATAAGAGTTGGCTCAGCTGGTGGTCTGCAAGACACTCAACTAAGGGATATTATCATAGCCTCTGGCGCATCAACGGACTCTTCTGTAAACAGGCAAAGACTGAAGGGATTCGATTTTGCAGCTGTTCCAAGTTTTGATCTATTACTTAAAGCATATAATGCAGCCAAAGAGAAAGATATTCCTGTTAGGGTGGGCAACTGTTTTAGTGCTGATTTATTCTACAGTCATGATACTTCTGTATTTGAGTCAATGGAAAATATGAATATATTATGTGTAGAAATGGAAGCTGCCGGTCTTTATGGAGTGGCTGCCGAGTTTGGTGCTAATGCTTTAACTATCCTAACCATATCAGATCATATTAGGACTCATGCATCACTCTCTGCAGAGCAAAGACAGAACTCTTTCACACAAATGATGGAAATTGCTTTGGCTTGTGTATAGTTTATTTAAGCCATCCTACCTAAGAAGAAGAGGATACTTATAAGTATCCTCTTCTTCTTTTAGGATTATTCATATTACAATAGTTCTAGTCTAGCTTTAATTTTTCTTGTTCTATCACCTTGGCAATCCATTGTTTTACAAGCTCTACAAATCTATCTTCTGGTGTTGAATCTCCTATGGAAAAAATAGGGATATTATTAAGTTTAAAGATAAATGGACAACCTACACTCTCTAATTTCTGTAAATTAATAATCTTTTTAGTAGCAACATCATAAACCGAAAGGTCAGCGGTAGCGTGATCCTTCATCCCTGCTGAATTACAAGTAAAAATACTAGCATCTACCCAATTATACAGCTTGATATAAATTACATAATCTAATTGTTTTTGTGTAGCATTCTCTAAGGCTTCTTTTTCATTTTCTGCAGTTACCCCTAAAACTGCCTTAATTTTTTTCTTAGTAAGCGCATTATAAAGAATATTACTTGCCCGACTACCACTATCCTGCGAAACTTTCTCTGTAGTTGTGCCAATAATACCCATAGTGCTTGTTAGATCTTTGCCATCATAAGCAATTGGAACATAAAAAGTTTTTGTAGTATCAATTTCTTGCTTTTTTGATAGCTCCAATATTGATATATTACTAGAGGGCACACCCTGTTAATACAATTAATATCAATAATCCAACCAAATATTTTATTTTTCTCATTTTACAATTTTCTTTTTTAAACTGATGATTTAATTAAAAAACTATATTTCTTGGTTTCCCCAAAATTATAAATCGAGTGTATAATATTAAAATTATGATTGCAACTTAATTAATATGAATATATTACATTGCTCAAAGCATTAGAGCTGGAGGTATGTATACCCAGCTCTATTCATTGGATTTGTAGCTGTAGAAATAATAATTAACTTTTAAGGAGGGAGTTATGTTCTATAAAGTTTATATATTTACATAAACTAACAATATGGTCGCCAATTCTTTCAAAATATCTAACCACAAGCAATTGTGAGTGAATAATACTAACTTTTTCTGGAATCAACTGTACTTTTGATAAAAGTAGATTGCAAACTTCATTATATAGCATATCTATTTCCAGGTCTTGTGATATTACTTGCTTGGCGAGTTCAGGATTCATTGTTTTAAAGGCTTTTATAGTATCATGTAGCATTTCAATTAATACATGTAATGTTTGCAAATGATTTAATCGTACAGTTTCAATGATATCATTGCCATCAAGGAGCTTTGCAATATTTTTTGAATGATCCCCTACTCTCTCAAGATTTCTGGAAACATGAGAAGCTGAAAAAACCAATCTTAAATCGTAAGCCACGGGGTTTCTAAGACTGAATAATCGTAAAGATTGATTAACAATTTTGTTATCCAATTCATTGACAACGGCGTCCATAGCGATAACTTTTTGTTGTTTTTGCTCATCAAAATTAGAAACTATGGCAAAAAGTAAATTTAGTTGCTCAAGATTATTTTCCATCATTGAAATAACTAAAGATTTTAAATTATCTAAGTCTTTGTCGTAAGATTTTAAAATATGCTCACCCATATTAACCTATCCTTCCTGTTATATAGTCTTCTGTTCTTTTATCTTTTGGATTACTAAAAATTTCACTAGTCTTACCAAATTCTACCAAACGTCCTAAATGAAAGAAAGCGGTATTTTTAGATACTCTAGCAGCCTGTTGCATTGAGTGAGTTACGATAATTATTGAGTAATTAGCACTTAACTCTTCAATTAAGCTTTCAATTTTTGCGGTAGCGATGGGATCCAGAGCAGAGCATGGCTCATCCATAAGAATAATATCCGGACCTATGGCGATGGTTCTAGCGATACAAAGTCTTTGTTGTTGTCCGCCAGATAAACTAAACGCACTATCATGTAATCTATCTTTAATTTCACTAAGAAGGCCAACTCGCTCAAGAGAATACTTAACTATTTCGTCGATTTGCTTTTTTCCAAAGGCAATGCCATGTATTTTAAGTCCATAGGCAACATTTTCAAAGATTGTCTTAGGGAAGGGATTAGGTTTTTGAAAAACCATGCCAACTTTCATTCTAAGCTCAACAGGATCTAATTTGGGATTATTAATTTCAACGCCATCAATCTTTATGGAGCCATTCATGGAGAAAATATTAATTAAATCATTCATGCGGTTAAGACATCGTAGGAAGGTGGATTTTCCACAACCAGAGGGACCAATAAAAGCTGTTACTTGTTTCTCTAGTATGTGTAAATTTATATCAAAAAGAGCTTGTTTTGTGGCATAAAACACATTAACATTTTCGACAATTATTTTTTTATAATCTTGCAAAGCTCCTCCTTATGCACTAAAATTTCACTTCGAATTTATTACGTAAATAAATTGATATCCAATTAATAAATATTAAAAAAATCAATAGTAGCATGCTGGCAGCGGATGCTTTTTCTATGTAGCCAACTTCTGGACTATCAGACCATAGCAGTATTTGTACAGGGAATACTACAGCCTTTGAAGTGATACTTGTAGGAGTATTATTAATAAAAGCAACCATACCAATCATCAAAAGTGGAGCAGTTTCTCCAATTATCCTTGATATACTTAAGATGATTCCGGTTAGGATTCCTGGAATTGAGCCAGGCAATAGATGGTGAATTATCACCTGTAATTTAGAGGAGCCAAGACCATAGGCGGCTTCTTTTATAGAAGAAGGGACAGAGGCAAGGGCTATTCTACTAGCAATAATGATTGTTGGCAAAGCCATTAAGGTTAAGACAAAGGATCCAAGCAGTGGGGTTGATCTTGGGATTCCAAGAAATTGCTGAAATAAAATTAATCCTAACAGCCCAAAAATTATTGATGGCACTGCAGCCAGATTATTAATATTAACATCTATGAAATTAATAAGACGCCCTTTTGGAGCAAACTCTTGTAGATAGATTGCTGCGCCAACACTAATTATAACTGAAAATAATACTGTTAAAGCTACGGTGTATAAGGAGCCAATAAAGGCTCCAGCTACGCCTGCTAACTCTGGATATCTTGAGTCTGAGTTATTAAAGAAATTTTTATTAAATTTTTTAATAATCAAGCCTTCTTTTTTAAGTATATCTAGTGCAGCCGTGGTTTCTTCACTTAATAAACTTCCTGAGCCTAGATAATTTTTTAATAACATATCAAGATTAGAGCTAACTAAAATTTCCATTTTTCTTGTTGTATCAACAATTGCAGTGCCCTCTGTAACAGCTAAGTTTTTTATATTAATACTTTCTTCTGCGCCAATTAAATCAGGGATATTTATGTTAGAAGTGTTTTTAATTTTCAACTTAAGAAACAGTTGTTGTAGATTTTCTTCAATTAAAAGATCGTAGTCTGCTTGATGAAGATCTACCTTGTTATTGTTTGCTTGGGAAAGCAATTTTTTAGAGAAAAGGATATCGATTTTTAAATAATGAGTGTAAAAAGCAGAGTATCCTTTTGAAAATATGGAGTAGAGCAAAAGAAACAACATAACTATAGCAAAAGCTATGGACAGCAAACAAGTTAGTTTAAATATTTTTTCTTTAACATGGCGTATAGCTAGATGTTTTTTGGGGGCATAGTCGATTTTATTATTAGAGATTTTATGTTTACTCATAAGTTTTTTTGTACCTATTAACGATTCTAATGGCAATAATATTTAAAATGAGAGTTAATAATAAAAGCATCAAACCCAAGGCAAAAGCGGATAAAGTTTTAGGAGAATTAAATTCCTGATCACCTTGAACCAAGATTGCAATCTGAGTTGTAACAGTTGTAACAGGCTCAAGGGGATTAAAAGTTAGATTGGCAGCTAAAGAGGAAGCCATAACAACAATCATAGTTTCACCAATGGCTCTAGATATTGCAAGAAGAATGCTGCCTGCAATACCAGGAAGAGCGGCAGGGATAAGGATATGCCTAATCATTTCATTTTTCATTGAACCCATGCCCATTGCTCCCTCACGCATGGAATTTGGGATTGAATTTAATATGTCATCAGAGAGTGAGGAAACTAGAGGAATAATCATAATTCCCATAACAACTCCGGCATTAAGGGCATTTTCGGCGCTGATTGAAAGATTAAAAAATTGATCAAAAACAAATACTAAAAATGGAGCAAAAGAAATAGCAGCAAAGAACCCGTATACTATGCTTGGTATACCGGCTAATATTTCAATCATGGGCTTGATAATTTTTCTAGTTTTGTTTGACATATATTCAGACATGTAGATGGCTGCGGACACCCCAACGGTACCGGCAACAGCAATAGAAATAAAAGCAATTAAGAATGTACCGCTTAATAGTGGTACTACTCCGAAGCTGTTGTCTGGATCCATCTCATAAGCGTTAGGTGCCCATTTTGTACCAAATAAAAATTTCAATATGGAAACTTCTTTAAAGAAGAGGAATGCCTCAAAAAATAAAGAGCATAGGATACCGAAGGTAGTCATTACAGCGATCACTGCAAAAACTAGGAATATATTTTTAATAAATTTTTCTATTTTTTTCTGAAAATTAAGCTCTAAATTAATTTTGTTAATCATAATCAATAAGGTTAATGAGATCAGACATAATATAAATACAGAAATAGATATATTTCCTATATTTTGATAATAAATATATTTTTTAGCTACGGTAATTAAAATATTCTTATCTATTGCCTTAAGATGAGTTGTAATAGTGCTTATTTCAACCCCCTCTGCTATCTCTGAGGCGATTCGTGTCACCTCAGACTTAGCTAGGCTTTGCACTATGGGTTTTTGTCCTTTAAAAAGATCATGTAGATAAAGTTTATCGATTAAAGTGTGAGAGAAGCTATTTATAATTAAGAATATAATAAAACTTGGTAATACTGCCCAAATAGCCAAATATATAGAAATGTATGAGTTATTGTTAGATTTTTTTTTACTGATAGTTTTAATTGTAAAGAAACGGTTTACAAAAATATAAATCGCAACGAATAATAGTAAAAAAATGAGAACTAGATACATATTAATTCAACTTTATTTTTTCAATCATAGCGTTGTATTCATTGTCAGATAAAGATATCAGTCCACTTTTTTTAAGGTAGCCATTGGAACCAATAGTGCCTTTATTAATGATTTCATTTACAAAATCTTTAAGACCAACTACAACATCTATATTATCGGCCTTAATATACATGTATAGTTCCCTAAATAGGGGATAAGTTTTTGCATCGAAGCTTTTACGTGAGGGAGCAATGCCCTCTATAAGGACTGCCGAAACATTTTTTTGATTATTTTCAAAATACGAATAACTAAGTATAGCTAAAGTATCCTTAGAGGAAGTAACTTTTTGGATAAATAGAGTATCATTTTCACCACCATCAATGTAGGGACCATCAGACCTGATGCTTTTGCATAGCTGTTGCACTTTATCCTCTGATACTTTCAATTTATTATTTTTAATATTATTATGACAGGATGTTTCCATAACAAGCTCAACAAATGTGTCACGAGTACCAGAAGTAGAGGGAGGTCCCATAACTTTTATTGGCATATCAGGTAGAGAAGAATCTATTTCCGACCATTTTTTATAAGGATTATCAATAGGAGCACCAGAGGAGGCTGGTACTTTTTCTGCTAAGGCGAGATATATTTGCTCTTTGGTTAAAGTAATAGATTTTAATGTTTTAGGATGAATAATAACAATAGCGTCATAGCCCAAAGTGATTTCAATTATATTATCTACTCCATTTTTTTTGCATATTTGGCGTTCGCTATCTTTAATTTTTCTTGAGGCGTTGCTAATATCAGGAGAATCTAATCCAGGACTGTGGCAAAACATTTTAAAACCCCCGCCAGTGCCCACAGCTTCAACGACTGGAGTTTTATATTGAGGATTTTTTTTATTGAATTTTTCTGCAATAATTGTGGCGAAAGGATAGAGAGTTGAAGACCCTACAAGTAGGATCTGCTCTCTAGCTGATAACTTTGTAAGAATGATAGAAAAAATAACTAAAATAAAGTAAGTTAATTGCTTCATATTACCCCCTTGAAAGTGTTTTTCGTAGATAAGCATGTAAGCCGACAAGCAAAATGTAGCACATTTAGTCTTTTTTGCAATATATTTTATGTATTAAATCCAGGCTAAAAGAGTCATTTCTTTCAGGATAAAACTTTGATTAAGTGGCATTATAGAGAAATTATACTCTGGATTTAGTTGCTGTAACAGAGGTAGTATATAAAAAAACTCCTCTGGATTGTGATATATAGCGCAACTGATAATTGGCTTATGGAGTTTAATAATATTACAAGCACCTAGTAGTGCTTGTAAGGCGTATCCTTCAACATCAAGTTTTATGAGTCCAATTTTTTCTTGTGTGTTAGGATAATTTTCTTTATAAAAGCTGTCTAAACTAACTAAACTAACTGATTCTTCTTTAGCTTTAAAGGGTTTGAAAATAAGAGATGCACCGTGATTTTGTACATTTGATAAATAGTATAAAATGTCATTATGATTTTCTCTAGCGAGAGCAACTTTGTGGATTTTAACTAAATTTTCCAGGGAGTTTTTTTTAATTACACCCTGTAATTTTAAGAAATTAATTGTATTTGGTTCAAAAGAGATAATTTTTTTTGGCTGATATTTTGTTAAAATAAGAGCACTATCGCCCCAAAAAGCGCCAGCATCTATGAAGACTGTTCCCAGTAGAGATTTTTGAATTATAGGTGATAATTTTTTAAGTCCACAGTGTTGCCTAAAAATAGCTATTTCAAGTTTTTCATTGCCTAAGAGATTATATTTTTCATAGTACTTTGGCAGGATATTTTTTTTATAATTTTGTTCAATTGTTATTTCCCTCAGCTCTTGTGGCAAGTAAAAAACTTCTTTGCGAATTAAAAAATCTTTAGAAGGCAAAGGCAGTCTTAAAATACGCTCTAGGAATGCTTCAACATGAGAAATTGATACACTATCTAAGGAATCCTTCAACTTATCTAAATGCTCTTGATAAAGAGCATTGTTATGATGAAAGAAATCTTGAAATGTTTTAATGTAACTATCAAAGCCGTAAGATATGAAATTATCCTTATCCATGCAAATTAATTCATTATTTTTAGTAGGCTTTATAATATTCCATTTTTCTGTAGCTTAAAGCTTCCCCAATATGGACTCTATCAATATTAGCAGATTCATCAAGATCAGCGCAAGTTCTTGCTACTCTAAGACTTCTAAAATATGCTCTAGTTGATAATTTTAGTTTCATAACAGCTAAATCCATTAATTCTTTGGCACTGTTAGACATAATAGCAAACTCGTCCAAAAGTTCTGATGGCACATCTGAATTGGTGATGAAATTATAATTTTTGTATCTATTTGCTTGGATCTCTCTAGATATTAAGATTCTTTTTTTAATTGCCTCAGTGATGGATTTATCAACTTTAATATTTAAATGCTCAAGAGGGACAGCAGGAACTTCAACAACTAAATCCATTCTATCAATTATTGGGCCTGAGATTTTACTCTGATACTGCTCACCGCAAAAGGGGGATTTTGAACAAGCTCTATCGCGATCACCAAGATATCCGCATTTACAAGGATTCATGGCAGCAACCAGTTGAAATTTAGCGGGAAATCTAACGTGTGAGTTTACTCTAGAGATATTAATATAACCTGTTTCAATTGGTTGCCTTAGGGCGTCTAATATATTTCTATTAAATTCAGCCAACTCATCTAAAAACAAAATACCATGATTAGCTAAAGTAATTTCTCCAGGTTTAACTTTATTACCTCCTCCAACAAGGGAAGGCATAGAGGCAGAATGGTGTGGAGCTCTGTATGGACGCTTAGTTATAACAGATTGATTCCCTAATTCCCCTGCTATTGAATAAATCAAACTAACATCAATAGCCTCTTGTTTGGTAAGTGGAGGTAATATTCCTCCTAAAGCGTTAGCCAACATAGATTTACCAGAACCAGGAGGACCAATCATTAATAAATTATGACCACCAGCTGCTGTAATTTCTATGGCTCTTTTGGCACTGAGCTGACCTTTTACACTTGATATATCAGTAAAAGTAGTTTCAGTGGAGAAATTAGGTTTTATGTCATCTTCTTTTAAGGTAATTGATTTGCCATTAAAATGCTCAATAATTTCCACAAGATTTTTTAATGCTATGGCCTCTACCTTGTCTTTAACAAGATATACTTCAGAAATCTGATTACGCGGAAAAATTAATCCCTTATTGCTGTCGGCGGCCAAGATTGCTGCAGCTAAAACGCCACTAACCTGGACAATGCCACCATCAAGAGCTAATTCACCTAGAGCTAAGTAGTTCATTATCTCTTCCTTAGGAATTAGGGAAACTGCAGCAAGTAGAGCAATAGCTATGGGTAAATCGAAATGACTACCTTCTTTTAGTAAATCAGCTGGTGATAAATTAACTAGTATTTTCCCTGAGGGTATTGCTATTCCAGCTGAGCTGAATGCTGCTCTTACTCTTTCTTTACTTTCAGAGACAGCCTTATCTGCTAAGCCAACTATATTGAATGATGGCAAACCTTTGGATATACTTACTTGTACATCAACAGATTTTGCAGATACGCCGTCAAAAGCTACGCTCCATATACGTGATAAGCTCATTAAACATCTCTTAATATCGATTGATCATATGATATTAAGTATACAGATAATGAATTTATAAAGAAATAATTATATTATGTATTTAGATAAATCATTATCATGTTTTAAATAAGCAATTTTTTCTTCTGCGATTTCTTTAGTAATCAAAATTTTTGTGCCTGAATGTTCAGCAGCTGTAAAATTAATATCTTCTAAGATTTTTTCTAAAACTGTTTGTAATCTTCTTGCTCCAATATTTTCAACTGTATCATTAAAATAGGCAGTTAGCTCTGCAATTTTCTCTATTGCATCATCGGTAAAGCTTATATCAACTCCTTCTGTGGCTAGCATTTCCTTATACTGCCTGATTAGATTAGATTGAGGTTCTAATAAGATCCGCTGTAAATCTTCTTTATTAAGGGCTTTAAGCTCAACCCTTATAGGGAATCGCCCTTGCAACTCTGGTAATAAATCAGATGGTTTACTTAAATGGAAAGCACCAGAGGCAATAAATAAAATATGATCTGTATTAACAATGCCGTATTTGGTGGTTACACTTGTTCCTTCCACAAGAGGCAACAGATCCCTTTGTACCCCTTCCCTACTAACGTCTCCACCTCTTCTTTCATAAGATGATGCTATTTTATCTATTTCATCTATAAAAACTATGCCATTATTTTCAACATTATCGATGGCAATTGCCGTGAGATTATCTAAATCTAGTAAATTTTCACTTTCCTCTTCAATTAAAAACTCGAGAGCAACTTTTATAGGCATTTTTTTATTTTTATATTTCTCTTTACCAAGGATAGCGTCTAAATTAAGCATTCCAAGTTGCGCTCCAGGCACTCCAGGAATTTCAAAGGATTGATTGCTAGTTTTTTGTTTTACTTTTATTTCAATTTCTTTATTATCAAGCTCTCCAGAATATAGTTTTTCTTTAAATCTATCTTTAGTTTCACTTGAGGAAGTCTCTCCGGCTAAAATATCAATCACTTTAGCAACAGCCAACACTTCAGCTTGTGAACGACACATTTTTTTCATATCAAGGGAGGTCATCTTAAGTGATAAATCTACTAAATCGCGAATTATTTGCTCAACATCGCGCCCAACGTAGCCAACTTCTGTGAATTTTGTTGCCTCAACCTTGATGAATGGCGCATTATCAAGTCCGGCTAAACGTCTTGCTATTTCTGTTTTCCCCACTCCTGTTGGTCCAATCATTAAAATGTTTTTTGGCATAACTTCTTTTCTTAATTCCTCGGACAGCTGCTTTCTCCGCCATCTATTCCTTAAGGCAATCGCCACCGATTTCTTAGCAGATTCTTGTCCTACTATATGTTTATCTAATTCTGAAACTATCTCTTTTGGTGTAAAGTTTTTCATAATTCATATCCAATTTATATTTATTCTATTTCTTCTACTGAAATATTATGATTCGTATAAATACACAAGTCAGCAGCTATTTTTAAAGATTTTTCAGCTATCTCTCTGGCACTTAATTTGTTATCAAAACTAATGTATGCCTTAGCAGCAGAAAGAGCAAAATTACCTCCAGAACCAATGGCAACAACATTATCATCAGGCTCTAAAACGTCACCATTACCTGTCAAAACCAACATGTTATCTTTATCAGCTACTATTAACATAGCCTCAAGCCTTCTTAAATATTTATCCGTACGCCAATCTTTAGCAAGCTCAACACAAGCCCTTACAAGTTGCCCTGGATACTTTTCTAATCTACTCTCAAGCCTTTCAAACAATGTAAAAGCATCAGCAGTAGAACCTGCAAATCCTGCAATAACCTTTCCACTATTTCCAAGCTTTCTAACCTTCCTCGCTCCAGATTTTAGTACAGCGTTCCCTAAGGTAACCTGTCCATCCCCTGCTATGACTGTTTTATTGTTTTTTTTAACTCCAACTATCGTAGTGGCGTGCATTTTTATCTCTCAATTTAATTTTAATTTTGATCCTTTGTATATTATATAGGTATAATTAGTTAATAAGTCAAATTAGAGTGCTTTATATGTATGATAAAAATAATATCTTTTATAAAATTATAAATGGTGCAATTCCTGCTAAAATAATCTTACAAAACAATAATGCCATAGCTTTCCACGATATAAATCCTCAAGCTAAAATCCACGTTCTCCTAATTCCTAAAGGTCAGTACAGCAATATAGCCGATTTTGCCACATTAGCCTCTGTAATTGAGCAAACAGACTTTTTTAACGCCCTCTCCGAAATCATAAAAATGCTAGAAATTAAAAAAAATGGCTTCAGAGTTATCTCAAATTGTGGCAATCACGCAGGGCAAGAAGTACCTCACTTCCATATGCACATATTGGGAGGCGAACCACTAGGCAAAATGTTATCTAAATAATAGCAGTTTTAAAAAAACTAATTAGAGGATCACTTTATTAAGTAATCCTCTAAAAATTAACTATTGTGGCATAGTAAAATAAGTATTAGCCCCAGGACCAACTGGTAAACCAAGTAAAAATACCCAAACATAAAGTAATATAGTCCAGGCAATTAAAAATACTATTGAGTATGGCAACATCAGAGCAACTAATCCACCTATGCCGTAGTCTTTAACATAACGCTGTGCTGCATATAAAATCAATACTAAATAAGACATCATAGGCGAAATAATATTAGTAGAGGAATCACCTATCCTGTAGGCTGTCTGAGTAACCTCAGGTGCATATCCAAGTAACATAAACATAGGAATAAATACTGGAGCAAGCAGAGCCCATTTTGCCGAGGCTGAGCCAATAAATAAATTAGCAAATGCAGCAATAAAAATAAAGGACACTAATAAAACAGGACCATTACTTCCTATTCCTTTAATAAATTCTGCCATGGAAACTGCTGATACAAAAGCTATATTGGTATAGCCAAAATATGCTATAAATTGTGCCATGAAAAATGTTAAAGCCACATAAGGTCCCATGCTCGACATCGTTTTAAATAAAGAATCAATCACATCTTTTGATGAGTGAAAATTCTTAGTAATATAACCATATGTCAGTCCTGTCATAGCAAAGAAAATCAAGACAAAGGCGATAATGCTCGATAAAAATGGCGATCCTGTGAAACTCATAGTTTGTTGATTAAGCAATATCCCTTTCCCAGGATATACTGATAAAAATAATAAAACAAAAAACCCTACACATTCAATCCCAACAACCTTAAGAGCTTTTTTCTCCAGTGAGTTTAACGGCTGTAAATCCACCAGAGAGTCTTTATCTCTTGCTTGTGATTTATCATAAGTTCCTAAAGCTGGCTCAACAATTTTATCAGTTACTACTGTTCCAAGTATGGTTATCAAAAAAGTAGAAATCCCCATAAAATACCAGTTAGCTTGTGCTCCAACTATATAATCAGTATCAATAAACCTTGCAGCCTCTTGCGAAATACCGGCTAAAAGTGGATCAACTGTCCCAATTAGTAAGTTAGCACTATACCCTCCGGAAACCCCAGCAAACGCAGCTGCAAATCCAGCAAGTGGATGCCTACCAAAACCATAAAACACAATTGCTCCAAGGGGTACCAATACTATGTATCCAACTTCACTTGCAACGTTTGACATAACTCCAGAAAATACTACTATCGCTGTTATGTACTTTTTAGGCGTAACTTGTACTATTCCTTTTAATGCCCCCTCAATTAATCCAGATCTCTCTGCTAATCCTATTCCAATCATGGATACTAACACTGTACCAAGTGGAGGAAAATTAACAAAGTTACTTATAACAGAAGTTAGCATATAAATTAATCCATCTATACTAACTAAATTCTTTACAGTTAAGATTGCTCCGGCAAACTTAGGCCTAGGATCATTTGCACTAATACCCAAAACTGATAGGATAAAACTTAATATAATTATTATTAGTATACAGTAAACAAATAACATAACCGGACTTGGTAGCTTATTCCCAGCCCTTTCAACTGCCCCTAAAGCTCTAACTAAAAAAGAGCCACTTTGTTTGTCTTTTCCCATTCAGGCCTCCATACTACTTATACGTTACTACAATTAAAGTATCTATTATATAACAATTGCTCAATGATAAGCAATTAATAAAACGTATATAACCTATATTAAATTGATAACGTGATTACATCTTTCTTGAGTAGTAGGATCCATTAAAACACTATATTTGAAACTTTTATTACTTTTTGCATATTCTAAAAATAAGCTCCAGATAGAATCACGTTCTTCCATACTCATTCTATCATCTGCTTTGTTAAAATCCTTAAATGGCGGCAGTAAAATATGATGAACTTCTTTCATTATTTCATCACTTTTATGTTTCATATCAAGAATCATATCAGAATATTTATGCGCAATTGATGGGTTTTTATTTATAAAATGGTTGGTGTAAATGTAAGTATCAACACAAGATCTATCACTTATTACTAATCTACTATCCTTTGTCCGCGATAAGTAATATTTAGCAACATTATAACCAAGTAAAAACGCCTGATTCTGAGAAAAAACAACCTCATCAAAATCATAAGCTACTCCGTTCAAATTAAAACCTATATTAAACAAACCACTATTTATTTCATGAAAAAACTTATAGGAATCAGGATTATTACCAAAACTCCTAATTAACAAACCTATCAGAGAAGTTTTACCAACTCCATGTGAACCACTAAAAGAAATTATCTTACACATACGCTCCCTTGTATCAAGCAATTAACTGTATTTATCGAATACTCTAAAGAAATTAGACGTCATTTATAGAGAGTATATACCTATTCTTATTTTCCCTATAGGCTTTTCTAAGATTAATTTAAGAGAATCAATTTTTAAGTCTAGTGGAGATTCAATAATAAAAATACATTTTTCACTACAAATTTTTTGCTCTAATAGATTTGTTAAAGATTGCCTTACTAGATCTGAAGCATAAGGTGGATCAATAAAAACTAAAGTAAATTTTAAATTCAGATTCACCAGATTAACTAGCGTAGCGTCAGCATGAATTAATCTGTAAGCCTCTTTGCTAAAACCAATAAGATTCTTTTGAACATCAGCTAAAGCATGTTTATTATTATCAATAAAAACTGCATGGTTAGCTCCCCTAGATAAAGATTCTATTGCCAAAGCACCACTACCTGCAAACAAATCTAAAACAACTCCACCAACCATATTTTTCCTGTGATGATATTGTAGTAAATTAAAAATATCTTCTTTTACCCTATCAGCGGTAGGTCTTACTCCTGTTGCTGAATGAAATAACAATCTGCCACGATACTTACCTCCTATGATCCTTACATTTTTAATCATGAGTTAGTGCGTTTATGTTGGATTTTTTTGTTTGTGAATTTCTTTTACTTCTTTGATCAAATCCAAATTTAGTAAAATCTTGTTTGCTTAAAATATTACGCAATAAACCATGATTTGCCTCAGCAAGCTCTCCTTCTTTTAAATCTCCAAGCATATATGGGCCAAAAGAAGTTCTTATTAGTCGATTAACTTTCAATCCAAGGTACTCACAAATATGCCTAATTTCTCGATTCTTACCCTCAGTAAGAACAAACTCTATCCAGATATTATTAGCAGTCCTCCTTAAAAGATTTGCAATTACCGAGTTATAAAAAACTCCATTAATAGTTATTCCTAAAGTTAATTCATCTAACTGTTTTTGCTCAACATTACCAAATGCTCTAACTTTATATATCCGCTTTAATGCTAATTTCGGTGAAGAAAGAATATTTGCAAGCTCACCGTTATTAGTAAGCATTAGTAATCCCTCAGAGGCTAGATCTAAGCGTCCGATATAAATTAATCTACCTATATCTTTAGGTAAATAATCAAAAATAGTTTCCCTAAATTTTTCATCATTGCTAGAACATACTAGTCCGCTGGGTTTATAGTAAGAATAAAGTTTAGTAGTTAAAGTTTTAGCTATCTCTTTATTATCAATACTTATCACGTCTTTATTGCTAACAAATGTTGCTGGAGTATCAATCAAGATTCCATTAACCTTAACTCGGTGTTGCATTATTAAACGCTCAGCTTCTCTTCTTGAGTAGTCACCAAATTTTCCTATAACCTTGGCAACACGCTCCAATCCATCCTTATTAAACTCTTCCACTAAAAACTCCCACAAAATACCTATTTTACTTTACTTAAAGATACATTTTTTTTACAATTTTGTAATCAATCCTTTTATAAAAAGTAACAATAAAATAATTATATGATAAATAAATACATGTTGCTTGCATTAGAAGAAGCCAAAAAATCTCTTACTGCTACAAGGAGCGAAGTTCCAGTAGGTTCAATTATAATTCACAACACTACCAAAGAAATACTAGGTAAAGGAAGAAATTTAGTTATCCAAAACAACGATTGTACTGCCCATGCGGAAATTATTGCCATTAGAAATGCCTCTGGTTTTATAAAAAATTATCGCCTTGATAATACATCCATCTATACCACTTTAGAACCTTGTCCTTTATGCTTGAGCGCAATCATTAATGCCAGAATAACCTGCATCTATTTTGGCGCTGCCTCTATGGATGAAACATCTTATCCTAAATTACCCAAAAATCTTAAGATTTTTGGTGGTATCATGGAAGAAGAATGCAAAAATTTACTACAAAACTTCTTTCAAGAAAAAAGAGATCTCTGCAAGAGGTGAATCCAAAAATAATTTCTCAATGTTTTCTAAGGCCTAAAAAATTGCTTATAAAGTCATCGACACCTAATTTAAGTATAAGTTCCAGCAACTATGGATTATTGTGCGCCAAATTAATAGCAAATAGGTTAAATTAAGTGACGAAACCATTAAGATTATATAACTTTTATCTTATCAATATTTTTTTGCACTTCATACTACACAGTCTAAGTGTAGCGAAAAAAATAGATTAAAGATATTTAATAAAGTAGGTAATTTAATATGTGTTAAGAGGAGGATATTATGGATTTATTAAGATTTGTATTTGGTTTTTCAGGTGTGGTTGGTATAACTATAATAAGTATAAAGCTTGGGTATTTAAAATATTTATGCGGTAATAAAAATAGCAATAATAGAGGCATAATAAATATAGGTGATAGGAAATATGAAACTAAAAATAAAAAATTTTGAGTTAGAGATAAAAGCTATAGATGAATTATCACAGAATGATAAGGTGTTTAAAGTATAATAGTTAAGATAGAAGAAAGAAAGAAAGAGAGAGAAAGAGGTTAATAAGACCTCTTTTTTTTTTACAAAATATGATTTTATGATAGTGTAGAAAATGGGAGGAAGAGATAGGGAAGAGAGGGTGAGGAAAAAAAATGTCGGTCAAAATATAGTCAATAAAAATGAGGAAGCTAATAAGCTCTAGGGGTGCAAGGCAAAGGCTTACTCTATGCAGCGCTATTTTTAGGATAAGGATTATTACCCAAGTTGCTAAAATAACACTCTTCACTCGGCTAAGTAAACTTCCGCACTGCTTAGTGAAGCTAAAACTAAAGTCTCTTTAGAGTGTAATTCACAGTTTAATGTTATTAAACTGTGAATATTTAAAAAATACTACTCCACCCTTTCTATTCAGCAAATAGTACCCTGATAACAAATTTATATAATAAAGCATATCTATTATTAATCTGCTATTTTGTCATACCCCTATAATAATCAATTTTAATTTCTCTGCTGTTTTATCAGTAAAAAACTTACTATACTAACGCTCCTGCTACTTTAAGATCCTACAAATTCTTCTTTGTCTCCAAATAATTTTATCTCTTTACTTATACTAAAAAATTAACCCTATTCTATCCCTAAAAGATCTTTCACCTCTGCCAAAGAGGTATATGTGATCCTTATTTCTGCTGTTTTTTCTGATAATCCAGATACAACAATACGTAATCCATGATAACTATTATTACCAAGCCTCTTCCAGTCAACAATTCCTCTATCCTCTGCTATTAAACACTCAATCTCTTCTTTAAAATTACTAACCTTAGGACTTTTTTCTGTTGTTACTTTTTCCTTAACATTCTGCAATAATCCCTCTAAAGACCTTACGGATAAACTTTCTTCCACAATCTGCTTAGCTAAAGCAACAGGATCAGCAGCATTAACAAGCATCTTTCCATGACCAGCCGTGATCTTATTACTTCGAAGTAAATCTAACACCTCCTCTGGTAACCCCAATATCCTTAAATAATTGGAAATATAACTACGAGTCTTCCCAACTAAACTCCCTATCTCATCATGGGTATAGCTGAATTTATCAATCAGATTCTTATAAGCTCCTGCTTCCTCTAAAACATTTAAATCTTTCCTCTGCAAATTCTCAATTAATCCAATTCGCATCAACTCGTGATCATCAATCCTTAAAACAATAGCAGGAATCTCCTCAAGCCCAGCCAACGCGCTGGCTCTACAACGCCTCTCTCCCGCAACTATTTCATACTTATTCTCATCCGCTCTCCTCACTAAAATAGGCTGAATAACCCCATCAGTCTTTATGGATTGTGATAATTCCTCTAATTCTGCACTATCAAAGTTACTTCTTGCCTGGTATCTTGATGGAATACAATCTATAACCCTAATTTTAATAACATTAAACTGTGAATCTAACTCTAAAGAAATTGGAGTCTTAGCATCACTAAGCAATGCCGATATGCCCTTACCTAAAGATTGCCCCCTCTTCATAGGCTTACCATCAAGAAAATTTGATAAATCTATATACTTATCTTTAGTCATATTAATCCTCCAATCTTTACCTATTGCTGTTTTTTTCTTGCAAAATAACCTCTGAAGCCAAATCAATGTAAGCCCTTGATCCTACACACGTTGGATCGTAAATTAATACAGGATATCCATGGGAAGGTGCCTCGGATATCCTCACATTTCTTGGTATAATCGTCTTATATACCAACGTACCATAATATTTTCTTACATCCTCATTTATCATCTTTGATAGATTATTTCTTGAATCATACATGGTTAAAATAATTCCACGAATCCTTAAGCTAGGATTAACTGATATATTTATAGTTTTAACTGTTTTTACTAAATGACTTAATCCCTCTAAAGCAAAATACTCACACTGCAAAGGAATAAGCACCTCATGAGCCGCTGCTAACGCATTTACCGTTAAAAGTCCTAGCGATGGTGGGCAGTCAATCAAAATATAATCAAACATATCATGCAACTGCGCTAAAGATCTTCTAAGATAGTATTCTTTGCTCTCAAGACCTGCCAATTCCACCTCGGCTCCCGATAAATCCATAGTTGCTGGAATTATACTTAAATTTGGTATCGGTGTTTTTATAACTAATTTCTTAATATCTTCATTTTGTATCAATAAATCATAACTGGTATAATGAAAAGTATCTTGTTCTACTCCAAGACCACTGGTGGAATTGCTTTGTGGATCCAAATCTACTATCAATACTCTCTTTTTCATAGCACAAAGTGCAGTTGAAAGATTCATTGTAGTGGTTGTTTTACCAACTCCACCCTTCTGGTTAACTATTGCAATTACCTTAGCTTTATCGCTTTTATTATCCATTTTTATACTCTCTTTTTCTCTCTAAGGTTTCACGTGAAACCTTTTTATTGTCCAAATAATCATTCTCTATTTATTTTAACTTATCAAATGTAAAAATGATACTTATTTTATTAATTTAACTTCTACCCTCTCCCTCCAATATATGAAAATTATATTACTCCTTATAAATCTCTAAGGTTTCACGTGAAACCTATATTGTGGATCTCAGTAACTCTCTATCTATCTTAATTTAACAAGTATGAAAATGATATCTCTTATTATCTTAAGTTGCCTAATACAATTACTCATCTCCTTCTTCTACAATATCGAATTACTTTGTGAATCCCAAAACTATCAATACCCTCTTCTCCTAGCACAAAATGCAGTTGAAAGATTCATAGTAGCAGTTTAACAACTCCACCTTTTTGATTAACTATCGCAATTACCTTGGCTTTATCTATCTTTATACTCTCTTCCCATCTTTAAGGTTTCACGTGAAACCTTTTTATTGTCCAAATAATCATTCTCTGCTTATTTTAACTTATCTAAGATAATTTATTATAATTATCTTACCCTCTCCTTCTCCTACACTATCAAATGTTTCATGAGAAATATTATGGTTTTCTTGATCCTTATATAAAACATCTAGCTCTTCTTTATAGGATTTACCTTTTAGAAATAAAGCTTGACCAGTGGCTTTTATTATAGGACGTGATAGCTTAACTAATAAAGATAGTTTTGCCATCGCTCTGGAGATTATAAGATCAAAATAAGCATTTTTATCTTTTATGTCTTCTATTCTACTATGAATTATATTTATATTTTTTAACTGTAGCTTTTTACTTACCTCATTTAAAAAAGCAACCTTCTTACCACTGGATTCTATAGGATAATAAAAATTTAAAGGATCTATAATGGCTAAAACTATAGAAGGTAATCCTGCTCCACTACCAAGATCTGCTATTTTTAAATGCTCTTTGTTTTTGATGAATTTAATTAATTGTAGAGAATCTATAATATGACGCTCCCATATGTTCTGTATGCTATTATTACTGATTAGATTCATTTTTTTTTGCCAAAAAAGTAAAATCCTTACGTATTCTTCTAGTTTGTCAATATGATTACTTTCTATGAAAAAATCTTTCTTAATACGATCTGTTAGCATGTTCTAACTTACTGGCTAAATTATTGCTTTTTCTAATGTAGGCAAGCAAAACTATGGCTGAAGATGGAGTTGCTCCTCTTATGCGCATGGCTGCTCCTATGGTTGTGGGTTTAATTTTAGCAAATTTTTCCACTAGTTCAGAGGAAAGACCATCAATTTTTTTGTAGTCTATGTTTTCAGGAATCTTCAGATTTTCTTCTTTTTCATATGTATTAATTTCTTCTTCTTGTTTTTTTAAATAATGAAAATACTTACAATCCGTATTGATAAGCTCCATTATATTAGATGGAATCTCCTGTAATTCGGGATAAATTTTCTTAATATCCTCAATAGATATGGTGGAAAAGGCTAGAATCTCTAAAATATTTCTTTTTATACCGTCCTGATTAACTGGCAGTCCATGGCTAGCCAAATAATTAGGAGTGCTAATTATTTTAGCCATTTTATCTTTATAAAAATTTATTTTTTCATTTTTATCTTTAAAGCATTCATAACGCTCCCTGCTAACTATGCCAAAATCATAACCTTTTTGAGTTAACCGTATATCTGCATTATCAGCCCGTAAAAGCATTCTATATTCTGCCCTTGAGCTAAACATCCTATATGGCTCTGACACTCCTTGATGAATTAAATCATCAATCATAACCCCTATATAAGCTTCATTTCGCTTAAGAATAAAAGATTCTCCATTGCTATTAATTGCTTGTATCGCCGCATTAACACCCGCCATTAATCCTTGTCCTGCTGCTTCTTCATAGCCTGTTGTTCCATTTATTTGCCCAGCAAAAAATAAATTTTTAATCTTTTTTGTTTCTAAAGAAGCTTTTAATTCCTGCGGATTAACATAATCATACTCTATGGCATAACCAGGCCTGATAACTTTAACCTTCTCTAAGCCTAACATGGTTCTAATGAATTTTTCTTGCACATCCGCAGGAAGAGACGTTGATATACCATTAGGATAAACAGTATCATCATCCAGTCCCTCTGGTTCAAGAAAAATCTGATGCCCTGTTTTATCAGCAAAACGTACTACTTTATCCTCAATTGACGGACAATACCTCGGGCCAACTCCAGAAATATTACCGCTATACATGGCAGATTTACCAAGATTATCTTTAATTATCTGATGTGTATTAGCATTGGTTTCAGTTAGATAACACGATATTTGCGGTACAGTTATTTTATCAGTCATAAAAGAAAATGGTTTTGGTTGCAAGTCTGCATCTTGTTTTATTAAAACTTCCCAATTAATTGTTTTGCCATCCAAACGTGCTGGTGTACCAGTTTTTAATCTAGCCACTTCAAAGTTCATTTTTTTTAGAAATTGTCCCAATCCCAAAGAAGCTTTAGCATTATATCTTCCAGCAGAATAATTATTCTCTCCCATATGGATAACTCCATTAAGAAATGTACCTGTAGTTAACACCGCTGTCTTTGTAATTATCTTAACACTTCCCACCATAACCACATATTTAACCCTATTATCTACAATTTCTATATCCTCAACCTCTCCAACCAATATATGAAAATTATATTGCTTCTTATAAATCTCTAAGGTTTCACGTGAAACCTTTTTATAAAGCTTTCTATCCGCCTGTGCCCTTGGACCCTGCACAGCACTCCCTTTTGATGCATTCAACACTCTGAACTGTATACCAGACCTATCTATTATTTTACCCATAACCCCATCAAGGGCATCTATCTCTCTTACTATATGACCCTTGCCTAATCCACCTATCGCCGGATTACACGACATCTCTCCTATGTCCTCCTCAGATAAAGTTATTAAAAGAGTTTTTGCACCATATCTTGCTGCCGCAGTACATGCCTCAACTCCAGCGTGACCACCTCCAATAACAATAACATCATATTCTTCCATTTATTACTCTCTATACTCTTACTTAAATATAAACTTTTTTAATATTATATACATATATAATGATACTCCAACTATACTTACTAATCCTACTATATTTTTATCCATGAATATTTTTTGTAAAATTATAAATATCAATGCACTTATTACTATATTAGAAATATATAATAATGCCGTCTTGAAAATCTCTTGCACATAATTAGTGCTTTTTATTGCAAATACTAAATATTTCATAGTAACGTATAATAATGAAATTTGTATCACAGCCATTATAATTAACGACAAGTACAGATAATCTCTATAAAATAAATTAATTACTAAAAACACAAACACCATATACGAAATTATTATGTTTAATAGTGTTATTATCGTAAATCTTAAAACTTCCGGTATCTTAAAATATAAATTAATTAACGTCACACTTATTCTCCCTTTTCTTATTTGAATATAAGAATGATCAATACTAAAGTGAAAAATACTTACTATTACAACCTTGTAACTACTTACCTATACAAAATTTACTGAATATTATACCTAGTATCTCTTCTATATCAATCTTTCCCATGATTTTACCTATGCCATTTAATGCTAATCTTAAATGTAAAGCAGAAATTATAATATCATTGCTAGTTTCTTGCGCAAAATTTAATTCCTCTAAACAACCTAAGATTATATTTTTATGCCTTTGTTGCAATATAATAGGATGTTCATACAATGCAGTTATATCTTCTAATTTACTTACAAACGCCTTTTTAAATTTATCTAATCCCTCTAAAGATCTTAATGATATTAAATATTCCCCTGTTTTACTATCTATATTAGGATTTATATCTATTTTATTTATTAATAAAAAACTATTTTCATCCACGTACTTTTGCACATTAGCATACGATTTCTCAAAATTTGTAGCATCTAACATAATTATCTTTATATCAGCTTGTTTAGCCTTTTCAATCGCTCTTTTAATCCCTTCTTTTTCAATTATATCCTCTGACTCTCTAATGCCAGCAGTATCAGATAATAACACAGGAAATCCCTCAACGTCCAAAAATACTTCTATAACGTCCCTTGTTGTTCCCTCTATCTCAGATACTATTGCAACATCCTTACCAGATAAATAATTTATTAATGTAGATTTACCAACATTAGCACTTCCTATTATTGCAACAACTATTCCCTCCCTAATTTTTTTTATACTATCAGAGTAATCTACTTGATTTTTCATCTCTATAATCAAATTGTTAATATTCTCTTTTGCAAGTATAAATGTATCCTCCGGAATTTCTTGATCTGAAAAATCTATTGTTGCCTCGTAAAAAGCTAATGTATTCTTTAGCTCCTCATACCACTTATTATATTTTCCACCAATCTCTCCTGTTAACTCCCTTAATGATTGCTTCCTTTGTAAGGTAGTTTGTGCATTAATTAAATCTAATATACCCTCTGCTTGTAATATGTCTATCTTACCTTTTTCAAGTGCTATCCTAGTAAATTCACCAGGTTCAGCCAATCTATGATTATCCATAAGTGACAATGTATACAGCAAATCTTTAATCACAGCCACAGAACCATGTACGTGATATTCTACTAAAATCTCTCCGGTGTAACTTTTTCCCTCAGGAAAAACAACCACCAATGCCTTATCTATTATATTATCTTCACTATCATAGATATAACTTAAAGTCATCTGAGAAAATTTAAAATTATCTCTTTTAGTTAATTTTTTTAAACCTTTTAAAGCTGAAACGCCAGACACTCTTATTACAGCAATCGCAGATCTGGCAAAAGCCGTTGACAGTGCAAATACTGTGTTTTTTCCCATACTCATTCATCTGATTATGAATTCATATTTTGAAAAAAATCTTCGTTAGTTTTATAAACCTTCATTTTATCTAGAAGAAAATCCATAGAATCACTAACTCCCATTTGTATTAGTATTCTTCTAAGTACCCACATCCTCTGTAAAACCATTGGCTCAAGAAGCAACTCTTCCTTTCTTGTACCAGATTTTGTAATGTCTACTGATGGAAAAACTCTTTTATCCGATAATTTTCTATCAAGAATAATTTCAGCATTACCTGTACCCTTAAATTCCTCAAATATAACCTCATCCATCCGCGATCCAGTTTCTATTAATGCTGTGGATATTATTGTTAAGGATCCTCCTTCTTCAATATTTCTAGCTGCCCCAAAAAATCTCTTTGGTTTCTGTAATGCGTTAGCATCTACTCCTCCTGTTAATACCTTTCCAGAAGAAGGTACAACCGTATTATATGCTCTGGCAAGTCTAGTTATGGAATCCAACAGAATAACCACATCTTTTTTATTCTCAACTAATCTTTTTGCCTTCTCTAAAACCATTTCCGCCACCTGCACGTGCCTTGTAGCAGGCTCATCAAAAGTTGAACTTATAACTTCTCCCTTAACAGATCTCATCATATCTGTCACCTCCTCAGGTCTTTCATCTATCAGTAACACCATTAGATAACACTCAGGATAGTTTCTTGATATGGAGTTAGCAATATTCTGTAACATAACTGTCTTACCTGTCCTAGGTGGCGCCACAATTAATGCCCTCTGTCCCTTCCCTATTGGGGCCACAAGATCTAAAATCCTCCCTGTACAATCTTTTGCTCCACTTGTTTCCATTATCAATCTCGACTCAGGATATAAAGGTGTTAAATTATCAAAAGTTATTCTTTGCTTTAATGCATTGATATCCTGGAAATTTACTTGATTTATCTTAGATAGTGCAAAGTATTTTTCTGAATCTTTTGGTGATCTAATTTCTCCCTTTATCGTATCTCCAGTTTTTAATCCCATCTTCCTGATCTGACTAGGTGATACATAAATATCGTCAGGTCCAGGTAAATAGTTGGATTCTGAACTCCTTAAAAATCCATAACCATCCATTAAAACTTCCAGTACTCCTTGCCCTACAGTAGTTATCTCTTTTTCTGTTAATTTTTTTAATATTGAAAACATAAGGTCTTGTTTTCTTAAATCAGCGGGATTTTCTATCTCTAGTTGAGATGCAAAATCTACTAAAGATGGTAAAGATTTACTTTTCAATTCACTTAAATTTTTTACATTAGTATCCATTATTTATACTCTATACATTATTGGATTTTTAAAGGAAGATATTAACAATTTGTTGGTGGAAATAATTTTCACTATTTAACATAGAAAAGTTATCAAGAAAAATCAAGAGAAAATAATTTTATTTCTACATTATAGTTTTAATAATAGCATACTAAGATAATAATAAGATATAAAAAAATAGTAGATAGTAGTAATACCTGTGGAAACTATTTATGAAGATTTATTAACATTTAGTTAACATTTTTAATTGGACTTGTAGTATAATAAAGACAAGGTCTGCTCGTGTTTGTTAACATATTGTTAAAAAAATTTTTCTTTTATTAATATCCTGTTAATAAAAATTTCTTAATTGTTAACAAAAAATAATTACACAACAATTACACAGGTTGAGTAGCACAGTGCTAAGAGGATTTTAAATAGATGGTCAACACATGGCTAAATATGGGTTAGTAGGTAATAATATAAAATATTCCTTATCGCCAAAAATATATGGATTATGGTTTAAAAAATATCAATTAATCCATACTTATGATTTATTAGATATTCCTATACTAAGCTTTTCTGAGGATTTTTTAAAGAATCTCTTTTATAATGAAGGTTATATTGCTTTAAATTTCACTAAACCCTTTAAAGAGAGGGCTAATGATTTTTGTTTTAAAAAATCAACAGAAGTTAATTATATAAAATCCATCAATACACTATGTTATAATAATAATCAGTTAATGGCCTATAACACAGATTATAAAGGTCTATTAGATTCTTTTACACACTACCAATTAAATTTTCATACTAAAAACATTCTTATCTTAGGAGCAGGGGGAGCTTGTAAGGCTTTATTATACGCTCTAAAAGATAAAAATACCAATATATATATATATAATCGCTCTGCAGAGAGGCTAAAAGAAACAGTTGAAATATTTCAAGATATGGGAATTATTATTTATAATAATTCCATTCATAAAAATTTCCATATGATTTTTAATACAACTTCTGCCGATTTTCAAGAGGTATTAAATGCCTTATCTATTAAAATTAATGATACCACCTTATATTATGATCTAAACTATCATCATAGTGGGGATCAATTATCAAAACAAAACTATATTGATGGAAAGGCTATGTTATTATATCAAGCAAGTCATAATTTCCACTTATATTTTGGCATTAAACCTAAGGTAACCCTAGGTGATAAAATATGAAGGTAGTGGGAATCACAGGATTAATAGGATGTGGTAAAAGTACGGTGACACAAATTTTTGCGGAAAGTGGATTTTTATCTTTTAATGCTGATAACTACGTTAGGGATTTGAATTCTAAGAAAGAGATTATAGATGAAATAAAAAAATCTTTTCCAAGAAGTGTTATCAATGGAGTTTTGCAAAAAGATATTTTAAAGAAAGAGCTTTTTTTAAACTATAGCCAAAAGATAAGAATTTTAGAATCCATTTATCATCCTTATGTCATCAAAGAAGTTAAAAATTTTTTACTAATCAATCAAGGGTTATTAAGAAAGCAGATAGTTCTTGAGATACCTTTATTATTTGAAGCAGAACTAGACAAGCTATGTGGTTATACAGTTTTAGTAAAATGCAGTAAAGAAAATCAAGTAGCAAGAGTACTCTCTAGAGGCAATATGGATCTTGATAGTTTAGAAAAAGTGATGCATAAACAAGGAGATACAAAAGATAAAGAAAAAAAAGCTACCTTTATAATAAATAATGATGGAAGTTTAGAAAAATTAAGACTACATGTAACAAATATAGTAAACAGGATTAAAAATGAATAGGAAGATATTATTAGATCTGGAAACCACAGGTCTTTCCCATAAAAATGGCGATAAGATAATAGAAATTGCAGCCATAGAATTACATGATGATCATTTAATTGGGAAGGAGTATCACAGATATATAAATCCTAAAAGGAGTATTCCCAAAGAAGCTACAGCTGTGCACGGAATAAAAGATATGGATGTTGCCAACTCTCCCACATTTGCTGATATATCTGATGAGTTTTTGAAATTCATAGGAGATTCTGCTATAATAGCACACAATGCTACTTTCGATATGGGATTCATAAATGCCGAATTAGCAGAATGTGGCAAAGACGCCTATAGTGAAGATAGATCCATAGATACACTAAAAATCGCGCAGGTAGTATTTCCTGGGCAGAGAAATAGGCTTGATGATTTATGTAAACGCTTCAATATAGATAATAGTAGTAGGAAAGAAAACCACGGAGCCCTTATTGATACAAGGCTTCTTGCGGAAGTTTATATAAAATTACTTAGTGAGAAAAATAAGGATTATGGTGATTCTCTAAGGGGGCACTCTAAAGATAGTGAGGTTTTATTAAAGGATTATAAAACTAATTTTCCTAAGAGGAGTTTCCCATTAAGTGAACTAGAAGAAGCAAATCATAAAGAATTTGTAAAGAGCATTAATGGTCAACTATGGTTAAAACAATAAAATAATGGAGATACTTTTATGGACGCGGTCCTTCAATACATAGATCTAATAGTATTAGCAGCCTTAGCTGTAGTTTTATTTTTTATTTTCAAAAGAATGATAGGCAAAAAAATTGGTTATCAGAAAAACACCCTTGGTGGTGCTATTCCTGTACAAAATGTACCTACAAAAGCATTAGAGGTTGAAAGCTTTAAATATCCTGATGGTAGCTTATATCATAAGATGGAAATTATAGAAAGGGCAGATTCTTCATTTAAGAAACAAGACTTTATAGAATCAGCTAAAAAAGCTTTTGAAATGATAAGTAGTGCTTTTTACAACAATAATATACAGATAATCCAAAATTTTGTGACCACTAAAATATATGATGCTTTTTCTGAAGTTGTAAATCAAAGGGCAAAAGAAGGGAAAGCTCTGCAGATACAAATTAAAAAGTTCTTACTTGTGGATTTAGTAGATATCAAGATAGATGAAAATAGTAATGCTTATATATCTGTAAAATATGTAACAGAGCAGTCAAGGATTGAACATTCTTCTGAATTAGATCTATCTGAGACAAAACAAAATCAGAATCTAATAAAAGAGATTACAGAGATATGGACTTTTACTAAAAATTTGAAAGAAAATGTTTCAATTTGGAAATTAGCACAAACTCGTTAGTAATTCATGAAAAGAATCAGGAAGCAAGATCTGGAGACGCTGTTTTTAGAAACTGATCAGGAGCAGGAAAAAAAAACTGAGGAAGATATTAATTTTAAGCAATATCTGGCAGAAGTTAAGCCTATTAAAAGCAATAATAGTGTTGTTTTCACATCAGAGCAACTGCAAGATATAGATATAAATAATTCCTTTGCAGAGGAGAATATTTTTAGAGAAGAGGGGATAGTTGCAAAATTATCCCCAGAGGAATTAAGGAATATAAGGAAAAGGAAGGATAAAGTAGGGGCAATTCTAGATTTACATAGTTTAAATAGTGTTGAGGCACAGAGACAGTTAGATTATTTTGTCAGAAAGAATTTTCACGAATCAAAGAGATTGCTTTTGGTCATTACAGGTAAGGGGATTAATTCTAAAGTTAGAGATAGTGATATGGGGATTTTAAAAAGCATGTTTTTAAAATGGGTTGATTATAGTGAGACAAGACGGTATGTAGTTTCATACTCAGAAGCTTTGCCGGAGGATGGTGGCGGTGGTGCTTTCTACTTAAGATTAAAAAATAATAAAAAAATCAGGAAGTAAAAAAAAGTTAAGTTATTTTTAATAGCCTTCGTATCTATTGGCTTATAGCGTAGAGGAGTACCTATTTCAACGTCATATATTTTTTAGAGAATCCAGCAGTGGAATGTTTGATGCAATAATTATAGATCTGTAACATGAAATTTAGGAGTATCTATTAAGTTTCAAGGTCTCTTGGTTTTCAGACTAACAACTGATTAGAATGTACTTTGTAATATAGGTTAAGGCTCAAAGTGGTGGAACAGCAGGGGTTACTTCTTCTTTTATTGTATTATTAGGTGTACTTAGGATAGTTTTATTTTTTATTATGGCATCTATGAGGCATTTTTTGTAATTAATTTTTTCAAATTTACTGTTATATCCGTATATTTTAGTTAGATTTTTATGTTTATTATCCCAGAAAAAGCTAACTATACAACTATCAAAGCGATATTGCCATATTTCTATAGCATCTTCATTTTTTATAAGGTTAGGTGATCCTATAACGTTGAGGCTATCACTTTTAGTAAGACTAAGTAGATCTTTTTTGCCAGCTGTAATTTCCTCGTGCAAGCTAAGAGTTTTAATTTCTTCATAAATGGGGATATCTTCCTTAGGATAGTTTTTTACAAACAACTCCTTATTGTTGCCAGATTTGGTAACAACTAGTGTGCTAATTCTAGTGGGTTTTTTAGGATTCTTTTGTTGTTGTTGAATGTTGTTACTAAAGCAACTTGCCAACAGAGGAATAATTAGGAATAGTAATAATATTTTTTTATTATTCATATATTAAACGGTCTATATTTTGATTGTTTTTTCTATTAGAGCAACCAGAACTGCCTACTGAATTTTAATGATAAAGTAGATTTTATGCAAATTATTTAAAATATATCGCCACTAATTATCATCATATGCTAGTATCATAGCGACAGTGAAGTTACAGAAAGTAATGCTTTGCATATGAGTTTTTGACATTATATCTTAACTATGGTATACATTCCTATATCACTTGATATTTAGGTAATCCTAAATTTAGTGTTGAAAAAATACAGCCTTTTGTGGTAGCAAGAGGGTAAAATTGAAAAAAATTAATTACTACTAAATATGAATACAATGACAGATTTTGATCATATTTCTGCTTGATTGTTCTTAAAGATTAAGGAGTTTTTTGTGGATATAGCTAAAATTAAACTCGGTGATAAATTTCCTGAGGAATTCAATGCAGTGATAGAAATAGCGGCAGGACTTAATCCGGTTAAGTACGAGCTGGATAAGGACTCAGGAGCTTTGATTGTTGACCGATTTGTTGCAACTTCCATGTGTTATCCATGCAATTACGGATTTGTTCCACATACTTTAGCAGAAGACGGAGACCCTTTGGATGTATTGGTATTCACACATATGCCGGTTATTCCTGGTAGTGTTATTAAGGTTAGGCCAATTGGAGTTTTAAATATGGTCGATGAAGCTGGAGGTGACGCTAAAATTCTTTGTGTTCCTGTCAATAAAGTGACAAAATATTATCAAGATGTTCTCACCTATGAAGATTTACCTTCTTTATTAATAAAGCAAATAGTACATTTTTTTGAAAAATATAAAGATCTTGAAGAGGGTAAATGGGTTAAGGTGGAAGGATTTAAAGGAGTTGATGTTGCTAAAGCAATTTCTTTGGCTTCCATGAAAAGATATAAAGATTAAGGTGCAGTTTGTTTAATTTGGTTTGTATTTAGGATATATTATAATGCGTCAGGTAGTGATACTTTACCTATTGGTTTTTTCCCTGCTTACTGGAGTATCTTCTGCTAAGGAGTATGATCCAAAAAAAAGAGATACAATCTCTGTTTTTTTTAATGCTTTCAAGCCATCACGTGTTTATGGAGTTAGCTCGGGTGATCCTAATGCCCAGAGGAGAAGTAATGAAGTACTTTATGGTTTTGGTCTTTCTTATAATGGGTTGCAGTTTAGTTATTCAGAGTTTTATAAAGAAGGAAAAAGATATAGTATAAATTATTATTTTTTAAGAGAGCTTGCAGTTAGTCCCTATATAGGAGGGGCATTGATTCAAGGCACAAACATCAAAGATACCGCAACCGCAAGAAGTTTGGATTCCTTTGATGGTGTTGCTGGAGTAGAAATTTCTTATTTTAAATATGTGCGGCCTTATTTTGAGTATAATCTTGCAAGCTCCCTTGTTATATTTGGAGTTAAATTCCATTTACCTTTTACAATAGAAAAAAGAAAAGCTTAGTTAAGCACATAGGCTTTAGTTGATTTAATAATTATGTTATCAGTACAAATATGGAGGTTGCTATGTTAAAAATAAAATTTTTTGCCTTGGTATTCTTATCACTAGTATGTATTTTTGATGATCTTTTTGCCCTTCCTTTGGTTCCCGATATTTATATTGGTGGTGCTATTTATAGTGGGGAAAATAAGATAAAAGATGTTTACAATAATAATAGTAGCATAGGTACTAGAGATGGTACGTTTAAAAATAAGTCTTATTTATTATCAATTGGCATACGACCAATTGATCTACCAATTTTAGGGAATTTTAGATTTGAGGGTAGTTACTCTGGGTCTATATCTGGTGATAATGCTGCCTCTAAATACGGACTTGTTATGTATTTTGATCTTTTTAGATTTATTCCTATTATTAATCCTTATATTGGCTTGGGTTACAGCAATACATCCTATGACTTCAAAGATTCTTATAAGAATTTAAAAAATAATGTTGGTGAATACTCTATGCATGGAGGTCTAAATATTTCACCTCCTTTTATACCCTTTGATGTTTATTTGGAGTATAAATATTTTGTTGCAGGTGATTCCTTTGCTGTTAATAAATTAAATAGTTATAAAGTAGAAGGTAGCAACATTATGCTAGGAGCTAGATTTTATTTCTTAAAATAATTATTATTGGTTATATTATAAATATTTAGTATTATTACTAGTGTGAAGTTTAGGGATTAAATGTATTTGGTTGGTTATTTCATGAAGTTTTTATATAGAAAGTCTATGTTAGTCTTTGTATTTTTGTTAGTATTAAGTGTATCTTGTTTTGCACTTTATCCAGAAAAAGAATCTTATCCTTATAAAAGGGACGACTTTGGTGTCTATCTAGGACTTGGAGTTGGCCCTTCCACCAGTAATACTTTTGGCTTAGCCGGGAAGGAAAGCTATCAGGGGCTGTATTACCCTATCAAGACATTATCTTCTTTAATAGCCTCAGCAAAACTAGGTCTTAGGATTTGGGATTTTAGAATTGAAAGTGAATATTTGAAATTACATCAATGGTATAGTGTTATGAATAAAAGCGGTAGTTATCATAGTGCTTCCCTAAATACAGGATTGCCTACTAAAGGGCAAGAAGTATTACAGTCTTTGGCTATTAATCTTTATTATGACATGAGATTTATATCTGATAATGTTTATCCTTACATTGGTGTAGGTATTGGAAGAGGTAATGTTAAATATCTTATAGTGGATGAGAAAATGCAACCTAATGGGTTTGGTGAACAGTATCATGGTAATAAGGATACACTGTTTAATCATATAATGTTTGGTGTGCAACATGATATGAAAGTTATAAGAGCTTCTGTTGCCGCTGAATACAGATTAACTACAATGGGTCAAGTATCTCTTACACCCAATAATGATGGCACTAAAGGAGCAGATTGGATGTCTACCTGTGCCAATACTAAGCCAGATCCCAAGTGTCCTGGCAAAGCAGAATCATTAGTTGGTGCAGATTGGAAACCTGCTACGTCTAAAAATGTGAGTGGTTTATTTCATTCCATATTTTTTAGTATAAAATACTACTTATAGCACTCAATAGGCTGTCCAAGGGAGTAATAATCCATAGATTTTTTGTGATTTAATGAAAAAAGATGAAAATAGGGTTGCAGAATTAAGTCCTGTGATGCAACAGTATCTACGAATAAAGGAAGCTCATAGGGATTATATTCTGTTTTTTCGTATGGGTGATTTCTATGAAATGTTCATGAGTGACGCTATTCTTGCCTCTGGAGTTCTGGGTATTATTTTAACTAGAAAGATAGTTGGTGGGGGGAAGGAAATTGAGATGTGTGGGGTTCCTGTACACTCTTATGAGTCTTATCTAAACCGTCTTATTAAGCGAGGATATAGCGTTGCCATTTGTGATCAATTGGAAACGCCAGAGGAAGCAAAGAAGCGTGGCTATAAATCGATTGTTAATAGGGACGTTGTAAGGATTATTACTCCTGGTACTATTATCGAGGAAGCCCTATTGGAGCAGAGTAGTTATAATTATTTAGCTGCGGTTGTTGTGCAACAAAAGAAAGTTGCTTTGGCTTGGATTGATATATCCAGTGGTGATTTTTATGTGGAATCTTTTGCCCAGGCCGATTTAAATAGTGCTTTGAATAAAATTCTACCTAAGGAAATATTGATTTCTGATAGTATGGATAAGGAGTTGCTATTTGAGGATTTTAGATTGCTAACTACAGTGGTTGGGAAGAATAATTTTGAGAAAAAGTCTTGTTTAGATGCCTTACAGAGAGTATTTGATAGTAAGGCTCTTATTCTTGATTCTCTGGAAGAAATTGAAAAAATTGCTTGTGGTATAATATTACAATATGTGGAGCTTACTCAGAAAAGTGTGATAAATGTGTCTTTGCCGAAAAAAGACTACAGCTCTACATATTTAAGAATGGATTCTTTTACCAGGAGGAGTTTAGAAATTAATCAATCGTATTCTGGTGAAAAAGAGGGGTCATTGCGTGAGGCTATGGATTACACCTTAACACCACAGGGATCAAGATTATTGGGGCAGTGGATTAATAATCCGCTTAAAGATATTAAGCAGATAGAAGAGCGTCTTCTTGTGGTGGATTTTTTTGTAAGTAATCCAGAGGTTTTGCAAAAGTTACGTAATTCTTTACAGAAGATAGGGGATGTTGAAAGGGCAATTGGCAGAATAGTTTTAAATAAAGGCTCAGTTCTTGATTTAGGAGTTTTACGTACTTGCTTTAAGACTATGATTGAAATTAGAGGAGTTTTTTTTAGGCAAGTCATGCCGGGTCCCCTAGAAAATCTTTTAGCATCTTTAGGAAAGCATGGAGCTTTGTATCATTTGTTAGAAGAAAAAATAATCCCTGGACTTAGTATTGCCGAAAAGGAAACAGGATTTTTAAATCCTAGGGGCTCCTTAAATTACAATCAAGCTAGGGAGAGGCATAAAGAGTTATTGCTTCAAGTAAGTCATTTGCAAGAAAAATACACTTTAAAATTAAATATACCTAATCTTAAGATATTAAATACTGCTGTAGCTGGATTTTTTATTGAAACACCACTTAAGCACGCTGTTGCAATCAGTACAAATTCTCATTTTAAGCATAAAAGTACTAATGCGACAACTGTACGCTATACAACAGATGAGCTCAGAGATTTAGAAGGGCATATTGCCAAAACTTTAGATCTAATTGATGGGATAGAAAAAGATATTCTTAGGAATCTTTTTGCTGAGATAGTTAAAGAAAGGGAAGCTTTACAGCTTTCAGCTAAGGTGATTGCTAATCTTGATGTTTTTGCATCTTTTGCCAGCTTTGCCATAGATATGGATCTTGTACGCCCTTCTCTTGATACTTCTAATAATTTATTTATTAAGGAAGGTAGGCATATAGTTGTACAAAAGCGCCTAAAAGAACTTAGTGCTACCTCTTTTGTTCCTAATGATTGTTTTATGGATAATAATAAAAATATTTTTTTAATTAGTGGGCCAAATATGTCTGGAAAAAGTACTTTCCTTAGGCAAAATGCAGTGATTATTATTATAGCTCAGATAGGATCATTTGTTCCAGCTAGGGAGGCCAAAATAGGGGTAGTAGATTCTATATTTTCTAGGGTTGGGGCCAGTGATGATTTATTCAAAGGACAATCCACTTTCATGGTGGAAATGATAGAGTTAGCTACAATTTTAAATTATGCCACTGCAAATTCTTTTTTAATTCTTGATGAAATAGGTCGGGGAACCTCTACTTATGACGGTCTTTCCATAGCGTACGCTACCCTTGAATATATAAACAGTACTCTTAAAGCTAAAAGTTTATTTGCCACTCATTATCATGAACTTACTAGCCTTGAGGGCTCTTTAGATAAACTTGAATGCTATTATGTTAAAGTTATTGAAGAGAGAAACAAGATAGTGTTTATGCATTCTCTTCATCGTGGAGTTAGTGGTAAATCTTACGGAATAGAGGTCGCAAAAATGGCTGGACTACCAGATTTTGTTATAAAAAGGGCAAGAACAGTTTTAGCAGAGCTAGAAGAGAAATCTAAGAGAGACCTTGGTAAACAAGAATTACCTTTATTTGCATGTAATTATAATGCTAATAATTTAGAGTCAGGTAATCAAGATAATCTCTCTGTGGATTATAAAAAACTAGTTGATGAGATAGAAATTTTAGATGTTGATAATTTAACTCCTAAGGAGGCATTAGAGATAATTTACAGACTGCATGCTCTATGCAAAGCGATATAAGAATCCATATGAATATTAAAAATATCATCAAGGTTAGCTTTTTCACTTTACTTAGTAGATTCCTTGGTTTGTTTAGGGATATTATCCTAAGTAGATATTTGGGTGCTAGTTTAATATCCGACGCTTTTTTTGTAGCTTTTAAAATTCCCAATTTATTTAGGCGATTCTTTGCAGAAGGTAGCATGCAATCAGCCTTTATTCCTTTATTTTCCAAGCTAATTACTAAAGATATTAACAAAGCTCGCAGATTCTCTGCGGAAGTTTTTACTTTGTTTTTTTTGCTTCTAATTTGCTTTATAATTACTCTAGAAGTATTTGCTCCTTACGTTATTCAATTCATATCGCCAGGCCTTGCTGAAAAAGGATCTGATATTTTTAATTTAGCTGTAGCATTATTAAGAATCACCTTACCATATCTATTATTTGTTTCTCTTTCCTCTTTTTATTCATCAATTTTAAACTCCCTAGGAAAATTTGCTCTTGTGGCGTTTCTACCGGCACTGCTAAATATTTCCATGATTATACTTCTGCTATTTGCTACTAATTATCCTTCTATCTTTATTAATAATGCTTACGCTGCAAGCTACGGTGTCCTATTTGGAGGAGTCTTACAATTAGCTATGGTTGTTTTTGCTTGTTATAAAAAAAAATGGTTTATTAGTTTTACTATCGTTAAAAAAATTGGCATCCACAGCAAAAGCTTTTTTAAACGGTTAGTACCAGTTGTATTAGGAGCAGGGGTCTATCAGGTTAATATTATAATAGATCTTTTTGTTGCTTCTTTTTTGCCTATCGGTGCAATATCTTACTTGTTTTATGCTGATCGAATATATCAACTACCTCTTGCTATCATCGGTATTGCCATAGGAACTGTTATCTTACCCAGTATAGCCTCAGCTTCTTCTGACATTAAACATATTATTAAGCAAAAAGCCATCCTTTTAGCTTTAAGCATAACCTTACCTGCCACGCTTGGCTTATTTATCTTCTCTGAAGAAATCATCATGGTGATATTTTTCGGCGGTCAATTCAACTTAGCTGCTGTGAAAACTACATCTATAATTTTAGCTATTTACTCTCTTTCTCTTCCTGCCAATATTTTAATAAAAATTATATTGCCTTTTTTCTACGCACAAGGCGATACTAAAACTCCTCTTTACACTACACTTGCTTGTTTAGCTACTAATCTAATACTAGTGTTTTATTTGGCAAACTTGTTTGGTGTCTACGGTATTGCCTTTGCCACTGTTGTTGCTTCTTATTTGAATTTTCTTCTCTTAAGCCTTTTTCTTATCAAAAAAGACGGCTTGCATTTTAACAGCAATTTTATTACAGAAATTAAAAACATACTCTATATCTCCATATTATTAATTATATACTTAATCTTTATAAAAAATATCCTTGCCTATTTCCCTATGGAGTTATTTTGGTTTAGAATGACATTCCTAGTATTTGTAATTTCTGCCATAATATTGGTTGTTTTTGTAGCTAAAATACTTAATGCTGAGCTATATTTAGAATTGAGTAAAATCTTTAATACAAATAAAAACAAAGAGAGTTAAATGAAAACAGTTTTTTCTGGTATTCAACCAACAGGTGATATCCATTTAGGAAACTACATTGGTGCAATCAACAATTGGGTTAAATTACAAAAACCAGACCATAAAAATATATATTGTGTAGTGGATTTACACGCCATCACTACTTTACAAAATCCTCATACTTTAAGAAATAACACTCTAAAGCTTATGGCATGGCTTTTAGCTTGTGGAATTGATCCGGAAAGATCAATTTTATTCCTCCAAAGTACCAATCAAGACCACGCTGAGCTAGCTTGGCTTTTAAACTGTAGCGCAAATATAGGCTGGCTTAACCGTATGACCCAATTTAAAGACAAAGCAGGTAAAGATAAAGAAACTAGTTCAGTCGGACTTTACGTTTATCCAGTCCTCCAGGCAGCTGACATCCTCCTATATGATACTAACATAGTTCCAATTGGTGAAGACCAAAAGCAACATATTGAGTTAGCTCGCGACATCGCTCTCAAGTTTAATAGAAATTACTCTTGCCATGCCTTTACTATCCCTGAACCCCTTATAATTAAAGAACAAGCTAGAATAATGTCCTTAAGAGATTCTACAAAAAAAATGAGCAAATCTGATCCCTCTGACAACGCTAAAATCTTATTTTCTGATACTGAGGAGTCCATTGCCCAAAAAATTATGAAAGCTAAAACAGATTCTCTCCCTATGCCAATCTCTCTAATCGACGCTGCAGAAAGAGGTGAAATACTTAATCTATTAAAAATATATTCTTTTTGTTCATCTTTAAGTATAGAACATATTCTGTTAAACTATCAACATGCTGATTTTTCTATTTTTAAAAAAGATCTAGCTAATCTTTTAATTGAAATTATTAATCCAATAAGAGATAAACAACTTGCTTTAATGAATAATCAAGACTATCTATTACAAATACTAAACAATGGCGCCAATAAAGCTAAAGAACTCTCAGATAAAAAAATAAAGTACTTAAAGGAGATTATAGGTTTTTTAAAAAACTAGTGCCAACAACTCATCATCAATGGAGGTAACCATGTTTATAGAAGTACAAGATACACCAAATCCTAATACCAAAAAATTTTTCCTTAATGAGGAAATCTTAAGTGTTAATGAAACCTATCATTTTAAAACAGCTGAAGAAGCAAAAGTATCCCCACTTTGTACTCAGATCTTTACAATAGAAGGAATTAGAGGAGTCTTCTTAGGCAATGATTTCCTATCAGTTATCGTTACAAATGAAGAAGATTGGTTTCATATTAAACCATTAGTTATAGCAAAAATAACAGATTTTATGGCTCTTAACCTACCGGTTATAGATTCAAACACAACTTCCCTGGATTCTGTTGTAAATACAGAGGGGAGAAGTGAAGAAGAAAAATCCATCATCATTAAGATACAAGAGCTATTTGAAGAAAGAATTCGTCCCGCTGTTGCCATGGACGGTGGTGATATCATATTTAGAGACTATGAAGATGGTGTTGTCTTCTTAAGTTTATACGGCTCATGCTCTGGCTGCCCTAGCTCCACCGTTACCTTGAAAAACGGCATCGAAAATATGCTCAAATATTATTTGCCAGAAGTTAAAGAGGTTATCAGTATTGAGTAAAAAAATTAATACTGAGCCTTTTAATTTTATTCCTTGCTTTAAAAAAGCAAAAAATATCACAATTAAATATGGCTTGGTATTAATAGCTTTCCTTCTGTTTATGGGGTTTTTAAGGATTAGCGAGCATGTCTTCTCTAATGATTATGTTTTTAATCAATTTATAAAAAATAAAGGATATTCTAGAAAATGCCTCACTATCTATGAAGATGAAAAATTAATCGATACGATTAATAATTTTTATAAAAATTCTATGGATAACAAAGTTGTACCTTCCGTATTCTTTAATAATATTCCCAAATCTCTTTCCCACGTAAAAGATATAAAATTACGAAAAACTGTATATGTTAGTATCCTGCTACCAATTCTTTTGAAAATCCACAAAGAAGTAGAAAAAGAAAGACAAGACTTACTTCACGTTAGTCAAAAACTACTAGAAGTACCACTGGAGGAAAAAGATTTCTTACTGATAGAAATTCTTGCAAAAAAATATAAAGTTAAACTTGGAGGTAGTGATCTTTGGTACTATACTCAAGCCATGGAAGACTTAATGGTTAAAGTGGATATTATTCCTATCTCTTTAAGTTTAGCTATCTCTGCTAAGGAAACCGGATGGGGTGAATCACGATTCTTAAAAGAAGGTAATTCTTTATTCTCTCAATGGGTTTGGTCTAAAGAATTAGGTATATTGCCAGCTTTCAGAGCCAAAGGAGCTACACATTTTGTAAGACGATTCTCTAGTCTAGAAGAAGCTGTCAGAGGATATTACATGAACTTAAATGTTAATGCTTCCTATCAGTCCTTTAGGGATAAAAGATATCAAATGCGTCTGGCTGATGAAGTTAATTTGGATTCCTTAAGATTAGCAAGAACCTTAGATAAATACTCACAACAAGACGACTATACAACTTCAATTGTAAGCATAATACGCGAAAACAGACTTGAACGTTTCGATGTAGCAATGGAATTCTCTAAAAACTATAACTCTGTTTGCTTGAAGGTGCTTTAGTGTATTATCTAACAATAGACACATCAAATAATTTTTCATTAGCTTTATTTAAACAGCACTCCCTTCTTCATAGCTACAGCATAACTAAAGCAGATCTATTATCTTTAAATCTCCAAGTATCAGACATCGTGATTGATAAATTAGATAATCTCTTAACAACTAATAACCTTAAAGTTACAGATTTAGAATTTTGTGCTTTTATTCGCGGATCAGGATTCTTTAATGGTCTTAGAATAGGAGCTCTGATTGCTAAAACATGGTCTGCAGCGATAAATTTACCTGTTGTTAGTTTCTTATCTTCCGAGCTAATTTTACATCATATTCCTAAAGAAGATATTACTCCTAAGAGTGTCATTGTTGCAACAACTGATATTGGAAAATCCGGTGCGGTGATAACTATTTTTGACAATGATTTTAAAATGTTACAATCAGATGTTTACATACCACAAGAGCAATTGCTAAATTTTTTTACAATGGATTTTTTATTGCAAAAAAAGCTCCTTATAGCAGGCTCTAAGCAAGATGCTTTGCAATCTATAGATTTTTCCAATGATTGTAAGTATTATGATAATATTATGTATCCCTCAGTTGGAATTTTTGGGGAGTTTGCTTTAAAAGCTTATGTTATGGGCAATTTAGATGAGGAAATACTGCCTCTTTATGCCGGCAATTTTAGTGTAAAATTTTAAAAATAGAGAATCCATATGAAAATTAAAAAATATCATATTAAAACATGGGGATGTCAGATGAATATCTACGATTCCCAAAGAATAGGAGAAATTCTACAATCTCTAAATTATCAAGAATGCGATGATTTAACTGAAGCAGATATTATCATACTTAATACCTGCCACATCAGAGAAAAGGCCACTGAAAAAGTTTATTCTGATATTGGACGCTTGAAAATTTTAAAAGAACGCAGAAATATAATTGGTCAAAGTCTTATAATTGGCATATCCGGCTGTGTTGCCCAAGCAGAAGGGGAGGAAATATTTAAAAGAGCTCCTTGTGTCGACTTGGTTTTTGGCCCTCAGACCTGGCACAGATTACCTGATATGATCACACAAATAGAGCTTAATCAGAAAAAAATTTGCGACACCGATTTCCCAGTGGAGGAAAAATTCGATTCCCTTCCTAATCATTTTGACATTAAAAGAATCCAAAACGGTAGCGCTTTTGTCGCTATTCAAGAAGGATGTGATAAGTTTTGTACCTACTGTGTTGTTCCATACACTAGAGGCTCTGAATACTCAAGACCAACTTGGCAAGTATTAGAAGAAGTAAGACAGCTTGTAGATCAAGGTGCAATTGAAATAACTTTATTAGGGCAAAATGTAAATGCTTATCATGGAATGTCTCATAATGGAGTTGAGTGGAATCTTGCTAAACTAATCACAAAAATTGCTGAGTTTGATAATCTAAAAAGAATCCGCTACGTAACCTCACATCCTGCAGAGGTTGATGATGAGCTTATCCATGTACATGCTAATATCCCTAAGCTTATCCCTTTCTTGCATCTGCCAATACAATCGGGTTCTAACAGAATCTTAAAAGCAATGAACCGTAAACACTCGGTGGAAGATTATCTGCGCCTTATAGATAAACTTAGAGCTGCCAACTCTAAGTTAGCTTTCTCTTCAGATTTTATTGTTGGCTTCCCTGGAGAAACTGAACAAGATTTTCAGGCAACTTTAGCAGTTATCAGAAAAGTTGGATTTATTCAGTCTTTCTCTTTCTCTTACAGCCCAAGAATAGGGACTCCAGCAGCTCTATACGATAATCAAATACCAGAAAAATTAAAAGAAGAAAGATTACACATCTTACAAAATCTATTAAATATACAACAACACGATTTTAATCAGCAAACAGTGGGTAAGGTTTTTGACGTCTTAATCGATAGAAAAGGTAAAAAAACAGGACAATTAGTAGGCAAAACACCTTATATGCAAACCATGATCCTGCAAAATGAGTGCGAATCCATAATGGGTAAGATTTTTACTATCAAAGTGCACAGTGCATATCAAAATAGCTTATTTGGTGAACGAATTGTGTAAATTAATTAATAATTCCCCTAATTTCTTACACCTAACTATCACCTCTAAAATAAGGAATAATAAAGACGATTTCCCTAGCAAAGTAATTAGCCAATATAAAAAAATTGCAATTACAACCTTTCGTCAAGTGTTTTATCAACTGTGTGAAAGCGAACAATATAATTATCTTAAAGAAAAGCATATCTTTACTGATATCTTTCTTATTGAGAATCCAGCAATGCAAAAAATAAACTTCTCTTATAGAGCTAAAAAAGAAGCTACAGATGTTATCGCCTTAGCCTTCTTTTCTAAGGATGAATTAGCTAATACAAACATTAAAGAGGCATTCCATTTAGGCGAAATATATATAAGCATGCCTTTTATTAAAAAAGAAGCTCATGATGCTCGAGTAGATTTGAAAATACATTTCATAAGAATCCTTATCCATGGATTACTACATCTTTTAGGCTACGAACATGATATGGAAAAAAATGCTTTGATTATGTATAATTTAGAAGAAAAATTATTAGAAGATCTAAATCTAAATACTAATGGTTTAACAAGTAATTATTGGAGATAAAACAATTGGAAGGTGGCGTCAGGATATTGGGGAAACTATTAGAGTATTTGAACACTCTACGCCCAGACTATAAGAAAAATACTAAAAAAATTGAAACCTATAATTATCAAAAATTACTAGAACTATTGGTTCATCATGATAATATTCAAAATAATAATATCTCTGAAACTTATTTAGTGCGCAATATCCTCTCTTTAAGAAATAAAAGCGTGCAAGACATTATGATACCAAGAGTAGATGTTGTAGCCTTCGAAGAAAATTCACCAATGGATGATATATTGCAACATATGGATAAAAGCGGTTATTCGCGCTTCCCCGTTTATAAAGATAATCTGGACAATGTTACCGGATTTATCCATGTTAAAGATATAATTCCCATTTTGGAGAAAAAAAATATTGTTAATTTATCCTCGATCCTAAGGAGCGTTCTATTCATATCCCCATATATGAAGCTACTAGATCTTTTATATGACATGAAAATTAAAAGAATCCACATGGCCATGGTAGTGGACGAATTTGGTGGAGTAGATGGTTTGATAACTTTTGAGGATGTTATGGAAGAAATAGTAGGTGATATAAGAGATGAATATGATAAGGCTCCTACTGACTTAATTAAGATAGAATCAGTATGGTCTCTAGAGGCAGACGGTAGAATTAATATCGACGATTTAGAAGAATATACAGGAAAATTTACTTCAGATGAAGAAAAAGAAGAATCAAACACTCTATCAGGATTAATAGTATCCCTAATAGGCTATATACCTGCAAAAAATGAACTTATACAACATCCCTCAGGTATAGATTTTAAAATAATTGCCGTTGATCCCTTGAAAATTAATAAAGTTATGGTTAACTATGAAAAGCTTCATACAATTGCAGAAGATTAAAGAATTACTAAAAAATAAAAAAATTAAACTGTTACTGGTTTTTTTAAATTCCTATATATATTGTGCATCCTTTCCTCCCCTTAATGTACCTTATCTTGGTATTGGAGCAATCTTAATTTTTACTATCTTATTTGCCTCAGCAGAAAACATAAAAGAATTGATAATTCTCACTTTGGCATGCGCATTTGGAGTAGGGATCTTGGGAGCATATTGGGTTATGTTTGCTGCAGATTACACTTTTAATTCAAAAATAATTAGTATATTGACCTTGTTTGGAACAGCCATACTATATGGGGGTTCCCTATTTTTTGCTACCTCTTATATGATATATAAAGCACCCAAAAAAAATCTGTGGTTTATCCTTTACGCCACCATAGCTTGGAGTTTTCAAGATACTAGTAAGTATTATTTTTTTAGTGGAATCCCCTATTTTAAGGCAGCTTATATTTGGGATTTTAGTCACAATATTATCCAGATAGCCTCCATTATCGGAGTATATGGATTATCTATTTTAACTTATGCTTTAATTTTTTCCTTAATCTCTCCCTTTTTAACAAAAAAATTATGGCTAAAAATCAGTATCCCATTATTATTCATAACTCTATTTATTGGATTCTATTTTTATGGTGCATATAGAATTAATATGATTAATTCTATTCCCATAGAAAAAGAAATATCCATACGAATCACTCAATCTAATATTAGCCAATCAGAAAAGATGGATATTAGTACTTTTCATTTTTACTCTGCTAAAGTATTGGCACAAGCAATAGAAGGAAATTATCCTCTGCCAGAGATAATTATTACTCCAGAGGCATCCTTTATTTTAGATAGCAATCCACAGGCACAATCACTTAAGAATCTAGCAAACAAAATTCCCTATGGTTCAAATCTAGTAGCCGGCGCCATTAGATTTGATGATGATAAAATATATAATAGTATTTATGTTATTAATAGAAACAACACCTTAGAAGACTATTATGATAAGATTCGCTTGGTTGCTTTTGGCGAAAAGACTCCACTCTCTGATTATTTTCCCAATTTAGTTAACCTTATAGGCATGCCAAGTTTCTCAGAAGGAGAAAAAGAAAAAATACTAACAGTAAACAACCACAAGTTTCTCCCATTGATATGCTTTGAAGGACTATTCCCAGTTGCAAAAATGGGAAGTGATCAGATAGATTTTATTGTGAATATATCCAATGAGGCATGGTTTGATGATTCCATAGAACTTGAGCAAAATTGGACAGCTTTCCGCTTTAGAAGCATTGAATCTGGCGTCCCCTCGGTTAAAGTATCCAATGATGGCATATCTGGAATTTACAACTTACTAGGAACAGAAGAGCTGAAAATTATGCAGCTTACTCGAATCAATACAGATTGGATTCTTAAGGTCAAGAAAGCCCAAACACTAATCTCTTCATATGATTTTAGGATTTTGATCTATTTTATAACTTTAACGTATAGCATTTTATTGCTCAAATTGTTTTTTGTAAAAAAACACCATAAACCCCAAGGATAATCTACTTTTGGTTGTTGTTTTGACTCCATAAAAACAAACAAATAACATTTTTTAGTAGAGAAAATGACTGTTTCATGGTACATTAGTTATACAGCGATTTAATATTACAGGTTACAAGTAATTTGTGTATTGCAGAAATAATATGCAACACTGCTATCGCTTCGCTAGTATACTTGTTATGATTAATCACCTTGATGTTAATTAGTAGAAAAAATTACTGCTTCTATTAATAGTTACGGTTTGGGGAGTGGTGAAAGGCAGAACTTTAGATTCTTACTTTTGCATTATAGTAATCATACTAGTGGTAACAAAAAATAAAACTTAATAGATAGTTTAGCTATCTTAGAAAAAATAATTGGCGCTTAGGGGGCTTAATACGTATGCTGAAGCATAACAGATCACCTAAAGATATAGATGTATATGCTGGAGAGCAACTTAAGAAAAGAAGAAAAGAGTTAGGCATGAGCCAAAAGGCTCTTGCTGAGTCTGTCGGAGTTACTTTTCAGCAAATACAAAAATATGAAAAAGGTCTTAATAGAATTGGTGCAAGTAGATTATACGACTTTTGTAAAGTTTTAAAAGTAAAACTATCATACTTCTTTAAGGATATAGCCTATGATTCGGTAACTAACTCTAGTCATCAGTTAAGTGAAGATGAAAATACTACAGATATAATGGATCTTATTTTGCTCTTTAAGCAAATAAAGGATGATAACAAAAAGAAAATTATCTTAGACTTAGTTAGATCATTAAGTGAAATGACTTACTAAATTAATCTCGCCAAGAGAAGATTGATTTTTTGTTGGAAACTTGTTAGCATTAGTCTTTGTTTGAAAATGAGGAAATTTATGGTGGGAAAACAGACTTATTTGTTTACTAGTGAATCTGTATCTGAGGGGCATCCTGATAAGGTGGCTGATAGAATCTCTGATTCGATCCTTGACTATTTTTTATCTAGAGATATGTACGCTAGAGTTGCGGTTGAAACTTTGGTAACAACTAATCAGATTGTTTTGGCCGGTGAGGTTAAAACAAATTTAACTTTCACCATAGACGACTTGAATAATGTTGCAAGGGAAAGTGTTAAAAAAATAGGCTATGAGCAAAAGGGTTTTGATTATAGAACCCTAAGCATATGCAATTATATTCATGGTCAGTCTGCTGATATAGCTCGTGGGGTTGATGAGGCAGATGGTAAAGAAGAGGGAGCAGGAGATCAGGGGATAATGTTTGGTTATGCTTGTGATGAAACCGATGTTTTTATGCCTTCTACAATCTGTTATGCACATAAATTGCTAGAAGTTTTAGCTAATAAGAGGAGATCTGGTGAAATTATTGGCTTAATGCCAGATGCTAAGAGCCAGGTTACCATTGAGTACGTTGATTCTATCCCATCTAGAGTACATACTGTAGTTATATCGCATCAGCATGAGGATTATTTAAGTCAAAATGATGTTAAGGCTTTAATAATGCCGGTTTTAAGGGAAGTTTTTCCAAAAAATTTATATGATCCTAATAATTGTATTCATCATATTAATCCCACAGGTAGATTCGTTATAGGTGGCCCTGATGGTGATACAGGTCTTACTGGAAGAAAAATTATAGTTGATACCTACGGGGGAGTTGCTCCCCATGGTGGAGGGGCTTTCTCTGGCAAGGATCCCACTAAGGTTGATCGTTCTGGAGCTTATGCTGCTAGGTATTTAGCAAAGAATATCGTTGCCGCTGGAGTTGCAAAAAAATGCACAATTCAGCTATCTTATGCTATAGGTGTTTCAACTCCTCTTTCAATTTATGTTGATACTAGTTCTACTTCAAAGTTTTCCAATGAAAAGATCCAAGAAATTATTCCTATAATAATGAATTTATCACCCAAGGGTATAAGAACTCATTTGGCATTAAATAAACCCATATATGAAATAACTTCTTCTTATGGTCATTTTGGTAGGATTCCTGAGGGGAATGCTTTTACCTGGGAAAGGTTAGATTTGGTAGATAAAATAAAAGAATTGTTAAAGTTATAAGTTTTGCAGAAATTTATTAATTTTTACGGCAGAGTTTCCGGACATTTGGGATATAAGGCAAAACTTCTGATTGATGAGGTTTTGCCAAAATATTCCCTTAGTAAGTATGATTTTTTTGAGAATAATTTTACTAATTTAATACAAGGTTATGAGAAAGTTAATTTAGAGATAGGCTTTGGTAGTGGTGATTTTATATTAGAATCAGCACTTAGGAATAAAACACAGTTGTATATTGGGGTAGAGATTTTTCTTAGTGGTATTGCAAGTTTATGTAAGAGGATATCCTTAAGCGAATCCCTTGGTAGCCCGGATAATTTAAAGATATATCGAGGTAATATTCATGAGATATTAGCCATATTGCCTAAGGGAGTTTTTGATAATATATATTTATTATTTCCAGATCCATGGCATAAAAAACGTCATAACAAGAGGCGGATGGTTAATGATACTAATGTGGCAATTTTTGCTGATTTATTAAAACAGGGGGGAGGTTTTCGTTTTGTATCAGATGATTATGATTATGTAGGGGTTGCTTTATCGTGTATACTTTTTTCCGATAATTTTCACTGGATAGCCAAAGATGTGAAAGATTTTTCTTTACCACCTTATGATCATATAAGTACTAAATATGAAAAAAAGGCAGTAGAAAAAGGCAGAGCTATTACTTATTTAGATTTTATTAAAAAGTTTAAATAAGTGGCAAAAAGCATTTTTAGGTGATAGAATGTATAGCATTATAATAAGAAGCATATCATATAATATGATTGTAATTTGGACGTTATTCTGGGATTATCTGAATAAAAGAGGTGGATTGAAAAATTCACCTCTTTTATTATAAGGAAGGAGAGAAAGATTTCTCAGGCAACATAGAAAATTTTATAAAGAAAGTGACAGATAATATGGATAATTTTCCATATTAACAAGTAGGCTGTTAAATAATTTGAAAAGCACAATTTTTTGTAGTATCATTAATAAAGATAATATGTGTTTATACGAAATTGTAAGAGGTGGGCTTTACCCACCTCTTTTATTAGATATAAAAAATAAAGAGAAAGAAAGCAGTTGCATATATTAGAAAAAAAAATCTACGATCTTGCCAGCCCAATAGGAAAAAATATGGGGATTGTAGTACTGCAAGTGAAGGTATCTGGAAGTAATTGTTTATCAATTGAAATTGTTTTGGAAAGAGAAAATTTTATCACTGCTACTTTAGAGGATTGTGTAAGGTTAACAAAAATACTATCACCAGCTTTGTATGAGAGCAATATTGTTGAGCAAGATTATATGTTAGAGGTTGTTTCCTCTGGTGTTGACAGAGCCTTAATCTCTGTGGAAGATTTTAAGCGCTTTGTTGGGAGTTTTGTAGTAATAAAGACAAAAACAGCAATAAAGGCACAAAAAAAGTTCAAAGGAGTCTTGGTAAAGGTTGTTGAAGATAAAGAGGTTGTGATAAGGTTGAAAGATGGAGAAGAAGTAGGTATAGATTTGAATTTAGTGCATAAAGCCAATTTGGGCATGTGAAAATTGTGAACTTGATAATACGGAGAAAGTAAAGAATGTTAGAGGTAAGTAGTATTAGTGAATTGCAAGCCAGACCAGAATTAATTGATATAATTGAACTTGTTTCTAAGGAGAAGGGTATATCTATTGATGAGGTGTTTGAGGCTATGGAAACAGCCATAAAAAAGATTGCCATAGCTAAATATGGTAACGTTTATGATATAAGAATTAAAATTAACAGGAGTAATGGTGCCATATTGATTCAAAAAGCTCTAACTGTAGCGGAGGAATCAGAAGATAAATATACGCAAATTAATCTACAGCAGGCATTACTATATAAGAATGATGCTAAAATAGGAGACGTGTTGTTGGAAACACTGCCACAGGTTAGTTTTGATAGAAATTTTGTACAACCTTTTCGTCAAATTATCACCAAAAGAGTGAAAGAGGCTGAGAAGGAAAAAGAATATATCCTATATAAAGATAAAGTAGGCGAGTTAGTTAGTGGTGTTGTTAAAAGAGTAGAGTTGGGTAATGTTTTTATAGAGCTTGCAAATCGAGCTGAGGCATTTCTAAAAAGAGACAATACAATTTTAAGAGAAAGGTTAGAAGTAGGAGATAGAGTTAGAGCGTTAGTGATCGAGGTAAGGCAGGATATTAAGGGGTCACAGATAGTGTTATCAAGGTCTCACCCTGATTTTATTAAAAAGCTTTTTGAGCAGGAAATATCTGAAATATATGAAGGGCAGATAGATATCATGGCCATATCTCGTGACGCTGGTTCTAGATCTAAGGTGGCAGTTTTATCCAGAGACAGTAGCATAGATGCTGTGGGTAGTTGTATAGGCTTCAAAGGACAAAGAATCCAGGGTATTTTAAACGAGCTGAAGGGAGAAAAGATAGATTTAGTACATTATTCTAATAATATAGCTAATTTTGTCATCAATTCTTTTTATCCATCGCAGGTTGTTAAGGTTGTGGTTGATGAAGATAGAGATATTGTAGAGGTAGTTGTAAGGGATGAAAATCTTAGCTTAGCCATAGGAAGAGGTGGTCAGAACATCAATTTGATTTCAAGATTAGTTGGTCGTCATATAGATCTTATGGGTGAGGAAGCTGAAAAAAGTAAGAGACAACTAGAAGTACAACAGCGAGTTGCTTATCTTAAAGAATCCCTTGATGTTGATGATATTATAGCTCAACTGTTGGTGATTGAAGGATTTAGAAATCCTGATGATATATTGGCTGAAAATGTTGCATCTTTATCTTCAATACCTGCTTTTAATGATGATATAATTGAAGAGTTAAAAAATAGAGCTTCAGATTTTATTAATAATAGAAATAAGGAATATGATGATAAAATGGATGCTTTAGGAGTTGATAAATCCTTAAGAGATCTTGCTGGATTAACTAAAGATAATCTTATGTTGTTGGTTGGTGAGGGGGTTAAGACTCTTAATGATTTAGCTGAACTTTCAACTTACGATCTTTTAGATATATTGCCTAAAAATACTATTGATTTTAAAACAGCAGAAGATCTTATTATGCTTGCTAGAGAATCTTGGACTAAGTAATTATTGAGCGTAATTTGATCACTGAGGAGGGGTTACTTAAATGACAGACGAAAAGGATGAAAAGAAAGACAAAAAAAACACATTGTCTTTGAATGTTTCTGGTAAGGGGAATACTCCTGATATATCTAAGATTCTTGAAGAAAGAGCAAAGGTACAAAAAGGCAGAACTAGAGTTGAGATTATAGGGTCAAAAAAGGCTTCTGAGGTTGTTGATACAAATGTAGGTGTTGATAAATCAAAAAAAGCACCTTATGATGACACTCGTACTGAAAGTAAAGATAGTAATTTAGGGGGTAATTTAACCTCAGAGGAAAGAGCCTTACGTGCTAAATTTGCAGCAGAAAATTACGATAATAGTGTAGCTGCGCAACCATCAGGATTAAGCTCATTTAAAGTTGTACATAAGAAATATTCTGATTCTCAAGGCATTACAAGTGCGACAAATTTAACTGGAAATTCCGATTTGCCGGTATCGTTAAATACTAGTGATGTTGATGATAATAAAACTGTGCAAGATGTATCTAGTAAATTTGCCACATCGAAAAAAGAAGCCACAAAAGATAAAGATTTTGAAGAAGATAAAAAAGAGAAGAAAAAAACAATTGTAGTTGATCAAAAAAGAGCTAAAAAGAATTGGAAAGATGCCTATGCAGTAGGAGAAGAAGGAGAAGAAGAGGAAGATGAAGAAGAGCAAGAAGAAATAAAATATGAAAAAGAGACCCCACTAAAATTTACGCAAGCTCGTCGTAAAAACAAAAGAAGAAAAGTACTTAGAGACAAAATAGTGAGGGATATTATTTTAGATAAACCACTTAGTGTTAAGGATTTAGCAACCAAAATGACAGAAAAATCTTCTTTGGTTATTAAGTTTTTAACCAAGCTATCATTAGAAGTTAAAGAGGACACTATAATAGACCTAGAAACAGCCGAGTTGGCTATAAATGAATTTGGTCATAATTTAAAAATTAAAGATGTTGAGATAATTGAATCCCAATATTTTGTTTTTGATGATAATCCGGAAGATTTAAAAGAAAGACCACCTGTTGTTACAATTATGGGTCATGTTGATCATGGCAAGACAACTTTGCTTGATAGTATAAGAAAAGCCAACATAGCCGCGAAGGAAGCCGGAGGTATTACTCAGCATATTGGAGCTTATCAGATCAAGACAGCTGAGGGCAAATTTATAACATTTTTAGATACACCAGGGCATGAAGCATTTAGTCAGATAAGAGCTAGGGGCTCCAAGGTGACAGACATAATTGTCTTAGTGGTTGCGGCTGATGATGGTGTAAAACCACAGACAATAGAAGCTATAAGCCATGCTAAACTTGCCAATGTTCCTGTTATAGTTGCCATAAATAAGATAGATAAACCAGATAAGAACATTACCAGGCTAAAGGCAGAACTTTTACAGCATAATATTGTTTTAGAAGAAATGGGTGGTGATATTTTATCTGTTGAGATTTCAGCAAAAAACAACATTGGTATAGATAAATTACTGGAGCTTATTCTTTTACAATCTGAGGTTCTTGATTTGAAAACTAATTACAACGCACTTGGCAGAGGTAGCGTTATTGAAGTGAAGCAAGAAAAAGGAATTGGCTTTTTAGCAAGTGTTGTTGTTGAAAGAGGAACTTTAAGGCTTGGTGATTTGTTTGTTTGTGGTAGAGAATCTGGTAGGATCAAGGTTATGATTAATGATAAGGGAGAGCGGATTAAGGAAGCTTTACCTTCTTTGCCTGTGGAAATATCAGGATTTAGTACCACAGTTGATGCTGGGGATAGTTTTATTGTAGTAAAAAATGAAATCAAAGCTAATGAGCTTATTGAATACAGAAAACAAAATTTTGTAATTGTCGATAAGAAAGATAACGCTAAATCTATTTTAGAAATACTTGCCAGTAGTATGGATGAGGTAAAAACTTTGGTGCTTGTTATAAAGGCTGATACACAAGGTTCTCTAGAGGCTATTATTGGGTCTTTAAATAAGATTAATCATAAAGAAGTTGAAGTAAAAATTATTTACCATGGAGTTGGTGAGATTGCCGAGTCTGACGTTATGCTTGCTAAGGCTGGCGGTGGTATTGTGATTGGCTTTAATTCTAGGGCTAATGGTAAAGCTAGAGATATTGCAAAAAAAGAAGGTATTGATATTAGGTATCATTCTATAATTTACAATCTGATAGATGATATTAAGCTAATTTTAAGCGGATTACTTGATCCAAATATTGTTGAAAATATCATAGGCTACGCTGAGGTTAGAGATGTTTTTGATGTTAGTAAAGTTGGTAAAATTGCAGGTTGTTACGTTAGAGATGGTGTATTGAGAAAATCTTCTTATGTTAGAGTGCTTAGGAACAATGTTGTCATACATAGTGGAGTATTATCGCATCTTAAAAGATTTAAAGATGATGTTAAAGAGGTTAAACACGATTTTGAATGTGGTGCATCCCTTAGTAATTATACTGATATCCGTGTTGGTGACATGATAGAGTGTTATGAAAAAACAGAGGTTAAGAATAATCTTGAGTAAATTTACTAATAACTCTTTTAGAAAAGAGATTGTCATCAGTAATAAACCTAAAAGCAATCGCCCTGAGCGAGTAGCTAAGGAGATAAGGGTTATTCTGTCTGAAATTCTATCTCGCTCAGAGCTTAAAGATCCTATTTTGTTTGATAAGACCATAATTATTTCTGAAGTTACTATCACTAATGATTTATCCTCTGCAAAGGTTTATATCTATCCATGGGATATAAAAATTGATGAAAGTATTTTATTAAAAACTCTTAAAAAGCATGTGCCCTTTTTTAGGCATCAATTGGCAAAAAAATTAAGGATTAAAGTTATAGCAAATTTGATTTTTATTATCGATAAACAATTAGATAAAATACAAGAGGTTGAGAATCTATTCAAAAATATTGCTATTGAAGATTAATAAGATGGACTGTGATAATTTGCATGGCTGGATTTTTATTGATAAACCAAAAGGTGTAAGTTCGGCTAAGGTGGTTGCTGAACTAAAAAAAATATTAAAATTGAAGAAAAATCATAAAATTGGTCACGGAGGCACTCTTGATCCTTTGGCCGAGGGAATGTTACCCATAGCCATAGGTGAAGCCACAAAAATTGCTAATTATGTTTTAGAATCCGATAAAACTTACGAGTTTACAATTCAGTTTGGAGTTAAAACAGATACAAAAGATATAAACGGTAAAGTATTAATTACAAGTGATTATACTCCTACTTATGAGCAATTACTACAAGCTATTAGTAAGTTTACAGGTGAAATAGAACAAATTCCTCCCATGTATTCTGCCATTAAAATTGACGGTCAAAGGGCATATGCTTTAGCCAGAAAAGGTGTAGACATCAATATACCTAGCAGAAAAATTAATATTTATGAACTTATTTTATTAGATTTTGATCAAACTAAAAAACAAGCTAAATTATCAGCTAAGGTGTCCAAGGGAACATATATTAGAAGTTTAGCAGAAGATATAGCAGAGTTCTGTGGAGCTCATGGGCACGTTATTTACTTAAGAAGAACTTCTATTGGGAAATATAAAGAAAAGCTTTTAATTTCCCTAAATAAAATTTATAATGAAAACGACGCAGTGTATGAAAATATTATAAGTATCGAGGATATGCTGGATGGCATCTTGGCATATACCTTAGATAAATCTGCCATGGAGGGACTTTTACAAGGTAATTTGAAAAGTATAACCTCTGGATATCCGCTGGAATGTGTATTTCAAGCTCTTTACGCTGGCAAGCTGATTGCCTTGCTTAGTTCAAAAGGTGGGGAATTAAGATTCTTAAGGGTATTTAATCATTAATTAGCTAACAAGGAGATAGTGATGTCATTAGGAAAAGAAAATAAATCAGAAATTGTTAAAAATTATGCGCTTAAAGAAGGAGATACAGGTTCTCCTGAAGTGCAGATTGCTGTTTTAAGTGAGAAAATAAAGTACTTAACTGAGCATATGAAAGTGCATACAAAAGATTTTCACTCAAGAAGAGGGCTTTTAGTAATGGTTTCGAAAAGGAAAAAATTACTAACTTATTTAAAAAATAAAGATGTAAGTAGATATGAATCAATAATAGGACGTCTGGGCATAAGAGGAGTTAAGTAATAGTGTTTAAAATCACAGAAAAAAAGATCAATTGGTGCGGTAAAGAATTAACATTACAGACAGGTAAAATAGCAAGGCAGGCCGATGGTGCTGTAGTTGCAACTTATGGTGAAACATCTGTATTAGCAACGGTAGTTTTCTCAAAAACTCCTAATCATACTTTGGATTTTTTCCCCTTAACAGTAACTTATCAGGATAAATTTTATGCGGTGGGGAAAATTCCTGGCGGATTCTTTAAGCGTGAAACTAAGCCTACAGAAAGGGAAGTTCTGATATCTCGATTAATTGATAGACCAATTCGTCCACTTTTTGATGAAAGATTTAGAAATGAAGTGCAGATTGTTGTTTCTACTTTATCTTCTGATAAAAAAATATCAACGGATGTTCTCTCCATAGTAGCAGCCTCAGCCGCGCTTGCTATATCTGGCATACCAATTTTAGATAATGTTGCTGCAGCTAAGGTTGGTTACATTAATGGTACATATGTTGTTAATCCATCTATTTCAGAAGTTAACTCTAGTGATTTAGATATTGTAGTTGCCGGCACTAGGGAAGGAATTTTAATGGTTGAGTCTGAGGCAAAAGAGTTAAGCGAAGAAATTATGCTTGGAGCTGTAAAGCTTGCTCAGGAATCATTCACTCCAGTTATTGAGATGATTGAGGATTTTAAAGCCAGTATCAATAAGACAGCTTTCTTACAAGTGAAAGAATCCTCAGAGGAAGAAAAAGATTTTGCTACTAAACTTACAGATATTGCAAAAAAATCCTTGGTGGAGGCCTTTGCTATTTCTGATAAAACCACTAGAAACTCTATGCTTTCTGATGTTAAAAATATAACCACTGCGCAACTTAAGGAGTTGTTTTCAGAAGAGCTAGTAGCTAAGAATTTTACTTATTACTTTAAAGAGTTAGAAAAAGATATAGTTAGGAACAATATTCTTGATAATGGTCTAAGGATAGATGGTCGTTCATTAGATGAGATCAGAAAAATTGAAACTGAAATTGATCTTTTTAAAGCACCGCATGGCTCGGCATTATTTACTAGGGGAGAAACACAGGCTTTAGTGTTTGCAACTCTTGGAACGGATGCTGATGAGCAGATAATAGACGATCTTGAAAACGACGGTAAGGAAAGATTTATGTTACATTATAATTTTCCTTCTTATTCTGTTGGTGAGGTTGGTAGAATGGGTGCCCCTGGTAGAAGGGAGATAGGTCATGGTAAGCTAGCTTGGCGAGCCATACATCCGCTGTTGCCTTCTAAGGAAGATTTCCCTTATTCCATAAGAGTAGTATCGGAGATTACAGAGTCTAATGGATCTTCTTCTATGGCAACAGTTTGTGGCTCTTCTTTAGCTTTAATGGCAGCTGGAGTTCCTTTACCTAGTGCTGTTGGTGGTATTGCCATGGGATTAATTAAAGATGGTGATAGATATGCAATTCTCTCTGATATTCTGGGTGATGAAGATCATCTAGGAGATATGGATTTTAAAGTTGCTGGCACTGAAAAAGGTATCACTTCTTTACAAATGGATATAAAAATAACTTCTATTACTTCTGAAATTATGACTAAGGCTTTGCAGCAAGCAAAAGTTGGACGTATGCATATACTTAGGGAGATGTCTAGAAACATCTCTTCATCTAAAGAGAATGTAAGTGCTTCTGCTCCTAGGATTAAAACTATTCAGATTTCTGTAGATAAAATTAAGGATGTTATAGGTTCTGGAGGTAAAATAATAAAAGAGATTTGTGAAAAATTTACTGTTAAAATTGATATATCCAATGAAGGTCTTGTTAAAGTTGCAGGGTTATCGGAAGAAAAGGTAGATGAAGCTTTATTATATATAGCATCCCTAGTGGCAGTTCCTGAAATAGGCAAGGTTTATAAGGGAAGTATAGTGAAAGTTCTAGATTTTGGCGCTTTTATAAATATTATGAATGGCAAGGATGGATTTTTACATATTTCAGAAATTACAGATAATAGGAATTCCGACATAAATGATTTTTTAAAAGTTGGTGATGTTATTGATGTTAAAGTTGTGCAAATAGATGATAAGGGTAAAATTAGATTAACAGTTAAGATATAACATTTCCCGGAAGGTGCTACACTGTGTTTAATATAAAAAAAGTCCATATTTCCGATGCTGAGGTGCTACCAATTATAGAAGGAGGTAAGGGCATCAACATATCTGATGGAGTTACGGCAGGTAATTTCGCCGCTTGTGGAGCTGTGGGTACCATATCTGGGACTAATCCAGATTTTTATGATGAAAATGGTAATTATGTTCCATATTTTTATGATCCTAAATTCACAAGAAGAGAAAGATTTGAGGCACTTGTAAAACAGAGCATACGTGGTTGTATTGCTCAGGCTAAAATTGCCCATGATATTTCTGGTGGCAGAGGTCGTATCCACATGAATTTCCTTTGGGAGGCTGGTGGTACAAAAATTATTATGGAAGAGGTTCTTAGTAAAGTAAAAGGTCTTATTCATGGTGTTACTTGTGGCGCCGGACTTCCTTATTCATTAGCGGAAATATCACAACGGCATAGTGTTTATTATTATCCTATTATTTCTTCTTCTAGAGCTTTTGCTGTTCTATGGAAAAGATCATACTCTAAAATAGCTGAGCTACTTGGGGGGGTTGTTTATGAAGATCCTTGGCTTGCTGGGGGGCATAATGGCCTTTCAAACCATGAAGACCCTAAGCTAGTACAAGATCCTTACCCTAGAGTTGTTGAGCTTAGAACTAAAATGGATTCATTCAATTTAGCACATGTTCCTATTGTAATGGCAGGTGGAGTTTGGAATCTGGCAGAATGGGATAAATACATTAATAATCCAGAAATTGGATTGATTGCTTTTCAGTTAGGTACAAGGCCCCTTTTAACTAAAGAAAGTCCCATATCCGATAGTTGGAAGAAATCTTTAGTGAAGCTTGTTTTAGGTGATATATCTTTAAATAAATTCAGTCCAACTGGATTCTATTCTTCTGCCGTTAATAACAAATTTTTAAGGGATCTTGCTCAGCGTTCTTATCGTCAGGTTAGCGCTCAAAGAAAACCGGATGCTGAGTTTACTAAAGAAATTCCAGCTGGCAACGGTGTTAGTGTTTTTTACGTTAAGGAAGAAGATTATTCTAGAGCTATGGAATATATTGCTACTGGATACAATACTTTACTTAGGACTCCTGACAAAACAGTTATTTTTGAAACTCCTGAAATGGCTAAATCCATAAAAACTGACCAGATTAATTGTATGGGTTGTCTTAGTGCCTGTAGATTTAGTGGTTGGTCTGAAAATGAAGCAGGATCCACTGGTATACTGCCAGACCCTAGATCTTTCTGTATAGAAAAATCTCTACAGGACGTCGGTCATGGTGGCTCAATTGATCAAAATCTCCTATTTGCAGGGCATCATGCTTATAGATTTGCTACAGATCCACTTTATGCAAATGGTCATATTCCTAATATAAAAGAATTGATAAATGCCATAATGGAAGGAAGATAGGTGGATTATGTCACAAAGCAGTAAATCTAAGTGTACAAAAGTTATAGAGGTATTAGAAAAAATTAAATCTTCTAAGTTGAAGCTTACCGCCCAAAGACTTCGTATAGTGGAAATTTTATTCTCCCATGGTCATAGGCACGTTACCGCTGATTCTTTCTATAAAGAATTACTTACTACTCATAATATTAAGGTTTCTTTAGCCACAGTCTACAATACTTTACACTTCCTTTGTAAAATGGATCTTTTAAAAGAAGTTCAAGTATCAAACCAATCAATTTTCGACACCTGTACAGATTTTCATGCTCATGTTGTTTATGAGCAATCAGGTGCAATTGAAGATATTAAAATCAGCAATGACTGTATAGATCTTATTACTGATGCTGTTAATACAACAAAAAAAATTAAAGGGGTTGATATTGTAGTTAAAATAAAAAAGTAATATTTATTGTTTTACTATATAGCTTACATCTAAAAACAAAAAACAATTTCAGCTATACTATAGATTATTCATGATTTATGCCTGCTGATTTTTTTTATAACAAAAAAATTAGCACCTTCAAGTAAAACAGCACTGGAGGAAGACTTTAAAAAATTCCTGATTAAATAAATACCTAATAAATAGGACACAATACTTACTAATTTTATTTTAGAAAAAACTACTAACTTAATGCTGTGTATCTCTTTTAAGCAACAATAAATAAATTTAATAAAGTAAAATTTCTGATAAGAAACGATTATTATTATGTAGGAAGTTCTAATTTTTCTATATTATCTGCCTTTTCTTCCTGTGCTTCCTGTGCTTCCTGTGCTTCAGCTAAAGCCTCTTCTTCGATTCTTTTTGCTTCTATTTTATCTTGTATATTAGAGTCAACAGATTCTATAATTTTAATATACTCAGAATCCTTATTGGCTTTTTTAACAATTTTTGGCTCTTTAATATAATAGGTTACACCCCATTTGATTTTTGTTAAATTTAAAATAAAATCTTGATTGGCGTTTCTAATTGCTCTAACGTCCAAAGTCATTCTCTCAACTTCTAAATTAAGCGCCCAATGATTGTCCATTTGATACATAATTCCACCTATTAAAGAGTACGTACTATCAAGTTTTTGTGCCTGATCAGAATCATTCTGATTTTCATAGCCGGTTTTACCAATTTGTACTCCAAAATAAGGAGCAATCTTCTGTTCACCAAGACCAAATGCTAAAACATCATAACCAAATACAAGACCAAAAGAAGGCCTTTGTAATACAGCTATTGGTATGCTTCTTGGAACTGTTGAAATCTCTGAACGAGCTCTTATCAATATGGCTTGTCTTAAGGGTTGATAAGACATTTTGGGCGCAATCCACGAGTTCTTTATAAAACTAGTACTTCCAGCAAATGGATATATTTTATACTCAACTGATACATCATATAAAACCCCATAGGGACCAAAATAACTAGCTCCTAGCACGCTATAGTCGCCTCTACTGCCTGTAAGCACAGACTTGGCACTAACTTTATTATTTAAAAATTTATTATTGGTGCTATCACTGATTTTTACTCCAAAGCCAGTATTATAATCCACGTCTGCCATGGATAATCCAAAGGGAGTTAACAAAGACAATATAACTGCTACTAAATAATCCATTTATCTTCAATATAAAATTTATTTTTAACACTTTCAACAAGACACATTATATATTATAATAGCAATTATTGGAATAATAAAAATTATTATATAAAAAGATAATATTATAATAATCTCAATAGAGATAGTCTTAATGAATATACTGAAAATTTATCCCCATATTTATTCAATAGATCAAAATCAAAAAGTTTCTGTTGTGCTTGCCTCTATGCCTTGTGTACACAAATCCTCTCACAACTTTCAAGTTATTTCTGCTCATACTAATCACAAATTGGAAGATGAAAAAATTATATACCTCTCTGAAGAGCAATGCTTTTTAAATGCTGACAAGTTAAAAAATAATGATTTATCTCTATATGGCTTTAATCCTAAAGTGAACTACCTTTTATATCTAACCTCAATTAAACAATTAATTACAGAAATGAATCCTAAGCCACAGCTTATTGAAGTGGAATTTGACTTAAATTTAGCTTATGATATTGCCAAAGAGTTTCATAATATTCCAGTATCTTTAGTTAATCATATCGATTTAATAAAATCTTCTCCGGTAAAAAATATAAAGACTTTCTTAAAATTGTGGCATATAAGTGGATTAATATTTGTATCGCATTTTTTTCACAAACATTTTCTTAAATATTTTTTCTTTTTAAAATCTAAAGCTTATGTTGTTCATAACTCTTATGGTCATGTTAGCGAGTTAGATTACAATACAGAGAAAAAAAATCAAATAATATTCCTAGGTAGAGCTAATTATAGAAAAGGCATTAAAGAATACATACAAGCAATAAGTGCTTTCCTAGCAGATAATCAAAATTGGCAAGGACTAATCATAGGATCGTTTGAAAAAAAAAGAGAAGAAGAATATTTTGCCACTTTGATTGAAAATCCACAAATACAAGCACTTATAACCAAAGGACAATTGCATATTAAAACAAATATACCCAATAAAGATGCTCTTAAGGCATTAATGAACGCAAAAATTGCAGTGTTTCCTACTATTGCAAAGCATCATAAGGAGGGAATTCCTCTAGTAGCCTTGGAGGCTGCCTTGGCAAAATGTTTGATTATCTCTTCTACCTCAGGTGGGTATCCAGAAATTAATCCATTTGAGGAAACCCTGTTGAATAGAGTATCTAAAAACAGTATACTAGAAAAATTGATAACTTATACAAGCAATCCAGCTAAGATGCAAGAACAACAAAATAAGCAATACAATTTTATTAAAGAAAACTTTTCTTTGGAAAAACAAACGCTAGAATTTGATAATATAAGATCAGAAATTGTGGATAATTTCCACCATAAAATGCAAAAGAAGAAAAAATAATAAAGGAGATCCTTATGGTAACAAATTTTAATGAACTTTATAAACTAGCAAAAACAAAAGGTAATGTAAGAGTTGCAGTGATTAATCCGGTTGATGAGGTCTCTCTTGGTGGAGCTCTCTCCATAGCCACAGAAAACCTTGGAGAACCCATTCTCTTCGGTGAAAAAAAAAGCATAGAAAAAACTGCTGAACAATACTCTTTAGATATTTCTTCTTACACGATCATAAACTGCAAAAATGAAGCAGAAACAATCCAACATTCAATTAACTACTGTAGAGAAAAAAAAGCCGATGTTTTAATGAAAGGCAAAGTGCATACAGATCATCTTATGTCTGCTGTCATAAAAAGAGAAACCGGTCTAAGAACTTCTTCACAAATTAGCAGCGTCTTTGTCCTATCTTTACCCTCATATCATAAACTATTATTTATTACAGACTGTGCCATTAATATTACTCCTAATTTAGAAACAAAAGAAAAAATCATTATTAATGCTTTAGATCTAATGGGTAATATTGGTATTGAAAAACCTAAAGTTGCCTGCTTATCAGCAGTTGAAAGTGTTAATGATAAAATTCTTGGTTCAGTAGAAGCAAGTGCTTTGTCTAAAAATATAAATCTGCAAAGTAGATGCATTATTGAGGGACCTTTAGCTTTTGACAATGTTATAAGTAAAAAAGCTGCTGATATTAAGGGAATTAAGTCTGATATTGCTGGAGAGGTTGATCTTATTTTAGTTCCTAATTTAGAGGTGGGTAATGTGTTATTTAAGTCGCTAGTTTATCTGGCTGGTGCCCAGGTTGCTGGAGTTGTTCTTGGTGCCTCTGTTCCAATTATTCTTACCAGTAGAGCCGATGGTGCTAAAGCAAGGCTTATGTCCGCTGTTTTAGCATGCTTGTCTAATAAATAAAATTAATCAAAAGGAAATAATATTATGAAAAAAGATGCAATAATTATCATCAACGCAGGCTCTTCTAGTTTGAAGTTTAAGCTTTTTCATAAAAATAATCTCCTTGAATTTTCCTATGGTCAGATCACAGGGATAGGTACCGAAAAAATTAAAATGATAATTAAGGACACCCTTCAAGCCAAAACTTTAAAAGAAGAATTACTTGACACCTCTTTAAGTAGAGATGATATTTTAGTAACTTTAATTAATACATTAGTATCCCTTTATCTGGATATGCAAATCATAGCTGCAGGTCATAGGGTTGTTCATGGTGGGGATAAATATCTTAAGCCAACCCTTATCACCTCTCAAGTGATCCAAGATCTAAAACATATTCAAGATCTAAGTCCAATCCATTTGCCACATAATATTAGACCAATGGAAGTTTTAATTGCTAAATTCCCTAATATTAAACAAATTGCCTGTTTTGATACTTCTTTTCATGCTACTAATCCTATGTTTACTAGATTGTACGGCATCCCTAAAGAACTCAGTCAGGATTCTAAAATTATCCGTTACGGATTTCACGGCATTTCTTATAATTATATCTCTGAATATCTTAAAAATAATCATAAAGATCTATATAATGGTAAAGTTGTAATATGTCATTTAGGTGCTGGAGCATCATTATGCGCCCTCATGGAAGGTAAAAGTTATACAACCACCATGGGCTTTACTCCACTGCAGGGGTTAGTTATGGGTAGTAGATGTGGAGATATAGATCCTGGAATCCTCCTTTATTTGATTAAATATAAAAATTATACACACAAAGATTTAGAAGATTTACTCTATTATAAAAGTGGAGTGCTAGGATTAAGCTCTATAAGTAGTGATTTCTATACTTTAGAAAGAAGTACAGATCCTAAAGCTGCAGAAGCTTTACATGTTTACAATCATAATTTAGCAAAAGCTGTAGGTGCTATGATGGCCTCTATGGCTGGATTAGACGCTATTATCTTTACAGCTGGAGTTGGAGAAAACGCCCAACTTACAAGAAAATATATCGCCGATTCTTTCAGTTTTTTAGGTGTTAGTTTTGATGATGATGCTAATAATGCAAAAGCTGAAATAATTACTAAGCCAGATTCAAAAATTAAAATGTTAATTATTCCTACTAATGAAGAGCTTATGATCGCTAAAGAAACAGCCACCTATCTATAAAAATAGATTAATTTTAATTAAGTTGTTGTTTTTTTAGTATAAAGGTATTATATTAAAGGCATTATGGGTTTTAGTTGACGGAATTAATCCTTAGGATTCTATAGAATGGAATCTTAGTTGTATTTTGTATTAGTATGTAACTTAGAAGCGTTGTGTATGAATATGACAAGTAAAAATATCGAAAGAAGATCTTATATTGATGATTTAAAACAAAAATTTATTGAAAATAAAATCACTAATGCCTCCGAGCTGCAGAAAAGATTCTTACAGAGAACAAATTTTAATACACTAAAAGAAGAAAAAAGGAATCAAAGAATTCGTGAATCTGGAGGTTCATCTTTTTTAAGTAAAGTAGGAAATATTTTTTCTCCTAGAAGGAAATCGGCTAAGGCTACCTCTAAACCCTATTCTGAAAATATAGATAATTCATACTCTTTGCCTAAACAAAACCATAATAAATATTCAAATAAATCCCCCTATGTTAGTGATTTGAAAAAAACTTTCAGAGAGCGTTTCTATGAGGATAAAAAAATTAATCATACTGAAAATTATCAGGAGAGTAACTTTCCCAAAACTTACGCCGAAGACTATCCTCCTTATGATAGGAACACTATAAAAATAAATAAAAGTAGATATAATAACCCCTATTATGATCCTTATTACGACGCTTATCCTAAAGACTATAATACCTCTGATACTAACAGAGATTATGATAAAGCAACATCAAGAAGAAAAAGAGACAGAGAAGATCGTAATGATTTTTTCAGATTTTATGATGATATTTTAGAAGAGTTAAGAATATCCGATCATAAAGACGAGCAATATGATGATAGGCATTTTGATAAAGGACGTAACTCTAGGTCTAATGAGTTCGATCATTCTGTTAGTAGAAAGAATAGAAACCATCCACCTAGATCTAAAAACTTTTCTAATACAAACTATTACCGTTAATTTTTAACCATTCTTGTGCTGTAGTTGTGTTATTATTGAGTTTATTTACTAAGTTCCAGAAGCTTTTTTGATGATGAAATTCCTGCAGATGCGCAACTTCATGGGCTACTATGTACTCTATCACAAATTTAGGAGCCATAATTAATCTAAAATTATACCTAAGGATTTTAGATTTACTGCAGCTACCCCATTTGGAGTAAGTATCTGATACTTTTAATAACCTAAAAGAGTTATTTATTAGAAGAGCTTTATTTTTTGATAAATCATAGAAATATTCATAAGCTGTTTTTTTAAGAAAATTAATGAATAATTTTTCTACATTAGTATTTTCTTTATGGGTTATTATGATTTCTTTATTTTCCTTATAAATAGTAACTGTATTTTTTTTACCTAATACTTTACTTACTTTATAGTTTTCACCATAAAATGGTAGGTTTTGTAGTTCTGAAAACCTATGTTTAGGAGTATCTTGAATGTCTAATTGTTTTTTTACCCAATCATAATTGCGGTGAAAAAATATAAGACCATCCTTGTAATGAAGGGTAGGAGGAATAGATATTTGTGGATTCCTAGTTTTAAAATTTATTCTTAGAATGAGTTTTTTACAGTTTTTTCTTTTGATTACTTTTAGATTATAATCAACATCATCAATTGATACATGAAAAATTTTAAACATCGCTATCTAAAATATACTCCACTATACTTTTATTCATTTGGGCTGGATGGATAGCAAATTTTTTTGCAGAATTGCCGCTTTTTACTGTTGACATAGGGTCTTTAGTGATTAATGGATGCCATGGTGGTAGATCTTTTTTTTCTTTTACCAAACGATATGCACAAGTTTTTGGCAACCATTTTATCTCATAAACATTCTTGGGAGTTAATTTAATACAGTCGTCCATATATTTAAATCTTTCATTATATTTTGAACACTTACAATCTTTTAAATCCAGCAACCTACAGCTTACTTTTGTTGTGAATACTTCCTTAGTATCCCAGTCTTCTAGTTTTTCTAAGCAACATTTGGCACATCCATCGCATAAAGACTCCCATTGCCCTCTACTCATCTCTTTAAGAGGAATATAAAGCCAAAATTTATCAATGGGCGATTCTTTTCCCTTAGAAAAATCCATTATTTAAGTCTCCATTTTGTACTATCTGTTCTATCTTCAATTATAATTCCTAAGTCTAGTAAAATATGCCTTATATTATCTGCTTTAGCAAAATTCCTATCTGCTTTAGCTTTACCTCTTTCTGCCATTAGCACCTCTATCTTTAGAGCAGTAATACCTAAGTTTTGTAAAGCAATTTCTCTCCAAGTTTTTGGAGTGCAAAATAAAATACCAAGCATATTAGCCTCTCCTAAGATCATAGCCTTTAATGATGTCTTATCAGCAGGATTATTTATATGTTTAATTTTATCAATGTGTTTATGTAAAATACTGATTGCTAGGGGTGTATTCAAATCATCCCTTAGTGCACCTAAGAATTCCTCTGATGGTTTTATATCATCAATTTTAATATCTTGTAGGATCTCTAAATTATGGTAAAAATCATTTAAGGTATGTCTTGCCTGTTCTAAGGAGGTATCTGTATAATCTAGGGTTTGTCTATAGTGAGTCTTTAGTAAACTTAGTCTTATTACCTCGGGATGATATTTTTGTAACGCGTCAACAAGGCTAATAACGTTGCCTAAGCTTTTCGACATCTTTTGCCCATTAATAGTAATGAATCCATTATGAAGCCAGTAGTTTGCCACTTTATTATTTAAGCCACTATAGCATACCCCTTGGGCAATTTCATTTTCATGATGGGGGAAAATTAAATCCCTTCCCCCTCCATGTATATCAAAATGCTCTCCTAGTAAGGTAAAGGACATTGCTGAGCACTCTATATGCCATCCAGGACGACCATAACCCCAAGGTGAATCCCATCCAACTTCTAGTAAATCCACAGATTTCCACAATGCAAAATCTGCTGGATCTTCTTTAGATGTTATATTTTCAATACGTACTCCATTTAAGATATCTTCTTTATTAAAGCCGCTTAATGCAGCGTAATCTTTATAGCTTTTTACTTTGAAAAATATATCACCTCTAACATTATAAGCGTGACCCTTAGCAAGCAACGTAGCTATCATCTCCTGCATTGGTTTGATATAGTCAGTAGCTTTTGGCTCAAAGGTTGGTCTTAATGTATTTAAGGCCTCTAGTTCTTCATGAAAGGATTTTATAACCCTTGTGGTTAAAGAATTTATAGACTCATTATTTTCTAATGCTCTTAGGATGATTTTATCATCAACATCAGTTATATTTCTAACGTAAGTTACTTTGGGGTAATCATGCCTTAGAAGGCGGTATAGAGTATCGAATACCACAATTGGTCGCGCATTGCCCACGTGGATATTATCATATACCGTAGGGCCACATACATACATTTTAATATGCTTATTATCTATAGCAATAAATGGTTCTTTTTTTCTATTTAGCGTATTATATAAATAAAGCATCTATATCTTATTTAATAACATGTTAAGTCGTTTTATTAGCCGTTCTTTCGTAATCATTTTTATTATATGTTTAAATTCAGGACCATTTTCCATTCCACTAAATGCTAATCTTAAGGGTTTATATAGATCTTTACCTTTTAAATTACTTTTAGCCTTGATTTCCTCTAACCAAATATTCCAGGTATTATCATTAAATGGTTCATAGGGAATAGTATTAATAGCAATCCTTATAAGGTCATCATTAAGAGAAATAGTTTTTAAATTATCATCATGAAATATATTAAACCAAGTTTTTATATCTTTAAATTCCACAATATTATCTTTTACAGCTTCCCAAAAAGATATATCTATATCTAAATTAAGAATCTTTTTTACTAAAGCTCCTATTTCACTAAAAGAGAGACTTTGCAAAATATGTAAATTGAATTTTAATAATTTTGCTTCATCAAACTGAGCAGCTGCACTATTATATTTACTTAAATCAAAAATTTCCGCTATCTCCTTGTTTGAACTAAAAACCCTATTCTGTTCTCCAAGTCCTAAAGCAAAAAGATAGTTGCTAATTGCCAATGGATGAATTCCTTTCTCTCTTAATCCTCTTAATGATAATGCTCCATCCCTTTTTGAGAAACCCTCTCCCTTATTATTCGTAATTAATGGTAGGTGTGCAAAAACAGGTAGTACAGCACCCAAATAGTTGAACATCTGAATCTGTACAGCAGTATTAACAATATGATCCTCTCCCCTGATTATATGTGTAATGTTTTTTTCTATATCATCTAAGACAGAAGTTAAAATATATAAAAAACTACCATCCTCCCTTATAACCACAGGATCAGAAATGTTTTCCCCTTTAAATAATATATCTTCCTTAACAAGGTCACTCCATGCAATTTCTTTATGCTCCATTTTAAAGCGATAATGTGGTTTTTTCCCATTTTTTATATAATCTTGTCTTTGTGCCTCTGTTAATTTAAGCATGCTACGATCATAAATTGGGGGCTTCCCTAAGGATGACTGTATCTTTTTTTTATACTCCAATTCTTCTGCACTCTCATAACACTCATATATCTTACCATCTTCAAGCAATTTCTTCATGAAATTACTATAAACATCCAAGCGCTCAGACTGCTTAAATTCAAATTGCCACTCAATATCAAGCCATCTTAAATCTTCCTTGATGCCCTCAATATATTCCTCTTTAACCCTTGGTTGATCTGTATCATCTATCCTTAAGATATAAATACCACCAAGCTTTTTTGCTAAAAAATGATTTAATAATGCCATCCTAGCATTGCCTAAATGTAAATATCCAGTCGGACTAGGAGCAAATCTTACTATAGGACTTACTAATTTTTCTTTTTGCTTAATCATTTTTATCCACGTAGCTGTTTATTCTATATTTATCGCTTATATTATAATGATAGTTTCTACCAAAAGATCTCTCACTTATACTTACCCCACAAACACCCTGCATTCTCTTATAATGAGAATTCTTTAATAAAAGTATAACTTTATTTACTAATTCTACATCAAATTTTTTATACAAATCTTGCCTCTGTGCATTTTCTTCCACTATGGCGTACAGTATAGAGTCTAGTATGGCATAGTCCATTAAACTATCCTCATCAAATTGATTTTCCTTCAGCTCAGCGGAAGGTCTTCTTGTAATAGCCCTAGCAGGTATAATTTCTGTTCGCTGTAATAAACTACCCTCTGGAATAGCACCATTGCGCCATTTGGCTAAAGCAACAACCTGTGTTTTATACAAATCCTTAATTAAATTATAACCACCACACGTATCACCATAAAGTGTACAGTAACCAGTTGCGATCTCCGACTTATTACCAGTTGTTAGCAATAAATAATCTGGATTATTATTGGCAAATGCCATCAACATATTACAGCGAATTCTTGCTTGCAAATTATCTGCAATATTATTTTTATCTAAATTAACATGTTCACTAAGCAGCCCAGCCTGAGTTGAAAAAATATCATTAATCTCTACTTCCGTAATTTTAATTCCCAATAAAACTCCCATCTCCTCAATTATCTCTCTGCTTAACTTAGATGTATATTTTGTTGGTAGTGAAATTCCTAAAACATTTTCCTTGCCCAAAGCATCTACAGCCATAGCAGCAGTTATCGTCGAGTCTATACCTCCACTTACTCCAAGCATCACACCCTTGAAATTATTTGCTGCACAAAAATCCCTTAGCCCTAGCAAAATTACTTCATAAATTAACCTATTGGTGCTTCTTACGTTTAGTGCATCAATGTTTTTATTAATGCATTTTTTATTCATAATTGTGCAATTCATCCTATCTTCTTGTGTATGATTTAAAGAAAAACATATGCTAAAATCATAATTAAGTAAAAATGAATTACCATCAAACACTATATCATCAACTCCACCAACACTATTGCAGTAAAGAACAGGAACATTGAACTCTTTAACCATAGATTTAGCAATATTTAATCTTTTTTCATGCTTGTTTAAACTATAATGAGATGCATCTAAATTAATTATTAAATCTACTTTTTCAGAACTCTCAGCACTATCACCAAGCAGTATTAATATGGCAGTATTGTTGATATTAATTATATTAGAGCTATCATTTTTTGTGCTAAAATATGATACGCCATTAAATGGATCATCTAATTTTAAGGAGTTTTTACATATAATATTTTCAATTGCACCATTTTTAATCACAAATATAGCGTTATAAATTTTATTTTCTCTATAATAAGGAGCTCCAAGTAGTAGAGTTTGCAGTGAGCCAACAGTACTTCGGCTAATTTTTTGCATGTAAAAATCAACATCCTTAGAAAAATCTTTTGCTAATAAATTATCCATTGGTGAAACACCACAAAGGGACATCTGTGGGGTAATTATTAAATCAGCATTTTTACTAGTGGTAAAAAAATCTATTATTTTATCACTATTATTTTTTAAATCCCCTAGAACAGATTTCATCTGTAAAAATGTAATATTTAAAGACATCCTACCCCTTAGATAATTGTTTTAGTTTTTTTTGCCATTTTTTTATTAAAAACTCTCTGCCCTTTTTAATTGAAAGCCTACCGTCATAAGAGACAATATCAGCAGTGGCGTAAGTATCAGCCCATTTTGGTGGAATGTAAGAACCAGTACCAACTCCATCAATAGGAGCATCCACCTTCGCCATCAGCAAACACTTCCTAATATCAAAACCAGAGGAGACAATGATTTTTACTTTTTTAAACCCCTTATTATTAAGCATCTCACGCATGTAAAATATTGCAGCCGCAGATACTCCACTGCCAGATAGAAAATCTATCTCCTCTTTATCCTTATACTCAATAAAAGCAGAAGGAACATAATGTTCTATAATCTCATTGGATTTATCATAACTTAATCCCTCTAAAAATCTCCCACCATGGGTATCTAAGCGAATACTAAGATTACCACTCTCTGCTAAATGTCTAAATCTAGCACATACTTCCAAAGAATCACTAACCTCTTTGCCAAAATAATCAACCAATACTGTCATCTCTTCTGGAGCAAATGTATCATAAAACATTTCCGCTGCCCTAATAGTAGACCCAGCGTAACCAATCAAGGAATGCGGCATAGTGCCAATTCCATATTCCTTAGCAAACAAATATGCTGAAGCATTATCACTACATCCTATAAATCCTTTTGCCCCACCCCTAACAGCTAAATTAGAGCCAACAGAAGCTCCATACTCACATGCATACACCATTTGCTCATCAACGCAATGTCTAGCAATCATCGATATGAAAAAAGCTTTCCTTAAACTTTTTGACATGCTATACGCATTCCATGCACATAAACATGGAACTCCAAGCCTCTGTAGAATCAAGGTCTCTAATTCAGATAACTCAATAAAAGACCCTTCCAAGAAAAATAATGGCTCACCAGCCGCCACAAGATCTCCCTCTTTGAAATTTTCATGCACCTTTATATCATAGTTAAGTTCATTACTTACTTTTATAATGAAATCAAGAGCAATCTTGACTGCGTAAACTGACGGCTTCCTCAAAAAATATGCATATACTACTTTGCTATCTCCGTGTTTGCTAACTGCCAATTTAGTATTGCTGAAGTAACTATCTGTATTATTTTCTATATGTTTCTTTAGATTTTCCACCATCTATTCTCTTGCTTATAATTGCTTTACTATCACTTAGGTAACAATGTTGTAAGTAATTTCCCAATCTCTATGCTTTGAGAGGAATTTAATCTTGGATCACACAAAGTTTTATATTTAAGGTTATCAACTAGATTGTTCTCTTCCTCACACTCGTAAATATCTTCCCATGAATTCTCCAAATGCACGCCAGCAATATATTTATTATGCCCATTCATTATCTGTGTGAAATTTATAAGTTCCTTCTTAATATCCTCTATTCTTCTTGATTTAATTCCATTTGCATTAACAAAAGTATTGCCGTGCATAGGATCACACAGCCAAAGCACATTTAATTTATTATTTTCTACTGCTGTAATAATTTCACCTAAATATTTCCCCACTTTTAGATGACCAAATCGACAAATTAACATTATTTTACCAATCTCATCACTTGGATTGAGGATTTTTATTATACTAAGTAGATCTTCTAAAACTATCTCAGAGCTAATCTTAATGCCAATTGGATTGTGTACTCCCCTTAAATATTCCACGTGGGCAGATGTCTTAAACCTAGTGCGCTCACCAAGCCACAAACTATGCGCTGAAAGATTATAGTATTTATTATCTTCCTGCACTGTACTCATACATTCTTCATAATGTAAATTCAGTGCCTCATGGGATACAAAAATATTCTCATTCATATTTCTTAAAATATCTAGGGTTAATTTAGAGTTATCATAGGCTAAAAGTAATCTTTTACTATCAATTTTACGATCATAAAAGTCATGTACTATATCTCCTTTATATGATTGTACTAATTGCCCACCAGATAACTCAAAATCATGACTGCGCGGCTTAGTATACTGTCCTGCCATGCGCCCAATTTTTATGATCTTTTTTAAGCCTTTGAATAATAAGCAAAAATTATTTAATGTTGTTACTCTGCTCTGTACATCATCTTCTGTGCTTTGAGAAAATCTTTCCGCACACTCTCCCATCTGTACAATAAACAACTTATTGCTTTCAACAGCAGACAGCTGATTCTTTAAAGTAATTATATCTTTAAAATCCACCAAAGGATCACGTCTTAATAGTTCCCTCTTTACTTCTCTTAAATTTTTACTGTATTTAGGGATGTGTTTATGAGGGAATTTTTCCCAAGTGCTAGGAATCCAAGTCATGTTTTTAAATTGGCTGTTATTCATTTTGCATACTTACTTGATATATAATCTAAACCTCTTGGTGATATACCTAAGCTTCGAAGATTTAGTTTTCCTACTCCAACCTTCTTACTTAGGGATAACAAATGTAGATATTTTTTTTCTATGGAATAACACTTTATATGATGAATAACTGTTAATAAGATTTTATCTAAAATGGATAATTTTGCTTTTTTGTTTTTTATTTCTATTTTTAAAGCTTTATTAAGATCAAAGGTAGTGATCTTAGCATCACTACCAAGCTCAAAATGCTTATTAATATAATTATGATTAAAAGATAAAGCTATAATAGCAGACACCAACTCATGTTTGTCGATATAGGTGAAAGAGTAGTTAGGGCTAATAGCCTTACCTATGATATTGTATATTTTTTGCATGTCCTCAATTATACTATCATTTTCAGAAAAAATCACAGCACAAGACATAATATTATAATTATGACAAGTTTTAGATATCATGTCTTCTAATAATTTCAATCTAGTATAAAATGTGGAGAAAATGCTTTTCTTAATTAATGGAGTGAGATGAATAAAATAAGTTGCACTATTTACAAGGGATACTATTTTCTTCGATAAGGTGAAATTAACAGCAAAATTGACCACATTAGAGGGAGAAGGAGCAGTAAGGGTATTAATAACACACTCACATGACGCTAGCACCTTACCTAAGCATAATGAGCTAGGATTTATAACTTTGATTTTTTTTAAAGGATCTTTAGCAACAAGATTAGGAATAGTTCTATCCGTAACTAGGTATATATATGCACCACTTTTTAATAACTGTTGTATTAACAATAAGCTAAAAGAGTTATTATACCCTATAACACAAATTTTTTTAGTGAAAAACATTTAGTGTTCTAACACTCCACGGTCAGCTTGTCGGTATTGATTGTAATATAAATTGCCAAATTTCATTTAATTTGTCTATAATAATATCATATAAAATGATCCTAACATAGTATAAAAACATAACATTAAAGTAAAACATCGCTCACAACAACAAGGTATTATTTATTCATGCAAGAAATAAAAATCATTCTACATAAGGGAGATATCCCATCTGTTGATGTAATCTCAGGAAATACAATTGCAGTGGACACAGAAACCATGGGGCTAGATTTATCCAGAGATAGGCTATGTTTAGTGCAAATTCGTGATGAAAGCAATACTATACATTTGATACAGTTTAGCAGAGGGGACTACAACTGCCCTAATCTAAAAGCAGTCCTTGCAAACAAACAAATAAACAAAATATTTCATTATGCTAGATTTGATATACTTGCTATATATAGCTATTTAGGAGTCCTATGTGAAAATATATTTTGTACGAAAATAGCCTCTAAGCTATGTAGAACCTATGCTAAACGACATGGTCTGAAAGAGATATGTAATGAACTTTTAGGAGTAGATTTGCAAAAAGATCAACAATCCTCTAACTGGGGAGCAAAAGATTTAACTAAGGAACAGCAAATATATGCAGCAGACGATGTAATGTATCTACATGAACTAAAACAAGCTTTGATTGTAAGATTAAAACAAGAAAATCGAACATCTCTTGCTTTGGCTTGTTTTAATTTTTTACCAACTAAAGTTATTCTCGACGCTATGAACTGGATTGGTGAAAATGATATTTTTAATCACTAAACAATTGTAAGAGCACATAAGAATGTCTTTGAAAAATAATAAAGAAAAAGCAATACTTTTAGCACAAGAAGTTATAAAAACAGAGGTGGCAGGCATTGTATCCCTTTATGAAAATTTACCACATCATTTTAGTAAAGTTTGTAAATTATTACTTGATATTAAAGGTAGAATCATTGTTACAGGGATGGGTAAATCTGGTCATATAGGGGTGAAGATTTCTTCAACTCTTTCTTCAACCGGTAGTCCAGCATTTTTTGTCCATCCAGCCGAGGCAAATCACGGAGATCTTGGTATGATTGGTAAGAATGACGCTATAATTGCCATATCTAACTCAGGCAATACAGTTGAGCTACAAGGAATTATAAGTTACGCCAACAGATTTGATATACCTCTTATCGCTATTACTACTAATAAAGAGAGTATGCTTGCTAGAGCTTCTAATTATATCTTAGAAATACCAAAAGCTAAAGAGGCCTGCTCCCTAGGTCTTGCCCCTACAACCTCAACAACTAATACTTTAGTATTAGGGGATGCTTTAGCAATTACTTTATTACAGCTAAGGGGATTCTCCTCTGAGGACTTTAAAACACTACATCCAGGTGGATCTCTAGGTAAGCAACTCTTAAAAATACATGACATTATGCATACAGGTGCAGAATTACCAATAGTCAATATTGGCACCAAGATGGATCAAGTTATTATAAATATTACCTCCCATAAATTTGGTTGTGTTGCTGTTGTTAATGACCTTGAGGCTATGGTTGGTATTGTTACTGATGGGGATATTCGCAGAAATATGAAGCATGATTTCTTATCTAAATCTGTTGAAGACATTATGACAAAAAACTTTGTCTTTGCCACAGAAGACATGAATACCTCTAAAGCTTTGATGCTAATGCAAAAAAAAAATATCACCAATTTGTTTATCATAAAATATAATAAGCCAATTGGTATTATCCATATTCATGATCTATTAAAGTTAGGAGTGCTATAATATTGGATAAAAAGTCCTACTATCTTTATCATGATAATTATATAAAACGTAAAAAAAGGATCACATTTTTTTTACAATCTTTTCTTATAATCCTTATTTTGCTGATGTTGCTATTTATTGGATATGTTTCTTTTATGGCAAAAAATAAACATTTTTTTCTCACATTGATTGCCTCAAATCTTCTCGATATGGAAGTAAAACCAGCAATCGTCTCGGGAATAACCTCTAACGGTCTGAAATACAACATTACTTCAGAAACTCTTGAAAACTATATTGCAAACTTTTTCTACAACAGCAATATTAATTTTACTAATCCTGTTGTTAATATAGAGAATGATCTTGGTCAAAGGATGAAAATAAATGCCAAAAGTGCTGAATATGATAGCTTAAACAGATTGTTCCATCTAACAAAAGGAGTTGAAGCAACCGGAATAGAAGGATTTTCTTTAAAAGTTCCCAATATAACTGCTGACATAGATAACAGTACCATGTATAGCAATTCTAAAATGGTTGCCACTTTGCGTGATATGTATCTTTATGCAAAAGGCTTCAATGTTGTTAGCAATCTCACTAATATAGAAATTCTTGCACCAGTTAAAATATCAGATAAAAATATATCAACTGCTCAATTAGACAAAGATTTAGCAATTTATAATCGAATATTTCTAAAAACCACACAGTCGGTTTTTATCGACAATACACAAAAAATCCTTTGGTCAGAAGGTGATTTCCTAATATGGCGTGATCATATTAGAGTCACCGGCAATAAATTTAAAGTATATTATACAGATATGGCTAATAATAATGCTATGTCTAATATTTTAAAAATAGAGGCACAAGGAAATTTACTTGTTTTTAATACTAATAATAATGGTCTTTTAAAAGGTGACAAGTATATTTTTGATGCTAAAAAAAATCTAATGATTATAACGGCTATTCCATATGACGTTACATACGAGGATTTGACATATAAATTAACAGCAAAAGATCGCTTTGAATATAATATCAAAGAACATTTTTTTGTGGCAAGAGGAAAATCTAATCTAACGCTTAAGGATGACAAAGGTACCCTCACATATGATATATCCTCTGATTTATTATATGTTAAAATGGATGATGAAGATACAGAAATACTTAGTATGGAATTATTTGATGATATAGTTTTAAAATCCACAGATGAAACTAGAATAACTGCTAATTATGGTTATTACGACGCTAAAAATAAAGTTTTTTATTTAGAGGATAATCCTAAAATTTATTATAATGACGGTACAGCAATTGAATCATGCAAAATAGTATGGGATATGTTGGAGGGTAATGCAAAACTAATCCCATGTCATAACCAGAAGCAATTTTCTTCAAAAGTAAAAAAGGAAGATCTTAAAAAGAAATAAATAATGGATTTATTTAAATGGAAAAAAGAAGCATCGTCCTATCTGATATAGAGAAATCTTTTGGTAAAAAGAAAGCCTTAAACGGTATCAATGCAGATTTCCACAACTCAGAGATAGTTGGACTTCTTGGTCCAAACGGTTCCGGCAAAAGTACTCTATTTTATATAATTGCCGGATTAATTAATCCAGATAAAGGGGATATATTTTTGGATAATCTTAGTATCAAAGAATACCCCATGTACAGACGTGCACGCCTTGGTATAGGCTATTTACCACAAGATGTTTCCATATTTAGAGGTATGACGGCTGAGGAAAATATCGCTGCTGTTCTAGAGATTTATTATAAAGATAAAAAAATTAGAAAGGCAAAATTAAATGAAATAATTGAAAAATTCTCCATAGGGCATATTAGAAAATCCAATGCACTAGCTCTCTCAGGAGGCGAAAGACGCAGAGTTGAAATAGCTCGTACCATTGCTGCTAATCCTAGCTTTGTTCTATTTGATGAGCCTTTTGCTGGTGTTGATCCTATTGCTGTGGGAGAGTTAAGAAATCTTATTAAATCATTAAAAATGCAAAATATAGGAGTTCTAATTACAGATCATAACGTTATGGAAACCCTTAATATTGTTGACAGAGCCTATATTCTCTACAATGGTAAATTGATCTTTCAAGGCGATAGAGAAGAAATTATTAACAACGATGATGTTAAGCGTGTCTACTTAGGTGATACAGTTTAATCTTATGTCCTTAAATTTAAGCACTTATTCTTCTGCGATGGCAGAATCGATCAGTAAAACAGGAATCCCTTCAATAATAGGAAAAAATACTTTGGCATCTTTAGAATAAAACATATTTTTTTCTTTATTATAAAGCAAATTGCCTCCAGAGATAGGACACTGCAATATTTCTAAAAGTTCTGATATATTTTTATGCTCCATAAGCTACTCTCCTTTATCACACCTATATTATACAAATACATCCCTTTAAAGTAAAGCTTTAGAAGAAAAATGAACTGCTTATATAAACAACAATCACTCTCTTTATATTAATTTTTAGGTAGGCAAATTTACAAGTTCCCAAAATTTTAAGGAGTTTTTCTATATCTTTAGCTAATTTAAATCTAATATTTTTAATGATTGTATTTTAGCCACAGATGACGCTAATTTTTCTGATAATGTAATAATTAATTATACATAAAGTTAATAGAGAAAGATAATCAAGTAAAGTAATTTTTTTATGGCAAAAAAAATCAAAATTTTCCCATTTAATTTCCCCTAGATAAGGCAAAGCAATGGTAAAAAATAGTTGTAATAGTGGAGTATTTATTGTAGAATATAGCGTACTTGTGTCAATGCGGGTGTAACTCAGGGGTAGAGTGCAACCTTGCCAAGGTTGATGTCGAGGGTTCAAATCCCTTCGCCCGCTCCAACTAAGCGACTATTTATTTTTACCTCTAGGGGTGATTTTTAGTACTTTTGTAGCAAAATACTATAAACGATTGGTTAGTCATGGGCGTAGATAAAAATTTCTTTACTAATTTTGGTTTTAGAAAAGTTCCTTTCAATGATAAGGCTAATCTTGTAAGAGAAGTATTTGATGATGTTGCTAAAAATTACGATATTATGAATGACTTTATGAGTCTTGGTATTCATAGAATTTGGAAAAAAGAATTTGTTAAAATGTTAACCGATGTATCTCTGGATACCCTTCTTGACGTGGGAGGTGGTACTGGTGATATATCTTTAGAGTTTATGAAGAATGGCGGTAGGGGGGCTTATGTTGTGGATATTAATCCTAAGATGCTCTCACAAGGTAGAGCTAAGGCCATTAATAATGGTTACTTAACCTCTTTAGAGTTTCTTTGTGCAAATGCTGAAGCTTTACCATTTAAAAGTAACTCTATTGATTGCTATAGCACGGCTTTTTGCATAAGAAATGTTACGGATATTAATAGTGCTTTAGCTGAGGCATATAGAGTTTTAAAAAGTGGATCTAAATTTTTCTGCTTAGAGTTCTCTAAAGTTGATAATCCTTTACTGGCACAGGTTTATGATTTTTGGTCTTTTAAGATTATTCCCAATATGGGACAGTGCATTGCTAAAAACAAAAATGCTTATGCTTATTTAGTTGAAAGTATCAGACAGTTCCCAGCACAAGAAGATTTTGCAAATATGATAAGAGAGGTGGGATTTAAAAATGTTGGTTATAAAAATCTTACATTTGGAGTAGCTTCTATCCATTACGGAGAAAAGTAGATGGCTATTTTAAGATTTTTGCACTTACTTTTTTTATTTGGCAGGCATAACTGTTTTTTTCTCCTTGGATTTTTAAATTTCAAAATATTATTTTTATTCAAATATCTATATAATCCAAAATCAAGTAAACAAGCAGTAAGATTAAGAAAATTTTTAGTTAGTGCTGGGCCAGTTTTCATTAAGCTGGCACAACTTTTAGCAACTAGAGTTGATATATTTAGTGAAGAATACTTAAGAGAGCTAAGGCAATTAAGAGATAAAGTGCCTTACACACAGTACAGCAGAATACTTAAAATTATTCAAGCTGAAATTGGAGCAGAGTATCTAGATAAATTTGCTGATATCTCAAAAGAATCCCTTGCTTCTGCTTCCGTTGCCCAGGTGCATAGAGCCACGCTAAAAGATGGCACTCCTGTTATAATTAAAGTGATAAAACCAAATACTAAAAATCTTTTTCAACGGGATATCCGCTTATTGAAGCTCATGTTTAGAACTTTAGAGATTTTTTCTAAACAGGCTAAGATATCTAAGCCATTACATTTAGTAAATCATCTGGAAAGCATAACCAAGCTAGAGCTAGATATGCGCTTTGAGGCCGCTGCCGTTGAAGAGTTTCGTGAGAATTTTAATGATGATAAAAATATTTATATTCCAAAAATATATTGGAATCTTACATCGCAAAGTGTTTTAGTGGAAGAATGGATTGATGGCATATCAATTAATGATATGAGCTCATTACAGCAGAGTGGTATTAAATTAGATAGTATTACTGAAATGCTTAGCCGATCTTTTTTTACGCAAGTTTTAAAGCATGGATTTTTTCATGGTGATATACATCAAGGTAATATTATTATAACAAAAAATAAACAGCTATGTTTTGTTGATTTTGGTATAATGGGTAGGGTGGATAGTAAATTAAAAAAATATCTTTTAGATCTTTTTGCTGCTTTCTTAAATAAAGATTTTAAAAAAGCAGCTGAGATCCATTTCCTAGCAGGATGGATTTCTGATAAATATTCTGTAGAAGACTTCTCTCTTGCTTGTCGTGCTATAGTGGAAAAGGTCATGTATGTTCCACAAAAAGATATTAAACTTGGTGAGCTTTTGGAACAACTTTTCATAATTTCTACTAATTTTGAAATGGAAATACAAGAAAATCTACTACTACTACAGAAAAACTTTATGTATTTAGAAAATATTGGTAGAACCTTGTCTCCGCAAAATAATATGTGGATTATTTCTAAAAAAATAATAACTGATATCTTTAAGGATGAAAATTTTATTCAGCAAAAAATAATGAGTTTTTATGAAAATTTAAATGTAAAAGCTCGTAATTTTACCAATATCTTGACAACACAAATTAGATTAATAGAAGAGCAGAATAAAACAATTAAAAATTATATCTTCCTTATTAAGTTCATATCCTACTTGATGTTGTTAATAATGCTTTTTATATTATGGGGAAAAATATGACTTTAGATAAAATTGTGCTTAAAATTAAACTATCAGAAACTGCAAAAGAATTTTCTTTACCAAGTTATGCAACAGCTGGCTCCGCTGGCATAGATTTAAGAGCAGATATTAAAGAAAGTTTGCTTCTAAAACCTAAGGATAGATGCCTTGTGCCAACAGGCATATTTATGCAGCTACCAGAGAATTATGAAGGCCAAATTAGAAGTAGGTCTGGCTTGGCTATTAATCATGGAGTAGTTGTATTAAACTCTCCAGGGACGATTGATAGTGATTATAGGGGGGAAATCAAAGTTATACTTATTAATCATTCCAATGATGAATATAATATTAATAGGGGTGATAAAATTGCTCAGATGATTATAAGTAAATATGTTAATATATTAATAAGTGAAGAAGAAGATCTTTCACAAACCAAACGTGCCGCTGGAGGATTTGGCTCCAGCGGATACAATTAATTTATTACGTAAGAGTTTCTTATTATGTTTAACAACCTATTCGATCATTTTTTCTCTAGCTTATTATATAAAGCATTATATAGTAGATCGAAATATAAAATTCTTACAAAAGATCTAGGTCTCTCTGTATTTGAGGCTATCAACTATAGTGGGCACTCTCTCCTTTATGATGAGTTCTATGTTAATGGTACAAAATATTTCCTGCAAGACTTCCTATATTCTACAAATGTGGATTCTGTAGCACTAACAAAACTACATAGTTATTATTGGCTATCTAGTCTAAAAGCTTTGGCAACAAGAGATAGCGCACAAAAAGCCATCTACTTAGTAGAAAGCTGGTTATCTAAGTATAAATTCTTTAACAAAATTACTTGGCAAGGAGATATATTAGCAGAAAGAATCTTTCAACTTATTTCTTCTTTGAAATTTATGGAAGCAGAGCAAAATGTTCTTGTTGTTCATAAAATTAAAGAAGAGATGTCCTTGCAAATATTTCATTTAATTCTTCTCTATAAGCTTAGTAGGCTAGGTCTTTATAAAATAAATAACAATCTTAAAGTGATAAAAGCTTTGATAACTTTTTTTCTTGCTAAAGAGGATGATGACAAGAAAAATGATGACAATATTACTAAGATAATTGAATTTCTTAATTCGGAGATTAAAAAAAATATTCTTAGTGATGGTGGACATATATCAAGGAATCCTCACAAAGCGTTACTATACTTAGAAGATTTGCTTCAGATATACTATATGTTAAAAAATCATAAAAGATTTGAAATAGCTTTTATTAGGACATCAATAGATAGGCTTGCTTTATTTGTTAAAAGTATGCGTCATCCAGACGGTAGTTTGGCAATCTTCAACGGTGGTTATCTTTCAGATAAAAATAAAATAGATTATTTATTATCACTAAGTAATGCTCCAGCAGAGCAATCACTTAATCTGAGAAACAGTGGCTATGTTAAAATTGTTTCAGAAAATGCTGCCATATTTTTTGATATTGGTAATAAAACTAAAAACAATAATTCTTTATTATCCTTTGAGCTATCTGTGGATAATAATAAATTGATCACTAATTTAGGAGATAAGCTTTCAAATATAGAAGGATCACTTTTTGTAAATGATAATCTTGCTAGGCTAAATAATTCATGCTTGATTATAAAATCAAAAGATAAAATATTATCCTTTGATTTATCCATAAATTCCTTAAAAATAGAAAGAAGATCGGAAGAAAATTGGGATATCATTAAATTTATTTATCACGGATTTAATAATTTAGGTATTTCATATTACAGAACTGTCTATGTATCCAGACACGGATATACATATATTTTAGGTGAAGATCTACTTTCTTTTAAAAAAAATCCCACTAAAACAATCCAAGAGGCCTTCATTAGATTTAATCTATCACCACAGATTAAAGCTGTAGAATTCTACCGTAAAGCTCAGATGGTTCTTTTCTCATTAGAAGACACTGAGTATGCTTTTTCTTCTGCCGATAATAAAATTAATTTATCTAAAAATATTTATTCCGCCTGTGAAGGGGATTCATCTAATACTTATAGTATGGATATTTATTTTAATCTTAGTGATACCATCGTAAAAAATGAATGGAGTATCTCTAAGGAAGGTGAAATGGATAAGTTTAATCTTAGAGAAAACAAAGTTGTAAGAGTTCTTGATATTGTTGATATGCAAAACTCTTTTCTCCAAAAAGATGGAATTCTAAGTATCAAAAATGCCCACAGTCTTATTGAGCTTACCAATAATTTTTTTAAAAAAGTACCAGATAATTTTTTTTCTAGTATTCTTGTAAAACAAGATACTCATTTCAGTGAAGAGTATAAAAATTCTGAAGAAGCTAAAAATTTCCCACTACACTGTGAATATAATTCTAAAGATTGGCAATTGGCTGTTAATTTAGAATTATTAAGAAATAAAGCCAAAATTTATAAAATGCACAAAAATCATTTCGATATGTGGCAAAATATCGAAAAAAAAGATAGAAGCTTAGGGCTAGATTATAAAAGTCATATTGCATATCAGAATCTGTTTAAAATAATGGCTTACCACAATAGTAAAGTCTTATATGATGATGTACATAAGTTTTTAGAATTCTATAAAGATAAAAAATTAGAAATATATGTTATAGGAGTTGCAGCAGATTTTTGCCTAAAATACGCCGTGGAAGGCTATCTGCAAAAAGGTTATACTGTCTATATAATTCAAGATTTAACAGCCGGCATCAATAAAAACATTTTAGAGGTAATTACTGAGGATATGAAAAATTCTCTCTATCTTAGTAATCTTAAAATTATTAATTCTGCAAATATTGAAACAAAAACTTGATGTTAATTGATTATTGATATTATAATAAGACAAGTACATTTTATACTTATACACGCTATTGGGGCGAACATTAATTTAGGAGTTTAATCTTGAGAGAAAGGTTAAGATCAGGAGATAGATCAGGGTCAAGGAGACCATCTGATAGAAGAGGCAATAGAGATCGCAGATCTAATAATAATGTCCTTGATAATATTGAGGATTATGATGTATCAGATATTTTAGGTGAAGAAGAATCCGATTCTTCAAGTGAAGATTTACTTAATAGCATGATAAATAACAAAAAAGGATCTTCTTACATAAGTAGATTAGGTTATGCCTCCGAAGAAGCTTTGGCAAACAGCGATACAACAGAGGTATACAGCACAAAGTACAGCATCCATGTTTTGCTACCATATCTTTTATCAATGTTTTTACTAACCATAGGATTTGTGTATGTGGATTATAGTTGGGATATTATATATATGTTATCTGTTAACTCTAAATATAAATTTCTAGTATATATTCCCATATTAGCTGCTTGGGGTTTCTTATTATATTTATTTATTAAGTTTATCATAGAATTTTATACTTTTAGAGCTTATCTTACTAAATATAAATTTGTAACCGTTTCCCGCAACACATATTACAATGATATGCCTTTTTATTTGGTACAGGAGTTTAGATTAAGAGTGTCCTTCTTTGGTGGATTGTTAAATTATGGTACTTTACAGGTATTCTCCACTGGTGGAGGCAAGTATACATACGATAAAATAGCCAATGCAAAGGAGCTTTATAATCAGATATCTAAGCTTACTGATGGCAAAAAAGTAGAAAAGCATCGTGGCATTATATCAGATATGAAGAATTATAGTATGCCTTTAGCTCAGCCAGATAAGGGCTTTTCTTTAGCAGGAATGCTTAAGTTTAATAAGAAATCCTAACAATTTTCCATAGAGACTAACGTAAGGATGATATTTTATGCCAGAATTACCTGAGGTGCAAAATGTTATTTTATCTTTAAGGAAGGCTATAGGTAGCACTATAATTGATGTATTTTCCTCTGGTAAAAGCCTTAGGTTGGTGATTGACAAGCAAAAATTGGCTCTTATTAAGGGCACAAAGATAGTAGATATTAAACGTAAAGCCAAATATATCCTGTTTATGCTGGACAATAAGAAACTAATATTGGCTCATTTAGGGATGAGTGGTAGTTTTGTTTTAACTAAAGAATCTAAGATAGATAAACATGATCATGTTGTTCTTTATTTAAGCAAAGATTTAGTTTTAAAATATAACGATCCGAGGAGATTCGGATTGTTTATCATATTTGACAAGGATGATTATTTAAGGTCACCTTATTATTTAGATTATGCTATTGACGCTATTGATAATAATTTTAATTTAGATTATTTTTATCCTAAATTAAAAAAGCTTAAGGGCAGTATAAAATCGGCATTACTTAATCAAAGATTGGTTGCTGGCATTGGTAATATATATGCATGTGAGATTTTATTTAGTGCTAAAATAAATCCACTTAGGCAAGCAGGATCCCTTACTATAGAAGAAGTTGCAGAAATAATTACACATAGTAAAAATATTCTTAGAAAAGCCATTGAGCAAGGTGGCTCTACTTTGAAAGATTACAGAAAGGCCGACGGTAGCAAAGGAGAATTTCAGAATAGCTTTTTGGTATATGGTAAAGATAAACAAGAATGCTCAAATATTGAATGTAAAGTTATTTTACAAAGGGTTGTTCAATCTGGTAGATCAACTTTTTATTGTAATAATTGTCAAAAATAGTACAATAAAGCAAGTATAATAGTTTTTTAACGTTGTTGTATTGTCCGTAGTCTAGTGCTACGGCTTATCTTTATTTATGTTGGAGGAAAAGGGTAAAATAACATGGCTAATATTGCAAGTGCAAAGAAGAGAATCCGTAAGGCAGCAAAAAGAACGGATATTAATAAACCTAGAATGAATAGACTTAGAACTTTTGTTAGAAAATTCGAGGACTCAGTAAAATCAGGTAGTAAGGCAGAGGCTGAAAAAGCTTTCGTGGAAGTACAGTCTGTTATAGCTAAGACTGCTCAGAAAGGAGTAATACATGCCAATACTGCAAGAAGGAAGATATCAAGACTCGCTGTAAAAATAAAATCTTTATAACAGCAAATATATAGCTTTTTAGCAAATTAAGTGACTA